>NZ_CH724156.1:1551465-1897256 GCF_000152625.1 Roseovarius nubinhibens ISM | reverse complement strand
CGCCCCCCTCGCCTATTAGCAAATCGAACCAGAGATTAGAAGCTCAGGTTGATCGCGGTGCCGATAACGGTACCTTTGAGATCGGTGCCTGCGGTGCCTTTGTCGTCAGCTTCCGCGTAGATGGCATAGATGTCCCAGTCAACGCCCGGGCCCATGTCGCGGCTCGCGCCGATTTTATAGGCCGTGTACTCTTCGTCTGCTGCGCCGGTACCGGTCATGTCGAACTCACCTTGGAAGGTGAGGGCTTCGAAGGCCCATGCGCCGGGGGCGTCATAGGTACCACCGAAGCTCCAGCCGGACTGGTCGCCAGCCGCGCCCGAAGCCGCGTTGTCGTTTTCAGCATAGTGTGCGCCAACGGTGAAGTCACCGAAGCCCACTTGTGCGCCGATACCCCAAGTTTCGGGATCGTAGCCAGCAGGAGCAATTGCTTCAGCCGAACCGTAGCGAGCGGCCAGCGAGACGCTGGTCGTGCCGAAGGTCTGGCTGTAGTTCACGCCGATGTCGAAGATGTCTTCGAGCGTGGCCGAACCAACAACGCTGTTGTTGTGCGAACCGACAGCGTTGCCGCCGTTGTTGCGGGCATACGAGATACCAACGGTCAGGCCGTTGAAATCGGGGGTGTAGTAGCTGATACGGTCAACGTCGTTGTTGCCGCCAACTTCGGTCCAAGCCGAGATACCAGCCTGACGGAAGTTCCAGGGCAGAACGTTCGACAGCGGAATGAAGGCCGAGATCGAGGGCGAGTTGATCGCCATCGAAGTCACGGAAGGCGCGCCAACCATGGACTTGTAACCAGCCGAGTTTTCCGAACCGATTTCGATGCGGCCCAGGGTATCACCCGAGATGATCATGTAGGTTTCGTCGATGTAGCTGTTGGTACCGGAAGTACCTGCAGCGTTAACCGAGGTGCTTTGGTTTTCAGCTTCGAGCTGAACGTTGATACCAAAGGTCAGGCCGTTGTCGAGCGTCACCGAGGGGGTGAAGAAGATTTCGGAGTTGCTGTGGAAGCCAACGCCGTCATAGTCGATGCCAGCTGCGGCGGTGCCGGAAACGTCAGCGAATGCGACGTGCTGGTTCATGTAACCGCCCCAGTCCAGGTTCCACTCTTGAGCGGATGCCGGAGCTGCGACGAGACCGAGTGCGATGGCACTGGTGCTAAGCAGATGCTTTTTCAAAGGGTGTCCCTCCTCATAATAGCAGGAATGTGTTCAAGTTCCACCGACTCTGGAAGGAACCGGCTTGGGGGATTGATTGCTTGATTTGCCCATTCAGGTCAACGAAGCCCCGCCCGTTTGATTGCCAATGCCCTGCGTTGTGACGTTTTGATCACAGACTATCCATCCGGGCACTGTTTTTGGCGGGTTTCCGCTAGAGTTCGCCCGTGGCTTTCGCGCCGTTCGTCGCCGGATTAAGGCGAAAATAAGGCGCAATCGCTTGGGTTTGGGAATCGGCGGGGGCCGATTCCCCTTGCCTCACCAGAGCCGCCCAAGCAGCGTGAAAAGAGCCGCCGGCACCACCAGAACATGCAGGATATGGTCGAACCAATTGCTGCTTCCGGCGCGCAGAACCCACTGCGCCTGGGCGGCCACGGCGAGCAACGCGAGGAATGGGTTGGTCATGGCCAGCGCATAGAGGCAGAGCCCCAAGACCATGAGGGCGACAGGCACCGGATGATAGCCGAGCCGGTAGGGCTCGGCCCGCCACACCCCCATCGAGGCCGCCAGAAAGACCGGATAGAGCAGCACCAGCGCCGCCAGCTCCCAAGCCTGCCACTGGCCGAGCCAGGGCGCGAGATCGGGACAGACGGCCAGCGCCATATGCCGCAAGGCCAAAAGCGGCAGCACCACGCCGATGGGCTCGAGCACCGCCATCGCGCCACTGATGGCAATGTTGCGCCGCAGCCCGAGGGTCAGGCCAAAGCCGAGGATCAGCCCCGCAATCGCCGCCTGGTCCGGCCGCGCCACGAGGGCAAAGCCGCAAAACAGCACCCAGCCCAGCAGCACGCCCATATAAAGAGTAGACAAACGATCCGTCATGGCGCGCCCTCTTTCTTGCCCGCCCCGGCCTCGATCCAGTCGCGGCCCATGACCTGCACGCAGATCCCCGCCTTGGTCCCGTGCGAATAGCAAAGCGCAATCTCGCCCTCGGCGAGCAGGCGCAGCATCGGATAGCGCAGCCCGCCGCTCTTGCCCTCAAACCGCCTGCATCTTTGCCAAGTTCTGCCCTCATCGGCGCTGATCGACAGGCAGAGATCGGCGGGCGCGTCGGGATCGTCATTGCCGGCCATCAGGATACGCCCATCGCCCAAGGGCAGCGCCGCCACCGGCGCGCTCGGGTTGGCGATCACGGTGGTCTCGACCGGGCTCCAGCTCTGGCCGCCATCTTCGGTCTCACAGCGCAGAAGGCAGCCGCGTTTGACATCAAAGTCGCGCAGAAAGGCCACCGCCCGCCGTCCATCGAGCGGCACGATCATCGGCTGAATGGGGTTGAGCCCGGCGCCATCCATCCGCCGCGTGTCGGCCACCCGGCCATCCGGATGAAACCGGACCAAGAGCCCATGCATCTGGCCCATCTCGAAATAAGCGGGGAGCGCGTGACTGCCATCGGCATAGGCCAGCATCGGCGATTTCACCAAGGCCGAGCGGTTGAGCATCGGCGACAGGCTGAGCTTTTCGGCGCTGAGCGGCCCGCCCGGCCCCGGGATCACCCGCGCCACCGAGGCCGCCGCCCAGCCGCCCACCGACACCACCGTCGAAAAGACCGCACCGCGCCGCGCCTCGTCCTCGATCGTATTGCCAAGCGTCACGACAAGCTGCCGGGGCCGCATCGCCCGGCCCAGGGCCTGACGCCCGACGCGCTGCTCTGCGGCGCTCGCCTGCCAGCCCTGCGGCCCCTTGGCAAAGCTCACCTCATAAATGTCCACATCGGCCTGCGCCTCGGCGGAACCTTCGAACCAGAGCACCGAAAACCCGTCCGGACGGCACAGGATCGACGGCGAATGCGCCTGCCCCAAATGGCTGTGATAGGTCAAAAGCGTTTCGCACTGGGCGGGCCCCGCCGGAACGGGCGGCGGCGGCGCAAAGACCCAGCCGAGCCGTGGCGCCCGGCGCAGCGCCAGCGCCGAGAGGCCAAGGCTGACGCCCGCCAGCCCCAGAATGGCCGCCGTGATCACGCCTCGGGCCCGACCTTGAGGACGATCTTGCCGATATGGTCGCCCGCCTCCATATGCGCATGCGCCTGCGACGCCTCCCCCAGCGGATAGTCCGAATCCATCACCGGCGCGATCCGCCCGGCGGCCAAGAGCGGCCAAACCTCACGGCGCAGCGCCTCGGCAATCCGCGCCTTGGCGAGATCGCTCTGCGGACGCAGGGTGCTGCCCGTGATGGTCAGCCGCCGCATCATCACCTGGGCAAAGTTCAGCTCGACCTTCGGCCCCTTGAGAAAGGCAATCTGCACAAGCCGCCCCTCATCGGCGAGCGCGCGCACATTGCGCGGCAGGTAATCGCCGCCCACCATATCGAGGATGAGGTTCGCCCCGCCCTCGGCGCGCAGGATCTCCGAGAAATCCTCGTCGCGGTAATTGATCACCCGATCCGCACCGAGATCGCGGCAGGCGGCGCATTTCGCCTCTGATCCGGCGGTGGCAAAGACCCGCGCGCCAAAGGCCTTGGCGAGCTGAATGGCCGTGGTGCCGATCCCGGACGAGCCGCCATGAACCAAAAACCGCTCGCCCGCCTGCAGGCCGCCGCGCATGAAGACATTGGACCATACGGTAAAGAATGTTTCCGGCAGGCAGGCCGCCTCGCGCAGCCCCATGCCTTCGGGCACCGGCAGGCAATGGGCCGCAGGCGTCGTCACGTATTCGGCATAGCCACCGCCGGGCAGAAGCGCGCAGACCTGATCGCCCAGCGCCCAGTCGCCAACCCCTTCGCCCAGCGCCACGATCTCGCCCGAAGCCTCGAGCCCCGGCAGATCGCTGGCCGAGGGCGGCGGCGCATAGAGCCCCGCCCGCTGCAAGGCATCCGGCCGGTTGACCCCGGCCCAGGCGACGCGGATCACCACCTCGCCCGGCCCCGCCTCGGGCATCGGCCGCTGGGTGATCTGCAACACCTCCGGCCCGCCCGGCTGGGTGATCTCAACCGCTGTCATTGCCTTGTCCATCTGCGCTCTGCCTTCCGTCTTATCAGGTGTTTCTGGAGGTCCCCGCGATGCGTCTCGCCCGCGGCCTAATGCCCTTTCCAGCGCCCCGGCATGCCGGTGCGTGGCGTGATCTCGGGCGCGCGCACCCGGTCGAGCAGCTTGAGCGGCCCGGCCATCAGCCCGGACAAGAGCGCATTGTCACGCAGCCCCGCCTTGAGCTTTTCGAACCGCATCACATCCTCGATCCGCCGGTCGAGAAAGGCGCGGGTGTCAGCATGATCCGCACTGTGATCGCCGAGCCAATAGAGCACTGTGCTGCTATAGACCCCCGACAGCGTCGCGCGTTTCGTGTACCAGTTCACATCGCGCGAGCTGTCGCCAAGCGTGGTCCAGATGCGATCCGCCGTGCCCCAGATGAGCGCCGCGCCCTCGGCCGCGTGATGCGGCAGCGCGAAAAGCGTCATCCCCCGGCGCACCAGCTCGGGATCGTCTACCGCCTCGAGCCGCGCCATCACCGCCGCCGCGATTCGGTCGCGAAACCGCATCTCGTCCAGATCCATCGCGTCGAGCGCCGCGACCATCGCCGCATCGCCCGCCTCATGATAGGCCACGGCCAGATCGATGGCACCGCGCGGACAGGCGGCGCGGGCCAGCTCGGGCGCGATCTCCGCCTCCTGCACCGCCGCCGCAAAGGCCTCTGGGCCCCAGCCATCAAAGGCCACATGCGGCTTGATCGCCGCCAAAAGCCGTGATTTCACATCTTGCGCCATCGCATCCTCCAACGCGCCGACCCTAGCGTGCAGCCCGGCCCGAGAAAACCCGTATTCCCACCGCGCCTCGGCAGGCCTAAGCTCTGACAAAACCCGCAAGCGACAGATCGGCAAACCTGTCTCTAAACTTGTCCGAAAGCCGCCGCGTTCAACCTGTGCGCCCGCCGCCAACAGGCTGGACAAGAACGATTCGCCTTGTTATACGGCTGTTTCCTGCAATCTCTTGCAACTCAAACTTAGAAAGGTGGTGAAAACCACATGCAGGTTAGTGTTCGTGACAACAATGTCGATCAGGCGCTCCGTGCCCTGAAAAAGAAGCTGCAGCGCGAAGGTGTGTTTCGGGAAATGAAGCTCAAGCAACATTTCGAGAAACCCTCTGAGAAAAAAGCGCGCGAGAAAGCTGAAGCGATCCGCCGTGCCCGGAAACTGGCGCGTAAGAAAGCCCAGCGCGAAGGTCTTCTCTAAGACCGGCTTCGAACACGTTTTTCGAAGAAACGACCCCCGCGGCCCGGCCTCGGGGGTTTGTTTTTGCCCGCTCCTTTCCTGCGCCGCATTCCTCACGCTGACAGGTTTGGTCAGCTGTCCGGCCCCGCGGGCGCTGAAACGCGGAAAATCTCTGGGCAGGATCGCCGCCCCGGCCTAGTCTCGCAGCATATCCCTGTGCCGAGTGATCCCATGCCCCCTGCCGCCCCCCTCTCTCCTGCTGCCCCTGCTGATGACCGGATCGGCCTCGCCGTGGCGGTGATCCTTGGCACGGTTCTGGCGCTGTCGCTGGGCGATGCGTTGGTCAAGGCGCTGGCGGGCGGCTTTGCGCTGGGCCAGATTTTCCTTCTGCGTTCCCTGCTCGCCCTGCCGCTTCTGCTGTGGCTGATGCGGGCGCGCCGGGTGCCGCTCTGGCCTGTCGCCCTGGGCTGGGTGGCGCTGCGCTCTGCCCTCTTGGTGAGCATGTGGATCGCCTATTACCTGGCGCTGCCGCATCTCGATCTGTCGGTGGCGGCGGCGGCCTATTACACGCTGCCGCTCTTCATCACGCTGTTTTCCGGGCTGCTGCCCGGCGGCCGCGTCGCGCCGCTCGGCTGGTTCGCGGTCGCTCTGGGCTTTGCCGGGGTTCTCTTGATCCTGCGCCCCGGCCCCGAGGCGTTCAATCTCTGGGCGCTCGCGCCGCTCTGCGCCGCGATGCTCTATGCCGCGGCGATGCTGCTCACCCGCGCCCGCTGCCGGGCCGAGCCGCCCCTGACCCTCGCGCTCTGGCTCAACCTCGGCTTTATCCTCGCCGGCATCACGATCAGCGCGGCCTCTCTGGCGCTGCCCGGCCAGGGCGGATTTCTCTTCGCCCCCTGGGCCGCGCTCGACGGCCCCGCCTGGGCCGCGCTCGCGCTCATGGCCGTGGCGCTGGTGATCGGCGGCGTCGGTGCCGCCTTTGCCTATCAAAACGCACCCCCCGCCCTCATCGGCGCCTTCGACTTCGCCTATGTGGGCTTCGCGCTGCTCTGGGGGCTCCTGCTCTTTGCCGAAGCCCCCGATGCCATCGCCCTCTCAGGCATCGCCCTCATCGTGCTGTCGGGGCTGCTGTCCCTCCGCGCAGGACGCCCGTAGGGTTTCTCAAGGTATAGCTTCCGCCAAACCGACGTAGACCGTTAGCAGATATGGTGCAGACCAAGGCGCGCGGACGACGTGGGAATGGTCGCTTTGGGGCCAAACCTCTCGATTGCTTCGGATAGGAGAATTATGCAGGAAGATCCGTAATCATGCCGCTAGATGAACTAGCGATCATAGTCAGCTTTAGTTATTGGGTTGTGCGCCAACCTTGCTGCAATGGGAGACAATTTTTTTGACTTTTAATAGATATGTTCCGCTGCGATCAAGAAGTATCGCCATCAGTGAGTTCAATGACCGACAGACTGAGATAAACGAGCATTATTGGTCGTTCGTCGTAATGACAGAAAATGCTCGTTACCTCGCTAGGCAGGAGAAAGAATCAAATGCCGAGATTTCGACAGAAACCATTTTCCAAGCCAGTGGGCCGGACATTTCACGGGTTCCGAAAACAGTTGGCGAGTGGTTGACGGCAAACGAAGCTCTTGGAAACTGGCTTCGCCTCTCGGCCCTTGCCTCGGCAGTAACCTTTCACGAAGCGTACATGAGTAGGATTTGTCGAAGCGCGTTGATGTCGGATCCTCTTTGCCGGTTCGGGGCGACCGGTGCACTTGATGGCACTTCGCTGCTGAAACGCGGTGTAGAGATCGACTACGAAGCCGATCAGAAATTGCTCACTCGAGATACTTGGAGCAAGAGAGAAGCCAACTTTAGGCGACTTTTTAGCGCTACAGACACCTCCAAAATGTTTCCAGTCTCAAAGCTTGAAAAGATGAGGGAACTTCGAAATCAATTCGCCCACGGGTTCGGCCGGTCACTTGATGTACCTGAACCTTCGAATTTGCAGCATCGTGCTTCCGGAAAGATTTCTCACTCCAAACTTCTGGATTATTTGGGTGTACTTTCGGTTTCCGCGAGCGCCATAGATCGCCACCTAATGCCCAATTTTATAGGGTCATTCGAGATACTTCATATGTTTCACTGCTGGAAGGCCACCAATGCGTCGAATCATTCTGCTCGGGAATTCAAAAAATATCTCATTGCGAATGGATTTCCGGAGGCGAATGTTCCCTACTGTGAAGAATTGATCGCTTACTACGATAATGCCTGACCTGCTAAACACATGTCGGTAATACGCAGAAGGTGCAGCTTGCAAAGTGACACCGAAGCCCCCCACAGCCCCCCTCTAAACCACCAGCGCCCCCGCAGATATCTGCGAGGGCGCTTGCGTTTTATTCTCTGTCAGCGCCGCCCCTCAGACGGCGCGGTGCGGAACATCTGGCCTTCAGGCTCAGCCCGGCATCTTGGTCTTGCGCAGATAGGGCAGCACGGCGTCGAACGCGCCGAACTTGGCCTTGGCATCCGCATCGCTGACCGACGGCGGGATGATCACATCTTCGCCCATGGTCCAGTCCGCCGGTGTCGCCACGCCCTTGCCCGTCGAGGTCTGCAGCGCGTCGAGCGCCCGCACGATCTCGCCAAAGTTGCGGCCCACGGTCATCGGATAGGTCATCATCAGCTTGACCTGTTTGTCCGGCCCGATGATGAAGACGCTGCGCACGGTGGCGCTGTCGGCGGGCGTGCGGCCATCGGGCAGATAGGCCTCGGCGGGCAGCATGTCGAAGGCTTTCGACACTTCGAGACCGTCATCGGCGATGATCGGGAACCCGGCCGCCGCGCCAGAGACTTTCTCGATATCGCCCTTCCATTTCTTGTGGTCCTCAACGCCATCGACGCTCACGCCGATGACCTTGGTGCCGCGCTTCTCCCACTCATCCGCGAGCCGGGCGACCGCGCCGAACTCGGTGGTGCAGACGGGGGTAAAATCCTTGGGGTGCGAAAACAGGATGGCCCAGCTGTCGCCGACCCAATCATGCAGATCAAAGCTGCCCTGGTCGGTGGTGACGTTCAGGTTGGGAATTTCATCGTTGATGCGAAGTGCCATGAATACTCTCCTTCGTTTGAAGATCGTGCAAGCCTTACGCCTCTAGATAGGTGAGGGCCACCCCGTTTGCACCCCCCAAGGGCGCTTGCAGCCCCGCGCCAGCGGTGACAAGGTGACGCGAATCCAGCGGGCCGGGCCCGCGTCTGACAGATGAGGAGCGAAGGCATGATCGAGAAGAAAGAATTCTATATCAACGGGGCCTGGACGGCACCGGCAGCAGCCCGCGATCATGAGGTGATCAACCCCTCCAACGAAGAGCCCTGCGCGGTGATCTCGCTCGGCGATCAGGCCGACACCGACGCCGCCGTGGCGGCGGCCAAACGCGCCTTTCCGGCCTGGGCCAGCACCCCGGTCGAAGACCGCATCGCCAAGGTCGAGAAACTGCGCGACATCTACAAGCGGCGCGGCGAGGAAATGGCCCAGGCGATCAGCCTCGAGATGGGCGCCCCCATCGACATGGCCAGCACCCAGCAGGTCGGCGCCGGCAGCTGGCACATGGATGCGCTGATCAAGGCGGGCCGCGAGTTTCACTGGGTCGCGCCGCTCGGCGATCACGCCCCCAACGACCGTATCGTGCATGAACCGATCGGCGTCGCGGCGATGATCACGCCCTGGAACTGGCCGATGAACCAGATCTCGCTCAAGGTCGCCGCCGGTCTCATCGCGGGCTGCACCATGGTGCTCAAACCCTCCGAGGAATCGCCGCTCTCGGCCATGCTCTTTGCCGAAATGGTGGATGAGGCGGGCATTCCCGCCGGTGTCTTCAACCTGGTCAACGGCGATGGCGCGGGCGTCGGCAGCCAGCTCACCGCCCATCCGGATGTGGATATGGTGAGCTTCACCGGCTCGTCGCGCGCCGGCAAGCTGATCTCGAAATCCGCCGCCGACACGCTCAAACGCGTGAGCCTCGAGCTCGGCGGCAAGGGTGCCAACCTGATCTTTGCCGATGCCGATGACAAGGCCGTCAAACGCGGCGTGCTGCATTGCATGAACAACACCGGCCAATCCTGCAACGCGCCGACCCGGATGATGGTCGAACGTTCGATCTATGATAAGGCCGTCGAGACCGCCGCCGAAGTGGCCCAATCGGTCACCGTGGCCGCCGCTGATCAATCCGGCAACCATATGGGCCCGGTGGTCAACAAGACCCAGTTCGACAAGATCCAGGACCTGATCCAGACCGGCATCGACGAAGGCGCGCGGCTCGTGGCGGGCGGCACTGGCCGTCCCGAAGGGCTCAACCGTGGCTTCTTCATCAAGCCCACGGTCTTTGCCGATGTCACCCCGGACATGACCATCGCGCGCGAGGAAATCTTTGGCCCGGTGCTGTCGATCATGGCGTTCGACAACGAGGAGCAGGCGCTCGAGATGGCCAATGACACGGTCTATGGCCTGACCAACTACGTCCAGACGCAAGATCCCGCGCGGCTCAAACGGGCGGCGCTGGCGCTGCGCTCGGGCATGGTCGAGATGAACGGCAAGGGCCGTGGCCTCGGCTCGCCCTTCGGCGGCATGAAACAGTCGGGCAACGGGCGCGAAGGCGGCAAATGGGGGCTCGAGGATTTCCTCGAGGTCAAGGCGGTTTCGGGCTGGCCCGACGAGGCCTGATCCCCGGTGACCGGCCACGCCTTCATCCTGCATCTCACCCGCGCCTCGGCGCGGCGTGAGAACGCCCACCGCCTCCGCGACAGCTGCGGCCTGCCGGCCGAGATCTGGCCGGCGGTGGATGGGGCCGCGATGGATGACCGAGAATTGAGGGCCCGCGTCGACGCGGGCCTTTTCGCCCCGCGCTACCCGTTCCCGCTGCGCATGGGCGAGATCGGCTGCTTTCTGTCGCACCGGCAGATTTGGGCCGAGATCCTGCGCCGCGATCTCGATCACGCGCTGATCCTCGAGGATGACGCCGGGCTCGACCCCGAACACTTCGCCCAGGCGCTGACGCTTGGCCGCGATCACCTCGACCGTTTCGGCTATATCCAGTTTCAGACCCGCCCGGCCCGGGGCCCGGCCCGGCTCATCGCGACCCAGGGCGCGTGCCAGCTTCTGCTGCCGCAAATGGCCGGCCTGCGCACCACGGCCCAGCTCGTCACCCGCGCCAGCGCCGAGCAGCTGCTCGCCGCCTCCGACCGCTTTGACCGCCCCGTCGATACCTTTGTCCAGAGCCATTGGCAGACCGGGCTGCGCCCGGCGATGATTCTGCCCTCGGGCATTTCCGAGATCGCCGATCAGCTCGAAGGCTCGACCATCCAGAGCGCCCGCAAACCCGTCCTTGAAAAGCTGCGCCGCGAATGGCTGCGGGGGCGCTACCGCCGCGCCGTGCGCCACGCCTCGGCCAGCTCTGCCGCCCCGGATGCTTCGCATGACTGACACACCGCCCCCCTCGCAGGTGATCACCTCCCGGCTCTTCGGCGGCGCGGGCAATCAGCTCTTTCAATATGCCGCAGGCCGGGCGCTCGCCGACCGGCTCGGCTGCGACCTGATGATCGACGCGCGCTATGTGGCCGGAAGCCGCGACCGGGGCGATTGTTTCACCCATTTCGCCAAGGCCCGGCTGCGCCGCGACGTGGCCCTGCCGCCGGCGAAATCCGACGGGCCCCTGCGCTATGCGCTCTGGCGCAAATTTGGCCGCAGCCCGCGCTTTCACCGCGAACGCGGGCTCGGGGTCGACCCGGAATTCTTCAACCTGCCGCGCGGCACCTATCTGCATGGCTATTGGCAGTCCGAACAGTATTTCGGCCCCGACACCGACGCCCTGCGCCGCGATCTGACACTGACGACAGCGCTCGACGCGCCCAATGCCGCCATGGCGGCGCAGATCGACGCCGCCCCCTGCCCGGTCTCCTTCCATGTCCGGCGCGGCGATTATATAGCGGCGGGCGCCTATGCCGCCTGCACCCCCGATTACTACCGCGCCGCCGCCGATCACCTCGCCACCACGCTCGGCAAGCCGCTCACCTGTTTCATCTTTTCCAATGATCCGGCCTGGGCGCGCGACAATCTCGATCTCGGTCAGGATCAGGTCATCGTCGATCTCAATGACGAGGCCACCGGCCATTTCGACATGGCGCTGATGGCGCGCTGCGCCCATCACGTCATCGCCAATTCGACCTTCTCCTGGTGGGGGGCCTGGCTCAACCCCGACCCCGACAAACTGGTGGTCGCGCCGCGCAACTGGTTCGCCACCCAGGCGCTGCACAATCCCGACCTGATCCCCGAACAGTGGCACAGGCTCTGAGCTCCTGGCCTCTTTCTGGGTCCAAATACCCAAATCCCCCCGAGGCCCCAAGCGATGCCGCCCGCCACGGCACATCTTCCCCAGCCCCCGCTTTGCGGCTAAGAGACGGGCCATGACCCGGATCACCCCCGACATGGCGCAGGCGCCCTTCCTGCCCGACACCGTGCACAAGCGCGACATCTTTTCCGAAACCATCTCGGGCGAGCTCGAGGGCGTGCCCGATTTCCCGGTGGTGCTGCGCAAGCTCGACGGGGTGCCGGCCTATGCCCGCCCCATCGCCTGGGCGCTCGCGCGCAAGGAAATCCGCGCGCTCAAGGCGGTGCAGGGGATCGAAGGCTGCCCGATGCTGGTGCGCGCCGACCGCACCGGGCTCTTGCGCAGCTGGACACGCGGCACGCCGCTGCAACTGGCCAAGCCCGCCGATGCCGCCTGGTATCGCGACGCCAAACGGCTCCTGCGCGAGATGCGCCGCGCCGGTGTCACCCATAATGACATCGCCAAGCCGCAGAACTGGCTGCGCACCCCCGAGGGCCGCGCCGCCGTCATCGATTTTCAGCTCGCCTCGGTGCATCGCCGCCGCGGCCAGCTCTTCCGCGTCATGGCCCGCGAGGACCTGCGCCACCTGTTGAAACAGAAACGCGCCTATGCGCCCGATCTGCTGACCCCTTCGGAACACCGGATGCTGGCGCAAAAGGCGCTGCCCGCGCGGATCTGGATGGCCACCGGCAAGCGGGCCTATAATTTCATCACGCGGCGGCTGATGAACTGGTCCGATGGCGAAGGCACCGAAGACCGGATCGAGCGCGACGGCCCCACGCTGCGCCGCGCCCTTCTGGCCCATGACCAGATCCGCGATCTGGCGCTCGCCACCTATGCGCTGCCGGCCCATGGTGTCGGGCTCTATGCGTTCGTGGAAACCGATCTCGATGCCACAGCCCTCGCCGCCCTGACGCCCGAGCCGCGCCCCGAGCTGATCCAGCCCGTCGCCGCCCTACCCCGCCATGCCGATGGCAGCCCGCGGATGGATGCGCTGTCGCTGATCGCCGCCAACCGGCTCGATGAGCTGGCCGAGCTGACCGCCGCCGATCCCGCCCTGGCCGAGACCATCGCGCCCATCGTCGCCCAGCGGCTCAACCTCACCGACCGGGTGCTGCGCCGCTAGAACGGCGCCTTGGCGCGGAACTGCATGCCCTGCCCGCCATCGGGATGCCGGATGCGCAATTCCTCCGAATGCAGCATGAGCCGCGGATGCTCTGCCGCCGCCCCCGTGGCATAGAGAGGATCGCCAAGGATCACATGCCCCAACGCCAGCATATGCACCCGAAGCTGATGCGACCGCCCGGTCTTGGGCGACAGCCGCACCCGGCTCTCGCCATCCCGCGCCTTGAGCACCCGGTATTCAGTGAGCGCCGCCCGCCCCGTCTCGTGGCAGACCTTCTGCAGCGGCCGGTTCGGCCAATCCACGATAAGCGGCAGATCGACCACCCCGGTCTTGGGCTCGAGATGGCCCTCGACCCGCGCCACATAGGTCTTTTTCGGGATGCGCTTCTCGAATTGCTTCGACATATGCCGCTGGGCATGGGGCGTCAGCGCAAAGACCATGACCCCGGACGTATCCCGGTCGAGCCGATGCACCAAGAGCGCGGTGGGATAGGCCGCCTCGATCCGCGCCAAGAGGCAATCGGCCAGATGCTCGCCCTTGCCCGGCACCGACAAGAGGCCCGAGGGCTTGTTCACCACCAGCATCTCGTGATCCTCATGGATCACCTCGAGCGGGTCTTGCGGGGGATCATATGCATCGAAAGTCTGGACCATGGCCCGCGCCATACAGGATTGCCCGCCGCGATGCCAGATGGATGGGGCCGCCCCACCGCTCACCGGCCGCTCACCCACCGCTCCCCCGCCCCTAGCCAGCCGCTACCACGCCCGCTATAGGCTTGGGCATGAGCGACACCTTGCCCCCCTGCCCCGAATGCGCCTCGGCCTATAGCTATCAGATGGATGCGCTGCTGATCTGTCCCGAATGCGGTCATGAATGGCCCGCCGAGACCCCCGGCACTGCCCCTGAGGACGTGGGCGGCATCATCCGCGACAGCGTCGGCAATGCGCTCGCCGATGGCGACACGGTCACCGTGATCAAGGATCTCAAGCTCAAGGGAAGCTCCTCGGTGATCAAGGTCGGCACCAAGGTGCGCGGCATCCGGCTCGTCCCCGGCGATCATGACATCGACTGCAAGATCCCCGGCGTCGGCCAGATCGGGCTCAAGTCGCAATTCGTCAAGAAAACCGCCGACTGACGCACGGCCCGACCCGCGCCAAGTTGATCCAACGCCACAAGTTGCTCCAACGCCAAAGGCCGCCCCGATCCGGGACGGCCTTCGCGCACGTTCCAACCTGTCAGAGCCTCACGCCTTGGCGCGTTCGCCTTTTGGGTCATACATCGGCTTGAGCGAGGCTTCGGCGCGCACCCGCGTCCCCGCCACGTCGATCTCATAGGTCGAGGCGAGCACATCCGCCGCGCTCTCGCCCTTGCACGGCACATAGCCCAGGCCCATCGCGCCGCCCAGCGCATGGCCATAGCTGCCCGAGCTGAGATAGCCCACGATCTCGCCATCGCGGATCACCGGCTCGTTGTGATAGAGCAGCGGCTCGGGATCGGTGAGCTTGAACTGCACCATCCGCGCGGCGAGCCCCTCGTCCTTCTTGCGCAGCACCGCGTCACGGCCGATGAACTCGGGCTTGGCGGTCTTCACCGCAAAGCCAAGCCCCGCCTCGAGCACATGATCCTCGGCCGTGATGTCATGGCCAAAGTGGCGAAAGCCCTTCTCGATGCGGCAGCTGTCCATCATATGCATCCCGCAGAGCTTGAGCCCATGCGCCTGCCCCGCCTCATAGAGCGTCTCAAAGGCATGGCCCGCCATATCGGCGCTGACATAGATTTCCCAGCCAAGCTCGCCGACATAGGTCACCCGATGCACCCGGGCGAGACCCATGCCAAGCTCGATCTCCTGCGCCGTGCCGAACGGGTTCACCTCGTTGGAGAAATCATTGGGACTCACCGCCTGCAGCACGTCGCGCGCCTTGGGGCCCATCACGGCCAGCACGCCTTCGCCCGGGGTCACATCGGTGATCACCACGTTGAAATTGCCCTTGTGGCGTTCCATCCAGGTCTGATCCGCCAGACGGGTCGCCGCCGGGGTCACCACGAGATAGGCGGTTTCGCTCATCCGGGTCACGGTGACATCGGCCTCGATGCCGCCACGCGAGTTGAGGAACTGGGTATAGACGATCTTGCCCACCGGCACCGAATAATCGCCGCCGCCGACATAGTTGAGGAAGGCTTCGGCATCCGGCCCCTCGACGCGGATCTTGCCAAAGCTCGACATGTCATACATGCCGACGCCCTCGCGGATCGCCATATGTTCGGCGCGGGCATTCTCGAACCAGTTCTGGCGCTTCCAGCTATACTGATATTCGCGCTCCTGGCCCTCATTGGCGAACCAGTTGGCCCGTTCCCAGCCGGCAATCTCGCCCATCACCGCGCCCTTTTCGAGAAGGTGGTGATGGAAGGGCGTGCGGCGGATGCCCCGCGCCGTGCGCTTTTGCAGATAGGGGAAGTGATCGGCATAGAGCAGGCCGAGCGTTTCCTTGGACCGCTCAAAGAGGTAATGCTTGTTGCCCTGGAAGGGCTGCATCCGGCTGATGTCCACATCGCCAAGATCAAAGGGCTTCTCGCCGCTGTCCATCCATTGCGACAGCGCATGACCCGCACCGCCCGCCGACTGGATCCCGATCGAGTTGAACCCGGCCGCGACCCAGACGTTGTCCATCTCGGGCGCGAGGCCGAGGTGATAGGCGTCATCGGGGGTAAAGCTCTCGGGCCCGTTAAAGAAGGTGTGAATCCCCGCCTCGGCCAGAAGCGGCATCCGGTTGCAGGCGGCCTCAAGGATCGGCTCGAAATGGTCGAAATCCTCGGGCAGCTGGTCGAATTCGAAGTTCTCGGGGATGCCGTTCATGCCCCAGGGCTTCGAATGCGGCTCGAACGCGCCGAGCAGGATCTTGCCCGCGTCTTCCTTGTAATAGGCGCATTCATCCGGCACCCGCAGCACCGGCATCTGGCTCAGCCCGCTGATGCCTTCGGTGACGATGTAGAAATGCTCGCAGGCATGCAGCGGCACGTTGACGCCCGCCATCCGGCCCACCTCATGCCCCCACATCCCGGCACAGTTGACGATCATGTCACAGGCGATATGGCCCTGCTCGCTGCCATCATCGGCGGCCCAGTCGACACCGGTGACGCGGCGGTCCTTGCGCTTGATCCCGGTGACCTTGATCCGCTCCTTGACCAGCGCGCCGTTCTGCCGCGCGCCCTTGGCCAGCGCCAGCGCGATATTGGCCGGATCGGCCTGCCCGTCGGTCGGCAGCCAGACGCCGCCGGTGACGCCATCGAGGTTGATATGCTCGTATTTCTCTTTGACTTCCTTGGGGCTCAGCTCTTCGACCGGCACGCCAAAGGCCCGCGCCATCGCCGCCTGACGATAGAGCTCTTCGAGACGCTCATTGGTCAGCGCCGCCGACACCGACCCGCCCTGACGCAGCCCGGTGGCCACGCCGGTTTCGGCCTCGAGGCCTTTGTAGAGCTCGGCGGAATAGCGGGCGAGCTTGGTCATGTTCTGGCTGGCGCGCAGCTGGCCGATCAGGCCCGCGGCATGCCATGTGGTGCCCGAGGTGAGCTGCTTGCGCTCCAAGAGCACCACATCTTTCCAGCCGAGCTTGGCCAGGTGATAGGCCACGGAACAGCCGACGACACCGCCGCCAATGATGACAACTCGCGCTTGGGTCGGAAGGGACATTTGCATCTCCTGCAACAGAAATCCGGGGGGCGGGCCTGACGCCCGTTCCCGATCACTCTGCCACGGTTCTCGCCCCGCAATCCGCATGCAATCGACAGCTAAGCCGCGAAAATCAGCAGCCCGCCCCGGCGCTCAGCCCCGTTTGCCGCTGCGCGACAGGATGAAGAGACCCGATCCGACGATCACCGCACAGCCCAAGATCATCGCCCCGTCGAGCTGCTCGCCAAAGACCAGCACCCCCAGCGCCACGCCAAAGAGAAGCCGCGTATAGCGAAAGGGCGTCACCGCCGACACATCGCCCGTCCGCATCGCCCGCATCAAGGCGCCATAGGCGAAAACCCCGACGCCCACCGCCGCCGCCATCGCCGCCAGCGCACCGGGGGCCCAGGCAAACGCCCGCCCCTCCCAGAGGCCAAACACCGCCCCCGCCAGCGCCACGATGGCAAAGCCGTAAACCCCAAGCACCGGCGTCGAGAGCGACAGAGGCGCCACCCGGCTCGCCAGATCGCGCCCGGCAAAGCCCAGCATGCCCGCCACCGCCAACAGCGACAAGAGGCTGAAACTCCCCGGCAAGGGCCGCAGCACGATGAGCACCCCCACCATGCCGATCCCGATCGCGAGCCACCGCCGCCAGCCAACCTTTTCGCCCAGAAAAAGCGCCGCCGCCCCGACCACCACGATGGGCGTCGCCTGCAAGATCGCGGTGGTGGCCGACAGCGTGGTGAGCGCGAGCGCCAACGTATAGAACAGCCGCCCGGCAAATTCGAACACCGCCCGCAGCCGCATCACCGGCCCCACAGCCTCGCGCGTCAACACAAGCGCCCCGGTGAGCCGCGCCCAGAGCGCAAAGACCACGACACCGCCGAGGCCAAAGAGGATCATCACCTGCCCCACCGGCATGCTCTGCGCCGCCGCCTTGAGAAAGGTATCCTCGACCGCAAACCCGGCCATCGCCGTGACCATCCACGCCGCCCCGACCCGATTGTCGCGCGGCCCGTCCCGCTCTGCTGCTGCCATGCTCCCGGCCCCCCTCACGCGTGGCGACCTTGACGGGTTCCCCCGGCAAAAGGCAAGCCGCGGATTGTGCCCCACACAAACGGTCAGCCAATCAAATCTCGGTGAGGACAGCCTCGATCACCTGCTCACTCTGCTCTAGGCTCAGATGCGGCCCAATGGGCAGGCTTAGAATATTTCGCGCTAGCTGCTCAGCGATCAGAAAATCTCCCTCAGCATACCCAAGGTCACGATAAGCCCCCTGCATATGCGGTGGGGTCGGGTAGTGCACCAGCGTCTGCACGCCCCGATCGGCCAGCTTTGCCGCCAGCGCATCCCTCTCAGGGTGGCGGATCACAAAAAGATGCCAAACCGGGTCAGCCTCTGCTGGCACTTTCGGCAAGCCAAGCCCTGTGTTCTCGAAAGCGGCGAGATATCGTTGCGCGATCTCACAGCGCCGCGCATTCCATTCGTCGAGCCGATCCAGTTTGACGGACAAGAACGCAGCCTGCACCGGATCAAGTCGACTGTTCCGCCCACGAATTTCGTGACTATAGCGCTTGGACGAGCCGTAATTGCGCAGCAGACGTAGCCGTTCGGCCACATCCGCATTCGACGTGGTAACCGCGCCGCCATCGCCGAGAGCGCCGAGGTTTTTGCCAGGGTAAAAGCTCCAGCAAACAGCGTCGGAATGGCCTCCGATCCGCTGCCCCTGCCACTTCGCCCCATGGGCCTGCGCCCCATCTTCGATGAGGTAAATTCCCGCGTCCTTTGCCGCGACGGCGAGTGACGTGACATCGGCGGGACAGCCATACAGATGGACCGCAATAACGGCCTTCACCCCCTCAAGAGGTGCGGACCGAACGGCTGCCGCATCGATGTTATGGGTCTCCGGATTTGGCTCGACAGGCACCGGGATCGCCCCGCATTGGCTAACCGCGAGCCATGTGGCGATATAGGTGTTGGACGGCACCAGAACTTTGTCGCCCGACCCTATTCCCAGCGCAAGCAAGGCTAGCTCGAGCGCATCAAGCCCGTTCGCCACTCCAATGGCATGATCTGCCTCGCAATAACGCGCAAAGGCCGCCTCGAAATCATCAACCTCCGGACCTAGAATATACCAGCCAGAGCGCAATGCCTTAAGCATTGCGGGCTCGGCTCTCTCTGCCAACTCGTCATAAGCTGCCTTGAGATCCAAAAAGGGAACGGTCATCGCAGTTGCGCCGCCTCCTTCAGGAACTGGTCGTGATCGCGGATGTAATCCATCTCGTCATAGCGCTCGGATGCCAGCACAAGGCACACCGCCCCAGATGAAAAATTGTCGAGATAACGCCACATCATCGGGCAGATATAAATGCCGAAATAGGATCGGTTGAGATGAAAGCGCTGCTCTTTGACCCCGTCTGAGAGAACAAGATCAAAGCTACCGGACATGGCAATCATGAATTGATGCAGATTCCGATGGGCATGTGCCCCCCGATCTGAGCCCCCGGGCACATCGTAAAGATAATAAACCCGCTTGATGTCAAACGGGATGTGAGCGTCGCCCTCGAGAAAGGTTAGGTTACCCCGGCTGTCCTGGATCTTAGGCAGGTCAATTTTGCGGCAATGTTCCAAGGCCAAAGCCGATCTCCTTATGTAGGGCCACTTACGCTATACGCGAAAAACGAACGCTTCACTTCGTTCAGCCGCGGCCTGTTCAGAATTGCCTTGGCCTCTAGCATATTGTAGGTGGCTATCAAAGCCATCGCACGACAAAGAGGATGAAGCATGAGCAATGCAGGCAAGGTCTTGATCATTGGCGCTGGCGAATTCGCAGACATAGCCTACGAATATTTCTCGCACGATTCAGAGTATGATGTGGTAGGCTTTGCTGTCGAGGCCGAGTTTCTCGATGTCTCTGAAAAGTTTGGCCTGCCCGTCATCGCACTAGAAGACGCCCCTGCGCGGTTCGATCCGGCCACTGTCTCGGCCCATGTGGCCATTACCTCGACAAAGCTAAACCAAGTTCGCGAGCGGCTGGTTGGTGTCGCGCGAGAAATGGGCTACCGTCTCGCCAATTATGTGAGTTCCAAAGCGTTTGTCTGGCGCACCGCAAGCCTCGGCGAGAATGTGTTCATCTTTGAACATAACGTGGTGCAGCACGGGGTAACAATTGGCGATGGCGTTGTTCTCTGGAGCGGAAATCATATAGGCCACCAAAGCCATATTGAAGAGTTCTGCTTTCTGTCATCGCATGTGGTGGTCTCTGGATACTGCCGCATCGGACGACGCAGTTTTATCGGTGTGAACACCTGCCTCGCCGATCATGTGGAGATTGGCAGCGATAGCTTCGTGGCAATCGGTAGCGCCGTCAATAAGAGCTTTCCAGAGGCGGGTCTGTTGCTCACTGGCCACTTCGCCGAGGCTTCCCGAGTCTCCTCCTATCGGTATTGCAAGGTCAAACCATGACCTCCAAGGCTTGGCGCAAACTCGGTCGCATCTTTTGCCCGTCCGGTGAATTGGACTGGGCACAGCATAGCTTCATGACACCGGTGCCCCTTCAAGTGAACGCAGACACCATCCGCATCTACGGCGGGATGCGCGACAGAAAGGGCATCAGCCGCATCGGCTGGATCGAAGTCGACCGCGCCCGCCCCACCGTCCTGCGCGACGTTGGAAGCATGCCGGTCATCGCGCTCGGAGACCCGGGCATGTTTGACGATAACGGCATGATCCTTGGCGATTTGTTGCGCCTCGAGGATGGCCGGATCAGGATGTATTATGTCGGATTCCAACTGGTCCAGCAGGTCAAGTTTCTGGCCTTCACCGGCCTCGCCGAAAGCACTGATGGTGGGCTCAGTTTTCAAAGGCTTCAAAAGCACCCAATTCTTGATCGCGCCGAACAAGCCCCGTTCATAAATGCCCTTCATAGCATTCTGCCTGTCGAAGGCGGGTATCGAGCTTGGATCTCATGCGGTCAGCGCTGGCAGGACATCGGCGGTCGGGTGTTCCCACAGTACAATTGCTGGACAGTTACCAGTCCAGATGGAATTCATTTTGATATGGAAACCGCAACGCCCACGCTTGATGTTACCGGAGATGAATATCGGATTGGCCGGCCCCGCGCCAATCGTACGACCGACGGCTACGAAATGCGCGTCACCTCAGACACGCTCGCCAAGCAATATGCCACCTTCCTCGCCAAGTCTTCCGATGGCGTGAATTGGACGCGCACCACAGTAGAGGAACTGCCGCGCGGTGAAGCCGGCGACTGGGATGATGAAATGACCTGCTACCCTGCTCGGATAGACACCGATCAAGGCGAAAGCTATCTGTTTTTTAATGGCAATAACATGGGTGAAACCGGCGTCGGCGTAGCCGTTCTTGACGGTGCGCCGTGATAGAATCCCCCATTGAAATGACGCGATACACGTCTTGCCAAGCGGCCGAGTGGGACAAATTCGTGCGCCAGTCCAAGAACGGCACCTTTCTCTTTTCACGCGATTTCATGGACTACCATGCCGACCGGTTCGAGGATCACTCGCTGATCCTGCGCCGCGACGGGACCATTGTCGCCCTCCTGCCCGCCAACCAACGCGAGACCGGCCTCCAATCCCATGGTGGGCTCACCTACGGCGGCTTTGTCACAGGCGCAAAGATGTCCGCCGCGCTGATGCTTGACCTTTTCTCAACCACGCGCGGCTATATGGCTAAAAATGGCCTAACCGAGCTACGCTACAAACCAGTTCCGCATATCTATCACGCCCAACCCGCAGAAGAAGATCTCTACGCCCTCTTTCGCGAAAACGCCCTGCTGGACCGATGCGACATTTCTGCGACGATCAACATCCAGGACCGTTTGCCATTCAGCGGCGGCCGCAAGGACGGGTTGCGCAAGGCACGCCGCGAAGGCCTGGAGATCAGCGAAAGCACTGACTGGCCCGCTTATTGGCGCTTGTTAAGCGAGGTGCTCGCTGCCCGCCACGAGGCCCAGCCGACACATAGCCTTGCAGAGATCGAACATCTGGCCGCGCGCTTTCCCGAGCACATCCGACTTTTTGGCTCCCACCGCGACGGCCAGATGTTGGCGGGGGTGGTGACATTCGATTGTGGCCCAACGATCCACGCACAATATATCGCCTCCTCCCCCGACGGGCAGCGGGTCGGCGGCGTTGATGCCATCATCCATCACCTGCTCGAAGTGGTCTTTCCTGATCGCAAGTGGTTCGACTTCGGCATCTCGACCACAGAAGGGGGTCGCGTCCTCAACGAAGGGTTAATGCGCCAGAAGGAAATGTTCGGGGCCCGTGCCACCGTCTACCAACACTTCCTCCTGAGCAGCACCTAACCCTCTAGCGAAGCCGCGCCTCGACATAGATTTCGCTTGCGATCTCCGGCATTTCCTCACCCAGTCGGAATAACCCATCCATCACCTCACGACCCAGCATTTCTGGCAGAGGCTCCATCTGCTTGTGGGTAAAGGGCTTCACGAGGATACCACCTTGCTTGAAAATGGTCAGGCCATGCCCCTCCATTTGGTCGGTCAGGTCTTCGAGGTCATAGACCCTTGGTTGCTGCAAGCTCTTGTTCCGAGCGCTTATCGACTTGAGATCCAGAATAAGCCCCATTGATCGAGCGAGCAGCCGATGCATAGATCGCGCATTCGGCACGTTGACGTGCAACACCGTATTCCGCCCCATCCGTTCGCGCACCGAGGACAAGAGGCGATCCGCATCCGGCACCTCATGGAGAAGCCCCGAGCACAGGATGAAATCGGGGTCGGTTGGCATCTCGTCTACGACATCCTCGAAAAAGCCTTGGACCACATTGAAGTTTGGCAACTCATTGCGGCGTGCAATGTCAGAAAACTCTTGCGAAGGCTCGACGACAGTCCAGCTCTCCCAACTGCCACCTTGCGCCGCATAGGCGGCGGCCTGCATCTCCGATCCGCAGCCGACTTCGACGATCACCTTCGGCGCATACTCCGCCAATCGGTTCAGAACCAGTTGCCGCCGATAGCGCACCATTTCCCCTTCAAAGCCAAAATCCTGAAGGTATTCTTGTGTATAAGATTCAATATTTTTCATTACCCCAACCAATTGACACACACACGTTTAAAGACTGGATGTTTCTGAGAGTTGTTTGATTATTCGCTTTCGATCTTTTCCAAAGAGCCGACGCAGATGACGCTTCAGCCGTTTCAACAGTACATTGTTTGGCGCATTCGCATAGGAAATTACCCCTTCGGTGGCCTGAGGCTCTGCCAAAGCTCTTTGAAAGAAAGGAAACTGCTCGGCGCGTACACTCTGGGCAAATTCGTCTTGGACCCTTCCGGTGCCGCTTTCCAACAAATCACGGATGATGCGCACATGTGTCGCGGCAAACGAGCAATTCGCACCAAGCGTAGGCAGCATAGTTGCCAAAGCATCCCCTACAGCGAGACAGTTTCGCGGCGCCCGCCCCTCTTCAAAAACAGCCGCATTCCATCGGTTGCGCGGGTTGATGTAAATACGCGTTGGCCCCAAGGCGCTCGCGGCACCGACCCAGCGGCCAAGCAACGGGCTTTGCCGACAAAAGGCGATGAACGCTTCCTGATCTCGCAAGCTCTGAATCAGATCTTTTCGCTGCGATGACACCGCAAGCGAGATCGAAAACCACCCGTCCAGACCGGGGTAAAGCATCGCCTTCACCGCTCCGAAATCTTGCGGACAATCGATCAACGGATCAGGCAGCCCTGCACTGTCACAATCCTTGCGATCGAGGCGAAAGAACTGCGTCACATAGGTGAGCTGCCCCGGCTGATCGATGACCGTTTCGGCCTCAGCGCTCAACTTGGCCATGATCGGTGACCGCGCGCCCATCGCATCGATCACCAACGTGTTCGGTGCGACTTGAAGTTGAGTACCCGACCGCAGCTCCAGTGCGACGATTGCATCATTCTCCACGATGGCATCGACAACTTGGTCACGGACATGATCCGCCGTCACATGTCGCAGGAACAGCTCATGAATGGCTTTGTCAAACTGCCAGCGCGTGGCAAATAAGCGTCTCGCCGCCGCAGGGGCGTCTGCTGACAGTCGCTGCGAGCCAGGCCTAAATCGCAGGCCCAGCTCAGCAAGTTCTCCTACCAGCGACGGGTTGATGCGCTGCAATTCTTGTTCGAGACGCGGCAGAAAGATATGGCTATGAGCGCGCTGACCACTGAGTTTCTCGGGGCCCGTCTCGATCTCCCAAAGATCATCCGCGCAGAGAATGGCACCTACCGGACGCAGCGACGACAACGCAAGTGCGGTCAGGCGCGCAGAATACCCGCCCCCGAGAATGACCAAATCGGCAATTGGCTCCTCATATCCCCGCCGCGTCTTCATGTGCTCCCTACGTCGCCTCGACTTTCCTTTGACTCTCCCCAGACGGTCGATGGGTCAAACCCATTGCAAAAGTAACCGTTTGGCGATCGTCTTGCGTGTCTCGGACGGAAGGCTTGCCTCCCTGACAGCCTTCCAAAACTGGTGTCGCCCCCGCAAGGACAAGCCTTTCCATTGCCGTTTCGGCAAATGCACCCTACCGAGCACGTCCCAGCGTCGAGCATTATAATCTGAATCTCGCATACCCAGAGGCACGAGATACGGCAGCCTCTCGCAATAGTTGCCCTCCGCCGCGTTCGCGACCCGCTGCGCCACTGCGGAGGTCGAAAAATCTTCCCAAAGTTGATCCCGAACAGCTTCGAGATCAAAGGGGTATTCAGCCTCCTCGTTGAGATAGGCAATAAGGGCTTCACGCATGGCATCCAGCGTCGGGAACCTTAGTTTTTCAGTCGGGCTAACCCCCGAAGCATCAAAGGCATTTGGGGCAAACCCCGGAAGACCAGCGGCCGCCGCCTGCGGATATGCGGTGCCCCCATCAAGAGGAAAGCTATCGACATAGCAAGAGGCGGACCGCATGATCTCCGCGACCTCCTCCGGGGCAACCCGCCCCCTCAAACTAACCCGCCCTGGAAACGCCTCGAGAACCTCAGACCACCAAGGCTCCTTGTGCGAAGGCCCGACCAGAATGACCTCGTTGCGCACATGAGGCAGCAAATCCATCAGAAACTTCGGAAAACTCAACTCATCCGACGGCTCAAATTTTCCCGGCCCCCCGACCGAGACGATAGGACCGTCTTTAGGTGCCTCATGCACTGGTCGTGGCTGATCATCATCCACGATCGGAATGCCCATAAAGCTCTGCGCGTGAGCGTGACGGCGGTCACGCGTTGTTTTCCAGCCCGTCATGCAGATTTCCAAAACCACGTCCCCCGCTCCTGGCCCAAGTGTAAACACATGATCGGCGTGGTTGACGAAGAGAACCTTTTTACCCTGCGCCCTGAGAATGCGCGCTGCAAAGGTGGCAGCACTGTCGTCTGGGTGATTGTGTAGCAAGATGCTGCGCGCATTCTGCGCCGCTGCGACGATGGCTCCGGCCCGTTGACTTGAATTCCCGGACAGCCTGACCACCGGCCCGGGAAAATTCGCAATATGATTTCTTTTGCGCGGCTGGGTGACGATCAAAGCCTGCGAGCCAAAGGCACTCAAACCGTCGCCCAGCTTCCACAAGAGCCGCGAGTGTCCTCCCTGCACATAGGTCTGGGTCGCGACATGAAGAAAGTCAACTTCGGGCAAGACGCGCTGATCCGAGGCAAGTTCGGTCTTCCCCCAGATATCGAAGTGGGATCGCTCTAACTCATCATTGCCAAAAAAGCCCGAGATATTATCCCAATGCAGCCGTGCATAGAGCCGCAGGAAGGTAAGGCTATCCTCAAGACTATTCGCCTTCAGAACAGCCGACGACAGTAGGTCAGACAGAGAATTAAGCTCTTCACGGCAGTGCAACGGGTCTAGCCTCTTTCTAATTTCGAGTGCACGCGAGATCGCGCACGGCAGATATGTACAGGAGATGGGCACGATGCATATTGCAAAAGCGATCCGGCACAATACTGCCTCGCCAACCCGGGCTTTCCTCAATCCCGCCTCCCCCAATCTGCACCATACTCGGACGGGAGAATGAGACAACCCATGACCACCTCTGCAACATGCGCCTCCGTCTTTACCACAGGCCGGGGTTAGCTGGCCGGGCAGCCCGGCTTCGCCAGTTGGCGCTTCTAGACTGATGCTCTAGATGCCAATCAGTGCATTCATCGGGCTTCAGGCCCTCGCCCCGATCCCGCATACCCGTCCGCAAGGCACCCCGTGCTACATCGGATGGGCATGGCGCGCGATGCCGACAGAACACCCGCCAATCGGCAATTCCCCGCCCCTTGGACCGCCCACGCGCGCAACCCCCTTGCCAAGACGCCCTGCCCCGGCATCTTTGGCGCCAGTTGTCCCGGCCGCGAAGGAGACCCGATGCGCCGCCTTGCCCTGCTTGCCTGCCTTGCCCTCGGGGCCTGTGCCTCGGCGTCTGAGACCCCGCCCAGCCGGGCCGCCACGCCGGAACTCTTCCCGGGCGAAACCCCGGAAATCCGCCAGCTGGTGAACAAATACGCCGATCACTACGAGGTGCCTCGCCCGCTCGTCCATCGCGTTATCCAGCGCGAGAGCGATTACCGCCCCAAGGCGCGCAACGGGCCCTATTACGGCATGATGCAGATCCTGCCCGCCACCGCCGGTCAGATGGGTTTTCAGGGCCAGCCCTCGGATCTTCTCGATGCGGAAACCAATCTCAAATACGCGGTCAAATACCTGCGCGGCGCCTGGATGGTGTCGGATGGCAGCATGGATCGCGCGGTGATGTGGTATGCGCGCGGCTATTACTACGAGGCGCGCGACCGCTGTCTGCTGGTGGAAACCGGGCTGCTCAATCGCGAAATCGCCCGCCACTGCCGCTGAGCTACCCCTGCTGAGCTAGCCCTGCTGACGCCGCCGCCGCGCCGCCTGCGGGGTGACGCCGAAATGCGCCCGGTAATGCGGGGTAAAGCCGCTTGGAAAGCCACAGGCGAGGGCGATCTCGTTGATCGGCATCGAGGTGTTGAGCAACAGGTTGTTGGCCCGGTTGAGCCGCAGCGCCCGGTAATATTCCGCTGGCCGCGCGTTGAGCGCCCGGCGAAACCGCCGCTCGAGCGACCGTGACGACACGCCCACCAGCCGCACGATATCGGCAATCGGCAGCGGCTCTTCTATATTGGCCTGCATGAGCTCGATCGACAGGTCGAGCTCGCGGTCGCCGGTGAGCGCGATGGTCTTGCCGCCAAAGGGCTGTAACGTGCCGAGATCGCGTATGCGGTCATGCAGCAGAATATCCGCCACGGTCGACACGGTCGCCGTCGGAATATGCCGCGCCATGAGGGTGAGCACCACATCGACAGTGCTGCCCATCCCGGCGCTGGTGGTGATCTGGCCGCGCTCCGTCGCCAGCGCCTGACTGCCATCGCCAAGGCCGATCTGTTCTTGCAACAGGGCGCGGTTCTCCCAATGGGTCGTCATCCCGGTGTCGCCACGCTCTTCGATATAGCGGGCGGCGGCCTCGGCCAGCAGGATCACCTTGGTCTGCCGCGCCACATAGGCGTCGATCACCCGCCCCATCGACAGATCGGGATGCGCCGGGTTGGAATTGCCGAGGACAAAGACGTAATCCGCCTCGGGCCGCATATCAAAGGGCTCGGTCGCCACCGTGGCATCCGACAGGCAGGACACCGGCCCGCCCGATTTCGACAAGAGCCGCCAGGCAAAGGCCGGGCGTAACAGCACCCGATTGGCCAGCCGCAGCTGATCCACCACCCCGGCATATTCCGTCAGAACGAACCCCTCGGTGAGCAGCACGTCAAACCGGATGAGCGGCGCGGCGGCCTCGGCGGCCTCGGTCGGATCGGCAGGCTTAGACAATCTCATGCCCCTCCGCCCGAAGCCGTTTCGCCAGATGGGCGATATGTTCCGGCCCCACCTCGCAACAGCCGCCAAGGATCGTCGCGCCTTGGCCGACCCAACCCATGGCAAAGCCCGCATAGGCCGCCGGATCGAGATCGCGCCGCGCGGTGAGCACATCCACCGTCGGCTTGGCCTTGAGGAAATCCTCGCTGATCCGGGTGAACCCGTTGGCATAGGCCCCGAACGGCCTGCCAAACTCGCGGATCACCCGCAGCCCATCGGCCACCGCCTCGGGGCGCGAACAATTGATCAGCACCGCCTCGGGCGCAAATCTCTCGATGAGCGGCGCAAGATCCGCCACCGCCTCGCCGGATCGCAGCCGCGTGCCATCCTCATCATCCACCGTGACCGCCAGCCACACCGGCTTGCCGGCGCTCGCCACGCCGCGCAGCGCGCCCTCGGCATGTTCGAGCGAGGCCACCGTTTCAATGAGGAAGAGATCGACGCGATCCCGCATCAGCGCCACCAGCTCGGCGAATTTGCGGGCGGCGGTCTCGGGTGTGATGCGAATATCGGGGCGATAGCTCGCCTCGAGCGGGCCGAGCGACCCGGCAATGCGCCCGCCGCCATGGGCCGCGCGCGCCTCTTCCGCCTCGGCAAGCGCCGATTTGACCAGATCGGGCATCAGCTCGGGGTCGAGATCGACCTTCTCGAGCCGGTCGCGATGGACGCAATAGGTGTTGGTGCTGGCAATGGTGGCCCCGGCGCGGAAATAGGCCTCATGCACCTCGCGCACCATGCCGGGATGATGCCGCATCACCTGGATCGACCAGATGGTCGTCGGCGCATCGCCCGAGCGTTTCATCAATTCCTGCCCGATCGAGCCGTCCAAAAGGGTGATCTCGGCCATCTGCGCCACTCCTCACGCTACCATCCTGAAGAGCTAGCATTTTCGCTCCGGCCACGCCATCGCGTTTCACCGCCCGGGCCGGGCCTCTGTGGGCCGCTCTGACCCGGAAAATCCGCACTGTCGCTTTGCCGTCGTAATACCGACGTGTTACCGACGTGGCATTTTTCGGCTATCGGCTGCGGGTCAGGTTGAGGAACACATCCTCGAGATCGGCCTCCACCGTGCGCACGTCCCGGATGCGAATTCCGGCGTTGCGCACCGCCTCGAGCACCGCCTCGGCAGGGGTTTCATTGAGATGATAGCTGATCGCCAGCGCCCCGTCGGGCCGCGATTCGACCACCAGCCCCGGCGCGTCTGGCAAGGTCTCGGCAGGGCTTTCAGGCGTCACGATCATCGTCTTTTTATCGAGCTGTCCCAACAGGTTGGCCGTGCTGTCGCGGGCCACCAGCGTGCCGTGATTGATGATGGCGATCTCGTCGCACATCTCTTCGGCCTCTTCGAGGTAATGCGTGGTGAGGATGATCGTCATCCCCTCGTCGTTAAGCTTGCGCACGTTCTCCCAGAGCATCTGGCGCAGCTCGATATCCACCCCCGCCGTCGGCTCGTCGAGCACGAGAATATGCGGATGATGGACCAGCGCCTTGGCCAGCAAGAGCCGCCGCCGCATCCCCCCCGACAAGGTCCGCGCATAGGCCCCGGCCTTGTCCTCGAGGCCGACAAGCCTCAGAATTTCATCGCTTTTTCGCTCGCGTGCGGGAACCCCGTACAGCCCCGCCTGCACTTCGAGCGCGGCGCGCGGGGTGAAGAACGGATCGAGGTTGAGCTCCTGGGGCATGACGCCAATGGCCGCCCGGCTCTGGCGTGGATTGCGGTCCTGATCAAAGCCCCAGATCGAGACCTGACCGGCGGATTTGACCACCAGACCCGCGAGAATGTTAATGAGCGTCGATTTTCCCGCGCCATTCGGCCCCAGAAGCCCAAAGACCGAGCCACGCGGAATGTCGAGATCGATGCCCTTGAGCGCCTCTTTCGCCGGGGATTTGCCACTGGCCGCATAGGTTTTCGCCAGCCGCCGCACCTCGATCGCGTTCCCCGTCATCACCTCTTGCTCCCACCGTCCTGATCGCTCATATTTGGGCCTAAAGGATAGCCCGCCGAAAGGAAATGCAAGATGGTCACTGCCGTCCCCGAAACCAAGATCGTCGACAGCTACCGCGTGGCCTGCGACGGGGGCGAAGGTGCGCTCGGCCATCCGCGCGTCTGGCTGCAAATCCCGCATGAGCACGGCTGGGTCGAATGCCCCTATTGCGACTGCAAGCTGGTGCACAAGGATTTCGAAGCCCGCGCCTGATCGCGCGCCGCTCGGGTGAATTTTGGGGGCTTTGCCCCCGGCCTTCGGCCTCCCCCAGGATATTTTTCGCCAGAAGAAGCCCGCGCCCGGGCTGGAATTCAGCCGGGTGCCATGTGATATGTTGGGCAACGCTTCGGGCCATAGAGGATGCAGCATCATGACCACGCAATTCGGCAAGGGCTGCCATCTGCATCTCATCGACGGCTCGGCCTTTATCTTTCGCGCCTATCACGCGCTGCCGCCGCTGACGCGCAAATCCGACGGGCTGCCGATCGGCGCGGTCTCGGGCTTTTGCAACATGTTGCAGCGCTATATCTCGGATGATCACGGCCCCGACGCGCCGACCCATGTGGCGGTGATTTTCGACAAGGGCAGCCACACGTTCCGCAACGATCTCTATGGTCTCTACAAGGCCAATCGCGAGGCGATGCCCGAGGATCTGCGGCCGCAGATGCCGCTGACCCGCGAGGCGACCCGCGCCTTCAACATCGCCTGCCAGGAGATCGAAGGGTTCGAGGCCGATGACATCATCGCGACGCTGGCCTGTCAGGCCCGTGATCTGGGCGGCCGGGTGACGATCATCAGCTCGGACAAGGATCTCATGCAGCTGGTGGGCGGCGGGGTCGAAATGCTCGACGCGATGAAGAACCGCCGCATCGATGTCGAAGGCGTCGAAGAGAAATTCGGCGTCGGCCCCGACCGGGTGGTCGATGTGCAGGCGCTGGCCGGGGATTCGGTCGACAACGTGCCGGGCGCGCCGGGCATCGGGATCAAGACGGCGGCGCTTCTGATCAACGAATATGGCGATCTGGAAACGCTTTTGGATCGCGCCGAAGAGATCAAACAGCCCAAGCGCCGCCAGACCCTGATCGAGCATCGCGCCCAGATCGAACTGTCGAAACGGCTGGTGCAGCTCGACTGCAACACGCCGCTCGATTTCGGGCTTGATGATCTCGAGGTGCGCGATCCGGACCCCGAGACGCTGTTGAGTTTCCTGTCGGAAATGGAGTTTCGCACCCTGTCGACCCGGATTGCCAAGGCGCTCGCGGTCGAGGCGCCGGTGATCCCCGACGTGGCCCCCGCCGCCAGCGAAGACAGCGCGGCGGACTGGCCCGCCATCGCCCCCGAAGCCTATGAGCGGGTGTCGGACATGGCGGCGCTGCAGGTCTGGATCGACCGGATCCTGGCGCGCGGCTATGTCGCCATCGACACCGAGACCACCTCGCTCAACGAGATGCAGGCCGAGCTGGTCGGCATTTCGCTGGCGGTCGAGCCGGGGCAGGCCTGCTATATCCCGCTCGGCCATCGCGAGGGCGCGTCGGACGATCTTTTCGGCTCGGATGCGCTGGCCGAAGGACAATTGCCGCGCGATGCGGTGCTGTCGGCGCTGCGCCCGGTGCTCGAAGATGCGGCGGTGCTCAAGATCGGGCAGAACATGAAATATGACGCCAAGATCTTCGCCGGTCTCGGTCTCACTATCGCGCCCATCGATGACACGATGCTCATGTCCTATGCGCTCAATTCCGGCATTCACAACCACGGCATGGACGCGCTCAGCGAACGCTATCTGGCGCATAACCCGATCCCGATCAAGACGCTGCTCGGCACCGGCAAATCCGCCGTGACCTTTGACAAGGTGCCGATTGACGAGGCGGTGAAATATGCCGCCGAGGACGCCGATATCACCCTGCGCCTGTGGCATATGTTCAAGCCGCAGCTGCATCAAAAACAGGTCACCACGGTCTATGAGACGCTGGAACGGCCTTTGGTGCCGGTGCTGGCGCGGATGGAGCGGCATGGCATTCTGGTCGACCGCGACGTGCTGAGCCGGATGTCCAACGCCTTTGCCCAGAAGATGGGCGGGCTCGAGGCGGAAATTCACGAATTGGCGGGCCGCAGCTTCAACGTCGGCAGCCCGAAACAGCTCGGCGAGATCCTCTTTGACGAGATGGCGCTCGAGGGCGGCAAGAAGGGCAAGACCGGCGCCTATGCCACCGGGGCGGATGTGCTCGAGGATCTGGCGACCGAGCATGAGCTGCCGGCGCGGGTGCTCGACTGGCGGCAGCTGAGCAAGCTCAAATCGACCTATACTGACGCGCTGCAGGATCATATCGACCCGAACACGGGCCGGGTGCATACCTCCTATGTGCAGACCGGGGCGAGCACCGGGCGGCTCGCCTCGACCGATCCCAACCTGCAGAACATCCCGGTGCGCAGCGAAGAGGGCCGCCGCATCCGCGAGGCCTTTGTCGCCGACGCGGGCAAGCGGCTGGTGTCGCTCGATTATAGCCAGATCGAGCTGCGCATTCTCGCCCATGTGGCGGGGATTGACGCGCTCAAACAGGCGTTTCGCGACGGGCTCGACATTCACGCGATGACCGCGTCGGAAATGTTCGGCGTGCCGCTGGACGAGATGACCTCCGACGTGCGCCGCCGCGCCAAGGCGATCAATTTCGGCGTGATTTACGGCATTTCGGGCTTTGGTCTGGCGCGCAACCTGCGCATTCCCCGGGCCGAGGCGCAGGGGTTCATCGACCGCTATTTCGAACGGTTCCCCGGCATCCGCGCCTATATGGACGAGACCGTGGAATTCGCCAAAGCCCATGGCTATGTGCAGACGCTTTTCGGACGGCGCATCCACACGCCCGAGATTGCCGCGAAGGGCCCGCGCGCGGGCTTTGCCAAACGCGCCGCGATCAACGCGCCGATCCAAGGCACCGCCGCCGATATCATCCGCCGCGCCATGATCCGCATGCCCGAGGCTATCGCCGATCTGCCTTGCAAGATGCTGTTGCAGGTGCATGACGAATTGCTCTTCGAGGCCGAAGAAGACGCGGTCGATGCGGTGATCACTGCCGCGCGCGAGGTGATGGAAGGCGCGGCCGATCCGGCGGTGCATCTCGATGTGCCGCTCACCGTCGATGCGGGATCGGGGATGAACTGGGCCGAGGCGCATTAACGCCGGTTAGCTGCGCGAGGCCTCGCGCAGCCAGCCCAGCCCCTCTGTGGTGCTGCGTTTCGGGTGGTATTCCCCGCTGACCCAACCGGCATAGCCGCCCGTGTCGAGCTGCGTGAAAAACGCGGGAAAGTCGATGTCTCCGCTCTGTGGCTCATGGCGACCGGGCACGCCCGCCACCTGAACATGCAGCGGCATCTTGTCGAGATTGTCCCAAGCGGCGCGCGCATCCCCGGTGATCCGCTGCGCATGGTAGGCGTCGAATTGCAGCCCCAGATTGGGCGCGGCAATCTCCGCCAAACTCGCTTGGGCCTCGGCGAAATCCTGCAGGAAATAGCCCGGCATGTCGTGGCCATTGATCGGCTCTATCGTGAGGCGCAGCGCGGGATTAGATGCCGCCGCCCGCGCCGCGGCCCAGCGCAGATTGTCCACATAGGTGGCCCGCGCCGCCGCCCCCTCGGCCAGCCCAGCGAGGACATGCAGAAGACCCGCGCCAAGCGCCCCGGCCATCGCAAGCGCCTGATCGAACTCGTCGCGAAACCGCGCCTCACAGCCCGGAATGGCGGCCACGCCCCGCTCGCCCCCGGCCCAGTTGCCCCCCGGCGTGTTGATCAACACCACCGGCAGCGCCGCCGCCTCTGCGGCCTGCGCCAGATCGGCGGCGGCATGATCATAGGGAAAGAGCAGCTCGCAGCCCTGAAACCCCGCCGCGCGCGCCGCTTTGAACCGGTCGAGCGGCGCGCATTCGGTGAAGAGCAGCGAAAGATTGGCGGCAAAGCGCGGCATTGGCGTCAGGGCAGTTCGTCCGAGGGAATCACCTTGAAGAACGCGCCATCGGACCAGACCCCGAACCAGCCCTCGTGATGCGCGCCCCGTTCCACCAGACGGTAGAAACTCTTGCGATCAATCAGCGCCTCGAGATTGGCGCGCACCAGCACATAGGGCGACGGCTCGCCCGTCTCGGCATCGCGCACCACCCGGATCGGATTGGCGGGACCGGCGAGAACCTTGTCGCCGACATTGGTCTCGAAGATGAGAGATTGCGCCTCGCCCGTGCCCTCGGGTTCGAAATCAACCGCCACGAAAGGCGCGTCGTCGACCGTGATACCGACCTTTTCCACCGGGGTTACGAGGAAATAATCCTCTCCTTCGCGTTTGAGAATCGTCGAGAAGAGCTTGACCAGCTCATGCCGTCCGATCGGCGTGCCGAGGTAAAACCACGTCCCGTCCCGCGCGATCCGCATGTCGAGATCGCCGCAAAACTCGGGGTTCCATTTGTCCACCGGCGGCAGCCCCTTGCCCTGTGCCGCGCGGGCCGCTTCGGCCAGGCTTTCGGCTGACGGGCTCGTGATCGGTTCCTTGCTCATTGCTTTTGCCATTTCCGTGTAACGCTTTAAGGTTACCTTTAGGATATAGCGTGACGAGGATATTTGCCATGAGCGATGACACCGATTTGGTGAACGGGATCGAAACCCTGCAAGGCAAACTCGCCGCCGCCCGCGAGGCGATCACCCGCCGGTTCATCGGCCAGGAACAGGTGGTGGACCTGTCGCTGGCCGCGTTGCTGAGCGGTGGGCACGGGCTGTTGATCGGCCTGCCGGGGCTGGGCAAGACGCGGCTGGTGGAAACGCTCGGCACGGTGATGGGGCTCAATACCAACCGGGTGCAGTTCACCCCCGACCTGATGCCCGCCGATATTCTCGGCTCGGAAGTGCTCGAAACCGGCGCCGATGGCAGCCGCGCCTTCAAATTCATCCAAGGCCCGATCTTCTGTCAGCTCCTGATGGCCGACGAGATCAACCGCGCCAGCCCCCGAACCCAATCGGCGCTGTTGCAGGCGATGCAGGAACGGCAGGTGACCGTGGCCGGCCAAACCCGCGCCCTCGCACCGCCGTTTCACGTGCTGGCCACCCAGAACCCCATCGAGCAAGAGGGCACCTACCCCCTCCCCGAGGCCCAGCTCGACCGGTTCCTCGTCCAGATCACCGTGCCGCATCCCGACCGCGACACAGAACGCGCCATCCTTCTCGCCACCACCGGCGCCGAAGAGGCCGAGGCCCATGCCGTGTTTACCCCCGAGGATCTCATCGCCGCGCAATCGCTCCTGCGCCGGATGCCGGTGGGCGAGGCGGTAATGGAGGCCATTCTCGATCTGGTGCGCAGCTTCCGCCCCGATGATCCCAACGCCCCCGAGATCGTCCGCGAGGCGGTCGCCTGGGGCCCCGGCCCCCGTGCCGCGCAGGCGCTGATGCTCACCGTGCGGGCGCGCGCGCTCCTCTCGGGGCGCTATGCGCCGGACATCACCGATGTCGCCGCCATGGCGCTGCCGGTGCTGTCGCACCGGATGGCGCTCGGCTTTGCCGCCCGCGCCCAAGGCCAGAGCCTCGACGGGCTGATCTCCGACATCACCGCCCGCATCACCCGAACCGAGGCCGCCGCATGACCCAACCCGCCGCCTCTGGCGCGGCGGGGCTGCGCAGCCGGGCCGAAACCGAGGCCGCCCGCCTCCCCGCCCTGCTGGCGCGCGCCGATCAGCTCGCCGGGACGGTGATCCTGGGCGATCACGGGCGGCGGCGGTCCGGGCTCGGCGATGATTTCTGGCAATACCGACCGCTGCAACCGGGCGATTCGCGCCGCCATATCGACTGGCGGCGCTCGGCCCGCTCGGATGCCGAATTTGTCCGCCAGCGCGAATGGCAAATCGCCCAGAGCGTGATGCTCTGGGTCGATCAAAGCGCCGCCATGGGCTTTGCCTCGACGCCCGCGCTGCCGACCAAGGGCGACCGGGCGCGGCTCTTGGCGCTGGCGGTGGCGATCCTGCTCGACCGGGCCGGGGAACGGGTCGGGCTCGCGGGCCATCCGCTGCCGCCCCGGCGCGGCGCGGGACAGCTCGCACGGCTGGCGCAGGCGCTGCTCGAGGATCAGGGCGACGACTATGGCGCGCCCGATCTCGACGGGCTGCGGCCGCATGGCATGGCGCTCATCCTGTCGGATTTCCTCGGCGATCTCGGTGCCACGCAACGCGCCCTCGCCGCCGCCGCCGATCGCGGCGTGCGCGGCGTGCTCTTGCAGATCCTCGACCCCGAAGAAGAAAGCTTTCCCTATCGCGGCCGCACCATATTCCAGAGCATGACCGGGCGGCTCAACCATGAAACCCTCAAGGCCAGCGCCCTGCGCCCGCGCTATCTCGAACGGCTGGCAGAGCGCAAAGCCGAGCTCGCCGCGCTCTGCGCCGCAACCGGCTGGCATTATCATTGCCACCACACCGGCGACAGCGCGCAAAAGGCGCTGTTGTGGCTGCACCGCGCCATGGGAGATGGCTTAGGTGAAGGGGGCGCACGATGACGCTCGGCCCCATAGGATTTGCCGCGCCCTGGCTGCTCTGGGCGCTCGCCGCGCTGCCGATCCTGTGGCTGATCCTGCGCGCCGTGCCGCCCGCGCCGATCCGGCGGCGTTTCCCCGGCGTGGCGCTGCTTTTGGGGCTCACCGACGACGACACGGTGAGCGACCGCACGCCGTGGTGGCTTTTGCTGCTGCGGATGCTGGCCGTCGCGGCGGTGATCATCGGCCTCGCCGGGCCGGTGCTCAACCCCGAGACGCGCAGCGACACCGACAGCGACGCGCCGCTCCTCATCCTCACCGATGCGAGCTGGGCCAGCGCCCGCGACTGGCCCGCCACGCTCAAGCTGCTCGATCGCGTGCTGGCCGAGGCGGGCCGCGACGGCCGCCCCACCGCCATCGCCAGGCTCACCGATCCCGGCGCGCCGGTGTTCCAGGCCGCCGAGACATGGCGCAGCCGCCTCTCCGGCATCGCCCCGCAGCCGTGGGAGCCGACCGACGCGATGACCGAAGCCGCCCGCGCCGCCCTGCCCGACAGCGATTTTGAGACCCTGTGGATCTCCGACGGTCTCGCCCGCGACAGCCGCGCGGCGCTCTTGGACAGGCTCAAATCGCGCGGGCCGGTGACGGTGGTCGAGGGCGGCCGCCCGCTCGTGGTGCTTGGCCCGCCCGAGATCGAGGCGGGGCAGATCACGCTTCACGCCACCCGCCAGCGCCCCGGCACCGAAACCCGGCTGCCGGTCATCGCCCATGGCAGCGACCCGGCGGGCAACCCGGCCGAACTGGCGCGGCTCACCCTCGTCTTTCCCGAAGGCGGGCTCGAGGCCAGCGGCACGCTCAACCTGCCCAACGAGCTGCGCGCCCGGCTCACCCGGTTCGAGATCGCCGGTCAGGGCCATGCCGGGGCCGTCACCCTCGCCGATGATCGCCTCTCGCGCCGCGAAGTCGCGCTGATCGAGGGGCGCTCGGGGCGCGAAGGGCTCGAACTCTTGTCGCCGCTGCACTACCTGCGCAAGGCGCTCGCGCCCAATGCGACCCTGCTCGAAGGCACGCTCGCCACCAGCCTGCCCGCCAATCCCGGTGTCATTGTCCTCGCCGATGTGGCGACGCTCTCGCCGGGCGAGACGGCGGATCTGCTCGGCTGGGCCGAGGCGGGCGGCACGCTCCTGCGCTTTGCCGGGCCACAGCTCGCCGCCTCCGATGTCTCGCGCGATGGCGAAGACCCGCTCTTGCCGGTGCGGCTGCGCTCGGGCGGGCGCAGCGTCGGCGGCGCGATGAGCTGGGGCGAGCCGAAAACCCTCGCCCCCTTCCCCGAGGATAGCCCGTTCTACGGTCTCGACATCCCCGAGGACGTCACCGTCAATTCGCAGGTCATGGCCCAGCCCGACCCGACGCTTGCCGACCGGGTGATCGCCGCGCTGAGCGATGGCACGCCCTTGGTCACCCGCAAACGGATCGGCGCGGGGCAGGTGATCCTCTTTCATGTCACCGCCAATGCCGAATGGTCGAGCCTGCCGCTCTCGGGGCTCTTCGTGCAGATGCTCGAACGGCTGTCGATCACCGCCGCCGCCGACACCACCCTGCCCGCCGATCTCGCCGCCGCCACATGGCAGCCCGACCGCGTGCTGACCGCCAGCGGCACGCTAGAGCCGGGCGACACGCTGCCCGGCGTCTCGGGCACGGCGCTGCTGTCGGAGCCGCTCGGCCCCGAGCTGCGCCCCGGTCTCTATGATGGCCCCGACCGCCGCATCGCCCGCAACGCCCATGATCCCGACCGCGACCTCGCGCCGATGGTCTGGCCCGCCGGCACGCGGATCGAAGGCATGGTGCGCGCTTCGGAGACGCCGCTCGGCGGCTGGCTTCTGGCGCTGGCGATGCTGTTGCTGCTGGGCGATATCCTCGCCTCTCTGGCGCTCTCGGGGCGGCTCGGCCCGGCGCGGCGCGTGGCCGTTTTGGGCACAGTCGCAATACTGACGTCTTACAGCCCGGATACCGCATTGGCGCAATCGCCCCCCGAGATCGCCGAAGAGCTGGCCCTCGCCCATGTCATCACCGGCGACCGCGCGCTTGACGAGGTCGCCCATCACGGCCTGCGCGGCCTTGGCCAGACGCTGTTTTTCCGCACCTCGGTCGAACCCGACCCGCCCGTCGCCGTCGATCTCGAACGCGACGAGCTGGCGTTTTATCCGCTGCTCTACTGGCCGATCACCCCCGATCAGCCGCTGCCCTCCTCCGAGGCCTACGCCCGGCTCAACACCTATCTGCGCACCGGCGGGATGATCCTTTTCGACACGCGCGACGCCGATATCGCGGGCTTTGGCACCGGCTCGCCCAATGGCGCGATGCTGCGTAAACTGGCCGCCCCGCTCGATATTCCGCCGCTCGAACCGGTGCCCGAGGACCATGTGCTTACCCGGAGCTTTTACCTGCTGCAGGATTTCCCCGGCCGCCACATGGGCCGCACCGTCTGGGTCGAAGCCGCGCCGCCCGATGCCGAACAGGTCGAAGGCATGCCCTTCCGCAACCTCAACGACGGCGTGACCCCGGTGGTGATCGGCGGCAATGACTGGGCTTCCGCCTGGGCCGTGACCGAAAACGGCAGCCCCCTGCTCCCCGTCGGCCGCGGCTTTGCCGGCGAACGCCAACGCGAACTGGCCCTGCGCTTTGGCGTCAATCTGGTGATGCATGTGCTGACCGGCAATTACAAATCCGATCAGGTCCACGTCCCCGCCCTTCTCGACAGGCTTGGCCAATGACCGGAACCCTCGTCTTTGACCCGCTTTTGCCGCTCTGGCTCATCGCGACGCTGGGCGTGCTGCTCGGCGCCGGGCTCGTGCTGGCGCTTTGGCGCGGGCTGTCGGGCTGGGGCTTGCGGGCGCTCGCCGGGGCGGTGGTGCTCGCCGCGCTGATGGGCCCGGTCTATCAGCAAGAGGACCGCCAGCCGCTCTCCGACATCGTGCTCATGCTCGAAGACGACAGCGCCAGCCAAAGCCTCGGCAGCCGTCAGGATCAGACCAATCGCACCGCCGATGCACTCGCCGCGCGTCTGGCCGAGCGCCCCAACACCGAGCTGCGCCGCATCCCCATCCCCGATGGCGAGGACAACAGCGGCACCCGCGCCATGACCGCCCTTTCCGAGGCGCTGGCGAGCGAACCGCAGGGCCGTGTCGCGGGCATCTTCCTGCTGAGCGACGGGCGCGTGCATGATCTCGACCGCGCCCCCGCCCTGCCCGCGCCGCTGCACCTGTTGCAAAGCGGCGAGGACAGCGATTGGGACCGGCGGCTCATCCTGAAAAACGCCCCCGCCTTCGCCATCCTCGACGAAGAGATCACCATGACCCTGCGGATCGAGGATATGGGCGCCACCCCCGTGCCCCCCGGCAGCAGCGCCGATCTCGCCATCGCGGTCGACGGGGCCGCACCGCAGAATTTCACCATCCCCATCGGCGAAGACATCGACCTGCCCATCACGCTGAGCCATGGCGGCCGCAACGTGCTCGAATTTTCCACCCCCGGGCTCGACGGCGAGCTCACCGATCGCAACAACCGGGCGCTGGTGCAGATCAACGGCGTGCGCGACCGGCTGAGCGTGCTCCTGGTCTCCGGCGCGCCGCATCCCGGCGGGCGGACCTGGCGCAACCTGTTGAAATCCGACAGCTCTGTCGATCTGGTGCATTTCACCATCCTGCGCCCGCCCGAGAAACAGGACGGCATCCCGGTGCGGGAACTGTCGCTCATCGCCTTCCCGACCCGCGAGCTGTTCCTCGAAAAGATCGACGATTTCGACCTGATCATCTTTGACCGCTACAAGCGGCGCGGCATCCTGCCCGCGATCTATCTCGAAAACGTGCGCAATTATATCGAGGGCGGCGGCGCAGTGCTGATCGCGGCGGGGCCGGATTTCGCCTCGGCCGACAGCCTCTTTCGCTCGCCGCTCGAGGCGATCGTGCCGGCGCGTCCCACCGCCCGCGTGGTGGGCCAGCCCTTCCGCCCCAAGGTCACCGATCTCGGCACGCGCCATCCGGTCACCGCCGGGCTCGACCGCGAACATGACGGGCCCTGGGGCCATTGGCTGCGACAGGTCGAGATCACCGGCGAGACCGGCGATGTGGTGATGACCGGGGCCGAGGATCGCGCGCTTCTGGTCCTCGACCGGGTCGGCGAGGGCCGGGTGGCGCTCTTGGCTTCTGATCACGCCTGGCTGTGGAATCGCGGCTATGAGGGCGGCGGGCCACAGCTCGAATTGCTGCGCCGTCTCGCCCATTGGATGATGAAGGAGCCCGAGCTCGAGGAAGAGGCGCTCTGGGCCGAGGCCAATGGCCAGACCATGCGCATCATCCGCCGCAGTCTCGAGGCCGAGGTGCCGCCGCTGACCCTTACCACCCCCTCCGGCGACCTGCATGAGCTGACGCTCAAAGAGGTCTCGCCGGGCCGGTTCGAGACGCTGTTCGACGGGCCCGAAATCGGGCTCTACCGGCTCGCCAATGGCGATCTCGACGCGGTGATCGGGCTCGGCCCCGCCGCCCCGGTCGAGTTCGAGCGCACCATCGCCAGCAATGCCGAACTCGCGCCGCTGATCGACAGCATGCAAGGTGGCACAGCTGCCATGGCCGATGGGCTACCGCGCCTGCGCGATGTGCGCGAGGGACGGCCCGCTGCCGGGCGCGGCTGGCTCGGCCTGACCCCGCGCGACGCCTATCAGACGCTTTCGGTGACGCAGACGCCGCTCTTGCCGCATTGGCTGGTGCTGGCGCTGTTTGCGAGCTTCATGCTGCTGGGCTGGCTGCGCGAGGGGCGTCGCTGACCCCCTCCGCTGCGGCTTAGAAGGGCACCGCCACGGCGACCGGTTCGGCGGTCCATGACCCGTCGGAACAATGCGCCCGCACATAGATTTCGCGCATCCCGTCCGGCACCATCACGTTGCGCAGGCTGCGGGTAAAGGGCTGTTCATCGACATGCGGATGCATCAATTCGCGATAGCCCAGACGCTTGCCCTTGGCATCGATCACTTCCCAACCATCGGCATAATGATCCCAGCCGCTATCGGGATGGCGGATCGTCACGCTGACCTGCCAGTCCATGCCCTGCTTTTCGATCGCAACATCGAGAATTTCCGGCGCATCGGCCAGAACCGGCGCCGCGGAGCAAAGCGCCAGCGCGAGAAGTGGAAAATTGAGTTTCATGGGCCTACCATACCGCTTTCACAAAAGGCACAAAGTCACGTTCCCGTGCGTCGCGCATCTTCGCTCAGCTCGGGCATGTTCGACAAGAGGATGCGCCGCGATTGCGAGGCAAATTCGCGCCGCCCGACGATCACCGTGACGATCACCGACCCCACGATCAGCGCCTCCGCCCCGATGAGCCAGGCCGCCGCCGCCAGCGCGAAATATATCGCCCGCAGGCCCCGGTTGAAACTGCGCGCGGCGGTGATGTTCAGCTCGCCTGCCTGCGCCGCCCGCCGCGCGCCGCCGGGCGCGTCGCGGTCATTGGGCACCGTGCCCATCACCACCGCGCAATAGGCAAAGAGCCGGTTCGACCAGACAAACTTGAAAAACGCGCTCGCCAGAAAGCCCAGGAGCAGGATGATCTTGATCTCCCAGACGATTTCCGGTGTGCGATCAAAGGTCAGATCATCCGCCAGCGTGATGAGCTTGTCGGTATTGCCCAAGAGCGCCATGCAGCCGCCCATGGCGATCATCGTGGCCGAGGCAAAGAACGTCGTGCCCTGCCGCAGCATGGCGAGAATTTGCGAATCGAAGATGCGCGGGTCCCGGTCGAGCATGGTCTGCATCCAGGCGCGGCGATAATCCGCCATGAGCCAGGACACCGACGGATGCCGCCCGCCCGAGTTCTCGATCCAGAAGCCCATGCCCTGCCAGCCAAGCAAAAGCAGTGCGACAGCGACCTGATCAAGGGTCGAGAAAAGACTGAGACGGTCCATCAAATCCATGGCCGCACCCTAGCCGGGCGGCCCCGCGCTTGCCAGAGGGATAAATTGGTTATAAAACTTGACCAATAGGAGACGCCGCCATGGAAATGCCCGCCCCCGACAGCACCATCCTGTCGCGCAAGCCCGAAATCGTCGCCCGTCTGCGCGACCTGCTGCCCGATGACGCAGTCATCTGGGACGAGGCAGAGACCCGCGCCTATGAATGCGACGCGCTCACCGCCTATCGCTGCCCGCCGCTCGCGGTGGTGCTGCCCGCGAGTACGGAGGAGGTCTCCGCCGTGCTCGCCGCCTGTCACGACATGGGCGTGCCGGTGGTGCCGCGCGGCTCGGGCACCTCGCTGGCGGGCGGCGCGCTGCCCACCGCCGATTGCGTGATCCTTGGCGTCGCCCGGATGAGCGCGGTTCTCGACACCGACTATGCCAACCGGGTGATCCGGGTGCAGACCGGCCGCACCAATCTCTCGGTCACCGGCGCAGTCGAGGAACACGGGTTCTTCTACGCCCCCGATCCGAGCAGTCAGCTCGCCTGCGCCATCGCGGGCAATATCGCGATGAATTCGGGCGGCGCGCATTGCCTCAAATACGGGGTCACCACCAACAATCTGATGGGGGTGACGCTGGTTCTGATGGACGGCACCGTGACCGAGCTTGGCGGCGCGCATCTCGATGCCGGGCGGCTCGATCTTCTCGGGCTCATCTGCGGCTCTGAAGGTCAGCTCGGCGTGGTGACAGAGGCGGTGCTGCGCATCCTGCCTTCGCCCGAAGGCGCGCGGCCCGTGCTCATCGGCTTTGACAGCAACGAGGTCGCCGGGGCCTGTGTGTCGGACATCATCCGCGCCGGCGTCCTGCCCGTCGCCATCGAATTCATGGACCGCCCCTGCATCCGCGCCACCGAGGCCTTTGCCGGCGCGGGCTATCCCGATTGCGAGGCGCTTCTGATCATCGAGGTCGAAGGCTCCGAGGCCGAGATCGACGAACAGCTCGCCCGGATCACCGAAATCGCCCAGACCCACAACCCGGTCGAACTGCGCGAAGCCCGCGACGCCGATCAGGCCGCCCGCATCTGGCTTGGCCGCAAATCCGCCTTTGGCGCGATGGGCCAGATCAACGATTACATGTGTCTCGACGGCACCATCCCGGTGAGCGCCCTGCCGCAGGTTCTCAAACGCATCGGCGAGCTGAGCCGCGATTACGGGCTCGGCGTCGGCAATGTGTTTCACGCGGGCGATGGCAACATGCACCCGCTCATCCTCTTTGACGCGAACAAGCCCGGTGATCTCGAGAAATGCGAAGCGATGGGGGCCGACATCCTACGGCTCTGCGTCGAGGTCGGCGGCTGCCTGACCGGCGAACATGGCGTCGGCATCGAGAAACGCGACCTGATGGATCACCAATACCGCCCCGATGATCTCGAGGCACAGATGGCGGTCAAGGATGTGTTCGATCCGCACTGGCTCTTGAACCCGGCCAAGGTGTTTCCGCTGGCGGCCTCCGCCCCGCGCCGCGAGGCCCGCGCATGACCCATCGCCCGACGACCGAGGCCGAGCTCTCCGAGATCATCGCCAGCACGGAAACGCCCCTGCGCATCACCGGCGGCGGCACGCGGCCCATCGGCACGACCTCGGCCACCACCGGGCTCAGCACCTCTGCCCTCAGCGGTGTCACGCTCTACGAGCCCGGCGCGCTGACCCTGGTGGCCCGCGCCGGCACGCCGCTGGCCGAGATCGAAACCCTGCTCGCGGGCGAAGGCCAGCGCCTCGCGTTCGAACCGATGGACCACCGCCCGCTGCTGGGCAGCACCGGCACGCCGACCTTGGGCGGCATGGTCGCCGCCAACGTGTCTGGGCCGCGCCGCATCTCGGCGGTGGGTGCCTGCCGCGATGCGCTCCTCGGGGTGCGTTTCGTCGATGGCGCGGGCCGCATCATCGCCAATGGCGGGCGGGTGATGAAAAACGTCACCGGCTATGATCTGGTCAAGCTCATGGCAGGCAGTTTCGGCACGCTCGGCGTGCTGACCGAGCTTTCGCTCAAAGTGCTGCCCGCACCGGAGACCTCCGTCACCCTCACCGCCCGCGATCTCGACGATGCCACCGCCATCGCGGCGCTGTCGCGCGCGCTGGGCGCCCCGTGGGAAGTCACCGGCGCGGCGCATCTGCCGGGCACGGGGGACACCCACATCCGCCTCGAAGGCAGCGCCGCCTCGATGCGCTACCGCGCCGAGAGGCTCGCCACGCATCTGGCCGATCTCGGCGCGTTCAACGCCAATTTCGACGCCGAGGACACCGCCGCCCTCTGGGCCGCGATCCGCGATGTGCGCGCCTTTGCCGACACCAAGGGCGCGCTCTGGTGTCTCTCGGTCAAACCGGGCGATGGGCCGGGGCTGGTGGCCAGCCTGCCGGACACGCAGGCGCTCTATGATTGGGGCGGCGGGCGCATCTGGCTGCTTGACCCGAGTGGCACAAAAGGCGCAGCCATCCGTGATGCCGTGGCCCGCATCGGCGGCCATGCCACTCGCCTGCGCGGCGCGGATGACCTGCCCGCCTTCCCCCCCGCCAACCCGGTGGTGGCCCGGCTCGAACAAGGGCTCAAAGCCCGGTTCGACCCGCGCGGCCTCCTCAACCCCGGCCTGATGGACTAATCCCATGCAAACGCATTTCACCGAGACCCAGCTCGCCGATCCCGGCACCAAACGCGCCAAAGACATCCTGCGCGCCTGCGTGCATTGCGGCTTTTGCACCGCGACCTGCCCAACCTATCAGGTGCTGGGCGACGAGCTCGACAGCCCGCGCGGCCGCATCTACCTGATCAAGGACATGCTCGAGAACGAGCGCGTGCCAGACGCCAAGACGGTCAAACATATCGACCGCTGCCTGAGCTGCCTCGCCTGCATGACCACCTGCCCGTCGGGGGTGCATTACATGCATCTCGTCGATCACGCCCGCGCCTATATCGAGCAGCGCTACAAACGCCCCCTTGGCGACCGGGCGCTGCGCTGGATGCTGGCCAACATCCTGCCCTATCCGATGCGCTTTCGCCTCGCCCTTCTGGCGGCCAAGCTGGGCCGGCCCTTCGCACCGCTCATCCCCGATGCACGGCTCCGCGCAATGCTGCGCATGGCCCCGAAACGCATCCCCCCGGTGAGCCGCAACGACGACCCGCAGAGCTTTGCCCCGGTGCAAGCCCCCGACACCGCCCCGAAACTGCGCGTCGCGCTGATGACCGGCTGTGCGCAAAAGGCGCTCAACACCGATATCAACGACGCCACGATCCGGCTCTTGACCCGGCTCGGCTGCGAAGTGGTGGTGGCACGCGGCGCGGGTTGCTGCGGGGCGCTCACCCATCACATGGGCCGCGAAGACGACAGCCACGCCGCCGCCGCCCGCAACATCCAAGCCTGGATGGCCGAGGCCAATGGCGCGGGGCTCGACGCCATCGTGATCAACACCTCCGGCTGCGGCACCACGGTCAAGGATTACGGCCATATGTTCCGCAATGATCCGCTGGCCGATGCGGCGGCGCATATCTCGGGGCTGGCCTGCGACATCTCGGAACTGCTGACCCGGCTCGACCTGCCCGCAAGTGCGCCCAAGGACCTTACCGTCGCCTATCACGCCGCCTGCTCGCTGCAGCACGGGCAAAAGGTCAAATCCGCGCCCAAGGATCTCTTGAAACGGGCCGGGTTCACCGTGGTCGAGCCCGCCGACAGCCATCTCTGCTGCGGCTCCGCCGGCACCTATAACCTGATGCAGCCCGAGATTTCCGCCGAGCTGCGCAAGCGCAAGGTGGCGACGCTCATGGCGCGCCGCCCCGATGTGATCGCGGCGGGCAATATCGGCTGCATGATGCAGATCGGCCAAGGCACCGAGACGCCCATCGTGCACACGGTCGAGCTGCTCGACTGGGCGACCGGCGGGCCAATGCCGCCCGCCCTGTCCCATCTTGGGTGATCAGCCCGGCTGACCCGCCAGCTTGTCCATCTTGCGCGCCAGCTTGACGTCAAGCTGGCTCAGCCCGTCCACATCATGGGTCGTCAGACACACCGACACCCGGCTGTAGACATTCGACCATTCGGGATGGTGGTTCCATTTCTCGGCCCAGATCGCCGCGCGCATCATGAACCCCATCGCCTCGGTAAAATCGTCGAATTTGAACGTCTTTTCAATCGCGTCGCGCCCCTCTGTCAGGGCCCAGCCGGTCTCGAGCAGCGGCTCCACCATGGTACTTCGTGCGGTATCGCTCAGCTTTTCGGTCATTCTCTCTCATCCCCTGTTGATCTGCGAAACGGGCCATAGCCCGTCAGAATTTCGATATCTTCCTCGACCGCCGCGCCCTCGGCCTCGAGATATTGCGCGATGGCCTGGGCAAAGCCGGGATCGCCGACCCAATGCAGCGAATGGGTGACCTGCGGCAGGTATCCACGCGCCAGCTTATGCTCGCCCTGCGCGCCCGCCTCGACCCGGGCCAGACCCTCGGCAATGGCAAATTCCATCGCCTGATAATAGCACAGCTCGAAATGCAGGTTGGCATGGGCCTCGCCACAGCCCCAATACCGGCCAAAAAGCGCCTCGCGCCCAATCAGATTGAGCGCCCCGGCCACCGGCACGCCGTCGCGCTCGGCCACGATCATCAGGATATCCTCGCCGAGCCGCTCTGCCGCGAGGTCGAAAAACCCCCGCGTGAGATAGGGCGTGCCCCATTTTCGCGCGCCGGTGTCTTGATAAAACGCCCACATCGCGTCCCAATGCGCCGGGGTGATCTCTGCCCCGCGCAGCCGCCGGATCTCGCCGCCAAAGCCCTGCGCCGCCGCCCGTTCCTTGCGGATGTTCTTGCGCTTGCGCGAACTCAGATCGGCGAGGAAATCGTCGAAACTGCCATAGCCGCGATTGTGCCAGTGATATTGCTGGTTGCGCCGCGCCATGAGGCCCAGCGCCCCGGCCCCCGCCGCCTCATCGCCGGTGCAAAAGGTCACATGCAGCGACGACAGCCCATGGCGCTCGGCCAACTCCACCGCGCCCTGTACCAGCGCCGCCCGCCCGGTCGCCTCATGCCCCGGCCTTGCCAAGAGCCGCCGCCCGGTCACCGGCGTGAACGGCACCGCGATCTGCAGCTTCGGATAGTAACGCCCGCCCGCCCGCTCATAGGCATGGGCCCAGTTGTGATCGAAAATATACTCGCCCTGGCTGTGCCCCTTGGCATAGAGCGGCGCCACCGCGATGACCTCGCCCGCCTGCCGCGCCACCACGTGATGCGGCTCCCAGCCACTGCCCGGCCCGACCGACCCGCTCTCTTCCAGCGCTTGCAAAAACCGATAGGTGGTAAAGGGATCGGCCGGCCGCCCGCCGCCCGCCGCTTCGGGACAGGCGCAAATATCCCAATCCGCCGCCCCGATCTCGGCAATGCTGTCATGAAAACTGACGCTGATCTGATGGTCGCTGTCGGGCATCTCGTTCAATCTGGGGGCTTTTCCCCGGCGATCAAGCGGGATGTGCCGCGAGATAGCCCTCGAAGGTGATATTCTCCGCGATCCGGCGGGCCTTTGCCTCCTGCGCCGCCGAGCGCACGGTCCAGCAGAGCACATGCCCGCCCGCCGCCTTGATCTCTGCCACCCGGGGCCGGTCGAGATCGCCGACCTCATGGCTGATGAAACTGGACCCAGAGACCGCATAATCCGGAATATCGCGCAGCCTGTCGCGCACCTCGGCCCGCAACAGCGGCCAATCCTCCGCCCGATAGGCAGAGGTCACGATGCCGCGCGGCAGATCGGGGCAGAGCTCGGCCAGCTGGATCACAGATTGCGGATTAAAAGACATGAGCGCCACATCGCCGCGATAGCCAGCTAGCGCCGCCGCGACGGCCCGCTCGAGCCCGCCATCGGTGGCGCCCATTTGGCCATGCTGATCCTTGAGTTCGATGAGCAACGGCACCCGCCCCGCCACGAGATCGAGCACCTCGTCGAGCCCCGGCACGCCCTCATCGCCGCCCAAAAGCGGCGTCTGCGCCAGCTCCGCCGCGCTTTGCAGCCGGATCGGACCGGCCCGCCCGGTAAGGCGCCCCATGTCGTAATCGTGAAACACCATCGCCGCGCCATCGCGGCTCGGCTGCAGATCGATCTCGATCCCATAGCCCCGCGCGATGGCCGCGCGGATCGCCGCCCGCGAATTCTCAGGCCGCCCCTGGGCCACATCATGCAGCGCACGATGGGCCAGCGGCGTGGTCAGAAAAGACGCGGGTAGCGGCACTTGGCTCATTTGATCTCGAAGACCCCGTCGATCTCCACCGCCACGCCAAAGGGCAGCGACGCCGCCGACACGGCCGAGCGCGCATGCTTGCCCGCCTCCCCCAGCGCCGCGCCGAGGAAATCGGACGCGCCATTGATCACCTGCGGCTGCTCGGTGAACTCCGGGGTCGAATTGACGAACCCGCCGAGCTTGACCACCCGCACCAGCCGATCGAGATCACCGCCACAGGCCGCCTTGACCTGCGCCAAAAGCGCAATGGCGCACACTTTCGCCGCAGCCGCGCCCGCCGCCACATCGAGATCCGCGCCAAGCTTGCCAGTGATGAGCGTATCGCCATCCTTGCTGATCTGCCCCGACACGTGCAGCAAAGTGCCGCTCTGCACATAGGGCACGTAATTGGCCGCCGGCAGCGGCGCCTCGGGCAGGGTCACCCCCAGCTCAGCCAGTTTGGTTTCAAATTGTCCCATGTCATGCTCCTCGCACAGCCTCTGATTTGCGGCAGACGCTAATCCGGCACGACGGAAAATGAAATGGCAAATCCGCCCCTTGCCCCTCCCCCAACCAAACCCCGCGCCACTCCGCAAACGCGCCGATGGACCACCCAGCCACGCTTCTTTCTGATCGAAAATAGCCAAACTCCCCCGGCCCGCCACTTGGCCCACCCCGTCGCCCCACAATGCCACCCCAACGCCACGCGTCCTGGCAACGAACGCCCGCCTGGCGCGAGCCCTCAACGCGCACCGCACCAATGGGAAGAGCAGGGCACCCCCATGCCGCTAACCGGCGAGGAACAAACCCGCCCCTCCTCTTTCTGGACATGAATACCCAAGTCCAACCGCCTGCCTCAGGCAATGCCCCCTCGGCCCATAACGCCGCCCCCGCCCCGCGCGCCCGACCCGCGCTCGCCAGTGTGCCCCAGACCCGCGACGAAGACCCTTGCGCTTGGGAGGCGCACAAAATATCTCCGCCCCCTCATTCTGGTCACAAATACCCATAACGCAGCACGCCTGCCCCCTGGGCCCGTGCTCACGGCCTAACACCGCCCCAACGCCAAGTGTCCTACCCATGATACGCCCGGTTGGCACAGGCCAACAACGAGCACCGCAACAGATAGGAAGAGCGCGACCGGGACCCACGCCCGACGGCGCAACCCCGCAAGGAATACCCCGGCCCCTCCCTCTTTCTGGTTAAAAATACCCAAAGCACCCCGGCCCGTTGCCTGCCCCCTCGACCTACAGCGCCGCCCCAGCTCCACACCCCCTACCCCCGAAAGGCCCGGTTGAAATAGGCTGTCACCGGGCGCAGCAGAAACTGCGCGGGGCTCTGCTCGCCGGTCTGAAGATAGACCTCGACCGGCATCCCCGGCACCAGCCCCGCCCTCTCCTGCAAGGGCCGCAGCGCCTCTGCTTCGGCCCAGACCTCTGCCCGGTAGTACCGCCGACCATCCGCGCCATCCTGCACCACATCGGGCGAGATTGACCCAACCTTTGCCGCCACATCGCGCCCCTCGCCCTGCTCAAGCGCCGAAAAACGCAGCAGCGCCGCCTGCCCGCTGTAAATCTGGTCGACCTCCAGCGGGCTGATCTCGGCGCTCACATGGATCGGCCTGTCGCCCGCCACCAAGGTCAGGATCGGCGCGGCGGGGCGGATCACCGCCCCCGGCCCATGCACCTCGACCTGCTGGATGGTGCCCGCCACCGGGGCCCGCAACTCAAGCCGCGCGAACCGCGCCCGCAACACCCGCCGGGTCTCGGCGAGCTCGATCTCGCGATGACGCAGGTCGCGCAGCTGATCGATCACCCGCTCGCGCATCCGGCTTTCGCGGCCCAACTGTTCGAGCTCGATCTCGGCGATCCGTCCCTCGGCCCCGGCCCGATGCGCCGCGACCTCGCCCAGCTCCCCGTCGAGCCGCGCCGCCTCCCGCTCGAGCGCCAGAACCCGCCCCGCCGGGGTCAGCCCCTGCGCCCGCAACTGCCGCAAATCCGTCAACTCCTGCGCAATCAGCCCTGCCTGCCGGCGCAGCGCTCGCGCCTGCGCCCCGAGCCCGTCGATCTCCGCCCGCGACTGCGCCACCCGCCGCCGGGCCTGCCCCGCCTCACGGGCCTGCGCCGCGCGCCGGGTGGCAAAGAGGCGGCCTTGCCCCTGCAAGGTCTCGGCCAGCCCCTCGTCGCCTGCCGCCCGGTTGCGCAATTCGGGATCGAAGTCGATCGCCGCCGCCCCGTCGCGCTCGGCCTCGAGCCGCGCCCGCCGCGCCATCACCTCGAAGAGCCGCGCCTCGACAAGGATCAGCTCCTCGGCGATCTCGCCGCCCTCAAACCGGGCCAAGAGCGCACCCTTGGCCACCTGCATCCCCGGCCGCACGGCAAGCGCGGCCAACGTGCCGCCATCGGGATGCTGCACCACATGCGCCGCCATATCCCGCACGACCCAGCCCGGCGCGACCACCGCCTGCGACAGCCGCGCCGCAAAGGCCCAACCGCCAAAGCCAAGGCACAGGATCAAAAGCGCCAGCCAACCAAGGCGCATCAGCCACCCCAGATCCTCACTGGCCTCCGCTTCCGGCTCCTCCGCCAGCGCCGTCCCGTCCCAAGATCGTTCCTGTTTCATGGCGCGGCCTCGGCCCGAACCGGCATCCCTGCCCCCCTAGCCACATCGCTCGCCCCAGAGGCAGACCCCCCCGGCAAAAAACTCTGCGCCAGCCCCGCCTCAAGCGTCAGCACCAGATCGCAATGGCCCAAAACCTCCGCGTCATGCGAGGCCAACACCACCGCCCGCCCCGCGGCGCGCAGGTCGCGCAGCATCTCGCCAAGGCGCTGCCGCCCGGCCGCGTCGAGATGCGCCTCCGGCTCGTCCAGCAGGATCAGCCCCGGCGCGCCAAAGAGCGCCCGCGCCAGTGCAACCTGCTGTGCCTGCCCGCCCGAAAGCGGCGCACCGCCCGCCGTCATCACCGTGTCATAACCCGCCGCGCAATCGAGGATCGTCTCATGCGCCCCCGCCAACCGCGCCGCCGCGATCACCGCCGCCATATCCGGCGACCGCTGCAACCGCGCGATATTCTCGGCAATCGTGCCATCGAAAAACACTGCCCGCTGTGGCAGATATCCGCACCATCGCCCCAAAACCCCCGCGCCATATTGCGCCAGAGGCACCCCGCCGAGCCGGATCTTGCCCCAGACCGGCGGCCAGACCCCGGCCAGCGCTTCGATGAGCGTCGTCTTGCCCGCCCCCGATGGCCCGCAGAGGCCCAGAATCTCACCCGGTCGCACCTCAAAGCTCAGCCCGCGCAGCACCGGCGGCGACGCGGCATCGGGCCGGATCGTCGCCTGTTGCACCTGCAGATGCGGCTCGGGGCGCGGCAATGGCGAGGGATCCGCGCCCGCCGGTGGCCCCACTTGCCGCAGCGCCTCCCAGCCCTTTCGCGCCTCGCCGATCATCGGCCATTGCCCGACCACCTGCTCCACCGGGGCCAGCGCCCGCCCCATGAGCACCGAGGCCGCGATCATCGCCCCGGGCGACAGCTCGGCCCGCAGCACGAGATAGGCCCCAAGCCCCAAAAGCGCCGATTGCAGCCCTAGCCGCGCCACCCGGGCCATCGCCGCCGCGCCGCCGCCAATATCCGCCGCCGCGATCTGATGCCGCCGCGCCTGCCCGCGCAGCCCTTGCCAGCGCGTCCCGAGCCCTTCAACCATGCCGAGCGCCCGCGCCGTCACCGCCGCCGCGCCCGCCGTCTCGGCCAACCGCTGCGCCCGCTGTTGATCGAGCGCCGCCCGCGCGCCCCTGCGCCGGGTCCGGACATGGCCGAGGATCGACAGCCCTGTGAGCGCCAGCGCGCCAATAAGGGCCAGCCAGCCGAGCCAGGGATGAAACAGCCAAAGCGCCCCCAGAAACAGCGGCACCCAGGGCAGGTCAAACAGCGCCAGACAGACCGGCGCGGCAAGAAACCGAGGCACCGTATCGAGCCCGCGCAGCGCCTCTGCCGCCTGACCAGCACCATGACCACGCCCCCGATCCAGCCGCATCAGCCCGGCAAACACCGGCCCCGACATCTCACGGTCGAGCCGCGCGCCAAGCCGGGTCATGATCCGCCCGCGCAGCACATCGAAAACGCCCATCATCGCAAAGAGAAACCCCGCCAAGAGGGTCAACGCCACAAGCGTCTCTTCCGACCGGCTGCCGAGCACCCGATCATAGACCTGCAGCATATAGATCGGCCCTGTCAGCATCAGCAGATTGACCGCCATGCCCAAGAGCGCCACAAAGCCCAAGATCCGCCCCATCGGCCGCAGACCACCGCCCGCCGCCGTACCACCTGGGCGGGCGTTACCATTCTGCCACGTCTCTTTCGGTTTCAACCGCAAAGCTGTAGTCTCGCTCGGGATTGGTTTATGCAACGCATTCAATATGACGATTCGGGTTTAGATCTGGTGAAGCTGCTGACACTCCCCTTGGCCCCGCGCCGCCTCTTTGCCGCGCTCGCGCTTGCGGGCGTCACGGCTCTTTCCGCCTGCGGCCAGTCCGATCCGGCCCTGACCCGCGACGCCCCCTACGACCCGTGGGAGGCCGAGAACCGCAAGGTCCATAATTTCAACAAATCGCTTGACCGCAACATCGTGCGGCCCACCGGCAAGGGCTATACCGCCGCGGTGCCCGACGATATCGAAACCGTGGTCTCGCGCTTTGCCGAGAACCTGACGCTGCCGCGCTCGATCCTCAACAATATCCTGCAGGGCAACGGGCTTGGCGCCACCACCGACACCTACCGGCTGCTGGTCAATACGACGCTCGGGCTCGGCGGCTTCTTCGACCCCGCGACCGAGCTCAACATGCCGGCCCGCACCAATGCCGATTTCGGCCAGACGCTCTATGTCTGGGGCGTCAACCAGGGCCCCTATATCGAGCTGCCGCTGCTCGGCCCCTCGACGACGCGCGAAACCGTCGGCATGACGGTGGATCTGATCATCAACCCGCTGAACTACGTGCTGCCCTCGCCCGAGAGCTTCTACGGCACCGCCGCCTCGGTCTCGTCGAGCCTGAGCGCGCGTGGCCAATATTCGGACACGATCGATTCCGTCCTGCATGAAAGCGCCGACAGCTACCGCGCCTCGCAATCTCTTTATCTGCAAAATCGACGGTTCAAGCTGGGCAAGGGCCGGAGCGACACCTATCTAGATCCTTATGACGCCGTTTCGGGCGATCCCTACGGCGAAACATCTGCTGCCGCTTCGGGCGATCCATATGAGGACCCTTACAATGAATGATTACACGCGCCGCCGTTTCCTGGCCACTTCCGCCGCCGCCGCCACGGCCCCGCTGCTCGCCGCCAGCCCGGCGCTGGCCCTGACCGATGCCTCGGCCCGCTCGCTGGTCGACAAGGTCGTGGCCGAGATCAACCGCGTCATCGCCTCGGGCAAGCCGCTCGGCTCGATGATCAGCGATTTCGAGCGGATCTTCCGCACCTATGCGGATGTGAACATCATCGCGCAATCGACGCTCGGCGCCGATGCCCGCCGCGCCAGCCCGGCCCAGATGCGCGCCTATACCGACGCCTTCCGCGGCTATGTCGCCCGCAAATACGGCAAGCGGTTCAAGGAATTCCAAGGCGGCGAAATCACCGTGCGTGACGTGCGCCGGGTGAAATCTTGGCATGAGGTGAACTCGACCGTGAAACTCCGCGGTCAGAGCCCGTTTGAGGTGAAATTCCTCGTCTCCGACAAATCCGGGCGCGATCTCTTCTTCGACATGGTGATCGAAGGCATTTCCCTGCGGCTCAGCGAACGCACCGAGATCGGCTCGATGCTCGACCGCCGTCAGGGCAATATCGACGCGCTCATCGCCGATCTGCGCAACGCGGGCTAAGCCCCGCCGCGCCCTCTCGGGCACACGACCCATCCAAGGCCCTCGCGGAATATCTGCGGGGGCCTTTCTCTTGCCCCCGCCTGCACCCGCCGCCTAGCGCCAGCTTACGGGGTCGAGCTTGAGCAGCTCTGAGAGCTGCGCATAGAGCTCCGGCTCGTCCTCGCGCAGATCGCCGGGCCGCTCGAAAAACGCTTCGATCGCCACCGCAAAGAACTCCTCATGGCTCTGCGCCCCATAGGTGTCGAGAACGCTCGCCCGCCCGGTCTCGGCGCGGCGGCGCAGCCGCATATAGGCGCGCAGGAACACCCGTTCCCATTCCTCGAAACTCTGCCCCTCGGCGAGCACCGGCACGCCATTGGTATCGCCCGAGAGATCGTCGAACTGATGGGCGAACTCATGCAGCACCACGTTGCGCCCATCCTCCGGATCGGCCGCCCCCGCCGCGACATCGGCCCAGGACAGCACCACCTGCCCCCGCGACCAGCTCTCGCCGAGCCGCACCACCTCTTCCTCGCGCACCACATAGCCATCACGGCTCACCATGCGCGACCGAAAGGCCCCGGGATAGACCAGAACCGTGGTGAGCTCTTCATACCAAAGGTCACTCGCCAGCGGGATGAGACAGGCCTGCGCCGCAATCGAGAGCCGCATCTCCTCGCTGACCTCCAACCCGTCACAGCCGACAAACGCCACCTGTTCGAGAAAGAGCGCCACCCGCCCTTCGAGCATCGGCCGCAGATCCTCTGGCAGCCGCGCGATCAGCGGCACCGCCGCGAGGATCGCTTGCCGCTGATCGGGGCGCAGCCCGGCCTCGATCAAATCCTGCCGATGCCGCGCCTGGCGCTGTCCCGACCGCCAGAGCGACAGCCCCACCAAGACCGGCAGGGACAGCAGGATCAGAACAATCAGCGTGCTCAATCGATCCCCAAAAGCTGACGCAGGATGTTTTCAATGGGCCGGTCACGCTGCCGCTGCGGCTGCCGCCGGGGCTGTTGCTGCGGCTGCGGTTGCGGCTGGGCCTGACGCGGCGGCTCGACCTTGGCCATGGGCAGCGGCGTCGGCGGCACGCCCTCATGCACGCGGATCATGGTCTCGCGCCAGATTTCCGCCGGAAGCCCGCCGCCCGTCACCCCGGTCAGCGGCGTGTTGTCGTCATAGCCCATCCAGACGCCCGCGACATAATCGGCGGTAAAGCCGAGGAACCACGCATCGCGCGCCGCCTGGGTGGTGCCGGTCTTGCCCGCCGCCTCGCGATCCGGCAGCGCCGCGCGCTGGCCGGTCCCCGAGGTCACCACCTTGTTCATCATATAGATGAGCTCTCGCGCCGCCTTCTCGTTGATCACCCGCTCGCCAATGCCGCCCGTGGTGCCCATCAGCGGCTCATTCTCGCCCAGCAGGCGCAGATCGATGAGCCCATAGGGCGTCACCGACGAGCCGCCGTTGAGAATACCGGCATAGGCCCCGGTCATCTCCAGAAGCGAGCTCTCCGACGCGCCCAGCGCCAGCGCCGGCCCGGCGGCAAGATCGCTCTCGATGCCGAAATCGCTGGCCACCTTGCGGACAAGGTCGCGGCCGACGCTCTCGGACACTTTCACCGCCGGGATGTTGTAGGATTCCTGCAGCGCCTGCGTGAGCGTCACCCGGCCATGGAATCGACGGTCATAGTTTGACGGGCACCATTCGCCCGATCCGGGAATATTGAGGCAATAGGCCTCATCGACCACCGTGTCATTGGGCGAATGCCCAAGCTCGAGCGCGGTGGCATAGACGAAGGGCTTGAAACTCGACCCGGTCTGCCGTTTGGCCTGGGTGGCCCGGTTGAACGCGCCGGACACTTTGGTCTCGCGGCCGCCGACCATGGCCCGCACCGCGCCATCGGCGCTCATCACCACGATGGCCGCCTGCGCCTTGGACCCGTCGCGCACCTTGTTCTCGAAAATGAAATCCATCGCCTCTTCGGCCGCGCGCTGAATGCGCTGGTCGAGCGTGGTGCGCAGGATCACATCCTCTGTCGTGTCGCGGGTGAAGAAATCCGGCCCCGAATCCATCACCCAATCGGCGAAATAGCCGCCCGCCTGCCGCTGCGCCGCCTCCGACAGGGTCGCCGGATTGGCCTGCGCCGCGCGCAGCTCGTCCGAGGTGAGATAGCCCTGATCATACATCAGCCGCAGGATCGTCGCCGCCCGGTCCTGGCTGCGCTTGAGATCATTGGTCGGCGCCAGCCGCGTCGGCGCGGTCAGCACCCCGGCCAGCATCGCGCCCTCCGAGGCATCCACCGCCGTCGCCGATTTGCCAAAGAACCGCTCTGCCGCCGCCTCGGCCCCATAGGCGCCGCCGCCGAAATAGGCCCGGTTGAGATAGATCGACAGGATCTGATCCTTGGAATATTTCGCCTCCATGGCCAGCGCGAAGATCGCCTCCTTGGCCTTGCGCAGGATCGTGGTGCGGCGGCAATCCTGCACATAATCGCGCTCGCTCTTCCACTGGTCCTTGTCATATTCGACGCCGAGACAGAGAAGCTTGGCCGTCTGCTGCGTGATGGTCGAGCCGCCATGCCCCTGCAGCGGCCCCCGCCCCTCGCGCAGGTTGATGCGGATGGCGCTCGCCACGCCGCGCGGGCTGATGCCGAAATGGCGATAGAACCGCTTGTCCTCGGTGGCCACCACCGCATTGCGCAGATGCCGCGACACCGTGTCGGCGGTCACCGCGCCGCCGAATTGATCGCCGCGCCAGGCAAAGACATCGCCCTCGCGGTCCATCAAGGTCACCGATCCCTTGGATCGGCCATCGAGAAGCGCGGTCGCCTCGGGCAGGGTGCTATAGACATAGGCGGTGGCCAGACCGATGATCATCGCCACGATAAAGCCGACGCGCCAGCCGATCCCCCAGATCACCCGCCAGATCCAGCGCAGAATCGCGAGGAAGAATCCGCTGATGCCGCCGCGACGGGGCGGGCGCGGCTTGCGCGGGCGGCGGCGCGAGGGCGTCTTGGCGCGTTTCGGCGCGGCTGTTTTCTTGGCCGGGCGCGAGCGCTTGTCGGCCACCAGTCTCGTCTTCTTGCCACCTGAATTGCTCATCTCAGCCCTGCCCCGGCTCTTGGATTTTTCCGCCTTATAGCCCGGCACGGGGTCAAAGTCGCGCCTCCAATCCCCCTGCCTGCCGTTTTTCCGCCGCCCAATTTCTAGTCAATGCGACCCGGTTGCACAAAAAATAGTCGCCGAGCGCCCTAACAGCCAGATTTTTGCGGCTTCAGACTTCACGACAGCCCTTCTGCCCATTTTTCTGCCTCTGCACAACATTTGCCAAGAATGCCTGCCCCGCAGGCGGCTCATAAAGGGGAAGAGTTTTGAAACTCATCATAGCCACTATCAAACCGTTCAAACTGGACGAAGTGCGCGAGGCGCTGACCGGGGTCGGCGTGACGGGCATGTCCGTGACCGAGATCAAGGGCTTCGGCAACCAGTCGGGCCATACCGAAATCTATCGCGGCGCGGAATATTCAGTGAACTACGTGCCGAAAATCCGGCTGGAAATCGCCGTCTCGGACGCGCTCGCCGACGAGGTCATCCAAACCATCGCCAAGACCGCCCGCACCGGCAAGATCGGGGATGGCAAGATTTTCGCCCTCGACCTGCAACAGGCCATGCGCGTGCGCACCGGCGATCTGAACGACGACGCGCTGTAACGCGCGCAATAGGGAACGGACCCATGACACATCTGACCAAATTCGCACTCCCGGCGGCCCTCGTGCTGCTGCCGACGCTGGCCTCGGCCCAGGAGGCCGACACCACGCCGCTCAATGAAGATATCGGCTTCATCTTCACCACCTTCATGTTCCTCGTTTCGGGCTTTCTCGTCTTCTTCATGGCCGCCGGTTTCGCCATGCTCGAAGCAGGGCTCGTGCGCGGCAAGAACGTGACCATGCAGCTCACCAAGAACATGGCGCTCTTCTCGCTGGCGTCGATCTTCTACTATGTGCTCGGCTATAACCTGATGTACCCGGGCGACGGCTGGTCCATCGACGGGCTGCTCGGCGCGTTCTCGATCACCAGCCTCGAGCCGGTGGGTCTGGAAGGCGCAGAGCCCGATCTGACCTATGCCTCGGTCGGTTCGGACTTCTTCTTTCAGCTGATGTTCTGTGCCGCCACCGCCTCGATCGTGTCGGGCGCGCTGGCCGAACGGATCAAGCTGTGGCCCTTCCTCGCCTTCACCATCGTGCTCACCGCCGTGATCTACCCGATCCAGGCGAGCTGGAAATGGGGCGGCGGCTTCCTCGATGCGGCTGGTTTCCAGGATTTCGCAGGCTCGACCGTGGTGCATTCGGTCGGTGGCTGGGCAGCGCTCGTCGGGGCCATCATCCTCGGCCCGCGCATCGGCAAATACGCCAAAGACGGTCGCGTGACCCCCTTCCCGGGCTCCAACCTCGCCCTGGCCACGCTCGGCACGTTCATCCTGTGGCTCGGCTGGTTCGGCTTCAATGGCGGCTCGCAGCTCTACATGGACACCGCTGGCAACGTGGCTGACATCAGCCGGATCTTCTCGAACACCAACACCGCCGCCGCTGCGGGGGCCGTGGCCGCGCTGATCCTGACCCAGCTGATGTACAACAAGCCCGACCTGACGATGATCCTCAACGGCGCCCTCGCAGGCCTCGTGTCGATCACCGCCGAACCGCTGGCGCCCTCGCTCATCGAGGCCACGCTGATCGGTGCCGTCGGGGGTGTGATCGTGGTCTTCACCGTGCCGCTGCTCGACAAGCTCAAGATCGACGACGTGGTCGGCGCCATCCCGGTGCACCTCTTCGCCGGCATCTGGGGCACCATCGCCGTCGCCTTCACCAACTCGGACGCCAATATCCTGACGCAGCTCTATGCCATCGTCGTGGTCGGTGTCTTCGTGAGCGCCGCCTCCGCCGTGGTCTGGCTGCTGCTCAAGGCGATCATGGGTCTGCGGGTCGATGAAGAGGCCGAGATCAACGGTCTCGACACCACCGAGCTCGGCATGGAAGCCTATCCCGAGTTCACCCGCAGCTAAGCCTGCCCTCTCCCAACCCCCCAAACCGTCCCGGCATCCCCGGGGCGGTTTTTTTGTGGAAGGTGAGCGTCTCGCGCTGGCTTCGTCTTGCGACGATCCTTTCGAGCCAAAACAGACCAACGGCTCTCGGTCAGTCGTCCAGCAGCCCCGAAGCTCAGCCGCAGGTCCAGCAGCCCCAAAGCTCAGCCGCAGGTCCACAGGCCAATAGCATCTGGCCTCGCAGCCGAAGGCCAAAAGCACCCGAGCACCCGCAGGCCAATACCACCTGACCTCACAGCCGAAGGCCAACAGCACGCAGCATCGCGCCCGCGGGCCAACAGCCCCCGGCCTCGAACCCGCAGGCCAATAGCACCCGAGCATCCGGCCGCACGCCCGAAGGCCAACAGTATCTTACCGTTCGGCCTCGTGTCGTTCGGCCTCACGTCCCAACTGCCTCACTGCCCTTTACCGCACGCCTACCCAGTTGCAGCCGCATGTCGCGCGGAAGAGAAAAGGAGATCAGGAGGGCCAGCCCCAGCTCTAGGGTCACCCCCAAACTTTCCAGCAAAGCAGACCTTCCAGAAAACCGGACCTTCTAAAAAACCAGAGCTTCCAGCCAAGCCGCCAGTTCGCCCGCGCGACCGCCTCGCACATAAAGCGCTCAGCCCGGCACTCAGCCCAGGACGCAATCCATCACTCAGCCCAGCACGCAATCCATCAGGCGACCCAATACGCGACCCAATACGCGATCCGGGCCCCTGTCACCTGCCGACCGATTGACCTGCCAACCAATTGGCCCGCTAACCAGCTCTGCGCCCAAATCGCCCATCCAATCCGCTCAGCACGCTGTCATCCGATCCAATCAAACTCTCCTCTGCAACATCCCTTTAGCCCACAGGCTACGCGATTCGGCCCTTCGCGCCGGCCCGTACGACCAACCTACCGATAAGGTGTTGAAAAACGGTAAAACGCCCGCGCGCGCCGGTCACACACCCGCGCCCACCCGCGAGAAGCCGTAAAACCGCCCTCACCGACACTGCCGCTTTGCCGACGCGTTACCGACGTCTTACCGACATCGCGAAAATCCGCCGCTTAATCCTGGTTAACACGGCTCTGGCCGCCGCTCGGAAAATCCGCCGCGACATGGGGCAGTTTCGCCTCTTTCCACGCGCCGAACCCGCCCTCGAGATGCGCAATCCGCTCGGCCCCGGCAGAGAGCACCTTATGCGCCATTTTCTCCGACCGCATGGCACTGCCGCACATCAGGACGAGGCGCTTTTTCCCCTCTTCCGGCAAGGCCTTAGCGTCGAAATCCGCCATCGGCATGAGCAAAGATCCCGCCACATGGCCGAGCATATATTCGGCCGGGCTGCGCACATCTATGAGCACCGCCTTACGCGCCTCGAGCGCCTCATGAAGCTCCTGCGCGGTCCAGGTTTCCAGCGTTTTACCATCGACAGATTCACGTTTCATTCCGCTCTCCTTTGTGACACATTCGGGCGCTCAACCCCCGGCCTGCACCGCCTGTTCCGCCCCGGCGAATGCATTGGCCGAATCGACGCAACTCATGCTAGGTCTTGTGGCATGGCCGACCCAATCCACCATATCAGCGATACGCGCCCTGTCATCCGACAGCTCGACGATGCCGCGATCAACCGGATCGCCGCCGGTGAAGTGGTCGAACGCCCCGCCTCTGCGGTCAAGGAACTTGTTGAAAACGCATTGGATTCCGGCGCCACCCGGATCGAGATCAGCCAGGCGCAGGGGGGCAAATCGCTCATCCGTGTGACCGACAATGGCTGCGGCATGACACCACAAGATCTGCCCCTCGCCCTGTCTCGCCACGCCACCTCCAAGATCGACGGCAGCGACCTGCTGAACATCCACAGCTTCGGCTTTCGCGGCGAGGCTTTGCCCTCGCTCGGCGCCGTCGGTCGGCTGACGATCCAGTCCCGCGCCGCCGGCCATGACGCGGCAGAAATCACCGTCTCCGGCGGCGATATGAGCGCCCCGCGCCCCACCGCGCTGAGCGCCGGCACCGTGGTCACGCTGCGCGATCTGTTCTACGCCACCCCGGCGCGGCTCAAGTTCATGCGCTCGGACCGGGCCGAGACCCAGGCCATCGCCGATGTGGTCAAACGGCTCGCCATGGCCGAACCCTCGGTGGGCTTTACCCTGCGCGACGTGACCGGCGGCGGCGAGGGGCGGGTCACCTTCCGCGCCGATCCCGAACAGGGCGATCTCTTCGATGCGCTGCACCGCCGTTTGGCCCGGGTGCTGGGCGCGGAATTTGCCGAAAACGCAATCAAGATCGACGCCAGCCGCGAGGCGCTTCGGATGACGGGCTATGCCGCCCTGCCGACCTATTCGCGCGGTGCGGCGGTGGCGCAATATCTCTTTGTGAACGGGCGTCCGGTGCGGGACAAGATGCTCACCGGGGCCTTGCGCGCAGCCTATCACGACCTTCTGTCGCGCGACCGGCACCCCGCCGCCGTGCTCTTTCTGACCTGCGATCCGACCCTCGTCGATGTCAACGTCCACCCGGCCAAATCCGAGGTCCGGTTTCGCGATCCGGCGCTGGCGCGCGGGCTCATCGTTTCCGGCCTGCGTCATGCGCTCGCCGAGGAAGGCCACCGCGCCTCGAGTACCGTCGCCGGGGCGACGCTCGGCGCCTTCCGGCCCGAAGCCACCGCCCCCGGCCAAGCGCCCCGCGTCTATCAGATGGACCGCCCCGGCCCCGCCAGTCGCGCCATGGCCTATCAGGCGCAGGCACCGCTCACTGGCGCGCCGCTCTCGCAGAGCCCCGGCTTTGCCGATCTGCAGGCGGGCTATTCGGCGCGGGTCGAGCCCGATGAGCTCAGCGCGCCCCTGGCGGATCACCCCGGCCACGAGGCGCAAGCTGACGCGCCGCTTTCGGCCCCGCTCGGCGCCGCGCGCGCGCAGATCCACGAGAATTACATCATCGCCCAGACCGAGGACGGGCTGGTGATCGTCGATCAGCACGCCGCCCATGAGCGTCTCGTTTACGAGAAATTAAAGACCCAGCAGGCAGAACGGGGTGTCGCGGCGCAGGCGTTGCTGATCCCCGAAATTGTCGAACTGTCCGACGGCGACCGGGGCGCTTTGCTCGACGCGGCCGAGGATCTTGCCGCGCTCGGCCTCGTGATCGAAGAGTTCGGCGGCTCGGCGGTAGCGGTGCGCGAAGTGCCCGCCATCCTCGGCGCGGTCGATGCGCGGGCCCTGTTGCTCGACGTGCTGGACGAGCTGTCGGACCAAGGCAGCAGCATGACCATACGGGGGCGTATTGATGCGATCCTGTCGCGGGTCGCCTGCCATGGCTCGATCCGCTCTGGCCGCCGGATGCGTGCCGAAGAGATGAACGCCCTGCTGCGCGAGATGGAGGCAACGCCGCATTCCGGCCAGTGCAACCATGGCCGCCCCACCTATGTCAAACTACAACTGGCCGATATTGAACGGCTGTTCGGACGCACATGATCACCCTCGGCGATACCACCTACCCGCTCGACCATCCGCTTGTGCTGGGGCTTCTCGGCTTTGGCGCGGTGCTGCTTTTCATGGTCATCTTGCTCATCATCACGGTGCGCGCCGCCGGGCGCTCGGCCCGGATGGCCGAGCCGATGGTGCACCATATGAACAGCCTTTCCCAACGTGTCCAAGGGCTTAGCGATGGGCAGCATCAGCTTGCCGGCGGGCTCAACCATGTCTCCGAGGCGCAGGCGGCGGCCCAGGCCAACATGCTGCAGCTGATGGAACAGCGGCTCGCACAGGTCTCGGAGCGGATGAATGAGAACCTGCAAGGTTCGGCCCGGCGCACCGCCCAATCGCTCGGCGATCTGCAGCAACGGCTCGCGGTGATCGACAAGGCGCAGGACAATATCACCAAGCTCTCGGGCGATGTTCTGTCGCTGCAGGACATCCTGTCGAACAAGCAGACCCGCGGCGCGTTTGGCGAAATCCAGCTCCACGACATCGTCTCCAAGGCATTGCCCAAGGACAGCTACACGCTGCAACATACGCTATCGAATGGTCGGCGTGCGGATTGCCTCATCCACCTGCCGAACCCGCCGGGCCCGATCTGTATCGACAGCAAATTCCCGCTCGAAGCCTATGAGAAACTGCGCCGCGCCAACACCGATTGGGAGCTCAACGAGGCCGCCAAATTCCTCCGCATCACCCTGCGCAAACATATCAAGGACATCTCCGAGAAATACATTCTCGAGGGCGAGACCGCCGATGGCGCGCTGATGTTCCTGCCCTCCGAGGCGGTCTATGCCGAGCTGCACGCCAACTTCCCCGAACTGGTGCGCGAGGGCTTTGCGGCGCGGGTCTGGATCGTCTCGCCGACGACCTGCATGGCGACGCTGAACACGATGCGCGCCATTCTCAAGGACGCGCGGATGCGCGAACAGGCGGGCGCGATCCGGCGCGAGCTGTCGCTGCTCTTTGCCGATGTCGACCGGCTCTCGACGCGGGTGGAAAATCTCGACCGGCATTTCAGCCAAGCCGCCAAGGATGTCTCGGATATCAAGATTTCCGCCGACAAGGCGGGCCGCCGGGCCAAGCGGCTCGACAATTTCGATTTCGAAGAATTGGCGCCCGATCCAGTTGCGGGCGCGGTGCCCGACCCCGCCGCGCGGGTGGTCAAGCTGCCGGGCGACAAGGGCTAAACGGCCCGCCCGGCCCAGAATTTACCCCGTGGTTTCGAGGCAATGCCGCCGGAACGCGCGTTTCAGCAGGTCGAGCTCTTCGCGCAGAAGCATGACTTCGGCGCGAATGTCATAGCTGAGCGCATCGCCGGAAATCAGGTTGAAACTGTCGAGCGTATCGCCGGTCTTGGCATCATGGATGAGAAAGGTCTGCACCCCGTCCGAGATAAGCTCGGCCGGGATCGGCACCCGCACCACCCAATGCCCCGCCTCGCGGTTCTCGACCACCTCCACATTGGGGATCTCTTCCTGCAGATGGGTCACCTTGACCTGCGGCTGGCTGTTGCCCTCCTGGGCCGAGGTGAGAACGCCTTCCCAGACCCCCTCAAAGAGCCGCGTCTTGGTCAGTGTCAGTTCGCTCATCTCTTGCCTCTCAGAATTCGGCCCGCATGCGGCGGCTAAAGGTCAGATCGCGCAGGATGACCTGGCTCATCTGCGGGTTCTCAAAGATCAGATCGACCCAAGCCCGCTCGATCCGCTTTTCATTCAAGTTGGAATAGGCGAGATCGAACTCGACCATGATCTCATCATCATGCAGCGGCAGTTCGCGCACGATCTGCTCGGTGTTGGGGCCGTGTTTGATGTTGAGCCGGGCAAAGATTTCAAGAGGCCGCTCCATCTCGACGATGGTGCTCATCCGGATGAGATGGGTCTTGCGCAGCCCATCCACCGCCGCATGCGGCATGTCGAGCACCAGCGACAGGAAGGACCCGTCAAAGGCAAACACGTCCATCCGAAGCCCAAAGGGCGCGAGATCCGCCTCGCGGTGATTGCGCAGCTGCCGCAGGCCCAGCTCGGACCGTTCGCAATCATGAAACAATGTGAGCTCCGAGCCGAGCTTGGACCGGCTCTGGACCGACGACATGCCGGCACTTGGCAGCGGGCTGCGCCACAGGTTCGGGCGCCAGGCCCAATCGGTGCCATGCGGTTTCGGAAAAGCGTTCGACCCGATGCTCGGAAGCGCCAGCCGCGTTTCCGAGATCGAGTTCACTTCATTGAGGTAATACAAGTACTTCCGGGCCGCGTTCCGTAAGGATCGCAATTCATTTAGCGGCATCTCCGGGGCGCGGCGGGCGGCCTTGGCCCAGCGCTTTAGCCCTCGTTGCTGCAACAGGTTTTGCCCTAAGGGGCTGCGCAATCGCATCTGCTATGGCCTCGGTACTGCGTTTCCTACTTCTACCCTGTCATAGGCATTGCTGCCAGATGATTAACCCGAATTTGAAAACAATCTATTGAGACCGCCCAAAATACCCTCGGTGCGCGGCGCCGTGGGATGGGTTTTCGGCCCGTTTGACAGCGGCTGCGCGATCGGCGCGGCATCGGGTCGGATGATCCGTGTCGGGCTCTTGTCGCGCAGGATTTCCGCCAGATCGACGATGAGACGCTGGCCCTTCGGCCCGGCCGCCTTGCCACCCCGCGCCGCATAGACGGCGAGGCCGATGACATGGCCGTTGATCTCCATCGCGGCCCGCCAGTGGCGCGGGTCGCCGCCATCGATGCCCTGCGCGCCCCCGGCCCCCAGATGCACCAGCGACACGCCATCGCCGTCGATCCGGTCGAGCACCTTGGCGGGCTGCATCTGCTTGGCGAGCGCCCGCGCATCGGGCGGTGTCGCGTCCTTGCGATAGGGCAGCACCGAAACGGTCATCAGCACCGGCTCGACCGAATGGCCCGGCGTCCCGGTGAGCGCTTCACAGCTCGCCATCAGCACCACATGCCCGCCGCCCCGCTTGCGCAGGCTGGTGGGGTCGATGCAATAGCCCTGCGGTCCCGCGACCACGACCTCGCCATCGAACAGCGCCGCCTGACGCCGCGCCGCCGGGGCTTTGCGCCCCGCGCCGTCGTCGCCAGAGGCTGCGAAACTGTTGCGCCCTGTCCCCGCCTCGCCCGTCGCCAGACAGCCCGCCAGAGGCAGGGCCATCGCGGCCACGAGGGCAAGGCGGCGGATCCCGCCCATCGGGTTAGAGATCCATATAGACATGCTTCTCCGCTTCGGCACCGGGGTGGGTCACAGCGCCCTTGTAGGTCTCGCCCACGAGCTGGGCGTATTTCCACAGCGCGCCGCTGGAATAGATCGTCTCGCGCGGGCCTTTCCAGGCCTCCTTGCGGGCCGTCAGATCCTCATCGCTGAGCGCCACGCTGAGCTCGCCGGTGATCGCGTTGATGGTGATCACATCGCCATCCTGGACCAGGGCAATCGGGCCGCCATGGGCCGATTCCGGTCCGACATGGCCGACGCAGAAGCCACGCGTCGCGCCCGAGAACCGGCCATCGGTGATGAGCGCGACCTTCTTGCCCATGCCCTGCCCCGACAGCGCCGCCGTGGTGGCGAGCATCTCGCGCATGCCCGGACCGCCTGCGGGGCCCTCGTTGCGGATGACGAGAACCTCGCCCTCCTTGTAGCTGCGCGCCTTGACCGCCTCAAAGGCGTCCTCTTCGCATTCAAAAACCCGCGCGGGGCCCGAGAAGACTTGCTCTTCCTCGCTCATACCCGCGACCTTCACGATGGCGCCCTGCGGGGCAAGATTGCCCTTGAGGCCCACGACGCCGCCGGTCTTGGTGATCGGCTTCTCGACGGGATAGATCACCCGGCCATCGGCCTCGCGCTCGACGATGTCGATCTCTTCGCCAATGGTCCGCCCGGTGACGGTCATGCAATCTTCGTGGATGAGCCCCGCCTTGCGCAGCTCCTTCATCACCACCGGCACGCCGCCCGCCTCATAGAGGTCCTTGGCGACATATTGCCCGCCCGGTTTGAGATCGACGAAATAGGGCGTGTCCTTGAAGATCTGGCAGACGTCATCGAGGAAAAACTCGAGCCCCGCCTCATGCGCAATCGCGGGCAGGTGCAGACCGGCATTGGTCGACCCACCGGTACAGGCCACGACCCGCGCGGCATTCTCAAGGCTCTTGAGCGTGACGATGTCGCGCGCCCGGATGTTCTTTTCCAAAAGCGTCATGACCGCCGCACCAGAGGCGGTGCCATATTGATCGCGGCTTTCATAGGGCGCGGGCGCGCCCGCCGAGTTGGGCAGCGCCAGACCGATCGCTTCAGAGACACAGGCCATGGTGTTGGCGGTGAACTGGCCGCCACAGGCCCCGGCCGACGGGCAGGCCACCTTTTCCAGCGCCCGCAGCTCTTCGTCCGAATTGGCCCCTGCCTGATGGCGGCCGACGGCCTCGAACACGTCCTGCACGGTCACGTCACGGCCCTGGAACCGGCCCGGCATGATCGAGCCGCCATAGATGAAGACCGACGGCGTGTTGAGCCGCACCATCGCCATCATCATCCCCGGCAGCGACTTGTCACAGCCCGCCAGACCGACGAGCGCATCATAGCAATGGCCGCGCATGGTGAGCTCGACAGTGTCGGCAATCGCCTCGCGCGACGCGAGCGAGCTGCGCATGCCCTCATGGCCCATGGCGATGCCGTCGGTCACGGTGATGGTGGTAAACTCGCGCGGCGTGCCGCCCGCTTCCTTGACGCCCATCTTGACCGATTGCGCCTGCCGGTTGAGCGAAATGTTGCACGGCGCCGCCTCGTTCCAGCAGGTCGCCACGCCGACCAGAGGCTGATGGATTTCTTCTTCCTGAAGCCCCATCGCATACATGTAGGACCGGTGCGGCGCACGCGCCGGGCCTTCGGTCACATGGCGGCTGGGCAATTTTGCTTTGTCGAATTTGGTCATGGCTGGGCTCCCGGAAAACTCTCGTATCCGCAATATTCGCTTGCGCGCGGCGACACAAGCCACCCGGCCCCCGCCATGCGAAAAAGCCCGCGCTGTCGCACGGGCTTTGTCAGGCTGTTCCGGGCAGTTGCGCGGGTTAGTGGAGCTTGTCGCCCACTTCCGCGATGGCCTCATCGATGAGCTTGTTGCCATCTGCCGCGGTCATCTGCTTGGCGATCACGTCGCGGGCGGCGGCGATTGCCACGGCCACGGCGCGGTCGCGCACTTCCTTGACAGCACCGGCTTCGGCCGAGGCGATCTGTTCTTCGGCGGCCTGCAGACGGCGCGCGATGGTCCCTTTCAGGTCCTCCTTGGCCTTGTCCGCGGCGGCGGCCGCTTCGGCCTTGGCGTGCTCGACGATGCGAGCGGCCTGGTCCTGAACCTCTTTCTGCTTGCGCTCATAAGAGGCGAGCAGCGTCTGCGCCTCTTCCCGCAGGGCCCGGGCCTCGTCGAGATCCGACTTGATGCCTGCGGCGCGCTTGTCCAGCATTTCGCCGATCTTGCCGGGCACTTTGAGTGCCACGATCAGACCCACGAAAAGCAGGAAGGAAATCAGAACGACGAAATTCGTGTTCTTGAGGGACAGAAAAGGCCCGGAGGCAGCCAGCGCAGGGCTGGCGGCAAACAGGGCAAAGAGCGTTGCTGTGATCCGCATGATCTTACCCTTTCATCCGCGCATTGATGGCTGCCGTCACGGTCCGTGCATCGGCCTTGCCGCCCATCGCCGCAACGATTTCCTTGGCAGTGTCCTTGGCAACGGCCTTGACGTTGTCGAGAGCGGTCTCGCGGATTTCCGCGATCTTCTTTTCGCCCTCGGCGGCCTTGGCTGCAATCTGGGCATCGGCCTTGGCCGTCGCCGCATCGAGATCGGCTTGGATCTCGGCCTTGGCTTCGGCCACGATGGCCTGGGCTTCTGCCCGGGCATCCGCCAGCGCCTTCTGATAGGCCTGTTCAGCCTCTTCGGCCTTGACCTTCAGGTCTTCGGCGGCTGCCAGATCATTGGTGATCGTGCCCTGACGTTCGGCCAGAATGGCCTCGATACGCGGCAGAGCCACGCGCGAGAGAACGAAATAGAGCACGACGAGCGTCAGCAGCAGCCAGAAGATCTGGTTGCCCATCCACTCACCACAGAGCTGGGGCATACCAATGGCACCGCCATGGCTGTCAACGCAGACGCCTGCCTCTTCGAGAGAGACCGGGCTCACGTGACCCGTTTGTGTGGCTTCGGTTGCCATGTCGTCGTCCTCCCCGTGGGAAACTTTCCGGTTACAAAGGGTGAAAGGCGCTCAGGCCTTCCACCCCGTCGTAAGGATCAGGTTCCGCTGGGTTTAGACGGCGAACATCAGCAGCAGAGCGACCAGGAACGAGAAGATGCCCAGTGCTTCTGCAAATGCGATGCCGATGAAGAGAGTGGCGGTTTGGCCAGCAGCGGCCGACGGGTTGCGCAGTGCGCCCGCCAGGTAGTTGCCTGCAACATTGCCCACACCAACAGCCGCGCCGCCCATGCCCATGCATGCCAGACCCGCGCCGATGTATGCGCCCATTTGTACGATATCGCCTTCCATTTCGATTCTCCTTACGTTGGAATTGCGTAGTTAGGTTGTCTCGATGCGGCAGGCCTATGCCCGCCCCACCGGTCTTTCGGGCTCAGTGATGCGGGTGAAGCGCATCCTTGAGATAAACACATGTCAGGATGGTGAAGACATAGGCCTGGATGAAGGCCACCAGCACTTCGAGAGCATAGACAGCAGTGATCGCGAGGATCGACAGCGGCGTCACCAGAAGGCCGAGACCGGTCGACAGCAGGATCATCGGGGCAAAGGCCGCGAAGACTTTGATCACCGCGTGGCCCGCCATCATGTTGCCAGCGAGACGAATGGAGTGGCTCACCGGGCGGACGAAGTAGGAAATCACTTCGATCAGCGCCAGAACCGGACGCAGCGGCAGCGGGGCCGAGCTCACCCAGAACAGACCGAGGAAGCCGGCACCGTTTTTGACAAAGCCCATCACCGTCACCGTCAGGAACACTGCCATCGCGAGGATCGCGGTCACGGCAATATGCGAGGTGGGGGTAAAGGCGCCCGGCAGCAGGCCGAGGAAGTTCGCGAAGATGATGAACACGAACAGCGTCATGATATAGGGGAAATAGGGCAGCGCGTCCTTGCCAGCCACATCCTCGACCATCTTGCGGATAAAGCCATAGCAGAGCTCGGCGATCGACTGGATGCGCGACGGGATGACCGAACGACCCGAGGTGCCCAGCACCAGCAGCGCGGTCGCGGCGAGAACCGTCATGACCATCCAGAAGCTGGAGTTGGTAAAGGTGAACGTGCCAACCGCGCCTTCACCGAAGAAGGGCTTTACGATGAACTGGTCCATCGGGTGAAAGACCAAGCCGTCGCTCTTCTCGGCACCAGCTTCCATTCCCAGCGATTCAGACGCCATGCTTTTACCTCTCGTTTGCGTCGGTCTCCGACGCGGTCCCTTCGGCCGTCTCGGCCATTTTCTTGGCCTGGATCTCGCTGGCGCTGCGCATCATCGTTTTGACACCGGCCGCCAGACCCAGAAATGTAAACAGCACCAGGAAGATCGGGATCGTCCCGAACAGGCTGTCCAGCCCGTACCCAATGCCAAAGCCGATCAACAGACCGGCCACAAGCTCTATCACCATCCGCCACGCGAGATGCGCCTGGCTATAGTGCTCCTCGGTATGGGCCTTCTCCTTGACCGGCGTTTTCAGCGCCTTGATCTTGGCATCAAGCTCGGCAAGTCGCTGATGATCGTCGCCGTTCGACACGGTTTGGCCCCCACGTCAGGTTTGCGCCATTGCTATGCGCGGGGGGCGATTGAGTCAAGCGCGGGGAAATCCACGTAAACTACTGAAATATCTTGTATTTTATTTTCGCACCCCCGGCCAAACCCGGCCTTGGCGCCCCAAACCCACCCGCCCGCTATATTCAACCCGATGGTTGAGCTTTACCGCCATGCCCCCATGCACCCCGTTGACCTTCGCCCCGGCTCGGGGCTTATGGGGGGCATGTCCAACCCGCTCGACACCGTCTTTGCCGCCCTGGCCGATCCGACCCGCCGACAGATCCTGTCGATGCTGCTCGAGGATGACATGGCCGTCACCGACGTGGCCGAACCTTTCGAGATGAGCCTCGCCGCCATCTCCAAACATCTGGCGATCCTCGGCCGCGCTGGGCTCATCACCCAGGAACGCCGGGGCCGGGTGAAATGGTGCAAGCTCGAACCCGACGCGCTGCGCGACGCGAGCATCTGGATGCAGAGCTTTGGCCAGTTCGAGGCGGTCAATCTTGACGCCTTTGAACGCTTTCTCGCGACGGAGCTCGACGATGCCGACTGAACCGGGGGCGTTTAATCTCTCCCCCGAGGCGCTGCCCCCGGCGCAGATCGACCGGATCAAGGACGCCCGCATCGTGCCGATGGAAAGCGGCCGCGGCATGGCGCATGGGGTGTTCCGCCCCGACGGCAGCTTCTGCCCCGGCTCCGCGACGCTCCTGTCTCGCAACCGGCTCAGCATCGCGCCCAGCCCGCCAGACGAGAGCCAGTTCAAACATCTGCAAGGCCGCCATCTCTATGCCGGGGTCGGGCGGCATCATTTCGGCCATTTCCTCGTCGAGGGGCTGGGCCGGCTCTGGGCGCTCGACCGCCACGCCGACGAGATCGACGGCATCCTCATCGTGCCCAAGCACAACAAGGACATCGAGGCGGTGATCCACCGCCGCTTCCTGCCCTTCTACAGCCTCTTGTGCGAGGAAAAGCCGCTCTGGCTTATCGACAGCCCCGCCCGCGTCGACGAGCTGCTCCTGCCCAGCCCCGGCTTTGGTCATGGCAACTGGACCATCGGCACCCCCGAGTTCCGCGCCTTCATCCGCCGCCGCATCGCCGAGAGGATCACCCCCGACGGGCCCGAACGGGTCTATGTCTCACGCACCCGGTTCAAAACCCCGGCGCATCGCATGGATCAGGAAGAGGCGCTCGAGCGCAAGATGATCAAGGCGGGCTATGTGAGTTTTCACCCCGAGCATTACACGCTCGAAGAGCAATGCCAGGTCTATATGTCCGCCCGCGAAATCGTCGGCGCCGATGGCTCGGCCTTTCACCTCGCGCCCTTCGCCCTGAAACCCGGGACGCGGGTCGGCCTCATCCAGCGCCGTGCGCGTCAGCCCGCCTTTGACGCGCTGGTGGCCCAGATCCGCGCCTTCGTCGATGTCGAGCTGCATACGTTCCACCCGCTCTGCGCGGAGGCAGAGGCCGCGACGGATCGGGACGCCGCCGCCCCGATCGACCTCGCGGCCCTGCTGGCGGCGCTCAAATCCCGCAACTTCCTCTGAGGAGGCTGCGCGGGATCACCGCGCCGCGTGGCTCAGATATTTTCCCACTCTTTCGCCGCCTCTTTGAGCACGGTGAGAAAGGCCTGCACCTTGGTGGTGCGGTGCAGATCCATATGGGTCACCAGCCAGAGCGGCGAGGTCCAGTCATCCTGCGGCGGCAGGATTTCGACCATATCGTCGAGCTCGCGCGCCTGTAGCTGAAACATGAACCCGATGCCCGCGCCCTCGATGATCGCCCGGCGCAACGCGTGGAAATCGCCACTGCGGAACACGATGTTTTCCGCCGGGATATGCTCGCGCATCCAGCGCATGAAGGGCGCGCGCGAATTGGGATCATCGGCCCCGACAAAGAAATGATTGGCCATATCGGCCAGATCCTTGGGCGCGCCATGGCGCTCGACATAGGACCGGCTGGCATAGAGCGCGACGCGCTGCTTCACAAAGGGCTGGACGACATTGTCCGGCTGATCGGGCACCGAACCGGCACGGATCGCCACATGCGCCTCGCCATATTCGAGCCGAAACAGCCGGTCGCCGGTGAGAAACCGCACCACCACCTCGGGATAGTCTTCGCGGAAGCGGGTCAGCACCGGCACCAGAAGATGGCTCAACCCGCCGAGCGAGGTCACCACGAGATCGCCGGAAACACCATCGCCCCGGCCCCGGATACGGCCGACAAGCTGGCTGAACTGATCGTCGGTCGCCTGCGCCACGCGCAGCAGATCATCGCCCGCCTCGGTGGCCGTATAGCCCCGCGCATGACGTTGAAAGAGTTTGACGCCCAGCCGCTCTTCGAGCGCGTCGATATGGCGAATGACCGTGGCGTGATGGACGCCCAACCGTTCCGCCGCGCCACTGACCGTCCCGACCCGCGCCACATGATAGGCGGTGCGAATTTCATCCCAATTATCCATAACTCATCCTCTGTGCACTAACCAACAGTTCGTGCAGAATGGTTATCGCGCACCACGTTTCGGCACAAGTCACCGGAGGGTTTTTCTGGTTTTCCCGCCCCGGATCGGCCGCCAAGCGCCCCCGCCAGAGCCCGAGTGCCCAACGAGCAGGCTCCTTCGCAACACAGGCCCTCCCCCGCCCAGATCCGCCGCGCCAGCGGCCCGGGCAGAGCCCGACCGCCCCCCGGGCGGGCTCTTTGGCGACACAGGCCCTTCCCGCCCGGATCCGCCGCGCCAGCGGCCCGGGCAGAGCCCGACCGCCCCCCGGGCGGGCTCTTTGGCGGCCGCAGCCCTGCCTTCACCCCGACGAAAACCCCGGCGAGATAAACTGCCCCGCACAGCCGGCACAACGCCCCCCCGCGGTCGGGCCCAGCCCTGCCTCAGCCCATCGCAAGCCCTGAGAGACCTCACCACCCCGGCCCACCCTAGCGACCTGCCCCCAGCGCTCCACTCTTTCCCTTTCGCGGCCAAACTCCGGCCATAATGACAAGGTCTCAATGTCACCTGTTGTCGTACCGTTAACCAGTTCAGGAGTTTTCCATGAAGTTGAACGATCATCTGTCCTGCGGTCTTGCAATCGCTGCATTCTGGGGGGTGTATTTCTTCTATCCAACACCTATTCCCCTCTTCGCCCCGATCCTCTTTACGATTGGCCTGACCGCATACGACCTTTCGTACACCCGGTCTCGGCAATCGTCTCCCCTTCCCCCCGAATACAACCCGCTCACCGGCGCAGACCATTTTCCGGTCGACCGAAAGGCCGGAATGGTCTCGGGCGCCCTCTATCTCTGCTGTGGCGTCGTCCTACTGTCGTCAGTCCTGTGGTCAGCCTTCTTCTTGGGCAAGCCCCCGTTCAAGAGCCTGAGTCTTCCCATAGGGGCGATCGTAATGTTCATCGGGGTGACCTTCCTCCTCGCACAGCGCAACGTCCGCGAGATCCTGATTGGTGAAGAGCAAATCACATTTCTGCCGAGGGGCGACACAATCGACCTGAAGGATATCACCCTGCTCAGTCTCCCTCCCCAGGGCGAAGAGATCTCGCTTGTTCAACTGACACTGCGCTCCAGCCGGTACAGGTTCATTCCGGGCGTGCTGAGCCAATGGCGCCACACCTGCTGGATCAGCATCAAGGGTAGCGATATGAGTGCTATCACCGAAACATTGCGCACTCGCCTTCTCGAGGCTCACCGTCGCGTGCCCGCCTCAAAGCCGGTCAATCGCATCCTACGGACCCTCTCAGCACCCACGATGGAAACCGCGTCCCCACCAACAACGGAGAGGTAACGCCCCCCGCCCGGAACAGCCGCGCCAGCGGCCCGGGCCCTGCCCTCCGCGACCGACCCTCAGCCCAATTCGAGCCAGCGGATCTCGGCGCCCCAGCCGCGCAGCACCCGCTCGAGATCATCGGGCGTCATTGCCACCGTCCGGTCATTGACCAGCGGGTGCAGATGCACCACCTCCGCCTGTCGCAGCGCCGCGTCCATGACCAGCGTCACGCCCATCTCGGCCCCGGTCACCATCGCCAGTGGGCTCACCGCGCCGGGGCGCACGCCCAGATGTTCCATCAGCCGCTCGGGCGAGCCAAAGCTCGGCCCCGGCGCGCCGATCTGCGCCCCCAGCGCCTTGAGATCGACCTCGCGGTCCTGTTCGAGCACCACGAGGTAATTCCGCTTCTTCCGGTCGCGCAGGTAGAAATTCTTGATGTTGACCACCCCCGCCCCCGAGGGCAGCACATCGCCCTGCACCGTCTTGGCATCCTCGACCGTGCGCAGCGGGATATGGCTATAGGCGGTGACCTCGCAGCCCGCCGCGCGCAAGAGATCGAGCATCTTGTCCGAACTCACCGGCAGGCTGTCCTGATGGGCGGATGAGGCGTCGACGGTCATGGCGGGCTCCTTTGGCTGGTCGCGCCCTCTTGGCCAAACCGGCCCGCAAAATCAAGCGCCCGCAGCCCCGATTTGCGCACAGTCGCTTTGCTGTCGCTTTACCGACGTCTTACCGACATGGGATTTTCATTGCCTTCGGGCCGCCAGAGCGCCAATCATGCGCCATGAAACTCGCCCTCTATCAGATGTCCGCCACCGCCAATCCCACCCCCCGCGCCCGGCGGATCAGCGAAGCGCTGACCCGTGCCAGCGCCGCCGGTGCTGATCTCATGGTCGCCCCGGAATTGGCGCTCTCGGGCTATGGCGCGGGCGACGCGCTGCGCGATCTGGCCCAGCCCGCCGAGGGCCAATGGTGCCAGCATTTACAAGAGGTTGTGGAGGCCTCCGGCTGTGCCCTGGTGACCGGCTTTCCCGAACGTCTGGGCGACACATTGCACATCTCCGCCATGGCGCTCCGCCCCGGTCGGCCGCCGGTGATCTACCGCAAGGGGTTTCTCTATGGTGACTATGAAAAGGCCATCTTCACCCCGGCCGGGCCAAATGTGGTGACCTTCGAGTATGCCGGTCTGAAAATCGGTCTACTCATTTGTTTTGACGTGGAATTTCCCGAATGCACCCGATCTCTCGCCCTTGCCGGGGCCGAGCTCATTCTCGTCCCCACGGCGCTCCCCGCGCAGCCCGGAAGCCCCTTTGTCGCCAATGCGATGATCCCGGTTCGTGCCTATGAAAATCAGGTTTTCGTGGCCTATTGCGACCATGCCGACGCCGACGATGCCTTTGCCTATCAAGGGCTGAGCAGCATCGCCGCCCCCGATGGCACCCTGCTGGCCCAAGCCCCCGAGACAGGCGAGGCGATGATCCAAGCCGAGATCACCCCCGCCGCCTATGCCGAGGGCCGCCGCCTGAACCCTTATCTCGCCGAATGGCGCGCCAGCCAGCGGGCCCAGACCAGAGACTAACCCCCGAAAACCGCAGAAAAGCCAGACGGCCAAATCGGGCGATTTTCGGCTTTCGGGGGCTGCCCTGCACCCTGTCAGGCACAAGACCTCTCTGGGTTCAATGCGACCGCCCGGCAGCGACCGGCCAGACCGCCCCGCTCCGCAAAAGCCCGACCAGCCGCGCCACCAGGCCACCCCCACGCGCGGCCCCATCCCGGGCGAGCTTGTGGCATTGGCAAGAGCGCATATGACGGCCTCTGGCCATGTAATAGGCGGTATCTATGGACCCATCGGCGCGATAGCGGATCGCGGGCTCCATCGCCGTCGAACTCTCTGTGTCCTGCGGTGTTTGCTGATCTCTTTCCCGTGTCATCGCATATTCCCTTTCTGCTTTTCCCCATCTCAGCAGAAGACCGATGCGCGCGCTTGAAGAGAGGCTTGCGAATGTCTTGTCATTTCGTTGCCGCGCGGTCGATCCTGACAGACCTGACAGAAATGGCTTGCCGGGTGACGGGGCCGCGATATTCAATGTGCTATGGTCTATCGCTTTGCCAATTGCCGCCTCGACCCCGCGCGCCACCTGCTCCTGCGCGATGGCGAGCCGGTTCATGTCGAACCACAGGTCTTTACCCTCTTGCAGGTGCTGGCCGAACGGGCCGGGCAGCTGATCACCAAGGAGGAACTGGTGGAAACGGTCTGGCGCGGGCTTGCAATATCCGACGCGACGATCAGCGCCCGCATCTCGGCGGCGCGCAAGGCAATCGGCGATACAGGCCAGGCGCAGGCGATCCTGAAAACGGTACATGGTTGCGGGTTTCGGCTCGTCGCCCCCGTCTCGACCGATCAGGCCGGAGGGCCGGACAAGGCGCAATCGCGCCCCGCGACGGCCAAGGCACAGCGCCACGTGCTGCGCTTCGCCCAGAGCGCGGATGGGAGCCGCATCGCCCATGCCCAAAGCGGCGAGGGGCCGCCGCTCCTCAGGCTCGGGCATTGGCTGTCGAATGTCGAGCTCGATTGGCACTGCCCGGTCTGGCAGCCGTTGCTCACGGCCCTTGGCGCGCGGCACAGGCTCGTGCGCTATGACCAGCGTGGCACGGGCCTCTCGAGCCGCGAGTTGCACGCCGCGACCGGGGCGGGCATCACCCCTTTCGTAGAGGATCTCCTCTGTGTTGCCGATGCCAATGGCCTGACTCGGTTTCCGATATTTGCCGCTTCGCAGGCGGTGCCGGTGGCGATCGGCTTTGCCGCGCAGTTTCCCGAACGGGTGAGCGGGCTAATCCTCTATGGGGGCTATTCCAAAGGGCGCTCCCTGCGTCCGCCCGCCCCCGGTCAGATGGACGAAGCCACCGTGCTGTCGCTCATCCGGGCCGGCTGGGGGCAACCGCGCAGCGCCTTCATGACAGCCTTTTCCAGCCTGTTCATGCCGGACGCCACGCCAGAACAGCTGGCCAGTTTCATCACCATGCAGGTTGAAACCATTGCCCCTGACAAGGCCGCAGAGCTGCGCCAGATCGTTGACCGGTTCGACGTGGCCGATCTGCTTGGCACTGTCCGGGCGCCGACACTTGTGTTTCATGCGCTCGACGATGCGATCCATCCGGTCTCCGAAGGGCGGCAGCTGGCCTGCGGGATACCGGGTGCGCGATTTGTCCCGCTGCGCAGCCGCAATCACGTCCCCCTGCCCCAGGAACCCGCATGGCACCTCATGCTTGATGAGATCGATGGCTTTCTGTCAGAGCTGGAGGCGGGCGGGCCAAAACCTGCGCCAGAGCTTGACTCACCAGCCTCTGAGGGCTAAACGCGCCAGCATATCCGGGAGTCTGTCACTGCTTCCGGTCCCTTGGGCCCTGCCCGGGATCGCCCCCCACCAGCGCGTTGCGCCCGTGGGGGCAATTGTGATTTGCAGCGTCGCCCATATCTTGGGAGGCAATAGAGAAACCGGCAAAGGAGGCCGCGGCCATGTTTGAAAATCTGTCCGAACGCCTGTCCGGTGTCTTTGACCGGCTGACCAAACAGGGCGCGCTGTCTGACGAGGACGTCAAAACCGCCCTGCGCGAAGTGCGCGTGGCGCTGCTCGAGGCGGACGTATCGCTGCCCGTGGCGCGGGATTTCATTGCCCGCGTGCAGGATCAGGCCACCGGCCAGTCGGTCACCAAATCGGTCACCCCCGGTCAGCAGGTCGTCAAGATCGTGCATGACGCGCTGGTCGAGACGCTGCGCGGCGAAGGCGACCCCGGCGCGCTCAAGATCGACAACCCGCCCGCGCCGATCCTCATGGTCGGCCTGCAGGGCTCAGGCAAAACCACGACCACCGCGAAACTCGCCAAGCGGCTCAAGGAGCGTGACGGCAAGCGGGTGCTGATGGCCTCGCTCGATGTCAACCGCCCCGCCGCCATGGAACAGCTGCAGATCCTCGGCCAGCAGATCGGCGTCGACACGCTGCCCATCGTCAAGGGCGAAGACCCCGTCGCCATCGCCAAACGCGCCAAGACCCAGGCGAGCCTCGGCGGTTATGACGTCTATATGCTCGACACCGCCGGTCGTCTCCATATTGACGCCGAGCTGATCCAGCAGGCCGCCGATGTCCGCGACGTGGCCAACCCGCGCGAAACGCTTCTGGTGGTCGACGGTCTCACCGGTCAGGACGCGGTCAACGTCGCCACCGAATTCGACGACAAGATCGGCGTCACCGGCGTCGTGCTGACCCGGATGGACGGCGACGGGCGCGGCGGTGCGGCGCTGTCGATGCGCGCGGTCACCGGCAAGCCGATCCGCTTTGTCGGCCTCGGCGAAAAGATGGACGCGCTCGAAACCTTCGAGCCGGACCGGATCGCCGGTCGCATCCTCGGCATGGGCGATATCGTCAGCCTTGTGGAAAAGGCGCAGGAAACCATCGAGGCCGAACAGGCCGAAAAGATGATGCGCCGCTTCCAGAAGGGTCAGTTCAACATGAACGACCTCAAGATGCAGCTCGAACAGATGCAGAAGATGGGCGGCATGGAAGGCGTGATGGGCATGATGCCCGGCATGGGCAAGATGGCCAAACAGGTGCAGGAGGCCGGGTTCGACGACAAGATCATCGCCCGCCAGATCGCCCTGATCCAGTCGATGACCAAGAAAGAACGCGCCAACCCGAAACTGCTTCAGGCGAGCCGCAAGAAACGGATTGCCAAGGGCGCGGGTCTCGAAGTGGCCGAGCTCAACAAGCTTCTCAAAATGCAGCGCCAGATGGGCGACATGATGAAGAAGATGGGCAAGATGGGCAAAGGCGGCATGCTCAAACAGGCGATGAAAGGCATGTTTGGCAAGGGCGGTCCGAGCCCCGAGGAAATGGCGCAGGGCATGGACCCCAAGGCGCTCGAACAGGCGGCCAAGCAGATGGGCGGCAAGCTGCCCGGCGGCATGGGCGGCCTGCCCGGTCTCGGTGGCGGTATGCCCCCCGGCCTGTCGGGCTTTGGCAAGAAGAAGTGACGCCATGAGCCTGACCCTGAACATCCCCCGGCTTGAGACCGACCGCCTGATCCTGCGCGGCCCCGAGGCCAGCGATTTCGAGGCCTATTGCGCCTTTCTCACCGATCCGGTGCGTGCCGAAGGCTTTGGCGTCGAAAAGAACCGGCCCAAGGCGTGGCGCTGGTTCGCGCTCAACATCGGGCATTGGGCGCTGCACGGGTACGGCTATTTCACCATCGAGGACAAGGAGAGCGGCGCGCCCTGTGGGCTCACCGGCATCTGGAACCCCGAAGGCTGGCCCGAGCCGGAAATCGGCTGGGTGGTGTTCGAAGGGTTTGAAGGCCGCGGCATCGCCCGCGAGGCCGCGACCCGCGCCCGGCAATGGGCCTATGATGATCTCGGGATGACGACGCTCACCTCGAATATCGTGCCCGGCAATGACCGTTCGATCGCGCTGGCCGAACGGCTCGGCGCGCGGTTTGAACGCAGCTACACCAATGTCGAAATGGGCGAAGACATGCTCTATCGGCATCCCGGACCGGAGGCGCTTGCGTGAACATGCCCGACGCCACCCCGGCCCAGCTGCCCGCCAATGTGCCCGTGGTCGAGACGCCCGACCTGATCCTGCGCGGCTATCGCGAGACGGATTTCGAGGCGCTGGCCGCCTTTGGCGCGTCCGAACGGTCGCGCTTTGTCGGCGGGCCGATGGACCGCTGGGCCAGCTGGCGCGCGCTTTTGGCCGGGATGGGCCATTGGGTGCTGCGCGGCTATGGCATGTGGATGGTCGAACATCGCGAAACCGGCGCCGTGGCCGGGCGTGTCGGCGTCATCTTCAACGAGAGCTGGGACGAGCCCGAGCTCGGCTGGCATATTTTCGACGGGTTCGAGGGCCAGGGCTACGCCTATCAGGCCTGCCTCGCCGCCCGTGACCATGCGGCGCGCCACATGGGGCTTGATGGGGTGATCAGCTATATCGCCGCCGAAAACGCCCGCTCGCGGCGTCTGGCCGAACGGCTCGGTTGTGTGCATGAGCGCGACGGCACCCTTCTCGACCAGCCCTGCCAGGTCTGGCGTCACCCGAAACTGGCGGAGACCGCCGCCGAGACGAAAGGCCAAGCCGATGACTGATACCGCCGCCCGCGCCGCTGAGCTTCTCAAGGGGCACCGCGAGAGCATCGACCGCCTCGATGCCGTGCTGGTCTTTACCCTCGCCGAGCGGTTCAAGCACACGCAATCCGTCGGTCAGCTCAAGGCCGAGCATGACCTGCCCCCCTCCGATCCGCTGCGCGAAAGCCAGCAGATCGAGCGGCTGCAACGCCTCGCGCGCGAAGCCGATCTCGACCCCGAATTCGCCAAGAACTTCCTGAACTTCATCATCGGCGAAGTGATCCAACACCATAAGAAACACCAATCCTAGGACCGGTCACAGGCCCGTCCCACCCAGCCATTCAAAGGAGATACACCAATGGCCATGAAAATCCGTCTCGCCCGTGGCGGCAGCAAAAAACGCCCCTTCTACCGTATCGTGGCGGCCGACAGCCGTATGCCCCGTGACGGCCGCTTCATCGAGAAGCTCGGCACCTACAACCCGCTCCTGCCGAAAGACAGCGAAGAGCGCGTGAAAATGGACATGGAGCGCGTTCAGTACTGGCTCGGCCAGGGCGCCCAGCCCACCGACCGCGTGTCGCGCTTCCTCGAAGCGGCTGGCGTTGTCGAAAAGAAAGAGCGCGCCAACCTGAAGAAAGCCGAGCCGGGCAAGAAAGCCCAGGAACGCGCTGCAGAGAAAGCCGAGAAAGCAGCAGCCGCTGCCGAGGCCGCCAATGCACCGGCCGAAGACGCGCCCGCCGAAGAGGCAGCCGCTGAAGAGTAAGCCGAAAGGCGGGTCTGGAATGTCCACGTTTTCCAAAGACTTCCAGCAAGACCTTTGGGATCTGATGCGGTGGCGGCGCGATGTGCGCCGCTTCCGCGCAGACCCGGTGGACGAGGCAGTGCTCATGCGCTGCCTCGATGCCTTTGCGCTGGCCCCCTCTGTGGGGCTGTCCGAGCCATGGCGGGTGATCCGCGTGACCTCGGACAGGGCCCGGGCCGCCGCGCTCGATAATTTCCGCGATGCCAATGCCCGCGCTCTGGCGGGCTATGATGGCGACCGCGCCGCGCTCTATGCCGGGCTCAAGCTCTCGGGCATGCAGGAAGCGCCGGTTCAGCTCGCGATTTTCTGTGACGAGGCCACGGCAAAGGGATCCGGACTCGGTGCTGGCACCATGCCCGAGATGCGCCGCTATTCCGTCGTCGCCGCGATCACCCAGTTCTGGCTCGCGGCCCGGGCGCTCGACCTCGGCGTCGGCTGGGTGTCGATCCTCGACCCCGCCCGGCTTGGCCGCGATCTCGATGTGGCCGAGGACTGGCGGCTGGTGGCCTATCTCTGTGTCGGCCACCCTGAAGAGGCGAGCCTCACCCCCGAGCTCGAAGAGGCAGGCTGGGAAACCCGCCGCCGCGCCGTGCCGGTCGAGGAGCGCTGATGTTTCGACCCATTCGCAGCCTGTTGTTGATGCTGGTGCTTTTGTTTGCAGGCATGATGGCCGAACGCTATCAGCAGAGCGAGCGCTGCGCCGCCGCCGGGGGCGAGATGCGCGACGGGCTCTGCCGGGGAGTATGAGAGATGACCGATAAGATCTGTGTGGGCGCGATTGCCGGGGCCTTTGGCGTGCGGGGCGAGCTGCGGCTCAAGAGCTTTACCGCCACGCCCGAGGATATCGCCACCTATGGCCCGCTCGAGACCGAAGATGGCGCCCGCAGCTTTGCCGTGACCCTCACCGGCCAGACCACCAATGCGCTCACCGCCCGGCTCTCTGGCGTGCAGAGCAAGGAAGAGGCCGACGCGCTGCGCGGCACGCAGCTCTATGTCGCCCGCGACCGGCTGCCGAGCCTGCCGGATGACGAATATTACCACGCCGATCTCATCGGGCTCGAGGTGTTCGACAGCGGCGGTGCGCTCTTGGGGCGGGTCAAGGCGGTGCTCAATCACGGGGCGTCGGATCTCTTGGAGATCCATGGCCCCGGGCTCAAATCCACGGTGCTCTTGCCCTTTACCCGGGCCGCCGTGCCGACCGTTGATCTGGCCACCGGCCGGATCGTCGCCGATCCCCCCGAAGGGCTCTTCTAGCAGCAAGGGTTGCGGGGGCTCTGCCCCCGGCCTCCGGCCTCCCCCGGGATATTTCACGCCAGAAGAAGCCACGCCTCGTGGAACCAGTTTGCCTGCGCCGGTGTTGTCACGGCAAGCGGGGCGTTCAGGCCCTGCCCCACAGGGAAAGGTTTGGATTATGCTTGAATGGATTCTCATATTGCTCGCCATCGCGGCCATCGCCGCCATGTTCGGTTTCGGTCGCCTGTCTGGGGTGGCGCTTTCGGGGGCCAAGCTCTTGGTTATTCTCGCGCTGGTGGTCTTCCTGCTCATGGCGCTTGGGGTCTTTACGCTCGCCTAGTGGCGGGGCTTTGGCCGCCGGGCCCACGCGATTTGAGTTTGCATGCCCGCCCGCATCGCCTATGAGGCGGGCATGTCGAACGCTGATGAACCTCCAAAGACACCGCCCGCCCGCTCGCTCGGGCGCAAGTCCATTTCGGCCTCCTTGCAGCCGCGCGCGTTGATCACGCCCACGCCGCGGCTCAAAGGCGCGTTCACCGCGCGGGTGATCACCCTCTTTCCGCAGGCCTTCCCCGGCGTGCTCGGCGAGAGCCTCACCGGCAGGGCCTTGCAGCACGGGCTCTGGGCGCTCGAGCCGATTGACCTGCGACCCTTTGGCGAGGGCAAGCATCGCAATGTGGATGACACGCCCGCCGGTGGCGGTGCTGGCATGGTGCTGCGCCCCGATGTGATGGGGCGGGCCATCGATTCTGCCATGGCGGGGACGCCGGGTGACTGGCCGCTTCTCTATCTGAGCCCGCGCGGCAAGCGGTTCGATCAGTCCATGGCGCGCGATCTCGCGACGAAACCTGGGCTCACCATGATCTGTGGCCGGTTCGAGGGGATGGATCAGCGGGTCATCGACCATTACGGCATTCAAGAGGTGAGCCTCGGCGATTTCGTCCTGACCGGGGGCGAGATTGCGGCGCAGGCGATGCTCGATGCGGTGGTGCGGCTCATTCCCGGGGTGCTCGGCAATGAGGCCTCGACCGAGGAAGAGAGCTTTTCCGAGGGGCTTCTGGAGCATCCGCAATATACCCGCCCGGCGCGTTGGCGCGATCTCGACATTCCCGAAGTGCTGATGTCCGGCCATCATGGCCGCATCGCCGAGTGGCGGCGCGCTCAGGCCGAAGAGATCACCCGCACCCGCCGCCCGGATCTGTGGCACGCGCTGACCAAGGGCGCTGACGACAGCTAAGCCGCCCGCGCCGCGATCCGCCCGACCCGGTCGAGCCATTTGTCGACCTGACCCGGCGCCGGGTGGCTCGCCTGTGTGAAATGGGTGAAGCGGACCGGTTTGAACCCGACAAAGCCGAAGATCTGCCGCTTGACCTGCCACATGAGCGGGCGGTGCAGCAGCCGGAAGTACCACCAGGGGCTATCGGAGGTGAGCAGCACCTGCGCGCTGCGCCCGGTGAGCAAGGGTTTCGGCAGGCCGCTGCCACGCGTATCAAAGCTGCGCCCCGGCAGCAGGCAACGGTCGAAAAGTCCCTTGAGCTTGGCCGGCATGCCGCCCCACCACATCGGACAGGCGAGCACGAAATGCTCGGACCATTCCAGCGTTGCGAGAAAATCCTCGAGCTGCGGCTCGAGCGGTTTTTGGTTCTTGTAGCCGCCAAACCCGTAATCGGGATCGAACGCCATATCATGCAGATGCCAGATCCGGACCTCATGGCCCGCCGCCCGGGCGCGGGCGGCGTAGGTTTCCGTCATCTGCCGAGAAATCGATGTCTGGGCGGGGTGCCCGTCGAGAATGCAAATCCGTTTCCGTGTCATGTCCGACTCCATAATTGACCACGGTCACTTTCTTATCTCGCAAAAATGACCACGGTCAATATTTATTTTTGACCACGGTCAGAATGCATGGCACAAGGGGGGCATGACCCAACCCGTTCAGACCCGCACGCTCAAGACCCGGGCGCGGCTTCTCGAGGCCGCGCGCGAGGTGATTTCCGAGACCAGCCATGGCGCGCTGCGCGTCGAGGAGGTGGTGCGCCGCGCCGGGGTCGCCAAGGGCACGTTTTTCGCGCATTTCAAGGATAAGGATGCGCTGATGGACCGGCTGATCGGCGAGCGGATGGATCTGCTCCTGAGCGATCTCGAGGCCTGCCCGCCACCGCAGAGCACCGCCGATCTGGTCCGCGATCTCGGGCCCTTCGTGGCCTTCATGCGGTCCGAGCGCTATGTGTTCGACGTGATCTTGCGCTATTCCGGGGCCGCCGCGCGCGAAGAGATCGGGCCCATCGCCGCCACGTTCGAGCGGTTCATTCTCCTGCTCGCGCCGAAACTGGCCGCCGCCCCGTTTCGCAAGGATGCCGATCCCGCCATGCTGGCCGAGGGGGTGCAAGCCTTTATTTTCAACGCGCTGGGCCTGAGTTTCTGCGCTTTGCACAGCGACGATCCGCTCGACGGGCGGCTCGAGGCCTATTTCGACCTTTGGCTTCTGCCGCCCGGAGGCGCCACGGCTTAGGTCGCGCGTCTCTGGGCGCGGGTCGCCAGTTTGAGCAACTGTTGAAACTTGGGGCAATCGAGGTGGTTGGGCTCGGGGCAGTCCGCCACATGGCCGAGCATCTGCGCCAGCGCCTCGAGCTGCCGGGCCTGATCGCGCATCGCGGCGGCCCGTGTCTTGAGCTCCGCGCGCGGCAGGGCGGGGGCGCCGCCCGCGCCGAACATCCCACCGATTTCATCGAGCGAAAACCCCGCCTGCCGCCCGAGCGCGACGAGCGCCAGCTGTTGCAGCACCTCTGGCCCATATTGCCGCCGGAGCCCCTTGCGACCAAGCGCCTCGATAAGCCCCTTTTCCTCGTAATAGCGCAGCGCCGAGACCCGCAGGCCGGTGGCCTCGGCGACCTCTCCGATATCGAGCAGCTTCATGATTGACCTCAAGTTGACTTGATTTCGTAGCGTGATCTCCGACTCAGCAAATGACAAGGAAAACCGCATGCCCTCCCTCTCATCGCCCCCCATCCATCACGATCCCCGCGCCATCGCCCTGTTGCTTGCCGCGACCCTCACGACCATGGCCAATGCCGCGATCAGCCCGGCGCTCCCGGGGCTTGAGGCGCGGTTTGCCGATCATCCGCAGGCGGCGCTGCTGACCCGGTTTCTCGTCTCGGCCCCCTCCGTCGCCGTGGTGCTCGTCGCTGGCTGGAGCGGCAGCCTCGCAGACCGGTTCGGCAAACGGCGGATGCTGATGGGCGGTGTCGGTCTCTTTGCGGCGGCGGGCACGGTGGGGTTTGCCCTCACCACGCTCGAGGCGCTGTTGATCAGCCGCCTGATCCTCGGCATCGCGGTGGCCCTGATCATGACCTCGCAAACCGCGCTCATTGCGGATTATTTCGACGGGGCGGCACGGAGCCGCCTGCTCGGCCTGCAGGTCTCGGCCCGCAATATCGGCGGGCTGGTGGCGATCGGGCTTTCAGGATTTCTGGCGCTGATCTCTCCGATGCATGCCTTTGCGGTGCATGCGCTCGCCCTGCTGATCCTGCCGGTGCTCTGGCGCTCGCTGCCTGAACCGGCCCGCGCCGCGCCTCCGACGCCCGCGCCGGAAATGGCCGAGCCCGTCGCCCGCCGCTTTGACACGGCGCTCTGGTCAATGGCCGGGTTGCAGATGCTGACGGTCATTTGTTTCTTCACCATGCCGACCCAGCTCCCCTTCTTTATCGCGCATCATGGCATCGACAATGCCGCCGTTATGGGCGGCGCGATGGTGGCGCTGACGCTGGCCGGGGCGCTGGCGGCGAGCCGCTATTCTGCGCTCAAGCCGCGACTGGGACACGCCCGTTTGCTCGCCCTGGGCTATGCGCTGATGGGTGGCGGCATGCTGACCCTGGCGCTGGCCCAAGGGATCGAGATGATCGTCGCGGGCGCGATCCTCGTTGGTCTGGGCTTTGCCACGGTGGTTCCCAATTTCAACGAAATCGCCCTCGCCGCGACGCCGCCGCACCGGCGCGGGCGCACGGCGGGGGTGCTCACCACGGCGGTGTTTCTGGGGCAGATCCTGTCGCCGCTGCTGACCTTGCCGCTCTTGCAGGCGGTGGGGTTCGCGGGCATGTTCGCCACGCTTGCCGCGGTGCTCATTCTGGCCGCGTTGGCGGGGCTCGCCATTCACTTAGGCCGCGCGCGCCGCTTCCTGCCGGGCTGAGACCGCACAGCCCGCGACCGTCCCACCTCTGGGGCCTTGCGCGACAAGGCCAGAGCGCCTATACACCGCGCGTCTGCGGCTCTTATGAGTCGGTCGGACCTGTTGTATATTCGCTTGGCCCCAGGATCGCTTCGACCGGGGCGCACGGATCGCAGCAGCCCAAACAAGCAATGACGACCTGACCTCTGGCGGGCGCCCCGTTGATCGGACCAAGGCGGACCCGGACGAAGACCAAGAGCTCTTAGGACGCGAGACATCTTTGCGGACAAAACCGCAAGCAGTTTAGGAGATGATCAGATGGACCTGATCGCACAGCTCGAAGCGGAACAGATCGCTTCGCTGGGGAAAGAGATCCCCGATTTCAAAGCCGGTGACACCGTGCGCGTCGGTTACAAAGTGACCGAAGGCACCCGCACCCGTGTGCAGAACTTCGAAGGCGTCTGCATCAGCCGCAAGAACGGCGTGGGCATTGCCGGTTCGTTCACCGTGCGCAAGATTTCCTTTGGCGAAGGCGTGGAACGTGTGTTCCCCCTCTTCTCGACCAACATCGACAGCATCGAGGTCGTGCGCCGTGGTCGCGTGCGCCGCGCCAAGCTGTACTACCTGCGCGCCCGTCGCGGCAAATCGGCCCGTATCGCCGAGGACAGCAACTACAAGCCCAAAACCGGCGCTTCGGCATAAGGATCGCTCAGATGAAAAAAGACATCCATCCCGATTACCACCTGATCGACGTCAAAATGACCGACGGCACCATCGTTCAGATGCGCTCGACCTATGGCAAGGAAGGCGACACGCTGTCGCTCGACATCGACCCGACCGTGCACCCGGCCTGGACCGGCGGCACCTCGCGCCTGATGGACGCCGGTGGTCGCGTCTCGAAGTTCAAGAAGAAATACGAAGGCCTCGGCTTCTAAGCCACGCGCCCTTTGCATCATTTCGGAAAACGCCGTCCCTCGGGGCGGCGTTTTTCTATGCGCCGCACCCGCCCCCTGATTTGACCCGACCCCGCCCATCTGGCCACTGGACATGGGCCGCCTGACACACTACCTCAGCGAAATGGCAAAACCGAAGGACAACCCGAATTACAAGGTGATCGCCGAGAACCGGCGGGCGCGGTATGATTACGCGATCGAGGAAGATGTCGAATGCGGCATCATTCTCGAAGGGTCCGAGGTCAAATCCCTGCGCGAGAACTCGGCCAATATCGCCGAAAGCTATGCGGCGGTGGATGATGGCGAGCTGTGGCTGATCAACTCCTATATCGCCCCCTATGAACAGGCCAAGACCTTCGGCCATGAGGAAAAGCGGCGACGCAAACTGCTGGTCTCGAAACGCGAATTGGCGCGCCTGTGGAATGACACGCAACGCAAGGGCATGACCCTCGTGCCCCTCGTGCTCTATTTCAACCATCGCGGACTGGCCAAGCTCAAGATCGGCATCGCCAAGGGCAAGAAGAACGTCGACAAGCGGGCCACCGAGGCCAAGCGCGACTGGAACCGTCAAAAGCAACGCCTGCTCAAGGATCACAGCTAGGCCCGCTGACGCGGGGCCGGTTCTTTTCCCCTGACATGCTCTCCCCCCACCGCTCTAGGTTGAACTCAGGGTCGCCCGGGCCTATTCCGGGACAGAGGGAGAGGGACATGGAATTGATCATAGGCCTCATCGCGGGCGCTGTCGGCGGCAATGTCGCCGGCGGGATCTTTCGCAAACTCAACATGGGCATGTTGGTGAACTCGGTGGCCGGGATCATCGGCGGCGGGCTCGGCACACAGGTGCTGGACATGCTCGGTGCAGGCAGCATGACCCAAGGCGGCGTCGATCTGGCAGGCGTGCTCGGTCAGGTGGCCACCGGCGGTGTCGGCGGCGGCGCGCTCTTGGCGCTTGTCGGCCTGATCCGCAACGCCACCTCTCGTTAGGACGGAAAATCCCGGCGCATCGCGCCTCAAACCCGCCCGTGGCCTTGATCCCCCCGGCGCATGGGTGTAGCGATCCCCTCGTCTAACCACGAGGTGCGCCATGGCCACTGATGACATCACCACCCTCGTTTCGACCGGCTGGCTGGCCGACCATCTCAAGGACCCCGATGTGCGGGTGCTGGATGGCACCTGGTTCATGCCCGCCACGGGCCGCGACGCAAGGGCCGAGTTCGAAACCCGCCACATTCCCAACGCCCGGTTCTTCGACATCGACGATATTTCCGACCACCGTTCGGACCTGCCCCATATGGTCCCGCCGGTCGAGAAATTCATGTCGCGCGTGCGCGCCCTCGGCGTCGGCGATGGGCACAAGATCGTGGTCTACGACGCCCATGGGCTGTTCTCGGCGGCCCGCGTCTGGTGGCTCTTCCGGCTGATGGGTCATGATCAGATCGCGGTGCTCGACGGCGGCCTGCCAAAATGGCTCGACGAAGGCCGCCCGACCGAGGACACCCCGCCGGTGATCCGCGACCGCCACATGACCGTGCGCCGCCGCCCCGAGATGGTCCGCGATGTGACCCAGGTGGCCCAGGCCTCCAAGCTCGGCGATCACACGATCCTCGATGCGCGCTCGGCCGAACGGTTTCGCGGCGACGCGCCCGAGCCGCGCGAGGGACTGCGCGCCGGTCACATCCCCGGCGCCCGCAGCACGCCCTACACCGATCTGCTCAATGCCGATGGCACGATGAAATCGCCCGAGGATCTGCGCGCCGTCTTTGACGCCGCTGGCGCCGATCTCGACAAGCCGGTGATCACCACCTGCGGCTCGGGTGTGACGGCGGCGGTGATCAACCTCGCCCTCGCCCGCATCGGCAAGACCGATCACGCGCTCTATGACGGGTCATGGACCGAATGGGGCGCTTTTCCCACCGTTAACGTTGCCACCGGAGACGCTTGAATGCTCAGCAACCTATCGCAGCAGCCCGAGGACAAGATCCTCGCCCTCATGGCCCAGTATCGCGCCGATCCGCGCGACACCAAGGTCGATCTCGGCGTCGGGGTCTACAAGGACGCAAGCGGGCACACCCCGATCATGCGCGCCGTCAAGGCGGCCGAGAAACGGCTCTGGGAAGAGGAACAGACCAAATCCTATGTGGCGCTCGCGGGCGATCCCGGCTTTTCCGACGCGATGGTCTCGCTGGTGCTCGGCGATGCCGTGGCCCGCGATGCCGTGGCGGCGGCGGCGACCCCGGGCGGCACCGGTGCCGTGCGTCAGGCGTTCGAGCTGATCCGCATGGCCAACCCCAAGGCGCGGATTTTCGTGCCCAACCCGACCTGGCCCAACCACCTGAGCATCCTCAAATATCTCGGCATGGAAACGGTCACCTACCGCTATTTCGACAGCGCCACCGGTGCCGTCGATTTCGCCGGGATGCAGGAAGATCTCGCCGGGCTCACCGCAGGCGATGTGGTGCTGCTGCATGGCTGCTGCCACAACCCAACCGGCGCCAACCTGACCCTGCCGGAATGGCAGGCGGTGATTGCCGTGCTCAATGACAAGGGCGCGATGCCGATGATCGACATCGCCTATCAGGGCTTTGGCGACGGGCTCGACGCCGATGCCGCCGCCACCCGTCTGGTGGCCAAATCCTGCCCTGAGACGCTGATCGCGGCGTCCTGCTCGAAGAATTTCGGCATCTACCGCGAACGCACCGGCATCCTGATGGCGGTGAGCCAAGGCCAGACCGCCGTGGCGCAGGACAATCTCAACTTCCTGAACCGGCAGAACTTTTCCTTCCCGCCCGACCATGGCGCGCGGCTGGTGACGATGATCCTCAATGATGACGCGCTCCGCGCCGATTGGCAGGCCGAGCTCGAAGAGGTCCGCAACGGCATGCTGGGCCTGCGCGAAAGCCTCGCGGATGAGCTGCGCAAACTCTCCGGCTCGGACCGGTTCGGCTTTGTCGCACAGCATCGCGGCATGTTCTCGCGCCTCGGCGCAACGCCCGAACAGGTCGCCCATATGCGCGAGCATCACGGCATCTACATGGTGGGCGACAGCCGCATCAACATCGCCGGGCTCAACGTCAAATCGGTGCCGATCCTCGCCAAGGCGATGATCGACGCAGGCGTCTGATCTGAAAGTACCTTAGTTTCTGGCCCCGTAGCGGGCCAGAAACATATCTGCCGCCCCCTGCACCACCCGGTCGATATCGGCCTGATCATGGTCGCAGTCGATGCCGCAGAGACAGCGCACGAACATATCCGCCTTGCAGAGCTCGGCAAATTGGCTGGTGGCGAGATCCATATCCTCGATCACCAGATCGCCCCGCGCCACATAGGCCTCGAGCACCGCGCCCAACCGCTGTTTGAGCATCATCGGACCCGACGCATAGAACCGCCGCCCCAGTTCGGGAAAGCGATGCGATTCGGCGACGCAGGCCCGGTACATCTGCTGCCCGAACTCCGACAGGAAGAAACAGACGAGCCGCTCGCCCGCCGCACAGAGCGTCTCACGCACCGGCGCGGTGATATCCATATGGCCAAGCGCCGCCTCGGCCTGACGGTTGCACTCGATCCGGGCCACCTCGGAAAAGAGCAGCCGCTTGTCAGGAAAATAGGCATAGAGCGTCGCTTTGGAGACGCCGGCCACGCGGGCAATATCGTCGACGCTCGCGCCTTCGAACCCGTCCCGCATGAACACGACCCGGGCGCCTTCCAGCACCTGATCGAATTTTCTGCCCTTCTTGATTTCGGCCTGTGTGCTCGCCATCAAATTCCCCGTGGTCCGAAGTCATCCGACCTTACAGGTGCGAGCGGGGGGCGAGCAAGGCAAACCCCCAGAAATATGGCGACAGCGGACCTCGGAGGAGCCTCAGCCCGCTGTCCTGCCCGGTCAATGGGCCGGGCGTCCTGCATCGCGGGTGACAGTGTCAGCCGCGGGTGCCGGAAAACTGATCGTCGGGGTGACATTGCCCGCGTCCAGGCTGAGCGCATGAACAGGCAGGGCGGCCGAGATCAAGGTGAGGCCAATGGCGAGGGCGGGAATGAGGCGTTTCATGGTCATATGCTCCGTCAGGCATGCTGTCTAAACCCTTCTGTTCACTTCATGTAGGAGATGCGCAGCCTGACGCAAGTAGTTTTTGAACTAATCGGTTCACTTTTTTACATCCCCGCCCTGCACCCCGCGAAATCCCCTTGCAAAACGGGCCCGAGCGGCTAGTTTAGAATCATTCTAATTGATCGAAATGCGAGCTCTCATGATCCCCGTCCTCTCCAACCGCCGCCGCTTCGCCGACCTCTCGGAACAAGAGGTGCTGGCGCTGGCCATTTCCTCCGAAGAGGACGACGCCCGCATCTACCGGCTCTATGCCGAACGGCTGCGCCCCGATTTCCCCGACAGCGCGCGGCTCTTCGATGGCATGGCCGCCGAGGAAGATACGCATCGTCGCGCCCTCATCGACCTGCACCGAAGCCGCTTTGGCGAGGTGATCCCGCTCATCCGCCGCGAACATGTGGCAGGCTTTCACGCCCGCCGCCCGGTCTGGCTCACCCAGAGCCTCGGGCTCGACCGCATCCGCGACGAGGCCGCCGCAATGGAACGCGACGCCGAGGCCTTCTATCGCAAGGCCGCCGCCCGCACCCAAGACGCCGCCACCCGCAAGCTGCTCGGCGATCTCGCCGCCGCCGAGGCCGGTCACCAGAACAGCGCCGAGACCCTGGCCGAAACCCATCTCGACCCCGAGAGCCGCCAAGGCGAAGACCGCAAGGCCCACCGGCAGTTCATCCTGACCTGGGTGCAGCCGGGCCTCGCCGGGCTGATGGATGGCTCGGTCTCGACCCTCGCGCCGATCTTTGCCACCGCCTTTGCCACGCAGGACACCTGGACCACCTTTCTCGTCGGTCTGGCCGCCTCTGTCGGCGCAGGCATTTCCATGGGCTTTACCGAAGCCGCCAGCGATGATGGCGAATTGTCGGGCCGCGGCAGCCCGGTGAAACGGGGCTTTGCCTCGGGCCTGATGACGACGATCGGCGGGCTTGGCCACGCGCTCCCCTATCTCATCACCGATTTCTGGACCGCCACCGTAATCGCCATGATCGTCGTGGTCATCGAACTCTGGGCCATCGCCTGGATTCAGAACCGCTTTATGGAGACGCCCTTCTTTCGCGCGGCCTTTCAAGTGGTGCTCGGCGGGGCGCTGGTCTTTGCGGCCGGGGTGTTGATCGGTTCGGGCTGAGCAGAATCCTCTCGCATCTGCAGAATCTGGGCAAGAAGCGTTTAATCTTATGACAGGTCACGGTATTTTGGTTAAGTTTTAAGCAGTCCTCCGCTTTTTTCTCGCAGATGCAGCGTGAACAATTCCGAATCGCGCCGCGATGCGGCAATGATCAACTCAACCGGACGGCTTCTGCCTCCTCCTCCCATTTAGCAGGGGTCGCCGGAACGGTTTCGATGGCGTGCATACCTCCTCCCTTGCCCGTCATAAGCGACCGAAATCAACGAACTGCGGCCGGGCGGGCAACCGTCCGGTCGTTTCTTTTGGCGGCTCTCTCGGCGCGGCGAATAGCATTTGCCCCCGCCGCGCAACATGCTACCAAACGGCCATGCTGGCCGTATTTCTTCAGACCATCCCGTTCTTCCTGATCATCGGCCTTGGCTATGGCGCTGGGCGCTCCGGTTTCTTTCCCGAGGCCGCCACCGCATGGCTCACCAAATTCGTCTTCTACTTCGCCCTCTCGGCGATGCTCTTGCGATTCTCCGCCAATCTCAGCCTCGCCGAAGCCTTCGATCTCGATTTCGTCCTGGCCTATGCGCTGGCCTCGCTCGCCATCTATCTGCTCGCCACGCTCATCGCGATCCTGCGCCGCCTGTCCGTCGCCGAAGCCGCGGTCGAGGCGCAATGCGCGGTGATCGGCAATGTGGGCTTTCTCGGCCTGCCAATGCTCGCCATGCTGATGGGCGAAGCCGCCATCGCGCCGGTGATGATGGTGCTTGCGGTCGATCTCATGGTCTTTGGCTCTCTGATCGTGATCCTGATCACCGGCTCGCGCGACGGACGGATGTCGCTGGCGGTGCTCGGCACGGTGGGCATCGGCCTGCTCAAGAACCCGATGATCGTGTCGATCGTGCTCGGCCTCTCGTGGTCGGCCTCGGGCTGGCCGCTGCCCTCGGTCGCCAATGATTTCCTCGTGCTGCTGGGCGGCGCCGCCACCCCCGGTGCGCTCTTTGCCATCGGCGCGTCGCTCGCCTCGAAATCCGCCGAACGGCCGGTGATCGCGGGCTATCTGTCGTTTTGCAAACTGGTGCTGCACCCGGCTGCCGTCGCTGTGGCGGCGCTCGTTCTCTTTCCCATCGCGCCCTATCCGGCCGCAGTGATGATCGCCGCCGCCGCCCTGCCGGTGGCGGGCAATGTCTATATCCTGGCCCAGCATTACGGCGTCGCGCCCCAGCGCGTCTCGGCCTCGATCCTGATCTCCACCGCCCTCGCCGTGGTGACCCTGTCGCTGGTCATCGGCTGGGCCAACACGCTCTACTGAAACGGCCCGCCCATGTCCTATAGCCCCCAGCCCCTGCCGCCGCGCGCACCGCTCAGCGACGAGGACGCCCTGCGCGAGGCGCGCGATTTCCTCGCCTCGCTGGAAACCCGCGCCTCGGTGCGCGATTTTTCCGACCGGCCGGTGCCTTACGAAATCATCGAGACCTGCATTCGCGCCGCCGGCACCGCGCCCTCGGGGGCCAATCAGCAGCCTTGGCATTTCGCCGCCATCTCCGATCCGGCGCTCAAATCCCGCATCCGCGAGGCCGCCGAGGAAGAGGAGCGCGCCTTCTACGCGGGCGGCGGCGGCGATGCCTGGCTCGCCGCGCTCGAACCCATCGGCACCGACGCGTCGAAACCGCATCTGACCACCGCGCCCTGGCTCATCGTGATCTTTGCCCAGCGCTACGGCACCGCCCCTGATGGCAGCCGCGCCAAACATTACTATGTGCCCGAAAGCGTCGGCATCGCCACCGGCATGCTGATCACCGCGCTGCACCGCGCCGGGCTCTATTGTCTCACCCATACGCCCAACCCGATGAAATTCCTCAACGGGCTGCTCGACCGCCCCGAGAGCGAAAAACCGGTGATGATCCTCACCGTCGGCCATGCTAGTGCTGAGGCAACCACCCCGGCGGCGGCGCGCAAACGCAAACCGCTCGCCGCGCTCATGACAGCCCATCAGGGCGACACGAACCAAAAGGACTGACACCATGCAGACCCAATCCGAAAACGCCTGTTTTGGCGGCACCCAGGGCGTCTACACCCACGCCTCCTCTGCCTGCGCCTGCGACATGACCTTTGGTCTCTTCCTGCCCGAAGAGGCCCGCGACGGGCCGGTGCCGGTGCTGTGGTATCTCTCGGGGCTGACCTGCACCCATGAAAACGCCATGACCAAGGCCGGGGCCCAGACCTGGGCCGCCGAACAGGGCATCGCGCTGGTCTTTCCCGACACCTCGCCGCGCGGCGAGGCCGTGGCCGATGACGAGGCCTATGATCTCGGCAAGGGCGCGGGGTTCTACGTCAACGCGACCCAGGACCCCTGGGCCCCGCATTTCCGCATGTGGGACTATGTGGCCGAAGAGCTGCCCGCGCTTCTAGGCGAGAATTTCGCCATCGACCTCGACCGTCAGGCGATCACCGGCCATTCGATGGGCGGTCATGGCGCGCTGACGCTGGCGATGGGTCTGCCGGGCCGGTTCCGCTCGGTCTCGGCCTTCGCCCCCATCGCCCATCCGAGCGCCTCGGACTGGGGCCGCAAACAGCTCGGCGCCTATCTCGGCGAGGACGAGGCGACCTGGGCCGCCCATGATGCCACGCTGCTGATGCGCGAGGCCGGTTTCGACGGGCCGGTGCTCACCGACACCGGAACCAAGGATCAATTCCTCGACCTGCTGAAACCCGAAGCCCTCTTCGAGGCCGCCGCCGCCCGCCGGCAGCAAGGCACGATGCGGATGCAGCCGGGCTATGACCACAGCTATTTCTTCGTCTCCACCTTCATGGAAGATCACGTCGCCTTCCATGCCGAGGCGCTCTACGGCTGATCGCCCGCCCAAAATTCGAGCAAACCCAGCCCCCGCGTCGCAAACATCCCGGCGCGGGGCGCACCCTGCCCTTGCGGGGCTGAGGCCTGCCTCTTAGGGTCGCCCCGAGTTGACCCAGACGAGGCTGCCCATGTCGAGTGCCACCCATTACGATCTCATCATCATCGGCTCCGGCCCCGCCGGACGCTCTGCCGCCATTCAGGCGGGCAAGCTCAAACGCCGCGTGCTGGTCATCGACCGCAAGGACCGGCTCGGCGGCGTCTCGGTCCATACCGGCACGATCCCGTCGAAAACCCTGCGTGAAACGGTGCTCAACCTCTCCGGCTGGCGCGAACGCAGCTTCTATGGCCGCTCCTACCGGGTGAAGGACGACATCGAGGCGCAGGACCTTAAATCGCGCCTGCATATGACGCTCGATTACGAGGTCGACGTGCTCGAACATCAGTTCAACCGCAACCATGTCGACACGCTCAACGGGCTGGCGCGGTTCACTGGCCCCAAGACGGTGGAAGTGGCCACCGAGGCGGGCGAGACCACCAGCCTCACCGCCGACCGCTTCCTGATCTCCACCGGCACCCGCACCTACCGGCCCGATTACGTGCCCTTCAACGGCACCACCATCGTCGACAGCGACGAGTTCCTCGAACTGGCCCGCATCCCGCGCAGCCTCACCGTGGTCGGCGCCGGCGTCATCGGCGTCGAATATGCCACGATGTTCGCCGCCCTCGACGTGCGCGTCACCCTGATCGAGCCGCGCGACAGCTTTCTCGACTTCATCGACCGCACGCTCATTCAGGAATTCACCCATCAGATCCGCGAAAACGGCGTCGATCTCCGCCTAGGCTCACCTATCGAGAAAATCGAGGACGCGGGCGATCATGTCGAGATCACCATGGGCAATGGCCGCCATGTGCGCTCGGAAATGCTGCTCTTTGCCGCCGGCCGGATGGGCGCCACGCAAAAGCTCAACCTCTCTGCCGTCGGGCTCGAAACCGATCATCGCGGCCGCATCGAGGTCGACCGCAAGACCTACCAGACCAAGCTCGGCCATATCTATGCCGCAGGCGATGTCATCGGCCACCCGAGCCTCGCCTCCACCTCGCTGCAACAGGGCCGCGTCGCCGCCTGCCACGCGCTCGGCGTCCCCACCCTGAGCGAGAGCCCCTGGTATCCCTATGGCATCTATTCCGTGCCCGAGATTTCCACCTGCGGCATGTCCGAAGAAGAAATGCAGGAGCGCGGCATTCCCTATGAGGTCGGCATCGCGCGCTTCCGCGAAACCTCGCGCGGCCATATCATGGGGCTCGAACATGGCATGTTGAAAATGCTCTTCTCGCTGAAGACCCGCCGGGTGCTCGGGGTGCAGATCGTCGGCGAGGGCGCGACCGAGCTCATCCATATCGCCCAGGCGGTGCTCAACCTCAAAGGCACGGTGGATTACTTCGTCCAGAACACGTTCAACTATCCGACCCTGGCCGAAGCCTATAAGATCGCCGGTCTCGACGCCTTCAACCGGATGCCGATCCCCGAGGAATTCAAACCGCCAAAACCAGAGGCGGACTGAGCATGGCGATCTATGTCGATGCCGACGCCTGCCCGGTCAAAGCCGAGGCCGAACGCGTCGGCACCCGCCACAAGACGCGGATCTTCATCGTCTCCAACGGCGGGCTGCGCCCCTCGCCCAACCCGCTGGTGGAAAATGTCATCGTCCCCGAAGGCCCCGACGTGGCCGATATGTGGATCGCCGACCGCGCCGGTCCGGGCGATGTGGTGGTGACCGGCGACATCCCCCTCGCCGCCAAATGCGTCGAGGCCGGGGCCGAGGTGCTCAAACATAATGGCGAGCCGCTGACCGCCGCCAATATCGGCAATGTGCTCGCCACCCGCGATCTGATGGCCGATCTGCGCGCTGCCGACCCGTTCCGCCAAGGCGGCGGCAAGGGGTTTTCCAAAGCCGACCGCTCGCGCTTTCTCGACGCGCTCGAACAGGCGCTGCGCCGCGCCGCCCGCGCGGGCTGAGCCGCGGCTCTTTCTGGTTGGAAATACCCAAATCCCCAGCGGCGGGCAAAACCCACCGGCCCGACCCTTTACAATCCCGCCCGCCTCGCGTTTCCTCGCGCCAGCCGCTCCGGCGGCGGGAGGATTTCCATGACCAGCGCCAGTATTTCAAACAGCAATCTCAAAGGTGCCCTCTGCGCCACCGTCGCCGCCATGTGCTTTTCGCTCAATGACGTGGGCATCAAGTTCCTCTCCGACACCTATGCGCTGCATCAGATCGTCTTCTACCGCTCGCTCATCGGCATCCTGACCTTTGCGCTGATCATCATGCCGATCTCGGGCGGGCTCAAAACCATGCGCACCCGTCTGTTGCATTGGCATCTGGCGCGCGGCCTCTGCGTGGTGGCCGCCAACAGCTTTCTCTTTCTCGGCCTCGCGTCGCTGCCGATCGCCGATGCGGTGGCGATCTTTTTCGTGTCGCCACTGGTCATCGCCGTCTTTTCGGTGATCTTTCTGGGCGAACATGTGGGCCCGCGCCGCTGGGCGGCCATCGCCATCGGCCTGCTTGGCGTGCTGATCATGGTCAAACCCGGCACATCGGCCTTTCAGATCGCCGCCATCCTGCCCGCCATCTCGGCCGCGCTCTATGCGCTCATGCATATCATCGCGCGGCGCATCGGCGGCACCGAGAGCGCCGGCACTATGACCTTCTGGATTCTCATCTCCTTCATGACGGTGAGCGCCACGGTGGGGCTGGCCATCGGCGACGGGCGCTTTGCCTCGGACGCGCCCGAGGTGCTGACCTTCCTGCTGCGCGCCTGGGCGCCGCTCGATCCCGCCGACATCCCGATCTTCGTGATGCTCGGCACCTCGGGCATCATCGGCGGCTTTCTCATCTCGCAGGCCTATCGCATCGCCGAGGCCGCCTTTGCCGCGCCCTTTGAATATGTGTCGATGCCGATGGCGGTGATCTGGGGCGTGGTGGTCTTTGGCACCTTCCCCGGCGTCTCGACCTGGGTCGGGATCGCCTTGATCCTCGGCTCTGGCCTCGCCATGATCTATCTCGAAACCCGGCGCCGCCCGGCGCCCCGCCCCGATACGAAAGTCTATTCCAACACATGATTTCCGCCGTTCTTTTCGACATTGGCAATGTGCTGATCCGCTGGGCCCCCGAGGTGCATTACGACCGGCGCATCGGCCCCGACCGCCGCCGCGCCTTCTTTGCCGCCTTCGATGTCTACGACCTGATGAACCGCATCGACGCGGGCGCGCATTTCCACGACACGATCTCCGAGGCCGCCGAGGCCACGCCCGACTGGGCGGACGAACTGGCGATCCTGCGCGATGAATGGGCCGATCTGGCGACGCCCTCGATCGACCATTCCGTGCGGCTTTTGAAGGCGCTTAAATCGCGCGGCATCCCGGTCTTTGCCCTGTCGAATTTCGGCGCAGAGAACTTCCCGCTCTCGGTCGCGGTCTACCCCTTTCTCGACCTCTTCGACCGGCGCTATATCTCGGGCGAGATGAAACTCGCCAAGCCGGACCCGGCGATCTATGCGGCGGTCGAGGCCGATTGCGGCCTCGCGCCCCAGAGCCTGCTCTTCGCCGATGACCGCGACGACAATATCGCCACCGCCGCCGCGCGCGGCTGGCAGACCCATCTTTTCACCACCCCGCAAGGCTGGGCCGATTGCCTCGTCCGCCACGGGCTACTGACCAAGGAGCAGGCGCAATGAGCTTTACCCACATCCCCTTTGCCGAAGGTGAGGCCAAGCTGAGCTGGCAGGGGCTCTGCGCCGCGTTCGAGGCCGGGCATAAGCTGCCCAAGGCCGAGATCGGCGACACCTTCCTCTACCGCGATCCGGACACGCTCCTGTCGCGCTCGGCCTGGATCGACGGCATGGGGATCGCGGTCAAATCCGCCACGATCTTCCCCGGCAACCCGGCCAAGGGCGACCCGATGATCAATGGCGCGGTCTGCCTCTATGCCGATGGCGATGGCACGCTCGAGGCACTGATTGATTTTCACCTCGTGACGAAATGGAAAACCGCCGGCGACAGCCTCTTTGCCGCGACCAAACTGGCCCGTCCCGACAGCCGCGAAATCCTCATCGTCGGCGCCGGCACCGTCGGGCGCAATCTCTTTGCCGCCTATTCCTCGGCCTTCCCCGAGGCGCGGTTCACCGTCTGGAACCGCACCACCAAGAACGCCGAGGCGATGGTTGCCGACTGCCCCGGCCTGCGCGTGGCCGAGGATCTGGAAACTGCCGTGCGCGGCGCCGACATCGTCACCTCCGCCACCATGTCGACCGAGCCGGTTTTGCGCGGCGAATGGTTCCAACCGGGCCAGCATATCGACCTCATCGGCGCCTACCGCCCCGACATGCGCGAAGTGGACAACGCGGGCCTGCAACGCGCCCGGGTCTTTGTCGACAGTTTTGACACCACGGTCGACCACATCGGCGAGATCAAGATTCCGCTGGCCTCCGGCGCGATCAGCCGCGATCACCTGCTCGCCGATTACTACACGCTCGACGCCTTCTCCCGGCAGAGCGACGATGACATCACCCTCTTCAAGAACGGCGGCGGCGCGCATCTCGACCTGATGACCTCGCGCTATATCCTCGACGCCTGGCAGGCCGCCGCGTGATCTGGGGGCTGGCCTCCGTCGCGGCGCTCATCGCGCTGGCGCCTTTCGCCCGCGACCGGCTGCGCCCCGCCATGGGGGCCGAAGCCCGGCAATCCGCCCCCGGAGAATTTGCCGACCTGCCGCGCGGACGCACCCATTACCGGCTCGCCGGTCCCGAGGATGGCCCGCTGGTGATCCTCATCCACGGGCTCACCACGCCGAGCTTTGTCTGGACCCCCATCGCCGATCACCTCAACGGGCAAGGCTTTCGCACGCTGAGCTATGACCATTACGGGCGCGGCTATTCCGACCGGCCTGGCGGCGCGCAGGACGAGGAATTCTTCCTGTCGCATTTGTCAGAGCTGCTCGATCATCTCGGGCTGCGCGGTCCGGCCACGGTGATGGGCTATTCCATGGGCGGCGCCATCGCCACCGCCTGGAGCGCCCGCCACCCGGATCTGGTGCGCGACCTGATCCTGCTCGCCCCCGCCGGGCTTGGCCATGATCTCGGCCCTGTGGCGCGGCTCGTGGCCAATCACAACTGGGTCGGGCGCTGGCTGATGCATCTGACCTATGCCCGCTCTTTCCGCGCCTCGGTCGAGGCCGAGCGTGACATCGAAACCTCCCAGATCCCCAATGTCGTGCCCCTGCAGCTCAACGAGCTGCGCTATCGCGGCTTCATCCCCGCCGTGACCTCTTCGCTGCATCACATGCTCGACCACGACCTGACCGAGGCCCATCGCAAGATCGCCGAGGCCGGCACGCCCCTGCTCGCCATCTGGGCCGCCGAGGATGAGGTGATCCCGGTCGCCGGTGCCGAAAGGCTCGCCGCGCTCAACCCGGGCGCGCGCAACGTGATCATCCCCGAGGCGGGCCATGCGCTCGCCTATACCCATAGCCCGGCGGTCACCGCCGCGCTCGACGCCGCCGATCTGCGCCGCTAACGCCCTCAGGCACCCTGTCTCAGGCCTCGTGCCGGTTGCGCCAGAGCTCCCATTGAAACCGGGTCCGCACACCGAGATCGAGAAACGGGCGCGGCGGCAGGGGCGTCGGCGCGCCAAGGCTCTGCATATCGGCGATCAACGCATTGTCCTCGCCCAGCGCCATCTCCGCCGCCAGCGTGCCGCCAAAGGTGCCCTTGGTGACCCCCACCGCGTTCTGACAGACCGCGCCCCAGACATTCTCGGCCAATTGCCCGAACCCCGGCGCGGCATTGCGCGACAGGCAGACAAAGCCCGACCAAGTATGCGCCATCTCGACCTCTTCCAGCCCCGGAAACCGCGCATCGAAAAGCCGCTTGTGCTGCGCCGCCACCGCCTTGCGCCGCGCCTCGTCAAAGCGCTGCGACGGGCAATAGGCGAGCCCCTGCCGGATCAGCAGCCGATGGTCGTTGGTGTAGCGCATGGTGATGCCCGCAAAGGCATTGGCCGGGGTCAGCCCCCAGGGCCGCGCCACGCCATAGCGCGCCCGCTCGCCCGCCGTCAGGGGCCGCGACAGGCTGGCATGGGCGACCAGATGCAGGAACCGCTTCTGATAATACCCGAACTGCTCGGCAAAGCCGTTCGCCGCCATGATCATCCGCGGCGCGGTGATGCTGCCGCCCTTGGTCTCGAGACGGATCACCGCCCCCGGGGTGATCGCCAGCACCGGGCAATTCTCATAGAGCGTCACGTTGTCCGGCAGGCTGTCCGCCAGCCCCCGGCAGAGCGCGGCGGGATTCATCAACCGCCCGCCCGGCGTGTGCACGGCGGCGGTGAAATGCGGACTGCCTAGCGCCGACTGCAACGCCTTGCCGCGCACCCATTCAAACGGCTCGCCCAGCGCCTCAAGCTCGCGGGCAAAGGGCTCGAGCACCTCTTTCACCCCGCGCTCCGACACCGCCGTGTGATATTTGCCATCGGGCGACCAGTCGCAGGCGATGCCATGGCGCTCGACCAGCCCGTCGAGCTGCGCAATCGCGAATCGCGCCAACCCCATGAAGCGATGCGATCCCTCCAGCTCATCCAATGACGAGCCGACATTATGCGGCAGGTCGATGGCAAAGCCGGAATTGCGCCCCGAGGCGTTCTCGCCCACCTCCCCCGCCTCGATAAGCACCACATGCGCCTCTGGCCGCAGCTCGGCCAGCCGCCGCGCCGCCGCCAAGCCGGCATAGCCCGCCCCGACCACGACCCAATCCGCCGTCACATCGCCCATCAGCGGCGAGGCCGCCACCCGCTCGGGCAAAATCGCGCTCCAGCCGTTGCTGCGATCGTCGCGCGGCAGCCGGGCGATCATCATGACTGGCCCTCGCGCACCGCCCAATCCGCGGGCGTGATCGCGTAGAACACCAGCGCCTCGTCGCTGCGATAGCGCAGCTCGGTCCCCTTGGGCAGCCAGATGCAATCGCGCGGGCCCGCGTGCAGCACCTCGCCATCACAGACCACGTCGATCTCGCCCTCAAGGACGAGGATCACCTCGTCATATTTGATCTGCCACGGAATATCGGCGCGGCTCAGCCGAACAAACCCGGCGCCAAGATCGGTGTCATCGGCGCTCCCCGCCACCTCGGCGGCTTGCGCCATCTCGCCATAGGCAAAGCGCGGCACAAAGCTCAACGCATCGAAGGGAACACTGCGCGGCTGGCTCATATCTCTTTCCTCCTTGGCAAACCGCGCCTAGCATAGGCGTTAACCTTGCTCTGGACAAGAGTGTACAGAGACGCGGGAAACAGACCCAGTCATGACCACGGAGGACGGCCCCATGTCCAAGACATCGCAGCACAGCCCCGCCCCGGATCACCGCAGCGTCGCCGCCCGGCTCGGGGCCGAGACGCTGGCCCGGCTCAACCGCACGGCGGACGCGCCCGGGCTCTGGCATCTGGCGGGCCATGGCGGGCTCATCCTTGGGCTGGGGATCTGGATCGCGCAGGGCTGGGTGCTCTGGTGGGCGCTCTTGCCCGTGCAGGGGATCGCACTGTGCTTTCTCTTCACGTTGGAACATGAGGCCACGCATAAGACGCCCTTCGCGACGCCCTGGCTCAACGAGGCGGCGGGCCATCTGTCAGGGCTGCTGATCCTTTTGCCTTTCACCTGGTTTCGCTATTTCCACCTCGCCCATCACCGCCACACCAACGACCCGGAACGTGACCCCGAACTGCTCTCGGGCGCCAAGCCCGAGACCTGGCGCGCCTATCTGATCCATGTCTCCGGCCTGCCCTATTGGTGGGGCATGCTGGGGCAGATCCTGCACAATGCGCGCGACCGCGATCCCGCCCCCTATATCCCGGCCCGCGCCCGGCCCCGCATCCGACGCGAGGCGCGGGTGATGCTGGCGCTCTACGCGCTGACCGGGGCGAGCCTGCTGATCTCGCCGCTGCTCTTTTGGGTCTGGCTCCTGCCGCTGCTGCTGGGCCAGCCCGCCCTGCGGCTCTATCTGCTGGCCGAACATGGGCGCTGTGCCTTCGTGGCGAATATGCTCGAAAACACCCGCACCACCTATACCAACCGGGCGGTGCGGTATCTGGCGTGGAACATGCCCTATCACATCGAACATCATTCCCTGCCCAATGTGCCCTTTCACCGGCTCCCCGAGCTCAACCGCCTGATGGCCGAGGATCTGCGCGTCACCTCCGAGGGCTACGCGCGCTTCACCCGCGACTATACCGGCACGCTAGGGGATCAGAGCCGCTAAGGATCAGAGCCGATAGGGACAATATTTGGGCGCGGGCCCCTGACCCAGATGATGCGGGTTGAGGATCAACACCCAATGCACCGGATAGCCCGGCGCCTGCGCCCGGCTATAGGAACAGCCGCCCGAAATATACCATTGCCCGAGATAATCGGGCGGCGGCGCGGTGACCTGTTTCGCCCCCGATCCGCCAAAGGCCAGGGCCCCGCCCGCCAGACCGATCCCCAGCCCCGCACTCAGCACCGCCGCCATCACATCCAACCGTTTCATCGCATCCACTCCACCAAGATTACGCCCCCGGGCCAAAGCCTCGCGCCGGGGACGGCCCGCGCCACGGCGCAATCATGGCAAAGCTGCGGAGATCGTCGCGGATTTGAGACGCTTTGCGCCTTTCCCGGCCCCGCCGCCCCCTGCCGCACAGGGCAATCTTGCAATCGCGCCGCCATGGCATTAGCAGGTCAGCGACGGAAGACATCGAAAGCACCTGACCCATGGATGAGCTGCGCAGCAAATACCTTACCCTGATTGCCGAGGCCGGTGACGAAGCCGCGCTCGAAACGCTCCGCGTGCAGGCCGTGGGCAAGAAGGGCGAGGTCAGCCTCCAGATGCGCGAGCTGGGCCGCATGTCCCCCGAGGAACGCCAAGTCGCGGGTCCCAAGCTCAACGCGCTCAAGGACGAGATCAACTCGGCGCTGGCCGCCAAGAAACAGGCGCTCTCGGACGCTGCGCTCGACGAACGGCTGCGCAGCGAATGGCTCGACGTGACCCTGCCCGCCCGGCCCCGCCGTCAGGGCAGCATCCACCCGGTGAGCCAGGTCACCGAAGAGGTCACCGCGATCTTTGCCGATATGGGCTTTGCCGTGGCCGAAGGCCCGCAGGTCGAAACCGACTGGTATAATTTCGACGCGCTGAACATCCCCGGCCATCACCCGGCCCGCGCCGAGATGGACACGTTCTACATGCACCGCGCCGAGGGCGACGACCGCCCGCCGCATGTGCTGCGCACCCATACCTCGCCGGTGCAGATCCGCTCGATGGAGGCCTCTGGCGCGCCCACGCGGATCATCTGCCCGGGCCGCGTCTACCGCGCCGATTACGATCAGACCCACACCCCCATGTTCCATCAGATCGAAGGCCTCGCCATCGACCGCGACATCTCCATGGCCAATCTGAAATGGGTGCTCGAGGAATTTTTCACCGCCTATTTCGGCACCGAGGTCAAAACCCGCTTCCGCGCCTCGCATTTCCCCTTCACCGAACCTTCCGCCGAGGTCGACATCCAGTGCAGCTTTGAAGGCGGCACCGTGAAAGTGGGCGAAGGCGACGATTGGCTCGAAGTGCTGGGCTCCGGCATGGTGCACCCGCATGTGCTCAAATCCGCCGGCGTCGATCCGGCGGAATGGCAGGGCTTTGCCTTCGGCATGGGCATCGACCGGATCGCCATGCTGAAATACGGCATCCCCGATCTGCGCGCCTTCTTCGACAGCGATCTGCGCTGGCTGCGCCACTACGGCTTTGCCGCGCTCGACGTGCCGACGCTGCACGGCGGGTTGTCGCGCTAACCCCCCGGCCATCACCGCAGATCAACTGACGCCCCCACGGCGCGCCCCGAAGGCCTGTCAGCCCAAACCGGCTTTCGTCACGCCCGAAATCCGCTAGACTGCCCCGGCGGCCGGGCGGTTCCGGGCGTGTGTGTGGTGTCAGTTGTGAGCTGTGTATGACCTGGGGAGTGTTGAGTTCGAGCACATTTGGGGCAGCCTCGCCTGATGCGGACACAATTGGATATGATGAAGCCATCGAGAATTATTTCTATTCGGTCCTGACCGAGGACGAACAGAATGAATTGAATTCCGGGATGGGTGGCGTCCCTTGGACCAAGTTCAGCGATAAATTTGTAAAGGATCTGGGATGGCTCGCCGATCATGAGCGGCCAAAACGGTTTCGGTTGAGAAAAACCTATAAAGAGCTTTGCTCATTAATCTCTCTCGAAAACCGGCTTGCCGCTGTCGATATACGGCTGAAAGAGATCATCGAAGAGTTAGAGCCGGGGGTACATCAATTCTGGCCCATTGAACTGATCCAACCCAAGGATAAGCCCTACCCGGTGCCCTATTTCGGAATGGTGGTTCACAGCCATCTGAATTGCTTTCGGCTCGAAGAGTGCGACCCGGGCCACGCCGAGGACAAAAGCATCGGGGATCATATTCGGTATAGCATCAGAGGCAAATCCAGGGCCGACCTGAAGGGCGCCGCCATGTCGCGCGCGGCCATCGGCTCGCACCATCTCTGGCGTGAGGAATATCTCCACTCCCCTTGGTATTTCCTCTCAGACACGCTGGCCGCCCGTATCCACGACGCGGGTCTCAAAATGCCCAAGCATTACCCGATGAAGGATGTCTGAAACGACACGCCCGACCATAGGAGGACCGCCGCGATGATCGAATGGGGCTCTTTGGAACTGCCGGAGTTGGACTATTGGGAAGGCGGGAGGGAAGTCGGAAAACATCACGCGGCAACCGGGCTGATCCACCGCCGCACCGGCGTGCGCGCGACTCATGCCACCTTACGCTATGAGGAGAGAGGTCTAAACCGCGAGCTTCTCATCTATGCGCCGCCCGGCGAAGAATGGCTGCTCCGGCTGCGCGTCACGGGTGGAAATGGACTGCACGGCCGTATAGCAGCGCATCTTGGCATTCGCTCGCTTATTTTCGATTTATCTCCTGAAGAATCAGTTCAAGCGGAGTTGGCATTTCTGCGTGATTTCGGTCAGGAATATCGATGCCAAGAATTCATCCCCGAGCCCGGATTTGAAATGCCGGTCTGGACCGAAGCGCGGCGTGACGCGGTCGTGATGATGATTTTCTGGCTGATGGAGGCAAGCATGCGCAACCCAAAACTGTCTGACCCTTACCCCTCCACCGTCACCTTCAAGGGCGATGTGCCCGATCTCTTCCTCGGCACCTATCGCAACCCGGTGTGGGAGCGCCTCATGCGAGAGGCACCCCCGACCAAAGGAGGACCGCCGCGATGATCGAATGGGGCTCTTTGGAACTGCCGGATTTGGACTATTGGAGAGGGTCATGTGAGGTTGGAAAACATCACCCAGCAACCGGGCTGATCCACCTCTCCACCGGCCTTGGTGCGACCCATGCCATCTCACAGTATGAGGAGCGAGGTGAATACCGCGAACTTCTTATCTATGCGCCGCCGGGCGAAGAATGGCTGCTCCGGCTGCGCATTACCGGGGGGGCAAATGGACTGTACGGCCGTGTTGCAGCGCATCTCGGCCTTAGCAGTTTGCTCTTCGAATTAACGCCAAAAGAACAGGTAAATGCAAAAATGGCATTTCTGCGTGACTTCGGCCAAGAGTATTTCTGCCAATTCATCCCCGAGCCCGGATTTGAAATGCCGGTCTGGACCGAGGCGCGGCGTGACGCGGTGGTGATGATGATTTTCTGGCTGATGGACGGAAGCGCCTACACCCCAAAACTCTCCGATCCCTACCCCTCCACCGTCACCTTCAAGGGCGATGTGCCCGATCTCTTCCTCGGCACCTATCGCAACCCGGCGTGGGAGCGCCTCATGCGAGAGGCACCCCCGACCAAAGGAGGACCGCCGCGATGATCGAATGGGGTTCTTTGGAACTGCCGGAGTTGGACTATTGGAGAGGGTCATGTGAGGTTGGCAAACATCACCCAGCGACCGGGCTGATCCACCTCTCCACCGGCCTTGGCGCGACCCATGCCATCTCTCAGTATGAAGAGAGAGGTGAATACCGCGAGCTTCTCATCTATGCGCCGCCGGGCGAAGAATGGCTGCTCCGGCTGCGTATCACGGGGGGAAATGGACTGTACGGCCGTGTTGCGGCGCATCTCGGCTTTAGTATTTTGCTCACCGAATTACCGGTAGATGAAAGGCTGGAAGCGATTTCGGCATTTCTGCGTGACTTCGGCCAAGAGTATTTCTGCCAGTTCATCCCCGAGCCCGGATTTGAAATGCCGGTCTGGACCGAGGCGCGGCGTGACGCGGTCGTGATGATGATATTCTGGCTGATGGACGGAAGCGCCTACACCCCTACAATGACCGATCCCTATCCCTCCACCGTCACCTTCGAGGGCGATGTGCCCGATCTCTTCCTCGGCACCTATCGCAACCCGGTGTGGGAGCGTCTTTAGGCCATCCCCCCTCAAGGCACCGCAAAGCGCCCGAAAATGGAACTCACCCCCCGGTCCCCTCATTGACCCACATGAGGACATAGACACGGAGGGATCGAGATGAGCCTGTTCACCCATCGCAACCGGACGAAATCCGAACGCTCGCGCCGCACCTACGCAGCTTTTGAAATCGCCGATACGGTGATCGCCTTTCTCGCGGCCATCTGTTTTCTGATCGGCTCGGTGATGTTCATGTATGACGACTGGCACGGCGTCGCGCGCTGGCTCTTCGTGGCCGGCTCGGGCTTTTTCTGCCTCAAACCAACCCTGCGCCTTGTCCGGGAACTCCGCCTGGCGAGCATGGGCGACACCGATCATCTGGCGAAGCGGTTTACCGTCTGAGCTGGTCGGCGGACGGGGGATTTGGCCACTGTCGTGTTGCCGACGCAATACCGACGTCCTACCGATGTGCGAATTTGCACCTCAGAACCGGTCGAGAAGTCTTTCTAGATAATTCCGCTCAATCTCGGGACGGTCGCCCTCGCCCGATCTGCGGCGGATTTCATCGAGCAATTCGCGGGCCCGGCGATAGACATCCTCGCCCTGAAGCAGATTGTCCTGGGTTCCGGTATGGCGGCCAAATCCCGGCTCGCGGCCAAGCGGATCGGCCCGTTGCTGCCCCGCCGCGCCCTCGGTTTCGCCCTGCCCGCCGGGCTGTTGGTTCTGCCGTTCCGCCATCGCCTCGCCGAGGCTGCGCATGCCTTCGCGCAGCGCCTCCATCGCCTGCGATTGCTGATCTATGGCCCCAGCCAAGTCGTTGTTGCGCAAGGCGTTTTCGGCCCCCTCCATGGCGTCGCCCGCGCGGTCGAGCGCTTCGCGCGTGGCCTCATCCGCCGCCGATCCGCCGCCCGGCAGATTGCCGCGCTGACGCTCCAGCTCACGGCGCAGCGCCTCTTGCCGTTCGGCCAGATCGCTCTGGCCCGAGGGCTGGCCCTCGCCCTGCCCCTGCTGGCTGCCCGGCGTCTGACCGCTGCCCTCGCCGCGGCCGCCCTGACCCTCATGCGACTGGCCGCGCCCCTCGCCGCCACTGCGCCCTTCGTTCTGCCCCGATTGGCCGCTATTGGCCCCCGGATTGAACTGTTCCTGAAGGTCCCGAAACGCCTGATCCGACAGCCCCTGCTGCTCTCTCAAGGTGTCCGCCAAACCCTCCATGGCCTCCTGTCCCTCGGACCCGCCCTGACCGCGTTCGGCCATCTGGAGATTTTCCATAAGCTCTTGGAATTCCTGCAAAGCCTGCTGCGCCTCGGCCATGCGGCCCTGCTCCATCAGCTCTTGGATTCTGTCCATCATATCCTGCAGATCCTGCTGGCTCAGCTCCATCGCATTGCGGTCTTGCTGCGGGCTGTCGAGCCCCTGATCCTCGTCGCGCTGGGCCTGCTGCATCTTCTGCCGGAGATAGTCCTGCGTGGCGTCGCGCAGCTCCTGCATGAGCTCGGCAATCTCGTCCTCGTTGGCCCCGTTGCGCATCGCCTCGCTGAGCCGTTCCTGCGCCTGCTGCATCCGCGCCAAGGCATCGCCGATATCGCCATCCTCAATGAGCACGGCAAGCTCCCACATCGCCTCGGCAATCTGGTCGCGCCGCTCGGCGGTAAAGGTGCCGCTTTCCATCGCCGTCTCCAGCCGCCGCAGGATGAACCGCAGCCGCAGATAGGCCGAGGCCGGGCGGAACAGTTTGTCCTCCGGCGCGTGAGATATGGCCCGGATCACCTGCGCCACGCGACGGCCATTGTCCCGCGACCAGAGCAGATCGCGCCGCAGCTCGATCACCGCCGCCGCCACCGGATCAAAGAACCGCCGCGCCGGCAGCGGCATCTCATATGCCGCGCTCTGACCTGTCTGCCCCGCCGCATCCTCGGCCTCGAGGGTCATCGTCACCGGCAGATGCGCCCAAGGGTGCTGGGACAGGTTCTCGACCAGCGTTTCGGTAAACTCGGCCCGGTCACCGGCGATGGGCAGCGGCAGGGTAAGCTCGATCGGCTCGCGCGCCTCGGGCGCTGTCGCGAGACCATAGCGCCGCTCGACCGCGTCCATATCGAGGCGGATGATCGCCTGACCACCGGTCACGCCATAATCGTCTACCGCCTTGAAAACTTGTTGCATTTGGCCGTCAAAGCTCGTCCGCCCCTCTTCGGGGATCAGTGCGATTTGCGGGGCGAGATCAGGGCGCACGGCCACGACCCAGCCCTTGCCGCCCGGCCCGTCGATGCGCAGCTCGCCGCTCTGGGTCAGTGCGAAGCTCTGCTCGGCATCGGTCGCCGCGCCAAGGTCTTCGGTCCGGCCCGAGACGGTTTCGGCAAGGCTCAGCGCGCCAAGCTCGCCATAGAACCGCAGGGTGATCCGGCTGCCCTCGGGCACCTCAAAAGCCTCGGCCTGATCGGCGAGATAGAGGCTCGGCAGGCCAGTATAGGCGGGCGGCTCGATCCAGCCTTCCCAGACCGGTCCCTGCGCCAACGCCGCACCCGTGCCGCGCAGATCACGCACATCGCCGATCCGCCAGGCCGAACCAAAGAGCATCGCCACCGCGAGGATCAACAGCGCGATATAGCGCAGCCCATGGGGATCGCGGCGCGACAGGCGCAGATCTGGCTGCACGGACCGTGCCCCCGCCGCAGCCTCTTGCATCCGGCTTTGATGCCGGGCCCAGAGCGCCTCGGACGCCGCATCGCCCCGCCCCACCGCCTGCCGATCGGCCAGCGCCGCGAGCGGCCGCTGTGGGAGCATCGCATCCATCCGCGCCAGCGCCTCGCCCCGGCGGGGCCAGCGAAACCGCCACGCGCCCCAAGCGGCCAAGCCCAACGCCGCCAGAGCCGATCCCACCAGCAAGACCCAAAGAAATTCCAAAGGCAGCGCGTCCTGCAGCCCAAGCATCAGACCGCCCAGCAAAGCCGCGCAGAGGCACCACAGGGGCCAGAAACACCGCGCCACGCGCTCGGCCAGTATCCCCACCCATGTCAGGGCAAGGGGAAGCCGCAGGCGGCGCGTCACGGTCTCGGGCAGATCCGGCATATGTCCTCGACGGTCGCGGCGTGACGCGACCATCGCGTCACAACCATTCGGGGATGGTATCGCGATTTATCATCTCGTCAAAGCTCGGACGTGCCCGAATGACGGCGAATTGATGCCCATGGACCAGAACTTCGGGGATGAGAGGCCGGGTGTTATACTCGCTCGACATCACCGCGCCATAGGCCCCGGCACTACGAAAGGCGACGAGATCCCCGGCGTTCAGCACCGGCAGGTTGCGCCCTTTGGCAAAGGTATCGCCGCTCTCACAGACCGGTCCGACCACGTCATAGGGGCGTTGTTCAGCGCCGGCCTGAGGTTCGACCACCGGCACGATATCGTGATGTGCGTCATACATGGCAGGGCGGATCAGATCGTTCATCGCGCCATCGAGGATGAGGAATTCGCGATCTTCGCCGGATTTCACATAGATCACCCGGCTCACCATCAGCCCCGCGTTCCCGGCCACAAGACGGCCCGGCTCGATCTCGATCTCACAGCCGAGATGGCCCAACTCTTCCTTGATCATCTTGCCATATTCCACCGGCAGCGGCGGTGCCTCATTGCCCCGTGCATAGGGAATGCCGAGCCCGCCACCGAGGTCGAGCCGCCGAATATCATGGCCTTCGGCGCGCAGGGTCTCGGTCAGTTCGGCCACCTTGCGATAGGCAAGGCGGAAGGGCTCGAGATCGGTAAGCTGGCTGCCGATATGCACATCGATCCCAATGACTTCGAGCCCCGGCATCGCCGCCGCCTGGGCATAGACGTCGCGGGCACGGGCAATCGGGATGCCGAATTTGTTCTCACTCTTTCCGGTGGCAATCTTGGCATGGGTCTTGGCATCCACATCCGGGTTGACCCGCACGGTGATCGGCGCCCGCGTCCCAAGCTCGAGCGCCACCTCGTTGAGCGCCGCCATCTCCGGCTCGCTCTCGACGTTGAACTGGCGGATGCCGCCGGTCAGGGCCGCGCGCATCTCGTCTCGGGTCTTGCCGACACCGGAAAAGACGATCCTGTCGCCCGGCACCCCTGCGGCAATCGCCCGGGCATATTCGCCGCCCGACACCACATCCATCCCGGCCCCGAGCCGCGCCAAAGTCTTGAGAATGGCCTGATTGCTCGCCGCCTTCATCGCATAGCAGACGAGATGGTCTATCCCCTCCAGCGCCTCGTCGAACAGACGGAAATGCCGTTCCAGCGTCGCAGTGGAATAGACATAGAAAGGCGTGCCCACGGCCGCCGCAATCTCGGCCACCGGGACATCTTCGGCGTAAAGCTCGCCGTCGCGATAGAGAAAATGATCCATAGGCTCGCGATTACGGCGAAACCCGTGGCGGATCAATGGAAAACGGCAGGCCCGCGCCGAAGCAATCAGGCCTGCCCTTTGTCACTCAGGTCGAGCTCAATGCTTCTTTTTCTCTTCTTTCCGCTCCGCAGTCAGTTCAGAGAGAAGGCGCTTTGAGCGGTCAATCACCTGATCCAAAACAGGGGCGAAATCTTCGTTGTAGATGCCCCGTCCGGTCGCCAGCTGATAGAGCATATGATGCGGGTTGGCATTGCACTCGATGATCAGAGGTCCATCCTCGGTCACGGCAATATCCCAGCCGAACACGCCGAAATTGGGGTACAGCTGATGCGCCTGGGTTGTGATCTCGATCACCTTGTCCCAGTGGGGGATCTTCAACCCCCGAAAGGCACGCCCACTGACCGGATGGGTCAGCACTTCTTCGCGCGACGGCCCGGCCCCACGACGACATTGCTGGATTTCGCCGGTCGTCGCATCGAGCTCGGCGATCATGCTGCCGCTTTGCCAGTAATTGTCCGACATCGCGTCGGGCGACGGGATTTTCCACAAGGCATAAAGCACATGAGGTGCGCCATCCTCGGCGAAAACCGTCGCAATGCGAAGCGTGCCCACGGCCTGACCGATCACATCGGACAGGTCAGGGTGCTGAGCCACCGCGTCCTGCAGCAAAAAGCCGGAGCCATAGTCTTTTGCGACCGTCTCGGCAAAATCTGAGACCGGCGCCTGGCTGCCATTCGCCATGATGATTTCGTCGAGGCCTTCATCATAAGAGGTGATGAGGGCCGACCCGACGCTGCCAGACCCGACTGTGGGTTTCACAAAGAGCGGATAGCGTGCTTCCTGTCGCAGAAATGCGGACAAATCCTGCGCGCTGCGCAAAGTGGTGATATTCCCATGCGACCGGTGCTTTGACAGGGCGGCTTGCGTGCGCGTCGTGGAGAACCCAAAAGATTTAATGAGCGCGGAATAGAGGACCTTGTCGCTGATTAGGCTTCGCGCGCGCAGGGTCATTTTCAGCGGCGAGAGGCGGCAGTTGAGCTTATAGCTGCCCTTTTCGCCAACAAATTGACGCTTCTGCGCAGAGTTCAAATCTGGGTGGTAAACGCCATTGCTGTAGTATTCGTCGAAACTGAGCTTGGTTGATCCGAAGTTCAGGCTCAGCATTTCGCGCATCTGCCGGAACGGGCTTACTTTATGTTCGCGCGCCACCTCTACGATGAGTTCAGCCGCGGGGGATTTGGGCTTCTTCGCTTTCTCGAGAAGAGTTGCCTCCAGTACAGTATCCGACATTTTCACTCCTGCGCCATTCTAGGGGTTAGGTAGAATGTAGCCTGTGAATTTGTTCGAAATTGGGCAACAATCCGCAATAATCAAACCGGATTGACCACGCTTTAGGATCACCCCCCGAGGCCGAGACCGAAGGACCAGTTGCCCCGGCTCGCCGTGACTTCGGTGGCGCCATGGACGCCGCCACTGCCGACGCCGATGGTGGCGTTGATGCCGGGGCGGACGGGTTCACCATCCGCGCCACAGGCTGCGAGGCTTGTCAGCAGGGCCAGAAGGCCAAGCGCTCTCATCCCAGTATCTCCTTCCAGCGGGCGGCCTGTTCGCGCACCCGCACCGGGGCCGTGCCGCCATAGCTTGTCCGCGAGGCCACCGAATTATGGACCCCGAGCACGTCGAATATATCACCGGTGATGTCCGAATGCACCGATTGCATATCGGCAAGGCTCAGATCCGGCAGATCGACGCCTTTGCCCTCGGCCATCGCCACCAGCGCGCCGGTGACGTGATGGGCATCGCGAAACGGCATGTCGAGCACCCGCACCAGCCAGTCCGCCAGATCGGTGGCGGTGGAAAACCCGCTGCCCGCCGCCGCTTCGAGGCTCTCGCGGTTGGCGCTCATGTCCTTGACCATGCCTTCCATCGCCGCCAGTGCCAGCATCAGGTTGTCGGCCGCGTCGAAGACCTGCTCCTTGTCTTCCTGCATGTCCTTGGAATAGGCCAAGGGCAGGCCTTTCATCACCGTCATCAGCGCCACATTGGCCCCGAAGATACGCCCGATCTTGGCCCGGATAAGCTCTGCCGCGTCGGGGTTCTTCTTTTGCGGCATGATCGACGAGCCGGTCGAGAACCGGTCGCTCAATGTCACGAAACGGAACTGCGCCGAGGACCAGATCACCAGCTCTTCGGCCATCCGGCTCAGATGCATGGCGCAGATCGAAGCCGCCGAGAGGAACTCGAGCGCGAAATCGCGGTCGCTCACCGCATCGAGCGAATTGGCCGAGGGCCGGTCAAAGCCCAGATCGCGGGCGGTCATCTCGCGGTCGATGGGAAAGGACGTGCCCGCCAGCGCCGCCGCGCCCAGGGGGCATTCGTTCATCCGCACCCGCGCGTCGCGCACCCGGCCCAGATCGCGGCCGAACATCTCGACATAGGCCATCATGTGATGGCCCCAGGTCACCGGCTGGGCGGTCTGCAGATGGGTAAAGCCCGGCATCACCCAATCGGCGCCCGCCTCGGCCTGCGACACAAGCGCACGCATCAGCGCCTGCAACGCGCCGTCGACCGCATCGAGTTGATCGCGCACCCAGAGTTTGAAGTCGGTCGCAACCTGATCATTGCGGCTCCGGCCCGTGTGCAAACGGCCTGCGGGCGCACCGATCACCTCTTTGAGCCGCGCCTCGACATTCATGTGGATATCTTCGAGCGCGGTCGAGAAATTGAACTCGCCGCTTTCGATTTCTGACAAGACGGTGAGCAGCCCTTCCCTCATCGCTTCGGCATCGCTATCTGAGACGATACCAGCGGCGGCGAGCATCGCCGCATGGGCGCGCGATCCGGCAATGTCCTGGGCCGCCATGCGCCTGTCAAACCCGATGGAGGCGTTGATCGCCTCCATGATCGCATCAGGGCCGGCGGCAAACCGGCCGCCCCACATCTGGTTCGAGGACTTTTGCGTCATAATATCGGACCTTTCGCCAAGAGGACTTTCGCCTATGTCTCGTTCCGCCCTCCTGTATATCGCCCTTGGCCTCTGTGCAATTGCAGCGGTGGCATTCCTCGCCCTGCGCGACACGGGTGACGCGGCCTCCGTCGATGGCGCGCCGTTGGGCCATGAGCCCGCTGAGATGCAAGCCCTGCTCGACGGCTCGATGAAAAAGCTGACCTTCCACAGCGCGGCGAAACCCGTGCCCGAGGCGATCTTCCTCACGGAAGAGGGCGGCGAGGCGACGCTCGCCGACTATCAGGGGAAATATCTGCTGGTGAATTTCTGGGCCACGTGGTGTGCGCCCTGCCGCAAGGAAATGCCGATGCTGGCGACGCTGCAGTCCGAGTATGGCGGTGAGAATTTCGAAGTGCTGACCATCGCCACGGGCCGCAACCCGCCGCCCGCGATGAAGGCGTTTTTTGCCGAGATCGGTGTCGACAACCTGCCGCTGCACCGCGACCCGAAACAGGTGGTGGCCCGCGCCATGGGGGTGGCGGGGCTTCCGGTGAGCGTGCTGGTCGACCGAGATGGGCGCGAGATCGCGCGCATGCTGGGCGATGCCGAATGGGACAGCCCCAGCGCCCGCGCCATGATCGAGACGCTGATCGCTCAGTAAGACGGTAGGGACCGTTTGGGGGGCGGACCGTCCTTAGCGGTCGCGGTCTTCGGTCACGGGCTTGGCCACCGTGCCCCGATCCGACGTCGACAGGGTGTTGTCGCGGGTGACCGCGTCATCTGCCGGACCGATGAACGAGCCTTCGGGCCACATGACCGGCAGGCTTGGCTCTGTCAGGAATGCCTGAGCAGGTGAGGCACCCACCAGACCTGCGCTCAAAAGAACAAATGCGAATCGCGACATAACTTTTCTCCCCTAAATGATCTGATAGGGGGTCTTAGCCGCGCGACGCCTGCCGCCTCTCGTCGCTTTCGAAATTGCGCCGCATTGTTCGGAATCGCACAGGATTTTCGAGAATCGAGCGCCCGCGCGCTAGGTCGCATCAGCCAGCGCCTCAATCGCCGCGGCAAAGGCCTCTGGCGCTTCTTGCGGCAGGTTGTGGCCGACGCCTTGCAGGATATGCCGCGCATAGGCCCCGGTGAACATTTCGCGGCAGGGGTCGTCCTCTGTCGGCGGATCGACCCCGTCATCGCCACCGAGCAGCACGACACTGGGCACGGTGATCTTGGGCTGTTTTGCCAAGCGCGCCTCGATCTCGTCATAGGCCGGATCGCCCGGCACATCGCCCAAACGGTGCCGATAGGAATGCAGCACGATATCGACGAAATCGGGATTGTCGAATGAGGGCGCGGTCGCCTCCCATGTCTTGGCCCCAAACTCCCAGCTCGGCGACCAGATCGACCAGATATGGTGGCAAAGCTCTGCGCGGTTGCGGATCAACGCCTCCTGCCCGCGCCGGGTCTGGAAATAATAGATATACCAATAGCGCGCCTCTTCCTCGGCCGGGGCCGGCTGCCAGGCGTTGGCGATGTCCTGAATGTTATAGCCTTGGCCACAGCTGACCAATCCGCGCACCCGCTCGGGCCAGAGAGCGGCGACGATACAGGCCGCCCGCCCGCCCCAGTCATAACCGCCAAGCAAGGCCCGCTCGATCCCCAGCGCATCCATGAAGGCCAGCAAATCCGCACCGATCGCCGCCTGCTGACCGGACCGCATCCGGTCGGGTGACAGAAACCGCGTCGGACCATAGCCGCGCAGATAGGGCACAAAGCAGCGATAGCCGCGATCGGCGAGCGTCTCGGCCACTTCGTCATAGGCCCGCACATCATAGGGAAACCCGTGCAAGAGAATGACGGGATCGCCGGTTTCTGGCCCAATCTCATGGTAATGGATGTCGAGACATCCTGCTTCAATGGACTTCATCGGCTTATCCCTCGCGCACTCGTGACTCTGGTTCACTCAGGCCCTCTATATCAGGCGAGGACCGCCGCGTCATTCTCGAGCCTATCACGCCGGTAATCCCGAGGGCTCTGACCGGTCAGGGCGCGAAACGCTTTGTTGAACGGGGCAAGCGAGGCAAAGCCGCAATCATAGGCAATCTCGAGGATCGTCTTGTCGAGGTTTTCAGGCGCCAGCAGCGCCGCCTTGGCTGCATTGATCCGATAGCCGTTCACGAAGGCGGGGAAGTTGCGATACCCCAGATCGCGGTTGATCGCCTTGCGCAAGCGATGTTCCGGCACGCCGAGCTCTTCTGCCATGCCGCCAATGGTCAGCCCTTCGCGCCGCCACAGCTCGCCCTCCATGGCGGTCCGCACCCGTGTGACCAGCATGGCATCCGCCGCCACCACGTCGGCGGCAGGCACCGGGTCGCGCGGAGCGTCCTCTGCCCAAAGATCATGACCGGGTTCGAGCGCCCGCCCGGCAAAGACCATCATCATCACGAAGAGAAACGCCACATGGCCCGTGTCCATCCAAGGCGGCGGCAGCCCCGGCAGGTGCAGGATCTCGATCATCCGCCAGCCGATGGCATAGACGAGGATGAGACTGGCAAAGATCACCCGAAACCCGCGCCGACCTTCGACCAGATCGCCGCGCCCGCTGTGCATCAACACGGCAATCAGCCCGGCATAGAGCAGCAGCATGGGAAGCGCCTGCACATACCACGGCCCCAGATCGAACAGACAGGCCAGCGCCACGATCCCCGCGAGCCCAAAGGCCGGACCGGCAATTGCTTGGCGCTCGGGCCGGTCGAGAAACACGTCGAGGACGAACCATGTGAGAACCAGCGGCAGGAGAGCGGTGACCATCTCGGTGGCTTGGCGTGCAGGCTCCGGCCAGTCGCCGCTGATCGCCGGGGCCAGCGCCAAATGCGCGGCAAGGCTGAGCGCGAGCGCCCCCAATGACCAGGATTTTCGGCGCGTGGCCGGGTTTGCCCAGACAAGATAGAATTTCATCAAGGGAATGCTGATCACTGCCCCCCGCAGCATCAGATCCAGTTCCGCTGGCACAGCCCGCTCCTTTGTCCACCCGCGATCAGTATAGCCCGAATCCCCCTCCACTCTCGTCAATTTTTGGAAATCGAGTGCTATTCAAGGAATCGAGCAGTCCGCCAAGCGCCGCCCCCACTTGCGAAAAATTTGACCGCTGCCGCTTTTGCCCGCAGACTGGAGAGGTAAAGTGGGAGGTGTGTATGGACCCGGTTGTGTTCACTCTCGAGATGGGCGTCGTCATGGCGGCGCTTGCGTTCACGGTGTTTCTCTTCGTGACGGAAATCATTCGCGTCGATCTCGCGGCGATCCTTGTTCTCGTTATCATCGGCATCCTGAGTTACGTGCCCGGTCTCGGCAATCTGGCCGATGTGAACCGGCTCTTTGACGGGTTTGCCTCAAACGCGGTGATTTCGATCATCGCGGTGATGATCGTGGGGGCCGGGCTCGACAAGACCGGCATCATGAACAAGGTCGCGGCGCAGATCCTCAAGCGCGGCGGCAATTCCGAGACCCGGGTCATGCCCATCGTGTCGGGCACGGTGGGCTTTATCTCCTCCTTCCTGCAAAACGTAGGCGCGGCGGCGCTTTTCCTGCCGGTGGTCAGCCGTATTTCGGCGCGCACAGGCATCCCGCTGTCGCGTCTTTTGATGCCGATGGGCTTTTGCGCGATCCTCGGCGGCACGATGACGATGGTTGGCTCGTCGCCGCTCATCCTGCTCAACGATCTGATCGACACCGCCAACAAGGGCCTGCCTGCGGATCAGCAGATGGCGCCTTTCGGCCTCTTTTCGGTCACCCCGATCGGCGCGGCGCTGATCCTGACCGGCATTGCCTATTTCTTCTTTCTCGGTCGCTACGTCCTGCCCGGCTCGGGTGCGAAACCGGACGCCGGGGCCGGGCATGGCACGTCGGATTATCTGGAACGGGTCTATGGGCTCAGGGCGCAGGTGTTCGAGGTCGATGTTCCCGAATTCAGCCCCCTGGTGGGAGAGATCCTGGCGGATATAAACCTCAGGAACAATCTCTACATCATCTCAACATTCTATCGCGGCAAGGTTTCGATGGTGCAGATCCTTACCGCCGAAATTGCCGCCCCCTGCCGTCTCGCCATCATCGGCAAGGAAACCGTGGTCCGCGATTTCGCCATACGTTACGGATTAACCATCCGGCCCGAATTGGATGTCTTTGCAGAGGAGTTTGCGCCCACCAATGCCGGCATCGCCGAGCTGGTGATCCCGCCTGATAGTAAGCTCATCGGCAAATCCCCTCGAGACCTCCTGCTGCGCAAGACCTATGGGCTGTCGCTGCTCGGGATCCACCGCGGCGAAGATACGCTCAGCCATGTGGAATATGGCGACCACAAACCGACGGCCATCGGGCTCGTGCCGTTTCAGGCGGGCGACATGCTCGTGGCGCACACCCGCTGGGACAATCTGATGCGGCTCAAACGGGATCGCGATTTCGTCGTGGTCACCGCCGATTTCCCCCAAGATGAACTGCGCCCGCACAAGGTCGGCTGGGCGCTGACCTTCTTCCTGATTTCGCTGGCGATGATCCTGTTCACCGATGTGCGCCTGTCGCTCTGCCTGCTCACCGGCGCGGTGGGTATGATCCTGAGCCGTGTCCTGTCCATCGACGAGGCCTATCGTGCGGTGGGTTGGAACACGGTTTTCCTCTTGGCGAGCTTGATCCCGTTGGGTCAGGCGGTGCAGAACACCGGCACCGCCGAATGGATCGCCCAGCAGATTCTCGTGGCGCTCGACGGCTGGCCCATCTGGTCGCTGCAATTGGGCGTGGCCATCCTTGCCACCGCATTTTCACTGGTTATGTCGAATGTCGGCGCGACGGTTCTGCTGGTGCCGCTTGCGGTGTCGATTGCCGTGGCTTCGGGCGCCAACCCGGCGGTCTTTGCGCTCACCGTGGCGATATCGACATCGAACAGCTTTATCATCCCGACCCATCAGGTGAACGCGCTGATCATGGGGCCTGCAGGCTATAAGGTCACCGACTTCATCCGCTCGGGCGGGATCATGACGCTGCTGTTCCTCGTCGTGTCGATGGTCATGCTCAATATCGTCTTCTGAGTTTGACCGCCCCGCCCCCAACCGGTAACAAAACCTAACCAGATTTTGCCAGAAGGGTCCGACCATGCCGGTGATCACCAATATTGACGATCTCAAACGCATCTATCGCCGGCGCGTGCCCAAGATGTTTTATGATTACGCCGAAAGCGGCAGCTGGACGGAGCAGACCTTTCGCGCCAACACAACCGATTTCTCTGAGCTTCTGCTGCGGCAGCGGATCGCGGTCGACATGGGCAACCGCACGACCCGGACCCAGATGATCGGACAGGACGTCTCTATGCCGGTGGCGCTGGCGCCGGTGGGGGTCACAGGCATGCAATGCGCCGATGGCGAGATCAAGGCCGCCCGCGCGGCGGAGGCTTTCGGTGTGCCCTTCACCCTCTCGACAATGTCGATCTGTTCGATCGAGGATGTGGCGGAACATACGGAGAAGTCATTCTGGTTTCAGGTCTACACGCTCAAGGACGACGATTTCATGCAGCGTCTGTTCGACCGGGCCAAGGCCGCGCAATGTTCGGCCGCGATGATCACCGTCGATCTGCAGGTGCTGGGGCAACGCCACAAGGACATCAAGAACGGCCTCTCCGCGCCGCCGAAGCTCACGCCCAAGACTGTCGCCAACATGATGACCAAGGTGCATTGGGGGCTCGGGATGCTCGGCACCAAGCGGCGCTTTTTCGGCAATATCGTGGGCCATGCCAAGGGGGTCACCGATCCCTCGTCGCTGAGTTCCTGGACCGCCGAGGCCTTTGACGTTTCGCTTGATTGGGACCGCATTCGCACCTTCCGCAAGATGTGGGACGGGCCGCTGATCATCAAGGGGATCATCGACGAGCGCGACGCGCTCGAGGCGCTGAACGTGGGTGCCGATGCGATCATCGTCTCGAACCATGGTGGGCGGCAACTTGACGGCGCGCTGAGCGCCATTCGCGCCCTGCCCCGGATCATGGATGCGGTGGGCGACCGGATCGAGGTTCATCTCGACAGCGGCATCCGCTCGGGTCAGGACGTGCTCAAGGCCGTCGCCATGGGGGCCAAGGGCACCTATATCGGGCGGGCCTTTGTCTATGGGCTGGGCGCGATGGGCGAGGCGGGTGTGACCCGCGCGCTTGAGGTCATCCACAAAGAGCTCGATGTGTCGATGGCCTTTTGCGGTCACCGGGACATCAAGACCGTGGATCGCGACATCCTGATGATCCCGCGCGATTTCTCGGACAAGTGGCTCTGACCCGAGACCAAGTTCAGACCGCGATCCGCATCCCGTCCCGCCCCAGGCTAAGCCGTCCCTGCCAGGTTTCGCGCACGGCCGCCTCCCAGAGGGCGGGGGTCAGGGACGGGTCGGCTCCCGGCACGAAATGGGTCAACGCCAGATGATCAACCCCGGCGAGGCTGGCAATGCGTCCGGCCTCCTGCGCGGTGGTATGGCTTTGCATCAAATGCCGTTTGAGCCGCCCATCGGTCAGGTTCAGCCCGGCGCAGAGCGCATCAACCCCCGCCTCGAGCAATGCCTCATGCACCAGCAGATCAGCCCCTTGCGCGAAGGCGATCAGCGGCTCAAAAGAGGCCGTGTCACCCGAGAGCACCGCGCGCTTGCCCATCGCTTCGAACCGCAAGGCATAGCTCTCAATAATCGGAGGGTGATGATTGCGCAGCGCGTCGATGCACAGCCCGCCATCGTCAAATAGCCTGCCTTCCGACATCTCTTCGATCTGCGCCAAACCCGCGAGATCACAGCGCCCCTCGTCTTCGATCCGCAGATCGATGTCAAAGCTCATGGAGGTGAGGAACCCCTTCCAATAGGCCCCAAGGCCCCGTGGCCCGATCACTCGCACCGGCCGGGTCAGCCCGCCAACCCAAGCCGTGTGCAGAAACGGCCCCAGTTCGAGGTAATGGTCGCTGTGCAGATGGGTGATGAGAATCGTATCGACTTCGCGCGGATGAACGCCCTGATCGCAGAGGCCGCGCGTCACCCCGAGCCCCGCATCGACCAGTATCACCCGCTCGCCAATCCGCAACAGGTTCGAGGCCGGCATGTTCGAGCCGGGCGCAATCGCAGGCCCGCCCTTTACCCCCAAGAGCGCCACATCAAACATCCGAATCATCTCCCCTCGCCCCGGCCTTGCCGCACGCCGCACCGCTCGTGTCGACGCCTCATTCCGGCTCAAGCGCGATGATCGCAGATCAATTTGCCCCCGCAAGGCGGAATATCCCTTTTCAAAAGGGGTAAATTGGACTATCGGCACGGCTTCACGCGGGACTACAGCCTTGGAGGAGTCCCGCCCTATGTAGATGGAGAATACACATGGCTGGATCAATTCCTGATCTTCACGCCCAGGAACGCACGGGGACGGGCAAGGGCGCCGCTCGTGCAGCACGCCGCGAAGGCATGGTTCCGGGTATCGTTTTCGGTGGCGACGCAGAACCCCTGCCGATCAACATCCCGTTCAACGAGCTGTTCAAGCGCCTCAAGGCCGGTCGCTTCAAGTCGACCCTGTTCAACCTCAAGGTTGAAGGCCAAGAAGACGTCCGCGTGATCTGCCGCGACGTGCAGCGCGACGTGGTCAAAGACCTGCCGACGCACCTCGACCTGATGCGCCTGCGCCGCACCACCAAGATCAACCTCTTCATTCCGCTGGACTTCACCAACGAAGAAGAGTGCCCCGCGATCAAAAAAGGCGGTGTGCTGACCACGGTGCGGAACGAGATCGAACTTATCGTGACCGCCGGCGACATCCCCGACGCGATCGAAGTCGACCTGACCAAGATCGAGAACATCGGCGACACCATCACCATCTCGATGATCGACCTGCCGAAAGGCGCCAAGCCGACCATCGAACGTGACTTCGTGATCTGCAACGTTTCGGCTCCGTCGAGCCTGAAATCGCAGGAAGACGAAGAGGATGATGCAGAAGAAAGCACAGAAGCCACCGAAGTGGCTGAAGACGCGGCAGAAGGCGGCGAAGAATAAGCCCCACCCGCGCTTCCCTCATTGGGACAGTGAGAACGCGGCGCCCCTCGGGCGCCGCGTTTGCGTTTGGGCCGGGGCACTCGATCAAGGATTGCGCCAAGACTGTGCGGCGAGGATCGGCATTGGGTGAAATTGGGTGAATATGGTGACCCCGGCAGGATTCGAACCTGCAACCTGCCCCTTAGGAGGGGGCTGCTCTATCCAGTTGAGCCACGGGGCCGTTGTCCCGATCCATAGCCGGGCGTGGCGAGAATGTCACCGGGCGATTGACCACTATCGCGGCTCTCTGTGACGCTTGATCCACAGCCACCGTTCGCGATAACATTTTCCAAGCATTTCCAGAAAGGTGACTGCCTTGGCCCGATCAGACAACCGCCCGCTTACCCTGCGCGATGTATCCGAGGCCTCTGGCGTCTCCGAGATGACGGTAAGCCGGGTGCTGCGCAATCGCGGCGACGTCTCTGCCGCCACCCGCGAACGGGTGCTGGAGAAGGCCAAGGAGCTTGGCTATGTGCCCAACAAGATTGCCGGCGCACTGGCCAGCCAGCGGGTCAATCTTGTCGCGGTGATCATCCCGTCGATGTCGAACATGGTCTTTCCCGAGGTGATGACCGGGATCAGCCAGGCGCTCGACGACACGCCTTTGCAGCCCGTCGTCGGACTGACGGATTACAGCCGCGAAAAAGAGGAAAAGGTTCTCTACGAGATGCTCTCCTGGCGGCCGTCGGGCGTGATCATCGCCGGGCTCGAACATTCCGAGGCCTCGCAGGCCATGCTCAAGGCATCGGGCATCCCGGTGGTCGAGATCATGGATGTGGATGGCACGCCGGTGGATTCGGTGGTGGGCATTTCGCATCGCCGCGCCGGGCAGAAGATGGCCGAGGCGATCCTCAAGGGCGGCTATCAGAATATCGGCTTTCTCGGCACCAAGATGCCGCGCGACCATCGGGCCAGAAAGCGGTTCGAGGGCTTTACCGAGGCGCTCGCCAAGAAAGGCGTCGAGATCATGGATCGCGAATTTTATTCCGGCGGCTCCGCCCTCGCCAAGGGGCGCGAGATGACCCAGGCCATGCTCGCACGCGAGCCGGAACTGGACTTCCTCTATTATTCCAACGATCTGATCGGCGCGGGCGGGCTTCTCTACCTGCTCGAGCAGGGCGTCGACATTCCGGGGCGGATGGGGCTTGCCGGGTTCAACGGGGTGAGCCTGCTCAAGGGGCTTCCGCGTGAATTGGCGACCATGGACGCCTGCCGCAAAGAAATCGGCATCAAGGCCGCCGAGATCATCGCGCGGCGCGTCGAAAACCCGGACCGGACCGAGCCCGAGCGCATCGTTCTGGAACCGACGATCAGCTATGGCGATACGCTGCGCCGTCCGTGACGGCGCGCGTCAGGTAAAGGCGATCTCGACCCCGAGGCTTTCCAGCACCGCCCAATAGTTCGGAAAGGTCTTGGACACGCAATCCGGGTCTTCGATGGTAATGCCATGGATGCGCAGCCCGGCCAGGGCAAAGCACATGGCAATGCGGTGGTCTGCATAGCTGTCGATCCGCGCGGGCTGCGTCTGCCCCGAAAGGGCGGGGTCGGCATGAACGATCAGATCGTCCCCCTCTACCGTCGCCAAATCGGCGCGAATGCGGGTTAGCCCATCGCGCAGCGCCTCGACCCGGTCGCATTCCTTCACGCGCAGATTGGCAATCCCGGTGAACCGCACCGGGCGCGTGTTGAACGCGGCCAGAACCGCCAGTGTCGGGATCGCGTCCTGCATTTGGGACCCCTCTATCTCAGCCGGCATATCGGGAAAGGCCGCGATCAGGGCGTGGGCCGCTGCATCTGGCTGGTTCATCGACGCGGGCTCGGCCCCGGTGTCGATCTCGCCCCCGGTCAGCACCTCAGCCGCCCAAAGATAGGTCGCCGCGCTGGCGTCCGGCTCAATAGCGTAATCGGCCGCGCGATAGCCGCCCGGCTGGATGACAATCCGGTTCTCGGCCGGAAAGCTCACCTCGGCGCCAAAGGCGCGCATCACGGCGGCGGTGATTTGCAAATAGCCCACAGCGCCGATCTTGCCGCCCTCGATATGAATGCGGGTCTCGTCCTTGGCCATGGCCGCAAGGATCATGATGGCCGAGATATATTGGCTCGACAGCGCGCCGCTGACCGTGACATCGCCGGTGCGAAACGCGCCCGTGCCCATGATCTCGACCGGGGGGCAGCCGGTGGGTGCCTTGGCCGCCACCCCGAGGCTCACCAGCGTGTCGATCAGGGGCGCAATCGGGCGATTCTGCATATGTTCGTCGCCGGTGATCGTCACCGGCCCGTCGACAAGCGCCACCGCCGCGGTGAGAAACCGCACCGCCGTGCCCGCATTTCCGAGGAAGAGCGGCGCGTCGGGCTGGCGCAAACCGCCCTGCCCGGTGATCCGCAACGAGGTTTCGCTCAGCTCCTCGATCTCCACCCCCATTTGCCGCAGCGCGGTCATCATGTGGCGCGTGTCGTCGCTGCGCAAAAGCCCGGTGAGCGTGCTCGTGCCCTGCGCCAGCGCCGCCACCAGAAGCGCCCGGTTGGTAACTGACTTCGACCCCGGCAAAGTCACCGCCCCGGTGAGCGGTTCGGCAGGCGGGGTGAGTGTGGCTGTGTCACGTGTCATGGCGGTGATCTCTTGGGCATATCTGAGGCAGGGTCCTGCGCCTGTCTGGCACGATCCCCGCGCCGGGGCAATCTCTGGCCGGTTTCACCCTTGATATCCGCACGCCCTTGTAATCAGTCGGTGATCGCTCTCTAATTCCCTATGCTGTGAACGGTCCCTTGGTGAGGAGTGGTGGAGATGCGGCTCAAGGCGATAGCTTGGTGTTGCGGCGCGGTGCTGACGCTCATTGGCTGTACCGTTGATCAAAGCCCCGGTCAGCTCTATCAGGCCGGCAAGCCGCTTGGCTTTGCGGCCTACAAGGCGGGTGCGACGCCTGAGACGATCAAGCGCGACGATCTCAACTGCACGATCGAGGCCACGCAACGGGTGCCGCAAAACACCCAGATCCGCACCACCCCGACCTATGCCGTCCCTGGACGCAGCTATTGCCGTCAGGTCGGCGGGCAAACGCGATGCAGCATCACCCCGCCCGTGATCTATGGCGGCAACACCTATTCCTACGATGCGAATGCGGGCCTGCGACGAGCCGCCAAGAACCAGTGTATGGCCGATCTGGGCTACCGCCCCGCTCAGATCCCGCCCTGCGCAGAGGGGATCACGCCCCAGCACCTCAAATCTCCGGGCAAGGGCTTTCCCCGCCTGACACGCGAAACCTGCTTTATCGCGTCAGAGAGCCAGTATTTCATTGGCGAGCCCTGACATAGGGGCTGGCGACAAATTGCAGGACATTGCAGTTCCCGCGCATTGCCTCTGAGTGGTTTGCTTGGCGATCCCGGAAGGACTCGAACCCTCAACCTGCTGATTAGAAGTCAGCTGCTCTATCCAGTTGAGCTACGGGACCGCTTGGGCGCAGCAATAGCCGGGGATGCGGCGGAGATCAAAGTCAAATCAGCGTTTCGCGCATGGCTTTCAGAGATTGCGGCCTTGGGGCGACGGTCGTACTGTCATGGTCATGAAATATGTTGCGTATGATCGCCTGCTTCATCCCGCGCGCGCGTCGGGAGGGTGGGCGCGGTTCTGTATCGGCCTGTTGGTCTTTGTTGTGCTCGGCCTTGTCCTCAACACCTCGCTTGCGGTGGGAATGGCCGATGGGCTCTCGCGGTTGGGGCTGTTGCCACGCGGCGTGAACGAGCTCGCCGAGGGCCGGTCGCCTTTGACGCTGATCCTGCTTCTGTTCACCTTTCTGGGCTATATCTTCGCGCTGATGGCCGTGCTTTGGCTGTTTCACCGGCGCAGCAGCCTGTTGGGTCTGATCGGTTCGCTGCCGGTCGCGCTGCGGCAGGGCGGGCGGGTCTTTTTCTACTCTGCCCTGCTCTTTGCCCTCGTGTCCCTTGTGCCGAGTGACCCGGACTATCCCCTTCAGCCCAACATCCCCCTCGGCAGCTGGCTTGTGCTGCTCACGCCGCTCTTGATCGGGCTTTTTGTGCAGGTCTCCGCAGAAGAGCTTGTGTTTCGGGGCTATTTCCAGAGCCAACTTGCGGCCCGCGGGGCGCCTGCGGTGGTCTGGCTGATCCTGCCCTCGATCTGTTTCGGTTTTCTCCACCATCAACCGGACCTCATGGGGCCGAACGCCTGGCTGATCACCGCATGGTCGGCGCTTTTCGGGTTGGCCGCGGCGGATCTGACCGCGCGGGCCGGGACATTGGGCCCGGCCATCGCCATGCATCTGATCAACAATCTCTATGCCATCGGCATCGTCTCGCAGGCTGACTATCTCGATGGGGCGGCGCTCTTTGTCGTGGCGCGGCCTCTGGACGATCCAACACTCATCTGGGACTGGGTTCCGCAAGAAATCCTCATTACATTCTGTTTGTGGCTGGTTGCGCGGCTGGCTTTGCGCAGATGAACGCTACGTCACAGCAAGAATTGCAATTCGCCTCCACGGGTCTTATGTGCGGGGCAATGAAAACGTCAGGGACCGAGCTTTCATGAACTGGATCACGAACTATGTGCGGCCGCGCATCAATTCGATTTTCTCGCGCCGTGAGATGCCGGAGAACCTCTGGTCCAAATGCGACAGCTGCGGGACCATGCTGTTCCACCGTGAACTGAAGGACAATCTTCAGGTTTGCACGAGCTGCGGCCACCATATGAACATCACCCCGCGCGAGCGCTTTGAGGGTCTGTTCGACGGTGGCGTCTTTGCCGAGATCGCCGTGCCGAGCCCGACGGTCGACCCGCTGCAGTTCCGCGACCAGAAACGCTATCCCGACCGGATGAAAGCGGCGCAGAAATCCACTGGCGAGAAAGAAGCGATTCTCGTGGCGGCGGGTGAAATCGGGCGCACCCCGATTGTTGCCGCAGCCCAGGATTTTACCTTCATGGCTGGGTCGATGGGCATGTATGTGGGCAATGCGATCATTGCCGCCGCCCAAGAAGCGGTGAAACTCAAACGCCCGCTTATCCTGTTTTCCGCAGCCGGTGGCGCGCGCATGCAAGAGGGCATCCTGAGCCTGATGCAGATGCCGCGCACCACGGTCGCGGTTCAGATGCTCAAAGAGGCGGGCCTGCCCTATATCGTCGTTCTGACCCATCCGACGACCGGTGGGGTCACCGCCTCTTATGCGATGCTGGGCGATGTGCAGATTGCCGAGCCTAATGCGCTCATCTGCTTTGCCGGGCCGCGTGTGATTGCACAGACGATCCGCGAAGAGCTGCCCGAAGGCTTCCAGCGGGCCGAATATCTGCTCGATCACGGCATGCTTGACCGGGTGACACCGCGCACCGAGCTGCGCGACGAGCTGATCACCATCACCCGGATGCTGCTTGGCCAACCGCCTGCGGTGGCGGGGGATCTGCCCGCGCCCTCCCCGGACGAGGCGGCTGCCAAGCCCACCACGGCCAAGGACAAACCCGCCAAGGAAGAGGCGGCCAAGCCCGCCGAGCCCAAGAAGAAATGAGCGCGGCCACATCCGATGTCATCCTCGAACGGATGATGTCCCTGCACCCCAAGATCATCGATCTGACGCTCGACCGTGTCTGGCGGCTTCTTGAGGCGCTGGGCAATCCGCAGGACGATCTGCCGCCGGTGATCCATATCGCCGGCACCAATGGCAAGGGCTCGACCCAGGCGATGATCCGGGCCGGGCTCGAGGCGGCGGGCAAGCGTGTTCATGCCTATACCTCGCCGCATCTGGCGCGGTTTCACGAACGTATCCGGCTCGCGGGACACCTCATTTCCGAGGCGGATCTGACCGCAGTGCTCGATGAATGCTATGCCGCCAATGGTGGTGAGAGCATCACCTATTTCGAGATCACAACCTGCGCCGCGATCCTCGCCATGGCACGGACCCCGGCGGATTTCACCCTGCTCGAGGTGGGGCTTGGCGGGCGGCTCGACGCGACCAATGTGATCGCCAAGCCTGCCCTGACCGTGATCACCCCGGTGTCGATCGACCATGAGCAGTTTCTCGGCAATACTCTGGCCAAGATCGCCGGGGAAAAGGCCGGGATCATCAAGCGGGGCGTGCCCTGTGTCGTCGGGCCGCAGCCCGAAGAAGCGCTGGCCGTGATCGAACAGGTGGCCGCCCGCAACGGCGCGCCGCTGCTTGCCCAAGGCCAGCACTGGCATGTGAGCGAAGAGCGCGAGCGCCTTGTGTTCCAAGATGATAACGGGCTGGCCGATCTGCCGCTTCCGAACCTTCCGGGCGCGCATCAGCTCGACAATGCCGGGGCGGCGCTGGCGGCGCTGCGCCATCTTGGCTTCGATGCTGCGGCACAGGAGGCGGCGGTCAGCCAGGCGCAATGGCCCGCGCGGATGCAGCGGCTGAGCGAAGGCCCCCTGCCCGCTTTGGTGCCCGAGGCCGAGCTCTGGCTCGACGGTGGGCATAATGCGGCGGCGGGCGAGGCGCTCGGGCGGCACCTGTCGCGGCTGCCGGAGCGGCCCACCTATCTCATTTGCGGGATGCTCAACACCAAGGATGTGACCGGTTATCTGCGCCCTCTGGGGCAGGTGTCCGAGCATCTCTATGCCGTGTCCATCCCCGGCGAGGCCAACACGCTCTCGGCTGAGGCCACGGCAGTGGCGGCGCAATCGGTGGCGCTTGGCGCGACGGTGGCGGCATCGGTGCAGGACGCGTTGGCGCAGATTGCGGACAAGGCACCCGAGGCGCGCATCCTCATTTGCGGCTCGCTCTATCTCGCGGGGCACGTCCTGCGCGAGAACGCTTAATCCGAAACGCGCGAATCGGTTTCTATTGACCGATTCGCGGTGATTCGCCTATATGTTGTTCAGCAGTCACAGTGCCTCCCGCAGATTTGGGTCGTGGCACAAGGACATTGGGGGACATCGGGGCCGTGACCAGGGTCTCATCTCGACACAGGCAAAGCCCACTCCTCGCCGCTGGCAGCAGCTGGCGGGCGGTGCGATTTTCCCGTGCGTCCGCCCTGCCGGAGGCCTGGACGTGAAGCGCCCCGTGCTTCTTGCGCTTGGGCTTTCGGCTGGTCTTCTCCTTGTTTTTATGCGCCCCCAGACGCCCGATCCACGGCAACCCGAACAGCTTGACTCGGCCATTTCGGTCACACGACTGACCACGGATGAGTTTGCAGCGCGCCCGGCCCGAACCCGGGCCGAGGCCCCGGTGCTCGATCAATCGGCGGTCGATCCGGATGCGGTGGGGTTTGGGCTACTCGATCATTTCTCGGCCGAGACCCGGCGCGAGAATACGGAATACGGCACCGGCTACGCTGCGCTGGACGCGGCCAAGACCGCCGCCCGTGATCGGAAAGAAATATATATAGATCAGTTGATTAGAGAGGCGTCCCAGCGGGGCGCGCGGGATCCGGCACAGAGCGGCGAGTTTGAAACGCTTTGGGTCGAGGCCGGGATCAACGAGTTCGGACAGGACACTTACATCGTGGCCGCGGGCGACACATTGGCATCGATTGCATATCGGTTCTATGGCGTCACCGAGGCCCAGCACGACATTTTCCACGCCAATAAGGAAAGGCTCGCGGCCCCCGACAGGTTACATGTCGGGCAGCGGCTGATCCTTCCGGCGACACTGCAGGCAAGCGAGTAGAGCAGCTGGAGATAACCCGCCAAGTTCCATGGCAGGTGTGACTGAGGGGCCGGTTCAACGGCCCCCTTTCATTTCAAGGGGTTAGTCTTGATCCGCGAAGGGATCTTCGGGGTATTCCACCCCCGCCAGATAGAGCCCGTGGGGGGGCGAGACGGGGCCGCAGGCGGCGCGGTTGCGGGCGTCGAGGGCGGCTTTGACGTCGTCGGGTGACCAGCGGCCGGCGCCGACGCGTTCGAGCGTCCCGACAAAGCTGCGCACCTGATTGTGCAGGAAGGAGCGGGCGCGGAGAAAAAACCTTACTTCCCAGCCAGATACGCCCTCATGCTCGGTGATTGTCAGCTCGTCCAGCGTCTTGACCGGGCTTGCCGCCTGACAGATCGACGAGCGGAAGGTGGTGAAATCATGCCGCCCAACGAGATGTCGGCAGGCCGTCTGCATTGCGTCGGTATCCAGTCGGTGCGGAATTTGCCACACGAGACCCGCGTCATGGGTCGCCGGGGCGCGACGTGTCAGCAGCCGAAACAGGTAGCGCCGCTCCAGCGCCGAGAAGCGCGCGTGCCAATCCTCGGCCACCGGCGCACAGGCGGTGATCGCCACCGGCGCGGGCTTGAGATGGTAGTTCAGCGCCTCGGAGAGGCGGAACGGGTCCCAGTCACGGCGCAGATCGCAATGGGCGACCTGACCGAGCGCATGGACGCCCGCGTCGGTGCGTCCGGCGGCGGCAATGGTATGCGCGCCCGGTTCGAGCGCCGACAGCGCGGCCTCGATCGCCCCCTGAACCGAGGGCTGATCCTTCTGGCGCTGCCAACCGGCAAAGGGCGCGCCGTGATATTCAACTTTCAACGCATATCTGGGCATGGGCGGCGCTTAGCCCAATTTTGCCGGTGCGCCAAGCGTTTCACGGGGGAATTGCCCCCGATCCACCCCCTAGATCAGCGGGGGCGGGCGCACTATCTTGACGGGACAGGGGGGTACACCCCGCAGAACATGCACAAAGGGGCAGGCGGTTTGGTCATATCCACGCTGGCAGACACAGTGACGCGCGGGGTCGAGAATGTCGGCGACACGCTGTCCGAGACGTTTTTCGAGCCGGTGATCCGGCTCGGCGTCACCGGGCTCAGCCGGGCGGGCAAGACCGTGTTCATCACCTCGCTGGTGGCCAATCTTCTTGACCGGGGGCGGATGCCGGGGCTGTTGGCGGCCTCGGAGGGGCGGATTTCGGCGGCCTTCCTGCAGCCACAGCCCGACGACACCGTGCCGCGCTTTGATTATGAGAGCCATCTTGCCGCGCTCACCGGGCCAGAGCCGACTTGGCCGAGCGGCACGCGAGCGATCTCCGAGCTGCGGCTGTCGCTGCGGGTGCGGCCTTCGGGTCTCTTGGCGGGGCTGACCGGGCCGCGCACCGTGCATCTCGACATCGTGGATTATCCCGGCGAATGGCTGCTTGATCTGGCGCTGCTCGACAAGAGCTATGGCGAATGGTCCGAGAGCGTGCTGTCGGCGCTTGCCACGCGCGAGGATGGGGCGGGATACCTGGCCCAGGCCCGCGCGGCGGAGGCCAATGCGTCCTGGGACGAGCCGCAGATCAAGGCGCTGGCCGAAAGCTATACCGAGACGCTGCATGCGGGGCGCGCGCTTGGCCTGTCGGGGCTCAGCCCGGGGCGGTTCTTGCTGCCCGGTGACATGGCCGGGTCGCCCGCGCTCACCTTTGCGCCGCTGCCGCCCGAAGAGCGGCCCGCGCGGCGCGGCCTCTGGCGCGAGATGGAGCGGCGCTACCTCGCCTATAAGCGCGGCATCGTCACGCCGTTTTTCCGGGATCATTTTTCGCGGATCGACCGGCAAATCGTGCTGGTCGATGCGCTCGAGGCGATCCATGCCGGGCCGCGTGCGATGGCCGATCTTCAGACCACGATGACCGAGGTGCTGCAGGCGTTTCGGCCCGGGGCGAATTCCTTTTTGTCGCGGCTCCTGATGGGGCGGCGGGTCGAGAAAATCCTCTTTGCCGCCACCAAGGCGGACCATCTGCATCACAGCCAGCACGGGCGGCTCACCGCGATCATCGAAGAGCTGACCCGCAAGGCGCGGTCGCGGGCGGATTTCGCCGGGGTCGAGACCGCCGGGATGGCGATTGCCGCATTGCGCGCCACGGTGGAGGAACGCCGCGAGCATGGCGGTGAGACGCTCGATTGTGTGCGTGGGACGCTGCTTGGCACCGGCAAGCAGGCGGCGTTTTACCCCGGAGAGCTGCCCGAGAGCCCGCAGCGCCTGTTGAGCGCGGCGCAATCGGGGGCCGAGCATTGGCTCGATGCCGATTACGAGATCATGAAATTCGCGCCGGCGCCGCTGCATCTCAAGCCCGGTGAAGGGCCGCCGCATATCCGGCTCGACCGGGCGGCGCAATTCCTGCTGGGGGATCGACTGTGAGTGAGAGACCGACACCGGAGGGCAAGCCCCGCAAAGGCCCGATCCTCTTTGAGCTGGGCGATGAGGCGGGACCGGGGGCGCGCCCCGATGAGGCCCCCGCCGTGCCCGACCCCGAGGCGCCGCTGCCCGAGGGGCGGGCGATGCAGACCGTGGCGACCCTGGCCGCACGCAAGCCGTCGCGGCTTGGCCGCTGGTTCTGGGGGCTTTTGGGCACGTTGCTGGGGGTGATCCTGTCGGTGGCGGCGTGGGATTTCGTCACCTCGCTGCTCGATCGGATGCCGCTTTTGGGGATGGCGGTCACGGCGCTATTGCTGGCGTTTCTCGTTGTTTTGCTGGCGATTGCGCTGCGCGAGCTGGCGGGGTTTGCGCGGCTCCGGCGGATGGACCGGTTGCACCATATGGCCGAGACGGCGCTGGTCGATCAGGACCTTGGCGCGGCGCGGCAGGTGGTGGCGCGGCTCGATACGCTCTATGCGGCGCGGGAGGATCTGCGCTGGTCTCGGGCGCGGCTCAGCGAGCGGCAGGGCGATCAGTTCGATGCGGCGGATTTGCTCGGGCTGGCCGAGGCCGAGCTCATGGCGCCGCTTGATGCGGCGGCGCGGGCCGAGATCGAGGCGGCGGCGCGGCAGGTGGCGACGGTGACGGCGATTGTGCCGCTGGCGCTGGCCGATGTGGTGGCGGCGCTCACCGCCAATATCCGGATGATCCGGCGGATTGCCGAGGTCTATGGCGGGCGGGCCGGGACGCTCGGCAGTTGGCGTCTGACCCGGGCGGTGATGACCCATCTGGTGGCCACCGGGGCGGTGGCGATTGGCGATGATCTCATCAGTTCGGTGGCGGGCGGCGGCGTGTTGTCCAAGCTCTCGCGGCGGTTTGGCGAGGGCGTGGTGAACGGGGCGCTGACGGCGCGCGTGGGCGTGGCGGCGATGGAAGTGTGCCGCCCCCTGCCCTTCACACGGCTCAAGCGGCCATCGGTGACGGGGCTGGTGAAACGGGCGCTGACCGGGCTGTTTGGCGGGTCTTAAGTATCTGAATGTTCTTTCAAAACATGCAGCGGCACGATGTCGAGTGCGCGCGCATGGGTGGCCGAAAGACGGACCTGCGGGGCGCAGCCTTCGTCATGGGCCTGCAGGAAGCGGGCAGCGCAGAGGCACCATTGATCGCCCGGTTTGAGACCGGCGAAACCGTATTCCGGGCGCGGCGTGCTCAGGTCATTGCCGACATATTTGGAATAGGCCAGAAACTCGGCCGTCATCAGGGCGCAGACCGTGTGGCTGCCCTGATCCTGGGTGCAGGTGTTGCAATGGCCGTCGCGGAAAAAGCCGGTGACGGGATCGCCCGTGGAACAGGCGGTCAGGGGGGACCCGAGTACGTTGACGGGTGGGTCTTTCTCGATCATGGCGCGCGCCTCCTTGGGGCAGTCTAGGCGATGGCGGCGCTGCCGCAAGGCTTAGCGGAACTTGTCCATGAGTTTTTGCATCGGGGTGCGGCTGTCTTCGGCGGGGGATTCCTCGGCCTGAGGCGTCGGGGTGCCGGGGGGTGGTTTGGGGGTGGATTTCGACGAGCGGGGGGGCGCCACGCGCAGGGCGACGGCGTTGAGAAACTTGGAATTATCGCCTGCGGCCAGTGACTTAGCCCCGTCGGAGATGCCGCGCATCAGATCGTCGAGCCAGTCCTGGTCGGCGCGGGCGAAATCATGCAGCACATATTGCGCGACAAGCTCCTTGCGGCCCGGATGGCCGATGCCGAGACGGACGCGGGCATAGTCGGGGCCGATGTGCTGATGGATCGAGCGCAGCCCGTTGTGACCGGCGTGGCCGCCGCCCTGCTTGACCCGGATCTTGCCGGGGGCGAGGTCCAATTCATCATGGAAAACAATGACATCCGCCGGGGTGAGCTTGTAGAAGCGCATGGCTTCGCCGACCGACTGACCGGAGAGGTTCATGAAGGTTTCGGGCTTGAGCAGGAGCAGCTTTTCCGAGCCGAGACGGCCCTCGCTCGCCTGACCCTGAAAGCGGGATTTCCACGGGCCGAAGCCGTGATCCTCGGCAATGCGGTCGAGGGCCATGAAGCCGATGTTATGGCGGTTGCCGGCGTATTTCGCGCCCGGATTTCCAAGCCCTGCAAAGATCAGCATGCGGGTCATCCCTTTTCCCATGTCGCGTTTGGTCTAGCCCCGGATGGGGGCGAAACGCAATGTCGGTAACACGTCGGTATCGCGGCGGCAAAGCGACGGTGCGGGTTTTGGCCCTCAGAGGCCCAAGGGCAGACCTGTCGCAAACGGGCGAGAGACGGGGGGCGTTCTGGTCAAATTGGGGGTGAGACCTGCCAAGGACATGCGCATGAAGATCGCCGAGCTTTCCCTCTTTCAACATGACCTGCCGGTCAAAGACGGCCCCTATACCATGTCCTATGGCGAGATCAGCGCGCTCGACACGACGCTGGTCAAGCTGGTGACAGACACCGGCATCGTCGGCTGGGGCGAGACCTGCCCGCTCGGGCCCAATTATGCCGAGGCCCATGCCGAGGGGGCGCGGGCGGCGCTTGGGGCGATGGCGCAGGCCTTGATCGGGACAGAGGTTCTGCCGCTGGCCGCGCATCGGGCGATGGATGGCGCGCTCTTGGGGCATGGCTATGCCAAGGCGGCGGTGGATATGGCCGTCTATGACGCGCTGGGCAAATCGCTCGGGCTGCGGGTGGCGGAGCTGCTCGGCGGGGCGGTGACCGAGCTTGTGCCGTCCTATTACGCGATCGGGATCGAGACGCCGGAAGAGGCCGGGCGGATCGCGGCGGAGAGACGTGCCGAGGGCTATCCAAGGGTGCAGCTCAAGGTGGGGGGGCGTGCGCCAGAGGTCGATGTGGCTTCCATTCGCAAGGTCTGGGAGGCGATCAAGGGCAGCGGCATGCGGCTGGCGATTGATGCCAATCGCGGCTGGACCACGCGGGATGCCATCGGGGTCAGCCAGGCCTGTGCCGATATTCCGCTGGTGATGGAACAGCCCTGCGCCAGCAATGATGAGATGCGGGCGCTGCGGGGGATGCTGCGGCATCCGCTCTATATGGATGAGACCTCTTTTGATGTGAGCACGGTGATCGGCGCGGCGGGGACCGGGATGGTCGATGGATTCGGGTTCAAGCTCACCCGGCTTGGCGGGTTGCAGCGGATGGCCACCGCGCGCGACATCTGTGCGGCGCGGCGCCTGCCGCATAGCTGTGACGATGCCTGGGGCGGTGATATTCTGGCGGCGGCCTGCACCCATCTGGGGGCGACGGTCGAGCCTAGCCTTCTCGAAGGGGTGTGGATCGCCGCGCCTTATATCGACGGGCATTATGATGACGCGGCAGGGATCGAGATCGTCGGGGGGCATATCGCCCTGCCCGCCGGTCCGGGGCTCGGCATTGTGCCGGATGAGGCGCGGTTTGGCGCGCCGGTTCTGGTGGTCTAGCGGCGCTCAGCTCTGCAGCGTTTCGGTGATGAGCCGTGCCACGCGGGTGGCGCGGGCGGGCAGGACGCGGTGTTTGCGGTGGAGCAGCCAAAGCGCGTGCCGGTGCGGTTTTGGCAGGTCCGCGAGGTGCAGCCGGTCGCGGCCAGCAAAGCCCGCGAGCCCGCTGCGGGGCAGGATCGTGTAGCCGAGGCCCTCGGCCACGGCGAGAGGGATCTGACCGATCTGGTTGATCGAACAGGCGCGGCGGAGGCGGTCCGCGCCGGGATACTCCTCGGGGAAGTTGCGGCCCAAGAGCGCGTCGGCATAGGCCGGGCCGTCGGGGTGCGAGACAAAGCCGAGCCTCGCGAGATCGGCAAAGCGGCGCGGCGTCGCGTGATCCTTGGGCAGGAGCAGGCAGAGCGCATCCTCGCCGCATTCCGTGCCGGTGAGCCGGGGGTGATCGGGCGCGGCCTCGGTGATGCCGAGATCGAAATCGCCCGCCACCAGCCCGTCGAGAATGCGCGGCTGGGGTGCCGCCTCGAGATGGAGGGTGAGGCGCGGCGCGGCCTGCATGAGCGCCACGAGACGCGGGTAGAGCAAGAGCGCCAGAGAGCCGGAACAGGCGATGCGCAGGGGGCCTGCACCGGGATCGTCGGCCTCGAGGCTCTGGAGGAGTGCCTGTTCCTCGGCGCGGCGGCGGCGGCCAAGGGCGAGCAGCGCCTCGCCCGCCGGGGTCGGGATAAAGCTCTTGCCGTCGCGGGAGAGGAGCGGTTTGCCGAGCTGGGCCTCGAGTTTCTGGATATGCTGGCTCAGCCCCGGCTGGGTCATGTTGAGCCGGGCGGCGGCGCGGGTGAAATGACCGGTCTCGCAGAGGGTGACGAAACTGTTGAGCCAGAGCGCGTTGATCATGTGCCAATCCGTTTTGTTATCATTTCCAGTCTAAATGATAATTAGACGAAATGACAGGGCGGGCGCATATCGGGGGCAAGCAGCCCATAGGAGAGCGTTATGACCGACACATCCCAATCCCCCCAGACCAGCCCGAGAAGTTTTTCCCATATCGGTTTGTCCGTGCCCGATCTCGACCGGGCGGTGGCCTTTTACCGCGATGTGATGGGGTTCTATGTGATCATGGAGCCCACCGAGATTGCCGAGGATGACAGCGATATCGGGGTGATGTGCAATGACGTCTTTGGCCCCGGCTGGGGCAAGTTCCGCATCGCCCATCTCGCCACGGCGGATCGGATCGGGTTTGAATTGTTCGAGTTTCCAGAGGCTTATACGCCCGAGGACAATCTCGCCCACAAACGGGTGGGGCTGTTTCACTTTGCCATCCAGGACCCCGATCTCGAGGGGCTCTTGGCGCGGATCGTGGCGGCGGGGGGCAAGCAGCGGATGCCCGTGCGCGAATATTTCCCCGGCGAGAAACCCTATCGCATGGTCTATGTCGAAGACCCGTTTGGCATCGTCTTTGAGCTCTATTCGCACAGCTATGAGCTCACCTATTCGGCGGGGGCCTATGGCTGAGCGCGGGCGGGGCGAGGGAACCAAGTTCAGCATCACACGTTGCAGCAGCATGGACGGCGCAGAGCCGCGCCAAGGTCAACTTTGAGGAAAGGACCTACGTTATGAAATTCATGCAGACCACTGCACTCGCCCTGTCGATGTCATTCGCCGGCTTTGCCGCGATGGCGGATATACCCACCGTTTCGGCCGTCGAGGTCGAGGCCGATCTCAGCGCCTATGAGAACAGCAATGCTCTCGATTTCTGGCCGACGCTGGACGATGATCTGGGCAAGGCGATTGCCGACAAGCTCAACTTTGATGACGCCACCGCGCCGCGCCTTGAGGTGCAGCTTACCAAAGTGGCCATTGATGGCGACACGGTGCTGCCCGACAGCGGCGAGTTCAACCATCTCGAAGGCATCATCGCGGTGCATTCGGGGCTCGACTCGGGCAATACCACGGAAGGCAAGGCAGACCCGGAAGTGCTACAATCCTTCCCGCTGACCGTTGTGGCGAAGACCGGTGAGGGCATGGAACTGCCCGAGGGCTGGTATCTGATCCCGCCGTCGCAGGAAGATTTCTATCAGGCGATGGTTGCGGCCTATGCCGAGAAGGTCGTCGAGCGTCTCGATTTCGAATGATGTGAGTTTTGCCCCACGGGGTTTTGTGCCGCCGCGCCAGAGGGTGCGGCGGCATTTTTGCGTGGATTTGGGCGGATTGGTGCCGATTTTTTGGGAACCCTCCCGCGCTGGAAACTTGTTGGGAGGGCAAGACAACAAGAGGAGATCCGCGATGAGCTATACCCGTTTTCTTGCCATGATCGTCACCTCGACGGTGGTGATGTATGGGCTGATGTATCTTAACAGCTATGCGCTCGATCACGTGTTTTTCAGCGAAACCCGGCTCTATATGGCGCTCTATATGGGGGCGGTGATGGCGGTGATCATGCTGGGGTTCATGCTGTCGATGTATGACAACAAGACGCTCAATATGGTGATCGTTGCCGGCAGCGTGGTGGTCTTTGCCGTGGGGCTGACGCTCTTGCGCAGTCAGGCGACGGTGGAGGACAAATCGTGGATGCGGGCGATGATCCCGCACCATTCGATTGCCATCCTGACCAGCGAGCGCGCCAATCTCAGCGATCCGCGGGTGAAGAGCCTGGCCGAGGACATCATCAAGGCGCAGCGCAAGGAGATCGCCGAGATGAAGGCGCTGATCACCGATCTTGAGGGCGGTCCGAAGGCCACACCAGAGGTGGATGGCAAATAAGCCACCCAGGCGCGGGGTCCGGTCCGAACCGGATGGACCCCGGCGCAGGCTTTCGGTTAACTGCGGGCATGTTACGGTCTGTATCTTTGCCCTATTGGATCACCGCGGCCCTCACGCTTGGGACGCTTGTCATATTGCTCTTGATGGGGCGCGCGCCGTGGTGTGACTGCGGCTGGGTCGATCTTTGGGGCACGGGGGGGACGAGCGAGGGATCGCAGCAGGTCTTTGACTGGTACAGCCCGAGCCATCTGTTGCACGGGTTCATTTTCTACGCGGCGCTCTGGCTTGTGGCGCGGCGGGTGCCGCTCGGCTGGCGGCTGGTGATTGCGACGCTGGTGGAATGCGCCTGGGAGATTTCCGAGAACACCAACGCGGTGATCGAACGCTATCGCGAGGCGACCATATCGCTCGATTACTATGGTGATAGCGTGCTCAATTCGGCGTCGGATATCGTGGCGATGTTCGTGGGGTTCTGGCTCGCGCGGCGGTTGCCGGTCTGGGCGAGCCTGGCGGTGGTGATCGGGTTTGAGCTGCTGACCATGTGGATCATCCGCGATGGTCTGGCGCTCAACGTGATCATGCTCTTGTCGCCGGTGGAGGCGATCCGAGAGTGGCAGGCGGCGGGATAGCAGGCTTTACAAAGCGCATCGTTTTGGCGACGACTTGGACATGAATGATCATGCCAAAGGATTGCTGCTGACCACGCTGGGGGTCTTGTTCGTGGTGCCGGATTCGCTCTTTGTCCGGCTGATCGAGGCCGATCCCATGGTCGTGGCCTTTTGGCGGGGGCTGGGGGCCGGGGTGATCGTGCTCTTGGGCGTGCTGGCTTTTCAGGGCGCGGGGGCGGTGCGGGCGTCGCTCAGCACCGGGCGGCCGGGGCTCATCTATATGCTGTTGATGGGGTCGACCGCGCCGGGGTTCGTTCTCGCCGTGACGCAGACCAGCGTGGCCAATGTCGTCTTTATCTTTGCCTCGATGCCGATTTTCTCGGCCATTTTCGGGCGGGTGTTTCTCGGCGAGCGGATCAGCAGCCGGATGGTTTACACGATGATCGTGGTGATCGCGGGGCTCGGGATCATCGCCTATGGCTCGGCCGAGAATGAGATTGCGTCGTGGAAGGGCGATCTCTGGGCGCTCTATGTGGCGCTGGCCTATTCCGGGGCGCTGACGGCGGTGCGGCAGCTGCGCCATGTGTCGATGATCCCGGCGGTGCCGATCTGCTATATCGGGGCGGCGCTGGCGCTGTTGCTGGTGGTAGACCCGTGGCCGGCGCTGGAGGGGCAATGGCTGCTCTTCCTCGGCCATGGGGCGTTTATCGCGATTGCCACCTGTCTGCTGACGCTGGGGCCGCGCTATATCACCTCGGCGGAGGTGGCTTTGCTGATCCTGTTGGAAAGCGTGCTGGCGCCGCTCTTGGTCTGGGCGGTGGTGGGCGAAGATCCGGGCCGCTGGGCCATTGTTGGCGGGGCGGTGGTGATCGGGGCGCTGGTGGTGTCGAATATGGTCGCCCTGTCGCGGCGGCGCGGCAGGGCGATGCCCCCGGAGATCGGGGCCTAAGCAGAGCCTTCGAAGATTAGAAATTCACCTCGACGCCGGGCAGGTTCAGCGATTTGATCAGGTCGCGCAATTCCTGACGGGCGGCGACGTTGGAGATGTTGAGCTGTTTCACCCCGATGTCCTTGAGATCAAGGAGGGTGAGGCCGCGCGGGAACAGCTCGCGGAAGATCACCCGTTCGTGGAAGCCCGGCGCGACGCGAAAGCCGATGCGCTTGGCGAGCGCGTCGAGGGCGCGGCCCATCTTTTCCTTGTTGACCATCTGCTGGGCGCCCATCCGGTTGCGCAGCACGATCCAGTCGATCGGCTTGAGCCCGGCCTGCGCGCGGAGCTGGCGGGCGTTCCAGACCATTTCGGAATAGACCGAGGGGCCGACGATTTTGTCGGCCTCGGCATCGACATGGGCGAGCAGGTCGAAATCGACGAAACTGTCGTTCAGCGGCGTGATCAGCGTGTCGGCGAGGCTATGGGCGACCTGGCTCAGCCGGGTGTGTGAGCCGGGGCAGTCGATGACGATGAAATCGCTGTCGGGTTCGAGATCGGCCACCGCTTCGGAGAGGCGGCGGTCATAGACGTTTTCGCCGGGCTGAAGGCTCGCCTGATCGACCTCGGGAAGCTCGTGATAGGAGGCGGAGGGCAGGGATTTTTCGGCGCTGGCGAGAAAGCCCGCGCGGTTGGCGGCGTAGCGGCCAAAGGTTTTCTGGCGCAGATCGAGATCCAGCGCGCTTACCTTATGGCCCATCCGTGCCAAGGCGGTGGCGACATGCATCGACACTGTCGATTTGCCTGCCCCGCCCTTTTCGTTCCCGACGACAATAATATGCGCCATGTCCCGTTCCCTCGCCCCACGATTTGGCTCGTGATATTGTTAAAAGACCTTATCGACCAAAGGGTCGATAAGAAAGAGTGCCCGCGCGTTGTGGCAGACACTCACCCCAATCTGTTGCATTGGAATATCGGTTAAGCGCGAGCCGGTCCACGGCCCTTTTGCGCGGGTGGCGCAAAAAGAGCGCCTGTGGCCCGACAAAAAAAAGCGCCCCCGGAGGGGCGCCTTGGGCGGGGTCAGCTCTTCATGCTGTCCCAGAAGGTTTTCACCGAGGAAAAGAAGCTCTTGCTTTCGGGGTTGTTGTCCTCGGAGAGGCTGTCGAACTCCTTGAGCAGTTCCTTTTGCCGGGCGGTCAGGTTGACCGGGGTTTCGACCGCCAGTTCGATGAACATGTCGCCGCGGGTGTTGCTGCGCAGCGCTGGCATGCCTTTGCCGCGCAGGCGCATCTGGCGACCGGATTGGCTCCCTGCCGGGATTTTCACCCGCGAGCGGCCGCCGTCGATGGTCGGCACTTCGATGTCGCCGCCGAGCGCCGCCACCGACATCGAGACCGGCACATGACAGAAGAGATGCATGTCGTCGCGTTCGAACAGCTTGTGCTTGGAGACCTCGATGAAGATGTAGAGATCGCCCGAGGGGCCGCCGCGCAGCCCCGCCTCGCCCTCGCCCGAGAGGCGAATGCGGGTGCCGGTTTCGACACCGGCGGGGATGTTCACATTGAGCGCGCGGTCCTTTTCGACCCGGCCTGCGCCGCCGCAGTTCTTGCAGGGGTTCTTGATCGTCTGGCCCATGCCCGAGCAGGTCGGACAGGTGCGTTCGACGGTGAAGAAGCCCTGTTGCGCTCGGACCTTGCCCATGCCGGAACAGGTCGGGCATGTGGTCGGCTCGCCGCCGCCTTCGGCACCGGAGCCGTTGCAGGAGCCGCATTGCACCGAGGTCGGCACGGTGATGTTCTTTTGCAGGCCCGAGAAGGCCTCTTCGAGCGTGACCCGCAGATTATAGCGCAGGTCCGAGCCGCGCGAGGCCCGTTGCCGCCCGCCGCCCGGCGCGCCGCGCCCGCCCATGAAATCGCCAAAGAGGTCGTCGAACACATCGGAGAAGGCGCTGGCGAAATCGCCCTGACCATGGCCGCCGCCACCGGGGCGCGGGCCGCCGCCCATGCCACCTTCGAAGGCGGCATGACCGAAGCGGTCATAGGCGGCCTTTTTGTCGGCGTCCTTCAGGACGTCATAGGCTTCGCCGGCTTCCTTGAATTGGGTTTCCGCCTCGGGATTGTCCTTGTTGCGGTCGGGATGCAGCTCTTTCGCCTTGCGACGGTAGGCTTTCTTGATCTCGTCCGCGGAGGCCCCGCGAGCTACGCCCAATACCTCGTAATAATCACGTTTGGCCATGCGCGCATTCCTTTCTTGGGAACGGACGGGGGCCGATCAGCACGACCGGCCCCGCGACAGTTCTCATCGTCACGCCTCAGGAGCGCTTGTCTTCGCCGAGATCTTCGAAATCGGCATCCACGATGTCGTCATCGCCACCGGCGCCGGCTTCATCGGCGGCGGAGGGTTCCGAACCGGCCTCTTCCTGGCTTGCCTTGTAGATGGCTTCGCCAAGTTTCATGGCCGCTTCGGTGACGTTCTGGATGCCGCTCTTGATCTTGTCGGCGGCAGCGTCGTCCTTGTCGAGATCGTCGCGCAGGGCCGCGATGGCCAGTTCGATCGCCTCGACGGTGGTCGGGTCGACCTTGTCGCCATGCTCTTCCACCGATTTCTCGGTCGAGTTGATGAGGCTTTCGGCCTGGTTGCGGGCCTCGACCAGTTCGCGACGGGCCTTGTCGGCCTCGGCATTGTCCTCGGCGTCCTTGACCATCTTTTCGATGTCTTCGTCGGAGAGACCGCCGGAGGCCTGGATCGTGATCTTGTGCTCTTTGCCAGTGCCTTTGTCCTTGGCCTGAACCGAGACGATGCCGTTGGCGTCGATGTCGAAGGTCACCTCGATCTGCGGCATGCCGCGCGGTGCGGGCGGGATGTCCTCGAGGTTGAACTGACCGAGCATCTTGTTGTCGGCCGCCATTTCACGTTCGCCCTGGAAGACCCGGATCGTCACGGCCGATTGGTTGTCCTCGGCGGTGGAGAAGATCTGGCTCTTGTTGGTGGGGATCGTGGTGTTGCGGTCGATCAGACGGGTGAAGACACCGCCCAGCGTTTCGATGCCGAGCGACAGCGGGGTCACGTCGAGCAGCACAACATCCTTGACGTCGCCTTGCAGAACACCGGCCTGGATGGCGGCGCCCATGGCCACCACTTCGTCGGGGTTGACGCCCTTGTGGGGCTCTTTGCCGAAGAATTTGGTGACTTCCTCGATGACCTTGGGCATCCGGGTCTGACCACCGACGAGCACGACCTCGTCAATGTCGCTGGCCGAGAGACCGGCATCCTTGAGCGCGGCCTGGCAGGGCTTGAGCGAGGCTTTGATCAGGTCGCCCACGAGGCTTTCGAGCTTGGCACGGGTCAGTTTCATGACCATGTGCAGCGGCTGACCGTCCGACCCCATCGAGATGAAGGGCTGGTTGATTTCGGTCTGGCTCGAGCTCGAGAGCTCGATCTTGGCCTTTTCTGCCGCTTCCTTGAGACGCTGCAGGGCCATCTTGTCTTTGGTCAGGTCGACGCCGTGCTCTTTTTTGAACTCGTCGGCGAGGTAGTTGACGATGCGCATGTCAAAGTCTTCACCGCCAAGGAACGTGTCGCCATTGGTGGATTTGACTTCGAAGAGGCCTTCGTCGATCTCGAGAATGGTCACGTCGAAGGTCCCGCCGCCGAGGTCATAGACCGCGATCGTGTGGGTTTCGTCCTTGTCGAGACCATAGGCCAGCGCGGCCGCGGTCGGCTCGTTGATGATGCGCAGCACTTCGAGACCGGCGATCTTGCCGGCGTCTTTGGTGGCCTGACGCTGGGCGTCGTTGAAATAGGCGGGAACGGTAATGACCGCTTGGGTCACTTCCTCGCCGAGATAGCTTTCGGCTGTCTCTTTCATCTTGCCCAGGATGAACGCACTGATCTGGCTCGGCGAGTATTTCTCACCGCGGGCCTCGACCCAGGCGTCGCCGTTGCCGCCGTCGATGACGTTGAACGGCATGTTCTTCTTGTCCTTGGCCAGATCCGCGTCGTCGGCACGGCGGCCGATCAGACGTTTGACGCCAAAGACGGTGTTTTCCGGGTTGGTGACAGCCTGGCGTTTGGCCGGTTGACCAACGAGCCGCTCGCTATCTGTAAATGCGACGATCGACGGCGTGGTGCGGGCACCTTCCGAGTTCTCGATCACGCGCGCCTGGCTGCCGTCCATGATGGCAACGCAGGAATTGGTTGTACCGAGGTCAATCCCGATCACTTTCGACATGTTTTCGATCCCTTCTTTCTTCAAGGCGATTGTTCGAGGCCTGGACCCGTTATGGCATCCGGGCACCGATCTTTCGGCATGGCCCCGTCTCGCGTGGCTCACGCGTCTCGGCGTATATAGGGAGGGGATTTGTGCGCTGCAACAGGGCTGATGCCCCCTCTGTCTTTAATTTGCGAGATTTTGCGCCTGTGCCACGGGTCAAGACGGCATCGCATTGACGCCGCCCGCCGGTGATGCAAAGCCTGTCCAAACGCCGCAACCCGGAGAGATGTCATGACCGACGAGGCCAATGCCCGCCACACCGAGAAAATGCGCAAGATCAAGGCCGCGCGCGACAAGATGATGGCGACCAAGACCGAAGAGAAGGGTCTCATCATGGTGCATACCGGGCCGGGCAAGGGCAAATCCTCGTCCGGCTTTGGCATGATCATGCGCTGTATCGCCCATGGCATGCCCTGCGCGGTGGTGCAGTTCATCAAGGGCGGGCGCGACGTCGGGGAACGGGCGTTTCTGCGCGAGAGATTCGCGGATGAGTGCCGGTTTTTCGTCTCGGGCGAGGGGTTCACCTGGGAAACGCAGGACCGCGAGCGCGATATTGCCGCCGCGCAGCGGGGCTGGGAGATTGCCAAGGAACAGATCCTCGACCCGGAGATCCAGTTCGTCCTGCTGGACGAGATCAACATCGCGCTGCGCTATGATTACCTCGATATTGACGAGGTGGTCGATTTCCTGCTGAGCCAGAAACCGGCGATGACCCATGTCTGTCTCACTGGCCGCAATGCCAAGCCCGAGCTTATCGAGGCGGCGGATCTGGTGACCGAGATGACGCTGATCAAGCATCCGTTCCGCGATGGGGTCAAGGCGCAGCAGGGCGTGGAATTCTAAGCTCTCCAATCCCAAGGACAAGGTGATGGCCTCCCCTGCCCCGACCACGCGCCACGGCGGATTTGCCTTCTACACCGGCTATCTCGACCGGGCGGCGCAGGAGGCGCTGCGCGATGATCTGCGCGAGGTGGTGGCGCAAGCGCCGCTCTTTGCGCCGGTCACCCGGTTCGGCAAGCCGATGTCGGTCAGGATGACCTCGGCGGGGCGCTATGGCTGGTTCACCGACCGGCGCGGCTATCGCTATATCGAGGCGCACCCGTCGGGCAGCCCCTGGCCCGCGATCCCCGACAGCGTGCTCTCCATCTGGCGCGATCTGGTGAGTGACACCCGGCTGCCCGATTGCTGTCTCATCAACCATTACACCGACAAGGCGCGGATGGGGCTGCATCAGGATCGCGACGAGGCGGATTTCAGCTGGCCGGTGCTGTCGGTGTCGCTCGGCGATGAGGCGCTGTTTCGGATGGGCGGCCAAGAGCGGAGCGATCCGACGCGCTCGGTCTGGCTGCGGTCCGGGGATGTGGTGGTGATGGGCGGCGCGGCGCGGCTCGCCTATCATGGGGTGGACCGGATCAAGCCCGGCACATCGACCCTGTTGCAAGGCGGCGGGCGGATCAACCTGACACTGCGCGTGGTCGATTGAACCGCCCGTCCCCAATGGCTTGGCCGCGAGCTTAGCTGCCGGCGATCATCTCGGATTGCTTGACGATGACCTCGGCCTGTTTGATCGAGGCGATGTCGACGAGACGGCCCTTGTAGACGGTGGCACCTTCGCCTTTGGCCTTGGCCTCTTCCATCGCGGCGAGGATTTCGCGGGCCTCGGCCACGGCCTCGTCCGAGGGGGTGAAGACCTCGTTGGCGAGCGCGATCTGTTTCGGGTGGATGGCCCATTTGCCGACCATGCCCAGCGTCGCGGCGCGGCGGGCCTGGGCACGGAAGCCTTCGTCATCGGAGAAATCGCCAAACGGCCCGTCCACCGGCAGCACGCCATGGGTGCGGCAGGCGGCGACGATGGCGGCGGTGGCCCAATGCCACGGGTCGGGCCAGTAGCTCTGACCTTCGCGGATCATATAGTAGTTTTCCTGCGTGCCGCCGATGCCGGTGGTGGCCATGCCCATGGAGGCGGCGAAATCAGCGGCGCCGAGGCTCATCGCTTCGAGACGGGGCGAGGCGGCGGCGATCTCTTCGACATGGGCGATGCCTGCGGCGCTCTCGATGATGACTTCGAAGGAGATCCGCTTGTCCTTGCCACGGGCGCGTTCGATGGAGGTGACCAGCGCGTCGACCGCATAGATGTCGGCAGCGCAGCCGACCTTGGGGATCATGATCTGATCGAGACGGTCGCCGCATTGTTCCAGCAGGTCGACCACGTCACGATACCACCAGCCGGTGTCGAGCCCGTTGATCCGCACGCTCAGCGTCTTGTTGCCCCAGTTGAGACCGTTGATCGCCTCGATGGCGTTGGCGCGGGCGGCGTCCTTGTCGGTGGGCGCCACGGAATCCTCGAGATCGATGTTGATCACGTCGGCGTCGCTCGCGGCCATTTTTTCGAACAGTTTCTTGTTCGACGCGGGGCCGAAGAGCTGACAGCGGTTGGGACGCGCGGGGGCGGGGGGTTGCAGACGGAAACTCATGGGCGGACCTCCGGTGGATCAGGAAATTTCAATTTTCTCCCGCCAATCGGTATTAAATTGCGCGCACACCCGCAAGGTTATTTTGCACTCGCAGCATTGACCGGTTACGACGCGGATGTCGCAAACAGGTGCGACAGCCCCGCGCGCGACCTGCGAGGCCGGGAGGGTTCCGGCCGGTCGGGCCAAGCCAAGGCTCCGGTGCCGAGACAACGGAAGGGTAAAGAATGAAACGTGCATTGATCGACAATTGGGCGCTGTTCCTCGGGATGCTCGGGCTGATGGTGGCCAATGGGCTCTTGGTGACGCTCCTGTCGATCCGGGGGGCGGAGCTTGGGTTTTCGTCGCTGACCATTTCGATCATGCAGGCCTGCTATCCGCTGGGGGCGCTGATCGGGACGATCACCGTGCCGCTTCTGATCGAGAAGGTCGGGCATATCCGCGTGTTTTCGGCGCTGGCCTCGATGGTGTCGGTGGCGGCGATCGTGCATATCCTGACCTTTGATCCCTATAGCTGGAGCGCGATGCGGTTCATGGCGGGCATCTGCTTTCCGGGGCTTTATGTGGTCACCGAAAGCTGGCTCAACGCGAAATCGGAGAACCGGATCAGGGCGCAGGTGCTGTCGGTCTATTTCATCATTCAGACCATTGGCCCGGCGCTTGGCACGGCGCTGGTGGCGGTGCCCGATCCGTCGGGCAACCTGCTGTTCGGGCTGACCTCGGTGCTGATGTCGGTGGCGGTGGTGCCGCTGCTTCTGTCTGGCAACCGGGCGCCGGACTATTCCGCGCCGGACCGGATGACGGTGCGCAGGCTCTATACCGTGTCGCCGATGGCGGTGCTTGGCATTATCCTGATGAGCGCGGCGGTGGCGTCGTGGTTCATCGCGCTGCCGCTCTATGCGCTCTATCAGGGGTTTTCGGCGGCGGCGGCCTCGGGGGCGCTTGTCGCGGCGATGATCGCGGGCGGGCTGGTGCAATATCCGATTGGCTGGATTTCCGACAATACCGACCGGCGCTATGTGGTGATCGGGCTTTGCGTCGTCGCCACCTGTGCGGCGGTCTGGATGGCGGTGGACACGGCCCCGGCGCGCACGGTCTGGGGCTTTGCCATCATCGGCGGGGCGACCTTGCCGATCTATTCGATCCTCGCGGCCCATGCCAATGATCACCTCACCCCCGGTCAAGTGGTCCCGGCGAGCGGCACGATGGCGTTCTTGCAGCAGTTCGGACAGGTGTTCGGGATGCTGCTCGGGCCGAACCTCATCGCCTTTGGCGGTGGGCGCGGGCTGCAGGGGATGGTGATCGTGGTGAGCCTCGCGGTGATCTTTATCGCGGTGGCACGCCGGGTGCGCAGCGAAGCGCCGGCAGAGACCGGCGAAGTGGTGCATTTCGGGGCGATGGGCCTTGGGCAGGCGGGGGTTCTGCAGGCCGAGACGGTGGCTGCCGAAGCCGAGGCGGAGGCCGCATCCGAGGCGGGAGCAGCCGGGCGGAATCGACAAGAGTGATCGCGGGACAAAATTGCGCCAAGGTGACGGTTTTGCGAAGAACATTCGACGCATACCGTGGGATACCTGAATTTCAACAGGATATATCAGGCGGAATGTAGGAAGCTTCCACGACTTTTGATTCTGACTGGGGATGTACCATGATCGAAACACCGTATCTTCTTTTCCTGGGCGACGCGCCCGACATGCTGGCCGCCAAAGTGGCCATCGGCATCCGTGACTGGCGCCCCGAGCATGCCATTGGCCAGATCCGTCTGCCGGGCTGTGGTGCCGACCTCAAACTCACCGATATGACCCTGGCCGAAGCCAAGGAAGCCGGTGCCAAGACGCTGGTCATCGGCGTCGCCAACCGCGGCGGCGTGATCTCGGCGGCGTGGAAAGAGGTTCTCATCCAGGCGCTCGAGATGGGCTATGACATCGCGTCGGGCCTGCACAACCTGCTGCGCGACGAAGGCGACCTTGTGGCGGCGGCACAGACCCATGGCTGCACCCTGCATGACGTGCGCGTGCCGACGGTGGGCTATCCCATCGCCAACGGCAAGAAACGCACCGGCAAGCGCTGTCTCGCCGTGGGCACCGATTGCTCGGTCGGCAAGATGTACACCGCGATGGCGATGGAAGCGGCGATGCAAGAGCGCGGCATGAAGGCCACGTTCCGCGCCACCGGCCAAACCGGCATCCTGATCACCGGCCATGGCGTGCCGCTCGACGCCGTGATCGCCGATTTCATGGCCGGGTCGATCGAATATCTGACCCCGGACAATGACGAGGATCACTGGGACCTGATCGAAGGTCAGGGCAGCCTGTTCCACGTCTCCTATTCCGGTGTGACGCTGGCACTCATCCATGGCGGTCAGCCCGATGCGCTCATCCTGTGCCACGAGCCGACCCGCGAGCATATGCGCGGCCTGCCCGAGTACACCCAGCCGAGCCTGCAACAGCTGCGCGACACGGCGCTGCCGCTGGCGCAAGTGTCGAACCCGGCCTGTCAGGTTGTCGGCGTCTCGGTGAACACGCAGCATATGAGCGAAGCCGATGCCAAAGCCTATCTGGCCGAGGTCGAAAAAGAGATGGGCCTGCCCGCCACCGATCCCTATCGTTTCGGGTCGGACAAGCTGGTGGATGCGCTGGCCGCTCTGTGATTTGATGCGCAACGCGTAAACCAAGCCTAAAGAGGCCGCCCCGGTGGGGCGGCCTTGACGCGGCCCGCCCTTGGGTGCGGCCGAGAATTGACCGAAAAAAGGAATATCACCGTGGAGTTTTCCGTCAGCCGAGACGATTTCAAACTGGCCCAGGTTTTTACCATTTCGCGCGGGTCGCGGACCGAGGCGAATGTCCTCACGGTGCGGGTGCGCGACGGGGCGCATGAGGGGATCGGCGAATGCGTGCCCTATGCGCGCTATGACGAGACGCTCGACAGTGTCGAGGCCGAGATCCTCGGGCTGAGCGGCACGGTGGATCGTGCCGCGCTCTATGACCTGTTGCCCGCCGGTGCGGCGCGCAACGCGGTGGATTGCGCGCTCTGGGATCTTGAGGCGAAACGAGCGGGCAAGCGGGCCTGGGAGCTCGCGGGGCTGCCGCAGCCGGGGCCGGAGATCACCGCCTATACGCTGTCGCTCGACACGCCGGAAAAGATGCGCGAACAGGCGGCGAAACACGCCTATCGGCCGCTTCTCAAGATCAAGCTCGGCACGCCCGACGATATGCCCCGGCTCGAAGCCGTGCGGGCCGGGGCGCCGAAGTCGACGATCATCGTCGATGCCAATGAGGGCTGGTCGGCGGAGGTCTATGCCGATCTCGCGCCGCATCTGGTGCGGCTTGGCGTGGCGCTGGTGGAACAGCCGCTGCCGGCCAAGGATGACGAGGCGCTGCGCGGCATGGAGCGGCCGGTGCCGGTCTGTGCCGATGAGAGCTGTCATGACCGCACGAGCCTGCCGGGGCTCAAGGGCAAATATGATGTGATCAATATCAAGCTCGACAAGACCGGCGGGCTCACCGAGGCGCTCGAGCTGAAAAAGGCGGCGCTGGCAGAGGGTTACAAGGTCATGGTCGGCTGTATGGTCGGATCGAGCCTGGCGATGGCGCCGGCGGTGCTGGTGGCGCAGGGGATTATGGTCACGGACCTTGACGGGCCGCTGCTTCTGGCCGAAGACCGCAAGACACCGCTAATTTTTGACGAGGCCGGGGTGCATCCCCCCGCGCCGGAACTGTGGGGATAAACCTATGACGCGCACCGTATATCTGAACGGCGAGTACCTGCCCGAAACCGAAGCCAAAGTGTCGATCTTTGACCGTGGGTTCCTGATGGCCGATGGGGTCTATGAGGTGACCAGCGTGCTGGGCGGCAAGCTCATTGATTTCGAAGGTCACGCCAAGCGGCTCGAGCGGTCGCTCAACGAGCTCGACATGAAGAAACCGGCGGCGTTTGACGACCTGCTGGAGATCCACCGCGAGCTGGTCCGGGTCAATGAGATCGAAGACGGTCTGATCTATCTGCAGATCACCCGCGGGTCGCCCGGCGACCGCGATTTCGTCTTTCCCGACCCCGAGACGACCGAGCCGACCTTGGTGCTCTTCACCCAGAACAAGCCCGGCCTCGCCGACAATCCGGCGGCGAAAAAAGGTATGAAAATCATCTCGATAGAGGACGTCCGCTGGGGCCGTCGCGACATCAAGACCGTGCAGCTTCTCTATCCGTCGATGGGCAAGATGATGGCCAAGAAGGCCGGTGCGGATGATGCCTGGCTCGTCGAGGATGGTCATGTGACCGAGGGCACGTCGAACAACGCCTATATCGTCAAGAACGGCAAGATCATCACCCGCGCGCTCAGCAATGACATCCTGCACGGGATCACCCGCGCGGCGGTTCTGCGCTGTGCCAAGGAGGCGCAGATGGAGGTGGAAGAGCGCAATTTCACCATCGCCGAAGCGCAGGAGGCCGATGAGGCCTTTGTCACCTCGGCCAGTGCCTTTGTGATGCCGGTGGTGGAGATCGATGGCGCGCAGCTGGGCGATGGGGTGCCGGGGCCGGTGGCCAATCGTCTGCGCGAGATTTACCTCGAAGAGAGCCTGAAAAAGGCGATCTGATCCGCGATCCGAGATGTGAAAAGCCCCCGTACAGGCGTCCTGTGCGGGGGTTTTTCGTTGCGGCGTTAACCCAGACTCTGGGGGCTGAAATCCGACGTCGGTCACACGTCGGCAAAGCGTCGGTATGACGACGGTGAGGCTTTGGCCCCCTGCCGAGGGGGCCGAGATCGTGCGGCGGGCGCGCGGTGGCTTAGCTGCGGATAAATTTCAGCGTCGAGAAGCGCTGCCGTTCCGTCGCCACCGTGGCGGCGAGCGCCTCGGGGTCGCCCTTGGTCAGGGCGGCGGCGATATGGCCCGCGAGCATCGGCGCATCCTCAGGCGTCACGCCCCAGCGCACCAGCTCCGGCGTGCCGATGCGCAGCCCGTTCATGTCCCCCGGCACCGGATCGATCGGCAGGCCGATGCCGCAGGCGAGGAACCCCGCGCGGCGCAGCGTTTTCGACGCCGCCTGACCGCCGCCAAAGCCCGCCGCCTCGATGGCGAATTGATGCGAGCGGGTCATGCCGCGATCGGCAGCAAAGACCGGCAGGCCCTCGGCATTGAGCGCACGGGCGAGCGCGGCGGCGAGGTCGATCATCGCGGCGCCATAGGCCCGGCCATAGTCGCGCCAGTCGAGCAGCGAGACGGCCAGCGCGGCGGATTTCGCGGCGTCGAAATTGGCGGTCATGCCCGGAAAGGCGATGGCGTCGATGCGCTGCATCAGCGCGTCATCATTGCTCACGATCAGGCCGCCGGCGGGACCGCCGAGGGATTTATAGGTGCTCATCGTCATCAGATGGGCGCCCTCATTGAGCGGGTTCTTCCACGCGCCGCTGGCGATGATGCCGCATTGATGGGCGGCGTCAAAGAGCAGAGCCGCGCCGACCTCATCGGCGATCTGCCGGGTCTCGCGCACGGGATGTTCAAAGAGGTTGAGGCTGCCGCCCAGAGTGATGAGCCGGGGCCGTTCGCGCCGCGCCAGATCGCGCAGCCCGTCGAGATCGACCGTATAGCCATCGGCATTGACCGGGGCGTGCAGCACGCGCAGCCCGTAGAGCCCGGCGCAGCCCGCGTCGTGATGGGTCACGTGACCGCCGATCCCGGCCGGGGGCGCGATGATCGTGTCGCCCGGTTTGCAGGTCGCCATGAAGGCATAGAGATTGGCGATGGCGCCGGAGGGCACGCGGATTTCGGCGTGACGCGCGTCAAAGATTTCGGCGGCGAGCGCCGCGGCGATCACCTCGATTTCCTCGATGGCCTCGAGCCCCATCTCATATTTGTCGCCGGGATAGCCGAGCGAGGGGCGCGAGCCGATGCCGGAGGCGAGCATCGCCTCGGCGCGGGGGTTCATCACATTGGTCGCGGGGTTGAGGTTGAAACAATCGCGTTCATGGATGTGGCGGTTGTCCTCGGCGAGCCGGGTGATGCGGGTTTCCAGCGCGGCGCTGTTGGCGGCCTGGGTCTGGGCCGCGAGGCGCTGCACCAGGGTGTCAGAGGCTTCGGGCACCCAGCTGCGGGGGGCGAGGGTCATGGCGGATACTCCTGTAGGTTTGCGACAGGAAACGCGGATTTGCGTGGCGGCGCAAATCAGATTACCTTTTTCTCAGTTTAGAAAAACTGGGCCTAACTCATGTCCGTCTCGCCTCCTCGCCCCAAGGGGCCTCCTCTCAACGCGCTGCGGGCTTTTGAAGCGGCGGCGCGGCTCGGGGGGTTTGCGCTGGCGGCGGAAGAGCTCAGCGTGACGCCGGGGGCGGTGTCGCAGCATATCCGGGCCTTGGAGGATTGGGCCGGGGTGGCGCTCTTTGAGCGGCGGGCGCAGGGCGTGCGGCTCACGCCAGAGGGGGCGGCGCTGGCGCCTCGGTTTGCCCGGGCCTTTGACGCGATGGGCGAGGCGGTGCGCGAGCTGCAGGGGCTGCGGCCCGAGCCGGTGATCAGCATTGCGGCGCTGCCGAGCGTGGCGCAGCTCTGGCTCTTGCCACGGATGGCGGCGTTGCGGGCGGCGGTGCCGGGGGTGCGTCTTTCGGTGACGGCGCTCGAGACGCCGCCGAACCTGCGCCGCGAGCTCTTTGATCTCAGCCTGTTCATCGGCGCGGTCAGTGATGACCCGCAGGAGGCGGCGCGGCAGGAGGTTCTGGCGCGTGACAGTCTTGTGCCGGTGGCGGCGCCTGTGCTGGCCGAGGGGATCGGCGGCGCGGCGGATCTGGCGCGGGCGACGCGGCTGCATGATGCGAGCTGGGAGGGTGATTGGGCGGGCTGGGCCGAGGCCGCCGGGGTGGCGCTGCCGGAGGCCGGGGCCGGGCCGCGCTATTCGCTCTATGCGCTGGCGGCAGAGGAGGCGCGGCATGGGGCGGGGGTGCTTTTGGGGCATCGGGTGCTCATCGCCGGGATGCTGGCGCGCGACGAACTGGTGACGCTCGGCCTGCCGGAGGTGGCGAGCGACGCGGCGCTGATCCTTGGTCATGCGGGCGGGCCGAAACGCGCGGATCTGACCCGGCTCATCGCGGCGCTGCGGGCGGCGGTGTGAGCCGGGGCCGTCACGAGAGGTGATTGTACCCATCACAAATGCGGAATTGACGCGCCTCGCCGCGGGCCTAGAGTGGCGCGGCATTACCGGAGCCGGCCCGTGACCAAAACCCCGCTGTTTACCCCCGTTCTGATCGCAGGCTGTGTGATCATCGTCATGTCCTTTGCCATTCGGGCGTCGTTCGGCGTGTTCCAGATCCCGATTGCGGAAGAGTTCGGCTGGCTCCGCGCCGAGTTCAGCCTTGCCATTGCCATTCAGAACCTCGCCTGGGGCATCGGGCAGCCCATATTCGGCGCGCTGGCCGAGAAGATCGGCGACCGCAAGGCGATCATCCTCGGGGCGCTCACCTATGCGGCGGGGCTTGTGCTGTCGTCCTTTGCGGTGACGCCGGAGGCGCATCAGCTCTATGAGATCCTCGTAGGCTTTGGCATCGCGGGCACCGGCTTTGGCGTCATCCTCGCGGTGGTGGGCCGGGCGAGCAGCGACGAAAACCGGTCGATGAGCCTCGCCATTGCCACGGCGGCGGGGTCGGCGGGACAGGTGTTCGGCGCGCCGATGGCGGAATATCTCCTCGGGATGATGAGCTGGCAGGCGGTGTTCGTGGTCTTTGCGGTGACGATCCTCGCCACGCTCATGGTGTTGCCGATGATGCGCGCGCCGGAGCCGGTGAACCGGGCCGAGCTCGAAGAGAGCATGGGGGCGATCCTCAAGCGGGCGTTTCGCGATCCGAGCTATACGCTCATTTTCCTCGGGTTTTTCTCTTGCGGCTATCAACTGGCGTTCATCACGGCGCATTTCCCGGCCTTCGTGACCGAGCTCTGCGGGCCGATCCTGCCGGGTGGGGTGCTGCATGGGCTGGGGATCACCACCACCTCGGCGCTGGGCGCGGTGGCGGTGAGCCTCATTGGGCTCGCCAATATCGCGGGCACGTTGACGGCGGGCTATCTCGGCAAGCGCTATTCGAAGAAATACCTGCTGGCGGCGATCTATACCGGGCGGACGATTGTGGCGGCGGCGTTTATTCTGATGCCGATCACGCCGGCTTCGGTTCTGATTTTCTCGGTGGCGATGGGGTCCTTGTGGCTGGCCACGGTGCCGCTGACCAGCGGGCTCATCGCGCATATCTATGGGCTGCGCTATATGGGCACGCTCTATGGGATCATCTTTTTCTCGCACCAGCTTGGCAGTTTCATGGGCGTGTGGCTCGGCGGGCGGATGTATGACATCTATGGCGATTACACGATGGTCTGGTGGATCGGGGTCGGCATCGGCGCGTTCAGCGCCATCGTGCATCTGCCGATCCGCGAAGACCGCGCGCCGGTCGCGGCCTGAGCGCCGAGGCGCGGCGGTGGCTTTGGGTATTTGACACCAGAAAGAGGCGCTAGCCCTGACGCAGGAGCCGGGCGCAGCCGCGCAGGGCGGCGTCGTCATCGGTGATGAGCCAGAGCGGGATGTCCTCGAGGATGGCGCGGTAGGGGCCTTTTTGGGTGAAATTGGCGCGAAGCGCGGTGGTGTCGAGACGCGGCAGCAGCGCGCGGGCGAGACCGCCGATGAGGAAGATCCCGCCCATCGGCAGGTGGATCGTGGCGAAATTTCCCAAGACCTGACCGAGGAGCGTGGTGGCGGCGGCGCGCGTGTCGCGCTGGGCGGGGCTGTGGCCGGTGAGGATCTCTGCGGGACTGGCGTCTTGGTCATGCAGCGCCTTGTGGAGGCGGGAGAGGCCCGGGCCGGAGAGGAAGGCCTCGACCGGCAGGTGATCCATCTCGAGCCGGGCCATGGCGGGGGCAAGGTCTTCTAGATGCGGCAGGCGGGAATGGCCGGCCTCGGCGGGGGGGACGAAGAGGCGGGAGCCCAGATCATGGGTGACGGCGATGTTGCAGCCGGTGCCGAGCCCCAGCACCATGCGGGTGGCGCGGGGCGGTGGCGGGGTGGCCTGCCAGATTGGCGTGAGCCGGGCCGCGTCGAGATCGTCGAGCGCGTAGCCCTGGGCCTGCAGGTCGTTGATCAGGGTGACGCGGGTGGCGCCGGTGGTTTGGGCCAGGCGGTCCGCGTCGATCTGCCAGTCGCGGTTGGTGAGCTGGGCGCGGCCCGCGCGCACCGGGCCTGCGACCCCGGCGCAGAGCGCGGTGATCTCGGCCCCTTGCCCGGCCAGATATTCGGCGACGAGCCGGTCGAATTCCGGGTAGGCGTCATTGGCAAAGCTGGCGCTGCTGCCCGCCAAGAGCCCGTCATGCGTGGCGAGGCCGAGGCGGCTGTTGGTGCCGCCCACATCGGCCACGAGCCATGTCTCAGTCATCGGTGCGCCATTTGGCAAGCGTCTGCCGTGCCGTTTGGGCCAGCATCACCACGTCGATGCCGACGGCGAGGAAGTTTGCGCCCCAGTCGCGGTAGCGGCGGATGGTTGCGTCGTCGAGGGCGAGGATGCCGGCGGCGCGGCCTGCGGTGCGGATACGGGCGAGCGCGTCCTCGATGGTCTCGGCCACGTCCGCTTGCGAGGCGTCGCCCATATGGCCCATGTCGGCGGCAAGGTCCGAGGGGCCGATAAAGACGCCATCGACGCCGTCCACCGCGAGGATCTCGTCCAGCGCGTCGATGCCGGCGCGGGTTTCGACCTGTACCAGAAGGCACATCTGATCATTGGCGGTGGCGATGTAATCGGGGATGTCGGCGAAGTGCGAGGCGCGGGCGAGTGCCGCGCCAGAGCCCCGGATGCCATCGGGCGGGTAGCGCATGGCGCGGACCAGATCGCGGGCCTCCTCCGCGCTTTCGACCATCGGGATGAGCAGGGTCTGAGCGCCTGCGTCGAGCACCTGTTTGATGAGCCAGGGCTCGCCCATCGGCAGGCGCACCACCGGGTGGCTGTGCTGGCCGCGCAGCACGGCGAGCTGGGCCGAGATGCTGCGCAGGTCGTTGGGGGCGTGTTCGCCGTCGATCACCAGCCAGTCATAGCCCGCGGTGGCGAGCACTTCGGTGGCGTAGGGATCGGCGAACCCTGCCCAGCAGCCGAGCAGCAGATCGCCCGAGGCGAGGGCGGATTTGAAGGTGTTGGTGGGCGCGGGCATCGGGCGGCTCCTTGGAATGCGGTGGGCGCGGGCGGCTATGGCGGAGTTAACCGCCATTCGCCGCCCAAGGCCAGCCCTGTCAGCCCGCCTGCCCAGGAACGCCGCGCCGCAGGTCGCCCCGAAGGTCAGTCGACCTCGGAGAGCCGGGCCAGCGCTTCTTTGAGCTTGGTCTCTTCCTCTTCGCGCAGGGCGAGATTGTCGCGGGCCTCTTCGACCACCTCATCCGGGGCGCTGGCCACGAATTTCGGGTTGTTGAGCCGTCCGCGCAGGCCCCCGAGTTCCTTGGCGAGCTTGCCCAGTGTCTTTTCGAGACGGGCCTTTTCGGCGTCGATGTCGATGATATCGGCGAGCGGCAGGCCAAAGCTGCCGCCTTCGACGGCGACGGTGATCGAGCCTTTGGGGAAGCTTGCAACCTTATCGAGGCTCTCGACCCGGGTCAGGCGTTTGATCATCGTCTCGTTGCTGTCCCAGGCGGTCTGACCGGCGGCGTCGAGCGTGGTCACCACCATCGGGATTTTGGCACCGGCGGGCACATGCATCTGGGCGCGGGCCGAGCGGACCGCCTCGACAAGCGAGATCACCCAGTTCATTTCGCGGTCGGCGGCGGGATCGACGAACTCGGCCCCGTATGTCGGCCAATCGGCATGGGCGAGCATCGTGTCGCGGCGGCCCAAAGTGCCCCAGAGCTCTTCGGTGATGAAGGGCATGATCGGGTGCAGCAGGATCAGACATTGGTCGATGACCCAGGCCATGGTCGCCTGGGTTTCCGCCTTGGTGGCGTCATCGCCATCGAGCAGCAGCGGTTTCGAGAACTCGACATACCAGTCGCAGACCTTGCCCCAGACAAAGCCATAGAGCGCCTGTGCCGCGTCGTTGAAACGGAAGGTTTCGAGCGCCTCGTCCACCACCTGCCGGACCTTGGCGGTTTCGCCGATGATCCAGCGGTTGACCGTGGCCTCGGGTGTGGGGATCTGGCCATCGCTGCCGGTGGCGCCGTTCATCTCGGCAAAGCGGGCGGCGTTCCAGAGCTTGGTGCCGAAATTGCGATAGCCGGCGATGCGCTGCATATCGAGTTTCAGCACGCCGCCGAGCGAGGCCATGGCGGCATTGGTAAAGCGCAGCGCGTCGGCCCCGTATTCGTCGATGATCTCGAGCGGATCGATGACGTTGCCGGTGGATTTCGACATCTTCTTGCCCTTGGCGTCGCGGACGAGCCCGTGCAGGTAGACGGTGTCAAAGGGCACCTGATCGACGACGGCGAGTTGCATCATCATCATCCGGGCGACCCAGAAGAAGAGAATGTCCTGACCGGTGACCAGGGTCGAGGTCGGGAAATAGCGTTTGTATTCCTCGGTCTCCTCGGGCCAGCCGAGCGTGCCGATGGGCCACAGACCGGATGAGAACCAGGTGTCGAGCACGTCGGGATCGCGGGTGAGCGTGACGCCTTCGCCCGCCTGTGCCTGTGCCTCGGCCTCGGTCGGGGCGCAATATTGGTGGCCCTCCTCGTCGAACCACACCGGGATCTGATGGCCCCACCAGAGCTGACGCGAGATGCACCAAGGCTCGATGTTCTCGAGCCAGTGGTAATAGGTCTTTTCGCCGCTCTCGGGCAGGATCTTCACCGTGCCATCGCGCACCGCATCGAGGGCGGGGCCGACGATTTTCTCGGCATCGACGAACCATTGGTCGGTGAGCATCGGCTCGATCACCACTTTGGAGCGGTCGCCGAAGGGCTGCATGATCGGCTTGTTCTCGACCAGCGGCACGGCCACCTCCTGCGCGTTGCCGTCCTCGTCGGTGCGGGTCTCGGTCGTCATCACGGCGAGACCTTCGGCGGTGATTTCCTCGACCACCTTGGCGCGGGCCTCGAACCGGTCGAGACCGCGCAGGTGATCGGGGACGAGGTTGATCGCATCGGCCTCGGCCTCGGTGAAGGCCGCCCCCTTGGCATGGGCCTGGGCCTTGGCGGCCTCGTCGGCATAGGGGGCGCCATCGGCCCGCATCTGGCCGCGGGTGTCCATCAGCCGGTACATCGGGATGCCGCCGCGCTTGGCCACCTGATAGTCGTTGAAATCATGGGCGCCGGTGATCTTGACCGCGCCCGAGCCGAAATTCGGATCGGGGTAATCATCGGTGATGATCGGGATCAGGCGGCGGTGTTCCTTGGGACCGACGGGGATTTCGCAGAGTTGGCCTACGATGGGCGCGTAACGTTCGTCCGAGGGGTGCACCGCCACCGCGCCATCGCCGAGCATGGTTTCGGGGCGCGTCGTGGCGATGGAGATATAGTCGCGGGTCTCGCGGAGGGTGACGTTGCCGTCCTCGTCCTTCTCGACATAGTCATAGGTGGCGCCGCCGGCGAGCGGGTATTTGAAATGCCACATGTGACCGGCCACTTCGACATTCTCGACCTCGAGATCGGAAATGGCGGTTTCAAAATGCGGGTCCCAGTTGACCAGCCGCTTGCCGCGATAGATCAGCCCCTTGTTGTACATCTCCACAAAGACCTTGATCACCGCGTCGTGGAAATTCGGCGAGTTTTCGTGGCCCGTGCTTGTGTCGCCCGCCGCGCCCGCCATGGTAAAGGCAGTGCGGTCGAAATCGCAAGACGCGCCGAGGCGCTTGAGCTGATTGATGATGGTGCCGCCCGATTGCTCTTTCCAGGCCCAGATCCGCGACAGGAACTCATCACGGCTGAAATCCGTGCGCTTCTTGCCCTCTTTGGCAAGCTCGCGTTCGACGACCATCTGGGTGGCGATGCCCGCGTGATCGGTGCCGGGCTGCCAGAGCGTGTCAAAGCCCTGCATCCGCTTCCAGCGGATGAGAATATCCTGCAGCGTGTTATTGAAGGCATGGCCCATGTGCAGCACGCCGGTGACATTGGGCGGCGGGATCATGATGGAATAGCTGTCGCGGCCGGGCTTGGCATTGGCCCCGGCCCGGAAAGCGCCGGCCTGTTCCCAGGCCTCGATAAGCCGTGCCTCAGCTGCGGCCGCGTCAAAGGTTTTTTCCATCGCCATCGTCTGTCGTCCTGTACCGGAAGGGGTTTGCCCCTCCCTTAGCGAATGGCCGCGCAAAGGAAAAGGGTGTGCCCCCCGAGGCCGCGCGCCTGTGGCGCGGGCGGGACAGGGGTATTTGTCACCAGAAAGAGGCGCGAAACCTCTTGTTAACCCAGAGCTGCGAAAGTGACGGGGCGGTACAGGCTGGGGAGCCGATGACCGTACCAGGAAGAGGCCGCCCTGTGCCTTGCGGGGCCGGGGCGGTTATCAAAGGGTTCGTTTAGCAGGACCGGGCGCAGGGCCAAGATGCGGCCTTGCGTCTTTCTGGTGTCAAATACCCAAATCCGACATCGGCCCGGGGCGCAGCCGTGGCGGATCAGGCGGCGCGGCGGGCGGCGACGGCGTCATCCACCAGTGGCTCACGCGCGCCGGGGCGGATCACCTCGGGATCATAGGGCGTGCGGGCAAAGAGCTCTTCCACCATCGGCGCGAAAAACTCGAGCGGCAGCGTGTCATACTCGGGGTCGAAAGACGCCTGATCCCAGCGCTCGCAGAATTGCGCATTGTCGTCGAAATAGGGGTTGCCGCGATGGCGTTCGCGCTTGTGCTGGTCGAAGCCGTCGAGGTGGTGCCCGTAGTAGAGCATCTGAAAATCGCCATGGGTCTGCACCACCCAGGCGCATTGCTCGCGGATGAAGGGGCGCAGGATGGTGGCGGCGTATTCATCGTGGTTATAGGGCGCGTAGATGTCGCCGATGTCATGCAGGAGCGCCGCCACGACCCAGTCGACATCGGCCCCGTCGCGCCAGGCGCGGGTGGCGGATTGGACGGAATGGCCGAGCCGGGTGATCTGATAGCCCGAGAGGCTTTCATCCAGTTCCGAAAGCGCCTTGAGCAGCCGTTTGGCGGTGTGTTTCGTGTGGTCGATCTCATGGGCGGTGAGGAATTCATAATCTTCCTTGGTGCCGTCCTTCATCTGCGTGAAGCTGACCTTGTCCATCTTTGAGGCTCCTTGCTGTGCCGCGTCAGGCGCGGTCATGTTCCCTGTTCCGCGTATAAGCCTACTGTCTTGGACGCGCCTTGGGCCAGCGCTTTTGCTTGGGCGCGGCGGATCGTGTCGTAGAGGGCGAGCGCCTGCGGGTGGAAGGGCGCGCGCGGCGGCATGTAATGGAGGAAATTGCCGCTATGATCGGCGCCGCGGGCCATCATGGCGTAGTCGCGGTCGGCGACCTCTTGACGGGCGTTGGGGTTGAGATAGCGGATGGCGAAGCCGATGCGCCGGTCGTCCGAGCCATTGGGGCCAGAGCCATGGATCGTCAGCCCATGGTGCAGCGACATCTGCCCCGGCTGCAGTTCGATATGGGTTTTGTCGCCCTCGGCCACCTCGACGGCGATTTCCTGACCGCGCGACAGGAGGTTGGTTTCGGAGAAGGTGTCGACATGCGGCAGGATCGGGTTTTTATGGCTACCGCGCACGAAATCCATGCAGCCCGAGGCGCAGGTGGCGGGCGAGAGGGCGATCCAGGCGGTGACCTGATCCGAGGTTTCGCCCATGCCCCAATAGGTCAGATCCTGATGCATGCCGACCACATGTTTGGTGCGCGGCTCCTTGATGAAGAACTCGGCCGACCAGACCATGAGATCGGGGCCGAGCACGCCTTCGACCACGTCGAGCACGCGCGGGTCGAGCGCCAGACGCGCCGCCAGTGGCAGGACGCAATGGGCGTTGACGCGCAGGTAGCTGTTGAGCGGCAGCGGCAGGTCGGCGGCACGCCACTCCGCCTCGAGCGTCTCAAATTCGGAGCGGATGGCGGCGGCCTCGGCCGCGTCCATCACTGTGATCGGATGCAGAAACCCGTCCTGCCAGTAGCGGTCCTGCAGCCCGGTATCGAGCTGTCCCGCCGCAAGCGCCAGTGCCGTCATCGCCTGTTCCTCCCTCTGCGATATCGCCTGTTCTGCTCCGAGCCTAGCCGGGGCTTGGGCGGCGGCGATAGGCGAAAGACTGGACGCTGAGGGCAAGCTGGGCTTAGCCTCGGGATATGAGTCTCAAGTTGCCCTCTCTCAACTGGTTGCGCGTGTTTGAAGCCGCCGCGCGTCACGAGAGCTTTGCCCGGGCGGCGCAGGAGCTCAACATGTCGGCGGCGGCGGTGAGCCAGCAGGTGCGGGCGCTGGAGGACCGGTTGCGGCGGCCGCTGTTCGAGCGGCAGGCCCATGCAGTGCGGTTGACCGAGGCCGGGCGGGCCTATTTGCCGTCGATCCAGCAGGCGCTCAGCACGGTGGACAGCGCCACCCATGGGCTGTTTGGCGCGGCCCCCGGTCAGCAGCTTTTCGTGCAATGCGAGCCGATGTTCGCGCAAGGTCTGCTGGCGCGGTTCCTGCCGCGCTATTGCGAGGCGCATCCCGAAGTGGCGGTGACCGTCACCACGATCAGCCAGTGGCGCGGCGGGCTGCGCGAGGTGGCCGATCTCGAGATCGTGTTCGGGCAGACGGCGACGCTTGGCCGCGACAGTGAGGCGCTGTTGGGCGAGCGGATCTATCCGGTGGCGCGGGCCGGGTTGGCGCAAGAGATTTCCGCGCCGGCGGACCTCTTGCAGCATCGGTTGATCAATCTCGGCGAACATCGCGCCGGGTGGTTGCAGCTTTTCGAGCATCTCGGGCTCATGCCCGGGCGGGCGCGATTCCTGCAGACCGAGGACACGGTGACCGCGATGGCGCTGGCGCGCGAGGGGCTGGGCATTGCGCTGGCGCGGGCGCCGGCCAGCGATCAGGCGATGCGTGACGCGGGGCTGGTGGCGTGTCTGCCGGGGCTGTCGATCGCCGGGCGCGAGAGCTATCATCTGGTGTGCCGCGATCTGGCGGCGTTGCGTCCGGCGGCGCGGGGGTTTCGCCGCGGGCTTCTCGACTATTGTGCCGAGGTGGCGGCGGGTGTGGCGGCGGGGGGCGCGGACACACGGGGCTAAAAAATCCCGTGATAGCGCCCTGACCCGCCCGTCTTTTCGCCTATGTTAAGAGTAAGGTGCGAGTGTGTGTCCCTGTCAGGTCGACGCAACAACGGGGTGTCCGCGCGATGTCGATGCGCAGATTGATCAAATGGATTTCCGATCTGGGCATACCGGGTCTGCGGCAACGGCGGCGCGGTCAGGCGCATCACCGGGGCCAGATGACCCATGTTCTCATTCTCGATGGCACGATGTCGACGCTGGCCGAAGGGTTCGAGAGCAATGCAGGCCTCACCTACAAGCTCTTGGATGAGATCGGCGGGCCGTCGCTGTCGATCTATTACGAGGCCGGGCTGCAATGGCAGGATTGGCGCAGCACCCGCGATATCATCACCGGCGGCGGGCTCAACCGGCAGATCCGGCGCGCCTATGGCTATCTCGCCAGCCGCTATCGGCCCGGCGACCGGATTTTCCTCTTTGGCTATTCGCGGGGGGCGTTCGCGGTGCGGTCGCTGGCGGGGGCGATCGACAAGGTCGGGCTCTTGCGGGCGGAACATGCGACAGAGCGCAACGTCAACCTCGCCTATCGGCATTATCGCAGCATCAACCCCAATGGCGCGATGTCGGAGTTTCGCGAGGCCTATTGCCACGAGACGGTAGAGATCGAGATGATCGGCGTCTGGGACACGGTCAAGGCGCTGGGCTGGCGGCTGCCGATCCTGTGGCGGTTCAAGGAGGACAGCCATGCGTTTCACAACCATGCGCTGTCGCCGGTGGTGCGGCACGGCTATCACGCGCTGGCGCTGGATGAGACGCGGGCGGCGTTCGAGCCGGTGATGTGGCACTCGCCCGAGGGCGGCAAGGGCCGGGTCGAGCAGGTCTGGTTTCGCGGCACTCATGGCGATGTGGGCGGGCATCTGGGCAGTTTTCACGAGGCGCGGCCGCTGTCGAATATCCCGCTGGTGTGGATGCTGGAGAAGGCCGAAGCCTGTGGGCTGGCGCTGCCGGGAGAGTGGCACAAGCGGTTTGCCTGTGATCCCGAGGCGCCGTCGGTGGGGCGCTGGCGGGGCTGGGGCAAGCTTTTCCTCATCCGCCGCGAGCGGGTGGTGGGGGCCGACCCGTCCGAGCATCTGCACCCTTCGGTGCGCCGCGACGACCCGCATCTGACGACGCCGCAGAGGGTGGTGTAGGCCCCCTGCCCTCGCAGCTTTTCAAACTCGGTCAGTCCTGACGCGCCTGCATGATGAGGCAGGTGGTCGAGCCGGTGGCGTAGAGGCGGTCGTCGTCGATGCCGCGGATTTCGCCGCTGGCGACGCCGGTGGAGCGGCCCGCGTGGCTCACCGTGCCGACCGCGCGGACAGAGGTGCCGAGCGGGATGGCGCGGGTGATGTTCACCTTGTATTCGAGCGTGGTGTAATAACTGCCCTGGGGCACGCAGGTCATCACCGCGCAGGCCATGCAGCTATCCAGCAGGGTGCCGTACTAGCCGCCATGGGTGCCGCGCATCGGGTTGGTGGTGTTGAACCCCGGGCTGCCCTCAAAGACGACGCGGCCCTCGGCGACTTCGGTCAGGTGAAAGCCGAGGGTGCGGCCGATGGGCGGGCCGGACAGCTCGCCGCGCAGCACCGCCTGCATGAAATCGAGCCCCGAACGGGACAAAAGATCCGCCATATCGGGCAGATCGTCGAGAGTTTCGGCAAATGTGAGGGTCAAGGACAGGCTCCGCGTCGCACCAATGCTCAGGGTGTTATTGGTGCGCCGCGGAGGCCTGTCAACCGCGCGACTTAGGCCACATCGCGCAGTTTCACCTTGGGGGTCACCCCAAGCGCGTGACAGATGTCACGGGTCAGTTCGGGCCGGTTCAGCGTGTAGAAATGCAGGGTTTCGACGCCTTCCTCGAGAAGATCGCTGCAAAGCTCGGTCGCCAGAGCGGTGGCGAGCAGGTCTTCGCGCCCGTCGCGGGTGGCCTTGTCGAAGGCATCGTCGAGCCATTGCGGCACGCCGGTGCCACAGGCGGTGGCAAAGCGGCGGGTGTTCGACCAGTTCTCGATCGGCAGGATGCCGGGCACGATGGGCGCGTCGATCCCGGCCTTGGCACAGCGGTCGCGGAAGCGCAGGAAGGTCTCGGCCTCGAAGAAGAACTGGGTGATCGCTTCGCTCGCGCCGGCGTCGATCTTGCGCTTGAGCCAGTCGATATCGGCGGCGTCATCGGCGGCCTCGGGGTGGCGTTCGGGATAGGCCCCGACGCGGATGTTGAACCGGCCAGTGTCCGCCAGCGCCGAGATCAGCGCGCAGCTGTCCTCGAACCCGTCGGGATGCGGGCGGAAGCCACCGGAGCCCTTGGGCGGATCGCCCCGCAGCGCCACGATGTCGGTGACACCGGCGCGGGCAAAATCATCGGCGATGGCGAGGGTTTCAGAGCGGCTCGCATCGACGCAGGTCAGATGGGCCGCGACCTTGAGACCGGCGGATTTGTGCAGGGTTTCGACCGCTTCGCGGGTGAGCTGACGGGTGGTGCCGCCCGCGCCGTAGGTGACGGAAACGAAACGCGGCTCGAGCGGGGCCAGGGTCTGCACCGTGTCCCACAGGCGGAAGGACGCCTCGAGCGTCTTGGGCGGGAAGAATTCAAAAGAGATGGCAGGCGTGGTCATCTGGGTGATCCTCTGGCTTGGGTCTTGAGTTCTTGTTGCAGGCGCAGCATGATTAGGCAAATTCATATTCCTCACAAAGAACATGAGGCCGACCACAAGATGCATATTGAGTTTCGCCATCTCCGCACGATCCGCGCGATCCATCAGGCCGGGGGGCTGGCCCGGGCGGCGGACCTGTTGCACATCACGCAATCGGCGCTCAGCCATCAGATCAAGGGGCTTGAGGATCAGGCCGGGGTCGAGCTTTTCGTGCGGCGGTCGAAGCCGATGAAGCTCTCGGCGGCGGGTCTGCGGCTGTTGCGGGTGGCGGAACGGGTGCTGCCGGAGATCGAGGCGCTGGAGGATGAGTTCAGCGGGCTGCGGGAGGGCAGTTCGGGTCGGCTGCATATCGCGATTGAATGCCATGCCTGTTTCGAATGGCTCTTTCCGGTGCTGGAGCAGTTCCGCAAGCCGTGGTCGGAGGTCGATGTGGACATCCGGCCGGGGCTCGCCTTTGACGCGCTGCCGGCGTTGCAGAAGGAAGAGGTCGATCTGGTGGTCTCGTCCGACCCAGAGACCCTGCCCGGCATCAGTTTCAAGCCGCTGTTCGATTACGAGCCGGTGTTCTTGGCGTCGCGGCATCATCCGCTGGCGGAAAAGCCCTTCGTGGTGGCCGAGGATTTCCGCGATGAGACGCTCATCACCTATCCCGTGGACCGGTCGCGGCTCGATGTGTTCACCGAGCTGCTGACCCCCGCCAAGGTCGAACCGAAAGCCACGCGGCAGGTCGAGCTCACGGCGGTGATCCTGATGCTGGTGGCGTCGGGACGCGGGGTGGCGGTGCTGCCCGATTGGGTGGTGCGCGAGCTGCACGGGTCGAGCGATTACGTGGTGCGGCGGGTGACCGAGGCGGGGCTCACCAAGCGGCTCTATGCGGCGATCCGGGACGATGATGCGGACAAGCCCTATATGTCGCATTTCCTCAAGCTGGGGCGGGACATTCCGGTGCGGTTGCAGCGGCGGGCGGCGGCGCCGGCCTGAGGCTGCGGGTTTTGCCCCATCGGGCCTTGGCAAGACGGGCTTTGGCGCGTATACGCGCGGCTTGATAAACAGGAGCCCGTGATGATCGGCAGTGCAAATCTCAACATCATGATCAAGGCGGCCCGCAAGGCGGGTCGGTCGCTGGTCAAGGATTTCCGCGAGGTCGAGAACCTTCAGGTCTCGATGAAGGGTGCGGGCGATTTCGTGAGCCGGGCCGATCTGCGGGCCGAAGAGATCCTCAAGGAAGCGCTGCTCGAGGCGCGGCCGACCTATGGCTGGCTGGCCGAGGAAGGTGGCGAGATCGCCGGTGCGGACCCGACCCGGCGCTGGATCGTCGATCCGCTCGACGGGACCACGAATTTCCTGCATGGCCTGCCCCATTGGGCGGTGAGCATCGGCCTTGAACATAAGGGCCAGATCGTTGCGGGCGTCATTTTCGACGCCGCCAAGGACGAGATGTTCTATGCCGAAAAGGGCGAAGGCGCCTGGATGAACGAGAGCCGTTTGCGGGTGTCGGGGCGGTCGAAAATGATCGAATCGATCTTTGCCACGGGCGTGCCTTTTGGTGGCCGGAGCGACCTGCCCCACACGCTGCAGGACCTTGCGCGGCTGATGCCTGTCTGTGCCGGTGTGCGGCGCTGGGGGGCGGCGGCGCTGGATATGGCTTATGTGGCGGCGGGCCGCTATGAGGGGTTCTGGGAGCGGCGGTTGAACGCCTGGGATCTGGCGGCGGGGGTTGTCATCCTGCGCGAGGCGGGTGGCATGGTGCAACCGCTTGATCCGCAAGGAAATATCATCGAAGACGGCAATGTGGTCTGTGCCAATGAGCAGGTCTTCGAGAAATTCGCCAAGGTCATTCGCAACGCCTAAGGCGCGCGAAACGGCCTGTCGGTAAAACGTCGGTAACGCATCGGTATCACGCCGGTGCGTTTTTTCGTGGGCGAGTTACCGATCCGAGGGGTGATTGACCCCATCATGCCAGCCGATCGGTTCATGCTCGGCCGGGTTGACGCCTTCGAGCGCGCCCATGTTCACACCATATTCGTTCGGGTTCGAGCGGCGGCGGTGATGGGTGTAGATGCCGCAGACCGAGCAGAAATGATGGCGGGCCGTCTTGGTGCCCCATTGGTAGAGCGTGAGCTTGTCCGCGCCGCGCAGAATCTCGAGCCCGTCGAGCGGCACGGTGACGGCGGGGGTGCCCCGGCGGCGGCAGAAGCTGCAATCGCAGCGCCGCGCGGTGTCGAGCCCTTCGGCCAGCTGCACGCGCAGCTCGACCGCGCCGCAATGGCAGGTCAGGGTCATGGGGTGAGAGAGATCGGTGCTCATTTGCGCCTCCGGACGGTGGGAATGCGGGTCACTTTGCGCACGGTCGGGATGCGCGTCGCGTCATAGCGGTATTCGGCCTCGGGATGCGGCGGCTGGCCGTGGTTGCGGGTCCAGAAACCCGCGCCACCCAGCCGCAAAAACAGCGGCAGGGTCAGCGCCACGCCGATGACAAAGCCCCCGGCATGGGCCCAATAGGCGACGCCGCCCATATCGGGATCGGCGCCGAGGCCGCTATAGAGCTGCAGCGCGAACCAGGCACCGAGCACCAGCCAGGCGGGCACGGTGAAGATGCGGAAGAGGATGATCAGGATCAGCAGGATGTCGACCTTGGCGCGCGGGAAGAGCAGCAGGTAGCCGCCCATCACCCCGGCGATGGCCCCCGAGGCGCCCACCGTCGGCACGAGAGAGCCGGGACCAGAGGCGTAATGCACCAGCCCCGCGCCGAGCCCCGAGACGAGATAGAAGAGCGCAAAGCCAAAATGGCCCATTTCGTCTTCCATATTGTCGCCGAAGATCCACAAAAAGAGCATGTTGCCCAGAAGGTGCATCCAGCCGCCATGCATGAACATGGAGGTCAAAAAGCCGTGGTAGTGATAGCCTTCGGTGACGAGCGCCGGCACCAAGGCAAATTCGGCATAGATCTGCATCAAGGCCTGATCGCTGGTGGCCAGCGGGTAATAGGCCAGAAAGATCAGCACATTGGCCGCAATCAGCGTCCAGGTGACATAGGGCCTGCGCCCAGAGGGGTTGTGGTCGCGGATCGGGAACATGGGCAAACCATGTCCCCGAGCCGCGGGCGCGTCAAGAGACGCCGCCGAGCAGCGCCGCGTTGCCGCCTGCGGCGGTGGTGTCGACGCAGACATGGCGTTCGTGGCAGACATGGCCGGTGTCGGGCATTCCGGTGATCAGCGGCAGGATCGGGCCGGGCCGCGCGGCGAGTGCGCGGGCATAGGCGCGGCCCTGCGCCGCATCGCCCCACCAGAGCGCCCCGGAGATGCCGTGAAGCGCGGTGAGCGCCTCGGGCATGAGCCTGCCAGAGGTCACCACGGCACGACCGCCAAGGGCGCGGACTGCCTCGGCCTGGGCCTCGGCCAGATCGGCCCCCGGCCCCATGCACAGGAGCGGCTCGCGGGCAAAGACGCTCAGCCGGTTCGATTCGCCGGTCGGTCCGGGCAGGATGAGCGCGCGGGTCTCCGGGCCTGCGGGGGCCTTGGCCAGCGCCTGTGCCAGATCTTTGGCACCCATCTCCTCCGACCAGTCGCCCTGCCCCTCAGGCGCTTCGGGCGCGGGACGCGCGGTGAAGCGGGTCAGGTAATGCGGGCCGCCCGCCTTGGGGCCAGTGCCCGAGAGACCTTCGCCGCCGAAGGGCTGGCTTCCGACGATGGCGCCGATCTGGTTGCGGTTCACATAGATATTGCCCGCATGCACCGCCTCGGTCACATGCTGCACCCGGTCGTCGATCCGGGTCATCAGGCCGAAGGTCAGCCCATAGCCGGTGGCGTTGATCGCACCGATCACCTCGTCGAGCTGATGGCTCTTGAAGGTGGCGATGTGGAGGACCGGGCCGAAGATTTCCCGCTCGAGATCGGCAATGCCGCCGATCTTGATCAGCGTGGGCGCGATGAAGGTGCCCGCGTTCGGGGTCTTGAGCTCATAGACCAGCCGGCCCTCGGCGCGGGCGGTCTGGATATGGGCGTCGATCCCGGCGCGGGCCTCTTCGTCGATCACCGGGCCGACATCGGTCGAAATCTGCCAGGGCTGGCCGATGTGGAGCGCATCCATCGCGCCGATCAGCATCTCGGTGAAGGGGGTGGCGATGTCCTCTTGCACATAGAGGCAGCGCAGGGCCGAGCAGCGCTGACCCGCCGATTGGAAGGCGCTTTCGACGATGGCCTGCACCGCCTGTTCGGGCAGCGCCGTGCTGTCGACGATCATCGCGTTGAGCCCGCCGGTTTCGGCGATGAGCGGCGCGCCGGGGGCGAGGTTTTCGGCCATGGTGGCGCGGATTTTCTGCGCCGTTTCGGTCGAGCCGGTGAAGGCCACGCCGCCAATGCGGGGATCGGAGGTCAGCGCCGCGCCGACATCGCCGGCACCGGGCAGCAATTGCAGTGCGGTTTTCGGCACGCCCGCCTCATGCAGGAGCGAGATGGCGCGATGGGCGATGAGCGGCGTCTGTTCCGCCGGTTTCGACAGCACCGCATTGCCTGCGGCCAAGGCGGCGGCAATCTGACCGGTGAAGATGGCGAGCGGAAAGTTCCACGGGCTGATGCAGGTGAAGAGGCCGACGGGCGGGTCCTGTGGCGCGTTGGCGCCGTAGTAGCGCAGGAAATCCACCGCTTCGCGGAGCTCGGCCACGGTGTCGAGCGGGATTTTCCCGGCCTCACGGGCGAGCAGCGCGAAGATCTCGCCGAAATTCTCCTCATAGAGATCGGCGGCGCGGTTGAGCACGCGGGCGCGGTCCTCGGCCGGGGCGTCCCAGGGCGCGGCATGGGCGAGCGCGGTCTCGATATCCGCAGCACTTGCCTCGGCCACCGAGCCGGGGCTGTCGGCGGGATCGGCGGGGTTGGTGAGATCGCGCGGCGCCTTGGGCGCGGCGTCGCCCGCCAAGAGCGGCGCGGCCTGCCAGCGGTGCTGGGCAAAGGGCGCGCGGGCCGCGTCGATCAGGTCGAGCGTCGGCTGATGGGTGAGGTCGAAGCCTTTGGAGTTCGGCCGTTCCGGCGCAAAGAGATCGGGGGCGCGGGTGATCGCGGCCTGGCTATGGCTCAGCGCCTCTTCGAGCAAGTCAAAGGGATCGCGGGCGACCTCTTCGGGGCTCACATCTTCGTCGACGATCTGGTTCACAAAGCTCGAGTTGGCGCCGTTTTCCAGCAGACGGCGCACCAGATAGGCGAGCAGGTCGCGATGCGCGCCGACGGGGGCGTAGATGCGGCAGCGGGTGCCCTGGTTGCTCAGCACCAGATCATGCAGCGCCTCGCCCATGCCATGCAGGCGCTGAAACTCGAATGTTTCGCGCTCGTCCCCGGCCATGTGGAGGATGGCGGCGACGGTATGGGCGTTATGGGTGGCGAATTGCGGGTAGATGCGGTCGGTCATGCCGAGCAGTTTGCGGGCATTGGCGATATAGCTCACATCGGTGGCGGGTTTCGCGGTGTAGACCGGGAAGCCGTCGATGCCCTCGACCTGGGCGCGCTTGATCTCGGTGTCCCAATAGGCGCCCTTGACGAGCCGCACCATGATGCGCCGGTCGAGCCGGGTCGAGAGCTCGTAGAGGTAGTCGAGCACGTGACCGGCCCGCTGGCCATAGGCCTGCACCACGACGCCGAACCCGTCCCAGCCGTCGAGCGCCGGTTCCGAGAGCACGGTTTCGATGACATCGAGCGAGAGCGCCAGGCGGTCGCTTTCCTCGGCGTCGATGTTGAGCCCCATGCGGGCGGATTTGGCCAGCAGCGCGAGGCTGCGCAGGCGGGGCATGAGCACCGCCATCACCTCGTCGCGCTGGGCCACCTCGTAGCGGGGATGCAGCGCCGAGAGCTTGACCGAGATGCCGGGGTTCTTGCGGATGTCGCGGTCGGTGCAGGCCTCGGCGATGGCGGTGATGGCGCGGCTATAGGCGAGGTGATAGCGGGTGGCGTCGGCATCGGTGCGCGCCGCCTCGCCGAGCATGTCATAGGAGTAGGTATAGCCCTTCTTCTCCATGTTGCGGGCGCGGTCCATGGCACTGCGGATGGTTTCGCCCAGCACGAACTGGCGGCCCATTTCCTTCATGGCGCGGCCGACGGCGGTGCGGATCACCGGCTCGCCCAGACGTTTGATCGCCTGCCGCAGATGGCCGACGGGGCCGGGCTTTTGATCCTCGCGGAGCACCCGCCCGGTGAGCATCAGCGCCCAGGTCGAGGCGTTGACCAGGCTCGAGGTGGAATGGCCCATATGGCTGCCCCAGTCGGAGGGCGCGATCTTGTCCTCGATGAGCGCGTCGATCGTGTCGGCATCGGGCACCCGCAGCAGCGCCTCGGCCAGACACATGAGCGCGATGCCCTCGTCGGTCGAGAGGCCATATTCGGCGAGAAACACCTCCATCATGCCGGGATCGGTGCGGGCGCGGATGTCGCGCACCAGATCGGCGCCGCGGGCGGCGATGGCGGCGCGGTCCTCGGCGCTCAGCCCGGCCTCGGCGATGAGCCGTTTGAGCGTGGTCGCCTCGGGGGCGTAGGTGTCGTGGTCGATACGGGCGCGGGCATCCAGGGCTGTGGTCATGTGAGAGATCCCAAGAGAAGTGATTTGACCTAGATTACACCCGGGCGATGCGGTAGATTTCCCGATTATTGACGGATCGCAGGCCAAATGACGGAAAAGCGCGATGGGTAGCAGCCAAAACGACCAGATTGAGCTCGACCGGTTCGACCATGCGATTCTGCGCGCCCTGTCGGCGGATGGGCGGATGAGCATCACCGAACTCGCCAGCCGCATCGGGCTGTCGAAATCGCCGACCCAGGCGCGGCTGCGGCGGTTGGAACAGGCGCGGGTGATCACCGGCTATCGCGCCGAGGTCGATCCGATCCGTCTCGGCCGGGATCATGTGAGTTTCGTGCAGGTGCGGCTGACCGATACGCGCGAGGCGGCGCTGGCGTCGTTCAACGCGGCGGTGCTGCGGGTGCCGGAGATCGAAGAGGCGCATATGATCGCGGCGAATTTCGACTATCTGCTCAAGGTGCGGACCCATGATATGGGCGATTACCGCCGGGTTCTGGCCGAGCAGATCTCGACCCTGCCGCATGTGTCGCACACCTCGACCCATGTGGCGATGCAGGCGGTCAAGGACAGCGGGCTCGCCGAGATGATCTAGCGGCCTCTGCCGCCGCGCACGGTCTTTACACCCCCGGCCAGCCCAGTATTGTCGCGCCACGTGCGGGCGTGATGGAATGGTAGACATACCAGACTTAAAATCTGTTGGGCCTTGTGCCCGTGTGGGTTCGAGTCCCACCGCCCGCACCACACTCGCTCTGCGGCATTCTCCCTCTCTCCTATCGCTGGCAGGCGCGCCGTTCGATGCAGGCGCGTTTGGGGATCGTTCTGCGATGGGGATGAGTTCAGGGGATCAGGTCGAGCCCCGTTGCGAACAGGCGGTCGAGATCGGCGGCGTGGCGCCCGACAACGCGGGGGTCGCAACCCCCGCGCATAGGCTGATCGCCATAGCCACTCGTACCATGAGTACACACACAAACCTTGATAATCACACAGTTTTTCTTAACGCACTTTTAACGAAACGTTAAGAGAAATCGTGTAGTCGGCACATCCTTAGGATGATTCGTGAGGCTGAAACGCCCCGAAAGGCTGTGTTATGAGGCCACGGGTTCGGGGCAAAGCTCGGGCAGTTTGATGCGTTGGATCTTGCCCGAGGGGCCCTTGGGCAGATCGTCGAGCAGATGGATGCAATCCGGCGATTTGAACCGGCCCAGACGGTCGTGGCACAGCGCGATCAGATCGGCCTCGGTCAGGGGCGAGCCGTCGCAGAGCCGCACCGCCGCTTCGACCCGTTCGCCATAGGTCTTGCAGGGCCGGGCAAAGGCCGCCGCCTCGACCACGTCGGGATGGGCGTAGAGCGCCTCGTCGATCTCGCGCGGGGCGATGTTTTCGCCGCCCTTGATGATCAGCTCCTTGAGCCGGCCGGTGACATAGACATAGCCATCGGCGTCGATATGGCCGAGATCGCCGGTGCGGAGCCAGCCATCGGGGCCGAAGGTGTCGCGCGTGGCCTCGGGGTTCTTGAAATAACCGCGCATCACGTTGGGGCCGCGCACCGCGATCTCGCCCTGGGTGTGGGGCGGCAGCGGGGTGAGCGCGGGCGACAGGATGCAGGCCTCGTTGCCATAGGCGCGACCGGGCGAGCCGATCTTGCGCACGCCGGGGGGCAGCGGGTTCGACAGGATCTGGGCCGCGGTTTCGGTGAGCCCCATGGTTTCGATGATCGGCACGTCGAAGCGGGTTTCAAAGGCGGTCTGGACATCGGGCGACAGCGCCGAGCTGGCCGAGCGGCCAAGGCGCAGGCGGGCGCGGGTGGCCTCGCCCGGGGTGATGTCGGAATGCAAAAGATGCGAGATGATCGTTGGCACCACCGAGAACCAGGTGGCGCGGGCGGTTTCGCATTGGTCCCAGAACCGGCTCGCCGAGAATTTCTCGGCCACGGCGAGGGTGCCGCCGGAGATCAGCGTGCTCATCACCGTCACGCAGAGCCCGTTGATATGATAGATCGGCAGCACGCAGAGGCCGCAATCCGAGGCGCTCAGCTCATGCGCGATGGTCGGGGTCCAGCCGCCGGCCAAGAGGCTCGCATGGCTGTGGATCACGCCCTTGGGGCGGCCGGTGGTGCCGGAGGTGTACATCAAGAGCGCGTCATCCTCGGGGCGCAGCGGGTGCAGCTCGGCCCCGACCCCGTCGCGCGGGGCAAAGGCGGTCTGGCCGTCGGGGCGGGTGCGGGAAAAGAGATCCTGCTGGGCCTCGCCGACCAGCGCCACGGGGGCCTCGCAATGGTCGAGCGCATAGGCGATGGCCTCGTCCCCGGCGACGAGGTTGATCACCGTGGCGCGAAAGCCGCCATAGAGCACGCCAAAGAGGGATTCGATGGCGGCGCGTCCGTTGGGCTGCAGGATGGCGACGCTGGTGCCCTTGGCCAGATCCTGCACGGTGAGCGCCTGGGCCAATTGCCGCGCCCGGTTGCGCAGTGCCGCCCAGGTGAGCGGATCGCCTCCGTCGAAGAACAGAAAGGCGGGGCGGTCCGGGGTGGTGGCGGCGCGATGGTCGAGCCAGTCGCGCAGCGTGCCCGCGGGCGGCGTTTGCGCGTCGATCTTCATTGCCCTGCCTCCGCCCAGTACTCGGCGAAAATCTCGTCGAGCGAGGGCTCGTTCGCGGGAATTTCGCGCACCACTTTGGTGGTTTGCAGGAAATGTTTCCAATGCAGGTTTTCGTCGATGGCGTTGCCGCCCCAGCCGCCGCAGCCCATCGAGAGCGAAAACGGCATGCCATTGTTGAACGCCCCGCCGGTGGCGAAGGTATGCGCCTGATTGACGATGACGCGGCAGGTCGGCATGTGACGGCCAAGCTCTACCGCGCGCTCGTCGCGGGCGGTGTGGATGCCGATGGAATGGCCGGCGCCCTGATAGGCGAGGATGCGGGCCGCGATCTCGGCGGCATGGTCGTAATCGCGGGCGCGGTAGAGGGCCGCGACGCGGCTCAGCTTTTCGCCCGAGAGCGGGTGATCGGGGCCGATCCCGTCGGTTTCGACCGCGAGGAATTTGGTGTCGTCGGGCACTTGGCCCGCGAGCCCCAGCGCCGCGATCATCTTGTCCGCGTCCTGTGCGATGACCTCGCGGTTGAGATGGCCGTCGGGCCAGAGCCGCGAGACGATCTGCGCCGCGTCACGGACCAGCGCGCCGCCCTCGTCGGCGAGCGCCGCGATGAACTCGTCATAGATCGCATCGACCACGATCATCGAGTTCTCGGAGGAACAGGAGGTGGCGTTGTCGAAGGTCTTGGAGGCGGTGATCTTGGCCGCTGCCGCCGCGAGATCGGCGGTCTCGTCGACGATCACCGTGACATTGCCCGCCCCCACCGCGACGGCGGGGGTGCCGCAGGTCTGGGCGCGGTGGACGTTGTTCTGACTGCCGGTGCAGATCACCCGGTCGCAGAGCTCCATCATGGCCTGGGTCTTGGCCTTGGAGCCGGGGGCGGGGATCATCTGGACGAGATCGGGGTCGAGGCCGATTTTGCCCAGCTCGGCATGGATATACTCGAGCAGCAATTCGCAGGCGGCCACGCCCTTTGGCGAGGGGGCCACGACGACGGCATTGCCGCATTTGAGCGCGTTGATGATGTTGTTGGCCGGGGTTGCCGCCGGGTTGGTCGAAGGCACGACCGCGCCGATCACGCCGATGGGCCGGGCGATGGTGGTGATGCCGGTGGCGGCGTCGTCTGACAGGATGCCATGGGTCGCCACGCCCTTGATGTCGCGCATCAGGCCAAGCGTCTTGCGATGGTTCTTGGTGATCTTGTCGGGCACATTGCCGAGACCGGTGGTTTCCACCGCAAGTTCGGCGAGGCGGCGGTTGCGCGTGGGCTCCATGATGGCCCAGGCGGCGGCCTGCGCGGCCCGGTCATAGCGCTCTTGGCTCGCGTCCGTTTCATAGGCGCGCTGGGCGGTGCGGGCGCGGGCCATGATGGCCTCGACCTGGGCGGTTTCGTCATGTGCGTTCATCGGGAGCATCCTTATCTGGATGGGCATGGCGGGCGGCCGGGACCGGGCCGCCATGCCCCAGGGAGAGACAGGTCAGAGACCTGCGAGAAGGTCCTTCAGGGTGGTTTCGCGGGCCTCCCACATCTTCTTGACCTCGTCGCGGGTCATGATGTGCATCGGCGAGCCGCCGGCCTCCATCTTCTTGGCGACGGCGTCGTTGCGGAACATTTCGGGGACTTTGGCGGCGAGCACGTCGATCACCTCTTGCGGGGTGCCCTTGGGGACCATCACACCGCGAAAGTTCACCGAGGCGTCGTCGATGTCATAGCCCTGTTCCTTGAGCGTCGGCACATCGGGCAGGAAGCTGCTGCGTTCGAGATCGAAGACGCCGAGGATCTTGATATTGCCGGCCTGTTCGGCGCGATAGGCATCCGAGAGGTTGTTGACCCCGCCCATCACTTCGCCCGCGATCACCGCTTTCATCGCGGCCGCGCCGCCGCCTTTGGTCGGGATATAGGCCATCTTGACCCCCGCCGCCTTTTCCAGCTGCAGCGCCGCGATATGGTGGCCCACAAAGAGGCCCGCGCCCGAGAAGGTGAGCTTGCCGGGGTTTTCCTTGGCATAGTTCACCACGTCGTCCATCGAGTTCATCGGGCTGTCTGCCGCGACCACGAAGACCGCCGGATCGGCGCCCCAGTTGGCAATGGGTTCAAAGCTGTCGGCGCTGTAGGAGACGCCACCCTTGACCGACTGGGCAATGAAATGCGGGATGTTATAGGCCCCGAGCGTATAGCCGTCGGCCTCGGCCTGGGTGGCGAACCAGTTCCAGCCGACACGGCCGCCCGCGCCGGGTTTGTTGAGGATGGCGATGGGCATGCCGAGCGCGTCCTCGTTGCCCGCGGTCATGGTGACGATGCGGGCCTGGAAATCGGTCGCGCCGCCGGCGCCATAGCTCACCATCATCATGATGGGCCGTTCCGGATATTCGGCCAGCGCCGCGCCCCCGGTCAATGTGGTCAGGGCCAAGGCGACCCCTGCGATCAGTTTTTTCATTCTCTTATCCTCCCTAGGATGGTTGATCGGCCCCGTTTCACTCGGGCGCTCTGTGATATGTCAGAAAAAGATTTCGCGCGGCGTGTAGATCTTGAGCAGCATGGCGAAGAGCGCGTACATCACCGCCACATAGACGGCGGTCATCACGGCGCGTTTGATCCAGGTCTTTGCCTCGTTATGCGGCGCCGGATCGTAGAGCGTCAGCAGCAGGAAAAACGCGATGGCCCCGGCGGTGTAGAACCCGAGCGTCTCGGCCCCCCAGAAGAGATAGACCAGTGCCACCAGCAGCCCCGGCGCGAGGCGGCGCAGCGCCACGGTCGAGAGACCGTTGCCGACCTTGGTCCAACCCAAGAGGGCCTTGCCAAAGGTCCAGAGCGCCAGCACCACGAAGACGGTCGAGATCAGCCGCGGAAAGAGAAAGGCGTCGGCGGGCTCCTGGGTGTAGCTCAGCCAGGTGATCCAGATGCCGATGGCCGCGATGGCCCCCGAGGCGCAAATATGCTGGAGACGGGGCAGGCTTGGGGTGCTCATCCGTAGATCTCCTCTTTCGAAATGTAGCGGCGCGAGCGCAGCTCCATCCAGACCGAATAGGCGATGGAGGCGATCACGATGGCGATCAGGGCGATGTTCATGGTGCCACCGAAGAAGTAGCTGCCCATGCCGGTGGTGGCCTCGGCGATCATGCTGCCCTGGATGAAGTTGGCCTCGGCAATGGGGCCAAGGATCAGGCCAAGCACCAGCGGCGCGGCCGAAAAGCCGAAGCGTTCCAGGAAATACATCATGATGCCCAGCGCGGCCATGACATAGACATCGCCCATCGAGGATTGGATCGAGTAGCTGCCAAAGACCGCGAGGCCGAGGACAATCGCCGCCATGACATATTGCGGCACCTGCGCCACCCGGGCGGCGAGGCTCGCCACATAGAGGCCGAAGATGCACATCAGCACCTGCCCGATCAGCATCGAGTTGATGAAGGTCCAGGCCACGTCGGGGTGGTTGTCAAAGAGATCGGTGCCCGGGAAAATCCCGTGGATCAGCAGACCGCCCAAGAGCACCGCCGCCGTGGGCGAGCCGGGGATCGAGAGGGTCAGCAATGGCACGAGGCTCGGCCCGACCATGGCGTTGTTGGCGCTCTCGGCGGCGATGACGCCCTCGGAATGACCCTTGCCGAACTTGGCGCGTTCGGGGCTGAATTTCTTGGCCTGATCATAGGCGACGAGCCCGGCGATCTGACCGCCGACACCGGGGATCAACCCGATGATCGCGCCGGTGATGGTGCCGATGCTGAGCGCCCGGGGGCGGCGGATGATTTCGCGCACGGCGGCCATGATCGAGTGTTTCTGCACCGCGATCACCTCTGTTTCGTCGGGGCGGCGGCCCTTGGCGAACATGGTGATGACCTGTGGGATGGCAAAGAGGCCGATCAGCGCGGCGATGATATTGATGCCGCCGCCAAGCGCGGGGTGAAAGATGAACCGCTGCGCACCCATGATGTCGTCAAAGCCGATGGTGGCGAGCCAGAGACCGATACAGCCGGACAAGAGCCCCTTGACCACCGAGGCGCTGTCGAGCGAGCCGATGACGGTGACGCCGAGAATGGCGAGCCAGAACAGGTGGCTCGGCCCGAAGGCCAGCGCCCATTGCGCCAGATAGGGTGTCAGGAAGATCAGCAGCAGAACGCCGATCACACCGCCCACCGCCGAGGCCAGAAAGCTCAGCTGCAGGGCGCGGGCGCCCTCGCCTTTCTGGGCCATGGTGTGACCGTCGAGCGTGGTGGCGATATTCGCCGGCGCGCCGGGGATCTTGAGCAAGATGGCACTCACCGCGCCGCCCGCCACCGTCGAGGTATAGGCCGCGCCCAACAGGATCAGCCCCTGCACCGGTGCGAGATGAAAGGTAAACGGGATCAGAAGCGCGACCGCCATGGTCGGCGACAGCCCCGGCGTGGCGCCAAGGATCAGCCCCCCGATCGTTCCGATCAGGAGCAGCCCAAAGGCCACAGGTTCGAACACAGCACCGAAGTAATTCAAGAACTCCACGTCATTCCTCCCTCTGACATGTCGTTGTTGACAGTTAAGGCTAGGGCATGAAAATAGTTTTGCAAATGTTTTCATTTTTGCCCCTGTGGAGGCCAGATTCATGTCGCGAAAACAAGGCGGTACACCCGATATTACCGATGTTGCAAAGGCGGCGGGCGTGTCGGCCTCGACAGTGTCGCGGGCGTTCAACCACCCCGAGCTTCTCAAACCGGCGACTCGCAAGAAGATTGACCGGGCGGTGCAGCGTCTGGGCTATATTCGCAACCGCGCGGCGCAGGTGATGCATGGGCGGCGCAGCGGCACCGTCGGCCTTGTGGTGCCAACCATCGACAACGCGATTTTCGCCGAGGTGATCCAGAGCTTTTCGCAGCGGCTCGATGCGCATGGGTTCACCATGTTGATCGTCAGCCACGGGTTCGATCTCGACCGGGAATACGCGATGACCCGCAAGCTCTTGGAGCATCGGGTCGATGGGCTGGTGCTGATCGGGCTCGAACATTCGGAGGCGACCTATCAGCTCATCGCACGGCAGGGCGTCGCGAGCATGGCGCTTTGGAACTATCGGGACGGGGCCGAGCTGCCGTGTATCGGGGTCGACAATGACGAGGCGGGGCGGATGGCGGTGGGGCATTTGCTGGACCTCGGGCATCGCGATATTGGCCTTATTTTTCCGGACCCTACCGGCAATGACCGGGCGCGGGGTCGGATGGTCGGGGCGGAGGCGGCGCTGCGGGAGACGGGGATCGAGGTGCCGGAGAACTGGCGGCTCGAGGCGCCTTACAGCATCTCGGAGGCCAAGCGCGGGGCGTTGCGCCTCTTGGGTCAGGCGCGGCGGCCGACGGCGGTGCTTTGCGGCAATGACATCATCGCGCAAGGGGCTCTCTATGCGGCGAAACATCTGGGTCTTGGGGTGCCGGAGGATCTGTCGGTGATGGGGATCGGCGATTTCAAAGGGTCGAGCGAGATCGAGCCGTCGCTGTCCACGATCCGCATCCCGGCCAAGCGGATCGGGACGCTAGCGGCGGATCATATCGCGGCGGCGGTGACCGGCGAGAATGACGGCAGCGTGGCGCGGAAATGCCGGCTGCGGGTGATGGCACGGCAGTCGACCGGCCCGGTGGGCGATGCGGGTTGAGGGGGTGAAATGCCACGTCGGTAACACGTCGGTATTGCGGCGGCAGAACGACGGTGGGGGAAATGGGGTTGCGGGGGAGGTGAAAGGCCGCATTCGCCTTGGGACGCGCTTTATTGTCGGGCATGGTTAGGAACGGAGATCGTTTTCCGTGGCGGAGTTGATCCAAGCGGGCGGTGGTGCCGTCGGGGAGGACGAGCTTATCCGCGTCGGCGATGGCCCTGCGATGCCATTCCTGTGGGAGTTTGGTGACACGCTTCCCAAGCCCGAAGATTTCGTGCTCGCCTGTTCGGGAACGACGTTAGAGGACATCTATCGAGCGGCGGAATGGGAAAGCCAAGGCCCGCGAATGGGCGCGCCCATGGTGTTGGATCGCGGCCCTGTTCAGCCGCTCATTGGCGTTGCGCGACAGGCCATGCCGCGCAACGAGCCGCTTGGGGTGGTGCATTCGCTTGTGGTTTCCGCCAAGCCGCAAAGCGCGTGACTCGCCAAGGGTTCGGCGCGGCTTAGCGCGGGTCAGATTGATTGAGACGACACGGGAGCTGTGTCAGGATTTGTTGTCGCGGATAGAGATCATCAGCTTGCAGGTCTTGCACTCGCCGCATTCGTGGAACCCCTGGTCGGTTCTCACCGGTCGGCGGCAGGTCCAGCATAGATCGACCAGATCCTGCCCCATATAGTCCATCAGTTCGCGTTTGGGTTGGAGGATCGGCCGCAGGTATTTTGGCGGCGCGTTGGGAAAGCATGTCGCCGCAATGGCTGCGAGGATATAGGGGAGCCGATTGGTCGCAGGTCTCTGAGCGGCCTGATCCCCTGAAGCGGAGAGCCCGACTTCGTCGTTTTCCTCTTCGGCGTCATGCGCCTCTTCCAGATTGAACCCGAGCATCCAAAAATCGGCCATACCTCCGGTTTCGAGAAGATGGTTGGTCGCCGCGATTCCTGCCTCTGATGCCACCGTGATGACATCATAGCCCATGGCGTAGAGGCCACTTCGGTCCACCGTGCTCTCCGTGTAAACAAAATCGCGATAATTCCTTCGGCAATATTCAACGATTTTTTTGCAGGCATGTGCCTCGGCCCTATGGCGGCCTTCGAGATTGATCAGATGCACATGGTGGACGAGCACAAGATCTTCAGTTTCCCGCAAGGCCTGAGCCAGAAGAAAGGTGCTGTCGATCCCACCGGACAGCATGATGAGGCGGGTAAATTTCGGTTTTTTCGGTCTTTTCGTCATGCTGCCCTCTACACAATCTGCAACCGGCCATGGCAGTAAAATGATCCGGTTTTATAAACACCTTTGAGCGACGGTATTCCCTCTTCGCGACAATTAACAGTCGACGCGTTGCGCGATCAGACCTAAATTGCCCTGAACCTCAAGGGTCCGTTAGCTGGACCTGACTGGGTAGATGTATTGTGGGTGGAGACGAGCATGGCACAGGACGATGAACGCATGGATGCGCAAACCTTTGGATCCACCATGGGAAATGCCGTGTGGTTGATGACGATGGATAAGGCCTATCGAGACCGGCAAATCCGAGAGGTTGAGGCCATCGTGGCCACCCCGATTTTGCTGCGGCAATTCAAGCTTTATTCCAAGGATAATCAGCCGGTGGCCTTTCTCACTTGGGCCAGCCTCTCTGAGGATGCCAAGGCGCGGCTGGAAGCAGGCGAAACGTTGGGTTTGGAAGATTGGCGATCCGGCAAAAACCTGACAGTGGTGGATGTTGTGTCGCCCTTCAACCCGGCGGAGGTTTTCCGGCAACGCTTCTGGAAAGCGGTGCAGGCGGACGCTTAAGGCAGTAGCGCGGCGCTTTGGGATGCGAAAGCCTTCTGCGTACTGCTTCCCGGTAGCAATAGAATATCCGAAAATGTTGCCTATGTGAAATTCACTTCCTGAATTCTCTCACCACATAGCTCGCCGTAGACGACGCCTCTAATCGGAATGGTGATTCGAAGCTACAGAAAACTCCATTCGCGTATTTCAGTATCGCATCTCGTCGCGCTGAAAATTAACCCGAGACAGCCTTTCAATCGAAGAAACCTCCGACAAGAACTTTAAAATTCTGGCACTCTCGGAGATATGATGTGATAATCGTTAAGCTAGACCCCAAAAGCTGAAGGCCGGCTGTGTAAACGCGGCCAGAAGATTTAGAATTTAGGGGCGTTGCTTTGACGAGTGTTTGATTGGTTGACGAGGTAGTTGTGTGACGCAATTGGGTAGCGCGATAGGCAATCTGGGAAAGCAAATTTTGCTCCCCAGAAGTACAGTAAAATCTCCACTCAAAAATTTACTTTGCAATTCGGTGCCCTATGGGCGCGATGGTGAATTGTGCCGTTACATCTTCCCGCCCATTAAGCCATTGGCTACGCTCACAATTTCCGCAAAAAACCTGAAGCCTCACGACCTCCGAGAAACGGCGGCCTCACCGGCATGCGCCTTCCAGATGCCATCAGGAAAGAAACCGACATGACACCACACGCCACAGAGCGCGCATCCTGCGCAGAGATTCTTATTGAAAATGGCAAAGCTGGTGGAGCCTGTGATGCGTCTTCGCCGAAAACAGTTCCCACTTTCCGCGCTAGTTTAGCGGCACATTCCGCTTTGCTTGGGGAACCACTTGATGAGGCCGCACTTTCTGGGTCCGAAACCGGATGGGTAGAGCCAGGCAGCTCGAGCTGGCGGACATATAATTTCGAAGTCGCCAAACACCATAACTATGTTGCTCAAGGTGTTCGGGTTCACAACCAATCTATCCTGTCTTTGCTCAAACCTGAGGAATTGAACGCGATTAAACGGATCGAGTTAGACGAAAATGGCAAGCCTGACTTCGTCGTTACCCGTACAAATATAGGCAATACCGAAGCGGAAACCATCATAAAATCCACTGAGGGCGACACGCTTGTAGGCGTTGTCGAAACCACGACTTCAGATGGTCTCGGCACTGTGCTGTACGAACGTGTCATACGCCATGCTGATGGAAGAGAAGAGGTTGTGCGTGAGTTGCAGCCGCTCTTTGGTCAATTCCAAGGGGAGGCCGTGGGCAAGGCGCTGACCCCGTTCCTAACCCGAGCGATTATCGGGAATGACGGAAGTGTTTTCCAAGAGATCGCAGCGGAGACATTCCTTGGCACGATCATGGAGAACTTTGCGGGAACCGTTGGTGCGCTGATTGATCGCGGCATCCAAGATCATGGCACTTTTGATTTTGGACAGCAGTTCCAAACCATTTCCAAGGGCGTCTTTGAGGATATTGGTCAAGAATTGGTCGTCAACGGGGTGAACGCCTCAATCGGTGCCGTGAACCAATTGATCATGGCAGAGATTTTTGGCAGTGCCGGCGCAGATAACGTTGGCGATTCCATTGTGCAAGCTTTGGCAAGCGCCTCCATCAACAGTGTGCTGACCTATGGCGCGCAGCAATTGTTCAATTCGCAGTTCCTTAAAGATCTTTTCATCAACATCGGCTTCAGCGATGAGCAAATCGGAAGCATAATCGGTTCCTTTGGATCAGGGAGGGCAATATTCTCAGGAACGGAAGGCATCACCAATGCAATAGGCTTTGATCCCGTTAGTCTTGTCATAAACCTAATTATTCAGAAGACACTACCACCTATTGAAACACTGGAAGGTAATGTCGCATCGGCAATCACCGGGGCACTCCTAAGCGCATGGAGCGTCATTCAGAACACCTTCAACGCAGGGGGACCTATAACAATTGTAGTCTCCTTCCTTGTTGGGAAAATTTTCGACAAGATTTTTGAAAAGCATCCCCAAGCCTGGACCAAGGTTGGCTTCAATGAGGAAACCGGCCTGTTTGAGCTGACAGGCACTTGGACCGATGACGGCGGCAACGCCCAGCTGTCGCAAGATCTGGCGCAGGCCTATGTCGACGCGATCAACGGATTTGTCCAAGAGGTGAAATCCCAATCCAACAACTTCGATGAACTGGGGCAATGGTCGTTTGGCCATTACGAGAGTGCGCTGAAGAATGCTGGTATCCGGGGCAAGACCTTTGGCGAGTTTCAGGATGCCTATCTTCACGCCTATGTCGAAGATCTGACCCGTGCTCAGGTCAACGATGGCCAGATGGTGGCTGTGAAGGCTATCGAAGATCTCAATGTCGCCCAGCTGCGTATCGATCACCGCCTGAAGCTCTTGATCCAAGCGCTGGATGCTGTTGACGTCCTGACCGCAGTGGATGTTCAGACCGTGCGGGTTTGGGGCGGTGAGGGTGGTAACTACAAAACGACAAGGACGCCGATTTTCGCCGAGAACCTGCGAGAGAAAATCGAGTATCTCGCGACGGATGGGGGCAGTGTTACTCTTGTCCCGGCGTCAGGTCAGGGCGAAGGCCGGGTACCGGCAATCGTCGTGAACGTCCTCGATACGGTGCACACGGTTTATGTCTCTGGTGGCGAAGGCGAAGGCGGCACAGCATGGCGTGTGATCAGAGCCCGCCCAGATATTGACCTGCAGTTTGCACTTGAGCAGCTCACGCAATCACAATCGCTCCGCGATTTGCTGGCCAATTATGATTTCGAAACCTATGACGAGCTTCTGGCTCTTGGTGGCTTTACGGAATCCACATTCGATGATGAGGCAATTCACACTAAGGTCGCCTCTACGCTTCAGATCGCATCCGACTACCACAAGTACATGGAAAACAAGGATGAGATCGACCTTCTCATTACCTTGTCGCCGAGCAGTGCGTTGGCTGCGGGCTGGCTCCAGACCATTCAATACGCCGAAATGATGGGCCTGACCGGGTCCTATGATGAGACCGGGGATGCCATCGGGAACAATTTCTTCACCGCAGAAGGTGATGACGTTGTACGCGGCGCAGGCGGGGACGACGATATCCGCACCTATTCTGGCGATGATACGATTTATGGTGGCACCGGCAATGACTCGCTCAACGCGGGGTCTGGCGACAATATCGTCTATGGGAATTCCGGCGACGATACCTTTGTCGTAAATTCAAACGGCGCAACCAGCACCACGATTGTTGAACGCGCCAATGAAGGGCACGACTTAATTTTGTTTGATGCCCGATTTGGCAGTGTGGACATCCAGTTTGATGAAGATGCCAACGGGTTCGTCGCCAGCTGGGGGCATAGCACGATTAAAGCGCAAGGCGTCGAGGCCATCGCTTATCGCTTTCTTCCGGACAATGACGGCAACGAGCAGATCATCGAGATTGCACTCGATGACATTAAGCAAGGTGACGGGAGCGAGCATAGCCTCTCCGGAAGCAACCGCTCTGACTACCTAGAACACGGCGCCCTTCCGGAGGGCAATCAGGCGACAAAGTACTACTACGGCAGTGGGGGTGATGACCTTTACATCTACCGCAAAGATATGGGCAATCTCACCTTGCTCGGCGAGACGGCAGCGAGCGGAAATGCGGACAGGCTTATTCTACGTGACCTGAACCAAGACGATGTCACGCTATCGCTTCGCAATATCGATGGGCAGGATAATCTGCAGATTGATTGGGCGGATGAAACCGGAAACGGCACCGTGGTGATCGATGGGTTTGGCGATCATATTGAAGCGATCCAGTTTGCAGATGGGTCAACGCTCAGCAGTATTGATCCGGCCTCATTCCGACGGCTTCCGGTTTCCGAGACCTCAAGGAATCCGGAACGAGTGGCGCTCTATACCAATGACACGAGAGAGCAACTGAACGGCACGAGTGGTGATGACGTCATTCGCGCCCCCGATTTGGGAGATATGGTTTATATCTTCGGGGGCTCGGGCAATGACACGCTGATCGGCAGCGAGACGGGGCAGGATGATCTGCGCGGTGATGCCGGCAACGATGTTTTGAAGGTCGGCGGCAACATCCACGGTGGCAGCCAGATGATCTATGGCGGCTCTGGCGATGACACGTTCCACATCCAAGCGAATTCGGGCTCTGTGAGGATGACCTATAGCGGCGAGGTCGCGAATGGCGGCTTTGATCGGATCGTGTTCGATGACATCGCGCTAAACGATCTGACCTCTATCACCAGCCACAATGCCGGCGCAGACAATCCCTATGGGATAATCGTCTATCTGAACTGGGAGGTTAATGGTGTCACCGGTCAGCTGAGCCTGTCGAACAACGCTCAACATATCGAGGCGTTCGAGTTTGCGGATGGCACGGTGCTCAGCCGGATCGACGCGGACTGGCTCAAGTATCATCCGAGCTACGGCGCCTCCAGCGACTCTGTCCAATCGGCGAAATACGCCAACGACACAAGGGAACGGATTTACGGCACTGGAGAGAGCGATACTCTCAATGTCGGCTCCCTGAACTATGTCTATGCGATGGGCGGTGACGATGTCATCACCTTCAGCGGTCAAAGCAGCTTTCAGTATATCTACGGCCATGGCGGGAACGATACCTATCGCTATAGCGCCCCGATGAATGGCAGCCTCGTCTATCTCTCGAGCTCCGCAGAAACCGCCACATCCGGCGAGGCGGATCGGTTCGTCTTTACCGATCTCAATCTCGAGGATTTCACCTTCACCACCTACGATTACACCCAAGGCGGCACGGTCAATTCTGCGGAAGGGGTCTCGCTGCGCATGCTCTGGTCCAAGGACGGGGCTTCGGGTGAGGTACGCCTGGCCAATATGGGCGAGCAGATCGAGGCGTTCGAGTTTGCGGATGGCACGGTGCTCAGCCGGATCGACGCGGACTGGCTGAAGTATCATCCGAGCTACGGCGCCTCCAGCGATTCTGTCCAATCGGCGAGATTTGCCAGTGATACGAGGGACAAGATCTATGCTACAGGCGAGAGCGATACTCTCAATGTCGGCTCCCTGAACTATGTCTATGCGATGGGCGGTGACGATGTCATCACCTTCAGCGGTGATACCAGCTTCCAATATATCTACGGCCATGGCGGGAACGATACCTATCGCTATAGCGCCCCGATGAATGGCAGCCTCGTCTATCTCTCGAGCTCCGCAGAAACCGCCACATCCGGCGAGGCGGATCGGTTCGTCTTTACCGATCTCAATCTCGAGGATTTCACCTTCACCACCTACGATTACACCCAAGGCGGCACGGTCAATTCTGCGGAAGGGGTCTCGCTGCGCATGCTCTGGTCCAAGGACGGGGCTTCGGGTGAGGTGCGCCTGGCCAATATGGGCGAGCAGATCGAGGAATTCGAGTTTGCGGATGGGTCGGTGCTCAGCCGGATCGAACCGGATTGGTTCCGGCGACATCCGAGCTATGGCGCCTCCAGTGACCCCGATCGGGCGGAGCTCTATGCCAGTGATGACCGGGATCGCCTAGATGGCACGAGTGGTGATGACGTCATTCGCGCCCCCGATTTGGGAGATATGGTTTATATCTTCGGGGGCTCGGGCAATGACACGCTGATCGGCAGCGAGACGGGGCAGGATGATCTGCGCGGTGATGCCGGCAACGATGTTTTGAAGGTCGGCGGCAACATCCACGGTGGCAGCCAGATGATCTATGGCGGCTCTGGCGATGACACGTTCCACATCCAAGCGAATTCGGGCTCTGTGAGGATGACCTATAGCGGCGAGGTCGCGAATGGCGGCTTTGATCGGATCGTGTTCGATGACATCGCGCTAAACGATCTGACCTCTATCACCAGCCACAATGCCGGCGCAGACAATCCCTATGGGATAATCGTCTATCTGAACTGGGAGGTTAATGGTGTCACCGGTCAGCTGAGCCTGTCGAACAACGCTCAACATATCGAGGCGTTCGAGTTTGCGGATGGCACGGTGCTCAGCCGGATCGACGCGGACTGGCTCAAGTATCATCCGAGCTACGGCGCCTCCAGCGACTCTGTCCAATCGGCGAAATACGCCAACGACACAAGGGAACGGATTTACGGCACTGGAGAGAGCGATACTCTCAATGTTGGCTCGCTGAACTATGTCTATGCGGGGGCCGGTGACGATGTCATCACCTTCAGCGGTCAAAGCAGCTTTCAGTATATCTACGGCCATGGCGGGAACGATACCTATCGCTATAGCGCCCCGATGAATGGCAGCCTCGTCTATCTCTCGAGCTCCGCAGAAACCGCCACATCCGGCGAGGCGGATCGGTTCGTCTTTACCGATCTCAATCTCGAGGATTTCACCTTCACCACCTACGATTACACCCAAGGCGGCACGGTCAATTCTGCGGAAGGGGTCTCGCTGCGCATGCTCTGGTCCAAGGACGGGGCTTCGGGTGAGGTGCGCCTGGCCAATATGGGCGAGCAGATCGAGGCGTTCGAGTTTGCGGATGGCACGGTGCTCAGCCGGATCGACGCGGACTGGCTGAAGTATCATCCGAGCTACGGCGCCTCCAGCGATTCTGTCCAATCGGCGAGATTTGCCAGTGATACGAGGGACAAGATCTATGCTACAGGCGAGAGCGATACTCTCAATGTCGGCTCCCTGAACTATGTCTATGCGATGGGCGGTGACGATGTCATCACCTTCAGCGGTGATACCAGCTTCCAATATATCTACGGCCATGGCGGGAACGATACCTATCGCTATAGCGCCCCGATGAATGGCAGCCTCGTCTATCTCTCGAGCTCCGCAGAAACCGCCACATCCGGCGAGGCGGATCGGTTCGTCTTTACCGATCTCAATCTCGAGGATTTCACCTTCACCACCTACGATTACACCCAAGGCGGCACGGTCAATTCTGCGGAAGGGGTCTCGCTGCGCATGCTCTGGTCCAAGGACGGGGCTTCGGGTGAGGTACGCCTGGCCAATATGGGCGGGCAGATCGAGGAATTCGAGTTTGCGGATGGCACGGTGCTCAGCCGGATCGACGCGGACTGGCTGAAGTATCATCCGAGCTACGGCGCCTCCAGCGATTCTGTCCAATCGGCGAGACACGCGAGTGACACAAGGGACAGGATCTATGCTACAGAAGAGGCGGATACCCTTAATGTCGGCGCGTTGAACTTTGTCTTTGCGATGGGCGGTGACGATGTCATCACCTTCAGCGGTGATACCAGCTTCCAATATATCTACGGCCATGGCGGGAACGATACCTATCGCTATAGCGCCCCGATGAATGGCAGCCTCGTCTATCTCTCGAGCTCCGCAGAAACCGCCACATCCGGCGAGGCGGATCGGTTCGTCTTTACCGATCTCAATCTCGAGGATTTCACCTTCACCACCTACGATTACACCCAAGGCGGCACGGTCAATTCTGCGGAAGGGGTCTCGCTGCGCATGCTCTGGTCCAAGGACGGGGCTTCGGGTGAGGTACGCCTGGCCAATATGGGCGAGCAGATCGAGGAATTCGAGTTTGCGGATGGCACGGTGCTGGATCATGACGACTTTGTGTTTGTCTGAGGTTCTTGATCTACATGGATGATCGTTTCATTGCGCCCGGCCCTGCCGAGCTTCGTGCGGCTCGCCGTGCCTCGCGTGGCCTCTATTGGTTCGTAGGTCTTTTCAGTGTGCTGGTGAACCTGTTGATGCTGACAGGTCCGCTCTACATGCTGCAGATTTATGACCGGGTTTTGGGAAGCCGATCCGTAGAAACGCTGGTGGCACTGACTGGTCTGGTTGCGTTTCTGTATGGGATGATGGGGCTTCTCGACTATGCCCGGGGACGGGTGATGGGCCGGGTTGGTGCGCGATTTCAGGCACGACTTGACCGGCGTGCGTTCGATGCGGTGATCCGCAAATCAGCCATCCAGCCTGATGAACGCTCCGCCACGGGTCTGAGCGACCTAGAGGCGGTGCAACGACTGATTACGTCGCCTGTTCTCATGGCGATTTTTGACCTTCCTTGGACCCCCATCTTTCTGGCGGGGATATGGATCTTTCATCCATGGCTTGGCACGCTGGCTTTGGTGGGGGGGAGCATCCTGATTCTAGTGGCAGTTTTCAATCAGCTGGTAACGCGCGGCCCGGTAAACAAGGCCACTGCCGCCTCGGTGCGCTCTGAGACCATGGCGGCGCAGATCCGATCCGAAGCGGAGCCTATCCAGGCGATGGGAATGCGCGACGCCGCCTTTGATCGCTGGCAAAGGATGCGGGGCGAGACGCTCGCCCAGCAGATACGGTCTGCCGATATTGGAGGAACGTTTTCGGTCACCACCAAAACCTTTCGTTTGTTCCTGCAATCGGCAATGCTTGCCGTGGGGGCCTATCTCGTTCTGAGGAATGAACTGTCACCGGGGGCGATGATCGCAGGGTCGATCCTGTTGGGTCGTGCGCTCGCCCCAGTCGAGCTGGCCGTAGGGCAATGGGCTTTGGTCCAGCGGGCCATGAAGGGTTGGACCAATCTGGGAGAGCTTCTCGCGCAGGTGCCTCCTGAACATTCACGTACCGATCTTCCCAAACCGAAGGCCCGACTAGAGCTCGATCGGGTGACCATCGTCCCTCCGGGAGAGAACCAACCTGCCTTACGGAGCATCAATTTTTCTGTCGCGCCAGGCGAAGCGATTGGCGTGATTGGCGTATCAGGATCAGGCAAATCGACGCTCGCGAAGGCGATCACCGGTGTCTGGAGACCCGCTGCCGGTGAAGTGCGGCTGGACGGGGCCGCATTGGATCAATACGCGCCGAGCATCCTGGGACAACATGTCGGCTATCTACCTCAGAGGATACAGCTTTTTGACGGGACCATCGCGGAGAATATCGCCAAGCTCGCCGACACCCCCGATTCAGCACAGGTGGTCGCGGCGGCCCAGCGTGCCGATGCGCATGACATGATACTCAAACTTCCGAAAGGATATGACACCGCGGTCACGGCTTCAGGAGGGCGGCTGTCTGGTGGGCAGATTCAACGCATTGGGCTTGCCAGAGCAATGTTCGGGGATCCGGTCATACTTGTGCTGGATGAGCCGAACTCCAATCTCGACAATGAAGGCAGTGAGGCCGTCAACCGAGCCATCCGCGGTTTTAAGGAAGCTGGGAAATCCGTGCTCATCATGGCGCATCGTCCTGCTGCGATTCAGGAATGCGACAAGCTTTTGATGCTCGAGCAAGGCTTGGTGCGCGCCTTTGGGCCCAAAGACGAAGTCCTTCGTGAGGTGGTCAGGAACAGCACTCAGATCGTTCAGAATACTGGAAAGGCCGGTATACAGTGAGCAATGATCTGGAGACTCATCACAGCTGGCCTGCGCGCCGTCCGTTATTCATTGGAGTGTTTGCCACCACTTTGCTCTTGGGCGGGTTTGGGTCTTGGGCCGTCCTGACCAATATCGCGGGTGCCGTCATTGCCAATGGCCAGATCGAAGTCGACCAAAATCGCCAAGTGGTTCAGCATCCCGATGGCGGCGTCGTCGCCGAGATCCTTGTAGATGAGGGTACGGCTGTCGAAGTTGGGGATGTGCTCATACGGTTAGATGCGACGCAGCTTACGTCCCAACTCACCATCACCGAGAACCAACTTGCCGAGTTCATGGCCCGTCGCGGGCGGTTGGAGGCTGAACGCGATGGTCGGAGCGAGATCACGTTCGACCCGATGCTTTTGTCGGTTGCGACGAGGGCCAATAGCGCACAAGCGATGATGGATGGGCAGATTAGGCTGCATGCAGCCCGGGCGGAAACCATCGCGCAGGAAAGCGAACAGCTGGAAAAGCGCCGTCAGCAAACGCAGGATCAGATCGGGGGCATCGTGGCCCAGCGAAGGGCCCTCGCGCGACAGATTGAGCTCATTGGCGAAGAGCTTACTGCGCAGCAGTCCCTGTTTGATAAGGGTTTGGCGCAGTCCTCGCGCATCTTGGCGCTGCAACGAGAGGAAGCCCGGCTTAGCGGCACCTTGGGCGAGCTGGATGCCTCCAAGGCACAGGCGGAGGGGCGGATAACCGAGATCAATATCGAGTTGCTCCGATTGACCTCAGCGCGGCGGGAGGAAGCCATCACCACGCTGCGTGATCTACAATTTCGCGAATTGGAAATGCACGAACAACGTTTGGCACTTTCGGAGCAATTGAGCCGTCTGGATATTCTCGCGCCCGTTCCCGGCATCGTGCATGGGCTCACTGTCTTTGCCCCGCGCTCAGTGTTGAGGCCGGCGGATCCTGTGCTCTTTATCGTTCCGCAGGATCGACCCTTGGTCATCGCGGCACAGGTTGATCCGCTTCACCGCGATCAAGTCTTTGTGGGGCAAGAGGTTTCGTTGCGTTTCTCGGCCCTCGATCAACGAGAGACCCCCGAGTTGTTTGGTCAAGTGGCCCAGATATCCGCGGACGCTTTTGAGGACGAGGCAACCCGGCTCGCCTATTATCGGGCGGAGATCACTCTCAGTGATGAAGAACGCGCGCGGTTGCCGGAAGATGTGAAGCTGGTCCCGGGGATGCCTGTGGAGGCCTTTATCAGGACCTCGGACCGCACCCCGATCTACTATTTGACGAAGCCGCTGGTTGATTACTTCACGAAGGCCTTTCGGGAGTGAAATGCCACGTCGGTAACACGTCGGTATTGCGGCTGCAGGACGACGGTGGGGGAAATGGGGTTGTGGGGGAGATGTTTACTTGGCGCAGAACTGACGCGAGATCTTGGTTCCGCTGATGCCTCTACCACATTGATAGACCGTAAACACGGCCCTTCCTCCGGTGCCGATACAGAGTTTGGCCTAAGGAGTGGTTTTGTGACCTATAGTGACCGCTTTATGCCAGAAAGCGCTCTGGCATAGGTTTGACTGGCGACGCTCAAGAGCTTTGACGGACGCGGCAGGAAGTGAAGGCTGGCTCATTTTCCTGAGGCGAGAAGTGGGGCATCTAGCAGGTCAACTCTCTCGTTGAGTTCTGCGGTTTCCATTGATTGCAGGGGCGAAGATCGGCGGCGCGGAGCCGTCTCGGAGGGTGCGCTATTTTTCATGTGGATTTTGTATCCATTATCCGATAATGAGGGATCATCGCCGCTCGGCCCCCCGAGGCTTGAGGGCGGGTTGCCACAGACATATCCGGGGTCGGCTCGCCGCAAGAGACGTCCCCGCGCGCGCCAGATTGAAAGGACGCCCGATGACGAAAACAGTTTTCTCCGGCACGATGCCGGCGCTGATGACCCCCTGCACCGCGGATCGCAAACCCGATTTCGACGCGCTGGTCCGCAAGGGCCAGGAGATGATCGACGCGGGCATGTCGGCGGTGGTCTATTGCGGGTCGATGGGGGATTGGCCGCTGTTGACCGATGCCGAGCGCATGGAAGGGGTCGAGCGGCTGGTGGCGGCGGGGCTGCCGGTGGTGGTTGGCACCGGGGCGATCAATTCGGCCTCGGCCGTGGCCCATGCGGCGCATGCCCAGAAGGTCGGGGCGGTGGGTCTCATGGTGATCCCGCGGGTGCTGTCGCGGGGCGCGTCCATTGCCGCGCAGCGTCACCATTTCAAAGCCATTCTCGAGGCCGCGCCGGATGTGCCCGCGATCATCTACAACAGCCCCTATTACGGGTTTGCCACGCGCGCCGATCTGTTCTTTGCGCTGCGGGCCGAGCATCCGAACCTCATCGGGTTCAAGGAATTCGGCGGGGCGGCGGATCTGCGCTATGCGGCGGAAAACATCACCTCGCAGGATGACAAGGTGACGCTCATGGTGGGGGTCGATACGCAGGTGTTCCACGGGTTCGTCAATTGCGGTGCCACCGGGTCGATCACCGGCATCGGCACGGCGCTGCCCAAGGAGGCGCTCTTGTTGGCGGCGCTGTCGCAGGAGGCGGCGAAGGGCTCGGCCGAGGCGCGGGCGCGGGCGCTCGAACTCACCGAGGCGATCGAGGTTCTGTCGAGCTTTGATGAGGGGCCGGATCTGGTGCTCTATTACAAGCATCTTCTGGTGCTGAATGGCGAGGAGGAATACCGGCTGCATTTCAACGAGACCGATGCGCTCAGCCCGTCGCAGCAGAAATATTGCGAGGCGCAATATGCGCTGTTCCGCAGCTGGTTTGCCGATTGGCGCAAACAGGGCGGCGTGATCGAGAGCTGTCTCGCGCAATTGGGCGCGTAAGGCGGGCCCGGCGGCAGCGCGGTGCCGCCGCCGGGATAGGCAATTGGGTCGGGTCGTGGCGGTTTGGCATTGACGGGTTTTCCTGAGGCCATCCCTGCCGCATGATCCGGCAGGGAGAGAGGGAGAGCCGGAATGCGCAGCAGCAAGATCATCCATGTGATTTCAGCCCATGCCGAGGGCGAGGTTGGCGATGTCATCGTCGGCGGGGTGGCACCGCCGCCGGGCGCGACGCTCTGGGATCAGCGGCGGCATGTGGCCGAGGATGGGGTGTTGCGGAACTTCATGCTCAACGAGCCGCGTGGTGGGGTGTTTCGCCATGTCAATCTGCTCGTCCCGCCGAAGCATCCGGAGGCGGATGCGGCGTTTATCATCATGGAGCCTGAGGACACGCCGCCGATGTCGGGGTCAAATTCGATCTGCGTCTCGACCGTGTTGCTCGATGCAGGGCTCCTGCCGATGCAGGAACCCGAGACGCATCTGACGCTCGAGGCGCCGGGGGGATTGGTGCGGGTGCGGGCCGAATGTCGGGATGGCAAGGCGGAGCGCATCCATATCCGCAACCTGCCCTGTTTTGCCGATCGGCTCGACGTGGCCTTGGAGGTCGAAGGCTATGGGACGCTGCGGGTCGATACGGCCTATGGCGGCGACAGTTTCGTGATGGTGGATGCGGCGGCGCTTGGGTTTACGCTCGAGCCGTCGGAGGCCAAGGCGCTGGCCCAGCTTGGCGTGGCGATCACCGATGCGGCCAATGCGCAGATCGGGTTTCGTCATCCCGAGCAGCCGGAATGGGACCATATCTCGTTCTGTGCCTTCTGTGGCCCGTTGGAGGCGATGGCGGACGGGCTGCGCAGCCGACAGGCGGTGGCCATTCAGCCCGGCAAGATCGACCGGTCGCCCACCGGGACGGCGGTGTCGGCGCGGCTCGCGGTGATGGCGGCGCGGGGGCAGATCGGGGCGGGCGCGCGCTATGAGGCGCTGTCGATCATCGGCTCGCAATTCGAGGGCCGGATCCTGGGCGAGACGCAGGTCGGCGACCGCGCGGCGGTGATCCCGGAGATCAGTGGCCGGGGTTGGATCACCGGGACGCATCAGCACATGCTCGACCCCGGCGACCCCTGGCCCGAGGGCTATCGGCTGCGCGATACCTGGGGGGCGTGAGGGCGCGCGTTTGACGGCGGGCGGCGGAGGCTTGGTTTTCGGGGCGGGTTATTTTAATGTATCCAAAATGCGCCATGACCGGAGACGCCCCTTGCCCAGCAAACGCCCCATCCCGAGACAGAGTCTGCCCGACGCCATCGCCAATGACATACGCGAGCGTATCCTCAATGGTGAGCTGGTCGAAGGCGAGGTGATCCGGCAGGAGGCGTTGGCCGATGAATATGACGTGTCGCGGATGCCGATACGCGAGGCGCTCAAGCGGCTGGATGCCGAGGGGCTGGTGCAGTTCACCACCAATCGCGGGGCCTCGGTGACCAAGCATTCGCTGCGCGAGATCGGCGAGATTTTCGACCTGCGCATCTTGCTTGAGGTCGATCTGTTTCGGCGGGCGATCCCGCTCATGGGGCCCAAGGATTTTGCCGCTTGCGAGGCGGTGCTCGAGCGAATGGAACAGGCCTATGATGCGGAAGACATTGGGAAATGGGGCGCTCTCAACTTTGAGTATCACTCGGCGCTTTATGCGGCGGCGGGGCGCGGGCTCACCCATGAGCTGTTGCAGCGGGTCAACTTGCAGTCGGATCGTTACGTGCGGATGCATCTGAGCGCGACGCCCGAACGGGGGCCGATCAAGCAGGAGCATCGCGATCTTCTCAACCTCGCGCGGGAGGGCAAGATCGACGAGGCCTGTGCGACGCTTGCGCATCATATCGCGCGGCCCAAGGGGCATCTTCTGGAACTGGTGGCGGCGCAGCGGGCGAGCGAGGCGGGCTAGCCCCCTGCCCGTACGGATGGCGCGCGAAACGCGGCTGGGGCTTTGGCTTGCGTTCATATTTTGGATACATTATCCACTAAACATGACCCTGACGCAGCCCACAGAATCGAGGCCGAAATGACTTTTCAACCGCATGGCAAACATCTCATCGACGGCGCATGGCAGGCCGGTTCCGAACAGGTGCCATCGGACCCGGTGGTCGGCCCGGCGCACCCGGTGTCGGTCGGCACGCCCGCGCATGTGGCGCGCGCCTGTGAGGCGGCGGAGGCGGCGTTCTGGAGCTATGGCTATAGCAGCCGGGCGCAGCGGGCCGCGTTTCTGCGCCGCATTGCCGAGGAGATCGACGCGCGTGGTGCCGAGATCACCGAGATCGGCACCCGTGAGACCGGTCTGCCGGGGGCGCGGCTCGAGGGGGAGCGGGGGCGGACCTGTGGCCAGCTGCGGCTCTTTGCCGATCACATCGAGGCGGGTGGCTATCTCGACCGGCGTCATGATACGGCGCTGCCCGAGCGGGCGCCGCTGCCGCGCCCCGATCTGCGGATGATCCAGCGCCCCATCGGGCCGGTGGCGGTGTTTGGCGCGTCGAACTTTCCGCTCGCCTTTTCCACGGCGGGCGGTGACACGGCGGCGGCGCTGGCGGCGGGCTGTCCGGTGGTGGTCAAGGGGCATGGCGCCCATCCCGGCACCGGCGAAATCGTGGCCGAGGCGATCCTTGCGGCGATCCGCGCCTGTGACATGCCGACAGGGGTGTTTTCCATGGTTCAGGGCGGCACCCGCGAGGTGGGCCAGGCGCTGGTGCAGCATCCGCTGATCAAGGCGGTGGGGTTCACCGGGTCGCTGGCCGGCGGGCGGGCGCTCTTTGATCTTTGTGCCGCGCGGCCCGAGCCCATTCCGTTCTTTGGCGAGCTTGGCTCGGTGAACCCGATGTTCCTTCTGCCCGAGGCGGTCGCGGCGCGGGGCGCAGAGATCGGCGCGGGCTGGGCCGGGTCGCTCAGCATGGGGGCGGGGCAGTTCTGCACCAACCCCGGTATCGCGGTGGTGGCAAAGGGCGCGGCGGGCGACGCGTTTGTCGCGGCGGCGCGGGCGGCGTTGGCCGAGGTCGCGCCGCAGGTCATGCTGACCGAAGGGATTGCCGCCGCGTACCGCGCGGGCAGCGCGCGGATGGCGCAGGTGCCCGGTGTCGAGACGCTGTTGCACGGCGAGGCCGGATCGCGCGAGGCGGCGGCGCAGCTTTTCGAGACGGATGCGGCGAGTTACCTCGCCTCGGAGGTGCTGTCGGAGGAGGTGTTTGGGCCGCTGGGGCTTGTCCTGCGGGTGGCCGATGCCGAGGAGATGGCCAAGGTGGCGCAGAGCCTTGCGGGGCAGTTGACCGTGACGCTGCAGATGGATGCGGGCGATGCGGCGGCGGCGCGGGCGCTGTTGCCGATCCTTGAGCGCAAGGCGGGACGGGTTCTGGTCAACGGCTTTCCGACCGGGGTCGAGGTCTGTGACGCGATGGTGCATGGCGGCCCCTACCCCGCCTCGACCAATTTCGGCGCCACCTCAGTCGGCACGCTGGCGATCCGGCGGTTCCTGCGTCCGGTCTGCTATCAGAACCTGCCCGAGGAGATCCTGCCCGCGGATCTCTGACGGCGCGGGGTTCCGCGTAAGCGCCCCGGAAGCGCCCTAAAATCACCGGGATTGCCCCTCAGATTTGCTGGTGAAACAGCGACATGAGGGACCGATGGGCGATTTTCAGGATGTGTTCGGCGCCGGCGCGGATGTCGAGGCGGTGATCGACGGGATCGTCGCCCAAGAGCTGCGCGCGGCGCGGGACGAGGCCACCGCGCGGGCGGCTGAGCCGGTGCGGCTCTGGTTTGCGACGCTCTATGAGGCGGAGCGCTGGGCCGAGGCGCGGCCCGAGGTCAATTACCTGCGGCGGCCGCATCTTGGCGGCTATGAGATGATCGTGCCGGGCGAGCAGTTCAGCCGCGCGCCCGAGGCGTTTTACGACACCGGGGCCGAGGTCGGGCTGGCGCGTTTGCCGGAGGAGCTGCGGGCCGAGGGCGGCCGGATGCGCGGCGATCTGCGGCTTGCCGAGGGGGCCGACAACCATGCAGGCGCGTTGCTGCGCGATCTCTGTGCGCAGCTGCCGCTGGGCCGGGCGCGGCAGTTTCCACTGCGGCTGACGCTGGGCGAGCTCTGCGTGACGATGGATGGCTGGAATGACCGGGCCGAGGCGGAAGATGCGCAGAGCCCGGCGTTTTGCCATCTTGTCGATCCGCGCCAAGGGACCGTGACCATTCTGGCCAAGGATCACACGGCGCTTGTCGCGCTGGTGACGGCGGAGGGGGAGCTGCGGCTCGAGCCTTGGGTGTTTGAGGCGGGGCCTCGGGGCGTCGAGGCCGAAGCCTGTCATGGCGATCATGATGAGGCCGTCTATGACGGGGCCTGCGCGATCTGCCGGATGTTTCATGGGGCGTCGGAGGCCGGAGCGCCGGAGGCCCGCGTGCCGGAGCGGCTGGCGCTGCATCTGGCGGCGGAGAGCCGCTATTGGGCCGAGACGCTGGAGCCTTATACCCGCAAGCTTGGGGCGGAGTGCCTGCCTGCGGCGCTGGTCCGGTTGGAGTTTACCCAAGATGCGGCGACGCGGGCACGGATCAGGGGCGACAGCATCGTGGCGGCCCATGCGATGTGCGCGAAACAGGGGTTTTCCGAGGGCTACCGCGTGACGCCCTGTGTCGTGCCGCGCGGGGCGGGACAGTTTGCGCCGCCGCAGATGCGGCTACGGGCCGGGAGCTATTGGTGTTTCGAGAGTTCAGACGCGGCTGCGCCAAAGCGGAAGGGGGCGTTTTCCATCGCGACACGCAGGCCTGCCGAGGCGGGGCATGGGGCGGAGAGCGAGGCGGATTGGTCCGAGGGCGCGGTGTTCACACCAGAGCTGTTGCAAGCGGCGGTGTCGGTGCGGGCGGCCCCCTGTCCGGGGCGGCAAAGCCTCATCGAGGCGCGGGACCTGGCAGCGGTTTGTGATCCGGCGCGGCTCGGCCCTCAGGCGCGGGCGCGGGCCGAGGCGGCGATGGCGCGGTTGCAGACGGTCTATGTGCATCCGAAGTTGGGCAAGGGGCTGCCCAATCTGCTGGACGGGTAAGGCGAGGCTCAGGCTTCTTTCAGCTCGTATTCCAGCGCCTTTTCCACCGCGCCGCGTGGCTTGGTGAAGCGGGCGAGGAGATCGTAGAGCACCGGCGTCACAAAGAGCATCAGGAAGGATGAGAGCGCCAGTCCGGCGATGATCACCGTGCCGATGGCGTTGCGGCTCTCGGCGCCGGCGCCGGTGGCGAGAAAGAGCGGCAGCGCGCCGAGGATGGTCGACAGCACCGTCATCAGGATCGGGCGCAGGCGCAGCACGGCGGCGAGGATCACGGCGTCGCGCACGGAGCGGCCTTCGTCGCGGAGCTGATTGGCGAACTCGACAATGAGAATGCCGTTCTTGGCCACCAACCCTATCAAGAGAATGATGCCGATCTGGCTATAGACATTGAGCGACAGCCCGCCCAGCGCCATGGCATAGATCGCGCCGGCGACGCCTGCCGGGACGGTCAGCAGGATGATCAGCGGGTGCATGAAGCTCTCGAACTGGGCGGCGAGCACCAGAAAGACGATCAGGAGCGCGAGGGCAAAGACCGCGTTGGCCCCGGCGGCGGTGTCCTTGAAGGTGCGCGACTGGCCCTCGAAGCCGAGCTTGCCCTCGGCGGGGATGATCTCGGCGGCGAGGGCTTCGATCTCGTCCAGCACGGTGCCGAGATCGGCATCGGGGGCGAGCGCGCCGGAGAGCTGGATCGAGGGCAGCCGGTCGAAGCGGCGCAGCGACGGCGCGGCGGCGTTTTCGCGCACCGAGATCAGCGCGCCGAGCGAGACGAGGGTTTCGCCATCTTCCGAGCGGATGTGGATGTTTTCGAGATCAGTGGCATAGCGGCGGTCGGCGTCGCGGGCCTGAATGATCACCGGGTATTCGCGGCCCCGGCTGATGAAGGTGGTGGCCTGCCGCGAGGCGAGCATCGCCTGTGTGGTGGAGGCGATGGTTTCGATGGAAATGCCGAGGTCGTCGGCGCGGGCGCGGTCGATCTGCACGTCGAGCTGCGGCATGTTCTGTTCAAAATTGATCTCGGGATTGACGAGCCCGTCGATCTCTTCGGCGCGCTCGAGCAGGGCGAGGGACCAGGCCTTGACGCTGTCGAAATCCGGGCCGCTCACCACGACGCGCACGGGGGTCGAGTTGCCGCGCAGCCCGAGGCCCGCCGGGGTTACGGGGAAGCCGCGGGCGCGGGTGACATGGCCCATCTTGGGGGCGATGGCCTGGGCCACTTCGGCGGCGGTCATGTCGCGTTCGTCCCAGGGCACGAGGCGGAAGACCACGAAGGAGCGCCAGGCCCGGTTGCCCCAGCCGGAGAAGGTAAAGACCGTGGCGATCACGCCTTCGTCGCGCAGCGGTTTCAGGAGGGCTTCGACCTCTTGGGCGGCGGCGTCGGAATATTCGACGGTGCTGCCCTGCGGAGCGGTCAGCGGCACGAAGCCCACGCCGCGATCTTCGCGCGGGGCAAGCTCGCGTGGCAGGGCGTCATAGAAGAAGGCCGCGCCGCCGGTCACCGCCACGGCGCAGAGCACCACCACGAGCGGCATGTTCACCGCCCGATGCAGGAGCGCCGCATAGGCGCGCTGCACCCTTCCATTGGGGGTGTCGGGGTCCTGGGGGGCGGTGCCGCGGCCCTTGCGCAGCACTTTGGAGGCGAGCGCCGGGCAGGCGGTAAGGGCGACAAAGGTCGAGATGGCGACGGTGCCCGCCATGACCCAGCCAAATTCGATGAAGAGGCGGCCCACCTGCCCCGGCATGAAGGAGAGCGGCACGAAGACCGCGATCAGCGTGACCGAGGTGGCGAGCACGGCGAAGGTCACCTGCCGCGCGCCCTTGATCGAGGCGACGAGCGGGCTCTCGCCATTCTCGATGCGGCGCTGGATGTTTTCGAGCACCACGATGGCGTCATCCACCACGAGGCCGATGGCCAGGAGCAGCGCCAGCAGGGTCAGCGTGTTGAGCGAAAAGCCCCAGGCGCCGATCAGCATGAAAGAGCCCACCAGCGACACCGGGATGGTGATCGCGGGGATGAGCGTGGCGCGGAAGCTGCGCAGGAAGAGCAAGATGACCAGCACCACGAGGCCGAGCGAGATGACCAGCGCGTTCACCACTTCGCGGATCGAGGCCCCGACAAAGAGCGCGTCATCCGAGCCTACAAGGATTTCCATCCCTTCGGGCAGGGTCGGGCGGATCTTGTCGATCTCGGCGCGCACGGCCTGGGAAATCTGCAGCGTGTTCGATTGGCTCTGGCGTTGCACGGCGATGCCGACCGCATCGCGGCCATCGCTGCGGGCGATGGTGGAATCATCGGCGACGCCGGGTTCGATCCGGGCGATGTCGCCGAGGCGGACCGGGTAGCCCGCGATCCGGTCGAGCACCACATCGCGGAAGTCGTCGATGCTCTGCAGGCGGCTGTTGAGCCGGACGCTCAGCTGGCGGTCCTGCGAGGTCACTTCGCCAGCGGGCAGTTCGACATTGTTGCGGCGCAGGGCGTTTTGAACGTCGGCCACGGTGAGCTTGCGCGCAGCCATGGCGCGGCGGTCGAGCCAGATACGCACCGCAAAGGAGCGTTCGCCATAGATCCGCAGGCTCGCCACCCCGTCGAGCGTGGCGAGGCGGTCGGCGATGAACCGGTCGAGATAATCGGTGATCTCGGCGGTGGTCATGCGGTCCGAAACCACGGCGAGGCGCATCACCGGATCGGCGTCGGCATCGCTTTTCTCGACCTCGGGCGCGTCGGCCTCTTCGGGTAGGTCATCGCGGATGCGGCCCACCGCATCGCGCACGTCATTGGCGGCGACATCGACATCGCGCCCGGCCTCGAATTCGATGGTGACGCGGGATTGGCCCTGACGGCTCTCGGAGCTGATCGAGCGGATGCCCGAGATCGAGGCGACCGCGCCTTCGACGGTTTCGGTGATGTCGGTGTCGATCACTTCGGAGGTGGCGCCGAGATAGCTCGTGGTGACGGTGACCACGGCGTTGTCGACATCGGGCAATTCGCGGATCGCGATGCCGCCGAGCGCGCTCAGCCCGAAGACGATCAGCAGGAGGTTGGCGACCGTGGCAAGCACCGGGCGGCGCACGGAGATGTCAGACAATGTCACGATTTGATCTCGCCACTGTCCGAGGCGAGCCCGGAGAGGTTGATGATATCCACGTCAGAGCCGTCGCGGACCCGGTGCAACCCGCGCGTCACGACCTGATCGCCGGGTTCGAGCCCCTCGCGGATCGAGATCATCCCGTTGCGGCGGGGGCCAGTTTTGACGGTGACGCGCTGGGCCTTGCCGTCGATGACGGCGAAGACATAGGTTTCGGCGGCCTGAAAGACGATGGCCTCTTCCGGCACCACGGTTTCATCGGATTGCGAGAGCACGAGTTCCAGCGACATGAACATGCCGGCGGGCAGTGTGTCGCCCGGGTTGGGCACCACGGCGCGGGTGCGGAAGGCGCGGCTCACCGGGTCGATGCGGCTGTCGACCTCGCTGATCGTGCCGATGAATTCCTGATCGGGGAAGGCGACGCTGGTGGCGGTGATCTTCATGCCGGTTTTGATGCGGGAGAAGAGGGTTTCGGGGATCGAAAACTCGATCTCGACCTCGGAGAGGTCATCGAGCCGGGTGATGAAAGTGCCGGCGCTGACGCGGGCGCCTTGGTCCACCTCGGCGAGGCCCAGAGTGCCGGCAAAGGGCGCGAGGATGGTGCGTTCGGCGAGGCGCTGTTCGGCGCGGTCGACCTGGGCGCGGGCCTCGGCGAGGCGGGCGACGGCCTCTTCGCGGGCGGCCTCGGAGACGGCGTTGGATTGGCGCAGCTGGGTGAGGCGGGTCAGCACGCGGTCGCGTTCGAGAAACCGCGCCTGTGCCTCGGCGAGATCGGCGCGGGCGATGACATCATCGAGCCGGATCAGCACCGTGCCCTCTTCGACGCGGTCGCCGGGGGCGATGGCCATGGCCTCGATCCGGCCGTCGGCCTCGGGCACGATGTCGACCGATTGGCGGGCCCGCGTGGTGCCCACCGCCTCGACCGTTTCGCGCATGGTTTCCACCGTGGCGCTGGCGACCTCGACCTGTGCCGGACCGGACGCCCGCCGGCCCGCCTGCCCTGCCCCGTCCTCGGGCGCGATGTAGCGCCGGTGGGTTTCATAACCTGCAAAGGCCAGCAGACCGAGAAGGGCGAGCAAGAGGATCTGTTTCCAGATGGACATCGGTTCGGGGTTCCGTCTCTAAATCGTGATCGGGCGCATGCGCTTGAATAGCATAAAATAGCCATGGCAGTGTAGCAGCATCACCCTGCCCGGTATACAAGCGACAGCCCCGGCCCACGGAATTGTGTGTGCCGATCAGACGGATATCAGGCGTCGGACGGGTCTTTGCCCAATTTGAAGTCAGGCAGCATATCCAGCGCCTCGCGCAGGGCCTGCCCCCAGCCTTGCGAGATCGACAGGAAATACGGATCGTCACCCGCGACGCGTCCGGTCTGGCCGGTGCAGAGGCTGTCGGCCTCGTAGCAGTGAAAATCGAACGGCGCGCCGACGGTGAGATTGGCCTTGAGCGTGGAATCAAAGCTCACCAGCAGGAGTTTCATGGCGGCCTGAAAGCTCATCTTCGGGTCGTAGGCGCGCACGAGGATGGGGCGGCCGTATTTCGTCTCGCCGATCTGAAAGAAGGGCGTGTCGCGGCCGGCCTCGATGAAATTGCCTTCGGGGTAGATCAGGAAGAGCCGGTGGGGGCCGCCCTTGATCTGGCCGCCGAGGATGAGCGTGGCGTTGAAGGTGCTGTCGGCCCGCTGCCCGGTGTCGGCATGTTGGGCGATCACCTCTTTGAGCGTGTCGGCCACCATGCGCGCGGCCTGAAACATCGACGGCACGCCCAGCAGTGAAGGCGCGCGGTCGCCGGGGGATTTGCTGCGCTCGTCCAGCAGGCTCACCACAGCCTGAGTGGTGGCGAGATTGCCCGCCGCCATCAAGGTGATCGAGCGGTCGCCCGGGGTTTCCCAGATCGCCATTTTCCGAAAGGTCGAGATGTCGTCGAGCCCGGCATTGGTCCGCGTGTCCGACATGAACACGAGGCCCCGTTCGAGCATCATCCCCACGCAATATGTCATCCGGGTCTTCCTATTGCTGAACCACGTCAATGGCGACCGAGAGGGATTCGCCCGTGCCGCCGATACGTGTTCCCGATACCGGGGCAACCTCGGCATAGTCCAGCCCCGTTGCCACACGAACGTAGCGTGTGTCGGGGGAAATCCCGTTGGAGACGTCGAAGCCGACCCATCCGAGCCCCTCGACATGGGCCTCGGACCAAGCGTGCATCGCCTCTTGGGCGGTGCGGTCGTCGAGCATCAGATAGCCCGAGACATAGCGCGCCGGAAACCCCAGCGCGCGGGCGCAGGTCAGGAAGATATGGGTGTGATCCTGACAGACGCCCTTGGCCGCGGCGAGGGCCTCTTCGGCGCCCCAGGCGACGTCGGAGGCGCCAACCTCAAAGGCGACCCGTTCGCGGATGAGCCGTGACAGGTGGTGCAACCGGTCGAGCGGATCGGCCTCGGGGATGTCGCGCAGGAGGGCGCGGATCCCCTGCCCCGGTTTGGTGCGCGGGGTCGATTGCTCGTAGAGCCAGAGCGGCGCTGCCCCGCGATGCGGCCCGAGCACGCCATGCGTGTCGGTGACCTCGACCTCGCCCTCGCTCACCAGCGTCAGATCCTTGGCCTCGCGGTCAAAGCTGATCAACTCGACGCTGTTGCCATGGTGGTCCTCAAACCCCAATTCGCGGCGGCCGCCGGTCACCTCGGTGCGCCACGACAGCACCTCTTGTTGCGCCGAGCTGGGCGGCGTCTTGCGCAGCTGTTGCAGCCCGTATTTCACCGGCGTGTCGAATTGGTAGCGGGTTTCGTGACGAATGGTCAGGCGCATGATCTACTCGTAGAACCGGAAGTCGGTTTCAATCTGTCCCGAGAGCTCGACCAGGAGCCCGAGGAAGTTCTGGATGTATTCATGCAGACCATAGTCGAAAACCGCGTCAATGTCGTGGCTCAGATAGGTGCGTTCGATCTGCTGGGCCTTGGTCTGGGCCTCACCGAGCTTGGGCTGGCCGCTGTTGAGATAGCGCAGGTTGTCGCAAAGCTTGTTCATGCAGAAGGCCAGCGAGCGCGGCATCCGCCGGTCGAGGATCAGGAATTGCGCGATCTCGCGGGGGCCGCCGCTCGCGCCATATTCCATGCGAAAGCCGCCGCGGGCCGAGACCGAGCGCAGGATGGTTTCCCATTGCACATTGTCGAGCGAGGTGCCGACCGAGCTCGCCGAAGGGAGCAGCACATAGTATTTCACATCGAGAATGCGCGCGGTGTTGTCGGCGCGTTCGATGAAGGTGCCGAGCCGGGCGAAATTGTAGATATTGTTGCGCAGCATCGTGCCATGGGTCATGCCGCGCACCAGCGAGGTGCGCTGGCGGATGGCGCGGAGCACGCCGGGCAGATCGCGTTCGGCCACCTTGCGCGCCAAGAGATCGAGCGCGGCCATATAGGCGGCGTTGGTGGCTTCCCAGACCTCATGGGTGAGCGCGGTGCGCACCAGGCGGGCGTTCTGACGGGCGTTGTCGATGGAGGACATGACCGAGGACGGGTTGGCCCGGTCGCGCAGCAGCCAGTCGATGGCCGCCTCTTTGGTCATCTCGTCGCGGTTTTCCTCGAACTGATCGAGACTGCCTGCCGAGCGCAGCACCGATTGCCATTCGCCTTCGCCGGATTCGAGACGGGTGAGCGCGATGCGCTGGCCGGTCTCGATGAGCCTTGCTGTGTTCTCGGCGCGCTCGAGCGAGCGGTACATCCAGAACAGGCCGTTTGCGGTTTTGCCCAGCATGATCTCAGTCCTCCAGCACCCAAGTGTCCTTGGTGCCGCCTCCCTGGCTGGAGTTCACCACGAGCGAGCCCTTTTTGAGGGCGACCCGGGTGAGCCCGCCGGCGGTCACCTTGATCTGATCCGGGCTGACCAGAACGAAGGGGCGCAGATCGACATGGCGCGGGGCGAGCCCGCGCTGGGCGAAGATGGGCACGGTGGAGAGGCTCAGCGTTGGCTGGGCGATGTAATTGCCGGGCCGCGCGGTGAGCTTGCGGCGGAAGGCGGCGAGCTCTTTCTTGCTGGCGGCGGGGCCGATGAGCATGCCGTAGCCGCCCGAGCCATGCACCTCCTTGACCACCAGCTCGTGCAGATTGTCGAGCACATAGGCGAGCTGATCAGGCTCTGAACAGCGCCATGTCGGCACGTTTTGCAGCAGGGGCCGTTCGCCGGTGTAGAACTCGACGATCTCGGGCATGTAGCTGTAGATCGCCTTGTCATCGGCAATGCCGGTGCCCGGCGCGTTGGCGATGGTGATGCCACCGGCGCGGTAGACATCGAGAATGCCCGGCACGCCGAGCTGGCTCTCGGGGTTGAAATTGAGCGGGTCGAGGAAATCATCATCGACGCGGCGATAGAGCACGTCGATCGGTTTGTAGCCGCAGGTGGTGCGCATGGCGACGCGCCCGTCGACGACGCGCAGATCATGGCCCTCGACCAGTTCGACGCCCATCTGATCGGCGAGGAAGGCATGTTCGTAATAGGCCGAGTTGTAGATGCCGGGGGTCAGCACCGCCACCACCGGGGTGTCGGTGGTCGCGGCAGGCGCGCAGGCCGCCAGCGAGCGGCGCAGATCGGTGGGGTAGCTCTGGACGCCCTTGACCCGGTTCTTGGAAAAGAGCTCGGGGAACATCTGCAGCATGGTTTCGCGGTTCTCGAGCATATAGCTCACCCCGCTCGGGGTGCGGGCGTTGTCCTCGAGCACGAAGAATTCGTCCGGGCCGGTGCGCACCAGATCGGTGCCGACGATATGGGTGTAGACGCCGCCCGGTGGCGAGACGCCGATCATCCGAGGCTCGAACGCGGCGTTGTCGCTGATCATTTCGCGGGGGATGCGGCCCGCCTTGATGATTTCCTGGCGGTGGTAGATGTCGTGCAGGAAGGCGTTGATCGCGCGCACCCGCTGTTCGATCCCCTTGGTGACGCGCGACCATTCGCGATCCGAGATGATGCGCGGGATGATGTCGAAGGGGATGAGCCGCTCTTCGGCCTCGGCGCGGCCATAGACGTTGAAGGTGATGCCGGTCAGGCGAAAGACCTCTTCGGCCTCGCGCTGCTTGGCCCGCAATCGTTTGGGATCTTCACCGTCGAGCCAGTCATTGAAGGTTTGATAAGGCTCTCTGAGCCGTTCATCTGACCCCCACATCTCATCGAAACCCGGCGCTGCCACCATACCAAACCCCTCCTTGTTACGGGATTATGAGGCGCAGAACCGTGGGAAATAACCAGAGCCGATTGGCGAAAATGCGCAATAAATCGCCGGAAGCGCCCGACTCGCGGGCGTTTCGCATAAATTTTAGGCGCTACTCGCGTCTGGCGGGCGTCGAGGCGGTGGCTACGCCTCGACTGTCGTGGCATTTCGCCGCCGCAGCTGAATCAGCAGGATCGGCAGCATCAGCGCCAGCCCCAGCCCCATGGTCATCAAGCCCGGCGCGATGAAGAGGAAGGAGACCAGCGCCACCCACCAGCGTTCCCATGTCTTGAGCCCCGCGATCAGATAGCCCGAGAAGGCCACGCCCAGCGAGGCGATGCCCAGCATCGCCCCCAGCAGCGTCACGGTGAAGGCCCACCATGTGAACCCGTCGGCCACCAGCAGGAGCGCCGGAGAATAGACGAAGACGAAAGGCACCAGAGCCTTGGCGATGCCGAGGCGGAAGGCGGTGTTGCCGGTCTTGAACGGGTTCGATCCGGCGATCCCGGCGGCGGCATAGGCGGCGAGGGCAACCGGTGGCGTGATGTCGGCCAGCACCCCGTAGTAGAAGACGAAGAAATGCGCGACGAGCGGTTCGACCTGAAGCTGGGCCAAGGCCGGGGCCGCGACCGCCACGAGGATGATATAGGTGGCGGTGGTCGGGATGCCCGCCCCCATGATGATACAGGCGATGGCGATCAGGATGAGCGAGGTGAAGAGCGCCCATTGCGTCACCGTGAAATAGCCAAGGATCGGCAGCGTGCTCAGCATCGTGCCGATGTCGGTGGCGGTCTGCACCACCACATAGCCCAGGCGAAAGCCGACGCCGGTGAGGGTCACCACGCCGACGACGACGCCGACGGTCGCCGCCGCAGCACCGACGGCCAGCGTGTTCTTGGCCCCCGAGGCGAGCCCATCCCAGAGGTCCCGCAGGCTCAGCCGGTGGGTCGGGTTGAGAAAGCCCACCACGACGCAGGCGATGATGCCGTAAACCGCCGCGAAATCGGGGGTTTTGCCGGAGAGGATGAGATAGACGAGGATGATCAGCGGGATCAGGCTCAGCCAATGGTCCTTGAGCACCAGACCCATCTTGGGCAGCTCTTCGGCGCGCAGGCCGCGCAGGCCGAGTTTCTTGGCCTCGAGATGCACCATGATAAAAATGCCGAAGTAATGCAGCAGCGCCGGGAAGAGCGCCGCCGCCAGCACATCGCGCAGCGGGATTTCGAGATATTCGACCATGATGAAGGCCGCAGCCCCGAGGATCGGCGGGGTGATCTGGCCGCCGGTCGATGCGGTGGCCTCGACCGCGCCGGAGAAATGCGCGGGATAGCCCACCCGCTTCATCGCCGGGATGGTGAGCGCCCCGGTGGTCACGGTATTGGCGATGGACGAGCCCGAGATCGTGCCCATGAAGGCCGAGGAAAAGATCGCCACCTTGGCCGGGCCGCCGGAGTAGCGCCCGGCGATGACCATGGCGAGATCGATGAACAACTGCCCAAGCCCGATCCGCGTGGCCAGCACTCCGAAGAGGATGAAGAGAAAGACATATTGCGCCATGACACCGATGGCGATGCCGTAGATCCCCTGATTGGTCATGTAGAGATGGTTGATGATGGCGAGCCAGGACGAGCCGCCATGTTTCAGCGCGCCGGGCATCCAGGGGCCGAAATAGGCGAAGGCGATAAAGATCAGGCCGATGATCGGCAGGGTCGGGCCGACGCTGCGGCGGGTGGCCTCCAGCGTCAGGACGAGAAGCGCGGTGCCCATGAAGATGTCGGTGGTGGACGGGTTGCCGACCCGCTGTGCCAGCGCCGCGGGCGACAGGAGCGGCAGGTACATGGCGGCCGCCACGGCGAGGAGGGCGAAGATGATGTCGAGGATCGGCACGCCGTCGAACCGATACCAGGCGCGGGGCGGCAGGGTGGCATCGCCCTTGCGCATGCCGAAGAGCAGGAACACCAGCCCGAGCACGAATGAGATGTGAATGCCCCGGTGCAGAAGCTCGCGCACGAGGCCAAAGCCCGAGGCGTAGAAATGATAGACCGACATGGCGACCAGCGCGGTGGCGATGACGAGGCCGAGCATTTTCCCCGTGGGCCGGAAGGCGGTTTCGGGATCGTATTTGCGTTCGATCTCGGCCAGCTGTTCCGGGGTGAGCTCTGGTGTGGTGTCGGCGGTCATGTCCAAATCCCTGATGGTGCACTCGAAAAAGCCCCGGGCGCCGAGACGCCCGAGGCCAGAAGGACAAAGCCTGTGCTTACTTCAGCACGCCAGCTTCGCGATAGAACCGCTCTGCCCCGGCATGGAGCGGAACGCCAACGCCTGCGAGGGCGGTGTCGAGCGTGATCGCCTGACCCTTGGCATGACCCACGTCGAGCAGCTTGCGCGACTCGTCGTTCCACAGGGCTTTGGTGATGTTGTAGATCAGCTCTTCATCGGCCTTGGCCGAGGTGAACCACTGGGCGCCAACGGCGACGGTGTCGACGCCTGCGACGCCTTCATAGGTGCCTTCGGGGATCTCCGAGGAGGAGAAGAAGCCGTATTTCTCGGTCAGCGTCGCGGCGGCATCGCCGTCGATCGGCACCAGCTTGATGTCGGCGGCAGAGGCCAGTTCGACAAGCGAACCGGTCGGATAGCCGGTGACGACGAAGAAGGCGTCGATCTTGCCGTTGCGCAGCGCCTCAGAGGCGGCGTTGCCCTTGAGCGCCTCGGGCGTCAGATCGTCGATGGAGAGCCCGTTGGCCTCCATGATCAGCAGCGCGTCGACATAGGTGCCCGAGCCCGGCTCGTCCAGCGAGACGCGCTTGCCGGCCAGATCGGCGACCGAGTTGATGCCACTGTCGGCCATGGCGACGAGGTGGATATGCTCCTCGAACAGCGCGGCGATGGTGCGCAGATCGGTTGCGGGCTCGCTGCCCTCCATGGTGCCGGTGCCGGTATAGGCCCAATAGGCCACGTCGGATTGGGCAAAGCCCGAATCCCGCAGGCCCGAGATGATGGCGTTGACGTTATCGACCGAGCCGCGCGAGGACACCGCCGAGGCGATCAGCCCTTCGACGCCGCAGGAGCCGCCATCGCCGCATTCGCGCGAACCGGGGGGTTTGGAGATGGCGTTCGCGATGACGCCGCCGATGGGGTAATAGGTATAGGCGGTACCGCCTGTGCCGATGGTAAAGAAGCGAAGCTCCTGCGCGACAGCCGTGCTGGCCATGCCGAGGGCCAGAACCGCGCTGATCGCAGCCGTTTTGAATGTGTTGATCATAAGATACTCCTTGTTGATCTTTACTGGGGTCGCATTTTGCCGGGCCGGATCGAATTGGCCTTTGGTCTGTGACAGGAGCGGCGGGTTGCTTGCGCTTACCATCGGCGGTCCTGATCGCTCTCACTGCTTGGGCAACCACCTGCACGATAGAGGAGCGGGGGGAGGGAATGCAAATACAGTCCGAGGGGCCGGGCCTGAAAAAGGCCGCGACACCAGCGGATTGAGCGCCGCGACCCGCGGGGGCGTGGCGCGCGCTAGCGGAAGGCGGTCGAGATTTTGCGCGGGCTCATCTGACGGTTGCGCCGCAGGCTGAACCAAAGGGCATGGGCGGCGGGGCTCAGGCGCTGCCGTCCACCAGTTTCAGCCCGACGATGCCCGCGACGATCAAACCGACGCAGGCCATCCGCATGAGCGAGACGGGTTCGGCAAAGATCACGATGCCGAAGATCACCGTGCCGACCGCGCCGATCCCGGCCCAGACCGCATAGGCGGTGCCGACCGGGATGCTGCGCGCGGAGAGGCCGACGAGATAGATGCTGAACACCGCGAGGGCGAGGGTCAGCACCGTGGGCACGAGGCGGGTGAAGCCGTCGGACAGTTTCAGCCCCATGGCCCAGCCGATTTCCAGCAACCCGGCAAAACAGAGAATGATCCAGGCCATCACGCGCCTCCTTACTTTGATGAAATGCGCGCCTCAGGCGGGGGTGCGGGGCGCGTCATCCGCGGTCGGGTAGATCCCGGCAGAGGTGGCCGCGCCATCGTCATGCTGCGACAAGTAGTCGACGATCACCGGCCGGTTGACGGCAAAGCCTTTGTAATCGGCCAGTTCGTCGGGCAGGTCGCGCAGCACGCGGTGCAGCCTGCGCCCCCATTTCGGGACGCTCACCAGATCTTCGAGATTGATCAGGTAGCACCGGATCGGAAAGGCCAGCGCATTCGATCGGGGCAGCCGCCAGAAGGTTTGCAGCTCGACCCGGAGATATTGTTTTTGCCCGACATTTTCGGAGGTGATGGTGCGCTTTTCCGGGCCCCATTTGTGATAGTTCTCGGGGCTGGTGTCGAGCCGGGGGTTGACGGTCATGGTCCAGTTCAGGCGGCGTGCCGGATTGTCCTGATTGATCTGCATCAGGAATTTCAGCGCACGCTGGAAAATGCCCATCTCATGCGCCTTTGGCACCGGGGCGTGCCATTCGAAGAAATTCATGCCGATGTCGAAATCGAGGCTCCAATCCGCCTGGCTGGTGACCATGCCGGCATCCATCCAGAGATTGTCTTCGCGCTGATCGAGCACGGCGAAATCGCCCTGCGCCTGGCGGGTGATATATTCCATCGGCCCATAGGGCAGCGTGGTCGCGTCGCCGAAGGTAAAACGCTGATCGATCCCGAGCGGCCTGTTGATCCAGTGCCAGCGGTCGCCATCGCAATGCAGCTCGAAAAGCTCGGGGTAATCCTCGGCCTTGGAGCGCATGATGAGTTCGAGCAGATCCCAGCCCGCCAGTTCCATATGCGGCAGCGATTGGCAGCGCAGCGGGTCCTCGGTCAGGGTGATCTCGCGGTCGCGCATTTCGCTGACGTAATGTTCGTCCACGTCAAAGCGCACGTTGAACGGCGTGCCCTCGGGGCCGGTTTTATGCGGCTCCATGTTGACCGAGTACATGTAATCGTCGCGATCAAAAGGGAAGGGAAACCGCGCAATCGCCTCGGGCGAGTTGAAGAAGGTGTAATCGTCGCGGAAGGTTTCGTCGTTGAACCGGATGGTCATCGCGGGCTCCTATCGGTCAATAGCGAGATGCTGCCCCTGGAAACGGGACACGCAGGGCATGATCTTTTGCTGGGCGGCGCGGTCGTCGTCGCTTAGCCAATGATCGTTATGGTCGATGCGGCCATGACAGGCGGTCACGGCGGTTTCGCATTGGCCGCAGGCGCCGCCGCGACAGCTCCAGGGGATGTCGATCTCGGCGGCCTCCAGCGCTTCGAGCAGGCTCTGGTTCGGGCCGACGGTGAGCGTTCGGCCAGAGCGGGCCAGCGTCACGTCGAACGGCTTGCCCGGCGGTGGCGAAAGAAAGGCCTCGGAATGCAGCGCCGCCTTGGGCCAGTTCAGCCGTGCGGCGGCCTGTTCGACCGAGGTGATCAGCCCTTCGGGCCCGCAGGTATAGACATGGGTTCCTAGCGGCTGACCGGTAAGAATGGCGCCAAGATCCATCCGATTGCCTTCGTCGCTGATATGCAGATGGATGTTCGGGGCCGAGGGCAGAAAGGCCAGCCCCGCCGCCTCGGCCCGGCTGCGCGCGGCATAATGGAGCTCGAACGGGGCCTGCATGCGTGCCAGCTGACGCAGTTGCGACAGGAAGGGCGTGATGCCGATGCCGCCAGCGATCAGCACATGTTTGCGTGCCCGCAGATCGAGCGAGAACAGGTTCACCGGGCTGGTCACGGTCATCAGCGTGCCGGGGGTCACCTGGCTGTGCATATAGCGCGATCCGCCCCGGCCAGTATCCTCGCGGCGCACCGCGATTTCATAGCCCGACCCGTCATCCGGCGCGGAAATGAGCGAATAGGCATTGCGGCGCAGCACGCCCTCATCCGGCATCTCGACCACCACATGTGCACCGCCGGAAAACAGTGGCAAGGGGGCGCCATCGGGGTCCTCGAAACGGAAGCGGGTGACAAGCGGGGTCAGCGGCGCGACCTCGGTCACGCGCAGCAGTCGGGCACTCATGGGCGGATCTCCTGCGTGGCGGGCACGTCGCCCGGGGTTTCGGCATCGACGCAGACGCCCTGAAACGCGCCAAGACGGCGCGAGAAGTGATCGCGCACGAACAGCGTCAGCCCGCAATGCGAGCAGGTGAACGGATCGGTGGTCACCTCTTCGGTCACGCCCTTGCAATGCACGCATTGCATGCGCCGGGCGATGGAGCCGCGGTGTTCGGCCTGGATCGCCTGATGTGGCAGCCCCGCGGCCAGGGCCGCAGCCGTCGCCTTGGCGATCAGCCCTTCGGTGCCCGCGAGATAGAGCCGGGTGCTCATGGTGGCATCGGCGAGCGCCTTGCCATAGCGGGCGGCGAGCGCCTCAAAGCTCGGTGCTTCGTGATACATGCGCGCGCCGAGCGCCCGCAGCCGGGGGCCATGGGCGGTGCCGGCGGGAATGTGGATCAGATGCGCCCGGCCCAGAACCGAGGCATCGCGGGCGGCCAGATCGAGAATGGCCAGCGCCCCGTCGCCCTCGCACAGGAGGATGGCAGGCGCGTCGCCTTGGCTTTGCAATGGCGCATAGACCGGGCGGGTTTTGATCGATGGGGAAAAGGTTACTTGGGTCATGTGCCTATCCTTCGGGTCGTGCCGGTGGCGGCCCCGGCGCATGCGCGATGCGCCGGGGTGCGGGCCTTAGCCTTTCGCGGTGCGCCGAAGCTTGTCCGGATCGTGAAAGGGCATCGGGCTCGCCACGGCGGCAATCTCGCCATCGGGGTTCTTGACGGTCAGGGCGGTGCCTTCGACCGCGCAGTCGACGGGCATGCGGGCGATGCCGACATTGTGCTCGTTGAGCGGGCTGTACATGCCGATGGTGACAACGCCGACCTCGACCCCATCCTTGAGCAGCGGCGCGCCCTCGGCGGCGGGTTCGGTACCGTCCAGCTTGACGCCGTAGATCTTGAACCGCTCCTTGCCCTTGAGACGGTAATGTTCCTCGGCCCCACGAAAGCCGGTCTTGCCCTTGGACACGGTGAAGTCGAGCCCCAGTTCCCACAGCGTGTCGCCATGGGGTTCGTCCTCGAACGGGTACATTTCGGAATTGTCATAGGGGAAGAACAGCAGGTAGCTTTCGGCCCGCAAGAGATCGAGCGTGGTAAAGCGAGTGGGGATGATGCCCATCTCGGCGCCCTCTTCGACGATCGTGTCCCAGATCAGCGGCGCATCCTGCCGGCGGCAGAAGATTTCATAGCCACGTTCGCCGGTATAGCCGGTGCGCGAGATCGTGACCGGTTTGCCAAAGAGCGTCGTGTGGATATGGCTGAAATAGACCACGTCGCGGATGCCCGGCACGTGTTTCTCGAGATAGTCCACCGCCAGCGGGCCTTGCAGCGAGATGTCGTGCATGTCGTCGTCGAACAGCACCGAGACATTGCGTCCGGTCGCCGCCATCGTGAGCTGTTCATGTCCCGCGCCCGAGCCATGCACCACCATGAAGCTGTGCGGTCCCATGCGGTAGATCACGCAATCGTCGACGAATTTGCCCTGATCGTTGAGCATGCAGGCATAGGTCGAGCGGCCGGGTTTCAGCTTTTCGATATCGCGGGTCGTGGCGCGGTCGATCACGTGGCTGGCATGGGGGCCGATCACATGGACCTTTTTCAGGCCCGAGACGTCCATGACGCCGGCCTTGGTGCGGATCGCGAGATATTCCTCGGTCTGATCCTTGTCATAGCTCCAGGCGGTGCCCATGCCGCTCCAGTCTTCCAGATCGGAGCCCAGGGCGCGATGTCGCTCGGCGAGGGCCGAGAATCTCCATGATGCGGTCATTTCTATGTCGTCCTAATCAGTCTATGCGTCATACTGTGATAAATCTTCGGGGGTCCGGGACGGCGATACCGCCCCGGACCGAGGGCCGGGGCCCTACTTTTTCTCGACCGCGGCGTAGGCCGATTTCTCGTGCTTGTTGCCAAGGAAGATGGCGATCGCCAGCAGCGCCATGGTGGCGAGAAGCCAGATCAGCTCCATGCTGCCAAAGCCGGTGTAATAGGCGCCTTCAAATCCATCCCAGGTTCCAGAGGTTACAGGGTTCATCATGTGTCCTTTCTGTTTGCGATTGGGCCCGTCCGCTTATTCAGCGGGCGAGACAGAGGGGTGGATCGATTCCGGGTAGGCCGAGGACGGCACCTTGGTCAGGTCGAGGCCGAGCAGCTCTGCCGATTCCGGGACGCGCAGCATGCCCATCGCCTTCAGCACGAAGGACACGGCATAGCCCGGCACGAAGCCCAGCAGCGCCATGACGGCGGCACCGCCCAGTTGACCCATGAAGGAGATTTCGATCACATCCGCCTCGCCGAAGAGCGCCGGGTAGCCGCTGCCGACGATGCCGACCGCAAGCACGCCCCACAGGCCGAGGAAGCCATGCACGGTGAAGGCGCCGACCGCATCGTCGATCTTCATCCGTTCGATGAAGCTCGCGACGAAGGGCATCATGCTGGCGCCGATGAAGCCGATCACGAAGGCCAGCGGCGGCCACCACAGATCGATCCCGGCGGCGGCAGAGATGATCCCACCCAGCGCGCCGGACATCATCCAGAACGGATCACGCGTGGTCATCCAGGCCCCGATGATCCCACCGGCGAAGGCCATCAGCACGTTGAAGGTCATGCCAGACATGGTCATCGGCGTGCCATAGATCGAGGTTTCGATCTTGCCGCTCCAGGACCAGGCTTCGCCGGGAACGATGACGCAGCCCATCAGGAAGCCCCAGAAGCCGGCGATGATCAGCATGAGACCGATCAGGGTCATCGGCATGGAATGCCCGGCGATCTGGTTGGCGCTGCCATCGGCGTTAAACTTGCCGATCCGGGGCCCGAGATTGATCAGGACACCCAGCGCGAAGAAACCCGCGATCATATGCACCACGCCCGAGGCGCCGAAATCATGATAGCCGAGCTTCGTGACCAGCCAGCCATCGGCGTGCCAGCCCCAGGCGGCGGCGAGGATCCAGATGAACGCGCCCAGGACCACCGCGAGCGCGATGAAGCCGGTCAGCTGAATACGTTCGATCACCGCGCCCGACAGGATCGAGGCGGTGGTGGCGGCGAACAGCACGAACGCCCCCCAGAACACGCCGGAGGCCTGATCCCCGAGGTTCGGGCCCATATAGGGGCTGGTCGGGCTCGCGATTTCGTTGGCATAGGCAAAGCCGGAGATTTCCATGGCCCCCATGGCGCCGCTCAGCCCGGTGGGGAAGGCCCAGTAGATCCACCAACCGACATAGTAGAAGAAGGGCACGATCATCGCGAAGGCGAGGATGTTCTTGATCCCCGAGGCCAGCGCGTTCTTGGACCGGGACGCGCCCATTTCATAAGCCAGAAAGCCCACATGGATCAGCACCATGAGGGGGATGGTCAGGTAGTAGAATGTTTCGGAGAAGATGCTGCCGGTGGCGGCCGCCTTCGCCTGTAGCTCGGCGACGGTTGCCGCCAGTGTTGCCAGTTCCTGTTCCACGTCCAATCTCCTTTTAGATGACGGGCGGCATGTTGCCCGCGTGGAATTTCCCTCCCTGCCCTCGGAGTTGGACCGGGGGCGTTCTGTCTTCGGGTCGAAATGCGGGAAGGGCGAAAACCTTGGGTCGACCCGTTTGATCTCTTTGTGCTGCGGGCCCGGTGGGGTGGCGTTCAGCACGCAGCACGTCGCAGCCCGCTCTGGCGGGCTGCGCTCCTTTCAGTTCTGCAGATAGGCTTCCATTGAATCGTCCAGGGCCTCCTTCCACGGGGTGTGGTGGACGGGGGCCATGGTGCCGGTGATCACCGATTTGTAGCTGTTGTCGCGGAAGGCCATGATGTCCTTGGCCTTGTGTTTCTTCCATTCGAAGAAGGCGTCGCAGGCGCCGTCGATGTCAAAGCTGGGATAGTCGGTCTCGGCCACCAATTCCTTGACGTAATCGGCCTGGTAGCGGATCGCGTATTTCACATCGTCGCTGGCCTCTTCGCGGGTCTCGCGTTCGGCCACATCGGCCAGCATGGCCGCCTTGTCCTTGGGCAAGGTGATCCGGCCGAGGATGGCGTCACGCACCCACCAGGCCTGCGCGTCGAACATGTTGAAGGTGAACCACTGATCCTGCATGCCGAGGTAGAACATGGCCGGGTTGTGGACATAGGCGACGCCCTTGTAGAGGTCTGCGGTCGCGAGCCGGTTGGCCGTCTTGAGACGCAGGTCATCGGGCAGGAAGCTGAAGAAATGCTTGTAGCCGGTACACAGGATGATGGCGTCCACATCCCGCGTGCTGCCATCGGCGAAATGCGCGGTCTTGCCGGTCAGTTTCTCGAGGGCTGGCTTTTCTTCCCAATTGTCGGGCCAGGCATAGCCCATGGGGGCCGAACGATAGCAGCTGGTGATCGATTTGGCGCCGTATTTCCAGCATTGCGAGCCGATGTCCTCGGCCGAATAGGAGGCGCCCATGACGAGCACATCCTTGCCCTCGAATTCGCGCGCGTCGCGGAAATCATGAGCGTGGACGATGCGGCCGTTGAACGTGTCGAACCCTTCGTAGAACGGCACATTCGGGGTCGAGAAATGGCCCGAGGCGCAGATGACGTGGTCGAAGTCTTCGCTATAGGTGCTGTCTGTTTCGTGATTATGCGCCGTGACGGTGAACTTGGCGGTCTCCGCATCATAGCTGACCCAGCGCACCGGGCTGTTGAAACGGATCCACTTGCGCACATCCGCCTTGTGCACCCGGCCTTCGATATAGTCGAAGAGCACGGCGCGCGGCGGGTAGGAGGCGATCTGCTTGCCGAAATGTTCCTCAAAGGAGTAATCGGCGAATTCCAACCCCTCCTTGGGTCCGTTGGACCAGAGATAGCGGTACATCGAGCAATGCACCGGCTCGCCGTTTTCATCCAACCCCGTGCGCCAAGTGTAATTCCATAGCCCGCCCCAATTGGCCTGTTTTTCAAAACAGACGATTTCGGGGATCTCGGCGCCCTGGTCGGCGGCGGATTGAAAGGCCCTGAGCTGTGCCAGGCCCGAGGGCCCTGCGCCAATAACGGCCACGCGTTTCGTCATGATCTTTCCCTCGGCTCGGAATTTGGTCCATACCAGGATTGAAAACTGGTCCACTCGTGTGAACCAGTGAGCCGGGGCCGATCTCGTGGGTCAATTTTTTCCCACGTGGAAACTTTATTTCCTGCAAATGTGATATTATTTGAGCAGGAATCGTGATGAAAGGTGAATCCATGAGCAGTGTTTCATTCGCACAGCGCCTTGCCGTGAGCGGTACGCTCCGGATGTTGGGCACCCAGAATCACTCGCCAGTGCGTATTGGATTCGTCACGCCGCTCTCGGGCCCCGAGGCGGAATGGGGCCATCAGGGCATTGACGGCTGCCGGATCTGGGCCGATGGCATCAACGCCTCGGGCGGGTTGATGATCGCCGGGCGGCGCCACCGGGTCGAGATCGTGCTGCATGACAGTGCGCTTGGTGCAGAGCGCACCCTGGCGGCCACGCGCGACATGGTGGAGCGGCAGCGCGTGCGGCTGATCCTGACCCTCGGCGGCGACAGTTTTGCGCCGGTTCTGCCCTATCTGATGCAGAAACGGGTGCTCGTATCGACCCTATTGCCCAGCGATCTGTCGCCTGACACCCCCTATATGATCGCCCCGGCCGAGGTGCATCCGCTGTTCAATGTCACCGGTGTCGAATGGCTGGCCCGGGCCGTGCCGCAGGCCCGCCGCGTTGCCCTTTGCAGCCAGTCCGATCGCCTCGGCCTGCCGTCGCTCGCGGTCTATCGGGCGGCCTTTGAGGCGACGGGGCATGATATGGTCAAGGAGGTGCGCTATGCCCCCAGCGCCACCAATGCCGAAGAGATCGTGGCGGCGATGCTGGCAGAGCAGCCGGATGTGCTCTGCTTTTGTTCGGCCGCGCCGCCGATGATGCAGGCGCTGACCGAAGCTGCCCATGCTCTGGGGTTTGCCGGCGAGATCCTCGCCTGTACCGCGGATGACTATCCCCGCATGATCGCCCGGACCTCGCCCGAGTTCATGGCGAAATACACGTTTCAGTTTCCCGATTTCGACGATCCAAAGCTTGCCGATACGAGTTTCTTCTTTAGTCGACCCAAGGCGTTTTTTGACAGCTACAACCGGCAATATCCCGGCAAGTGGAACGCGGTGAGCTGGGAATATGCCTCGGTGCTTGACCTGTGGCACAATGCGGTCGAGCTGGCCGACACCACCGCGCCGGTCTCGGTGCTTGCGGCGATGAAACGGCGGCAGGAGATGCCGCATGCCTTTGGCCCCGCCCGGTGGTATGGCACGCCGCTGTTTGGCATCGACAACGCGCTGGTGGGGGATTGGCCGGTGGTCAAGATCCGAGACGGGCGCGCCCGGATCGTGGAATTCGGGTCGGTTCTAGAGTGGCTCGACGCGCATGAGGCGCGGCTCAAGTTGCATATGACGGAGCTGGGCCAGATGTGGCATCAGCGCCTGTCGCCCCGGCCTGTAGCGCAGAGCGAGATCAGTCTTCCTGCATGAGCAGCTTTTGGTCTTCGAGAAGGGTCAGTTTCATGAATTCGCTGGCCTCTTCGACATCCCGCGCCGCGATGGCGTTGAAGAGCGCGTTATAGCCTCTTTGGTAGGCTGCGATGCGGCTTGGCGTCAGATGGCGACGGTACATGGCCGAGCGAAAGCTCTGCCGCCGGGCATCGATCACGAGGTTATAGCAGGCGGTCAGCAACGGGTTGCCGGTGCCTTCGGCAAGCTGGCGGTGAAACTCTTCTTCGAGACGCACGAATTGCATGGCATCCGTTTGGACCGCCTCCATCCTCGACAAGGTCTCGCCCAAGGCCTCGATCTGGCGCGGCGACATCGTGATGATGGCAAGGCGCACCATCTCGGGCTCGAATATGCCGCGCACCACTTGCAGATGCAGCGGGCCCGTCTCCGCTGCGACGGGGGCCGAAGAGGTCGTGACGGCCTCGGGATCATAGGTCACGAAAGAGCCCGAACCGGCACGGCGGCGGATCATCCCGCGCTCTTCGAGCTTATCCAGCGCCTCGCGCACCGTGTTGCGCGCCACACCGAGATCGAGCGCCATCTGCCGCTCTGACGGGAGGCGCTCGTCAACGCCATATTCCCGCGACACGATGCGGTTGGTCAGTGTGTCGATGACATATTGCACCGTGACGCCGACGACCTGGGCGGTGTCGTCGCTGATGCCAATGCGGCGATGCGATCCGTTCACAATCAGGCCCCTTGCTGTCATCTGGAAAGAACATTGCCAGAATGACTAGGCCGCGCGGGCGGAAAAATCCAGTCTCGGCGCGAGGCAATGTCGGGTCCAAGGCATGCGGTGCGCCCTCGAACCCCTTTCGCTCACCATGTGGAGAAATGGGCAGATAGGGGATCTCGCGCGGGGTCTTCTGCTCTCGACTGTTGTCAAAAGCCGACGTTAGGGCGGAGGGCTGGACTGAGAAAGTGGTGCCTCAAGAGGGCATCCAATTGTTGTATCAATGCGTATCAGGCTGTTTCCAAAATCCGATAGGTGTCTGAAAAACAACAAATCCATTGTCTCACAGTGTTTCATCCTATCCCGTAATATACTATATATAGGGGTGGATTGAGAGGGGGATAAGATTTGGGCGCTCTGAATAGGCTGTCTGCCGCGAAGGTGAAAAACGCCCCGCCGGGGAGCTACTGCGATGGTGGCGGTCTCTGGCTGATCAAGCGCAAGGACGGAGGCGCACAATGGGTTCTGCGCGTCACCATCCATGGCCGCCGTAGAGAGATGGGGTTGGGCAACTGCCAATCTGTCAGCTTGAAGGAAGCGAGGGAGGCGGCTGAGCGTTGGCGGGCTGTTGTCCGGGATGGCAAAGACCCTATCAAAGAACGTGAGCGAGAGCGGCGGAAGGCTGCGCGCGATGATCACACGCTGGCTGCCGTGGCGAAAGAAGCCTTTGAAGCTCGCAAACCGGAACTCCGGGAAGATGGCAAAGCTGGTCGGTGGTTTTCGCCCCTTGAACTGCACGTCCTGCCCAAGCTCGGGAAAGTGCCCATCGAGGACATCGACCAGAGAGACATCAAAAACACTCTAGCAGAAATCTGGCACACCAAGGGAGTAACTGCCGGGAAAGCTTTGCACCGCTTGAACATCGTTTTTCAGCATGCCGCTGCCATGGGGCTCGATGTGGATATGCAGGCCACTCAAAAGGCCAAAGCGCTCTTAGGCAAGTCTCGACATAAGCCGAAATCCATCCCGGCTCTTCCATGGCAAGAAGTACCTGCGTTCTATCAAAGCTTGTCTGAAGCCACGGTCACACATCTGGCCCTTCGCTTTTTGATCCTGACCGGACTTCGGTCCAAACCCATTCGCTTCTGTCACTTGGATCAGATTTCCGGAGATATCTGGACTGTGCCTGCCGAGCTAATGAAAGCAAAGAAGAGCCAAGAGCAGGAGTTTCGCGTCCCTCTTTCCGAGGAGGCATTGAACGTGATCAAACAAGCGAAGCCGCTATCACGTGATGGCATTCTTTTCCCAGGAGCGAGGAAGGGTGTGATCTCTGATGCGACCATGAGCACCCTAATGGAACGCCGAGGCCTGGAGGCACGGCCACATGGTTTCCGGTCGAGCTTTAGGACATGGTGTGCAGAAGCAACGACCTTCTCCGAGGATTTGGCGGAAACAGCGCTTGCTCATGCAACTGGCAACAAGGTTTCCCGCGCATACAAACGGACTGACCTCCTCGACCTGCGCCGTCCCCTGATGGCGAAATGGGCTGACTTTGTCACCGGAAACAGCGCCGGGAAAGTGGTGGCCATCGCATGATCTCGCGCCATAAATTTTTCCGAAACCCTCCGTCAGTAAGTTCTTGTCAAACATTTGGACAAGGACATTCAATGACTGAAAAAATACTACGTTGCCGTGAGGTTCAGGAGATCATCGGTTTGAGCCGCTCAACTATCTATCGCATGATTGGCCGAGGGGATTTCCCGCCCCCTCAGAAGCTTGGGCTTCGTGCCATCGGCTGGCGGGAGAGTGCGATCAGCGAATGGGTGGAGGGCCGGTGAGTTGAGTGAAAGGCAGGAAAATTTCGCGCGGGCTGTCGAGTGGGTGCAAAAAGCGTCCCGTTTTATGTTCACGGAGAAGGGCTTTCTGAGCGAAAAGTATCCTCCCGACCGAGTACTGCTTCAGCTTTCGCTAGATATTCACTTTAAGCCTACTCAGGCAGGCGGTTGGACGTTTGAAGTCTCCGACGAGGCAGCGGCCAAGCTTTGGTCCATGAATGAAACCTCTCTTGGGGCGCGACAACTGTGCCGGGAAATATCAGCGTGCTTCCTGTTCGAGGGCCGGGAACTCCCGGAACCATTACGTGTTTTCTCTTACTTATTTATGAGCGGCCTCTTGAAGGATCCGCCAGCACAGCGGCGAAAGGAAACTTGGTTTAGAAATCAGTTTTTGATTTGTATTACTTGGAAGGTTGCCAACGAATTTGATTTGCGCCTTTCAAGTGGCGACGCCACACGCATTAAAAACAGCGCGTGTGACGCTGTGGTCGAGGGCTTAGCGCTCAATGGGTATCACTTGAGCGACGGGGCAATCAGACACCTGCTTCACTCAAAGAAACCGGCTGACGTCCGCCTGCGTGAGGAGACTCAGTATTTGATTGGCGAAGCGACGAGAATAAAGATGTCACGCCCCGACATTGCCGCGACTTGGACCAAACCTCCCAAGGCCGTGTAGAGATAAAAAATTATCCCCCACAAGCGCGACACCCAGTAATCTCTAAATCTTGCTTCACCATGCAACAGAAAGGTGAAGCAATGACCTACCTGAACCTCAATCAGCTCTCTCAGAAGCTCGGCGGGCGCTCTCGGAGTTCCCTGTATCGAGACGTAGAAGCTGGCCGCATTCCTGAACCGATCCGCTTGGGCGGTCGTCCGTACTGGATCGAAAGCCAGGTTGATGACGCGCTCATTGGCCAGTCGCAGGCCGCCTAAAAGAAAACCCCCACCCGCAAGGCACGGGCAGAGGCGGTATTCTGAAAGACGACACTCGAAGAATAGCCCAAATGCCCCGGCCTTTCAATCCAGAAAGGAACGCGGTTCATGAGCAGTAAGCCCACAGACAAACCACCCGCCAACGCGCTTCGCGTCGAACGTTGGAGCGACATGCCCACCGGCACGGCCCCAGCGCGATATGAGATAATTGGCGAGGATGGCAAAGCTAAGACCATTACGCTTACCAAGGGCAATAGGATCATTCTGGACGCCCTAATCAAGCAGCCCCTCTACTGTGCCAGCCCGGTGCGCATTTCCGACCGTGTGTGCATTCTGCGTCACGATTACGGGGTGCCGATCACGAAGGAGATGTACGACAACGACACCGCAACCGACCGCGCCAGGTTCGGCGTTTATTTCCTCGCGGGGAAAGTTCGTCGGATCTTCGGGGGTGTCAAATGATCGGTACCCTCAAACTCCAGATTGCTTATCTGCAGCGCCTCTACGGCCTCACCGCAGCCCAGGCCCGGCTTGTTGCTGGCCTGCACTATGGGGAGGGTTCGTGATGGCTGCTGCGAGCGTCTCTAGCCCTTCCACTCGAGGCACGGCCTTGGCCGCGCACATGCCTCACCGCATCAAGCGCGTATCCCGGTCTCTGGGGTACTGCCTCCTTCTTAACGACACAGATGCATGGCTGGGACTCGCGGCAGTCCTGCGGTCTCGTCTGAGCGCGCCTGAGCGAGCGGCATTGGCCTATGTCACCCTAAAGGCGCTTTCCCCAGAAGATGGACGTGTTGTTGCAAGCGCGGCGCTGGGTTGGAGTGGGGCGGGCCAGCCTATTGCCCCTCTGGTTTCGAGCATGGATGAGGCAGCCTTCTGGGCTGATCTGGCCGAACCTGAGGAGCATGAGGCGTACTGCTTCGCAAGCTTCGCCGCGATGCCGCCGCAGCGCCAAGCGGCCTTCCTGAACTTTGTTCAAGGGAGGCAGGCGGCTTGATGCGTGATTTCTCAGACATGGCTGCGCAACTCGCTGAGCACCGGGCAGAACACCCGGTGCACAGTGCGCGCTTGCCAACACCCTTCATCTGGAAAGACCCAAGCAGCTTGCCGCGTCGCCCGTGGATTTACGGGCGGCACCTTCTGCGAAATCAGGTCGCGGTGACTGTTGCCCCCGGAGGGGTTGGCAAGTCCTCCCTGACAATCGTTGAGGGCTTGGCAATGGTTTCTGAACGCGAGTTGCTCGGCGAATGGATGGCTAAAGGCCTGAATGTCTGGCTCTACAATCTCGAAGACCCGCGCGATGAGATGAACCTTCGGATTACAGCAGCGATGCAGCACCACGGGGTGCGGCCCGAAGAGGTTGAAGGCAGGCTGTTTGTTGACACCGGGCGCGAGCGCGAGCTTTGCACTGCCGTTCAGAGTCGTGATGGCGTCATGATTGTGAAGCCCGAGATTGACGAGTTGGCGCGGGAAATCAATGACCGAAAGATTGACGTCCTAATCGTTGACCCCTTCGTCTCCTCTCACCGGGCGGGTGAGAATGACAACGTGGCAATCGACTTGATTGCCAAGGAATGGGCGCGGCTCGCGGATCAGTGCAACTGTGCAATTGAGCTGGTCCACCATACCCGCAAGACGAATGGCACAGAAGCCAGCACAGAGGACAGCAGGGGCGGTTCAGCCCTGTTGGCGGCTGCTAGGTCAGGCCGCGTCTTAAACCGCATGACTGCCGATGAGAAAGAGCAAGCGGGCATCGCCCCGGATGATCTCACTACCTACTTCACGGTCACACGCGACAAATCAAACCTTGCCCCCGTAGGTAAGCGCACTTGGCGGCGCATGGTCTCTGTCGAGCTGGCGAACGGGGAGAGCGTTGGCGTTGCCGAGGTTTGGGATTGGCCTGACACCTTTGATGGCTTCGACAGCAAAGACCTGCTGGCGGTTCAAAACGCCATTGATGGGAAGCAGCCGCGTTACTCCGACCAGGCGGGCATAGAGTGGGCAGGTGTCATTGTGGCAGAGGTGCTCGGATTGGACCCCACCAAAGACAAGCGCCGGATCAAGAAGATGATCGAGGCTTGGTTGCAATCCGGCGCTCTGGCGAAGTGTCAGGTTAATGATGGAAACCGGCGCCCACGCCCTTGCTTGGAGGTGGGTGAATGGGCGACCCAATAATGTGCTCCACCACCCTAAAATCTGTAGTGGAGCAGGGTGGAGCAAATACCCCCCAAAACCACTGCTCCACCACCCCGCCCCCTAAAGGGGGGGCGGGTGGTGGTGGTGCGCTGAGTGGTTCCATTGAGGTGGTGGGGCAAAACAGCGGTTTTCGCATGCTTCTGGGCCTCACTGACGCCGCACGGTCTGGCCTTAGGTATCACTGCGCAGCGAACCCGAGATGTGGGCGCGGCTCGCCGTTCAGCCTTTTAGGGCCTGACAAAATCAATCCCTGCGTACTTCTTTCCAGGAGGATGAGCTTGGGGAGCATCGCGCACCAATGCACGAAATCTCAACCGATTAACCCACCTGTGTGTGGCGAAATAGAGAAGGAGAACGGCATGCCCGGACCAGAGGCAGGCACCATATGGCTTGAGCGAGACGGCAAAGGATACACGGCTCAAATGCAAGTGTACTTTTGGACGGGAAACAAGGGCAACCGGCTCAGGCGTGTAAGAGCGATAGGTCGGCGCTTGATTGAGGGCTCTTGGTTCTGTGGCTGGTGTGGCGGAGAGCTTAGTTTTGACAAGCGGGCTGATGCTCGTTTTTGCCGAGAAAGCTGCCGAAAAAAAGCGGCACGGCAGCGGCGCGAAGAACGCTATTTCGCCCTTATTTCATTGGGGCTTGAAGCGGAATGTGATAAGCTAAAACAAAAGGCCGGAGCGGCGGCTAGCGAGGAAAAGCAGTATGGCAATCTATGAAGTTCAAGGCCCGAATGGGGCCATCTACGAGGTCGACGCGCCGAGCAAGGAAGATGCTGCCAGTGCGCTAAAGAGGGCCGTGGAAGGGGACAGATGGTGGGAAGAAGCTCCGATAGCCGAGGGCTCCAGCGTACCTGACCGATGGTGGGAAGAGGCACCAATCGCCGACGATGATCTTTCGATTCAGCAGATGCTGGATCTAATCCAAGGGTCATCAGCCCCTGATAAAAGCTTGGAGACAGCGCGACCTTCACAAGATGATCCATCCATTCAAGAAATGCTCGATATGTTGGCTCTCGCTGCTGCGGCAAAGAAAAAACGCGTGGGTGAGCAACCAGAAACCAGCATGCTTGAGCAATCCATGAGCGGCGTTAACGAGGGCATCGCGGGTATTCTTGGCGCACCTGTCGACATCATGACGGGCGTTATCAATTACGGCAGCCGAGGGGTAAACTCTCTATTCGGGACTGATCTCCCGCCGATAACTGACGCGTTCGGGGGCAGCGGTACATTCGAAGACCTTCTTGCTCCAACCATCTCAAACGTTCAGCCACAAAATACCGCTCAGAGGTATGGTCGGCGTATCGGGCAGGAAGTGGGGGCTATGTCGGTTCCTGGTGGGGCCATGTTACGCAATGCAAAGGCACCATTGGCGCTGGGGGCGATGGAGACTGTAAGCGCGGTTGGCTCCGGCGTGGCAGGCCAAACCTCCCAAGAAATCGCGCCGGGCAATGCTACAGCTGACACTATTGCCTCTCTGGCAGGTGGTTTGTCACCGGTAGCCGCCTCTCGCGCCCTTCGCCCGTCTCCTAAGGCCCCCTCTGTAGAAATGCTCAAAGCAGAGGCTGACGCGGCATATGAGGAAGTGAGGAACTCGGGCGCGACCTTATCGCCAGCATCTGCGGATGCGCTAGCAGGTAGAATTTCTGGAACACTTGGTGAAAGAGCGGCCACTCGCAAGCTCAACCCCAGGGCCGCTATAGCTGCCGACGCCTTGAGTAAGGATCTGCGAAGCGCACCGCCAACAATCGCGGAAGTGGATCAGGTGCGCCAGTGGGTGGGCAAGAATGTTGCGGGCTCCAACGAGGCGGGGGAGCGGGCAATCGGTGTTCAAATGAAGAATGCCATAGACAACCATCTAGATACTCTCACTCCGAGTGATGTTTCGGGAACAAATCGTGCACATGAGGTCGTTTCGACTTTGCAAGGTGCAAGGGAGAAAGCGCATCGGGTCCACAAGTCGCAGCTTTTCGAAGCCGAGGATACGGGAGCAATCGCAAAGGGTCTAAGGCGCGCGGCTACAACAGGGACGGGCGGGAATGAAATTAATGCCATTCGCCAAAATGTCCGACGGGTGCTGGAAAATCCAAAGTTGCGCAGAGGATTCAGCGAGAGCGAACTGAAAGCCATGCGAGAAATCGCGGATGGCACACCCACTCAAAACGCCTTGCGACTACTGGGGCGTCTGGCTCCGACTTCTGGCGGGCTGCCTCTGGGCGGCTTTGCAGGCGCTGCCGCTGGCGTGGGCGCGACCGGGAACCCCCTTCTGCTGGCCCCTTCGGTTATTGGCCAAGGTGCGAAGATGCTCGGTGAGCGTAGCACCAGAAAGGCTATTTCTGGCTTGGGAGAGCTTATCCGGAATGGGAAACCATTGCCTAAGAAGGCTGCAAGCGATTTGGAAAACAATGTCATCGCGGCTCTGGTCGCACAGCAAATGGCAAGTCCGGCTGAAAGAGGCAATGAGGCCACGAATGCAGTCGTGCGGGCTCTGCTGGAGAGGTGAGCCGATGAGACACGATGGGAAGCAACCATTTGACCGGCCTATGAGACCTAGTCGCATCCAGTTAATTAAGGAAGCGGCAGAAGGTCTCGCCGTAGACCCTAAAGGCGTCGAAGTTTCGAAGCAATCCGAGAGTTACGCAGCCTATCAAGCGTGGGTGACCTGGAGTATGTTTCAGGCATTGTCCGCATTGTGGCCGGACACAATGATCAGCGAAATTGAAGCTGGGCTCAGTGAGGCTGAGCCCGTTTCGCGGCGAGCGTTCGAAGCGGCTAGGCTCAAGGGTCCTAAGTTGCGTTGATCACGAGCTTGGGTGACTGAGTTCGGCGCTGTCATTGCTGGCAAGCGCTGGGTCGCGCATCAACTCTATGTGCCTCAGGCTCACACGTAAGCTTTGCAACTGCGCCGCTTTAGTCTCCCGTATCACGAGAATGCCGATGAAAGCTATTGCGGCTAAGATCAAGCTTTCGCCCGTCGATAGCTTTGACAAGTTCCACCATGCAACCAGCGCGTACAAAACCGGTCCGCAAAATGTAACAACGTCTCGCTCCCGCTCGACCCGCTTAATGGCGGCAACTAGTTCGAATGGATCTGACGACATAGGCCTCCCCCCTACAATGATCAGAAATGTTGAAGTTTGGCTGAGGTAGCCAACTAAAATCTAACGACAATAGCTATGGAAGGGCAGCTTTCGGCTCGCCGCCGTTTCATACTGGCGATATTTGCCACCGGAGAACCTTGGACAGTCGCGAGCCATTCCCGCGCCAATAGCCAGAGCGCCGATGTCCTCGCCAGATGCCCCATAGCATGTGCCGACCCAGCGATCATAAGTCTTGTCGCCATTCAGCCAGCATTTCACGGGTTTGTGGAGGACGAGCTTTTGCATCCATCGCTTGCCATCCCGCCCGCCTTTCTCGTCCAGCTCGGGACCATCAACGCCATTCAATCGGACAGGCAGATTTTGAACCTCGATGGTGTCTATATCTCGGACATGTGTCACTCGGCCTTCAATCCACTGCCCCGCAAGAGCGTCATTGGTCGAGGCGATAAGCGCAAGGGCACAGAAGAAAATTGCTCCTGTTGCCTTGCATGTTTTCACGGGCCGCAAAGCGGAACTTGACCGATCAATGGGCTTAGGTTTCGAGCTTCTTTGGAACATTGGTTGTCCTTAGTTCATTCGGCTTCAGACTTCAGAGCGACCCCCGGTCCAGAGGCCACTTGACCGTCGTCAAGAAATTGGATTCCCCGACCTTCAAGCGTCAACTGCACAAGCTTGATAGTGGAGTCCTTGCCTTCGCCTTTGTCAATTTTGTTGAGCGTATTGCGATGCAACCCTGTGATTTCAGCCAGTTCAGGATTGCTCAACCCCAGCGCGGCCTTCGCCATTTTAAACTGCTCCGATGTCATTCGCGCCCTCATTGTGTGCTAGTAGCATATTTTGTGTATTGACAGCACATGCTGCCAGCCCCATATTTATGCTATCAGCACACGAAAGGGTTCGCAATGTTTGACCGCGCCGAAATCATGAAATCCGCCTGGGCCATCGTGCACCGCTTTCTTGGGAATGGTGAGCCGTTCCGTGCGTTGATGTCCCGCGCTCTGAAATTCGCATGGGGGAAGGCGCGAGAGCGTGTATCGGTAGCTCAGGCTGTCGAGCATAAGATGAAGGCAAATGAGGCTCTTGCATCCCGTTCGGTAGAAGACCTGCAGCGGGAGATCATGGGTCTGGAGAACAAGGACCACTGGCAACAGTCGGATCATACCCGGATGAGCGCTCTTCGCGCCGCCCTGCAGGTCGCACAGAGCCGGGAAACCGTTTCTGATAATTACACGGCCAAGCGCGACCTTATCGCATCCTCTGGTGGGCGCTTCTGTGCGGTCACCTTCATCAAAGCCGATGGCAGTGAGCGGACGATGCAAGTTCAGCCCGCAGCCCTCCGCTACCATGTCAAAGGCGATGCGGCCTCAGACGCGGCAAAACGGGCCACACAGACCCGCAAAGCCCGCCATCCACACCTACTGCCGGTTTGGGATGCAAAAGCCTCTGCGCCGCGCTCTGTGAACCTCGCTACCATCACCCGCATCGCGGTTGGCGGGCAGGTGCATCGCTTCACCGCGTAACCAAACCTTCCAAATGGAGATGTAACTATGAACAACATCATTCGCCGAAAAATGCTGCTCGGCCTTGCGGCAGCAAGCACAGCGGCTGCAACCGGAACACACGCGGGCGAACGGCTCATTCGTGAGAACCCCAAATTGGTGGCCATTGGCAATGAAACTCTGTCCCTACAGGAAAGCTATTTGGCCGCACGGGCTGAATGCAAAAGGATCGTCGACGAGTATGCCTTGAAGTGGCCTCTCGCTCCGGAACCAATTCTCGCCTTCGGAAGCGGCAGCGTTCCTGAAAGTGACCTGACCGGAGCAAGCATCAGTCGAATCGTTGATGAACGCGGTGATTTCGAACAGGTCTGGAGATACGGGACACCTGAGTACTTTGAGAGCGCGATTAAATACCACAAGTCTCGCATTGCCCACATCCGGACCACCAAGAGCAAGCGCGGGCTTGAGTTCGAGAAGCGTTGGCTCCAGCGGTCAAAAGAGGCGCTTCCTCTCTCGCGGAAGTATGTCGCCCAAATTGCGCAGCTGCGGGAACAGTCAGGCTATGCGGCTGCCAGAGAACGCCAAGGTGAGGCGCTCGAAAAGCTTCGGCAACATGTAAGCGAAATCATCAAGGCCGAAGCCGCCACGATGGAAGGCGTGCTCATAAAGGCGCAAGCACTCGTGGCATGGTCACACGTCGATGTTTTCGACAAGGACGTTAACCCGGAAGGGCGGCGCTGGGCGGAAAGCTTCGCCACCACGATTATTGATCAAGCGGAGGCATAAACATGAAAACTGAGAACATGATTGAAAATGATCGCGCGAGTTCTTTGGCTTATCAATTGGCATCATTGATCGATGTCTGTTTGTTCGCTCACGAGAACGAGAACACAGCAGTTCCCCATGATCGGCGTGGGATCGAGCAAACGCTTAAGATGGCCTCTGAGATGTTCGGTCAACTGATCGATTTGGTGGAACACCTGGAAGCTGGCCGCTGTGAAGCGCAGGAGGGTAAGCACTGATCTGCTGACCTCAAACAACGAGGACGCCTCGGGACTTACGGGGGCGTCCTTCCTCATGGGATCTACGGACACTTCGCATGACCTACCATTATGACCTCAATCGCCGATGGTCTGATCGCTTCTTGCCTGAGGTCAAGCGGCTGATCGGCGGATATCTTATTGAGGCTGCTCCGGATCCTTACGACCACTTTCAGGCAACCGACCTCATGATGCTCGAAGCTAGAGATATGCGGGTGGCTGCGCGGGTGAGACGTCCAGGATATGCGCAGCGGTATCCCTACCAGTTCACCATCCGGTCACAGGTTTCATCCGGGGCGCAGACCGAGCTTTCCAAGATAGTGAACGGCAATGGCGACTGGATGTTCTACGGCCATTCGAACGCGGCTCAGACAGGGCTGGAGTCGTGGAAGCTGATTGATCTGAGAGCCTTCCGCGCTGGGTTGATCCGCAAAGGGTCCAGTGGCCTCAGCTGGGGGCGGAAATCAAACGCCGATGGAACGCAGTTCACGTGGTTTGATGTGCGCAGCTTTCCCTCTGATCCGCCTTTGGTCGTCGCCAGCTCCTAAGCTTTCGGACTGGTGCAAGGACTTGGCCTGTGGGGGCTGTGTTGTTTGAAGGGCTTACAAAAAGGGTTTGGGACAACACGTCTCCTCCCCCTGTTACTCCATCTCACGGGTAACGCGAATGTTGAGTTAGGTAACAGAAATGTTGAGTTGGGTAACGGAAATATTGAGACCTCAACGAGAAGGGACGGGCGGAAAAAAGGGACAGGTTTCAGTAGCGCTCTGAACAATTAGTGTTGTCGAGCGTTCACATCCTAAGTAGAGGCAGCTCAAGAAGATTGACGCAATTGTACTAACGATTCATAGTGACCGAATCAGGGGAGTGATGAACATGAGCACGATACTCTATGCTAGTGTCGCCGTGATCAGCGTATTTTTTTTGGCATTTCTGATCGGCTTTTTGATGATTGTATGTTCCGTTAGTTCCAGTCGCTGGCGGGAGGCTCACAGGCTTTCACCATCACCAAAAAAGGTCATTATGGGCGAGGTTGTGGCGGAACCGAATGGTTTGCGGGATCCTCGCATCGCTAAGGGCAAAGTTTGGGACACCGCGACGGAAAACTGGTTGCCGCAAGGCAAACTGTCGGACGAATATTTGAACGGATTGGCTGGGTAAAGTTTGGGCGAGTACGTCGGCTGGATCCCGACCATTACGGGCAGGCTTTCTTTTTCAACGGTTGGTACGGGAAAAAACCCACCGAAAGTTTTCAAGTATCTTCGCGCGGTCGGCTCGCGGAGGCTTACTGTCGTTGCGCAAAAGCGTCGAACAACAGACGCCGCTTTGGGCAAAGTGGGTGATGCGCTGAATTGGCTCGCACAACGCGAAGGCTTCTCAGTATTTGTCTTCTTTGGAGAGATGAACTCGGGGACTGATTTTAACCTGTTTTCAGGGCCATGTGTGGAACTCTCAACGAAAAGATTCGACGAGCTACGCAAGGACCTAGAAGCGCTGCAGGCCCTCAAAAATGAGCGCGAAATAGAGGCTAAGTTTACCCAGCTTGCTAGCCTCTTTATTGAGAAGGCTAGCGAACGACCTGGGGCGAGCTCGGCGGTCAAAATATTTCGTAACGGTGAGACACGCGTAATCTTCGAGAACGATGATAAATTGTCTGTTGAGGCAGAGCACAGGGGTGCCTCACAAGTTTTTTTCTTTCTGAGGGATGTCACACACAGCCATAAACATCACTCTCCCTCTTCTGACACGATATTGGATGTGACGCCGCTCTCAGAAGGCCCCCAAGCGTGGAAGAGAGAGACGTTATACTCTTTATACCGCTGGGTGATTCACAGGAAGCGAGACCAATCGCTCGCTGAGTTGGTAAATTGCAAAGGGGTGCTCTCCTACGCTAAGGCTTTCGAGGAGATCCACTGCGATCAAAGGTCTGCCACGCTTCGCTCTTATGTCAGCACTAAACGCGCACTGCCCAAGCGACGCCCGTTCGCTAAATTGCCTACCTACAATCATCAAACCACAATGGACTCAGTGAACGCGAGTATCGAAGCTCAAAGGGATCGGCTGCTGCGACCAAGCTTTAGCTCTACCTTTTTCAGTAAAGGGCTACCATGCTTCGCGGCTTTGATTTCAATCGTTTCACCGTTGTACCTTCAGGTATCTGATGAGCATTTTGGCGGGCAGCAAATGGCCGTGACGCGGGTCGCTCAGTGGCTAACTGCTAATATTTTGGTTGTTGTCGGCGGCGCGTTTCTTGTGTCGTTCTTGGCAATGCGGTCAGCTTACTCAAAATCAAAGTTTTTCTCCAGCAACCTTCAGCACGACCTGCTCCGAGTTGTTATTTCATTAACCCCCAAGCGCAATTTTGTCATCGCGTTTTTTCTCATCGCCATACTCAGCGTACTTGGGGTCGCCTTGGGAGCTGCTTGGTTCGCTTGGGAGGCAGAGGCGCAGCCAATTTGGCAGGCTTTCAATCGAGTTTGAGCCTTAACAGGCTCAGATGAACACATGCCTCGCTTCGATACAATGCTACCTACTATAAGCTAACAATCTTGATTCAGAGGGTTATGCTTCGAAGCCGCTCTTCTTGGTCACTGGTAGTCAAAAACTATGTCCGCTCTTCAAGTATAGCTAGGTGGACTAGCCATGATAGGGTGGATCGTGGGGTGGATTGACTTTACGCAGCGGGAAATATTTCTTTTAAAATCAATACATTAATGGGGGAAAGTGGTGCCTCAAGAGGGACTCGAACCCCCGACCTTGTCCTTACGAAGGACCTGCTCTACCAGCTGAGCTATTGAGGCGGCGAGACACCGTTTAAACTGGGTTTTGATCTGGTGCAAGAGACGGAATGCCGCCGATCGAGGCGGGTTGTGGCGGATTGCCTCTTGAGACCGAGGGGCGCGCCGCCTAGCTATAAAACATGCGTAGCCTCTTGATCCTTGCCCTGATTGTGATGACCGGCCTCATGTCGGCGCCTGTGGTGGCACAGGAGCAACCGGCCGTCGACGCCATGTCGATGTCGGAGCCGCATGAGTGCTGTGGCGCGAGCGAGATGGGTGCGGGGCCGTCGGTCTGTGCCGCCTGTCTCGTCCTGCCCGAGGATTGGCACGCGGCGCGGTTTGGCGCGGAGCGCCGGTTTGAGTTCTTTGCGGCGCGGCTTGTGCAGAATGGGCGTAGCTCCCTGCCCCCGCTCAGGCCGCCGCGTGGGGTGCTGTTTTCCTGAACTTACCCAATCTTACGGAAAACGGAGTCAATCCAATGAAGAAATCCATGATTTATGCCCTCGTGGCCGCGCCGATGCTGAGCCTTGCACCGGCGGCCCATGCGCAATCGCTGTCGGAGCCGGCGGCGATGGTGATGACAAAGACGCCCGGCTGTGGCTGTTGCGATGCCTGGGCCGATCTGGCGCGGGCCGAGGGCCACACGGTCGAGGTAATCGAGACCTATGATTATGCCGGGATGAAGGCGGATCACGGGGTGCCGAACGATCTGGCCTCGTGCCATTCGGTCAAGGTCGGCGACTATGTGGTCGAAGGGCATGTGCCGCTCGAAGCGGTGAAACGTATGCTGCGCGACAAGCCCGCGATCAGCGGTATTGCCGTGCCCGGGATGCCCGCCGGATCGCCCGGCATGGGCGATGATCCCAAGGCCAAGTTCGACGTGATGGCCTTTGGCGGCGATGCGAAAGAAGGCGAGGTCTATTACAAGGCCGGGGTCGAGTAAGCCCGGGCTATAGCCTCGTGACAACAAAGATGGGCGGCCCGTGAGGCCGCCCATTGACGTTTCAGCCGCGTGCAAGCGATTGGCTTATTTCTGCAGTTCGAGCCAAATCTGGGTGTAGATCTTGGTGGCTTCGGGCGGGCAGGTCTTGGACACCACACCGGCATCGGCGAGCTCGGCGGGAATGACCACCTCGGGGGCGGTGCTCATGTCCTCAGGCATGAATTCCTCGGAGCCGTCGATGCCATTGGCGTAGCGCGCGAATTCCGAGATCATCGCGGCGTTTTCAGGGGCCATGATGAAGTTCAGGAAAAGCTTGGCATTGTCGACATTCTGAGCGTCCGCGAGGATGGCGACGTTGTCCATCCAGATCGGAAAGCCTTCCTTGGGATAGCCGAAGGCGATGTCGGGGTTTTGCAGGCGCGAGCGGTAGGACGAGCCGTTCCAGTTGACGCCGGCGCCGAGGTCGCCCTTGGCATATTTCTCGACCGTGCCGTAATCGAGCGAGATCCAGTGCGGCTTGGCCTCGACCAGCTTGTCGCGGACCTTGCGCAGCACGTCCTTGTCGGTGGTGCACTGTTCACCGCCCATATAGCGGATCGCGAGATGCATGACGTCGTTCATTTCAGGCACGACGTTGATCTTGCCGCGCAGCTCTTCGGGCGGATCAAGGAAGATGGCCGAAGTGTTGATGTCGCCATCATAGATCGAGGTGTTGACGGTCAGACCGACCGTGCCCCATTGCCATGGCACCGTGTAGCGACGGCCCGGATCGAAATCGACCTCGGCCCAGCGCTTGGCGACATTCTTGAAATTCTCCATCTCGTCTGGGCGGCTCTCGAGGAGAAGGCCCTCGGAAATCCAGATCGGGATATAGGTGGCCGAGGGCACGACGATGTCGAAGCCATGACCGCCGGCGCGCACTTTGGCGAGCGCGGTGTCGTTGCTGTCGTAATCGGTGATCGTGACGTCGATGTCGTATTCTTTCTCGAATTTCTCGATCAGATCGGGGCTGGTGTAGTTGCCCCAGTTGAAGATGTTCAATTCACCTTCGGCCAGAGCCGGGCTGGCGAGCATGGCCGCGGTGGCCAGGGCTGTGACGGATTTAAGAGCGGTCATGGGACCTCCTGAGTTGGGTTGGAATGGCATCAGTTCTTGCGCTGATTGAGGATGAAATACACGATCACCATAGTCACCGAGATGGCGAGCAGGACCGTCGAGATGGCGTTGACCTCGGGGGTGACGACTCGGCGGAGCTGACCCAGCATATATGTGGGAAGCGTATCCTGACCGGCGGCTTTTACAAACTCTGTAATCACCACATCGTCGAGCGAGATGACAAAGGCCAGCATCGCCCCGGCGAGGATACCGGGCCATAGAAGCGGCAATGTCACCTTGCGAAACACCCGCAGCGGCGTGCCATAGAGATCAGAGGCCGCCTGTTCGAGCGTCAGGTCCATGCCCTGAAGCCGGGCGCGGATCGGCATATAGGCGAAGGGCACGCAGAAGGCCGAATGCGCGATGAAGAGATACGCGCCACCGGTGTAGCCGGTGTAGTTCTTGATCAGCGCGAAGAAGATCAGAAGGGCCACGGCGGTCACGATCTCGGGCACCATCAGCGGTTGGTTGATGATCGCAAAGACCACGGTCTGGCCCTTGTAGGGGGCGCGCCGGGTGGTGGCGAGGGCCGCCAGCACCGCGACCGAGGTGGCCACGGCCGAGGAGACGATGGCAAGCCAGAGCGACAGGAGCGCCGCCTCCTTGACCTGTTCATTGCCCCAGGTCGAGATGTACCAGCGCCAGGAAAAACCTTCCCAGATGGCGATCGAAGTGCCGGCGTTAAAGGAATAGAGCACGAGCAGGATGATCGGCGTGTAGAGCAGCAGAAAGCAGAGCACCGCGATGGTGGTGAAGCCGTGCTGTTTCTTGACGTTAAAACCCTTTGGTTCAGCCATGACCGCCCCCTTCGCGCCCGGCGGCACGCACATAGAAAACCATTGTCGCCATCACGATCAGCAAAAGCAGCATCGCCAGTGCCGCGCCGAGCGGCCAATTGCGCCCCTGCCCGAATTGCAATTCGATCAGGTTGCCGAGCATCATCCGCTTGCCCCCGCCGAGCACCCTTGGCGTCACATAGGCACCGAGCGCCGGGATCAACACGAGGATCGAGCCCGCCACGATGCCGGGCCGGGTGACCGGCAGGATGACCTTGCGCAGCACCTTGAGCCGGTTGGCATAGAGATCATAGCCGGCCTCGACGAGCGAGAAATCGAACCGTTCGAGCGAGGCATAAATCGGCAGCACCATGAGCGGGAGGTAGACATAGAGCATCCCCACCATGATCGCGAAATCGGTGTAGAGCATCTGTATCGGCTCGTTGATGATCCCGAGCCCCATGAGCAGGGTGTTCACCACGCCTTCGTTTCGGATCAGTTCCATGATCGCGAAGGTGCGGATCAGCAGGTTGGTCCAGAACGGCACCATGATCAGCAGCATCCACAGATTGCGCTGATGGGCGGGGCGGGTGGCGATGAAATAGGCCGTGGGGAAGCCGAAGAGGAAGGCGACGACGGTGGTGATCAAGGCCAGTCGCAGCGAGCGCCAGAAGATCGCCAGATGGGCGTCGGCAAAGCCGATGGTTTCGTCGAAAATGTCCCGCTCGGCAAAGACGTTGAACCAGGCCTCGGTCGAGAATTTCCACACCACGCCGCCGTAATCCCCGGGGGTGAGAAAGCTGTAGATCGCCACGATGAAGAGCGGGCCGAAGGCCGCGACGCAGAGCAGCGTCAGGGCCGGGGCGAGGAGAACCCATTGCGAATGGCGTTCGGTGAAACTTGGACGGTGGGTTGCGTTGGCCATGGCTCAGTCCCTCAGGACCTGGGCCACGCCGGGGGCGACGCGGATGCCGACACGATCGCCGAGCTTGGCATCGGCGGCGCGTTCGGGCGTGTTCTGCAGGCGCAGCGCAAAGGGCGTGCCATCGCTCAGCACGAGATGGAAATGGGTGTCGGTGCCGAGATAGACCACATTGCTCACCTCGCCGGTAACGGTGGCCTCGGCGCTGTCCGGGGCGCAGAAATGGGCATGTTCGGGGCGCACGGCGACGGTCACGGCCTGACCGGCGGGGTCGCCCGGCGGTTGGCGGGCGATGATCTCGCCGCCCACATCGAGGGCCACGCGCAGCGTCTCGCCTTCTTGCCCGGCAATCTTGCCGGTGAGAAAATTCGTCTCGCCGATGAATTCAGCGACGAACCGTTCGGCGGGATGGTCATAGATGTCATGCGGCGAGCCGACCTGCAGGATGCGCGAATTGCTCATCACTGCGATCCGGTCGGACATCGACAGCGCCTCTTCCTGATCATGGGTGACGAAGACGAAAGTGATGCCGGTCTCGTTCTGCAGGCGTTTGAGTTCGACCTGCATCCCCTTGCGCAGTTTGTAGTCGAGCGCCGAGAGGGGCTCATCCAGCAAGAGCACCTTGGGACGCGGCGCAAGGGCGCGGGCGAGCGCGACACGCTGTTGTTGTCCACCCGAGATTTCCGACGTGCGGCGGTCGGCCATCGGGGTCATCTGCACCAGCTCGAGCATCTCGGCCACGGTGGCCTTGATCTCGGACTTTGGGCGGTTGAGCATGTCGAGACCAAAGCCGATATTTTCGGCCACGGTCATGTGTGGAAAGAGCGCGTAATTCTGAAAGACGGTGTTCACCGGGCGCTTGTAGGGGGGCAGCGCCACGAGGTCCTCGCCATCGAGCCGGACCGAGCCCGAGCTTGGCGCGTTAAAGCCTGCGATGGTGCGCAGGAGCGTGGTCTTGCCACAACCAGAGGGGCCAAGCAGCGTGAAGAATTCGTTTTCCCGGATCGTGACACTCACGTCATTGAGGGCGGTAAACGCCGTCGCGCCAGAGCCAAACACCTTGGAAACACTGTCAATTTCTATCATTGGCCGCCCCACCTGTCCTTGCGTTCATAACCGCCAACCCTAATAGTGTTTCTCATGCCGTCAATAAATTTTTAGTCGGATAAAATTATTTACTTCGCACTTTCTTGGGATAAGGTGAAAAAAATGGCAGCCGTTGAATCTTCCTCCCCCGGCCTGCGCGACAGGCAGAAATCACGCCGCCGGCGGGATATCCTCGCGGCTGCGCGTCGCCTGATCGAAACCGAAGGTTATGCCGCCACCACCATGGCCAAGATTGCCGGGGCGGCCGATGTATCGGCGCCCACCGTGTTCAACTATTTCGGCAGCAAGGATCAGCTCGTCGTGGCGATGGTTCTCGAGGCGCATGAGGCGGGGCAGGAATATATGCAGAGCTGGACCCCGCCGGAGGGGGCCGGGCTTGGCGATATTCTTGGTCAGATTTTCAGCATCTATGCCGATCTCACCATGAGCTATGCGGGCAAACGGGTCTGGCGCTATGCCGAGGCCACGAATATCCGCAACCCCGACAGTCCGATGGTGCAGCTCTATGCGCAGATCGAAAAGACCCATCACGGTGATATCGCGGAGATCCTGCACCGGACGTCTGGGCAGCACGGGTTATCGCGCAGCCGCAGCGCCCTACTGGCGCGGGTGGCCTATAGCACCTGGAACGCGCGGTTTCTCGATTTCATCCGCGACGAGGACATGAGCCTTGAGACCCACAAGGCGCAGCTTTGTCAGGACATGCAGGAGCTTGGCGCGATGGTGTCGGCCTGATCGGCTAGCCCCGCTGCGCCACCAGACGCCGCGCCTGGGCAAAGGACAAAAGCCGCCGGGATTGTTCATCCCAGAGATGCAGCCGCGCGTTGCTCAGGCTTTCGCGGATGGTCATACGGTTGCCGTCGGCCAGATCGGCGTGGTCGCGCAGCACTTCGGGCAGCCGGTAAAAGGGAATGCGGCTGTGGACATGGTGCACATGGTGGATGCCGATATTGGCGCTGAGCCATTGCAGCCAGCCGGGCAGAATATAATGCGAGCTGCCATGCAGGGCGGCGTCGTGTAGCTGCCAGTCTTCCTCGGACTCCCAATGGGTCGTCTCGAATTGATGCTGCACATAGAAGAGCCAGACGCCTGCCGTGGCGGCCAAGAGCGTGCTCGGCAGGAAGATCAGCAGCACCGGCATCAGCCCGCCGAACCACATGACAAGGGCGAGCCAGATCAGAATCGCGGCATTGGTTCCCATGGCGCTGATCCAGTATTTCGCCTTGTCGGTAAAGCCGAGCGGCAGACGATTCTGAAACAGGAAGAGATAGCCCGGGCCGAACCCGAAGAGCACGATCGGATGGCGGTAGAGGCGATACATGAGCCGGCTGAACCGGGACATGGCATGGTATTCATTGACCGTCAGCGTGTGGATGTCACCGATGCCGCGCCGGTCGAGATTGCCCGAGGCGCTGTGGTGGATCGAATGCGAGCGACGCCAGACGTCATAGGGGGTCAGGGTCAGCACGCCCAAGACACGGCCAAGCCAGTCGCTCAGCAAACGGTTGTTGAAAAAGGCACCATGGCCGCAATCATGCTGAATCGCGAAGAGACGCAGCAGAAAGCCCGCATTGCACAGCGAAATCGCAAAGGTCAGCCAATAGCTATAGGAGAGCGACCACCAGGCCAGCGCCCAGAGCGCAACAAAGGGACCAAGGGTGACGATGAGCTCGAAATAGCTGCGGCGGATGTCCGCTTCGCGATATTGCGAGAGAATCTTGACCCAATCCTTCGCGGCGCGCGGTGCGGGCGAAGGGCCGGATGAGGTGGAATGTTCGTTCATAGGCCCGCCTTGGTGACTGGAGTGCTGCATAGAGCATCGTGGAACATATGCAAGCAGAGCGTGGCAGGATGAGCGGGAGAACTCGCAGCGCCAGCAAATGTGCGGCTGGGGGAGCATAGTTCGGTGACGTTTCTGCGCTGCAGTGGCCGCGCAGAGGTATTTTCATGAAAGGCGCGGCAACCGGCGGCGAAGAGTTAGACACGGGTTACCCTGTCCAAACTTACTTGGGCCGTGACATGTCCGTTTTCAACATGGACCACCCGAGGCCGCCGAAGAAGTCCAGCACGGCACGAACGCGTGCGGTGTGGCGCAGGTCGGGATGGGTGAGCATCCAAAGGTCCACGCCGAGGTCTTCAATCTCGGGCCCTAAACGGCGCAGATCGGGATCGGGGTCGGCCAGATAGCAGGGAAGGATTGCAACACCGGTGCCCGCGCGGACGGCGGCCAGCATGCTCAGCACACTGTCGGTTTTGGCCACGCAGCGGGCTTCGACGCCGGATGCACGCATCCAGGCGTGCAACTGAGGATAGGACATGGAGGCGTTCGGCCCGATCCAGGGAAGGCCCGCCCAGTTACTTTGGTCGCCCTCGCTCAGGTCCAGAGACCGCGCGGCATAGACGGCCTGCCGTATGCGGCCGAGACGCCGACCGATCAGATGATCTTCGGGTGCGCTGGCCGGGCGGATCGCGATATCGGCCTCGCGGAAGGAGAGATCGGAAATCTCGTTCGAGACGGTCACATCGAGCACGATGTCGGGTTCTACGTGTCGTAGGTGGGCGATCTCGGGGGCCAGCAAGCCCCAGAGGAGCGAATCCGTCGTTGCCAGATGCACGATGCCGGAAGGCCGCAGGTCGCGGCCCGCCACGCGTCTTTCGGTGGCGTTGGTCAGTTCTTCAATCTCGCGTGCGGTGGTAGCGACCTCTTCCCCGGCGCTTGTAAGCCGATAGCCTGTGCGGAACCTCTCGAAGAGACGAACGCCAAGCTTTTGCTCCACCGCGTTGATCCTGCGGAACATGGTCGGGTGGCTTGTCCCACTCCGTTGGGCGGCGCCGGAAAGCGTGCCTGCCTCGGCGATCAGAAGGACCGTCTGATAGTCGTTCCAGTCGAGTTTGCTGTTCATATATGAAAGGCCGATCTTCTGAATCCTCTCAATACTTATCAGAAATGAACGTGCAGTGTCAGGGCGAGTTGAACCAATCCTGAGAAGAGACGAAATGCACACCCATATCGTTCATGCGCATCCCGAGCCGAAATCCTACAATGGCGCTCTCACGCGCGCCGCAGAAAAGGCGCTGATACAACACGGCGGCAGCGTCACCATCAACGATCTATACAACCCCGCGTTTGACCCGGTGGAGGGCAGTCAGCATTACGCGAGCCGCGTGGCAGGCGATTATTTTGCACCGCTCGCCGAGCAGCGCCACGCTTGGCGCACCGACAGCTTGCCCAAGGATGTCCTGACGGAAATCGGCAACCTTAAACAGGCGGACCTCGTTATTTTGCAGTTTCCACTGTGGTGGCACAGCGCGCCTGCGGTTCTCAAAGGGTGGATGGATCGCGTCTTTGTCAGCGGTGGGCTCTACACCAGTCAGATGCGTTATGGCACGGGCTACTTCAGGGGGCGCCGCGCCCTCGTCTCTGTGACCACAGGTGCCCCCCGCGCCGCATTTGGCCCAGGCAGCCGAGGGGGCGATTTCGAAACGATGCTCTGGCCCATCCACTATTCGCTGCATTACATGGGGTTCTCGGTTCTGCCGCCCTTTGTCTCCTATGGCGTGCAGGGACATGGCTACAGCTACGAGGATCAAAGCATTGTCGAAGAGCGGTTGAGGGGAAACCTCGGCGCATGGGCCTCGCATCTCGCAGCGCTGGATGAGGTCGAACCGCTGCGATTCCCTGATTGGTCCGACTGGGACGAGAACGGCGGTGCGGTCGGGTAGTTGTGAAGGCGATTGGTTGACCGCTAAGACCGGCCTGCGCCCGACACAGATCGCCCGGTCAGAGGCACCGGTTCAGCCGAGTACGGCAGAATATTCGCGTTGTCGGGATGGGATTTGGTGGAGCCTAGGGGGATCGAACCCCTGACCTCTTGCATGCCATGCAAGCGCTCTCCCAGCTGAGCTAAGGCCCCATCTTGTCAGGCTAACCAGCCTGTGCGCCGCTACTTATGCAAAGCTTCGGGCGGGATCAAGCGGAAAAATCCCGCCCCGAAGATATCAGCTGTCTTCGTCTTCCGACGCGACATCCGCGATGTCGTCGAGCGACACGTTTTCGTCATCATCGTCCAGCACTTCTGCATCGCCATCAAGCGACGCCTCTTTGAGCTTTTTGGTCTCGGCATCCTCGCTGTCGGCGCTGATCGAACGGCTCTTGCCGAGGTTCAGCTCAACGACTTCGCCCGTGTAGGGGCTGACGATCGGATCCTTGTTCAGGTCGTAGAAACGCTTGCCGGTGGTCGGGCAAACACGTTTTACACCCCATTCTTCCTTGGGCATGGGTCATCCCTTTCAATTCTGAGGTCTTGTCGACGGTTCGCGCCACCTGCCATAACAAGGCACAGGTGTCAAAGGCTTTGATCACCGCAGGTAGCATGAGGCATTCGGCGATATGGGGCAAGTGACACTTCCGGGCAACCCCCCGATTGATGTGGTGATAAAACGCTCGGCCCGGGCGCGGCGGATTTCGCTGCGGGTTTCGGGGATCGACGGGACGGTGTCGATGACATTGCCGCGCGGAATTTCCGAAGCGCAGGGCGTGGATTTCGCCCGCGAAAAGGCCGACTGGCTGCGTGGGCATCTGGCGGGGCGGCCCGATCTCGTGGCGGTGGCGCATGGGGTGGATGTACCGGTGGCGGGAGAGATGCTCACCGTCGCGCCTGCCTCGTCGGGCCGTGCCATTCGCGTGTCGGAGGGGAAGATATGGGTGCCCGGACCGGATGAACAGGTCGGGCGGCGGGTGCAAAGCTGGTTGAAAACACTGGCGCGTGACCGGTTGGTACAAGCCTCGGACCGCTATGCCGCGCTGCTCGGCACAGAATACAGCGGGATCAGTTTACGCGATACGCGGTCGCGGTGGGGGTCTTGTTCGTCGCGCGGCGGGCTGAGCTATTCTTGGCGGCTGATTCTCGCGCCAGCCGAGGTGCTCGACTATGTGGCGGCGCATGAGGTGGCGCATCTGCGAGAGATGAACCATTCCGCGCGATTCTGGGCCCTGGTTGAAAAGCTCGACCCCGAGTTCGAAGCCTCGCGGAGATGGCTTCGGACGCATGGCGCAGCATTGCACAGGTATCGCTTTGATATTGACGCCGACGCGCGCTGAGGCACATGGTCGCGATATGTTGCTCACACCCCGCACCGATCCCTCGCCTTCGGCCCATGACCGCGTTTATCGCGGCTTGCGGTCGCGAATCATGCATGGCGAGATCGCGCCCGGTCAGGCGCTGACCATTCGCGGCGTCGGCGAAGAGTTTGGCGTGTCGATGACGCCTGCGCGCGAAGCGGTGCGGCGGCTGTCGGCGGAGGGCGCGCTGTCGATGTCCTCGTCGGGCCGGGTCTCGACGCCGGAGCTGAGCCCCGAGCGGATGGAAGAGCTCGCGGCCTTGCGGGCGTTGTTGGAGGTGGAGCTGGCCAGCCGCGCCCTGCCCCGTGCCCATATCGCGCTCATCGACCGGCTGCAGTCGATCAACGCGCGGATCAACGAGGAAATCGCCCGTCAGGATGCGGTGGCCTATATCCGGCGCAATCTGGAGTTTCACCGCACGCTCTATCTGCGGGCGCAAGCGCCTGCCATGCTGGCCATGGCGGAAACCGTCTGGTTGCAATTGGGGCCGACGATGCGGGCGCTCTATGGGCGGCTCTACCGAAAAACCGCGCCGCAGCATCACCGCACGATCATCGCCGCGCTCAAGGCTGGGGACGAGCCGGCATTGCGGCTCGCCGTGCGGTCAGATGTGACGCAGGGTCTGCGGATGCTGGTGCGCTAGGCCGGCGGATCAGGCCGCCAGCCCCTTGTCGCCCATGGCGAGGAATTTCTCGCGGCGGTCGCGAATCAGCGCGTCGCGGTCCTTGCCCTTCAGCTCGCCCAGCAATTTGCGCAGCGTAACACCCACGGCGTTGATGGCCGCGCGACCATCGCGATGCGCCCCGCCCATCGGCTCGTCGATGACGTGATCCACGACGCCGAGACGTTTGAGATCCTGCGCCGTGAGTCGCAGCGCCTCGGCGGCTTCGCGCATCTTTTCGGCATCTTTCCACAGGATCGACGCACAGCCTTCGGGGGTGATCACCGAATAGACGGAATGTTCGAGCATCGCGACACGGTTGCCGGTGGCAAAGGCTACGGCCCCGCCCGACCCGCCTTCGCCGATGATGACGCTGATGAGGGGCACGCCCACTTGCAGGCATTTCTCGGTCGACCGGGCGATAGCCTCGGACTGCCCGCGTTCTTCGGCACCTTTGCCGGGATAGGCACCGGGGGTGTCGACCAGCGTGATGATCGGCAGGTTGAACTTGTCGGCCATTTCCATCAGGCGGATCGCCTTGCGATAGCCTTCGGGGCGAGCCATGCCGAAATTGCGTTCGATGCGGCTCTTGGTGTCGCTGCCTTTTTCCTGACCGATGACGACGACCGGCTGATCGTCGAGACGGGCCAGACCGCCCATGACGGCGTGATCATCGGCAAAGTTCCGGTCACCGGCGAGCGGCGTGTATTCGGTAAAGAGCGCCTTGATGTAATCTTGGCAATGCGGCCGCTCGGGATGGCGCGCCACCTGACATTTGCGCCACGCGCTCAGGTCACGGTACATGTCCTTGAGCAGCTCTGCCGCCTTCTTGTCCAACGCGCCGGCCTCGGCTTCGACATCGACACCTTCGCCTGCCCGCGCCATGGCGCGCAGCTCTGCCGCCTTGCCTTCGATCTCGGCCAGGGGTTTTTCAAAGTCGAGATAATTGGTCATTTACACGCTCCACCTGATGCGTTGGCCTATATGGCCGTTACGTCATTCTTTTGCAATCATCCCAGATCGAGAAAGGCCCGCAAGCCGATTTCGGGCGAAGCGAGCACCGGCGTGGCGAGATCGGCGAGCCGGGGTGCCGCCCCGGCCATGGAGGCCTGAGCCAGAACGATTGCCGCGAGATCATCGACAGATTTGACCGCTTCGCGCAGTTGGGTGGCGATGACGGCCTCAAAAGCTTCTTGCTGGCCCGCCTCAAAGAGCGCCCAGAACGGGGCAAGCGAGAGCGTGTGCACCCGTGTCTTTCGGTCCTGTGCCGCGAGCGCCCGGTCGAGCAGCTCGACGCTCGGGGCGAGGGTGCTGTCGAGACAATAGGCGAGGAGGATAGAGCCTTCTTTCTCTGCCGCCAGCACCGCCGCGCGTTCCATCATCGGCGCGTCGATGCGCATTGCGCCCAGCTCTTCCGCCAAGGGGCCGAGCGTCGTGCAGCTGCACATAACGGGGCCGTCCGCCGCCGCGATGAGCTGCGCCAGATCCGCGCGCACGGCCTCTGGTCCCTGATCGAGCGCGGTGGCGAGAAGATCGGGGCGCACCTTATGAGTCAGCGGCGCGCCCGGCGCGATGGCATCGCGCAACGCCTTGAAGCGGTCGCGATGCAGGGCTGCGGTGTGCAGGATCGTATGGGCCATTCCGTGCGTGCCTCTGTGCTGGCTCTATCCCGCGGGCCATAGCACGGGAATGAGCGTCGCCACCAGAAGGGCCGCCATCACGCGGTTGAAAATCCGCAGACGCTGCGGGCTCTTGAGAAAGCGGCGCATTTCCTGACCGATCACCGTCCAGCTTGTCGTCGAGATCAGCGAGACCGCCACAAAGACCGCCGCGACCCAGAGCACCGCTTCGAGATTGCGGCCGGTGGCATAGAGGATGATTGCCGAGAGCGACATCGACCAGGCCTTGGGATTGACCCATTGAAAGGCCGCCGATTGCAGGAAGCTCAGCGGCTTCCCCTCGGTCGCCGCCTGTTCCGGGGGCGCGGCATTGGCGATCTTCCACGCGAGATAGAGCAGGTAGACCACGCTCAACAGCTTGAGCAGTGTGTAGGAAAGCGGCCAGAGATCAAAGACCTGCATGACCCCGACCCCGACGAGGAACACCATGCTCGGGAAGCCGATTGTGATGCCAAGCATATGCGGCACCGTGCGACGAAAGCCGAAATTCGCGCCCGAGGCCATCAGCATGAGGTTGTTCGGCCCCGGCGTGATGACGGTCACGAAGGCAAAGGTGGCGAGCGCGGTCAGCAGATCAAAGGTCATGGGGCACCGGGGATAGGTCAGGTTGAGGCACAATCTTATGCTGAACGTGGCGCAAGCGGGTTGCGAATTGTTGCGCCGGACAATTCATTCTGCAATTATTAGGCATGATAGACCAGATTTCAGACCACATATTGCAAGAACTTTCGCGCAATGGCCGGATCAGCAATATCGAGCTGGCCGAGAAAGTGGGGCTTTCGCCCTCGGCCTGTCTGCGCCGGGTGCAGGATCTCGAACGGCGCGGCGTGATCGCGGGCTATCGCGCCCGGATCGACCGGGGCGCGCGGGGCATCGGCTTTGTCGCCTATGCGACCGTTGGGCTCAACGCGCATACAAAGGCGGCGCAGCAGGCGTTCGAGCGGGCGATGGAGGCCGCGCCGGAAGTGGTCGAGTGTCATAACATCACCGGTGCGGTCGAATATCTCTTGCGCATCGAAGTGGCCGACCTGCCCGCATACAAGGCGTTTCATACCGATGTGATCGGCACCTTGCCGCAGGTCAACGCCATCACCTCCTATGTGGTCATGGGCTCGCCCAAGGATGCGCGGGCGTGATGGTACTTTTCCCTCGGGACGTGGCGCGGTAAGGCTTGACCATGGAAACTCTGCCGCAACTCTATGATCGCCTGACCGCCTCGGGCGAGCTGACACCCGACCCCGCGCAGCTGGCTGCGCTGCCCGAGTTCGAGCGCATTCGCGCCGCGCTCGACACGCCCGCAAAGACGGGCTGGTTCCGCAAGGCGCCAGAGCCGCCCAAGGGGCTCTATCTCTGGGGCGGTGTGGGGCGCGGCAAATCCATGTTGATGGATATGTTCGTAGCCTCGCTCGATGTGCCGTCACGCCGGGTGCATTTCCACGCCTTCATGCAGGAAATCCATGCCGGGATGCATGCGGCCCGCCAAAAGGGCATCGAGGATGCGCTGGCCCCGGTGGCGAAATCGGTGACGGATGAGCTGCGGCTCTTGGCGCTGGACGAGATGCAGATCACCGATATCACCGATGCGATGATTGTCGGGCGGCTCTTTGAGGCAATGTTTGCGGCGGGGGTGGTGGTGGTCACCACGTCGAACCGGGTGCCGGATGACCTCTACAAGGACGGGCTTAATCGGCAGCTGTTCCTGCCCTTCATCGACAAGCTCAAACAAAATCTCGTGGTGCATGAGCTGGCCTCGCCCAAGGATTACCGGCAGGACCGGATCGCGGGGAGCCAGACCTATTTCACCCCGGTGAATGCCGAAAGCCGCGCCAAGATCGACGACATCTGGCAGAGCCTGACCGGCGGCGCGGCCAAGCCGCACAGTCTGATCGTGCAAAAGCGCGAGGTGCTGATCCCGGCCTTTCACAACGGGGTGGCGCGGGCGAGCTTTTACGATCTCTGCGGCAAGCCGCTTGGCCCGGCGGATTATCTGGCGCTGGCCGAGGCCTGTCGGGTGTTGGTGCTGGAAAACATTCCGCAGCTCAGCCGGTCGAATTTCAACGAGGCCAAGCGGTTTGTGACACTGATCGACGCGCTCTACGAGGCGCGGGTCAAGCTCATCTGTTCGGCGGCGGCGGCCCCGGAATATCTCTATGTCGAGGGCGAAGGCACGTTCGAATTCGAGCGCACGGCAAGCCGGCTGCGCGAGATGCAGTCACAGGACTGGGCGCAGGGCTGATCAGACGCGGGCAATCTCGTCGAGAAGCGCCGGCAGTGCCGAGAGATCGGCAATCTCACGAAACCTCGGGGCGGTTTGCGGGCTGGCCTCGGCCTCGTAGTCCCAGCTGAGCTCTTGCGGCACATGGATGCCCCAGCCGCCCGCCGCAATCATCGGCGCCACATCCGAGCGCAGAGAATTGCCAACCATAGCGGCGCGATCTGGTCCAGGGCCGTGGCGGGCGAAGAGCCGCGTGTAAATCTCGGGCGTCTTGTCGCTGACGATCTCGACCGCATCGAAGAGATCGCCGAGACCCGATTGCGCGAGCTTGCGCTCTTGGTCCCAAAGATCGCCCTTGGTGATGAGCACGAGGTGATACTCCGCCGCGATCTGCTGAAGCGTGTCGCGCGCATGGGGCAATAGCTCGATCGGATAGCGCAGCATGTCCTGGCCCGCCTGCAACAGCTCGGACACCACATGCCCGGGCACCGCGCCATCGGTGACCTCGACGGCGGTTTCCACCATGGACAAAACGAAACCTTTGACCCCAAAGCCATAGAGGCCGAGATTGCGCTTCTCCGCCGATTTGAGCCGTTCGACCATGTCCAGCGCATCGGAATAGGGCGCGAGCAGATCGGCAAACCGGTCATGGGTGAGGCGAAAATACCGCTCATTATGCCAAAGCGTGTCATCCGCATCGACGCCGATTGTCTGCAATTTTGGCATGTTCTTCCCTCTGTCAGGTGACGCGCCTCTTTTCATACCCGTGCAAGAGGCTATATACACCCCGTTGACACAGGCGCCCCGGGACCAATCTTTGTTGGTATGACACGACAGGTTTTTCAGCTCAATTCCAGCGGACAGGACGATGGAGATGGTCATATCTCCGTCGCCGTCGCGACGCGCCCCAAGACAAAGCGGCCGCCGCTCTACAAGGTGTTGCTGCTCAATGATGATTACACGCCCATGGAATTCGTCGTGCATGTGCTCGAACGGTTCTTTGGCATGACCCATGCCGAAGCCTTCGAAATCATGCTGACCGTTCACAAGAAGGGCGTCGCGGTGGTCGGGGTGTTCAGCCATGAGATCGCCGAAACCAAGGTCGCGCAAGTGATGGATTTCGCGCGCCAGCATCAGCATCCGCTGCAATGCACCATGGAAAAAGAATAGCCACGTGACCGGTCTTCGACTGTCTCTTGCGCTCGACGAGTTCGGGCTGTCCCTGCCCGACGCCGGGGCCATCGTGATCCGCAATCCCGTGCAGGGGGCCGATCTGTCGGCGCTGCCGCGCGACCGTTCGGTGGTGGTCACCGGGTTTCAGCCCGATTTCACCCATTTCGAACAGCAGGGGTTCCGCTGTGTCACTGAGTGGGATGAGCCCGCCGCGCTGACGCTGGTCTGCCTGTCGCGGGCCAAGGACAAGACCCGCGCCGCCATCGCCCGCGCTAGTGCGCAAAGCGGCGTGGTGGTCGTGGACGGGGTCAAGACGGACGGGGTCGATGCGGTGCTGCGCGACTGCCGCAAGCGGGCCGATTTGTCTGGCCCGGTGAACAAGGCGCATGGCAAGCTTTTCTGGTTCACAGGTGACGCGACGGCCTTTGCCGATTGGGCCGCTCAAGGCCCGCGCGAAGTGGCACCGGGGCTGACCACGCTGCCGGGCGTGTTTTCCGCCGATGGGATCGATCCGGCGTCCGAGGCACTGGCCAATGCATTGCCTGCCAAGCTTGGCCGTGACGTGGCCGATCTCGGGGCGGGCTGGGGTTACCTGTCCTCCCGCATCCTGCAGATCGAGGGGATCGAGACGGTGCATCTGGTCGAGGCCGAGCATGATGCCCTCGCCTGTGCCCGGCGCAATCTCGACGATGCGCGCGCGCAGTTCCACTGGCAGGACGCACGCAATTGGACGCCCGACGCGCGGCTCGACGCGGTGGTGATGAACCCGCCGTTTCACACCGGCCGCACCGCCGAGCCCGAGCTGGGCCGCGACTTTATCCGGGCAGCGGCACGGCTGCTCAAACCGTCGGGGCAGCTCTGGATGGTGGCCAATCGCCACCTGCCCTATGAGACCACGCTTGGCAGCTGTTTCGGCGATGTCGCGCTTGTCACCGGCGACAATCGGTTCAAGATTTTCCACGCGCGCCGCCCATCTCGCCAAGCGGGATGAATTGACCTAGGCTGCGCCGCGAAGGCACCGGAAGAGGAACGTTTTCCATGGCATTTTCACTCAGCGGCAAGACCGCGATCGTCACCGGCGGGGCCAATGGAATCGGGCTCGCCATCGGGCGGCACTTTGCCAACAAGGGCGCGAATGTGATGCTCGCCGATATGGACGAAGAGCGGCTGATCAAGGAGCTTGGCAGCCCCGAGGAGAGCGATACGCTACGCTATTTCGCCGGCGATTTGCGCGAAAAGCTCACGCTGGCAAACCTGCTCTCGGCGACGGTGGATGCGTTTGAGACGGTTGATATTCTGGTCAATGCCTCGCGTCAGGTGGTCGAATCCGAGCCGCTCGATCCCGATGATGACGGCGTCGAGATGCTGCTTCAGCAGAACTTGATGACCTCGCTGCGGCTGTCGCAAATGGTGGCCAAACGGATGATCAAGCAATCCGAGGGCCAAGAGGGCAACGGCTCGGCGGGCGCGATCGTGAACCTGTCGTCGATTGCCGCGCGTCATGCCAACCCGCGGCTGATGGCCTATTCGATCTCGACCGCCGCGCTGGATCAGATGACCCGCTCGCTGGCCGTGACGCTGGCCCCGCATCGCATCCGGGTCAACGCGCTGGCCTTTGGCTCGGTGATGAGCGCGTCCTTGCAAGAGGCGCTCAAGGAGAACCCCGAGGCGCGCAAGGAGATCGAGAGCAACACCCCGGTGGGACGGATTGCCCCATCGACCGAGCTCACGGAAACGGTGCAATATCTGGCCAGCGATGCGTCAAGCTTCATGACCGGTCAGGTGGTGACGCTGGATGGCGGGCGCACATTGTTGGACCCCGTTTCAACCCCGGCACATTAAGACACGATGACCCAAGATCTTCCCGAAGAAAAATCCCGCGCCGCCGCGTGGTTCCGCGCATTGCGCGACGAGATCGTCGATGCCTTCGAAGAGGTGGAGACCCGACATGAGGACGGCCCGCGCGCGGATCAGCCTGCGGGACGGTTCGAGCTGCGTGACACCAAACGCACGGCTGAGGACGGGTCGGACGCGGGTGGCGGCCTGATGAGCGTGATGCGCAACGGACGGGTCTTCGAAAAAGTGGGCGTCAATGTCTCGGAAGTGCATGGCAGGCTGAGCCCTGCGGCGCAGAAATCCATGGCGGCGCGTGGCGTGCCGGGGATCGCAGAGAACCCGAGCTTTTGGGCGTCGGGGATTTCGCTGGTGGCGCATATGCAGAACCCGCATGTGCCCGCGGTCCATATGAACACGCGGATGTTCTGGACGCCCGGGGCATGGTGGTTTGGCGGCGGGGCGGACCTCAACCCCTGTCTCGAATATGACGAGGACACGGCGCATTTCCACAGCACGCTGCAATCCCATCTCGACCCGCATGATCCGGCGCTTTACCCCGATCTCAAACGCTGGGCGGATGAATATTTCTATATCCCCCATCGTGGACGGGCGCGGGGCGTGGGCGGCGTTTTCATGGATGACCGCAACAGCGGTGATTGGGAGGCGGATTTCGCGCTCACCCAAGACATCGGCCGCGCCTTCTTGCCCGCCTATCTGCCGCTGGTCGAGCGGCGCCGGGGTCAGACCTGGACCGAGGCTGACAAAGAGGCGCAGCTCGTCCATCGTGGGCTCTATGCGGAATATAACCTCGTCTATGACCGGGGCACGAAATTCGGCCTCGCCACCGGGCACGACCCGGATGCGGTGCTGATGTCACTGCCGCCGCTGGCCAAGTGGGTCTGACGCGCGCACCCATCACCAGGTAAGATCAACCCAGACAAGCCGGTGGCGGCTGGCGGCCTCTGCGCGCGCGGCCTCTGGCCCGGTGTTGGGCCCGGTCTTGGGCCAATGCACGCCTGAAGCGGCAACCTCCCAATCGCGCGACGGCAGGATGTAGTCGACGCGCATCGGTCCGGTCTGGGGCCAGTGGACGGTAGTCATCTCAGTGCCGTCGCCATGAGACGGCCTCGGGTCTTGCAGGCGCGGATCGCCGAGAAGCGTCCGGATCGCGGCCTTGCGCCCCTCGCCGCGCTGCGGGTCTTGGTTGGCATCGCCCATGAGCACAAAGCGGCCCTCGGGCATCGGACCGAGGCCGCCATCTAACTCACCGGCCAGAACATGTTGCCAGAACATCAGCTGATCATGATTGCGGCGGCCGTTCCGGTCCTCTGGCCCATCGAATACCGGCGGTCCCGCGTGAAAGGCAAAGAGGGTGATCCGCCCTTGCGGCGCTGTCACCTCAACCCGCCATTGTGCCACAGAAGCGAGCCGCAGATCGCGCAGCACAGCGGCCGGAAAGAGCGGCGCGCCCGTGTCCTCGAACAGAAGGGCATGGGGTAGGTCGACCCAGAGAAATCCGCTCAGGTCTTGCGCCGCCGCAATCGGATAGCGGGACAACAGAGCCATGCCGCCCTCACCCCGGAACCGGCCAAAGCCCTGCGCATCCTCAGGCTCGCCCAAGCGGCCATCACCATCGAGATCATGACCGGAGGCGAGGCCGCTATTGGGTGGCGGGGCGTAGCGATAGGGCAGGCTATAACCCGCCTGGGCGATGCGGCTCTGCAGGGCCAGAAGCGCGAGGTGATCGGCGTCATGGTCGACGCCTTGCAGCAAGAGGATATCCGGGGCGTGGTCCGCGATGATCTCGGCCACCGCATCCGCCTGCGCATCGCCGCGCCGCAGATCCCGGAGCAAGATCCCCGGCCCGGCACGCGAGAGTTCGACATTCCATGTGGCGAGACGCAGCGTGTCAGCCCCTGCCCCGCCCGCCCAAAAGAGCACGCTGAGCCAAAGGACGAAGGTAGTGATTAGGCGATTTGCAGCTCGGGCTCGGCCTCGGCCTTGGCATAGGCGCGCTGGCGCTTCTGGCTGATCAGACCGGCGATCCGGAACATGGCGACACCGCGCATGATCAGGCTCGCCGGAAGAAAGGCCCAAGCGCAGGTGATCCAGATCAGGTTGAGAGGCAGCAGATATCCCACTTTCTCCGCGAAATTCGTGATCAGCACGAGACCGACCGGGATCAAGAATGGCAGGACAAACCCTAAGGAAACGTTAAGCCCGGCATCGCGCTGCAGCCGGTCCACCACATCGCCGCCGCCGGTCGGGTCAAAGAGCGGCAGGTTGAGGCAGACGTTGAACGCGCCATTGCGCACGGGCCAACCAAAGAACAGGACCATCATCAGGAAGGTCAGCGCCATCATCATCGCGGCGGCATAGCTCACCCCGGCGGCGCTGCGCACGGCGTCGATCGATTTGGCATCCGCGCCCACCGGCATCAGGTTGGTCATCGAGCGCACGGGCGAATAGGGGAAGTCGAGCGCATTGCCGATCACACGGCCGAGCCCCGCCGCCAGATCCGAGATCGGCGCCGCTTCTATCGGGCTGCGCGCTGTGAGTGACAGAAACAGGACCGTGGCCGCGATAAAGCCGAATTTCAGCCGGTTGTACGGGGGCGCAAAGCGGAATTCGAGGATGCTGGTCGAGCTGCCGTTATATTCGATAAAGACCATGATGGCCGCCACAAAGGCGGTGGCCACGACCATCTGCGATGTGTCCTCGGCCACGCCGGGGACGATCAGCGAGGGCATTGCAACCAGCAACACCATCAAGAATGCGCGCGTCAAAGCGCCAGTCAGCCGTGCTAACACTGCCATTTCCCTTCAAACTGGCCCAGCGCGGTGCATTGCCTCGCCGGTGTCCCAACTTGATGTCGCCTGTGACGGCGATATGCCTCAATTATGTCCAAATCTTGCCTTCTTTCCGCAGACGCCTCAAGACTCGGTAGAAACAAATTCAATTTTTACGGCTATTTAAGGGCGCAACTGGTGCGGGATTACATCACGCAAAGCTCGCAAATGTGGCAAGGCGCGGAGCAACCACAAGATGTAGGCAAGCGCCTCTGAGCGACCACCAAAAAGGCCACCCGAACGTGACGGGCGGCCTTAATATCTGTTTAATCTTTTTGTCCGGCCCTGCCGAAACATGCGCGTTAAAGCTGTCTTCAGGACCCTTCAGAGGCGGGAAAGCCTGCCCGCGACCCTGCCAAACAAGGTCGCGGCCTGCCTTATAGCCCGGTCAGACCCAGGGGCGCTCTGCCCCAATTGTGGCCTCAAAGCTGTCGATCGCACTGGCCTTCTCCAAGGTCAGGCCGATGTCATCGAGCCCTTCCATCAGACAATGCTTTTTGAACGAATCGACCTCAAAGGCAAAGCTCTCGCCATCCGAAGTGGTCACGGTCTGCGCCTCGAGATCCACGGTCATCCGGGCATTCGCCCCTTTCTCCGCGTCCTTCATCAACACATCCACCTGCTCTTGCGGCAGGGCGATGGGCAGGATGCCGTTCTTAAAGCAGTTGTTGTAGAAGATATCGGCAAAGCTCGGCGCGATGACGCAGCGAATGCCGAAATCCTTGATCGCCCAAGGCGCGTGTTCGCGGCTCGAGCCACAGCCGAAATTGTCGCCCGCCACGAGGATTTCCGCGTCGCGATAGGCCGGCTGGTTGAGCACGAAGTCGGGGTTCTCGTTGCCCTGACGGTCATAGCGCATCTCGTCAAAGAGGTTCACACCAAGACCCGACCGCTTGATCGTCTTCAGGAACTGCTTGGGGATGATCATATCGGTGTCGATATTGACCAGCGGCATGGGCGCCGCGATGCCCGTGAGTTTTTCGAACTTTTCCATTACATCATCTCCCGCACATCGGTCAGCTTGCCGGTCACCGCGGCGGCGGCGGCCATCGCCGGGCTCATCAGGTGGGTCCGACCCTTATAGCCCTGCCGCCCTTCGAAATTCCGGTTCGAGGTCGAGGCACAGCGCTCGCCCTCGCTGAGCTGATCGGGGTTCATGGCAAGACACATGGAACAGCCCGCAAGCCGCCATTCAAACCCGGCCTCCTTGAAGATATCTGCAAGTCCCTCTTCCTCGGCCTGTGCCCGTACGAGGCCCGAACCCGGCACCACCATGGCGCGCAGACCTTCCTTGATCTTGCGTCCCTTGAGCACGGCGGCGGCGGCGCGCAGATCCTCGATCCGGCCATTGGTGCAAGAGCCGATAAAGACGGTGTCGATCTCGACCTCGCTGAGCGGCATGCCCGGGGTCAGCCCCATGTAATCGAGCGACCGCTGCGCAGCACCGACCTTGCCGCCGGTGAAATCGCTGGCGCTCGGCACATTGGCGGTGATCGGCAGCACATCCTCAGGCGAGGTGCCCCAGGTGACGACCGGCGCGATGTCTTCGCCCTTGATGGTCACGACCTTGTCCCAATGGGCGTCATCGTCGGAATAGAGCGTCTTCCACCAGGCCAGCGCCGCCTCCCAGGCAGCCCCTTTCGGCGCATGGGGGCGACCCATGACATACTCATAAGTCTTTTCATCCGGCGCGATGAGACCGGCGCGCGCACCACCTTCGATCGCCATGTTGCAGACGGTCATGCGACCTTCCATCGACAAATCGCGGATCGCTTCGCCGCAATATTCGATGACATAGCCGGTGCCGCCGGCGGTGCCGGTTTCGCCGATCACCGACAGGGTGATGTCCTTGGCGGTCACACCGGGGCGCAGCTTGCCGGTGATCTCGACCTTCATATTCTTGGATTTCTTCTGGATCAGCGTCTGGGTGGCGAGCACATGCTCGACCTCCGAGGTGCCGATGCCATGGGCCAGCGCACCAAAGGCGCCATGGGTCGCGGTGTGGCTGTCACCACAAACCACGGTCATGCCCGGCAGGGTCCAGCCCTGCTCGGGGCCGACGATATGCACGATACCCTGACGGATGTCGCTGACCGGATAGTAGTGGATGCCGAAATCCTTGGCGTTCTTGTCGAGAGCCTCGACCTGAATGCGGCTGTCCTCGGTCATGGTGGCCGCATTGGCGCGGTCAAGCGTGGTCGGCACGTTGTGATCCGGCACGGCAATGGTCTTGTCCGGTGCGCGCACGCTGCGGCCCGCCATGCGCAGCCCTTCAAAGGCCTGCGGGCTCGTCACCTCGTGAACGAGATGGCGGTCGATATAAAGAAGGCAGGTGCCATCATCGGCTTCATGCGCCACATGGGCATCCCAGATTTTGTCGTAGAGCGTTTTGGGGGACATGCGTCCTCTCCCCGTATTTTGGATGGAAAACTTGCGTAATCTGTCTCGGCCCGCCTTATAGGCTGGCTAGAATCGTCAGGGTCGCACCAAAAAACCGCCAAGGCAGGCGCGCGCGATCATCCATGTCGAAAATCCGTGTCATGACAGATCAGATACAGTCTCGGCCCGAGTCTATCAAGAGCCAGCCGCTGCCCCGCGCCCCTGTTTCTTCTGGCGCAAAATATCCCGGGGTCCGGGGCAGAGCCCCGGCGCCCGCCTGCCCGCTCAATCCGGCGAGAGCATATAGCCCTCGCCGCGCACGGTCTGTAGGTATCGCGGCTGTTTCGGGTCGGTTTCGATCTTGCGCCGCAGCCGGGTGATCTGGACATCCACAGCGCGCTCCTGCGCCTGGCCCTTGTCGCGGCCCAAATCCTCGACAAGCTTGGCGCGGCTCACCGGCTGGCGCAGGTTGTCGGTAAAAATCCGCATGAGCTGGGTTTCGGTTGCGGTCAGTCGGATGAGTTCTTCCCCGCGCAGAAGCTCGGATCGCTCGATGTCATAGCGGGCCGCCCCGAGGTTGAGGATCTTCGGCAGCACCGCATCGGGTTCCGGCTCGGGCATGCGGCGCAGGATGGCGTTGATCCGTAGCAAGAGCTCGCGCGGCTCAAAGGGTTTGGCGAGATAATCATCCGCCCCCGCCTCGAGCCCGGCAATCCGGTCGCTGGTCTCGCCCTTGGCGGTGAGCAACAGGATCGGCGTGGCCAGCGTGGCGCGCAGATCGCGGGTCAGGCTCACCCCGTCTTCGCCGGGCATCATCACATCCATGACGATGAGATCAAATTCGAGCCCGGCCAGAACCCGGCGGGCATGGGCGGCGTCGCGGGCGGCCGAGACCAGAAACCCGTGCCGCATGAGAAACTTGCGCAGAAGTTCGCGGATACGTTCATCGTCATCGACGATGAGAAGATGGGGGGCGGGATCGCTCATGTGCCGGCCTCGCGGATCGCGTGGTAGCGGCGGCGCATGTCGCTGTCCATCATCGCCTCGAGCACCTGACGAAAGCCGGTGACGGCGTCGGGCCCGGCGGCACGAAAGGCGGCGCGCATCCGGGCGCGCTGGGCATCGCTGAGCTTGCGCTCGAGCGTCTCGCCCTCTTCGGTGAGATAAAGATGACGTTCGCGTTTGTCGCGGGTGCCGACGCGGCTCTCGACAAGACCATCCTCGATCAAGGTGCGCAGCACCCGGTTGAGCGACTGTTTGGTCACGCCGAGAATCGCCAGCAGATTGTTGACCGTGGTGCCCGGGCTGCGCGCGATGAAATGGATCGCGCGGTGATGGGCGCGACCATAGGCCATGGTTTCGAGAATGCGGTCGGGGTCCGCGGTGAAGCCGCGATACGCAAAGAACATTGCCTCGATCCCCTGACGCAATTGCTCATCCGTCAAAAACAGCAGCGCTTCGCCGCCCTTCACCTCTGCCATCACAGCCCCTCACCCCGTCATTACCTTTTACAGGTTAAGTCAGCTTTGTTGACACTCCAAGAGCAAACTGGTAGCGATTCGCAGTTTCCGCGCAACTTTATGCCCGATACGGACATATTTGGCGCAACAATCGCAAAGATCGGCTGAAGGGATCGAAACAATGGCTGGCTATGATGACCGCGACGGCAAAATCTGGATGGATGGTGAACTCACCGATTGGCGTGGGGCCAATGTCCATATCCTGACCCACGCATTGCATTATGCCAGCTCGGTATTCGAGGGCGAACGCGCCTATAATGGCAAGATCTTCAAAAGCCGCGAACATTCCGAGCGTCTGCATTTCTCGGCGGGCGAGCTCGATTTCAAAATCCCCTATTCGGTGGACGAAATTGAGGCCGCGAAACAGGCCGTTCTCGAGGCCAACGGCTTTACCGATGCCTATGTGCGCGCGGTGGCCTGGCGCGGCGCGGGCGAGGATATGGGTGTCGCCTCGGCGCGCAACCCGGTGCATCTCGCCATCGCGGCCTGGGAATGGGGCGCCTATTACGGCGATGCCAAGATGAAGGGCGCCAAGCTCGACATCTCGAAATGGAAACGCCCGAGCCCCGAGACGATCCCGGTCCATGCCAAGGCGGCAGGTCTCTACATGATCTGCACCACGTCGAAACACGCGGCCGAGGCCAAGGGCTGTTCGGATGCGCTCTTCATGGATTATCGCGGCTATGTGGCCGAGGCGACCGGCGCCAATATCTTCTTCGTCAAGGATGGCGAAGTGCACACGCCGAAACCCGATTGTTTCCTCAACGGGCTGACCCGTCAGACCGTGATCGGCATGCTCAAGGATCGCCAGATCAAGGTGCATGAGCGCCACATCATGCCCGAAGAGATGGAAGGGTTCGAGCAGTGCTGGCTCACCGGGACCGCCGCAGAGGTGACACCCGTGGGGCAGATCGGCGACTATACGTTCGAGGTTGGCGCGCTCACCCGCGAGATCGCGGAAGCCTACGAAAAGCTGGTGCGCAGCTAAGCTGTCATCGCGTCTGAACGACCTGCAAGGCCCGGTGGAGACACCGGGCCTTTTGCGTATCTGGCTCCAAGTCTGGGGCCTCGGCTGTCACGGAAGTTTTGCCAAAGTTTCAACTTCCATTCGGCCCGCGGTTACAAAGCGCCGCGATGGTCCGCGCTACCCACTCACCCGATTTTCGCGAGGACCTCATGACCAAGCTCATCCGCCCCACCCGCCGTGCCGTACTGGCCTCTGGCACCGCCTTTACCGCCATGCTGGCCGCACCGTCGATCAGTCGTGCCAATGCGCGCCCCGTCTTTACCCATGGTGTTCAGTCCGGCGATGTCGATGCCAGCTCGGGCATGATCTGGACGCGCACCGACCGGCCGGCGCGGGTGATGATGGAGGTCTCCACCACCGAGAGCTTTGCCAATGCGCGGCGTCTGACCTCGCTCGATGCGCTGCCGTCGAGCGACCTGACGATCAAGCGTCTGGTGGACGGACTGCCAGCGGATCAGGATATCTTCTACCGCTTCACCGCCCATGACCTGTCGGACATCAACGCGGTGAGCGAGCCTCTGGTCGGTCAGTTCCGCACCGCCCCCACCGCGCGGCGCAACATCCGCTTTGCCTGGTCCGGTGACACCGCCGGTCAGGGCTGGGGCATCGACGATCAGGGCATGGCCACCTATGCGACCATGGCGAGCCATCGCCCTGATTTCTTTATCCATTCCGGCGACACGATCTATGCCGACGGGCCGATGCAGGACGAGGTCGAGAAGGACGGTCAGGTGATCTGGAAGAACGCCGTTCTGACCGATGACAAGCGCAAGGTGGCCGAGAGCCTCGACGAGTTCCGCGGCCAGTGGAAATACAACATGATGGACGAGCATGTGCGCGCGATGAACGCCGTGGTGCCGACCTATTACCAGTGGGACGATCACGAGGTGGTCAACAACTGGTCGTCGTCGCGCAGCCTGATGGAGGACGATCGCTATAGCGAGAAATCGGTCTTCAACCTGCAGGCCCGGGCCACCCGCGCCTTCCACGAAATGACCCCGCTGCGCATCACGCCAGAAGAGCCTAACCGCGTGTATCGCAAGGTTTCTTACGGTCCGATGCTAGATATTTTCTTCCTCGATATGCGGAGCTATCGGGGGCCGAACAGTGACAATCTGCAGACCGAGATGTCGGATGAGACGCGCATTCTCGGGGTGGATCAGGTGGCTTGGCTCAAGCGCGAGCTGACCCGGTCGAACGCCACCTGGAAGGTCATTGCCTCGGACATGCCGATCGGTCTGGTGGTCGGTGGCGGCCAAGAGGCCGTGGGCAATGGCGATGATGGTGCGGCCAAGGGGCGGGAACTCGAGATCGCGGATCTGCTGCGCTTCATCAAGAATGCCGATGTGAAGAACACCGTCTGGCTCACCGCCGATGTGCATTACACCGCGGCGCATCACTATAGCCCGGATCGTGCGCAATTTCAGGAGTTTGCGCCGTTCTGGGAGTTCGTGTCGGGGCCGCTTCATGCGGGGACATTCGGGCCGAACCCGCTCGATATGACCTTTGGGCCGGAGGTGAAATTCATCAGCGCGCCGAGCGAGGAGCAGGGGCAGAACCTGCCGCCGTCGGCCGGGTTGCAGTTCTTTGGGCTGGTCGATCTCGACGCCCAGACGCAGCAAATGACCGTGCGGTTGATGGACCGGGCGGACAAGGAGCTTTGGAAAATCACGCTCGATCCCGAGGTCGCCGCGTTTTGATCAACTCCCCCGGACAGCGAAGGGGCGGCCCGGAGGCCGCCCTTTTTGCATGTCGGCAACGCGTCGGTATTACGACGGTAAGACGACTGTCAGCCTGGCGACATGCCGCGCAGCCGTTCCGAGCGGCGGCGGAGCAGTTCGACGGTGGTCAGGAGCGCGATGGAAATCACCACGAGGATCGTCGCCACGGCAAGGATCGTCGGGCTGATCTGTTCGCGCAGACCGGTGAACATTTGCCACGGCAGGGTCTTCTGGCTCGCCGAGCCGACGAAGAGCACCACGACCACCTCGTCAAAGGAGGTGATGAAGGCAAAGAGACCGCCCGAGATCACGCCGGGCAGGATGAGCGGCATCTGCACCCGAAAGAAGGTGGTCACCGGGTTCGCGCCCATATTGGCCGCCGCCCGGGTCAGCGAGCGGTCGAAGCCCACCAGCGTCGCGGTCACGGTGATGATCACGAAGGGGATGCCGAGAACGGCATGGGCGAGGATCACTTTGACATAACCCACGAAGTTCTTGCCGAGCCCGACGGTGCCTTCGAGGAAGTTGCCGATGTCGGAGTAGAAGAAGAACATGCCGGTGGCCGAGATGATCAGCGGCACGATCATCGGCGAGATCAGGATCGCCATGATGGCGCGACGGCCGGGCACATGGCTCTGGCTCAGGCCGATGGCGGCGAGGGTGCCGAGGCTCACCGAGATGATCGTGGCGATAGGCGCGATGATCAGCGAGTTCTTGAAGCTGCGCTGCCATTCATTGTTGGTGAAGAAGTCGCGGTAATGTTTGAGGCTGTAGCCATCGGGATCGAGGCGGAGCATTTCCGGGGTGAAGGTAAAGAAATCCTCGGCGTTGAAGCTCAGCGGCATGACCACGATGATCGGCGTGATCAGGAAGATGAAGATCGCGCCACAGATCACCCGGAAAGTATAATGCCAGAGCACCTGTTTGGCGGTGGCATAGGGCGGCAGTTTGGCCCGGTAGCGGCCTTCATAGAGCCAGAAGATGAACCAGCCGAAGAACCAGCCGACAAAGATGCCGAGGAGCATCAAGGGCAGCCCGCCAAAGAGCGAGCCGAGCAGGATGAAGAGACCGACGGTCAGCCAGCGGGCCAGCGCCTCATTGTCAAAGCGCGGCAGGATCAGCGCCAGCACCGCGAGCAGCGCGCCACCCGCGAGGATGCCGATGGCGCCAGAGCCATTGGCGGTGCCGACAAAGAGGCCGAGAAGCCCGCCCACCGCCGCCGTTGTGGCGGCGACGAAGCTGAGGGGTTTGCGGGAAATGGTTGTCAGTTTCATATCGCTTACCCCAGCTTCACGTTGTCGATGCCGACAATCTTGTCATAGGCCCAGTAGAGCAGCAGCACCACGATCAGCAGGATCGTCCCCAGCGCCGCCGCCAAGCCCCAGTTGAGCGAGCTCGAGATGTGGTAGGCGATCCGGTTCGAGATGAAGACACCCTTGGTGCCGCCGACGATCTCGGGCGTGATGTAATAGCCGATGGACAGGATGAAGACGAGGATCGAGCCAGCGCCGATGCCCGGCACGGTCTGCGGGAAATAGACCCGCCAGAAGGCCGTCCAGTTGGTCGCGCCAAGGCTCTTGGCGGCGCGCAGATAGCTCGGCTGGATGGTCTGCATCACCGAATACATCGGCAGGATCATGAAGGGCAGCAGGATATGCGTCATGGCGATGATCGTGCCGGTCTGGTTGTTGATCAGCACCAGCCGGTCGGCGTCGTTTACCATGCCAAGCCAGACGAGCACCTCGTTGATGACGCCCTGTTGTTGCAGCATCACCTTCCAGGCCGAGGTCCGCACCAGAAGCGAGGTCCAGAAGGGCAAGAGCACGAGGATCATTAGCAGGTTGGCCGAGCGCATCGGCAGGTTGGCGAGGATCCAGGCCACCGGATAGCCGAGCAGGATGCAGGACCCGGTGATGATCAGCGACATGATCAGCGTGCGGATGAAGAGCTTGACCAGGATACGTTTGTCCTCGGGCTGGGCCTGCGCGCCCTCAGGCGTTTTGCGCATGTCCACCGCGTTCAGGAAATAGCCGCTGGTGTAGGGCGCGGCATGGGTCTGGATCGTGCGCCATGTGGCGACATTGGCCCAGTCCTTGTCGATATCGGCGAAGATCGCGGCAAAGTCGGGGGCGGTTGCCGCGCCGCTCGCGGCCAGCGCCTTGAGCCGGTCGGCCTCGGGGCCGGAATAGCCGGTGACATCCGCCGCGGCGAGATCGGCGGCGAGCGCCACATAGACCGATTCAATCGGCTTGGCCTTGGCCATGTCCTTTTCGTCGACCAGTTCGGTCATCACCGCAAAGGCGGTATAGGTGCGCGCGGTGAGCGGCAGCAGTTCGGAAATCTCGGTGCTTGGCGCGAACTCCGGCAGACCGGGAAGGCGGGTGTCGTCGAGCCGGGCGAGACGGGCCTTTTGCGCCTTGACCAGAGCGGTGTCGCGGTCGGCAGAGGGATCGCCGGTCATCAGGCTCAGCCATGTGGCGGAATCGGTCCAGCCGTCATCGACGCCCTGGAAAGCCTTGCGGTAGTCCTTGCCCGGATCGTCGAGCTTGCGCCCCGATTGCCGGAAGAGCGAGGACATGCCGGTGCTTTCATAGTTCAGCCGTGTGCCGAGGCGGGTGTGCCGCTTGAGCTCGGCGGCGAGAAACATATCGAAATAGAGCGCCTGATAAACCGGTTCGCCGGGCAATTGGTCGGTGGTGCCATCCCATTGCGCGAGCTGTTCGGTGGTATAGGGCAGCGTGTTTTCGACGATCTCGTTCTCGACCGAGCGGAACAGCATCGAGACGATCGGCACGATGAAGGACAGCAGCACAAAGACCAGCAGCGGCGCGATGAGCATCAGCGCGCGCATCTTCTGCATCCGCAGGGCGCGGGCCAGGCTGCGCTTTAGCGGCGTGCCGTCGGCGGCCAGCACCGGGCCGCTCTTGGCCACCTTCAGCCCGTCGTCGGGTGTGGGGCCGCGCTTGGCGGTGGTGGCATCACTTGCATCACTCATCTCAGGTCCCCTCGACCAGTGTGATTACGCTCGTGGCGGTGCGCTTGCGGATCTCGGCCACCTGTTGATAGGCGGGATCATTATACGCGGCGCGCGCGGCCTCGTAGCTTGGAAATTCGATCACGACATGACGGTCTTCGCAGCGGCCTTCGGGCGTTTCCGAGGCCCCGCCCCGGACGATGAACCGGCCCCCCATTCCTTCGAGGATTGGCGTGTCCCGGTCGACATACTCTTGGTAGGCCTCGGGATCGTGCACGGTGATATGGCCGATAATATAGCCCTTGGGCATGGTCTGCGGTCGTCCCTGTCATGCGGCGCGGGCCATGCGTGCAGCCCGTGCTCTTTTGGGTGGTGGATGGGGGCGCGGCAGGCGCGCCCCCGACCCTATCTTATTGTGCGAGCCAGGCTTGGAACTTGGCGTCGATGTCGTCGCGATAGTCAGCCCAGAACTCGTAGTTGTAGAGGAACGTGTTCTTGGCATTGTTGGGATCGGTCGGCATATGGGGTGCCATGTCGATGCCCAGCTCAGCGTGTTGACCCACCAGCGGTGCCGAGGACTTACGCGCCGGACCGTAGGAGATGTATTTCGCCTGATCGGCGAGACGCTGGGTGTCGGTCGCGAACATGATGTAGTCCAGCGCCTGCTGTTTGCGCTCTTCGCTCAGACCGGCGGGGATGATCCAGCCGTCGAGATCGAACACCTGCGCGTCCCAGAGCATGGCGACGGGCTGTTTCTGCTCTTCGATCACGCTGAACAGACGGCCGTTATAGGTCGAGCCCATGACAACTTCGCCATCGGCGAGAAGCTGCGGCGTGTCGGCACCGGCGGACCACCAGATGACGCTGTCCTTGATGGTGTCGAGCTTGGCGAGAGCCTGATCCTGACCTTCGTCGGTGGCGAGAACGTCATAGACGTCATCCTTGGCCACGCCGTCGCAGAGCAGCGCCCATTCCATGTTGTTGATCGGGCGTTTCTCGAGGCTGCGCTTGCCGGGATAGGTTTCCAGGTCGAACACGTCGCAGATGTCATCCGGGGGCGTGTCGCCGACCATGTCGGTGCGATAGCCGAAGGTGGTCGAGTACACGATCTGCGGGATGAAGCAATCGCCCACCAGCAGGTCGCCGAAATCCTCGGAGGCCGGGGTGCCGTCGGGGGCGGCAGCGAGATGCTCGTCCGGGTCGATTTCCATCGCCAGACCTTCGTCGCAAAGGCGCAGCGCGTCGGCGGCCACAACGTCGACCACATCCCAGGTGATGTTGCCGGCTTCGTTCATGGCGCGCAGCTTGGCCACGGCTTCGTTCGAGCTGTCATCGTTGATGATCTTGACGCCGGTCTTTTCCATATAGGGTTCGTGATAGGCGTTTTGCTGCGATTTGGAGTAGGCCCCACCCCAAGACACGATGGTCATTTCCTGAGCCGAAGCGGCCCCTGCGGCAACGGTCAGGGCCGTCGTCGTCAGAAGAGTTTTGGTCAAAGTCATTCAAATTCTCCCTAAGTCTACCCGTTGTTTTTTTCAGGGATCCTGGTCACGGGTTTCGACCCAAATCCCCTGTTTCGCCACACCCCGGGCGGAGTGCGGGAAAGCCTTTGATCATGCGTCCAGAGCGCGACAATCCTGCGGCAGCCAGCCGATTTCGATCTGTTCGCCGGGCGAGAGGCGGCGCTGGTCGGGGGCGTTGCGGGTCTTGATGATGAATTCGTCATTGCCCGCCACACGCAGGCGCGTGCGGAAGATGTCGCCCATGTAGATGAATTCGAGCACCTCGGCCTTGAGCGTATGCGCCCCCGGCTTGAGCCGTTCGGGGTTGTATTCGACGCGCTCGGGACGGATCGAGACGCGGGTGCGATCGCCCACCGCGGTGACGTTCACCGGCTTGCAGTCGATCAGCTCGCCACCGTCAAGCTGGACCAGCGCCTCTTCGCCGCGGATCTCCTTGACGACACCGAGCATCGTGTTGTTTTCACCGATAAATTGCGCGACGAAGCTGTTTTCCGGCTCTTCATAGAGCAGGTCTGGCGGGGCCAGCTGCTGAATGCGGCCATCGTCGAAGACGGCGACGCGGTCGGACATGGTGAGCGCCTCAGTCTGGTCATGGGTCACATAGACCGTGGTGATGCCGAGACGGTGCGCGAGGTCGGTGATTTCGAACTGCATCTTCTCGCGCAGCTGCTTGTCCAGCGCGCCGAGAGGTTCGTCCATGAGGACCAGTTCGGGTTCAAACACCAGGGCGCGGGCCAGAGCGATTCGCTGTTGCTGGCCGCCGGAGAGCTGGGCCGGGCGACGGCCGCCAAAGGCGCCCATTTCGACCATATCCAGCGCATGTTGAACTTTTTTCTCGCGTTCTGACTTGCCAATTTTGCGGACCTCGAGCGGGAAGCTCAGGTTCTCGGCAATGGTCATATGCGGGAACAGGGCGTAGTTCTGAAACACCATGCCGATGCCGCGTTTGTGCGGCGGAATATTGTTGATCGACGTGCCACCGAGACGGATGTCGCCATGGGTCGCGGTTTCGAACCCGGCAAGCATCATCAGGCAGGTGGTTTTGCCCGACCCGGAGGGCCCCAGCATTGTCAGAAACTCGCCTTTCGGCATGGAGAGGTTCAGGTCTTTGACGACCAGATTTTCCCCATCATAACTTTTCTGCACCCGTTCGAATTCGACGAATGCCTCACCCGTTGTACTATCGGCCAAATCTGGCTCCCTGTTTTTTATCAGTCACAGTTTCTCTGTGTTCAAATGAAACTAAAACGCGAATGGGGCTAGGATGCAAGCGGAGTGCGACGAAAATCTGGGAAGTTGCGACACGCCACCCGCCAAGAGGCTGTGCAGGCGCAGAAAACTAGCGCCTAGATTGTAATCGCACGGTTTGGCAGCAGCGAAAAAACGCTAGGACTGAGCCGGGGTTTCGGCCAGCATCCGGGCAAAGACCACCTGCCCGGAGCCAAATCCCATGATTCGAAAATCCGTCCCCTTCGCCTTGGATGAATATGACCGCCGCCTCGCCAAGACGCGGGCCGCGATGGAAGATGCGGGGCTGGATATCCTGTTCGTGACGGACCCGTCGAACCAGCATTGGCTCACCGGGTATGACGGCTGGTCTTTCTATGTGCATCAAGGGGTTATCGTGCTGCCGGACCATGATCCGATCTGGTGGGGACGGCGGCAGGACGCCAATGGGGCGCTGCGCACGGTGTGGATGGATGACAGCAAGGTGCGCGGCTATGCGGACCATTTCGTGCAATCCACGGTGCGCCATCCGATGCAGGATCTGGCGGCGTTTCTCGACGATCTGGGGCGCGGATCGGCGCGGATCGGGGTCGAGATGGACAATTACTATTTCTCGGCAAAGGCCTATGAGGTGCTCAAGGCCGAGCTGCCGAATGCGCGGTTTGCCGATGCCACGGCGCTGGTCAATTGGCAGCGGGCGATCAAGTCGGATGTGGAGTTGGAATTCATCCGCAAGGCGGCGAAAATTTCCGAAAAGATCGTCGATGGGGTGATGGAACGGGTCGAGCCGGGCATCCCCAAGAACGAGATTGTCGCCGAGATTTACCGCGATGCGATCCATGGCACGCCGGATGCCTGGGGCGATTATCCGGCGATTGTGCCGCTGTTGCCCTCGGGCAGTGACGCGGCGGCGCCGCATCTCACCTGGGACGGGCGGCCCTTTGCGGAAGGTGAGGCGACTTTCTTTGAAATCTCAGGCTGTTACCGGCGCTATCACGCGCCGTTCTGCCGCACGCTGTTCCTTGGAAAGCCCGATGACACGATCCTGCGCGCCGAGGCGGCACTGGTCGAAGGGCTGGAGGCCGGGCTCGAGATGGCGCGGGCGGGGAACCGGGCCTGTGACATCGCCAATGCGCTGGCGGCGCCGCTGGAGCGGGCGGGGATCGAGCGCGGGGCGCGCTGTGGCTATCCGATCGGGCTCAGCTATCCGCCGGATTGGGGCGAGCGGACGATTTCGCTGCGCTCTGAGGATGAGACCGTTCTTGAACCGGGGATGACCTTTCATTTCATGCCCGGGCTCTGGATGAGCGAATGGGGGCTTGAGATCACCGAATCCATCCTCATCAAGGAGGAAGGGCCGGCGGAATGTTTCTGTGACCGGCCGCGCAAGCTCTTTGTGAAGTGAGCGCGTTAAGAAATAGGGGTTTGGCGGATTTCCGGGGGTTCGGCATCGCGTCGGTAAGACGTCGGTATTGCGACAGTATGGATTTGCCCGGAAATTGAGCAAAGCCCCGTTTGAAAAGACAGCGCGCGCCGGGGTAACGGCGCGCGCATTGTTTTCGGGTTAGGCTGGCCGGTTTGCAGCTGGCCGGTTTTGCCGATCAGGCCGCGACCATCAGCCCCTTGTCCTTGAGCTCGGCATGGGTGAGGTCGAGCGCCTTGCGGGCGCGTTCGACCAGCGTGTCGATCTCGGCATGGGTGATGACCAGCGGCGGCGAGATCACCATGCGGTCGCCGACATGGCGCATCACCAGACCGTTGGCGAAGCAATGTTCGCGGCAGATCAGACCGGCGGTGCCCTTGTCGGCGGCGAACATGGCGCGCGAGGACGGATCGGGCGAGAGCGCGAGCGAGCCCATCAGACCGCAGAGCGCGGTTTCGCCGACCAGCGGGTGATCGTTCAGCGTGTCCCATTTTTCCTTGAGATAGGGCGCGACCTCGGACCCGGCGCGATCGACGATTTTCTCTTCTTGCAGGATGCGCAGGTTTTCCAGCGCCACGGCACAGGCCACCGGGTGACCGGAATAGGTGTAGCCATGGGCGAAGTCGCAATCATTCATCACCTGAGCCACCTCGTCGCAGAGCAGCGAGCCGCCGATCGGCGCGTAGCCCGAGCTCAGCCCTTTGGCGATGGTCATGATATGCGGGCGGATGCCGAGGGTTTCGCAGCCGAACCATTTGCCGGTGCGGCCAAAGCCGGTGATGACCTCGTCGGCGATCAACAGGATGTTGTGCTTATCGCAGATGCGCTGAATCTCGGGCCAGTAGGTTTCCGGCGGGATGATGACGCCGCCGGCGCCTTGGATCGGCTCGCCGATGAAGGCCGCGACGCGGTGGGCGCCGTATTCCTCGATGGCGGCCTCAAGCTGACGCGCGCGTTCGAGACCGAATTCCGCAGGCGACATGTCGCCGCCCTGGGCGTACCAGTTCGGCTCGTCAATATGGTGGATGTCCTCGATCGGCAGGCCGCCATGGGCGTGCATCGGCTGCATGCCGCCGAGCGAGGCGCTGCCGACGGAAGAGCCGTGATAGGCGTTCTTGCGGCTGATGATGATCTTTTTCTCGGGCTGGCCCTTTTCGGCCCAATAGGTGCGCACGAGACGGATGTTGGTGTCATTCGCCTCGGAGCCGGAGCCTGCGAAGAAGACGTTGTTCAGATCATGCGGCGTCAGTTCCGCCAGTTTCGACGAGAGCGCGATGGCGGGCACATGGGTCGTCTGGAAGAAGGTGTTGTAATAGGGCAGTTCCTTCATCTGGCGGGCGGCGGCCTCGGCCAGTTCGTCGCGGCCATAGCCGAGGTTGACGCACCACAGACCGGCCATGGCGTCGAGCATTTCATTGCCTTCGCTGTCGGTCAGGGTGACGCCGCTGGCACGGGTGATGACGCGCGCGCCCTTGGCGGCCAGTTCGGTGCCCGAGGTGAACGGGTGCATATGGTGAGCGGCATCCAGCGCCTGAAGCTCTGCGGTCGGCATATGGTTGGTGATCATGTTCATGCGCGGGGCCTTTCCTCTGCGGTCGCCCGGCGAGGGGCGGTGCGAATGTTAACAGCCTGCCTCAATTTCGGGCCGGTCCGCGCAGAATATGATCAAATTATTTTATGTCAACCGAATCAGGTTAACCCGCCCGAGCCCTCGAAAGCGATGCGCAGTTGCTCCATCCCTTGCAGCACATCCTCGCGGATCGCATGGGCGGCGGCCTCGGCATCACGGGCGCGCATGGCCTCGACGGTTTCCTTGTGCCGGTCGGGCAGGTTCTGGGTGCCGACCCGGCCACAGACGACCCGCATGGAGGGGCCGAAGCGGAGCCACAGACCTTCGGCCATTTCGGCGAGGATCGGGGCCTCGGCCATGTCGTAGATACGGCGGTGGAAGAGGTAGTTGAGCTGCAGGTAACCGCGGTGATCGCCGGCCAGGATGGCGGCGTCGAGCTGGCTGTCGATGGCGGCGAGCTGGGCCACGCTGGCATCGGTTGCGCGTTCGCAGGCCTTGATGGCGAGATGGGGGTCAAGCCATTGGCGGGCCACGATTATCTGTGAAATGCTGGAGGCTTCGAGCAGCGGCACGCTGACCCGGCGGTTGCCGCGCGATTCAAGCGCACCTTGTGGCACGAGACGGCGGATCGCCTCGCGCACCGGGGTCATGCCGACGTCGAGCTCGTCGATGAGGCCCTGGATGGTCACCGCCTGCCCCGGAGCGAGATCGCCAAAGAGCACCATCGCACGCAGTTTGCGATAGACGAGTTCATGCGCCGGGAGGTTGCCCTTGGAGGGCGTCGCCTGGCCTGGGAAATCTGCGAGGTCTTGCATGGTCACGGACTGTTTTTAATCCTAGATCGCGGCATCTATTGCGAGTTTAGCTGGCCCGTGGAAACATTACCATATTGCCATGCGGGGAATTTTTTGATCAAATCCTCGACCATGGCAGACCAACATGCCGCCCAACGGGAGAATATCATGAAGAAGCTCATTCTGACCAGCACCGCCGCCGTGGCGCTTGGCGCGCTCAGCGCCCAGGCCGAAGAGGTGCGCGTCTACAACTGGTCCGATTACATCGACGAATCGCTGATCGAGAAATTCGAGAGCGAGACCGGGATCGACCTGATCTATGACGTGTTCGACAGCAACGAGCTGCTCGAGACCAAGATGCTGGCCGGTGGGTCGGGCTATGACGTGGTGGTGCCCTCGGGCACGTTCCTGCAGCGTCAGATCGTGGCCGGCGCGTTCCAGAAGCTCGACAAGGACAAGCTGCCCAATCTCGAACATATGTGGGATCAGATCGCCGAGCGGACCGAGAAATACGACCCCGGCAATGAATATTCGATCAACTACATGTGGGGCACCACCGGGCTTGGCGTGAATGTCGGCAAGGTGAAGGAAGTTCTGGGTGAAGACGCGCCGATGGGCTCGCTGGCGCTGATCTTTGAGCCGGAGAACATGGAAAAGCTGGCAAGCTGCGGTGTGCATTTCCTCGATGCGCCGGTGGAGATGATCCCGGCCGCGCTCGCCTATATCGGGGAAGACCCGGACAGCCATGACCCGGACGTGATCGCCAAGACCGAAGAGATTCTGGCGCGCGTGCGGCCCTATGTGCAGAAATTCCACAGCTCGGAATATATCAACGCGCTGGCCAATGGCGATATTTGCGTGGCGTTCGGCTGGTCCGGCGACATGCTGCAGGCGCGGGACCGCGCGGCAGAGGCCGACAATGGCAATGAGATCGCCTATTTCGCGCCGAAGGAAGGCGCGCTGATGTGGTTCGACCAGATGGCGATTCCGGTGGATGCGCCGAACCCCGAGGGCGCGCATAAGTTCCTCAACTTCATCATGGACCCCGAGAATATCGCGGCGGCCTCGAACTATGTCTATTATGCCAATGGCAACAAGGCGAGCCAGGAGCATCTCATCGAGGATGTGATCGGCGATCCGGCGGTCTATCCCGATGAAGAGACCCTGCAGAACCTCTACACCACCCGGCCCTACGATTCGAAGGTGCAGCGTGTGGTGACGCGGCTCTGGACCAAGATCAAATCGGGCACCTAAGACCCGGAACCTCATAGGTTGGCCCGCACGGCATTGTCGTGCGGGCTTTTTTCAAGACAAGCAGGGGGCCGTGATGGGCGAGAAAGTGTTTGCGCCGTGGACTGACCCGAATGAGACGCCGCTCATTCAGTTCAAAAATGTAACCAAGCGTTTCGGCGAGTTTACGGCGATCGACAATCAGACATTCGACATCTATGAGCGCGAGTTTTTCGCGCTGCTGGGGCCGTCGGGCTGTGGCAAGACGACGATGATGCGGATGCTCGCCGGGTTCGAGGCGCCGAGCGAGGGCACGATCCTTCTGGGCGGTCAGGACATCGCGCCGATCCCGCCGAACAAGCGGGCGGTGAACATGATGTTCCAGAGCTATGCGCTGTTTCCGCATCTGTCGATCTGGGAAAACATCGCCTTTGGTCTCAAGCGTGACGGGCTGCCCAAGGAGCAGATCGCGGCACGGGTGGAGGAGATGCTCAAGCTCACCCGGCTCGAGAAATTCGCACGCCGCAAGCCGCATCAATGTTCCGGCGGGCAACGGCAGCGGGTGGCGCTGGCGCGGAGCCTCGCCAAGGCGCCGAAGCTCTTGCTGCTCGACGAGCCGCTCGGCGCGCTCGACGCCAAGCTGCGGCAGGACACGCAGTTCGAGCTGATGGATATTCAGGAAAAGACCGGCACGACATTCGTGATCGTGACCCATGACCAAGAAGAGGCGATGACCGTGGCGAGCCGCGTCGCGGTGATGGATCACGGCAAGATCATTCAGGCCGACACGCCGGCGCGCATCTATGAGATGCCCGGATCGGTCTATGTGGCGGATTTCATCGGCGATGTGAACATCATCGAAGGCCGCGCGACGCCTGCCGGCGATGGCTATGACATTGCCTTTGCCGAGGGCGAACCGGCGCTGCATGCCAAGAGCGACAAGAAATTGCAGGCGGGATCGACCGCCTATCTCGCGATCCGGCCGGAGAAGGTGCGGATTTCGACCGAGCGGCCCGATGACCTGCCCAATGTGGTGCGCGGCAAGATCCTCGACATTGCCTATCTCGGCAATCTGTCGACCTATCACGTGCGGCTGCCGAACGGGCAGATCATCAAGAGCCAGACCGCCAACACGCGACGGCTGTCGAACCGGCCGTTCACCTGGGAAGACGAGGTGTGGCTCGGCTGGACGGACACCGCCGCCGTCTTGTTGGAGGGCTGATCCATGCGGAGATTAACCCTCATCGCCGTGCCCTATCTGTGGCTGCTGGCGCTGTTTCTCGTGCCGTTTCTCATCGTGGTGAAGATCAGCCTCAGCGACACGGCGCTGGCCATTCCGCCCTATACGCCCGAGCTCGACCTGCGCGAGGGCTGGGCCGGGGTGAAAGAGTTTCTGGCGGGGCTCGATTTTGAAAACTTCGAGTTTCTGGCCAGTGACGATCTCTACTGGCGGGCCTATCTCTCGTCGCTCCAGATCGCGGCCATCTCGACCTTTTTGACGCTGCTGGTGGGCTATCCGATTGCCTATGGCATGGCCAAGGCGCCCGAGCATTGGCGGCCGACGCTTTTGCTTCTGGTGATCTTGCCGTTCTGGACCTCGTTCCTGATCCGGGTCTATTCTTGGATGGGCATCCTGGCGACTGAGGGCTATCTCAACCAGCTCTTGATCAGCATCGGGATCATTGGCGAGCCGCTGACCATTCTGAACACCAATGTCGCGGTCTATATCGGCATCGTCTACACCTATCTGCCCTTCATGATCCTGCCGATCTACAGCTCGCTCGAGCGGCTTGACGGATCTCTTCTGGAGGCGGCCGAAGACCTTGGCTGTTCGCGGTTCTCGGCCTTCTGGCTGGTGACCTTTCCGCTGTCTAAGGCGGGGGTGATCGCGGGGTCGTTCCTCGTCTTTATCCCGGCGCTCGGTGAGTTTGTGATCCCCTCGCTGCTTGGCGGGTCCAAGACGCTGATGATCGGCAAGGTTCTCTGGGAAGAGTTCTTCAACAACCGGGACTGGCCGGTGGCGAGCGCGGTGGCGGTGATCCTGCTGCTGTTGCTGATCGTGCCGATCATCCTCTTCCAGCGCAACGAGCAGAAACAGCGGGAGGCGGAAGGATGAGAAAGCTAACCTGGTTCAACACCACGGCGCTGACGCTTGGCTTTGCCTTTCTCTATCTGCCGATGGTCATTCTGGTGGTCTATAGCTTCAACGCGTCGAAGCTGGTCACCGTCTGGGGCGGGTTTTCGACCCGCTGGTATGGCGAGCTCATGCGCAACGAGGCGTTTCTCGATGCGGCCTGGGTGACGGTCAAGGTGGCGGTGATGTCCTCGACCCTGGCGACGATCCTCGGGACGATGGCGGCCTATGTTCTGGTCCGGGCGGGGCGGTTCGCGGGGCGGACGCTGTTTTCGGGGATGATCTATGCGCCGCTGGTGATGCCCGAGGTGATCACCGGTCTGTCGCTGCTGCTGCTGTTCATCGGCATCGGCATGGACCGGGGCGTGATGACCATCGTGCTGGCGCATACGACCTTCGCCATGTGCTATGTCTCGGTGGTGGTGTCGTCGCGGCTGGTGAGCTTTGACCGGTCCTTGGAGGAGGCGGCGCTCGATCTTGGCTGTACGCCGTTCGAGGCGTTCCGGCTCGTCACCTTGCCGATCATCGCGCCGGCGGTGATCTCGGGCTGGCTTCTGGCGTTTACGCTGTCGCTCGACGATCTGGTGATCGCGTCCTTTACCGCGGGGCCCTCGGCCACGACGCTGCCGATCAAGATCTTTTCGGCGGTGCGTCTGGGTGTGTCGCCCGAGATCAACGCGCTCTCGACCATCATGATCGGCATCGTGACGGTGGGGGTGATCAGCGCCTCGCTCATCTCGAAACGCTCGATGCTGCGGCAGAGCGCCGAGGAACGGGCCGCCGACCGCACATGACGCGCATCTACCCTGCCCATGCCTATAGCGCCGCGCCCCGGGCGGGGTGCTATTGGCCGCAGACCATCGAGATGATGCACCCGCCGCAAGCGCGGGGAGAGATCCGCGCCGATGTGGCGGTGATCGGCGCCGGGTTCACCGGGCTGTCGGCGGCGCTGCATCTGGCGGAGGCGGGCGTCGATGTGGTGGTGCTCGACGCGGAAAGCCCCGGCTGGGGCGCGTCGGGGCGCAATGGCGGGTTTTGCTGTCTCGGCGGATCGGCGGCCCCGGCAGAGGCGTTGCGGCGCAGCTATGGCGAGGCGGCGCGGCGCGAGTTCTGCCGGGCCGAGATCGCGGCGGTCGATCTGGCGCGGGGGCTGATTGCGCGGCATGGGATGGAGGTCGATGCCCATTCCGAGGGCGAGACCCTCATGGCGCATACCCGGGCGGCGGCGCAGGGGTTCGAGGCGCGCGCCCGGCAGATCGAGGCCGATTACGATGTGACACCGCAGGTGATCGGCGAAGGCGACCTCGCGGCCCATGGCATGACGGGGCCGTTTTACGGCGCGATGACCACGCCCATCGGCATGGCGCTCAACCCAGCGAAATATGTGACCGGTCTGGCGCAGGCGGCCTGGGACGCGGGGGTGCGGATTTTCGGGCAGAGCGCGGTGCGCCGGATCGATGCCGAGGCGGGGGGCTATACGCTCGCCACCGAAGGCGCGCAGATCCGGGCGCGGCGGATCGTGGTGGCGACCAATGGCTATAGCTCGGACGATCTGCCGGAGTGGCTGCGCGGGCGGTATCTGCCGACCCAGTCGAACGTGATCGTGACACGAGAGATGTCGCAGGACGAGCTCGCGGCGCAGGGCTGGACCAGCCGACAGATGTGCTATGACGACCGGTTTTTCCTGCATTACTTCCGGCTCATGCCGAATGGGCGGATGCTTTTCGGGATGCGGGCGGGGCTGCGCTGTTCGCCCGGCGGGGATGCCCGGATGGGCCGGGTGATCAAGGGCCATTTCGACCGGATGTTCCCGGCCTGGGCCGGGGTCGAGGTGGCGCATTACTGGAACGGGCTGCTGAGCATCGCGCGCGATCGCACGCCCTATACCGGGCCGATTCCGGGGATGGCGAATGCGTTTTGTTCGATCAGCTATCACGGCAATGGCGTCGCGATGGGAAGCTATGCCGGGGCGCTTCTGGCCGATCAGATCCTCGGGCGCAGCGGCCATCTGCATCCCGAGATCATGAAACGCCCGCCCGAGCGGATGCCGCTCGGCCCCTATCGGCGCAAGCTCATGTGGCCGCTCTATGGCTGGGCGGCGCTGCGCGGCGATTGACGCGGGTCAGCCCTGCGGCGTGCGGATCGAACGCGCGCGCGCGCGCCCCTCTTTCAGCCCGAGCTGCCGTTCGCGCAGGATGATGATGATGCCGGCCAGAATGACCAGCGCCGCGCCTGCGAGCATGGTCCCGGTCGGCACCTCGTCAAAGACGAGAAAGCCGATCCCCAGCGCAAAGATCATCGACGCATAGTCAAAGGGCGCGACCACCGAGGCATGGGCAAAGCGGTAAGAGGAGGTCAGGAAAATCTGCCCCAGACCGCCCAAGAGACCCGCCGAGATCAACAGCACCAGCTCGCGCGGCGCCGGCATGACCCAGCCAAAGGGCAGCGTGATCAGCGACAGCAGCGTCGAGGTCACGGTAAAGTAGAACACGATGGCCGAGGTCTGTTCGGTGGCGACCATCTTGCGGATATAGATCTGGGCCAGCGCGGCGCAGGTCGCCCCCATCAGCGCACAGAGCGCGCCGACCGCCTGCATCGTCTCGACCGATTCCCCGGCAAAGGTGGAGAGCCGCGGGCTCAGCACGATGATCACCCCGGCGAGCCCCAAAAGCACCGCGCCGATGCGGAACATGCCGACTTTCTCATCAAGGAACATGGCGGCGAAAATCACCGTCAGAAGCGGCGCGGCATAGCCAAGCGCGGTGGCCTCGGGCAGCGGCAACAGCCCCAGCGCCAGAAAGCTCAGCCCCATGGCGGCGGTGCCGACAAAGCCGCGCCAGAAATGCCCCATGGGCGAGTTCACCTTGAGCCCGGTCGAAAGGTCGCCGCGCATCACCAGCCAGCCAAGGATGATCGGCAGCGCAAAGAACGACCGGAAGAACACCGCCTCGCCCGCCGGGACATGATCCGCCGTGGCCTTGATCAGCGAGGCCATGATTATGAACATCATGACGGCGCAGAGTTTCAGGGTGATGCCTTTGACCGGGTGCATGGGCGGTCCTCCTGGCGCCAGTGCTGCGCTCTTTGACCGGAGAGGTCAAGAGCAGCCGGGCGCTCTTTCTGGTGGCAAATACCCATTGCGCCACGATGGCCCCGCGCGGCCCCGTCAGCGTTTGCGCGGCAAGACCCAGTGACGGCGCAGATGATGCGAGCAGAGCGCGTCCGGCACCCGCTGAAGATAGTCCTGATGCTCTGGCTCGGCCTCCCAGAATTCGCCCGCCGGGAGCACCTCGGTCACCAGCTTGGCGGGCCAAACGCCCGAGCCGTTGATATCCGCTATGGTGCGGATCGCCTCGAATTTCTGGGGATCGTTCATGTAATAGATCGCCGAGCGGTAGCTCAGCCCGATGAACGGGCCCTGTTGGTCGGGGGTGGTCGGGTCGTGGATGCGAAAGAAATATTCGAGCAAGGCCCGATAGCCCAGCACGCGGGGATCAAAGCGGATCTCGACCGCCTCGGCATGGGTGCCGTGATCGCGATAGGTCGGGCGCGCGCTATCGCCGCCGGTATAGCCCACGCGCGACGAGAGCACCCCGTCGAGATCACGCAGGAGATGTTGAAGCCCCCAAAAGCTTCCTCCTGCGAGCAATGCCCGTTCTTCCATCCCCTGGGCCCCTCCCCTGACCCAGCGTCATTAGAAACTGTAAAGGAGCCATTTCAAAGGAAAAAATCCGGGTCTATTTGCGCAACCCAAGAAGATTGGAGCCGCCCATGTCGCGGCTTGGTGGGACGCCGAAGGCCTTGCGATAGGTTTTGGAGAAATGCGACGGCGCTTTGAAGCCGCAGAGCACGCAGATTTCCATCAGGCTCAGCGTGGTTTGCGACAGGAGATTGCGGGCCTTTTCGAGGCGCAGGCCGAGATAGTATTTGTTGGGCGACGAGCCGAGGTAGCGGGCGAAGAGCCGTTCGAGCTGTCGTGTCGAGACGCCGACCATGGTGGCGATCTCGGAGGGCGGCAGCGGGTCTTCGAGATTCTGGCGCATGATTTCGATCGCGTGGCTGAGCGAGGCGTGGCGCAGGCCCATCTGACCGGCGAGCGGGCCGCGCTGGGCCTGGGTTTCGGGGCGCGGCGCGGTATAGACCATCTGATCGGCGACCCAGGAGGCGAGCTCGGCGCCATAGTCGCGCTGAATGCGGTCGAGCATGAGGTCCATCGAGCTGGCGCTGCCGGCGCAGGTGAAGACCCGGCCATCGACCGCGTAGATCACATCGTCGACCTCGACATCGGGGTAGGATTCGGCCAGGGCCGAGGAATATTCCCAATGGGTGGTGACCCGCCGTCCGCCCAGCAGACCGGCCATGGCGAGGGTGAGCGTGCCGCTCGACAGCGCGCCGAAGTCGATGCCCTTGCGGGTCTCGCGGCGGAGCCAGCCGAGGATGCGCTTGGTGCTGCCGGCCGGGGCGTCGACCCCGGCGCAGACGATGAGCGTGTCGTCGCGGTGCAGGTCGATGAGCCCGGCATCGACGCCGACCTGTAGCCCGCTCCAGGCGGTGACGGGGGCGCCATCATGGCTCAGCAGCATCCATTCGTAATATTGGCGGCCGCCGTGAAAGCGGTTGGCCAGCGCCAGCGCCTCTTGGGCGCAGGTCATGCCAAGCGGGGAAAAGCCCGGGATGAGCAGAAAAACATAGCGTTTCGGTTTGGTGTCCATGGCGGCCCTGCGCGCGGGGGGGGTGGCTGTCACGGGTCTAGTGACGCGGGGGCAAACGGCTTGCCCAATTGCGACGCAAGCGGCCCGGTGGCGACATGGGGCCGCCGGGCCGATCCTCGTGGTGGTCAGAGGGCGAGACCGCAGGCGCGGCCCTCGTAGAAGGCGTAAGGGGCCTGTCGCGGGGCCTGCGCATCGCCGAGGATCACCGGGGACAAATCAGCGATTTCGCCTGAAATAGGGTCGAAAGCGCGGTTCGTCGTGGCGATGACCAGATCGTCGGCCGGCTGTTCGAACTCGACACCGGTGAGCAGGTTTTTCAGCCGCGCGCCCTGATCATGCCAGCGGGTCAGCCCATGTTCGGTGAGCATCAACACGCCAAGCCGGGCGAGCCGGGCGCGGATCGGGATGTCGGCGGAGGTGCGGGCCAGTTCGGCGCCGACCATCGGGCCGGGGGTGATCAGCGTGACCTCGTGGCCCTCTTCGGCGAGATGCCAGGCGGTGCCGAGGCCGCGCATATTGCCGCCTTCGTCGAGGACCAGAACCCGGGACCCGAGCCGTGCCTCGCGGCGCATCACCTCTTCGGGGGCAAAGACATGGCCTCGCTCGCGCCCCGGCAGCGGGCCGAGATCGGGGAGCCAGCGTTGCGTCGCGTCCTCGTCGGGGAGCGAGCCGGTGGCGAGCACCACGCGATCGGCGGCGATGGTGCGGATTTCTTCGGCCTCGAGGTAGGAGTTGAGATGGAGCGTGACGCCGAGCCGGGTGAATTGACGTTCATACCAGTCGAGCAGGTCGAGGATCTGGGCGCGGCGGGGCTGTTGCCCGGCGAGGCGGAACTGACCGCCGATGAGCGGCGCGGCTTCGTGGATCTCGACCCGGTGACCGCGTTCGGCGGCAACGCGCGCCGCCTCGAGCCCGGCGGGGCCAGCGCCCACGACGAGCACATGGTGCGGTGTGTCAGCCTGGGTGAACCTGTCGCCGCCCCAGAGATATTCGCGCCCGGCGGAGGGGTTGATCAGGCAGGAAATCCAATAGTCGCGCGAGCGGCGGCCCCAGCACATCTGATTGCAGGAGATGCAGCCGCGAATGTCTTGGGCGTGGCCGTCGAGCGCCTTGCGGGCGAGATGCGGGTCGGCGATCTGACCGCGCACGATGGAGACCATGTCGGCCTCGCCCGCGCTCAGCACGGATTCGGCGTTCTCGGGCGTGCGAATGCCGGCCTCGGCCTGTACTTTGGCGTGCGTTAGGGTCGATTTCAGCAGGGCGGTGGTCGAGACCGTAGGCTTTTCCCCGAGCACGAAAGTGGGCATCAGATGTTCGAAATCGAGATAGCCGCCGGCGCCGCAGGTGACATAATCGAGATGGCCGGTGGCGTCGTGACGGGCGACGATGTCGCAGAGCGCCTCGGGGCTGTTGAGCACCTCTGTGCTGTGCGATTGGCTCACCGACAAACCGACGATGAAATCCTCGCCACAGGCGCGGCGGATGCCTTCGAGAATGCGCATCGACAACCGGGTGCGGTTTTCGAGCGAGCCGCCCCATTGGTCGTCGCGCCGGTTGCTCCAGGGGGTCCAGAACTGATCGAGGAGCGAATGATAGGCGGCCCAGATTTCGACCCCGTCAAAGCCTGCCTGCTGACAGCGGCGCGCGGCGGCGATGAAGGCGGCGATGATGTCCTCGATCTCGGCCTCAGTCATGGCGTGGCTGCCGTCGCTGTCGTGGTAGGAGGGCTGGCCCGAGGGGCTCCAATGCGGGGCGAAGCTCAGGTCGCTGTCGCCATGGGCACCGACATGGTAGAGCTGTTGCAAGATGACCGCGCCCGCGTCTTGCACCGGTTCGACGATGCGGCGGAAGGCGGGGATGACGCTATCATCCTCGTGGCGGAAATTGCCCCGGGTGAGCACGCCGGTGCGGTGCACCGGGACCGGTTCGCAGACGATCATCCCCGCGCCGCCCAGCGCGCGTTCCAGCAGATAGGCCCCGAACTGCGGCCCCGGCAGGCCGTCCTGCGCCATATTGGCGGTATGCGCGCCAAAGGTGATCCGGTTGCGCACGGTCTTGTGGCGCAGCTGATAGGGCGAGGACAGGCGGGGATAGGGCATGGCTGGCTCCGGCTGGCTATTGGGGTGGGGGATCGTCCCAGAGATCGGTTGAGAGGTATTTGAGGCCGCTGTCGCAGATCACGATGGCAATGGTGCCGCCGCGTTCGGGCCCGCGCAGGAGCTGCACGGCGGCGGCGAGATTGGCGCCCGAGGAAAAGCCGCCAAAGATGCCTTCGCGGCGCGCGAGAAGCCGGGCGTGATCGCGCGCCTCGTTGCCGGAAACAGTCACTGTTCCAGCCGAATCTGTGGATTTCAGATGGGCGAGCGCGTCCATGTCATAGCCGCCACCCTGGATCGGGTGGGCCGGGGTGGAACGGTCGCCGCCGCCGATGGCCTCGGCGCCCGTAGGTTCGACCGCGTAGCAGCGTACGCCGCGTGGGGCGAGATAGGCGGCGCAGCCCGCGAGCGTGCCGCCGGAGCCTGCGAAATCGGCAAAAACAGAGACTGTTTCACCGGATTGCGCCCAGATTTCCGGGGCGGTTCCGTGAAAATGCGCCGCTGGGTTGCCGGGGCGGGCGAATTGATCGGCGCGAAAGGCGGCGCGCTCGCGGGTGATCCTCTGCGCGGCCTCTTCGACGCGGGCCAGATCGGCGCCCGAAACCTCGCCCGGGCGGCTGCCCTTGGCCTGCGGGACGAGCACCACCTCGGCCCCCAGCGCGCGCATCATGCGGGCGCGTTCGGGGGAATTGCCTTCGCTCATCACCGCGATGAAGGGATGGCCGAGCACGCCACAGACGATGGCGAGCCCGGTGCCCATATTGCCGGAGGTCAGTTCGATCACCGGCTGCCCGTCGCGCAGCTCGCCCGAGGCGCGGGCCGCCTCGATGATGGTGCGGGCGGCGCGGTCTTTCTTGGAAAAGCCCGGCAGGAGATAGTCGAGCTTGGCCAGAATGCGGCCCGAAAGCCCCAGCTCGGTCACGACACGATCGAGAGACACGAGCGGCGTGTCCCCGATGGCGTCGATGACCGAGGGCAGGATCATGCGATCACGCCGAGGTCGCGGCCCACGGTTTCAAAGGCGGCGATGGCGCGGTCGAGCATGTCGCGGGTGACGGCGGCGCTCATCTGGGTGCGGATGCGGTCCTGATCGCGGGGCACGACGGGGAAGGAGAAGGCGGTGACATAGACGCCTTGGGCCCCGAGCCGCGCGGCCATTTCCTGGGCCAGTTTCGGATCGCGCAGCATCACCGGGATGATCGCATGTTCGCCGGGCAGCAATTCGAACCCCAGCGCCGACATTTTCTCGCGGAAATAGGCGGCATTGTCCCAAAGCCGGGCGCGGAGCGCGTCGCCTTCGGTCTCGAGCAGGTCAAAGACCTTGAGCGAGGCGGCGGCGATGACCGGGGCGAGCGTGTTGGAAAAGAGATAGGGGCGCGAGCGTTGCCGCAGCCAGTCGACCACCGGGGCGGAGGCGGCGGTATAGCCGCCCGACGCGCCGCCGAGCGCCTTGCCCAGCGTGCCGGTCATGATGTCGACCCGGTCGGTCACGCCGAATTTCTCGGCGGTGCCGCGCCCGGTGGGGCCGACAAAGCCGGTGGAGTGGCAATCATCGACCATGACCATCGCGTCATAGCGGTCGGCCAGATCGCAAATCTCGTCGAGCCGGGCGTAATAGCCATCCATCGAGAACACGCCATCGGTGGCGATGAGGCGGTGGCGCGCGCCGCTTGCCTCCTGCAGGCAGCGCTCGAGATCCTTCATGTCGGAATTGGCGTAGCGCAGGCGCTGGGCCTTGCAGAGCCGCACGCCGTCGATGATCGAGGCATGGTTGAGCGCGTCCGAGATGATCGCGTCCTCGGGGCCGAGAATCGTCTCGAACAAACCGGCATTCGCATCAAACGCGGCGGCGTAGAGGATGCTGTCCTCTTTGCCGAGAAAGCCGGCGATGCGGGATTCGAGCGCCTTGTGTTCCTCTTGGGTGCCGCAGATGAAGCGCACGCTCGCCATGCCGAAGCCGTAGCGATCGAGCCCTGCATGGGCGGCGTCGATGATATCGGGATTGTCGGCGAGACCGAGGTAGTTGTTGGCGCAGAGGTTGATCACCTCGTCGCCCGAGGCGAGCGAGACCTGCCCCTTTTGCATCGAGGTGATGACGCGCTCTGTCTTGTAGAGCCCGTCAGATCTGAGCCCCTCGAGGCGGCTGTTGATGTCGTCGTTGAAACGGTCGGCGGCGCTCATGGCGGGCTCCTTCTGATCTGTTTCTGATCTGTTTCCGATCTGTGGCTGCGGGCAGCATGGCAAAGCCGCCCGCGAAATTCGATGGTTTCCTGCCGCTCAGGCGGCGATGCGCGGACGGCCCGAGACTTCGACCGTGATCTCGGCCTCGAGAAAGACCTCGCGGCCCTCGGCCTGGGCCTTGCGGATGTCCTGGGCGATCTTGTGCTGGATGTCCTCAGCCCCGGCGGCGATGGCGGTGTCGCGGGCCTCGCGCAGGAGGTGATCGGAGAGCGCGGTGAGCGCCTCGTCCTCCTGTGTGAAATCCTGCGGCCCGCTGTCGAGATGGATGCGGTAGCGGCCTTCGCCCGGGGCGGTGACGGTGCCGGCGCGGCGGATGGTGACGCGGCCCACCACGGCGCCGATGGCATTGGCGACACCGGCATGTTCGGGCAGGATCATCTCGGTGCCGAGCCGCGCGCCCACCGCCGGGTAATAGCAATGGGCCGAGGCGCCGAGCCCGATCACCGGCACGTCGAGCCCGGCATCGAGCCGGACCAATCCGCGATGAAGGTCGAGCCCGCGCTGCATCAGCACATGCCGGGCGAGGGTTTCGGGGGGCAGGTCGAACTCATGCGCGTCCTCGGCAAAAGCAGTCTCTAACAAGGCCAATGACGTCTGATGGGTGAGCTGGTCGACGATCATCCGGGCGAGCGTTTCCGGGTCCGGGGCAAGCCGGTTGCCGGCGCCGGTGCGTTTGCGTGCGGTGAGATCGAGCGCCTTGCGCGCGGCCTCGGCATCCCAGGCGTCGACGCGGCCCAGGACATGGCTCGCATCCGAGGGGGTGACGCCCGCCACCTGCACCAGACCGCGGGTGACGAGACGGCGCAGCGCCTGCGCCTCCATCCGGGTCTTGAGCACCTCGGAGACCGGGCGCACGGCATCGCCGATCCGGTCGAGCAGCACGCGGTCGCGGTCCTGCAGCCCGCCCGCGTCGATACCGGGCACGGCACGCAGAAACCGCGCGTCGAATTCGCCGGGGGTGGTGCTGCGCAGCTGATCGTCGAGCACGGGGTGCACGACGTCGGGGGCTTCATGCGCGATGAGGCTGATCGGGATGACGCGGCGCGGTCCGAGCGTCACGCCACCGATGAGGCCTTCGTCCTGCACATGCACCTCGCTGTCACCGCCAAGCCCGGTGGTGCGCATCGCCACCGCCTCGACCATGGTGCGCCACGGGCCGACCTGCGCGCCTGCCGGGTCGATGGCGGGGCGGCCATCGCGGAGCACGGCGACATCGGTGGTGGTGCCGCCAATGTCCGAGACCAGCGCCGATTGCGCCCCGGTCATCCAGCGCGCGCCGACGATGCTCGCCGCCGGGCCCGAAAGGATCGTCTCGATAGGACGTTCGCGGGCCTGGTCGGCGCTGATCAGCGCGCCATCGCCACGCACCACCATGAGCGGCGCGGTGATGCCGAGATCGCGCAGACCGTCCTCGGCCCGGTCGATGAGCCGGGCGATCATGCCGATGAGCCGCGCGTTGAGCACCGCGGTCAGCGCCCGTTTCGGCCCGTTGAGCCGCGCCGAAAGGTGATGCGAGCAGGACACCGGTCGTCCCGTCTTCTCGCGGATCAGCTCGGCCGCCTGCAGTTCATGGGCGGGGTTGCGGGTGGCGAATTGCCCTGCGACGGCAAAGGCCGAGATGCCATGATCCTCGGAGAGCCAGGCACGCAGGCTGTCGAGGTCGAGCGGTGCCGCCTCGCCGCCGGCGTGGCTATGCCCCCCGGCGAGGACGAGCGAGGGATCGCCCGCCAGCGCCTCGGCGAGACCATGGGTTTCGAGATCGCGGTCGCGAAAGCCGATATAGACGAGGCCGACGCGGCCCCCCTGCCCTTCGACCAGCGCATTGGTGGCGAGCGTCGTCGAGAGCGAGGCAAGCCCGATGGCGGCGGGATCGGTGCCGCTCTGTTCAAGCACCCGGGCGACGGCGCCGCCGATGCCGATGGCCAGGTCATGGCGCGTGGTGAGCGCCTTGGCCGAGGCGATCACCTCTTCCTCGTCGCGCATCAAAACCGCGTCGGTATAGGTGCCGCCCGTATCCACCCCCAGCAATAGCGCCATGGTCTGCCCTTCTCTTTCCTGTCTCAGACCGGGGTATGCGGCTTATGCGTCCGAATCCAGCCTGTTTGCGGCAATTTCCAGCCTCGCAACCGACCAACGCGCCGCATCGGCCACCGTGGGGTCCGGATCGTCGAGATGGGCCCGCGCGGCGGGCAGGAGATCGGGCCGGGCGGAATTGCCAATGGCGTAGAGCACATTGCGCAGAAACCGGTCGCGGCCGATGCGCTTGATCGGCGAGCCGGAGAACCGCGCGCGAAAGCCCGCGTCATCGAGCGCCGCCAGATCGGCCAGCGGCGGCGCGATGAGATCGGCGCGGGCGTGATACCGCGCCTCACGGGCGGTGACGGCGAATTTGTTCCACGGGCAGGCGGCGAGACAATCGTCGCAGCCATAGATGCGGTTGCCGAGCAAGGGCCGAAGCTCTTCGTCCACCGGGCCGTGATGTTCAATGGTGAGATAGGAAATGCACCGTCGCGCGTCGAGCTGATAGGGCGCGGGAAAGGCGTCGGTCGGACAGGCGTCGAGACAGGCCCGGCAAGACCCGCAATGGTCCTTTTCCGCTGTATCAGGGTCGATTTCCAGCGTGGTGAACACCGAGCCGATAAAGAACCAATTGCCCAGATCGCGGCTCACCAGATTGGTGTGCTTGCCCTGCCAGCCTAGACCCGCCGCCTCGCCCAGCGGCTTTTCCGGCACCGGCGCGGTGTCGACGAACACCTTGACCTGCGGGGTCTCGACCCCCGCCTTCTCGGCCTCGGCGATGAGCCAGCGCGCCAGCCGCTTGAGCCGCTTTTTGAGCAGATCATGATAGTCGCGATTGCGCGCATAGACCGAGACGGTGCCGATCTCGGGCTGCTCCAGCGTGGCGGTGGGGTCTTCCTCGGGGGTGTAGCTTTCGCCCAGCATGATGACCGATCGCGCCTCGGGCCAGAGCGCGGCGGGATCGCCGCGCCAATGGCTGCGCTCGGCGAGCCAGCCCATCTGGCCATGCCGGCCCTCGGCCAGAAACTCCGCCAACCGCGCGGGCACCTGCGGCACATCGCCGGGACGGCAGACGCGCAAGAGGTCGAACCCTTCGGCCTCGGCCTGTGCGATCAGCTTGTGTTTGAGCGCGTCCATGTTTCTTTTGGCCCCAAATATCCCCCCCGGAGGGCCGGGTCGCCGCGGGCGGGCCCGTGTCAGAGGGGGCTGGTCGGTCGGTGTCTGGTCGGTCGGCGACTATAGGTGGGCGGGCGCGGCTTGGCCATGGCCAAATGCGGCCGATGCGATGCTGCGGGGTCTTGGCGGCGCGTCAGCGGGGCGCTATCACATGCGTCCCAGTGCCCAGCACCAGTGCCCAAGACCCGTTTCAAAGGCCCGTTCCAAAGGAGAGCCCCATGACCGCAGCCGCAGATCGTATCGTTCGGACCATTGCCAAGGATATCGACGCCCGTGTCGATCAGGTGACGGCTACGGTGGCGCTGCTCGACGGGGGCGATACGGTGCCCTTCGTGGCGCGCTATCGCAAGGAGGCCACCGGCGGGCTCGACGATGCGCAGCTGCGCCAGCTGGCCGAGCGGCTCGACTATCTGCGCGAGCTGGAAAAGCGGCGCGAGGCGATTCTGGGCGAGATCAAATCGCAGGGCAAGCTCAGCGACACGCTGGCGCGGGACATCAACGCGGCCGAGACGAAATCGGCGCTCGAGGATCTCTACCTGCCCTACAAGCCCAAGCGCCGCAGCAAGGCGACGATTGCGCGCGAGAACGGGCTCGAGCCGCTGCTCGAGGCGATTTTGGCGGATCGGTCGGCTGTGCCTGAGGTGCTGGCCAAGGCCTATCTCAGCGAGGCGGTGCCGAGCGAGAAAGAGGCGCTCACCGGGGCGCGGGACATTCTGATCGAGGGGCTGGCGGAGAATGCCGCGCTCTTGGGACGGTTGCGTGAGGTGATGCAGGCCGAGGCGCAGATCAGCGCAAGGGTCGTGGCGGGCAAGGAAGAGGAAGGCGCCAAGTTTTCCGATTATTTCGCCCATAGCGAGGCCTGGGCCACGATCCCGTCGCACCGGGCGCTGGCGCTGTTGCGGGCCTCGAAAGAGGGGATCGTGACGCTCGATATCGCGCCCGGCGAAGAGGGTCAGGAGCGTCTGGTGGGCATCGTGGCGGCGGCCATCGGCATCGAGGGGCAGGCGCCCGGCGATCTCTGGCTTCGGGCGGCGGCGGATTGGGCGTGGCGGGTCAAGCTCAGCCTCACGATGTTCGTCGATCTCATGGGGGATCTGCGGCAGCGCGCCCATGAGGCAGCGATCCAGGTCTTTGCCCGCAACCTCCGCGATCTGTTGCTGGCGGCGCCGGCGGGGGCCAAGGTGACGCTCGGGCTTGATCCGGGCATTCGCACCGGCTGCAAGATCGCGGTGGTGGATGAGACCGGCAAGCTGGTCGAGACGACGACGATCTATCCGTTCCAGCCGCGCAATGATCTGCGCGGATCAGAAGAGGCGCTGCTCACTCTCATCCAGCGGCATGGCGTGGCGCTCATCGCGATTGGCAATGGCACGGCGAGCCGCGAGTCCGAGCGGCTCGTCTCTGATGTGCTCAAGCGCCTGCCCAAGGGCGTGGCGCGGCCCACCCCGGTGGTGGTGTCCGAGGCGGGCGCGTCGGTCTATTCGGCCTCTGAGTTGGCCTCGCAGGAGTTCCCGGATATCGATGTGTCGCTGCGCGGCGCGGTGTCGATTGCGCGGCGGTTGCAGGATCCGCTGGCCGAGCTGGTCAAGATCGAGCCGCAGGCCATCGGCGTCGGCCAGTATCAGCATGACGTGGATCAGCGGCGGCTGGCGCAATCGCTGGCGGCGGTGGTCGAGGATGCGGTGAACGCGGTGGGCGTCGATCTCAACATGGCGTCGGCGCCGCTCTTGTCGCATGTGGCGGGGCTGAGCCCGACGCTGGCGCGGGCCATCGTGGCGCATCGCGACAGTCAGGGGGCCTTTGCCAGCCGCGCGGGGCTGCGCGAGGTGAGCGGGCTGGGTGCCAAGACCTTTGAGCAATGCGCCGGGTTCTTGCGGATCAACGGCGGGGCCGAGCCGCTCGATGCCTCGTCGGTGCACCCCGAGGCCTATGGTGTGGCGCGCAAGATCGTCGCCGCCTGTGGTCGCGACATTCGGGCGATCATGGGCGACAGCGCCGCGCTCAAGGGGTTGCGGGCCGAGCAGTTCGTCGACGACAGTTTCGGTCTGCCGACGGTGCGCGATATTCTCGCCGAGCTGGAAAAGCCGGGGCGCGACCCGCGTCCGAGCTTCAAGACCGCGAGCTTTGCCGAGGGGATCGACAGCATCACCGATCTCAAGCCCGGCATGTCGCTCGAGGGGACGGTGACCAATGTGGCGGCCTTTGGGGCGTTCGTGGATATTGGCGTGCATCAGGACGGGCTCGTCCATGTGAGCCAGTTGGCCGATCGCTTCGTCAAAGACCCGCATGAGGTGGTCAAGGCGGGCGATGTGGTGCGGGTGCGGGTGACCGAGATCGACGTGCCGCGCAAACGGATCGGGCTCAGCATGCGCAAGGAGGGCGGCGCGGCGCCTGCCCAGAAGGGGCCGCGCGGCAAGGCGGATCAGGGCAAGGCCTCGCAAGGCAAAGCGGCACAGGGGAAAGCCGTGCAGGGGAAACCGGGGCGGCACGGGGGCGGCAAGCCGCCGCGTGGCACGTCGGCCCCCGCTGGCGGGGCGCAGGATCAGGGCGCGCTTGGCTCGGCGCTCGCCGAGGCGATGGCACGGGCCAAGCGCGACGGGTGATCCGTTAGCCCCGGGCCGGTTCGGGTAGCTCGGTGGCGGGCTGGTCGAGGCGGCTCAGCCCCAGCGCCAGCAGCGCGGGCAGCAAGAGGCCAAGGCTCATCGGCAGGGCACTTCCGGTGCCGCCCAGCGCGACACAGGCCGAGACGGTGAAGGCGATGCCGAACTGCACCGCGCCGAGCAGCGCCGAGCCGATCCCGGCGCCTTGGCGGGCGGCCTCCATCGCGAGCGACATGACATTGGCCGAGAGCAGCCCCACCATGCCGATGGCGAACCAGAGCGGCAGGACATAGACCCAGAGCGTTCCGGTGCCCGAGCTCAGGGTCAGCAGCAGCGATATGGCCGCATAGACCGGCAGGCCGAGGCGCAGGAGGCGCGCCGGGCTCGCGCGGTCGAGCAGACGGCGATTGACCTGACCAAAGAGCATGAGCGCCGTGGCGATCACCGCGAAGAGCAGCCCGTATTGGATCGCGCCGAGGCCAAAGGCGCCTTGGAACACGCCGGAAGAGCCGGTGATAAAGGCGAACATGCCGCCCTGCACCAGCCCGGCGATGAGCGCGGGCAGCAGAAACCGGCGTTGACGCAGCAGCGTCGCGGCGGTGGCGATGCCGCTGCGGAAGGGGCGACGGCTGCGGGCCGAGGGCGGCAGGGTTTCGGGGATGATGGCGAGCGACAGGCCAAGGGCGATGACGCTCACGCCGAGCATGGTGACGAAGATGGCGCGCCAGCCGAAACCCTCGAGCAGGAGGCTGCCCAGCGTGGGCGAGATGATCGGCCCGATGGTGAGCAGCATGACCAGCACGGTCATGACCTTGGCGGCGTCGCGGCCTTCGTAGAGGTCGTTGACGATGGCGCGGCCTACCACCATGCCGGCAGAGGCACCGATGGCCTGCAGCACGCGGAGCGCGTTGAATGTGGCGATGTCCTCGACCAGCAAGAGGCCGATGGTGGTCAAGATAAAGAGCGCCGTGCCCGCGAGCAGCGGCAACCTGCGCCCCACCCCGTCGATCAGCGGCCCGATGAGGAGCTGGCCAAGGCAGAGCCCCAGAAAGAAGAGCGAGAGCGACAGTTCGGTCGCGGCGTGGCTGGCGTTCATCGCCTCGGCCAGATCGCCCATGGCGGCGAGATACATATCGGTGGCGAGCGGCGGGAAGAGCGACAAGAGCCCCAACACCGCGGTGAGCGCGGCGGCATGTTTGGGCGAAAGAACGGTGTGCGGCATGGGGTTTCCCTGCGATTCTGAATTACTAGACTGCGGTCTACTTGCAATTAATAGAATGCAGTCCATTATTCAAGAGGCCGCCGTCCTTCAGGCGCGGCAACGGGAGGGATCATGCAGCAGGAAGACCGAACGAGCGGGCGGCCGCGGGATGTATCGGCGGATGCGGCGCTCAAATCCGCGGCGCTTGGGCTGGTGCGGGCGCGCGGCTATGGCAAGGTGTCGATTGCCGCGATCGTCGCGGCGGCGGGGGTGGCGCGGCAGACGCTCTATAATCGCTGGTCGTCAAAGGCCGAGCTGGTGCTCGACGCGGTGTTCGAAGAGGTTGGCCGCTATGCCGCCGCGCCGATTGGCGATGACGGGACAAGCGCGGCCGAGCAGCTAGAGGCGTTTTTGGTCCAGGTGTTCGCGCATCTGGAAGAGGATGGCGAGACGCTGCGCGCGATCATCGCGGCGGCGCAGGAAGATGCTGATTTCCAACGGCTTTTTCGCGAGCGGTTTGTATTGCCGCGCGAGGCGATGGTGACCGATCTGTTGCGCCGGGCGCAGGCGCGGGGTGAGATCGGGCCAGCGCGCGATCCCGAGATGCTCTCGGCGATGATCCATGGCGCGTTCTGGTATCGGATGCTTAATGGTTTTGCGCTGGATAAAGGGCTCGCGCGGGCGATACGGGACGAGGTTTTTCGACCCTAACCCAGCCTGCACCAGACGCAATCATGGTCCGAGAGGGGGCGGCCGTCGGGGTTGAGCGCGCTGAGAATGCCCTGCTCCACCGGACTGCAGTCGCGGGTGGCGATCCAGTCGAGGCGCATGGTGCGATCGGGGTGCGGCGTGATCAGGCTGGGGCGCGTGGTTTGGCCGGGGGCGGAGCCCTGCCAGCTATAGCCGAGCGCGCAGGCGAGATCGAAAAGCGTCTCTTGGCGCCAGTCGAAATCGGGCGGCATGTGATTGCCGGTGTTGAGATCGCCGCCGATGACGATCGGGCAGCCCCGCGCAAAATAGTCCACCCGTTCAAGCAGTTGCAGGAATTGCACGTGGCGGTATTCGGCGTTGGCGTTGCTTTCGAGATGGGTGGAGACGACGCAGATCGGGCCGGTGGCGGTGTCGATTTCGGCGGCGAGGGCCATGCGGGTGCCGAGGCGGGGTTGGTCGGGGTCGAGGTTGAACCAATGGCCCTGGTCGTCGAGGCGGAACATGGCGACGCGGGTCAGCGGGGCGGAGGAGAGAATGGCGTTGCCGTGAAAGCCGAGACGGTTGTGATCGTCGGTGCAAAAGCTCCGTTCGGTCGGGCCGCCGAGGCCCATTTCAAAGAATTCCACGCCATAAGCGTAAGACATTCCAAGGGCTTGGGCAATCTCGCGGGTGGTGTGCCTCTGGCCAGTGCGGGCCATGCCGCAATCCATTTCCGACAGCAGGATCACATCGGGGCCGAGCCGCGCGAGATGTTCGGCGGAGGCCTGCGGGAAGAGGCAGCGTTCGAGATTCCACGCCGCAATCAGCGGTGCGGTATCCAGTCGGTTTTGCGTCGGTATTCCGCCTGTCTCGATTCTCGACATCGCGGGGGTCGCGGCGAGCAGCGCATTGTGGCTCGCAGCATCGCGGGGCGCGGCCAGAATCCGCGCCCGCTGATCGTCGGAGACCGGCGGCAATTCGGGAATGGTGGCGCGGATCACAGCGCCTGCCCGGTGGTCTTGTCGAAGAGGCGCAGCGCCTCGGGGCGCAGGTTCACACGGGCCGCGCCGGGGCGGGCCTCGACCTCTTTGCCGACATGGAGCGTAAAGGGCTGATCCGCGAGCTGACCGTGCAGCAGACGATGACCGCCGAGCTCTTCGACGATCTGGATGTCAAAGCCGAGCGGGCCTTCGGGGGTGAGCTCGGCATCTTCGGGGCGGATGCCGACGGTGACCGGGCCAGAGCCCGACGCCGGCAAAAGCGGCGTGCCGCCGTTGATGCGCACCTGTCCGGCCTCGAAGCGCGCGTCGAGCAGGTTCATCGGCGGCGCGCCCATGAAGCTCGCGACAAAGGTGGAGGCCGGGTTGTGGTAGATCTCGGACGGGGTGCCGATCTGTTCGATGCGGCCCGCGTTCAGCACGATGATCTTGTCGGCCATGGTCATCGCCTCGACCTGATCATGGGTGACATAGACCGAGGTCACGCCAAGGCGGCGTTGCAGCGCCTTGATCTCGATCCGCATCTGATGGCGCAGCTTGGCGTCGAGATTGGAGAGCGGTTCGTCGAAGAGAAAGAGCGACGGGTCGCGGACCACGGCGCGGCCCATGGCGACGCGCTGACGCTGACCGCCGGAGAGCTGCGAGGGTTTGCGGTCGAGATAGTCGGTGAGGTTGAGCATCTCGGCGGCTTCGCGGACCTTGGCGGCGATCACATCGGCAGGGGTTTTGCGGTTCTTGAGCCCGTAGCCGATGTTGCGGCGCACCGTCATATGCGGGTAGAGCGCGTAGTTCTGGAACACCATGGCGATGTCGCGGTCGGCGGGGTCGACATGGTTCACGACGCGGTCGCCGATGCGCAGCTCGCCCTCGGTGATGTCCTCGAGACCGGCGATCATCCGGAGCAATGTGGATTTGCCACAGCCCGAGGGGCCGACGAGCACCAGAAATTCGCCATCGGCGATGTCGAAACTGGTCTGTTGCACCGCCTCGACGCCGTTCGGGTAGATCTTGCGGATGTTGTTGAGTGAGACCTGAGCCATCTGCCTGTCCTTATTTGTCCGATTCCGTGAGGCCCTTGACGAACCAGCTTTGGAAAAAGATCACCACCGCCACCGGCGGCAGGATCGCAATCAGCGCCAGCATGTTGGCGCGGCCATATTCGGGGATGTTGGTGCCTTCGAGATCCTGGGTCAGCTGCTTGATGCCGCGCACCAGCGTGTACATGCCTTCCTCGGTGGTGATCATCGTGGGCCAGAGGTATTGGTTCCAGCCAAAGACAAACATGATGATGAACATCGCGGCGATCATCGTCCGGCTCAGCGGCACGAGCACGTCGATGAAGAAGCGCACCGGCCCGGCCCCGTCGATGCGCGCCGCCTCGACCAGCTCTTCCGGGACCGCGCGAAAGAACTGGCGGAAGAAGAAGGTGGCCGTCGCGGAGGCGATGAGCGGCAGGATGAGACCGGTGTAGCTGTTCAGGAGGTTGAGCTTTTGCGCGATCTCGTAGGAGGGCAGGATGCGCACCTCGAGCGGCAGCAGAAGCGTGGTGAAGATGAGCCAGAAGGCCAGCGTCGCAAAGCGCATCCGGAAATAGACCAGCGCATAGGCGGCCATCATGCCGATGACGATCTTGCCCAGCGCAAAGCCGAGGCCGAGGATGGTCGAGTTGATCAGCATCGACAGCCCGGTGTTCTGACCGGAAAAGCCCGAGGCCTTGAACATGGCGGCGCGGAAATTGTCGTCGAGCTGATCGCCGATGGCCAGTTGCGGGCCGTATTTGATCGTTTCGAGATCGGTGGTGGTGGTGGTTTGCAGCATCACCAGCAGCGGGATCAGCAGGAAGAGCGACCCGGCGATGAGCACCGCGTGATCGGCCAGTACCGACCAGCGGATGCGGCGCGCGGCGGGGGTATAGGGGATATCGGTCATCGCGCGGTCCTCAGGTGTAATGGATGCGGCGTTCGATCAGCCGGAACTGAAAGATGGTGAGCGCCAGCACGAGCAGCATCAGGATCACCGACTGGGCCGAGCTGCCGCCCATGTCATTGCCGCGGAACCCGTCGACATAGACCTTGTAGACCAGGGTCATCGGGTTGTTGCCCGGCTCGCCTTTGACCATCGTGTCGATGACGCCGAACGTGTCGAACAGCGCGTAGGTGATGTTGATGATCAGCAGGAAGAACCCGGTCGGCGCCAAGAGCGGGAAGGTCACATCCCAGAACCGGCCGCGCGCCGAGCGGTTGTCGATCAGCGCCGCCTCGCGCACCGGTTTGGGGATGGATTGCAGGCCGGAGAGGAAGAAGATGAAATTCACCGGCACCTGTTTCCAGACCGCGACGAGGACCATGGCGGTGGCGGTGTCGTTGAAATTCACCCCGAGCTTGAAATCCCAGCCGATGGCGCGGGCGGCTTCGGTCAGCGGTCCCCAGCTCTGGTTGAACATGATGAGCCCGATGAAGCCCGCCACCGGCGGTGCCACCGCGTAGACCCACATCAAAAGGGTGCGGTAGGATTTCGCGCCGCGAATGATGTTGTCGGCCTTGACCGCCAAGAGCAGCGCGAGGGCCAGCGAAAAGAAGGTGACCAGCAGGGTGAAGATCAGGGTGAACCGGGCCACCTTGAGATATTCGGAGCTGCCGGCCAGATCGGCGTAATTGTCGACGCCGACATAGGTCGCGCCAAAGCCGAAGGGGTCCGCGAGGTAGAAGGAGGAGTGCACCGCGTGGGCGGCGGGCCAGTAGAAGAAGATGGCGATGATCGACAGCTGCGGCAGGAGCAGCAGGATCGGCAACCAGCGTGTGGTGAAACCTGCGCGTTTCATGGGGCCTCCGGGACGTGGAGGACGGCCGCAGGGGCTGCGACCGTCCAAGGCGTTGGGTGAGTGGTGATCAGCTTTGCGTCTTGGAGAAGCGGGCCAGCAGGGCGTTGGCCTCTTTCTCGATCGTGGCAAAGGCATCTTCGACCGAGGTTTCGCCGGTCAGGATGCGGCCATATTCGCGGTTCATCACGTCACGGATCTGCACGTAGAAGCCCATGCGATAGCCTTTGGTGTGTTCACCCGCAGGCAGCGACAGCTGTTTGATGCCGGTTTCGGCCGCCGGGAAGCGGTCGTAATGGCCATCGGCCTTGGCCAGCTCATAGGCGGCTTTGGTGATCGGCACATAGCCGGTTTCGCGGTGCCAGAAATACTGGGTCTCGGCTTTGGTGAGGAATTCGAAGAAGGCGGCGGTGGCCTTGTTTTCTTCGGCCTCGTGACCGGCCATGGCAAAGAGCGAGGCGCCGCCGATGAAGGTCTGTTTCGGTTCCTTGGTCACCGCTTCCCAATAGGGCAGGTAGGTGGCGGAGAATTCGAACGGCAGGTCTTTCTTGGCGAGGCCGCCGAAAGAGCCCGAGGAGCCGAGCCAGATCGCGACCTTGCCCTCTTCGAACGGGGTCTGGTTGTCGCCCCAGCCGGTGCCGAACCATTCGAAATAGCCCTTGTCCTGCCAGTCGGTGACGGCGGTGAAATGGGCCTTGATCGCGTCGTTGTTGACGAGGATCTCGGTGCCGTCCGAGCCGGCGTAGCCATTGTCATTGGTGGCGAAGGGCAGGTTGTGACGGCTGTGGAAATTCTCGGTGAAGATCCAGGGCAGGTGCGATTGCGACAGCGCGACATAGCCCGCGTCCTTGAGCGCCGGGGCGGTCACGGTCTGGAACTCTTCCCAGGTCTTGGGGGCCTCGACACCGGCCTTTTCCAGCGCGTCGACGTTGAAATACATCACCGGCGAGGAGGAGTTGAACGGCATGCCGATCATCTTGCCATCGGCGTCAGCGTAGAAGTAGCGCACGCCCGAGATGTAGTCTTCGATATTGAAGGCGACGCCATTGTCGGTGAGCAGATCCTGCACCGGCACGGTCGCGCCCTGGGCCCCGATCACGGTGGCGGCGCCGGCGTCGAAGACCTGCAGCACGTTGGGCTGTTCGCCGGCGCGGAAGGCGGCGATGCCGGCGGTCAGGGCCTCTTCATAGGTGCCTTTGAAGACCGGGGTGATCTTGTACTCGTCTTGCGAGGCGTTGAAGTCCTCGGCGATCTGGTTGACGGTTTCCCCCAGCGCGCCGCCCATGGCGTGCCACCAGCTGATTTCCACCTCGGCGGCGGCGGTGTTGGCGATCAGGGCAAAGGCCGTGGAGGCCGCGCCGATATACAGGTTTTTCATCTCTATGCTCCGGTTCGTTGAGCGACCCAACGGGCCAAGGGGCCAAAGCCCCACGAAAATTTCGATGCGCCGGGCAGCCCGGACACAGGATGTACAGCGAGTGTGCACACGTGTTCACATACGGGCGTTTCATGACAGGGAGATGAAGGATTTAGGAATTTCCCACCAAAGAGAAAAACCCAAGTGCCGACCAAACAAGTCTGGACGTTGCGGCGGCCTTAGGGGGGGAGCAAAGCTAGCTTTCCACCCTCGGTCGCGCCCAATGGCAATGCGGTGCATCTGGTTCTGATAAGGGATCTGCGTTACGCATGATGTGGATAGGGTTTAACTGGGTGGATTGGCGCTTTTATGTCAAAGAAGTACGGGCGAACCTTTCATCTTCCGATTTCCCCCGGAGCCACCGCTGACGACAAGATCATGAGCGATCTTTCGGTGCTTCGGGACGCGCCAGAGGTCCTGGTAACGGAGAAGATGGCTGGCGAGAATACCACGATTTTTGCCGGGGGCTGTCATCCGCGCAGCCCGGATGCAAGATACCACCCGTCGCGAGATTGGCTAAAGGCGTTTGCCGCTGGTGTTTCGCCCCGGCTCGGAGAGGATGAGCGGATCCTCGGAGAATACCTGTTTGCCCGCCATTCCATCGGCTATCAGGCGCTTCCGTCGTATTTCCTCGGCTTTGCGTGGATTCTGGGCGACGAAATTCAGGGCTGGGACGAGACGCAGTCTCGATTTGACGAGTTGGGGCTTAACAGCGTTCCGGTGCTCTTTCGGGGTCGGTTCTCAGACCTTGTCATCGAAGAGCTCGTATCGCAGGTGGATGTCTCGACCCAGGAGGGGTTTGTCGTTCGCACGGTGCAGGCCTTCTCCGAGGCACAGATGCCGGTGGCGGTTGGCAAGTATGTGCGCGCGAACCACGTCCAGAGCGAGACACATTGGATGAAGGCGGAGATCGTCAGGAACGGTCTGGCCTGACCTGACGCCACGAGGGTACAGGCCGACGTCAGGTCTTGGTCAGCACAGGTTTGTGTTTTGCTTTCTTGACAAAATCCCCGGGGACAGCGGACTGATTGGCTATGACGGGTGAAAAGAAGAGTTTGGGCCAGAGGCCACGGCGGGTGACCGCCCAGACGGTGGCCGAGCAGGCCGGTGTGTCGCGTTCGGCGGTGTCGCGGGCCTTTACCAAAGGGGCCTATCTCGACGCGGAAAAGCGGCGCAGAATCCTCTCTGTTGCGGCGGAAATCGGCTATCAGCCCAATGCGCTGGCGGCGGGGCTCAAGGGCGGCAATTCGCATCTGGTGGCGATTTTCGCGGGCGATCTGCGCAACCCCTATGACACGGCCTTTGTGAGCCAGCTTGTCGGGTCGCTCAACGCGATCCAGAAATGGCCGCTGCTGATTGATGGCAATGGCGCGCGGGCGGCGCAGGCGCTCGAAGAGGTGCTGCGCTATCCGCTCGATGCGCTGATCCTGCGCGGCGGCAGCCTATCGGGCGAGATCGTCGAGCAATGCGCGCGCTATGGGATTCCGATGATTTCCTCGGGCCGACCGCTGAGCGCGCCCGGGGTCGATACGGTCTGTTGCCGCAATGATCAGGGCGCGCGGATGGGCGCCGAGCTTCTCATCTCGGGCGGGCGGCGGCGCATCGGGTTTCTGGGCGGGCCGCCCGAGCTCTATTCCTCCTGCGAACGGCGGGCCGGGGTGATGGCGGCGCTGGAGGCGGCGGGTCTTCGGCCGGTGGCCGAGGCCGTGGGGGATTACACGGTAGATGGCGGCCATGCGGCGGCGCGGGCGCTGTTGCAGGAGGCGGGCGAGATTGACGCGCTCATCTGTGGCAATGACGCGATGGCCATCGGGGCGCTGTCGGCGGCGCGGGAGATCGGCCGGGCGGTGCCCGGCGATCTGGCGGTGATCGGGTTTGACGATATCGACATGGCGCGCTGGACCTGTTTCGACCTCACCACGGTGCGCAACCCGATCGACGCGGCGGTGCGCGAGATCCTGCGGCTCTTGGAGGCGCGGCTCGGCGATCCGGGCAAGGCGGATGAGACGGTGTTTGTCGATCCGGTGGTCAAGCCGCGCGGCACGCATTGAGGCGCGAGCCCAAGGCTCAGCTGCGGCGCAGGCAGGCGGGCAGGAAGTCGATCACCGGGCCGACAGGTTGATAGGGGGCGAACCGGGCGACATAGGCGGTGCCGCCAACATCGGTGACGCGCATGACGATGTCACGGGCAGTGGCGACCTTGTTGAGGAACCAGACCGAGGACCAGTCGTGATTGGCGTTCTGCATCCGCGGATTGAGCAGGGTCGCGAATTTATAGAGCCCCCCTGCCCCGCCGAGATCGACGAGATGATCGCGGTAGCCTGCCGCCCGTTCCCAGACTAAGCGGTGCACATCCTTGTCGTCGATGCGCATTTCGACCAGCGACAGCGCCACCTTGGTGGTGCTGGTGTCGTTGCGGAAGGAAATGTCGGGATTGTGCAGCACGGCGCGGAGCTGACCCTTGTCGCAGAAGAAATTGATCGCGAGATTGGCGCGCGGTTCGACGGATGTCGCGCGGATGATGATGCTGTTGTTCGATTTCTTGGTAATCGGATCGGTGGCGGAATTGAAGATCCAGCTCTTGTTGCTCGGGCGCGGGGTCGGGGTGGTCTTTTTCTTGTCAGATCCGGTCGGGGCCGTCGCGGTCAGGGTGAAGGCGATGCTGTGTTTGGCCGGTAGGTAATGGGCCGCGATCAGCGCCTGTTCGAGGTCGGCATCATTGCGGAAGACCGGGGCTTGGCCGTCATCGAAATCGAGCTGCAACAGATGGGTGCGGGCGGCCATGGCCTGTGCCTCTTTGGGGGTCCAGAGCGTCAGGCTCCGTTTGTTGAGAATGATCAAACGGTAGTCATCGCCGCGCAGGGGCGCGATGAAGTTGATCATGTAGAAAGTCTGACGCTTGCCGGTGGTCTTGTCCTTTTTGCCTTGGCTCTCGATCACGGCGGCGAGCACGCCGGGGGCCTTGGGCGAGGTCTCGAAGCGCAGCGGTGAGATTTCGACGGATTTGCCGGTGCGGATTTCATAGCCTCGGCCGGTGCGGCGCAGGCTTGATAGCTCGAAATAGGGTTCGAAATCGTCCAGATCGAAATCGGGCTCGGCGCTGCGCGTCACCTGCGGGTAGCGCCAGCTTGTCGGCAGGTCGGGGCGGGCCTCTTGCAGCGACAGTCGCTCATAGGAGAACCCGCCGGGAAAGCAGCCCGGAAGCCAGAGGATGAGGAGAAGGAAAACAGTCCAGGGAAACCGGGAAATGAACGTCATGGGGCCCTCCTGCGGGAAGGTGCGAAATAAGATCAGCCTATCATGATTCGGTATTTCCCCAAAATTCCATGCGGCTTGGCGCGCAGGCGCACAGTTGGGCCGGTGGCGGCACGGCGCGAATATCGGGCCCCTGCGGTCATCGCGGTTGACGGGGGGGCAAAAATCGGGTGTCACTGCGGCGTCGGTTTTCGATGGAAACTAATAGGGAATCCGCGGCGTCCAGCAGGGCGTCAACCGGAACTGCCCCCGCAACTGTAGGCGGCGAGCTGCATCTTCAGAACCACTGGGCCGAGGTCTGGGAAGGGAAGATGACGCCATGAGCCGTGAGTCAGGAGACCTGCCGACGCATAACCTGAAACCGGGCGGGGTGGCCCGGGGCGGGGGTTTGGCGTGGTCTCGAGGCCCGGTGCACGGCACCAGGCAGGGACCACCGGCAGATGCCCTTTCCTGCTCCTCCTGTGTCCGGCAAGACCGAGGAGTCTAGCTATGAAGAACTACTTGATTGCGCCCGGGGTGCTGGCGCTTGGGATGGGCAGCGCGGTGATGGCCGAGGCCGAGACGCGCTATCCGCTTACCATCGAGAATTGCGGTCACGAGCTGCGCTTTGACGCGGCGCCGGCGCGCACGGTGACGGTGGGGCAATCGACCACCGAGATCCTCTATCTGCTCGGGCTGGGCGAGACGGTGCAGGGCACTTCGGTCTGGTTCAACCCGGTGCTGCCGGAGTTCGAGAGCCTGAACGCCGGGATCGAGCGGCTGGCCGACAATGATCCGAGTTTCGAGAGCATCGTCAACAAGCGGCCCGAGCTGGTGACGGTCATGTATGAATGGCATATCGGTCAGGAAGGCATCGTGGGCACGCGCGAGATGTTCCATGAGGTTGGCGTGCCGACCTATGTGATGCCCACCGATTGCGAGAGCAAGGACAACCTTGTCGGCGGCGATGGCACCCGGTCCGAGCTGTTCGCGACAGAGCAGCTCTATAAGGGGATCGCGCAGCTGGCGGAGATCTATGACGTCGGGGCGCGCGGGGCCGAGTTGGTGGCCGAGCTGCAGGCGGCGGAGGCCGAGGCGGTGGCCAAGGCGGAGGCGCTCGACCTGCCCGAGGGGGTGTCGGGGCTCTTTTGGTTCTCGTCGGCGGATCTCGACATCGATCCCTATGTGGCGGGGCAGAAGGGCGTGCCGGCCTATATGATGGACAAGCTCGGGGTCGAGAATGTGGTGACCTCGGATGAGGAATGGCCGACCGTCGGCTGGGAGACGCTGGCCAAGGCCGATCCGACCTTTATCGTGATCGCCGAGATGGACCGCCGCCGGTTTCCCGCCGATGACGTGGAGAAGAAGCGTGAATTTCTGACCACCGACCCGGTGGCGCGCGAGATGACGGCGGTGAAGGAAGGCCGGATCATCACCATCGACGCCCATGCCATGAGCCCGACGGTGCGGGCCATTCATGTGCTGGGCACGATTGCCGAGGCGCTGGCGGGCTACGATCTGCAATGAGCCAGGCCGTCGCCATGCCCCGGCATCGGTCGGCCTTGCATTGGGCGGTGCTTGCGCTGCCCGTGCTGCTGATCGCGCTGATGCTCGGCACGGCGCTGGGCGAGACGCGCATTCCTTTTGACGTGGTGCTCAAGGTGCTGGCCAACAAGCTCTTTGGGGCGGGCTATGCGGTGGACCGGATCGACACGGGGATCGTGTGGAATTACCGGCTGGCGCGGGCCTTGGTGGCGGCGTGCTGTGGCGCGGGGCTGGCGCTGGCGGGGGTGGTGTTGCAGGCGCTGCTGCGCAATGCGCTGGCCGATCCGTATCTCCTGGGCATTTCGGCGGGGGCCTCGACCGGCGCTGTGGCGGTGACGGTGGTGGGTCTCGGCGGCGGGGCGATCTCGATGTCGGCGGGGGCCTTTACCGGGGCGCTCATGGCGTTTGGATTTGTCGCGGCGCTGGCGCATCTGGCGGGCGGCGGTACCGGGCTTCGCGCGGCCGGGGTGATCGTGCTGGCGGGCATTGCGGGCTCGCAGCTTTTCAATGCGATCACCGCCTTTCTCATCGCGAAATCGGCCAATGCGGAACAGGCGCGGGGCATCATGTTCTGGCTCTTGGGAAACCTCAGCGGGGTGCGCTGGATCGATGTGACGAGCGTGGTGCCGGCCACGGTCATTGGCGTGGCGGTTTGTCTCGCGCATGTGCGCACGCTCGATGCGTTTACCTTTGGCGCGGACAGCGCCGCGTCGCTCGGCATTTCGGTGCGGCGGGCGCAGGTGGTTCTTATCGGGGTGGCGGCGCTGGTGACGGCGGTGATCGTGTCGATCGTTGGCTCGATCGGCTTTGTCGGGCTGGTGATCCCGCATGCGATGCGGATGCTCGTTGGTACGCGGCACGGGCAGCTTGTCCCGGCCTCGGCGCTGGCGGGGGCGGTGTTTCTCATCGCGGCGGATGTGATTTCGCGGGTGATCATCCCCGGGCAGGTTTTGCCCATCGGGGTGGTGACCGCGCTGGTCGGCGCGCCGGTCTTTGCGCTCATCCTGATCGGGCGGAGGGGGGCGGCATGACGCTGGCATGTGACAATCTCGGTTGGTCGGTCAAGGGCACGCAGATCGTCGAAGGGGTGAGCCTTGCCGCCGCGCCGGGCGAGATGCTCGGGCTGATCGGGCCGAACGGGTCGGGCAAATCGACGCTGTTGCGGATGCTGGCGGGGCTGACCCAGCCGAGCGCGGGTCAGGTCACGCTCAAGGGGCGGCCGATGGCCGGGATGCGGCGGCGCGAGATTGCGCAGAGCCTTGCCCTTGTCGAGCAATATGCCGAAGCAGGCGAGCGCATTCGGGTGCGCAATGCGGTCGAGCTTGGCCGGACGCCGTTTCTGTCGGCGCTGCGGCGCTGGGGTGACGAGGATGACCGGATCGTGTCAGAGGCGCTGCGCGCCGTCGATCTCGTCGGGTTTGACGCGCGGCATTGGCATACGCTGTCGGGCGGCGAGCGGCAGAGGGTGCAGATCGCCCGGGCGCTGGCGCAGGAGCCCGATGTTCTGCTGCTCGATGAGCCGACGAACCATCTCGATATTCAGCATCAGCTCGATATTCTGCATCTGGTGCGCGACTTGCCGGTGACCTCGGTGATCGCGCTGCATGATCTCAATCAGGCGCTGTTTTGTGACCGGCTCTGCGTGATGCAGGGCGGGCGGATGGTCGAAATTGGCCCGCCGTCGGAGGTGCTCACCGACCGGCTGTTGCGGCAGAATTTCGGGGTCTGCGGGCATTTCCTCACCGATCCGACGGATGGCAGCCCGGTGATCCGGTTTCATATGGCGCATAGGTAGGAGGCCGGGGTCATGCGGTTTATCACAAGTCTTGTGCTGATGCTCTGGCCCGCGCTGGGCTGGGCCGAGGTGCATGAGGTTCGGATGCTCAACCGCAATGAGAGCGGTGCGATGGTCTATGAGCCATCCGTGCTGCGCATGGCGCCGGGCGACAGCGTGCGGTTTGTCGCGGCCTCGTCGGGGCATAATGCGGCGAGCATCGACGGCATGCTGCCCGAGGGGGCCATGCCGTTCAAAGGTGGGATCAATGAAGAGATCACGCTGACCCTGAGCGCGCCGGGGGTCTATGGGGTGAAATGCACGCCGCATTTCGCCATGGGGATGGTGATGCTCATCGTGGTGGGGGACGTCGCGCTTGTGGCAGAGGCGCTGCCCGAGGGGCTGCCCCGGCGGGCGGAGGCGCGGCTTCGCGACTATATCGAGACCGCGCAGTAGGCCTGCGTTCAGAAATCGAGATTGGCGTAATGGGCGGGGGGCGGAAAGCCCGGCACCTGATCGGCGAGGATGCGGCGGAAGGCCGGGCGCGATTTGATCTTGGCGTACCAATCCTTGACCGTGTCGCTGCGGTTCCAATCCACGTCCGAGATATAATCGAGCGAGGAGAGATGCGCGGCGGCGGCGAAATCGGCCAGCGTCATCACATCGCCCGCCAGCCAGCGGCGGTGATCGAGCAGCCAGGCCATATAGTCGAGGTGAAACTTGATCGCCTTGGCGCCTGCCTTGACGTTTGAGCTGTCGGGAAAGCCCTTGCCCATCACCTTCTTGTTGACCCGCTCGTAGAGCAGTTTCGAGGTCACCTCGTGGTGAAACTTGTCATCGAACCAGGTGACGATGCGGCGCACCTCGTGGCGGGCCTCGGCGCTCTTGGGCATGAGCGCGGGTTCGGGGTATTTCTCTTCGAGATATTCGCAGATCGCGGCACTCTCGGTCAGGGTGCGGCCGTCGATGCGCAGGATCGGCACCTTGCCCGCCGGATTGCGGCGCAGGAAATCTGGGCTCGGCTCCCAATAGCGTTCCTCGGCCAGTTCGCAGTCGATCTTTTTCTCCGCGAGGCTGAGACGGACCTTGCGACAGAAGGGGGACAGGGGAACGTGATAGAGCTTGGCCATTTGGGACGCTTGTTCTTGATGTCAGGTGTTTGTTCTCAATGCCTGTTTATGCGGGTCAATTCAATCCTCGAAACAGGCGGCACGGCCGTCCCGGCGGATGGTGGCCGCCCCGTCCATGATGCTTGCGGCGCGTTTGCGCAGGCGCGGTGTGGGGTTGCGGGCCGAGCGGTCCTTGGGGGCGGGAAGGACGGCGGCGAGGCGGGCGGCCTGAGTTGCGCTGAGCTTGGCGGCGCTCACGCCAAAGTAATGCTGAGCCGCGGCCTCGACGCCAAAGACGCCTTCATCGAATTCGGCGATGTTGAGATAGACCTCGACGATGCGGCGTTTCGGCCAGGCGGCTTCGAGCATCGGGGTGATGACCGCTTCGAGCGCTTTGCGCAGGTAGGAGCGGCCATGCCAGAGATAGACGTTCTTGACGGTCTGCTGGCTTAGCGTCGAGGCGCCGCGGGCCTGACCGCTTTCGACCACCTGGCGGATGGCCTTCATGTCAAAGCCCCAATGGGTGCAGAAATTGGCATCCTCGGCGGCAACGACAGAGCGGGCCATGACCGGCGCGATGCGGGACATCGGCACCCAGTCCTGCCGGATGTGGCCGAGGCGGTGGCGTTCCTGTTTCATGTAGAGCGTGGCGCCCGGATCGAGGAAGCGATGGGCGATCAGCACGCCGCTCGTGACCAGCACCGAGACGAGGAGGAACCACAGCACCCAACGCCGCAGCCAGCGGCGCAAGCGCGTCAGTCGGGGCGAGCGGGATGCGCCACGCGATCGGGATTTGGCTCGGGTCGGTTTCGCCATGTTGCCTCGGGTCATGGGTCCGTCTGATGCGGACTTTGCCAGAGGGTAGCGCGAAAATGCGCGCGGGTCGAGAAGCGTGCCGGAAAATGAGCTCCGGCACGCCCCGGTATCATGCGGCGGTTATTCCGCCGCGACCTGTTCGCTCACCGGCTCGACGCGCACGGCCGAGAATTTGAACTCGGGGATCTTGCCATAGGGGTCGATGGCCGCGTTGGTCAGGATGTTCGCCGCCGCCTCGACATAGGCGAAGGGCAGGAAGACCATATCGGGCGACACCGCGCGGTCGGCGCGGGCCATGGTGACGATGCTGCCGCGTTTGGTGGTCAGGCGGATCATGCCGCCCGGTTCGATCCCGAGCTTGCGCAGGGTCGAGGGGTGCAGCGAGCAGTTGGCCTCGGGCTCGACCGCGTCGAGCACGCGGGCGCGGCGGGTCATCGATCCGGTGTGCCAATGTTCGAGCTGGCGGCCAGTGGTCAGGATCATCGGGAATTCGGCGTCGGGCGTGTCATCGGGGGCGATGACGCTCGCCGGGGTGAACTTGGCCCGGCCCTCGGGACGCGGGAAGCCATCGCCGAAGACCACTGCCTGACCCGGATCTTCGGGGCTCAGCGACGGGTAGGTCACGGCGGTTTTTTCCAGACGCTCCCAGGTGATGTTGTTGAGCGAGGCCATGTTGATCGCCATTTCGGCAAAGACTTCGCGCGGATGGGTGTAGCGCCAGTCGAGACCGCAGCGCTTGGCCAGTTCGACCTCGATCCACCAGTCTTCGCGCGCCTCGCCCGGGGGCGTCACGGCGGGGCGGACCATCTGCACCTGACGGTTGGTGTTGGAGACGGTGCCGGTTTTCTCGTAAAGCGCCGAGGCGGGCAGGATCACATCGGCATAGTTGGCCGTTTCGGTGATGAAGATGTCCTGCACCACGAGGTGATCGAGCTTGGCCAGCGCGTCGCGGGCGTGTTCGACATCGGGGTCGGACATGGCCGGGTTTTCGCCGAGGATATACATGGCCTTGATGTCGCCATCATGGACCGCATCCATGATCTCGGTGACGGTGAGGCCCTTTTCATTCGAGAAATCCTCGGATTTCCAGACCTCGGTGAAGGCCGAGCGGACGCCGTCGTCGGTCACGCTTTGATAGTCGGGGAGGAACATCGGGATGAGGCCTGCGTCCGAGGCGCCTTGGACGTTGTTCTGACCGCGCAGCGGGTGCAGGCCTGTGCCGGGGCGGCCGACATGGCCGCACATCAGCGCGAGGCTGATCAGGCAGCGCGAATTGTCGGTGCCGTGGATGTGCTGGCTCACCCCCATGCCCCAGAAGATCATGCCGGATTTGGCGGTGGCGAAATCGCGGGCCACGGCGCGCAGGGTCTCAGCGGGGATGCCGCAGAGGTCTTCCATTTTCTCGGGCGCGAAATCCTTGAGATGGGCCTTTTCGGCCTCCCAGTTCTCGGTATAGGCGTCGATATATTGCTGATCGTAGAGGCCTTCCTCGACGATCGTGTGCATGATCGCGTTGAGCATGGCGACATCCGCGCCGGGGCGGAATTGCAGCATATGGGTCGCGAAGCGGCGCAGGCCGACGCCGCGCGGATCCATCACGATGAGCTTGCCGCCGCGCTTGGTGAATTGCTTGAAATAGGTGGCGGCAACGGGGTGGTTTTCGATCGGGTTGGCCCCGATGACGATGGCGACATCGGCGTTTTCGATCTCGTTGAACGTGGCGGTCACGCCGCCCGAGCCGACGTTTTCGATCAGCGCAAAGACCGACGAGGCGTGGCAGAGCCGGGTGCAATGGTCGACGTTGTTGTGACCAAAGCCCTGACGGATGAATTTCTGGAAGAGATAGGCCTCTTCATTGGTGCATTTGGCCGAGCCAAAGCCGGCAACTTCGCGGCCGCGGCCCTTGAGCCCATCGGCGGCGAGATCGAGCGCCTCGTCCCAGCTCGCTTCGCGGAAGAATTCCTGCCAATTGTCCGGGTTCACGTTGAGGCCCTTTTCCGGGGCGTCGTCGCGGCGGATCAGCGGCTTGGTCACGCGGTGCTGGTGGTGGATATAGTCATAGCCAAAGCGGCCCTTGACGCAGAGCCGGCCTTCGTTCGCGGGGCCGTTGATGCCCTCGACATATTTGACGCGGTTGTCCTTGACCTTGATCGAGATCTGGCAACCGACGCCGCAGAAGGCGCAGACGCTTTCGACTTCGCTGTCGTAATCGGCGCTGTCGCCGACCTGGGCCTCGTTGACCACCGAGGACGGCATCAGCGCGCCGGTGGGGCAGGCCTGGACGCATTCGCCGCAGGCGACGCAGGTCGAGGCGCCCATCGGGTCGGCCATGTCGAAGGTCGGATAGGCGTCATGGCCGCGACCGGCCATGCCGATCACGTCATTGACCTGCACTTCGCGGCAGGCGCGGACGCAGAGACCGCATTGGATGCAGGCGTCGAGATTGACGCTCATCGCCACATGGCTGTCGTCGAGCAGCGGGATGCGGCCCTCTTCGAGCTTGGGGAAGCGGCTTTGGCTCACGCCCTGCATCTCGGCCATGTCCCAGAGGTGGCTCGATTTGTCATGGGCGGCGTCGCGCGGCGGCTGATCCGCGACGAGCATTTCGACCACCATCTTGCGCGCGGTTTCGGCGCGGGCGGTGTCGGTCTTGACCACCATGCCATCGGCGGGTTCGCGGATGCAGGAGGCGGCAAGGGTCCGTTCGCCTTCGATCTCGACCATGCAGGCCCGGCAATTGCCATCGGGGCGATAGCCCGGCGCGGGCTTGTGACACAGATGGGGAATGACGAGACCCCGCCCGTTGGCCACTTCCCAGATGGTCATGCCTTTTTCGGCCGTGACTTGTTCGCCGTCGAGGGTAAAGGTGATGGTGTCGGACATGCTTGGGTCTCCTTGCTCACGGGAGTGTAGACCACGGCGCTGTTTTCCGGAGTCGGCCAATCACGACATCTATGCAGATTTTTACGCCATATGGCGCGCCCGTGTTTCCCATTGGCAACGGCGTTTCCCGGTGCCGTCGGATTGTCATTCCGGCCTCTCGCGCCTAGTGTCGGGCCGAAAAACACGGGCAAGAGCAGGACAGGCAGCATGGCCGATATCATTCTGGTGCGCCACGGGCAGGCCAATACCCATGCGCAGGACGAGGCGAGCTATGATCAGCTCTCGGAGCTGGGGCGTCAGCAGGCGCAATGGCTTGGCCTGCATCTGCGGGACACGGGCGCGCGGTTCGATCATGTGGTCACCGGCACGCTGTCGCGGCAGGTCGAGACGGCGCGCGAGATGGGCTATGCGCCGGAGCGGACCGATCCGCGTCTCAACGAGCTCACCTATTTCGATCTGGCGCAGGCGGTGGAGATGCAGTTCGGCCTGCCCGCGCCGAATTCTGCCGCCGAGTTCGCCCGCTATATGCCGCAGGTGGTGGCCTATTGGGCCGAAGATCAGCTCTCCGGGATTCCCGAGAGCTTTGGCAGTTTCGAGGCGCGGGTGACCCATCTTCTCGAAGAGCTTGCGTCGCGCGGCGGCACCAGCCTCGTGGTGACCTCGGGCGGGGTGATCGGCATGGCGCTGCGCCATGTGCTCGGGCTCGGCACCGCCGCGATGGCGGATGTGATGCTTCACACGATGAACAGCTCGGTCCATCACTTGCGTTTCATTCACGGTCGGCTGATGCTGGCCGGGTTCAACGCGACGCCGCATCTCGATCAGCCCGAGCGCCGCGAGGCGCGCACTTTTATCTAAGGATAGTCTGCTATGCTGAAACTCTATTACGCCCCCGGCACCATCGCCACCGCCTCGGTCATGTGTCTGCGCGAAACCGGCCTCGAGCATGAGCTTGTGGCGCTCGATTTCACCCAATCGGCGCAGATGACGCCCGAGTATCAGAGGATCAATCCCAAGGGCCGGGTGCCGGCGCTCGATCTGGGCGGGGAAATCCTCACCGAGACCGGCGCGATCCTCGAATATCTGGCGGCCCTGGCCCCCGAAAAGGGGCTTGTCCCCGAAGACCCGCTCAAGGCCGCGCGGATGCGGGAGGTGATGTTCTATCTCGCCTCGACCATGCATGTGAACCACGCCCATAAGCGGCGCGGTCATCGCTGGGCCGACAAGGAAGAAAGCCGCGCTGATATGTCGGCCAAGGTGCCGCAGACGATGACCGAGAGCGCGCGCTATATGGAAGAGAATGTGATCACCGGGCCCTATCTCTTTGGCGATGAACTCTGCGTGGCGGATTTCTATTTCTACGCCATTTGCAATTGGCTCGAAGGGGATCGGGTCGATGTGACCCAGTTCCCCAAGATCGGCTCGTTCCGGCAGGCGATGCGCGAACTGGCGAGCGTCGCGGCCACCCATGACGACAATATTCTCTAAGCTTCCAAAAGGGTTGGCGCGATGACACATCTCTGGGTTCGGGCCGAGCAACGCCCCAATGAATGCCGCGTTGGCCTGACGCCCGAGGGGGCGGCAGCGCTGCGCGCGGCGGGGATGCGCGTCACCGTCGAGGAAAGTGCGACGCGGGCCATTGGAATCGACGGCTATCGCGCGGCGGGCTGCGAGATTGCGGCGGAGGGCAGCTGGCCCGAGGCGCCGCAGGAGGCGATCATCTTTGGGCTCAAGGAGTTGCCGGAGGATGGCACGCCCCTGCCCCATCGCCATATCATGTTTGGCCATGCCTATAAGGGCCAGCATTCGGGGCGGGCGCTTCTCGACCGGTTCAAGGCCGGGGGCGGGACGCTCTATGATCTCGAGTATCTGGTGGATGAGACGGGACGCCGGGTTGCGGCGTTCGGCTATTGGGCGGGCTATGCCGGGGCGGCGGTGTCGGCACTGGCCTATGCGGCGCAGGCGCGTGGTGGGATTTGCCCCGAGGTTACCGGCTGGACGGATAAATCGGCACTTTTGTCGGATGTGGGCGCGGCGCTGGAAGCGGCAGGCGATCTGCCCACTGCGCTGGTCATCGGGGCGCTCGGCCGGGTCGGCAGCGGGGCGGCCGATTTGTGCGAGGCGTTGGGCATCGGGGTGACACGCTGGGACATGGCCGAGACGGCGCATGGCGGGCCCTTTCCCGAGATCCTCGCGCATGGGATTTTCATCAACGCGATCTTTGCCCGGCCCGGCACGCCGGTCTTCGTCGGCCCCGAAGAGGCGGCTGCGGCGCGGGCGCTGCGGGTGATCGGCGATGTGGCTTGCGATCCGGACAGCGATTACAACCCGGTGCCTCTTTACTCAGAGGCGACAAGCTGGTCCGCGCCGGTGGTGCGGGTGGCCGAGGCGCCGAGCCTCGACATCATGGCAATTGACAACCTGCCGTCGCTCTTGCCGCGCGAAAGCTCGGAGGATTATGCCGGCCAGCTCTTGCCGGTGCTGCGCGATCTGGGGGCGATCGACCAGGGCGTCTGGGCCCGGGCCGAGGCCACATTCCGCAAATATCTCTGAGGCTTAGCGGGTCGGAATCGAGACCCGGAAATGGATGGTTTCGAGACCGGGGTTGTCGCTATAGAGCCCGGCGTTCGACCGGTGGTCAAAGCCCAGGCCCATGCGCAGCCCGTTGCGGGCCTGATAGCCGACCTCGATGCCGGAGCGGAATTCGATGGGCCCGCCAAGATCGACGCCGTCGCCCTTGGCATAGAGCCCGGTCATGGCATGCAGCTGGATATAGGCGCGGCGGTCGAAATAGGGTTGGGTCCAGGCGTGGCCCGCACCGACCCAGAATTCACCGTCATTGCTGATTGAGGCGCCGTAGATGTTTTGAAACGGGCCAAAGGCCAGCTTCGTGTCGCGACGGAAATAGAGCTCTTCGCCTTGATGGGCCTCTTGGAAATAGGTTTCACCGATGGAGACGCTGGTATAGCCGGGCACTTCGTTGCGGGCGAGACAGCCTTCGTTCGGGCAATGGTTCGCGCCCATGTCGATCAGACCAAAGATCAGGCCGATGACGGCAAAGGTACCGTCTGAAATTCCCACGATGTCCGACACGGCGTAGCTCCTCTATCCAAACCCTTGGCACAATTGATGTCGCATGCGGGCCCGCATGTCCAGCGATGGGGGCGAGCCATTTGGGACTGTTGCCGGATTGGGCGGCTCTCTCGCGTTAGCGCGAGGAACAGACGGAGGCGACCGCGGCCAAGGTGATGATTTTCATGGTGTTGCCTCCCCAATTCCCCCGCGCGTCCTCTTGGATGAGGGTCTGCGCGAAATTATCTTCGGGAGAGATGTGCGTTTTTGCAAGATATTATTGCCTTGCGGCAATTCTTGCGCATGTCGGAGCGGTTTTGGATAGCGTTTCCTATCCCCCTCAAACGCCGAAAGCCCCGCGGCTTGCGGGGCTTTTTCGGTGTTTTGGTTGCGGGAGGGCGATCTGAACTTAACCTGCGGGGGTCGCAGGATAAGTTGGTTGCGGGGAAGCGCAACCAGCTTAACTTGCTGATCTTCGCGCCAGATTTCTCGGCATGGCGTTACGCCTCATAAGAGATTGTTGTTAGACTTCAATCTCTTAGAAGAGTTGTTTTCGCCGTCATGCTGGGTCCGAGAGGAACCCGACATGAAGACCGAATTCAATACGCGAGCAAAGCAGACAAGGCGCGAAGCGCCCTTCTCGCTCAGACTGACCTTCGAAGAGCGTGCGCAGTTGGAAGCCGCAGCGAATGGCGTGCCATTGGGCACCTATATCAAGGCCGTGCTGTTCGGCACCGAACTGCCAAAGATTAGGCGGCGTGGAACAGAGCCGGTCAAAGACCATGAGGCGTTGGGAAGAGTGATGGCTGCCCTGGGGCAGTCCCGGCTCTCGTCTAACCTCAACCAGATGGCACGCGCCGTGAACACAGGCACCCTACCCGTTCATCCTGAAACTGAATCTGATCTGCGCCAAGCCTGCGCAGATGTGCATCTCATGAGATCGACACTGCTCGAAGCGTTCGGGAAAGATGGAGGTCCATCATGATCCTGAACGCAAACACACGAGGCAATGCCAAAGAGCTTGCGCGACATCTCTTGAACACGCGGGACAACGATCATGTCGAGCTACATGATCTGCGCGGTTTCATCGCCGAAGATTTGAATGGCGCGTTCCGCGAGGCCGAAGCTATCGCAATGGGCACAAAGTGCATCAACCATCTTTTCTCCCTGAGCCTCAGCCCGCCTGAATACGCTGACGTTGCTGTAGAGACGTTCGAGAAGGCGATTGATCGGATCGAGGCCGAGTTGGGGCTAAACGGCCAACCCAGAGCGATTGTCTTTCATGAGAAGGAAGGGCGGCGGCATGCTCATGCTGTTTGGTCACGTATCGACGGCCAAGAGATGAAGGCGATCAAGATCGACTTCTACAAACGCCGCCTTACTGATTTCTCCAAGCAACTTTTCTTGGAGAACGGCTGGCCGTTGCCAGACGGCCTCCAAGACCAACGCAGACGCGATCCTCTCAGTTTTTCACTTAGTGAATGGCAACAAGCCAAGCGCACCGGACTCGATCCCAAAGTGACTAAGACTTTGCTGCGCGAATGTTGGAATGTTTCCGACACATGCGAGAGCTTTGAGGCTGCACTGCGGGAGAAGGGATTCTGGCTCGCCCACGGCGATAGGCGCAGCTATGTCGCTCTAGATTGGCGAGGAGAGATTTATTCACTCTCGCGCGCTATCGGCGTGAAAAAGAAAGAACTGGCCGTGCGGCTAGGGAACACAAAGTTCCTGCGATCCGTCGATGAGACCAAGGCCCATATCGGCGCTCAGCTCACACCAAAAATTCAAGAGTGGGCGAAGGACGCGGAGGCACAGGCCAAGAAGACGCGTCTGTCGCTCACCTTCAAGACCGAACAGATGATCCAGCGGCAGAGGAGCGAGCGCGAAAGCTTGCGTCAGTCGCAAGCGTTGCGCTGGCAATCCGAAGAACGGGCCAGGGCAGCGCGCACCCCTCGCGGTATTCGCGGTCTGTGGGGATGGATCAGCGGCAAGAACAAGAAAATCAGGGCTATGAACGAAGCCGAGATCGAGAAGGCCAAAACGCGTGATTTGGCCGAGCGACAACAGATCATCCGCAAGCAGATCAACGAGCGGCGACGGGTGCAGCAAATGGTCATGCACGTGCGTCGTCAGCAGGGAAATACACTCACCTTGCTGGCTGCGGATGTCGCTAAGGCAATGGCTATGGGACGCGTGCCAGAATCCGCGATCAAGAAAGATCAGACGCAAGAGCGCAGCATTAATCGTCGAAGAACTCGGGATCGCGGCCCTGATTATGAACCCAATTAACGAAAGGAGGTCGCCATGCGACATACATTAATGATCAATCTCGACGAGGCACATGCCTTACAGCTCGATGAACTGCGGCAGCATTTCAAGCTAAGCGCCGAGGATACGGTTAGGATTGCCATCCGCACCGCCCATGCGATGCATCGCAAAGGTAGCTCAGCGCCGGAATGCAAACCAAGCGCAGTCAGAAAGCCGGAGGCTTCACCGCTATGAAAGAGCATGTTTACATCACCGGAACGGGCGAGCGGGTGCGCGAGCGCGGGGGGCTTGTGGAGGTCGGCCTAAGCCCTGAGGCGCAGGTTGCGCTAGGCGACCTTCTGCATTTCCAGTCACTGAAGGTCGGAGACCGGGTTAAGGAAGGAGATCGCTTGTTCGTAGTGGAAGGCAACCTGACCGCTGCGGAGTTCTATTCGCCGGTAGATGGATACATTGACAGTGTCACGGGCGATCCGAAGATTTCGGATTGGCTCGTGACGCTGAAGCCGCGAGAGATGTGATCCAACAGTATATGATGCATAGATCATAATCGAGATTTATGTTCTTTACATCATAATTGGAAAATATGATCCCTACGACATATTGACATTTAATGATCCATAGATCATAATGACAATGAAAGGATCGTCACCATGGATCAAATCGCCCGAAGCCCAAAGGACGTTGGCAACGCACTGCGCAACGCTCGTAAAGCCAAGAAACTTACGCAGGCCGAACTTGCCAGCCGCTCAGGCATCTGGCAGCGAACCATCTCGACCATCGAGACCAGCGCAAGCGGTGCTAAGCTGGATACGATATTCGACCTGCTCGCGGCACTTGACCTAGAAATTCAGATCGTCCCGCGCAGCAAGATGAAGCCCGGCGACCTTGAGGATATTTTCTGATGGGGCGCAAGCGAACATACGCGCCGCTTGATGTTTTCATGAACCGCCGAAAGGTCGGACAGTTCTTCCGTGAACCAGACGGGGCGTTTGCCTTCACCTATGCCCCGGAATGGTTGGCTTGGGAAAACACCCTGCCCGTCTCACGCTCGCTACCATTAAGGTCAGAGCGCTATGTGGGACCGCCGGTCATCGCCGTCTTCGACAATCTGCTACCCGACAATGATGATATCCGCAGACGCGTGGCTGAGCGCATAGGCGCAGATGGTCTGGATGCTTATAGTCTACTTGCAAAGATTGGCCGGGACTGCGTAGGCGCTTTGCAATTCTTGCCAGAAGGTGAAGAGCCAGAAGCGTCCGACGAACTGACCGGCGAGCCTTTGAGTGACGAGCAGATCGCGGCCATGCTCAAAGACCTCAAGCGCACCCCGCTTGGTATCCGCCGTGAGTCCGACTTCCGGATTTCGGTTGCCGGTGCGCAGGAAAAGACTGCGCTGCTCTATCACGAGGGCAAATGGATTGAGCCTACAGGCACCACGGCGACGACACATATCTTCAAGCCTGCGATTGGAAAACTGCCCAACGGCATGGACCTGACCGATAGCATTGAAAACGAGCATTTCTGTCTGCGCCTGATGGCAGCGTTCGGCCTTCCAGTCGCTCAAACCGAGATTGCGACGTTTGCAGATACGAAGGTGCTGGTCATCGAGCGCTTTGATCGCCTGCGCGCCCGCGACGGAAGACTGATCCGCCTGCCCCAGGAGGATTGCTGTCAGGCATTGTCCATTCCGCCGACGCGCAAATATCAGAATGAGGGCGGTCCTGGCATCGTTGAAATCTGCGATCTGCTCCAAGGAAGCGATGAGCCGCTTCGCGACCGCGCCAATTTCTTCAAAGCCAACGTCCTGTTCTGGTTGATTGGCGCGACGGATGGTCATGCAAAGAATTTCAGTATCGCTCTGACACCTGGTGGGCGTTTTACCATGACCCCGCTGTATGATGTCCTTACTGTGCAGCCGACGCTTGATGCTGGTCAGCTTCAGAGCAAGGAAATGAAGCTCGCTATGCGGATTGGCAAAAGTCGCCACTATAAGGTTTCTGACATTCTCGGTCGCCACTTCATGGAAACAGGCCTAGCAGCAGGTTTTTCGCGCGAGCAAATTGGTCAGATTTTCAAAGACATCGAAGCAGAATCCGAAAAGGCCTTTGCGAAGGCCTTGGCTGAAATGCCCACCGGTTTCCCGATGGGCTTGTTCGAATCCGTCAGGCGCGGCTTTGACCAGCGTGTAACGCGGCTCGCGGTCAGCGAATAAATGAAGATATGCGGCATCGCCGCACAAATGACCCGGCTCATAAGGTTTTTTATTGCAGTGGCTGCATCAAGATTGACCAGTAATATTCAGCCGCACCTTCCGCGGTCAGTTTCTTGTCAGTAACATTGCCGCCAAACGGTATTCCCATTGCAGACAAGTAAATGTGTTGATCATCAGCATCTATGCTCAGACTTTCATTGCAACTGTTGTCACTTGCCTGATCGTTCGCAGAGTACGTAATAGTTTTTCCGAACATTCCCCCAAGCACAATTTTGCAGCGGGCAATATCTTCTCCATTGCGATAAATTACAGCGGTGAACCGGTTAGAGTCGATAAGGCGGAAGCGAGAAGAAAGCTCAGAATAGCGATCTGTAAGCTCATTTAGCGAGTTTTCGAAATAACGCTTCATCAAGTCAAAAGCATCATCCAAAAAATGATCCTTGTCCGCCTGAGTAAATGACTTCTTCACCCGAAGGTTGGCAGACCTGGGCCTATCCACTACCATATTAACACTTGTCATTTTCTCAGTTACCGGGCGCGTAATAGTTTCCACATCTGGCTTCTTAATACTTGCCTTGATCGCATTGACGACATCCAGAAAAGCCTCATCAAGGTCTGGCCATTTACGTATCGGCTTTCCATCTCGCGGCGCAGCGAGGAGCTTGCCAAATGGTGTATCATGCCAATCGCAAGGCCTCAGAATCACAGGAATAACCCGAGCCTCCTTTGCTTCATGGCGCTCAATAGCTCTCGCCATCTCAATTTCATAGCAATACCGAGACGCAATAAAGTCAGAACTAATCAGCAACAAGATAACGTCTGCATCGTTGAGGTTTTTGTCTATCTCGTGACCGAACTCATCACCTGCCCGAATACATCGGTCATGCCACGTCGTAATCAAGCCATTGTTTTTCATTGCAGCTAGATGCTTTTGTAGCATGTCAGCCAATTCTTCATCTGCATGAGAGTAGGAAAAGAATACTTTCGACATCAGCCACCTGCTTTCACACAGAACTCGGTTATCTTCGTTCTGCTTTCTATTGGACGCTCTGGCTCTTCGAGAAACAGCTTCCAAGAACCAAATATCGCAACTCCTTGCGTGAGTTCACGATATGGCTCTACACAACCCTTTTCTATGTTAAGTAGCGCCGGGTTCTTACGTTGGGCGTGGGCGCGCTGCAAACTGAGATATGCACCGCCATTGGTAACAAAGAAACATCCTGTCTTGCTAAAAATCTCGCGTATTGGCGGCTCAAAGGGACCTTCCTGGTCAAGCTCCCAAACCAGCTCGCCGCCATATGCCAGAACTGAGATTGTATCTGCATCCTCAAACATTTCGAACACGGCGTCGTCTTCACCGAATGAAACAAGTCCGCGCTTATTTTGGATTGGCACATCGCAAACTAAGGCGAATTTTGCGTCGAAGCCTGTACGCAAAATTCTCACCAATTGATTTGGCGAACACTCAGATAACATTTTCACTTCGCAATTTGGAGATATCTTCACAAAACAACCTTTCTATTTGCGCTCTTTCATCAATGGTAGGGTTGGTAGCAGAGCGTCAATCGCAGCTCTAACGTCATCAAGCATCGGCAACGCATCTTTTTCACGCTTCCACAGCGCCGCAAAGTCGCTGGCGGTTTCTCGTGCTACATCGATAACCATTTTTTCAGGTAGCGTTGCTTTCGCAGCAAGATGAGAAATTTCGTCCTCATCATACGCAGAAAAGTCGCGAGCTCGGCTGTAGTTCAGAGCAAAGCTATCACCGGGAATGTAAGGCACTGTGGATACAAAATCATATGCTGGAGCAAGTGCAGCATTTTTCTTGTCTGGATAGATGAGGGACCAGTTCTTTAAGTGCATATCGCCGTTGCTGATCAACGTGTTGAAAGTCAGGCGGCGAAAAAATTCCCGCACATCTTCTTCTGAGCCTTCCGCAGCTATGACAGTGGCAATGTTGCGCATGCTTGCTCTTTTGTACTTATCTTCGCTATAAACGCCGAAGACTTGGGCAAAGTCTTCGATGTGTACACGATTGCCGTCCGGCAAACGGTCAAAGCGCTCGATCACAAAGACCTTTGTCCCGAAGCGGTCGGTTCCGTCCGGTAGGCCTGCGATAGAGTCGATATGAACCAGGTCAATTTTTGGCACGTCCATGCCAAGCATACGGGCCAAGCTCATCATGGAGAACTCGTTTTCTGGAACGCCAGCATATTCGCGAGATGGTAGCTTTACGATCCAGTCGCCACCAACGCCCGACGCAGGAATAGTCAGGCCACCGCTGGCACTTTCGATTGCGGAGAATTTCAGCTGAACGCCTGCAAGTGAAAAGCGCAGCATATTCTTCTTCGTCTCGGCCTGATCTTCGCTGGTAGCATCTGCAGCCTCGGGTGGCCATGCTTCACCATCGGCGGGGCGCACAGTGATCGCGCCCGGCAAGTCCTGACCGAGTGCCCACAGTAGAAAAAACTCTCGCTCGATGTTCACTCCCGCTTGCTCGGCAAGATACTTTCTAAGGTGGCCTTCGGGCAGCAGGTTCGAGAAGAAGGGCATGATCTTTTTTTGAACAGGACGGAAGTCCGTTCGCAGTTCGCCGAACTCGTCCTTGAAAGATAGGCCGAGTGTGGGGCGATCAGGGTCATTGATATAATCTTCGTTGAACGCAAAAAGACTGCGATCACCGGAGACCCTAGTAAGCGTTCCGATGGGCTTGCCGTAAAGTTCGACGTTTAAAACCGACACATCAGCCATCGCTGTCCTCCTCGTCCAATCGGTACGCTGGTTTGCTGCGCGCAGTCTCGTTGCTGATTTGCCCAATGCTGTGCGCCAGCATGTTTCTTATGCGTTGAGCGTCCTTGGCGATTTCCTGAAGCCGTTTCATGCCATCTGAGTTGCTTACGGTCTCAATCGCAATCCGCATTTGCCGGAGAGCGTCTGACTCCTGGATTACATTTCGGAAGTTGTTCATTTCGGACAAGTTTTTTTGCAAGGTCTGCGCTGCGCCGCTGTCGTGCATAGCGGCCGGAAGTGCGGCAAGGGCTCTTTGGGCGCGGACCAACTCGCGCAGTGCATCGGCATTGCCGCGATCAGACTGGAGGGTGGTGCTGCGTGTGATTGACCGCACCGCTGGGGCTGCTTTGCGCGGGATCAGCGCAAGTTCCAGATCAAGCGCATGAGCAAGCGATGCGAGACTGGAGAGACGAAGATCAACGTTGTTGCTCTCGATCTTAGAGATGTGCGACTGGGGGACACCTGATCGCTTGCTCAGCTCTCTTTGGCTTAACCCCTTGTTCTCTCTAGCCTCTCGCAAAGCTACGGCTATGTGTTCGCTAGCGTAGGTCATTTTCCTGATATACCTTAATGCATCACTGGTTCACTATTATATATTAAAGCATATCATAGCTACCGTGAAAGCGCAAGGTGCGATCTACTTTGATAGATCGCACCGCTGTATCGATATATTAAAGTAGATCATTTCTGCGTAAAGAAGAAGAAGGACGCTTACGCGCCCTCCTCCTTCACCTGAGCCGGTGATGCTGGGTCTTCTATCGGGTGGCGCAGAACAATGCGGCCATTGATCGGCATGACTTCAAGCTGAAGGGTGAAGCCGTAGCCGTCCTTGTGCCGCCAGGCGGCACCGACCTTGTTCCAGAAGGATTTCTCGCCGCGCTGCGTGACGTGCCATGCCAGAAACTCGGGGGCGCTCGGCTGGAAGGTGGTGGTCTGCTTTTGTGTGTTGCGTGCCATGTCTTGATCTCCTTGGTTTGGGGTTGGCGCGTTGCGCCGTTCCGATGGATCGAAGGCTCAAGGGCAGGCGTCATTTCCAACACGGGTGAGCAAAGCGAACTGGCGCGGGCAGGATATTGATGGCTGGCCGCCTTCGCTCAGGAATAAGGCCTCTTCAAACGCACCAATCCCGGAGCAAAGCGAGAGCGCATGGTTAGCGCCGCGCAAGCATGATGATCATCACCGGCACCAGATCGACCTCCAGATTTCCACTCAGCACGTTCAATCAGCTCTATTGGGCAAATCCGTTTGGCACAGTCAGGGATGCCGCCGGAACAAGGGCAGTCTCCGCCGTGCCCTGCTTCACTTCGTTGCGCCCGAAAATGGTGCTTCCGATCCCCCAACTGCGCCTCCTTCTGTCCCCAGAAAGACCTGGATTGTCCGGGTCTCAACGGAAATGGAGGCCATAATGTCACCGATCTTCAATCATCATGCGTTGCACGGGCTGCCCACCCATGCACTCGAACATCTTCGCGAGACGCTGCGCCAATCTCTCGGCAACGCCGATCTGCAAGAACGCGAGCGCGGCAACCTGCACGCCGCTCTGGCCAGCGTTGAGAGTGTGCTGCGCAAGCGCCAAGCGCCGCCAGCACCACAACCGTGCGCCCCGTCACCATGACGGGGCTCCTTTTCTCCCCGCGCCCGCCCGAGCGGGCGCGGAAATTTTGGCCTCTCTAGAAAAGCGATAACTGCGCGCCACTCCAGCCGGTGCGCACCGCTTCATGCTCCAGCCATGCTGTCACGAACGCAGTCGCGCCGTCATGCGCGGCCACAGTTCCGGCTGGTATGAAGTGCGAGCGGTAACCTGTCTCGGTGACGGGCAGCGGCGCGCGGCCTTCGCTCATGATCTCGATGTGATCCACCAAGCCGAATTTCTCCGGCGTGAAGGTGATCTCCAACGCGATGCCGCGCCATGTGATGTTGTGCTGCTCCATGTCTTTTGCCTCCCTCATGCGGGGAGCCGCCGCTTACGCGGCGACTCCTTCCTCTGCTCGGGGTTGCTCGTCCTCGATCAAGGGCTGAAGACCATGCAGGAAATCTGCGGCGCGTTGCGCATGCGCGGCGGCGGCAAAAATCGCGCGCTTGTCTTCCTTCAAGACCTTGAGCCAGCTTTGGATGTAGGCGGCATGATCGCTGCGCGGCTCTGGTGTCAGCTCAAGATCGGCGCAAAGAAATGCTGCGCCAAGTTCTGCAACAAGTTCCTCGCGGGCATAGCCTTCATCGCCCCAGCGCTTGCGCCCTAGATCACGATCAAGACGACTCTTGTGCTTTGTCCAGTGTGTGAGCTCATGGGCAAGGGTCGCATAGTATGCCTCGGGGCTACGGAATGTCTCGAATGCTGGCATCTGCACATGATCACTGCCGCCGCTGTAATGGGCGCTGTTCCCGCCGTGGCGAATGTCGGCGCGCGTGGCGGCAAAGAACCCATCCGCATGCTCGATCCGCAAGGCCGGATCAATGACCGGCTCGGGCTTCGCATAGTATTGCTCCGGCAAACCCTCGATCTGCTCGACGTTGAAAACGCTATAGCCTTTCATGAAAGGAATTTTGCGCTCTTCCTCGCTGCCGTCGTCCTGCTCTTCCGTCTTGGTGATGGTGTTTGCGTACACGACCAGATTGCCGCGCTCGCCCTTCTTCACATGCGCGCCCAGCTCCTTGGCTTGGCGGAATGTCATCCAGTACGGGGAGAGATAACCAGCCTCGACGCTCGCGCCCCACAGCATCAGGATATTGATCCCGTTATAGGGAAGGCCGTTATGCCGTAGCGGCTTGGTGATCTTGCCTTCCAGATTGCCAGCGCTCCACGGCTTGAGCCAGCTCAGTTCGCCTTGCTCCAGATCAGCGATGATCTTGTCTGTTACTTTCTGATAAACATCTGTCTTCATTTCCTTTTCTCCTGCTATCGGTTGCGCATGCAACCGATCTGCCCCTCTGGCGAAGAGAGGGGGGAGACCGTCCAGACCGAAGGACATGGGAGTGGTGCGGGCGCAGCGATCAGCGAGCCACGGCCCATGTCCTTCGCCCGCAGCCATAGCGCAGGGCTTGGTCTTGATGGTTGATGGGGTGTCAGCCCCCAATCAAAGAAAAGGTAATCGCGCGGGCGGCCAAAGCGCCCGCGCCCTGCCTCAAGGGCAGCGCTGCTGTCCGCCTGCGCAAGGGATTGATGCCCCAAGGGCCGAGACTACAGGCTCGGCGCGCGAAAGCCCGGCCCGCAAGGGTGTGCAAAATGCCCGAACGGGTGTCAGAGCACTGATATGCGTACATTCTTCAGAGCAGCGAAATGTGCAGGCCGTAAGATAAAATCGTTATTTTTTAATGACTAAACGAGAGGAAATGCCCTATAAAACTTCTATATTCAAACCAAGAACTGGGGTTACATGAGTTTTCTATATTTTGCCTATGGATCAAATATGTTGCCAGCCCGTCTGGTCGCTCGCTGCCCAAGCGCTCAGCTGATCGGTGTCGCTACGACGCACGAGTTTGACCTTGAATTTTCCAAGCTCAGCAAGGATGGGTCAGGCAAGGCGACTTTGGTTCCAGGCAACGACTTTGCAACTCCTGGGGCGCTCTTCGAAATCAAAAAAAGTGAGCTGAACGCGTTGGACCGTGCTGAGGGTGCCGGTTCAGGCTACGATCGTATGGAAAACCTCTCAGTTCAATTAAGTCAAGGTTCTGAACAGGTCACTGCGACGACTTACATTGCCAGCCTCACCAATATGCAACTCAAACCTTTTGACTGGTACCTGGCATTAGTAATTGCGGGGGCTCAACACCACACTCTCGGTGAAGACCATTTAAGGAAGCTGCGCCTTCATCAGCACGTCGTCGACGATGACCACACCAGAAAAAGCCGCCAAGACGCACTGAAGGCGCTTTCGTTGCATGAGCATCGTGATCATAATGCCCTGTTAATAAAGCAAGAATAGTACGATGCACGTTATAGGAATTGATTTTACGAGCGTCCCCTCTTCTCGAAAGCCGATCACCGCTTTGCATTGTTCTTTCGACGGCAAAATACTATCCGCCGATACTTTAGAAGAATGGACCGATTTTGAGATGTTCGAAGCTGGTCTTCAGCGCAACGGACCTTGGATAGCGGGGATTGATTTTCCATTCGGCCAGTCGCGTGAATTTGTGAAAAACATAGGCTGGCCGCTATCTTGGGCAGACTATGTCGCCCACGTCGGCTCACTGGAACGCAGCGAATTCCGGGATGTTCTTTTGAACTACAAGAAGCTACGGGCCATTGGCAACAAAGAGCACAGACGGGCAACTGACAAATTGGCAAGCTCAATTAGCCCCCAAAAGCTTTACGGTGTTCCTGTCGCATTGATGTTCTTCGAAGGAGCGCCGCGTTTGCTTGGCTCTGGTGTCACAATTCCCCACATGCAGAAGGGCGATCCATTGCGGATCGTTGTCGAAGCTTATCCTGGCATTCTGGCGCGGTCCCTTATCAACCGCAGAAGCTACAAGAGCGACACTAAGCGCAAACAGACAGATGAAAAATTCGAAGCCCGCCGTGAGCTTTTCCATCGCCTGAAAAATGACGCGATCACGCGCTATGGATTTGCAGTCGATGCGCCAGAGGGCATTTGTGATGATCCTGGAGCCGACCATCTAGATGCTCTTTTGTGCGCAGTTCAAGCAGCATGGGCCTGGAGCAAGCGGGAAAGCGGCTATGGGAAACCCGATAATTTTGACGCCCTGGAAGGCCACATCGCGGACCCACACCTGCTTTGAGGCTGACACGCACCGGTGGGCGTGTGCGCTAAGATGGTTAGAATGAGCTATTTTGAATCCGAAGTGCTCCGCCCTCACAAACAGTCCGGGTGCAGCGATATCGGGTTAGCTTCTGACGCGCAGGGGGGCCGTTCATGGCTAGAAATAGATTGCGCAAGGGATGGAAGCCGCTTGGCCGAGACTGGCGAAGGCAGGCTCGGTTCACGACAGCCCGGCACGGAGGGTGCGTGTGATTAAGATTTCCAAGGAATCTTTGACTTGCCGCACTTGCAGGAAATGACCTTCTCACCGGGTACATCTACATCTGCACGGATATGACGGCTGCAATGCTCACACACAAAAAGCGCGACAAGCTTCTCGATATCTTCAAGCAAAACATCAATGTCTCCGCCAACGATCTTGTCAGCATTATCGTGAGAGACCAGATTAGCAATGAGGGCCGAGCCCGCCAGATCAGAGAAGATTTTTGTATTCAAAAGATCAGGAGACTTGGTGGTCAATGTAGAACGCAGTGCACTGATCAATTCGCCGGACATGCGCTTTTCGTTGAACTCATTAAAGCGGAAGGCAACTTTGACCTCAAGTGACTGGCAGATGTTCTTGAGTACTAACTCTAGAAGTTTGCGTAGGTCGTTGGTGACGTCTTCTTTGCCCTTCTTTTGTTCGATGATCTCTTTTAGAGTTGCGGGGCTATTTTCGAGAACAATGCCATTGGCACCATCAGACTGGACCTCATGAAAAATCCAGCCATGCTGTCCCATTTCACTTTTAATGATGTCGAACCAAACATTCTCGTGTGTCAGGATGATGATTTGCCAATCTGAAAACTCATCCCTTAACAGTCGCAGGAGCCTGCGGCGATGTGATGTATCGAAACTTGTGACGATGTCATCAAGAACAAGGAATTTGGCGTGCTTGTTGAAGATGCGGGCATTGGCAAGAAACAGTACCACACCAAGGCTGTTGAGATGGCTTTCGCTCAGGTACTTCCGTGGCGGCTGTGTTGGCTTACCGTGGAAAGCATATTGAAATTCGACACCTTCATCGCCAACCATTGTCAGACGAACCTTATCCACGCTCTCCTTGGGATGAAGCGCCTTGTAGAAATCACCAACATCAGAGCTGATGGTGTCCAGAACGGCTTGAAGCGTGCTGTTCTGAACCTTGACAAAGGCTTCCAGCATCGACGAGAGCGTGATGATTTGAACTTCGTAAGCATCCTTTATGTTTTGATAAGTCTCGAAATCATTCACTAGCTCGCTGACCATTTTGAGCTTGGTCGATGCGTCCGCGACCTTCTTCTCCAGCTCCGTGAGCTGCAGCTTCTTGGCAGCCTCGTTGGCTTGCTTCGCGGCCTTTTCAGATTCCGAACGCAACGCCTTGAGATCGGCATCGAAATCAGCGGAGACCTCAAAAACTTTCTTGTCCTCAAAGGCGGATTTCAGCGCTTTCAGATAGTCGCGCAGGTTGAGGCGCGCAGACTTCGCAGTCTCGATTAGCGATGAGAAATCCTCCAGATCGGAATAGGTCTCTATGATGGTTTTCGTCTTGACGCCTGCGTTGGTGACGGCCTCGGCAAGTGCATCCTTGAGCGTGCCTGCTTCGTCGAGCTGCTTTTGCAAGGCCTCTAACGCTTCTAAGCGCTTGCCAACCTCATTCTGGAGTTGGGCAAGCTCATATGGCTCCAGACAAAACGGGCATTGCGGATCAGTAAAGACCTTGTCATCCAGGACTGCCTTGCCGCGCGTTAGAAAGTCGCTGAGCCGCAGCTTATTAACGTTCTCGCTCTCCTTAGCGAGGGCGTTGTAAATATCTGTAAATGCCGTGGCATCATCTGAAAGCTGATCAATGTCGGCGATAAGATCGCCGCAAACTTTCTCAAGATGCGCAAGCCTTTCTGCCAGGCGTATCTTTTCTTCGCTACTGCCTTGTCCCCGCAGCTCTTCCAGTGCTTCAGTGTAGGAATCTTCGTCAGTGACAAGTGTCTTGAGGGCAAATGGCTTCATGACCTTTGCGGCCACGCTGTAGAATTCTTGTTTGTTGGGAACAACTTGCCCTACTTCCGAAATCATTCCTGATTGCAGGCGCTGAATCTGCTGTTTTGCCGTCGTATATTCTGTTTCTTTTTCAAGCTGGTTCTTCGTCTGCAGAATGACGTTTCTAAATTTCGTAATTTCGCTATAGCCAATAATGTCAGCAATGGCCTCACGTTTCCCGCCCTTTGTTTTATCCAGAAAGTTAATAATATCGGCGTGTCTGAGAATGATATTGTCACTTTTCAAGTCGGAAACAAGCTGCGCCACATGTTCATTGGCAAAGGTGGCTGACGTCTTCAGCGCCTCCGAGAGCGCCTTGTTCCCGTTGCGGTCAGTGCCATCAAAAACCAGTTCGACGCTGCTGGGCTTGTCGTCGGCTAACACATTGCGCAGCGAGTCCTGTTTGCAGTCCTCCCGCCATAAGTGGTCCACACGGTCATGAATGAACCACTCAAGGGCATCTGTTATCGTGCTCTTGCCCGATGCGTTCTCACCGAAGATGGCAACACTCTTCGTACTCTTCGAAAAATCGAGAGGGAGCACGAAGCGCGCGCCGCGAAAGCGAGAAACCGTGATCTTCCGAATTTTAGTCATTACCGGCCTCCACTGCGTTGACCGCATCAGGCTTGAGCGCTGCCTTGCGCGCCTCTTCAAGCTTTCGCAGCAGCTTAACCTTGCTAAGATCATCGTCCTTCCGAAGAGTGCTGACAGCGGCCACGGTGCCTGCGTCGAGGGATTCGTCCTTACACTGGCTGTCGAGGAACTCGGCAATGACGTCAGTGGCAGTTTTTATGTTTTTGGTGGTCAAGCCCTATCCCCTTGTTTATTATCAAAAAATGCGCATTTTATTTACACAAACCTACAACTTGAGCGAGCAAGAAATCAAGTTTGTTCGTGGAGTTTCTGGTATTTACTTCATTTACCTGACTGACAGTCAGATCGCGTACCCATTCTCTGCTTCAAAGCTCATTTACATTGGTATGAGCGAGTCGAAGCAAAACAGCTTATTTAAGAGGCTTGGAGGCCATTTGTCAGGTCAATCTGGGAATGCTGGCATTAGCAACTATGCGACGTCGCAGAACGTAAAGTTCACGTACTATTCCGCCCAAGTATTGAGCAACTACGGCAACGATAACCTTTTTGATATTGAAAATTTTTTCTTAAGCGATTTCCTCAAGAATTACGGGTGCTTTCCAATCTGTAACGGTCAGTCGGGCCATAAGCCGTCTGAAGCATCGATCCCAATAACAGCTTCAGTTGACTGGTCTTTCTTTGATTGATTAATTTCCGTTTGTGCGAAACTTGGACATTCATACGGAATACAGAGTTGCCCGCATTGCGCAAAAAGCATCCTTGACTGCCGCCACCTATTGAGCAGCAGTCATCTCGCTCTTGGCGACCTTCCTCGCGTGAGTCTGGCGCAATTTTTCGGGCGTGGCTCCTGCTACCTCATCATCTGGAACGAGCATATATACCCAAGGCTTACCGCCAAATGCAGATTCATGAGTTGATGCATGCTCACACCACTTCATTGCTGCCTCTGCTTTTGATACGACATCCTCAGCGCTCATTTCTTTTCGCATCTTGATCTCGACCAACCACTTCTCATTGGCTGTCTCAACCACAAAATCAGGCTCGTAGTATTGGCCAGCGCCCCATTCTATTTGCATTTGTTTTCGCGCAGGCTTCATCCACTTCATGATCTGACCACTATGCTCAAGAGCCTCAGCGAATTGCCGTTCAGGGTCTGAGTGAAACTTCTGTATAGGATACAGAGCACGTTTAAATCCGGTGAACAACGTCCGAAGGAGTTCTTCCTTTGAACCGGGCTTGTAGCTGAAAGGGCGCAATGGAGCATCGCTCGGCGCAGTGAAATCCAGCGGTTTTAAGGTGGCGGTGCCTTTTGTTACACGCGCTTCATATTCGGTGGGGGAGTTCCAACGATGCTGACGCATCTGCTCCACCAATCTACCTGCAAGAGGACGCTCGAATTGATACGCAACCTTTTCTACTGCGTCATCATCCGGCAGATAACTGCGGAGGTGGTCAACGACGGCACTGGTCAGTTTTTGGAGTAATTCCGCATGTTCATCGTAGTCGATGTCGCCATGATCCAGCATTGCCCGCAAAATATAGTCTTCAGGACGCGTTTCTTTTAGCGCAGCACTCGCTTCAATCTTCGGTCGGCGCTTACCAGTTCGTATCTCTTGAACAATGATGTTTTCTTCTAAGGGCGTATAGCTGATTTGCGAGAGGTCTTTGGGTTCGAAGTCGTTGTATCCGAAACTCACATCGTCTTTTGGCACAACAACTACTCGTGGAATTGAGATCGACTCTCTCTCTGCATGTTCTGCGATGGTTGTCAGAACTTTCCTAATGTCGGCTTCTTCCGGTGAACCGCCCTCTCCAAAGAGATCGGGGCTTTGAGCCGCGCTTTCCTTCACTGCCGCCACAATCTTCGTGTGCGAAGTTGGGTCTGTCACATCCATATGAGACCCCGGCGTTGAGGTGAGTTTAAAGATTGCGGCTGCGGTCTTGCGCGCCTCTGGCGTTGCCAAGACCGGCGGCGGCGATGTTTCTTCGCCAGTAGCACCCTGAGTTTTTTCGCTGTCTATGACACGTGCAACTTCGCCGCCCATTTCCGGCTTTCCGAAGCCTGGACGCTCTCCAGTCATCATACTTTCGAACCGTGATGGCACATGGACTGGCACTTCGGGGGTACGAGAAACAGTCCCTCCTTCGCCAATCGTGAAACTCTTCTTTATCAGAGACTCAGGATTTTGCGCTGCATCCACGATAGCCTGGAATCTCTCATGGGCGATGATGGTTAGTGTGTCCGCAGTTTCGTTACCGGTTCGTTTCCCGTATGGCAAACGGAGGCCGCGACCGATTGTTTGTTCCGTAAGGATATCGGAGGCCGAAGCGCGTAGTGGAACGATTGTGAATAGGTTGGTCACGTCCCAACCTTCGCCCAGCTTGTTGACATGGATCACGATCTCTGTGCGCTCATCGGGACTTTCGATCTGCAACAATCGGGCAATCGACTCGTCTTTCATCTCGCCTTTGAGATTTGAGTGGACTTGAATCACTCGGTCCGCGTAGCGACCATCAAAGAAATCCTCAGACTTGATGTAAGTTTCAAGTTCACCGGCATGTGTCGTGTCCTTTGCTACAACGAGCACAAATGGTTTTACCCTCGCCACGCCTTCAGATCGGGCAAAAACCTCCAGGTCTGCCTTCACCTTCTCGTGGTAGGTAACGCCGTCCTGCAACTTGATACGGTCCAACTCTTCGTCGTTGTAGCCGGAGGGATCGAAGTTCTCGCGTGTTGCGACGGCAGGCTCTTTTACGAACCCGTCCCGCATCGCTTGGCCCAATGAATAGCCGTAGACCACATTCTTGAAGTCTTGACCGCCCGCACCTGCCGCTTTGGGCGTTGCCGTGAGTTCAAGTCCCAAGATCGGCTTCAGCGCGTTGATGGCCTTAGCACCGGCGCTGGCCCTATAGCGGTGCGCTTCGTCCATCAGCAAGACAAGATCATCTAGTCCAGCGAGATAGTCGAAATAGGATTCCCCGATGTATTCCTGCAAACGTCTTACGCGCGGCACGCCTCGGGCGTCCTTGTCAGCATTGATTTTCGAAATGTTGAAGACGTTGATAATGGTGTCACCCTCAAAGCCTAGCTGGCCTTGACCGGTGCCAAGTCCATCTTCGGCCCGCACACCGCGTCCATCTTCGTAGTCATCGCCGGTGACCAGCACAGGTGGTGACGTTGCAAAAACCGGAAGCCCCTTAAACACATACTTCGGCGTACCGGGAGTAAAGTCGAGCTTCAGCTTGTCGTATATCGTCAGGTTGGGTGCCAGGACAAGAAAATGACGGCTGATACCGGCTTCGCGCAACCATGCGATAAACGCACCCATCAGTCGCGTTTTTCCGACGCCAGTGGCAAGTGCGAAGGAAAGTGAGGGGAAGTCGCGCTCAAAGTCGGTGACATGAGGATAGGCATCCTGCACGATGCGCAACACGTCTGCGGTGTCAGCATCTTTCAAACCACCGAGCTCGTCCGCAACACGGGTTGCAACATCACCAAGAATGGCAAGGCTTTCGGATTGGGGTGGGCGCAGTGACAGGCGCTGTGCGACGGCGCGTCCGATTTTATCAAGTTCAGGTATATTGGTCATTCTGCGGCCTCCACGGTGTCGTCTTCGTCCAGGTCGCCCTCGGTAATTGGCTCCGCTGATGCCTCCTGAATGTTTAAGGAATAATCGTCACGGCCCCATTCACATTTGGCCATAACCGCGTGAGGGATTTTGCGTACCGTGAGATTGTCAAAGGTATTTTCGTCATGGGCACGGCAACAGACCAATAGCGTGCGTCGTTCGCCGACCTCATGGCTCAACTTGCGAAGAGCGTCATAGGTAAGGCGTTGGGTGGTCACATAGATAAAGTCGTTTTCGGTTGAATGACCGTGCTGCCAGAAGTGGTTCTGGCTAGGGGCATAGGTGAAGCCCATGAGCTTGCAGACTGCTTCGGCTAGCATCTCGGGCTTATAGTCTTTCGAGATAACATGTTGGCCCCATTGGTCCTTCTGCAAAAGTGAAGGGGCGAGCCGAAAATAGCGATAACCACCACCGCCCTGCCAACCAACGTTCTCTGTGATGCCGCTGGGGTCCTGACCGTCGATCACCTTTTTGAGACGAGGGACGATATGGCTCTCTGCGTGCTCACCCAGTTCAACCATGATCCAACGCCGGCCCATCTTGTGAGCTACAGCACCCGTGGTGCCGGACCCCGCAAATGAATCCAAAACAATATCTCCAGGCTTGGTTACCATTGAAATCAATCTTTGCAACAAAGCTTCTGGCTTCTTTCCTTTGGGGAACTTTACTCCACCTTCGTCAGCAACTCCCCCAGCCGTCTTAATGTCGGTCCAAAAATCACCTGGGTTGTATGTTAAATATTTGTCAGCAAAAAGGAGTCTAATTCTTGGGTCCCGCGAGGAAGAATCGAAGTTCGTCTTAAATACACTAAGCTTCCCTCTTGAAGAAATTACCGCTGACAAATCACACCCCTCTTGTCGAACAGCGAGTGCCCGATCTTTTATACTGCCTGCCCCCACGGCTTGAACAATGCGCCATGCGTTAGCCCATTTAAAATCATCTTTCTCCTGGTCTTTGGTTATATTTTTCTCAGAAAAGTATTTGGAAAGGCTGGTTATCTTGCAGTCTTTTATAAGTTGGTTAAGCGTTGCAATATCCGCATCGCAGCCCTTTTCTTGATAAATAATCTCTTTTACCTCACTAAGAGTCTCATTATCGATATTTAAAAGTATTTCCTTATATTCATTGTTCCACTCTGAGAGCGGAACCTGAACAGGATTAATATCAACAGAATTTCCATTGGTATAGAACAGGATAAATTCTTTTGTTTTGGGCAACCTCCGACGCGCATGCGTCATCTTGACTCCGGTGGCCTCAGACATTTTTACTGATATGATATTTACTCTATTTTGCCTTCCAAAAAGCTCGTCCATCAAAATTGTTAAATAGGCTAACTCACGGTCATCAATTTGAACAAAAATTACACCTTCAGGTGACAAGAGTCGCTTCAATAGACTAAGGCGGTCCTTCATCAAGCTAAGCCATTCAGAGGTTTCCAAGCCATCTTCATAGTAGGGCGTTGCGGCCCTAATATTATAAGGAGGGTCGATGTAAATGCACTTAACAATTCCGGAATGTGTTGCCTCTAGGGACTTTAAGGCAAGTAAATTATCACCTTTTATTAAAATATTGTCATGAGCATCGGCGCCCTGGACCAAAAACTTTCCAGAATAGCCCATGCCTTTATCCTCGATTAGCACACGCGGCTCAAGTTTCTCGCGCTTGCTCTTACCGATCCAAGTCAGCTCTAATTTATTTTTGCCTGCCACGTCATTCTCCTAATCCAGCCACTTTATTTGCAGCCCTTCTATTATTTCTCACTGAATGGTCCACTGGATAGAAACCAGAGGTTTCCATGTCGTGCCCATCTCTAACATCTGTTCTACGCGATGAAGAAGCGCGTCCTGCTCCTCCTCAATCCGAATTTCTTCATCATAAAGCGACATTTGACGGTCGCGGCGCAGTTTTTCGAGCGCTTTTGCTTCGCGCTGCAACGCCAGCTTTTCATCAAGTGCATTCGCTCTACGCGCCGCAGCCTTCAACTGTTTAATCTCGCGGCCCATGGCGTCGATTTCAAGCTTGCCAGCTGCTTTCGCCTCGTCGGCCCAAGCGTCAAGCTTGCTTTGCTCTTCGGCGTAAAACGCCTCATCTTCCTTGGCAGCTCGCGCTCGTCGCTCTACCAGTGCGGCCTGCACTGCATCTTCCAGTGCCTGAGGGTCAAACGAGCGGGACGGAGCATCAGCCTTGGCTGGAACCAACAAAAGGCGCGCAGCCGTGTCTTCTGACAAAGGAGTGCCGTCATCAGCCTGCATGACAATAACTAGCTCTTCGCGCGCCTTGAGACTGGTCATCGTCATGATCCCTGCGGTGAGAGTGCCTGATTTTCCCCGGAGTGCGGCCACATCTGCGAGGTGTCCTCCATAGGCGTCAGGTTCAAAGGTTAGGCGCGCGGGTGGCAAATCAGCCGCCTTAGCTGCTTCTAACATGTGATCCGCCAAAGGTGTTCCTAGCCGGAAGAATGTCGCCGCTCCAGTCTCCGCTTCACGCCAGTCCAAGGTATACGTTTCATCTTGATGGTGGAACTGATGCCCGTCTACCCGAGCATCTGGCCAGACGCCGCGCACCAGCGCCAAAAGACGCCGCTGGAATAAGTCCAGCATGAGCCCGGTTTCCTCTCGCCGCCCTTTAAGCCGCTCTGCAACGGTCTCGTCGAAGTGTTCGATCAATTTAGCGCGAGTTTCGGTGTCTTTCTCAGCCAGCAATGCGTCCATTTCAGCCTGAAGATCGTCAAAAGCCTGCTCCACCTCGTCTGTTGATCGGCATTGCTGATAGATGTCGAGAATACGTCGCTCGATGTCCACGCCAGATTCTATAGCGCCCAAGATTTCGTCGGAGGCCCCAAATACGCCATCGAACAATGCGAACTTTTCTTCGAGAAGCTCGAACACTCGTTCATCTGCGCGGTTGGACCGGTTTATGAAATTGACGACAACTACGTCGCATTTTTGACCATAACGGTGAACCCGTCCTATACGCTGCTCTACGCGCTGAGGGTTCCACGGCAGGTCAAAGTTTACCAGAAGCGAGCAGAACTGGAGATTGACCCCTTCACCGCCAGCCTCAGTCGCAATCAGGATGTCAGCATCGTCACGGAACGCCTCAACGATTGCAGCTTTGGTGTCTGCTGCCTTGGACCCAGATATGACCGAAGTGCCCTTGTGCCGTTCAACCCAGGCCTTGTAGCGCAATCGGCTGTCTGGATCATTGTTTGAACCGTTCATCAGAACGATTTTTCCGCCATAGCCGTTCTGGTTGAGCAGATCACATAGGAACATCTGAGTACGAACAGATTCAGTAAAAATAACAGCTTTGCGCTGTCCACCAAGCTTCTGAACTTCATCCATTGCGCGCTGAAGGACCCTCAAAAGCGCATCGGCCTTTGCGCTGCGCTGCACCCCTGCAGCTAGACTCTTTGTCGCCTTTAGCTCTTCCAGCTCAGCCGCAAGAGATAGTCTTTCCACCTCACCTTCATCACCATCATCGAAGCCGTCTTCGTATTCATCCCCTGTTTCGAAATCATCGAGGTCTTCTTCCGCTGCCTGTTGCTCAAGTTCTAGGCGAGCAACAATTTTGCCAAGCGCACCTTCGATTGCCGTCGGAGAAGAAGCTAACAGCTTACGTAGGACCAATGTAACAAGGTGCCGACCCTTTGGATTGAACGCTTTTAGGTCCTCACGTTGAAGGTATTCGGACACACGTTCGTAGAGCGCCTGCTCTTCGGCTGAAGGCGTAAAATCCTCGGTGATCGACAGACGGCGCGTGAATGATATACCGCCCTCAGCCTGCACTTGGCGGCGCAGTGTCCGTGCACAAATGCTGTTTAGCCGTTCACGGAGAACCGGTAGGTTTTGGGCCCCAGTTTTCCCAACCATATAGTTGGCACGAAATGATGCTTCTGGTCCAAAGAAGTGGTCGTCGATAATAGTCGTCAGCCCATACAACTCGATAAGCGAATTCTGAAGCGGAGTCGCTGATAGGAGCAACTTCTGACAACCTTCAAAGGCCACCTTGAGGGCCTGAGCTATCGTAGCACCCGATTTTCGCCAAACGTTTCGAAGCTTATGTGCTTCATCAAAAACGACTAGGTCCCATGGAACGCCCGCCAAATCTGATTTCTTTGACGCCGCGAACTGGTAAGAGCAGATTACGATTTCAGGGTCGGTAATTGGCCGGATTCGATCAAATGGGTTTGTAATACCGTCGCGGCGCTCCGCATTGTAAGCTTTGGCTTCTAGAACAACGCTTTCTAGGCCAAATTTCTCCCGCAACTCCTGCGCCCATTGCTTTCTCAGCGTCGCTGGAACCACGAGAATTATGCGCTGTCTTCGCTCCGCCCATCGCTGAGCAATGACCAGACTCGCCTCAATAGTTTTTCCGAGACCAACTTCATCTGCTAAGATGACACCCTTAGATAAGGGTGATCGGAGGGCGAATAGTGCGGCCTCAACCTGATGAGGGTTCATGTCCACGCGTGCGCTTGCCAGCGTCCGAGACATATCGTTTGTGGGACTACCTTCCAACGTCACAAGGTGGGCCAGCAACTTGGTTTGATGAGGCGAAATCCGATTTTTCATGCTGGGATTTCCCTCATCACCCAACGCAGATTTCCTTTCATTTATTGCCAGCAGCATCTAATCTCTTTTTTCCAAACATAGTCTCTCAGCATTTCATCGCTAATCTGTGCCATCAATTTATTTTGGCACAGGAATCACTTGACCGCTCCCTTTTCGCTTAGCAACATAATGCCGCGTGTATTCTGTCAGGACTTGAACTGCCAATTTGTGTTCGTCTTCGCATACTTTCAGGAACCGCTCGCGCAGTTCCATGTCAATGAGTATGCGAAGCCCCAAGTCCTGAGTCTATATGAAGTGTAGCCAAAGAATCTACATTTTTCCAGAGATATTAACGCGTTACCCCCAGTTCCAAAAATTGAGCGAAGCACACACTGGTGCTCGGTTTAAGGAAGAGTAGTGGGTATCGAAAGCGAGAGCTAGCCTGTACAAGAAGTCGGCATCTAACCTGCGGACGGTTGGTCAGCGATGCAAGGGGCACGAAGGCTCCTGCTCGATGGGATGGTCCCAAGGAAGGGCAGCTATGATATGGTCCCTTCCTGGTCTCGATGAAATCGTCTCCATGACATGGCGCGCATCCAAACTGCGTAAGGTTGGTCTCCATGAAATGGTCGTGGGGGTATCGGGGGTAGCGCAGAATGCTCCCCTGATTGGTGATCGGACGGCCAGCCGTTCGTGCATGGTTCGGTGCAGGTGGAGAGGCACGTCTCCAAGTCCTGCGAGAGGGTTCAGGGGGCGCGATAGCCCCCGATCCTGCTGAAAGCATCGATGGGTGCAGGGAGAGCGAAGTCTCCCGCGAGTGTTTGACCGGCGATACGGTCTGCTGGCTCTGGAATGGGTTCAATGCCCATGAAGAGCCAAGGCCGGGGGGATGCAACGGGGGCGCGCAGCGGGCCCCCTTGCCAAGGTAGCCCTGAATAGGAGTGCCAAGAGTTTCCGAAGGAAAGTCATGGTACTACCAGGGACACCTTGCCTTCGCTCTTATTGCCGATGTTGACCAAAAAACCAAATGTCTATGGGTTTGCCTGGTCGTTGAAAAGATCAAGGAACCAGCCTTTATAATACATAGCTTCAAACAGAATGTCGTGGGTCTCGAAGTCATTCTTGAGCCAGCAAAGATCGGCAGGTAGAAGGCCGCTTCCATCTTTCGACCAAGGCTCAGCAGTGCGATGAGCAAGCGCCTCCCTGATGAAGTTTCGAGAAGAAAAAAGGGCAGCGATATGCAGAGGGTTCCTGAAGGTTTGCTCCTCGACTTGAGTTAGTGACTCTCCCGCATCAAGGGCAGCGCGTAGCATTTGTGCATTGTCTTCGCGAGCAGCACGGAAGATGTCAGGACGAGCACCAAATTCGGTTACCTCTTCGGCCAAGTTGCTCATGACAGCACCGCGCCTTCCAGACTTCCAAATAGCTTCGTTAGTCGTGGATCATCCACGATATCGAGTTTCAGTCTGACGTTGGCATCCCTCAGAGCTTCTGACCTTGGAGCAAGCTCCGCTAATACCGGAAACGGGGACAACAGGAGAGTCATTGATTCCTCGCCATAATGTAGGCCCGACAGTCCAATGCTATCGTATGCTGTTCTGTGGGACAGTGCATTAAAAAGCAGTGGGTCCTGAACCGCGAACACACCTTGCAGATCAGTTATTCCGTCTGGACCGTAAGCGCCCAGATGGGTTGGGACAAAATACCCGCTTAGAATTCTGGCGTTCATTATCAGATCAAACGCAGAATTCGTTTCTGACGAAGAAATTGCAATGCGTGCGAAGAACACACCATGAAAGTCATGACAGAATTTCATACTTATTGTCGCAGCTTCATCCCCATTATTTGAAATCTGAAATGTTCTATCGAGCAACTCCCGACACATCTCTTTTCGGAAATCCGAAACTTTTTGAAGCATATAGAGATTTCCAAGCGCTTCAGCGGTGCCCCCCAAACGGAATTTCTCCAGGCTCTTTCTGAGAGATGGTCCATATTCAGACTTTAGAAGTGACTGCGCAAAATAATTGACGAAATGGAATTTCATATCAGAAAACTCGACGCCACGGCGTAGCCAAGCTTCGACATCTTGGCGCGTTAACAGGGTTTCCAACTGCATGTTGGCGATTTGATCTCCCGCGATTTCGTGCGGCTTTCTCATGGCCTTGGCGAGTTTGGTAGAACCTAAAGCCTGTCCTTCTTCTTCCTTCACGAGCCGGACGTAGTCTTCGACTATATGTCGGCAGCACGCGCGCCAAGTTGGTGAGAAGCGCGAACGTCGATGAACCCACTCGTTCACGGACGCAAACGCCTTTTGCGTCCCAAATCACCGAATCTGGCCCATGTATGTCTCAGGCCAAAATGGACGCAGCCAACCCAGAAAGGTTTGGAAACGTCTAGCAACGCCAAAAAAGAGAATTGTCTCAAATGACGTCGGAAAATTCGATTCCGGCGACCGCCCGATCTGTGTCGAGCGGCATCTGAATAGGAAGGGAACTTGACGTGACAAACATCCATGAACAGGGGCCAGTCTCCTTTGAACCATCAGACGAAGCAAGCCGCTTCTCCAATATCTATCAATTCTACTATCAGCCTTTGCTGATGATCGGTTTTTTGTTGTGCAGTTGGTGGACCAGCTACACAGGCGTCCTCGCCATGGCAGAATTCATGAGCGGGGTCAGTGATCATCTTAGCCGCATTGCGCTGCTTGTCACGGCCAGTGCTATGGGTGCCCAATTCGTGTTGTGGCACTACGCGATGCGCCTCATACCGCGTTATGTGACCCATGCCGCTCGGGGCATCGGGATTGTTGTCCTCGTTGTCTTGATGGTGATGCTGGCCCTGTCCAGCACCTACACATCGTTCATCGGGCTCACACAGGACAGTGCTCGGGGCCTTGAGCTTCAGCGTCAGTCCGACCTTTACGCAGAAAAGGCACGCATCCTCGCACCACGCGCAAGCGCCATGGAAGATGCCCTCTTCGTCGTGGAGCCTGAAGCCCGCGCAGCGTGCACGCGCTACGAGCAAGAGTTGGCCTCCGGGGTGATCACAGGAGCGCGGGGCGCGGGTGCCGTCACAAGCCAGTTTCTCAAGCTTTGCGAAGCCAAGACGGCCATCGCGGAGGCGCTCGAAGAGACGATCACTGCGAACACCGTCCGTATGGGCGAAATACAGTCGCTCAGCGCCCAGCTAGACCGCGTCATCTATGACCGCAACCGCAGCATTGGTCAGCGCGAGCTCCAGTTTATCGATCTGGCACGCCGGATGGATTCTTATCTGCTGGAACTCGAAAACGCAGATCGCACAAACGGTATTCGTGCCAGCTCGCAGGCAATGGCAAACTCTATTGCTGCGCTGGAAGACACTGGCAGCACGCTCGCATCGGCCCAATCACAGGCGATTGCGTCCATCATCCAAGAAGAGCGGGAATCCGGTGAAGCAATCGCTGGTCTGATCGAGCGGATGGAGGCACTGGCACGGCCTGAGCCTGGCCGGGCGGTTATCAAGCCGAGCCAAACACTGGTGCTGGAGCACTGGAAACTGCACCTGCCGCAGCTTGCCATTTCAGCCTGCATCGACCTTTTCGCACCGCTTTCGACATTGCTCTTCTGGGCGGCTGCCATCCGCGCCCGTAACCCACGCCGCTATGGCTCATAGAAGGAACTGAAACAATGACTGCAATTAAGAGAATGCTCGGCACTGCCATCGGTTTTGTAATGGTACTTGTCTTCACCGGGGCGATTGCCGCCCTCGTGCTCTCGCTGGCCTTACCAAACAAGGCAATACTGAGAGACGCGATTGGAGAGCTGCGCTGCCTTTCGGGTTATCCCTTAACGGGCAGCACGTGCGCCCAGGATCAAATCCGGCAGGCTGACGCCGCAACTGCCGCTGCCAACCGGCAGAGGGCGGCAGCCGAAGCTGCACGGCAAGCTGCAGAAGACGCCTTAGTAAGCGGCGATCTCGAATTCGCGCAGGGACCAGAGCTGAAATATGGCGTAAGCCTTGTTGTCGGAACGATCTACCAAGACGCCGTTACTCAGAGCGGCCTCGTCAGATCGTTCTGTTGGGCCATCGTAGATAGCGGCGGCCTCGATCCCCGCGTTGGCGTTGCCACCAGGGACGCTACTGGCGCGATCACGGTTCTCGATCTGAGCGATACCGACCTTGCTTTGCTTGAACTCGATGCCGGTGAGGTGTCTGCCGCTCTCGCCTCCTGTCCTTGGCCAGGAGGAACCACCTGATGCAACAGCAATCGAAATTTGTGCCGAAACTGCTCGTCACAACCGCACTTGGCACTGCGCTCTATAAGACATGGCCGTTGGTCGCCAAGGCTCCCCATGGTGCTGACTGGGGTCTCATCGTCTGGGGGCTGGGTGCGGTGGCTACCATTGCCGGGGTCTATGGCGTAACGGCAGAAATCACCGCGCTTGCGACCAAGGTCTCACGCACATTTCGCGCGCATCGCCCCAAAGTTTCGCCAGCATCGGCTAAATGGTTGAGCGCGAAGGAAGCCCGCAAAGCTGGGCTGGGCAAGTCCGCAGGTTTGTTTCTCGGGATTCTGGAGGGTCAGCCGCTTTTCATCAGCAATGCCGTCCATGGCCTGACCTGCGCGCCCGCCAGGAAGGGCAAGACAACCTCATTCATACTTCCTGCGTTGTGTCATGACTTTGGCGCAAGCTGCATCGTCGCAGACATGAAGGGCGACCTCGCCGCCCAGTCCGCTGACCATCGCAAAAGCTACCTCGGACAGGATGTCATTGAAGTCAATCCAGCGAACCAGTTCGGACGGTCCAACTGGGCATACAACCCAATGCAGATTGTATTGGATGCCTATGCATATGCGCCGCAGGACACAATTTCGGAAGCGCGTTCCATGGCATTGCAACTGCATGCTCCGCCGCCAGGTGGAGACCGTGACCCCTTCTGGCCGAACGGAACGCGTAAGAAGCTTGTTTTCACGGTAGTTGCGCAATGCGTGCTGCGCGATGCACACGACGCGAATATTCCCCGCGTGTACGAAGTGCTGAGCGATGATGTACTTTTCGGCGAACTTCTGGACGACGCAATCGCAAGTGATGTGCTTGGCGGCGAGTTGGCGGCGATGGCGCGCAACATCAAGAGCGTCTGGGAAGAGAACCCCAAGCACTTCGAGTCCTTCCGCGAGGGCGCGCTTCAGTCACTTGCCCCGTTCGGGCCAAGCGGTCGTCTGGCTCCGTCGATGGAGACCTGCGATTTCCGCTTTAGCGATCTGAAGAAGCGAAAGACCACCCTCTATTTGATTTGCGACTATAGCCGCATGGATGTCTTCGCGCCCTGGCTAGGGCTCGTTATTTGGGCCGCGCTACGCGAACTTGTTCGCGAGAACAATGACACGCCTGTTTATTTCTTGCTTGATGAGTTCACAAACTATCGTCTGAGCGGTCTTCCGAACGCGCTCACTGCTCTTGGCTCCTATGGAATTCGCTGCTGGATGCTGGTCCAGGAGCTCGATGAGATTTCGCGCGCTTATGGGCGCGAAGCCCTCTCAACGATACTAAGCCAGACGGACGTAAAACAGTTTTTCGGTGTTGCCTCCGATCAAACGGCACAGCTCGTCTCACGCATGCTCGGCGAAGAGGAGCTTAGCTCAGAAAGCTTCGGTCTTGGCCATGATGTTCTCGGCATTCCGTCGCTAAACCTTGGTCGTCGCTCGAAGCCACTTCTGACGGCGGATCAAATCCGTCGTTTGCCGGAAGATGAGCAAATCATCTTTATCAAGAACATGCGTCCCGCCAAACTATTGAAAGTAGGCGCGCACGAGATCGAGCCCTATCGTCACCAACTCAAGCCGAACCCTCTTCATGGCAACAAGCCGTTTTTGGGACGTGTGAAGATGCGGATCAAGAACGGCGTTGCCCGCGCAACGCGCGCAGGCAAAAGGATAATAGATCGCCCGAAGCGGCCTCTGGTCCGGCCACTTTTGGCCAGTCTTGCGCATCTAGTTCCCGGAGTGCCGGTTCTGCTTCTGGCCGGTGGCACTCTCATAATCGCTAGCTTTGGCTGGCCACATCTCCGTATCGAGTACACGCACAGCTACAACTGGTGCAGATATGCCGGTCTTCCGGTCGTCAGCCAGCCTTTCACGCTTACCGGTCGCGGCCAGTGCCCGCTCGTTTTTTGGCGTAAATCTGGAGGGCCAATCTGATGGCTAAACCACTGAAAAACCATGTTTTTGGAATGCCTTTTTGCGATCTCGTGCATGCAAATGGTAAAATAAAACTAGAGGTTGAGAAGAGTTATCCACAGCCTTTTCTCCTCCAAAAACACAAGAAAGTAGCGTAGCATGTCTAGTCGGCGGTCTGATAACAGCTGGCGGAAGGCACTTCGTGATACACGAAAAGTCCAATCCGATCAGCCGCTTCGCGAGTTGGCCAAGTTTTTGGCCAGGCGCGCCGCCGAGGAGGATTATGAAAGCTTGCTCCAGCGTCAGCGAAAGAAGAAGCTAAAGGAAAACAAGGACCCAACGAAACACTGAAGGAAGACCATGACCAGAACCGCTATCTATGCCCGCTACTCTACTGACCTACAGCGTGACGCGTCCATCGAGGACCAGATCAGGCTGTGTGAGAAGAAGGTGCGCGACGCAGGTGGTCAGGTCTACCAGAGCTATACTGATCACGCGGTCTCAGGTGCTTCGCTCATGAGACCTGGAATCCAGATGCTGATGCAGGATGCAGCGGCAGGACGCTTTGATCAGGTCTACGCCGAAGCGCTCGACCGGATAAGCCGTGATCAGGAAGATATCGCAGCGGTCTACAAGCGGCTGGTCTTCGCAGGCGTGAAGCTCGTGACCTACGCCGAAGGTGAGATCAATGAACTCCACATCGGCATGAAAGGCACCATGAACGCCCTCTTTCTCTCTGACCTGAGAAAGAAGACGCATCGCGGGCTTGTTGGCAAAGTCGAGAAGGGCCTATCCGGCGGTGGCAAGTGTTATGGCTACGATATCGTCTCCGGTGATGAACGTGGCCATAGGACGATAAACGATGCGCAGGCGACTATCGTGCGCCGCATCTTTGAAGAATACGCTGCCGGTAAGTCGCCCAAAGCAATCGCAATGAGCTTGAACAAGGAAGGCGTTCCGGGGCCAACAGGCAATAGCTGGGGCCAAAGCACCATCAACGGTAACCGTCAGCGCGGCACCGGCATCCTGAACAATGAATTGTACATCGGGCGTCTGGTTTGGAACCGGCTCACCTACATGAAGAATCCAGAGACTGGAAAGCGTGTATCGAAACTCAATCCTGAAGCGGATTGGATCATTCAGGACGTGGCTGATCTGCTGATTGTCGATGAAGAGCTATGGCAGCAAGCAAAAGATCGGCAGCGCAAACTAGACAAGAAAGGCAAGACTTTCTGGACCAAGCAACGCCCGCGCAACCTTTTTTCCGGTCTGATTAAATGCGGGGAATGCGGTGGCGGATTCTCGATGGTCTCGCAGACGCACACAGGGTGCTCAAATGCCCGCAACAAGGGCACGTGCTCCAACAAGCGGACTATGAAACGTGAGAACCTTGAGCAAGACGTCCTTGGCGCGCTTAAGCACTACCTGATGGATGATGAGCTTTGTGGCGTATTCTGCGAAGAGTACACCAAGCATATGAATAAGCTGCGCCGTGAACATGATGCGGCTTTTGATTTTCATCGCGAAGAGCTGCAAAGAGTTAAGAAGCGTCTTTCCCAGATGGTTGATGCCATCGCTGACGGTGCGCCTGTCGCACCGATCAAGGATAAGATGCATGAACTTGAGAATCGAAGAGTGCACTTGGTAGCCCTCCTCGACAATGTGGAGGAGGCTCCTCCTCTGCTACACCCCAGCATGGCTCTTCGATATCGTGAGCAGTTGGGGAAATTGATCGAGACGATGAACACGCCGGAGCATCGCTCCGAAGCGGGTGACATCGTTCGGTCATTGATCGAGAAGATCGTTTTGTCACCGCACGAAAGCGAAAACCGTTTGGTGGCTGATCTTCACGGCAACTTGGCTGGCATCCTGACATTGGCTGCCGGTCCCAAGCCTACATCGCAAATCAACGATACGACGATTGCTGCCAGTTGGGCGGCGCTTGGCGTTGATCCAAAAAGCGAAAGCGCCCCAGAGGGCGCTTCGCAGGATAAGTTGGTTGCGGGAGTAGGATTTGAACCTACGACCTTCAGGTTATGAGCCTGACGAGCTACCGGGCTGCTCCATCCCGCGACAGGGGTGTTTGTTCGATTTTGTTTGTATTGAGAGATACTTGAGGAACTTTTCTAGGTTTGGCGGTGACCTACTCTCCCACGACTTAAGTCGCAGTACCATCGGCGCGACAGCGCTTAACGGCCGGGTTCGGGATGGGACCGGGTGTTTCGCTTGTGCTATGACCACCAAACCGAGGAAAGTTCCTGAGTACCAAGTCAAGTACGCATTGTGTGTATGCTTTTGATTTTGTTCTGTAATAGTCTTGCTATTACTGGATCAAATCAAGCCTATCGGACAATTAGTACCGGTCAACTGAATGCATTGCTGCACTTACATCTCCGGCCTATCGACGTGGTGGTCTACCACGGTCCTCAGGGATACCTTGTTTTGAGGGGGGCTTCCCGCTTAGATGCCTTCAGCGGTTATCCTGTCCGATCATAGCTACCCTGCACTGCTGCTGGCGCAACAACAGGTCCACCAGTGGATCGTTCACCCCGGTCCTCTCGTACTAGGGGCAACTCCTCTCAAGTATCCTACACCCACGGCAGATAGGGACCGAACTGTCTCACGACGTTCTAAACCCAGCTCACGTACCTCTTTAAACGGCGAACAGCCGTACCCTTGGGACCTGCTCCAGCCCCAGGATGAGATGAGCCGACATCGAGGTGCCAAACACTGCCGTCGATATGGACTCTTGGGCAGTATCAGCCTGTTATCCCCGGCGTACCTTTTATCCGTTGAGCGATGGCCCTCCCACTTGGGACCACCGGATCACTATGGCCGTCTTTCGACTCTGCTCGACTTGTCAGTCTCGCAGTCAGCTGGCTTCTGCCATTGCACTCACGAGCGATTTCCGACCGCTCTGAGCCAACCTTCGCGCGCCTCCGTTACGCTTTAGGAGGCGACCGCCCCAGTCAAACTACCCACCACGCAGGGTCCCGGATCCGGATAACGGACCGCGGTTAGACTTCAAGCAGAACAAGAGTGGTATCTCAAGGATGGCTCCCCAGAAACTGGCGTCTCTGGTTCAAAGCCTACCACCTATCCTGCACATGTTGTGCCTGAAGCCAGTGCGAAGCTGTAGTAAAGGTGCACGGGGTCTTTCCGTCTAACCGCGGGAAGCCTGCATCTTGACAGGCAATTCAATTTCGCTGAGTCGATGTTGGAGACAGCGGGGAAGTCGTTACGCCATTCGTGCAGGTCGGAACTTACCCGACAAGGAATTTCGCTACCTTAGGACCGTTATAGTTACGGCCGCCGTTTACCTGGGCTTCAATTCGGAGCTCTCACCCCTCCTTTTAACCTTCAGGCACCGGGCAGGCGTCAGACCCTATACGTCGTCTTGCGACTTCGCAGAGCCCTGTGTTTTTAGTAAACAGTCGCCACCCCCTGGTTTGTGCCCCCAGCCAATACTTGCGTAGAAACTGGGCCTCCTTCTCGCGAACTTACGGAGGTATTTTGCCGAGTTCCTTCAACATCGTTCTCTCAAGCGCCTTGGTATGCTCTACCAGTCCACCTGTGTCGGTTTAGGGTACGATCTCATGATGGAGCTATTTCCAGGGACTGATTAGCGGCCCACCCAATCCAATAAGGGTGAACAACCTTCACAATCCGTCACTTCCATCTGGCCCAGGAATATTAACCTGGTTCCCATCGACTACGCCTTTCGGCCTCGCCTTAGGGGTCGGCTTACCCTGCTCAGATTAGCTTTAAGCAGGAACCCTTGGACTTTCGGCGAGAGTGTCTCTCACACTCTTTGTCGCTACTCATGTCATCATTCTCACTAGTGATCTCTCCACGGGATCGCTCACGCGCCCGCTTCATCGAAAGCTCCTCTCCTCCAATGCACCCCGAAGGATGCTAAGGAGGAATGGAACTATGTCACACTACGCTCTGCTACCAGTGCTATGCACTCCTCGGCTTCGGCTCATGGCTTGAGCCCCGTTACATCTTCGCCGCAAGACATCTTATTTAGACCAGTGAGCTGTTACGCTATCTTTAAAGGATGGCTGCTTCTAAGCCAACCTCCTGGTTGTTTTGGACGTCTCACCTGCTTTCCCACTTAGCCATGAATTGGGGGCCTTAGCCGGAGGTCAGGGTTGTTTCCCTCTCCACTACGGACGTTAGCATCCGCAGTGTGTCTGCCATCTAGTACTTCTCGGTATTCGGAGTTTGGTTAGGATCAGTAAGCCTGTGGGGCCCCATTACCCATCCAGTGCTCTACCCCCGAGGGTATTCGGATGACGCTCTACCTAAATAGATTTCGCAGAGAACCAGCTATCTCCGAGTTTGATTGGCCTTTCACCCCTAGGCACAACTCATCCCGACCTTTTTCAACAGGTGTGGGTTCGGACCTCCAGTAAGTGTTACCTTACCTTCATCCTGGTCATGCCTAGATCACTCGGTTTCGGGTCTGATCCATCTAACTCATGCGCCCTATTAAGACTCGCTTTCGCTGCGCCTACACCTAACGGCTTAAGCTTGCTAGATAGACCAAGTCGATGACCCATTATACAAAAGGTACGCCGTCAGGGCACAAGGCCCCTCCGACTGATTGTAGGCGTTCGGTTTCAGGTACTGTTTCACTCCCCTCGTCGGGGTGCTTTTCACCTTTCCCTCACGGTACTGGTTCGCTATCGGTCAGTAAGGAGTACTTAGCCTTCGAAGGTGGTCCTCCGATCTTCAGACAGAATTTCACGTGTTCCGCCCTACTTAATACGTCCATCAAAGCTTCCTATACGGGGCTGTCACCCGCTATGGCCATGCTTCCCAACATGTTCTAGTCACTTATCTGGCTCGGCTGGTCCCCGTTCGCTCGCCGCTACTAGGGGAGTAGCTATTGCTGTCCTTTCCTCCGGGTACTTAGATGTTTCAGTTCTCCGGGTTTGCTCTTTTAAACCTATGTATTCAGTCTAAAAGTACCTGTTTTACCGCATTATTGAATGCCACCGAAGCAGCAACAATAACACAGTATCAGGTGGGTTGCCCCATTCAGAAATCCATGGATCAAAGCTTATTCTCAGCTCCCCATGGCTTATCGCAGAGTATCACGTCTTTCATCGCCTCTTACTGCCAAGGCATTCACCAAACGCCCTTCTCGCGCTTGATTTGATCCAGAAAAAGCAAGACTTTAAGTGCACTACCGCCTTTCGGCTACTTGAGTGCGCGTCTCGCGCGACTGCGGAAGCTGGTAAGAAACCGCAGCCCTTATTCCAGATCAAAAGCATACTTTCCCGCCCACTTCCTATGAAGTGGACTATGTCCGAACCTGTGGTTCGAACTAGGTTAGTGTACTTGACTTGG
>NZ_CH724156.1:8965-1548965 GCF_000152625.1 Roseovarius nubinhibens ISM | reverse complement strand
TCAATGTCAAAGAGCGCGGACCCGAAAGTCCAGAGACAAAATCAAACCGGATGCGCCACTAACTTGCTGGCGCGCCCCGCCTAACTTGCCCCAATGTTGTTGCCGTCTGTCCCTCTAGAGCGTCGCTCCGTCGTTCCGTCTGGCGTCCCGTGCCGCGCTGTCTGCGCCGCCGGTGAGGGGGTATTTACGGTTAGACCCAAAGAGTCGCAAGCCCCTTTTTCGCAAAATGTCATCTTTTTTACATTTTCCTGATTTTTACTGTAATTTTAATGGGTTACTTGCGGAATGTTTCGTGAGGCCCCTATTTTCCCTCATTTTATTGCGATGCAGCATCTGGGGGATATAGGGGTATCGGGGTTATCCACAGGGGTGCCGCCCGATCTGCCCTATAGAGAGGGGTGTGGGCCCCGGAATCGGCCTCCGCCGACGGGCGATTCCGCCTCAGCCGCGCTGAAACCGCATCGCCAGCCTGCCGGGACGCAGGCGCAGCAGCAGCAAGATCAGAATCACGGCTAGGAAGATCAGCGGGCGCATCTGAAACCCTTTCACCAGCATGATGTAATGCACCGCGCCCAGCAGCGCCGCGGCATAGGTGAGCCGGTGCAACTGACGCCAGCGCGCGCCGAGGTGGCGGATCGACCAATTGTTCGAGGTGAGGGCCAAGGGGATGAGCAGCGCGAACCCCGCCATGCCGACAGTTATATAGGGGCGCTTCACGATGTCGGCCCAGACACGGCCGAGGCTCTGGAGGTCGAGCACCGCCCAGGCGAGGAAATGCGCCACCACGAAGATAAAGCACGACAGCCCAAGGGCGCGGCGGAACTTGAGGAGGTTGAGCCCCGCGTGGCGCCGCAGCGGCGTGACGGCGAGCCCTGCGATCAGGAGATAGAGTGCCGCCTCGCCCAAGGCGCGCTGCAACGCGACCACCGGCTCGACCCCGAGCCCGCCGGTCGCGCCGAGCCAGACGAGCCAGCCGACATAGCCAAAGGCCAGCGGATAGGCGGGCCAGGCCGGGACGCGGCGGAGCTGGAGGTTTGCGGTCTCTATAAGAGAGGTGAAGGACACGGGCGCAACTGGATCGGCCACGGCTCAGAAGAACCGGGTGAGATCCATCCCCTTATAGAGAGAGGCCACCTCGTCCTCATAGCCGTTGAACATGAGGGTCGGCTGACGCTTGGCAAAGAGGCCGCCGCCGATGACCCGTTCGCTCGCCTGGCTCCAGCGGCGGTGATCCACCTCGGGGTTCACATTACTATAGAAGCCGTATTCGCGGGCATTGGCCTTGTTCCAGCTTGTCGGCGGCTCTTTGTCGGTGAGGGTGATCCGCACCACCGACTTGATCGATTTGAACCCGTATTTCCATGGCACCACCAGGCGCAGCGGCGCGCCGTTCTGATTTGGGATGTCGCGACCATAGATGCCGGTGGCCATGATGGTCAGCGGATGCATCGCCTCATCAAGGCGCAGACCTTCGACATAGGGCCAGTCGAGAACGCGGGTGCGGGTGCCGGGCATCTCTTCGGGGCGCAGCACGGTTTCGAAGGCGACATATTTCGCATCCGAGGTCACACCCGCGAGATTGAGCAGATCGGCCAGCTCGAACCCGTTCCACGGCACCACCATCGACCAGGCCTCGACACAGCGGAAACGGTAGATGCGCTCTTCGATGGTCATCTTGGCGAGAATGTCCTCGAACGCATATTGGCCGGGGCGCTCGACCAGACCGTCGATGGTGACGGACCAGGGCGCTGTGGTGAGCTGATGGGCGTTCTGGGCCGGGTCATCCTTGCCGGTGCCGAACTCGTAGTAGTTGTTGTAGCTGGTGATGTCTTCCCAGGGGTGCGGGGTCAGCGCCTCGGCATGGGCGGCCTGCGGCAGGCCCATGAGCGACGCCCCGGCAGCGCCAAGTGCCCCGGCCATGATCTGACGCCGGTTGAGAAACGCCGCTTCGGGCGTGATGTCATTTTCAGTCAGACGGTTGGTCCAGCGTCGCGCCATGGGGCATTTCCTCCGAGTTTCGGATGTAACGTAATGGCGCCAGAGCGACCCAACAAATAAAGGAAAGTCACGATCTAGTCGGTTTTTGTAACAATGGCTTTGGACAGAGCCCGCCACGAAAGAGATCGGTTTCCGACACCTGGGCTGCACAGTCTCGCCCAAATGCCCGAATACATCAGGATCATGCTCCGCTTTAGGTCAGCGGAAGAGGTCACGAGTATACAGGGGTGTGGCTGATGCCATCGGGCACTTACACGTTTACAATGTATCGGATCAGCGGTTCGGCGAACTCTACGTTCACCGTGACCGATACGTTTACCGTGACGGTCTTTGACGAAGACGACAATTTCGGCGTGGGCGATGACAGCCCCAAGACCGAGACCGGGACATTGCCGGTGATTCAATCGATCTCGGGCCCAGCGCCGAGCGGATGGGCCGCCGGGCAGAGCTTTGTCTTTGGCGGCGCGCGGGGGATCGAGAGTGGCTCGGCCGCGGATGATTATCTTGTCCCCAAGGTGAACGGAGCCTTTACCCTCGGCGATGCAATCTATTCCCTGCCCGGGGCGTCAACGCCATTGGTGGTCGGCCAGACCTATACGCGCAATGGCGCCTCAAGCAATGTGAACAGCGAGATCCCGGGCGACGTGCCTTGTTTCGTGGCCGGGACGATGATCGCCACGCAAAAGGGCGAAGTGGCGGTCGAGGATCTTCGGGCCGGCGACATGGTTCTGACACGCGATGCGGGCTATCAGCCGATCCGCTGGATTTCCGGTCGGACGATCCAGAGCACGCGGACGACGGCGCCGATTGTGTTTGGGGAGGGGACGTTGGGGGCGTGTCGGGAATTGCGGGTGTCGCCCAATCATCGGATGCTGATTTCGACGGCGGAGGCGGAGCTTTATTTCGGGGAGGCCGAGATATTGGTGCCGGCCAAGCATCTGACAGTGCTCAGGAATGTCTATCAAGAGGCCCCGGGGGAGGTGCGCTATTTCCACTTTCTCTTTGATCAGCATCAGATTGTCTTTTCCAATGGCGCGCTGAGCGAGAGCTTTCTGCCGGGCGAGCGGGCGATGGACGGGCTGGCAGAGGCTTCGCGGCGCGAAATTCTCGATATATTCCCGGACCTTATGGACATCACCCTGCCCCAGCCGCAGATCGCGCGGACCTGTATTCGGGCGTTTGAACGGCCCGTTCTCGAGGCCATGCTGCAGCGCGTCATGTGAAATTGAGGCGTTTTCGGTATCACGTCGGTATTACGACGGTATCGCGACAGTCTGGATTCTGGGGGACTCCCTACTGTGTAGCCGCCAAAGATCCCCATCGCTTTCGCCGTCGGCCACGCTCAAGAAACTGCGCCCCCTCCCCCGCGACGACCCAGACAATATTGAACGCAAAACCAATGGAGACCATGAGGATTGAGGCGATGTCCTCGGTGCGGCGCTATGGGGTTCGGGGCCGAAGGGCTGGGCACAGCCGTGGGATAGCTGACAGGAAACGGCAGGATCAGACAGATCTTCCGGGCTCTTTCCTGCGTGCCGGGTCGTCAGAGGCGGGAAAGGTTTGACCGGGGCGCGGCCAGGGCCCTAGCCTGTGGCAGTCTCATCTGAAAGGCAGGCCGATGCTTATGGAGACCTATCTGATCTATCTGGCAGCGGTTGCGGTGTTCTTTGCGACGCCGCCGGATACGAGCCAGCTTCTCATTATATCGAACAGCGTCCGCTATGGGCTCCGGCGCAGCGCCTATACGATCGCTGGGGATCTCACGGCCAACAGCCTGCAGATGACGGGGGCGGCCTTTGGGCTGGCGGCGATCATCGCGACCTCTGCCAGCGCCTTTGTCTGGATCAAATGGCTCGGGGTGGCCTATCTGGTCTGGATCGGGTTGCAGTTGATCCTCGCCAAGGACCGGCCCGAGGATGTTGCCGCCACGGCCTCTGGTCAGTCGGCGCGGCTCTTTCGTCAGGGGTTTGTGACCTCGATGGCCAACCCCTTTGCCGTGGTGTTTTTCGGCGCGCTCTTTCCGCAGTTCATCGACCCCATGATGCCGGTGCTGCCACAGCTTTTGATCCTCGGGCTCACCTATCTGGTGGTGGATGGGGCGATCCTGCTGCTCTGGGGCTGGCTCGGCCTGCGGGCGGCGGCGGCGCTCCGGCGGTTTTCCTTTGGTCTGGTGAACAAGATCTGCGGCGCGCTGATGATCGGTGCCGCGATGCTGCTGGCCAGCAAGGATTTTGAGCCGGAACGATAAGGGCGCGGTCGACCGGGGTCAGCCGCCCGGCCCTAGCCGGCCAGCACCCAAAGCGCCGAGCCGCCGATGGTGAGGGACATGATCCGCGACCAGATCGTCGCGCCGGCGGGGCAGTTCAGGAGGCGCTGTGTCAGTTCGGAACAGAGGATGATCGTCACGAAGACAGCGAGCAAAGCGGCGACGGTGGCGCCCATCAAGATCAGGATCTCTTGCGGGCCGACGACGGTCAGATCGACGACGCGTGGCAGCAGCATGAAATAGATGACCACGGTTTGCGGGCTGCTCAGGCAGACAGTAAAGCCGATCAGCGCCGAGGTGAGCAGCCCATAGGCACGGGCCGTCGCCTGCGTCGGCGCGGCTTGGGCACGCCACATGCGGATCGCGACGAGGATGAGCAGCCCGGCCCCGGCATATTTCGCGATGCTGAAAATCTCGGAATTTGCCTTGAGCCAGAAGCCGAGCCCGGCACAGATGGCGAGAATAACCAGCACGTCGCCGATGCAGATGCCGATGGCCATGGCGCAGGCGCCCCGGCGGTCGCGGCTGGCCGAGCGGGCGGCGAGAACGGCGACCAGCGGGCCCGGTGTCAGGGTCAGGGCGCCGAGGGTCATCATATAGGCAAATAGGGCCGTCGGCTCCATTGGTTCCCCTCCCCAAACCGGCAGATCCATGCGCCTCTGGCGGCGCGAGCGGTCGCGGCGGAGTGTGCCATGAGAGCGTGCGCCAGCTAAGATCGGGGCGGGCGTTTGGCGGGAACTGTGCGCTATTCGACGTCGAACGTTTCTTTCGGACGGCAGTTGCGCTATCATCAAGGTGATTATTTTTAGATCACATTGCACAAAAGGGCAGCATTTTGGGGCCAGACGATTCGATAGGACAGCCTCGTCTCGTGGCAATGCTCGTCTATCCGGGCGTCTCGTCGGTCGATGCGTCCGGCCCCCTGGAGCCTTTTGGGCTCGCCAATTTCCTCACCGGCCGACAGCTCTACAAACCTGTGACCGTCTCTGTCGACGGGGCGCCGGTGCCGGTGGCCGGCGGGTTTCTCAACATCGTGCCAAGTTGCGCCTGCGAGGATCTGCCCGCGCGGATCGACCTGATGCTCGTCGCGGGCGGGCCGGGATGTTTCGCGGCGGCGGAGGATGAAACGCTCTTGTCCTGGCTGCGGCGGCTCGAGCCGCGCTGTGCGCGGTTGGGGTCGGTCTGTACCGGCTCGACGATCCTCGTGGCCTCGGGGATCGCGGATGGTCACCGGGTCGCGACCCATTGGCTCGAAGCGATCCGGTTGAAGCAATGCCAGAGCGCCGTCGAGATCGAAGAGGATGCGATTTTTGTCAATTCGGGCAAGCTCTGGACCTCGGCGGGGATGCTGGCGGGGATCGACCTGACGCTGGCGCTGATCGAGAAGGATCATGGGCGGCAGCTCGCCCTCGATATCGCGCGGTTCATGGTGCTGGTGCTGCGGCGGATCAGCGGGCAGACGCAGTTCAGCCCGCAATTGATGGCCGAAGCGACCGAAGACCCGCGCATCCGGCGGGTGCAGCTTTTCGTCTGGGAGAACCCGACGGCGGATCTGTCGGTGGCCAATCTCGCCAAGAAGGCCGCGATGAGCGAGCGGTCCTTGGTGCGGCTCTTCAAGAAGGTCACCAACACGACGCTGTCGCAATATATCGAGGATGTGCGCCTGACCTCGGCGCGGCAATTGCTCGAGACGTCACAGCAATCGGTGCAATCGGTGGCGGTGAATGCCGGGTTCGGCACGGCGGCAACGCTGCGCCGGGTGTTCACGCGGCAGCTCGGGGTGTGCCCGAGCTCTTACCGGCAGTCCTTTGGCACCGACCACGGCGCCGCCCCGCCAGAGCTCGCCGGGGCGGATGTGGTGGCGATGGATCTGGCGGGTGTGATCAACGGCAAGTCGGCGTGGTAGCGGCCCGGCGCGCTCAGTCCTCTTGGGTGCCGACGAACATGCGGTCCTTGGCGGCGGTGATGTGGTGGCGCATGGTGGCTTGGGCCACTTCGGGCTGTTTCAGGCGGATCGCGTCGAGCACGGCGCGGTGTTCGGCGAGGACGAGTTCCTGGCGCACCGGCGTGTCGAGCAGGGTCAGCGAGCGCGACAGTTTCACGCCATAGGCGATCTGTTCGCTGAGCGATTCCAGCACCGAGGAAAAGAACGGGTTCTTGGCGGCGCGGGCGATGGCGAGGTGGAGGCGCTGATCGGCCTCAACGCCGAGGGCGTTTTGCTGATAGGTCTCTTCCATCTCGCGATAGGCGGCATCCATGGCGGCCAGATCGTCATCGTCGCGGCGGCGTGCGGCCCAGGCGGCGGCAGCACCTTCGACATCGATGCGGAACTCGTAGCAGCGCTGCACGTCGGAGACGGATTCGAGCGGCACGAAGCTGATCAACTCGCGGTCGGGACGGCGCAGCACATAGCTGCCCGAGCCGCGGCGCGATTGCACGATGCCATCGTCGCGCAGCCGCGACAGCGCCCCGCGCACGATCGGCCGCGAGACGCCAAAGCTCTCGGCCAGAGCCTCTTCGGTGGGCAGCCGGCTATGCACCGGGTATTCCTCTTCGAGGATCTTGGTCAGCAGTTGATCATAGACCTGATCTGCCAGTGAGGGTCGCCGTGTCTCTGACAACGTGAGCTCCTTGGGGTTTGGGCGCAGCGCCCGGGGGTTTATGCCGGGGCGGTCAATTCTGCGGCTCTTTATAAAGCGGGTTTGGGTAAAATACAGGGGGGGGCGCGCGGGAGGCGGGCCTACTCTTTAATAGATGTCTGGCCGCCCCGTCGTGGAGGGGCGGCCAGAGAACCGGTGCCTATTTCGATGTGGCGGCTGCCGGGGCTTTGGCCGGTTTGCGGATCACGAGGAAGTAGACAAAGACCAGCGTCAGCGCGACGAAGAACAGGCTGTCGGGATTGGTGAAGAAGGTCGTCGGGTCGCCGTTCGACAGGGCCAGCGAGCGGCGCAGGAATTCCTCGAGATTGGGTCCGAGGATATAGCCGAGCAGCATGGTGATCACCGGGAAGCCATTGCGCCGCAGGTAGAAGGCCAGAACCCCCATGCCGAGCGCCATGAACATCTGGAAGGTCGAATAGGTGGCGACGTAGCTGCCGACCACGGCGAGCAGTGCGATCACGGCATAGAGCACGTCTTTGCGCACCGAGACGATCTTGATGAAATAGGGGCCGATGAGCCAGAGCGTCAGCGGGATCAGCACCACGGCAGAGAAAAGGAGTGCCGCGAGCATCGGCGCGATGAGACCGGCCTGATCCGACATCAGCTGCGGGCCCGGCTGGATGCCGTTGATGACCAGCACGCCGAGCATGATCGCGGTGATCGGGTCGCCCGGGATGCCGAAGGTCAGCATGGGCACCATGGCGCCGCCGCAGACGGCATTGTTGGCGCTTTCCGAGGCGGCGATGCCCTTGGGGTTGCCCTTGCCAAAGCTTTCGGGGTCGTCCGAGGTGCGCACGGTTTCGGTATAGGCCAGGAACGAGCCCATCGAGCCGCCCGCGCCGGGCAGGGTGCCGACGAAATAGCCGATGAGGCAGGATTTGAAATAGACGCCAAAGCCCACTTTGCGGATGTCCGACAGGGGCGGGATGAAGTCGCGGCGGCGGATCTTGACCTTGCTGGCGGCGGCGGTGGCGGCGCTGATATCGGCGCGCGAGCTGGCCTGGGTCAGCACTTCGGCGATGGCAAAGGTGCCGATGATCACCGGCATCAGGTCGATGCCTGCGGTCAGGTTGGAATAGCCATAGGTGAAGCGGGTCACCGGCTCCATCGCGTCGAGGCCGACGGTGGCCAGCATCAGACCGATACAGGCGGCGAGACCGGCCTGCGGGATGCGGCCACGCTGGGCGATGACGACGACGATGAGCGCAAAGGCCAGAAGCGAGAACTTGCCCGTGGTTTTCACCAGAAGCGACAGTTCCGCCACGAAGGGCGCGACTGCGATCAAGAGCAGCGCGCCCACCGCGCCGCCGAACATCGAGCCGAGCGCCGCATGGCCGAGCGCCAGCGCGCCCTTGCCCTGTTGCTGCATCGGATAGCCGTCGAGCGCGGTCATCATCGACGACGGCGCGCCGGGGATGTTGATCGTGGTGGCGGTGATCGAGCCGCCGCACATGCCGGCCATATAGATGCTGGCACAGGCCATCAGCGCGGTTTCGACATTGAGCGTGTAGGTCAGCGGCAAAAGAAGGGCCATGGCCAGCGTCGCGGTGAGGCCGGGGATGGCGGCAAAGATCGTGCCGATGACAAAGCCGAGGATCACATAGGTCAGGATGACCGGATCGGCGAGCAGGGAAAAGCTGCTGAAGACGAGGAAGATGAAGTCCATGACTTACCCCCAGAGCGTCGGGAGGCGGACCCCGAACAATTGTTGGAACATCAGATAGGCCGTGCCGACGACGGCGGCCGAGATCAGCGCCTTGAGCAGCAGCTTGTCGAATTTCGAGAAGAGCAGGATCAGGGCGAACACAAAGAGGCCGGAGGAGAGGAAATAGCCCAGCGGCTTGAACCCGAGGATGTAGAAGAAGATCGCGACGACAACCCAGAGATGGGTGTAGTTGCGGATCTCGGGCGTGGCCGGGCCGGTGTCTGATTTGGTCTCTGATTTAGCCGCTTTGGCCTCAGAGCTGGCGCGGAGGGCCTGCAGGATCAGGATGCTGCAAAAGACGATCGCGGCACCGCCCACGAGGATCGGGAAGAAGGCCGGGGTCAGGCCGTTCTCGGCCACCGGGGCGCCGAGGCTCAGGGCTGTCACCAGATAGCCGACAGAGACGGCAAGAGTGACATAGAGAAATACCAATTGCCTGTTTAAGAGCATCGTCGTCTCCCGGGCTGGGTGTGGTCAGGTCTTGCGCGCGGGGGGTGGTCAGCTGGCCACCGGGGCCGTCGAGGCCTGCGCGCGTGAACCTCGGGGTTAGGATAGCGGGGCGGGGCCTGCGGCGCCAATGGCCGTGTCGCGGGGCCCTGCCCAGGGTCTGCCCCCGCCACGAGCGGGCGAAGGCAGGAGGGGCGTTTCGGCTCAGAGTTCGAGCTCGTCCATCAGGGCGAAGGTCTTGGTCTGCAGATCGTCGATCCAAGCGACCACCTCGTCGGAGCCGAGCCAATCGGCGGTCACGCCGACCTGGGCCAGCCAGTCCTGGAACTCGGGCGTGTCATAGGCGGCCTTGAAGGTGGTTTCGAGCGTGGCCACCGCATCATCGGGCGTGTTGGCCGGGGCCGCGAGAATGATGAAGCTGCCGGTTTGCAGGTCGTGACCTTTGGATTTCAGCGTCGGCACGTCGGTGTAGGTGGCGTTCTGCACCGAGGTCAGTTCGACCACGCCCTTGGCATCGCCCGAGGCGAGAAGGCCGCTGAAATCACCGAGGCTCGAGATGGCGGCGTCGAGTTCCCCCGAGAGCAGCGCCTCGGCTTCGGCAGCCGAGGAGCCGGCATAGGTGATGACGTTGAAATCCACGTCGAGCAGTTTTTCGAGCTGCATCACCGACAGGTACGGGCCCGAGCCCTTGGGGGCCACGCCGACGCGCACCTGGCCAGGGTTTTCCTTGGCCCGAGCGATCAGGTCTTCATAGCTTTCGATGCCCGAATGTTTGGAGACGACGATGGCGTCGGCCTCGGAGGTGATGCGGGCGATGGGCTTCATATTGTCGAGCGAATAGCCCGGAACCATCTGGCCGCGCGGCAGGGTGATGACACTGTCATAGGTCAGCACGCCGACGGTGTGGCCATCGGGGCGGGCGCTGGTCATCTGGATCAGCCCGGTGGCGGTGACGGCCCCGGCGATGTTTTCCACATAGATGGATTTCGGCAGGTTCTGCTCGGCGATGTTCGAAATCTTGCGCGAGATGGCATCGGCGCCGCCGCCTGCGGGCCATGGCACGATCAGGCGGATGTCGCGGGTCGGAAACTCGGCCGCGGCGACGGATGTTGCGAGAATGGCCGCGCCAAGCGCTGCCCCGACTGTGGTTTTCAGGCTTTTGTAAAACAAGATCTGTTCCTCCTCTACAGATATGGTGTGCCAGCGGGGCTGGCGTCATGCGTGTGCCGACTGGTCCGGAAAAGCGGGGCCTTGCCGGGGCGGCGGTCTGAATTCTGGTCAGCACTGTCGTCAGCGAGCTGTGCCATGAGGCCGGACAGGTCGGCTGACCCATGGCCCTGGCAGGTTCCGATGGGGCGGCCTGTTCTGGCGCGCGATCCCCGGTCTGCCTTGCGTCGGGATGCACGGGTCTCCGCGCCTCCGCTGCAACTGATACGATCCTCCCCTACCGTCTCGGCTGGCTTCTTCGGCGGTCCGCAGCTTGGGCGGGGTCGATGAAGCTTGGATTACATTAGTCAGTGGATTTTTACAAATCAACACAAATTTGACAAGTTGCGCGGTTTTTTTGCCCGTATTTGCCCAATATTTGTTCACTAAACATACATATCCGGGGGAATCTGCCCCGATCCGCGTCTTGGGCTGACGCGTTTTGCAAAAGTTGTAAGCTTTTGCCTCGCTAGGGCTGGATCGACCCGCCGCCCCGGAGACGGCGGGCCGTTGGTGTGTCTTTAGCCGGCCTGAAGATCTGCCGGCAGCAGCGCCTCGGGCAGGTTCTGATAGCAGACCGGGCGCAGGAAGCGGCGGATCGACAGGGTGCCGACCGAGGTCGCGCCAAAGTTCGTGGAGGCCGGGTAAGGCCCGCCATGGACCATCGTGTCGGCCACTTCGACCCCGGTGGGGAAGCCATTGGCGAGCACCCGCCCGGCCATCCGTTCGAGCGTCGGCAAGAGCGCGCGCGCCAGATCGATGTCGCCCGCGTCCATCTGCAGGGTCGCGGTGAGCTGACCCTTGAAGCTCTCGGCCACGGTGAGCATCTCGGCGGTGTCCTTGACCCGGATCACCAGACCCAGAGGGCCAAAGACCTCTTCCGACAGCTCCTCGTTGCCCATCCAATCCGCGGCCGAAACCTCGAAGAGATAGGGCGCGGCGGAGCGGCCGTCACAGGCGGTGGTCAGCAGGGATTTGACGCCCGCGCCCTCGGCCATGCGGCGCGCGCCACTGCGATAGGCCTCGGCCATGCCATCGGTCAGCATGGTTTGCGCGGCGACCGCTTTGAGCGCCTCGGTTGCGGCGGCGGTGAAAGCGTCGGCCTCGGGCCCGTCCACCACGATGGCGATGCCGGGGTTGGTGCAGAACTGGCCGACGCCCATGGTCAGGCTGCCAGCCCAGCCCTGGCCCAGATCGGCGCCGCGCGCGGCGGCGGCCTCGGGCAGGACGAACATCGGGTTGACGCTGCCCAGCTCGCCGAAGAACGGGATCGGCTCGGGGCGTTTGGCGCAGAGATCAAAGAGGGCGCGACCGCCGCCGAGGCTGCCGGTAAAGCCCACGGCCTTGATCCGGGGATCGGTCACCAGCGCCTCGCCCACGGCGCGGGTGCCGCCCTGCACGAGGCTGAAGATGCCGCCGTCCATGCCGAGCTTGGCCAGCGCCGCGACGATGGCATCGCCGACGATCTCGCCGGTGCCGGGATGCGCGCCATGGCCCTTGACCACGACCGGGCAGCCCGCGGCCAGCGCGGCGGCGGTGTCGCCCCCGGCGGTGGAGAAGGCGAGCGGAAAGTTCGACGCGCCGAAGACCGCAACCGGGCCGATGGGCCGTTGCATCATCCGCAGGTCGGGACGCGGCAGCGGCTGGCGGTCCGGCAGGGCGGTGTCGTGACGGCGGTCGAGATAGGCGCCGTCGCGGATATGGGTCGCAAAGAGCCGGAGCTGACCGGTGGTGCGGCCGCGCTCGCCCTGAAGACGGGCTTCGGGCAGGCCGGTTTCGGCGGTGCCGATCTCGGTGATCTGATCGCCGCGGGCGTCGATTTCGTCGGCGATGGTGTCCAGGAGCGTGGCGCGCTCTTCGCGGCTGGTGGCGGCAAAGCCGGGGAAAGCCGCGTGCGCCGCGGCGCAGGCCTCGGCCACCAGTTCGGGCGAGCCGGTCGAGAAGTCAAAGCCCGGGCCGGTCGCGGGGGCGGAGGTGAATGTCGGCTCTGCGCTCACGCGCTGGCCCGCGATGAGGTGATCTCCGTGAGGGGTGAATGTCATGTTACCGTCCTGCCTTGTCGCGCCATGCTTGGAATTTCACGAGGTTTTCGTCCTCGGTGCCCGGGTAGAGGCCGATGATGCCCGCGCCGTCATTGACCTGTTCGAGCACGAAATCCTCATAGGCTTCCATCTCGGTGCATTCCTCGGCGATCTCGTCGGCGAGATGCGCGGGGATGACCATGACGCCATCGCCATCGCCGAGCATCACATCGCCCGGAAAGACCGGCGCATCGCCGCAAGAAATGGGCACGTTGAGGTCAATTGCCTCATGCAGCGTCAGGTTGGTGGGGGCGGAGGGCCGGGCGAAATAGGCCGGCATGTCGAGCGCGCCGATGCCCGCCGCGTCCCGCACGCCGCCGTCAGAGACCACGCCGGCCACGCCGCGCTGTTGCAGGCGGGTGACGAGGATCGAGCCGGCGGTGGCGGCGCGGCTGTCCTTGCGCGCATCCATCACCAGCACATGGCCTTCGGGGCAGGATTCCACCGCGACGCGCTGTTTGTGGTCGCGGTCGCGGAAGACGGTGATCGGGTTGCGATCCTCGCGGGCGGGGATGTAGCGCAGGGTGTAGGCCTGGCCGACCATGGTCACCGGCTTGCGCTCGACGGGGGTGACACCCTGCACGAACTGATTGCGCAGGCCTCGTTTGTAGAGCGCCGTGGCGACGGAGGCCGTGGACACTTTGCGGAGCTTGTCGCGCGTCTCGTTGGACAGGATATAGTCGGTCATCATTTCTTCCTATGGTCTGGCGTTTTGCAGCCTTGAATAGGCCGGCTCTGCGTCCCCCTCCTCCAGCCCGTCGCCGGGGTATCCCCCAGCCCGAGCCCGGCGTCAGATCGCCAAGCCGCTCCTCCAAAAGCAATGGCTATGGGCTACACGGTCGCGGCAAATGTGTCAAGATTTGTAATTATATTGGTATGAATTCTGCCATATAAGCCAAATTAGGCAGGAATTTACCTTACTAATCCTTACAATACCGCCCGAATTCAGGGGCGGCATTGCAGGGGATTCGGTGATTTTGAAGCGACGTCGGTAACACGTCGGTATTGCGACGGTAACGCGACTGTCCGGATTTTCGGGGTCTGGGGCGTGGCGATCGGGGGTCTCACACCACCCATTCGAAGAGATAGCCCGCGGCCAGAGACCCGAGGATGGCCAGCACGAGATAGAGCAGGAAGGGTTTCAGTTTGAGCACGGGGGCGATGGCCATGGCGCCCCAGATGCTGACCACGCCGCCGGAGATCAGGAAGGCCATGGCGGCGCCTTGCGACATGCCGTTGTCGATCAGCCCGCGCGTCAGGGGCAAGGCGGCGTAGCCGTCGATATAGGCCGGGGCGCCGACGAAGACGGCGGCGGGGATGGCCCAGACGCTGTCCTCGCCGACATAGGTCGCGAGCGAGCCGGGGGTCAGCGCGGCGTTCAGGGCATATTCGGCGGCGAAGGCCGGGACCAGGCAGATCAGGATGAGCCGTGCCGTGGCCCAGAATTGTTTCGCGAAGGCGCGGCGGCGGTCCGCGCTGCGCCAGACTTTGGGTTCGAAGGCCTGGGCCTTTCCGCAGCAGCGGGCGGCGCTCAATTGCCGGGCGAGCCCGTTGTCGCGCAGCGCGGTTTGCGCCCAGGGCGCGCGGGCGAAGAGCGCGGTGATCGAGCCGCCGAAGACGCCAAGGCCAAAGGCCGCGACGGTCTTGCCGATGGCGAAGCTCAGCCCGAGGGTGGCGACCGTGGTGGCGAGCATGGCGGGGTCGGTGATCGGCGAGGAGAGCCAGAAGGCCATGATCGGCGCGAGCGGGACGCCCGCCGCCAAAAGCCCCGCCATCAGCGGCAGAACCGTGACGCCGCAGACCGGCGTGACGGCCCCGATCAGCGAGGCGACGATCACGGCGCGCAGGGTCCGGCCCTCGAAGGCGCGGGCAATGTGGCTATCAGCGCCGCTGGCGATGATCCAGGCCGCGAGGAGGATGCCGGGGAGAACGATGGGGGCCACCGCGATCAGCCCCCAAAAGACGAAGAGAGTCGCATTGGCGGCATGGGTCGGCCAGAGAAGGGCGAGGCACAGGAGCGTGGCAAGCCCGAGCCCCCAGAGGATCTGTCTCTTGCTCATGTGGCGTCGGATGTCGGTTTGATCGGTCATGCGGTGCTCCCTCTCGCTTGAATTTAGGGGGCGCGAAGTGATATGTGAAACGAATAGCTTGAATAACAGCCATCGGATTTTTGAATGGAAAAGCTGGAGAGCGATCTGCTGCGCACCTTTTTGGCCGTGGCTCAGGCGGGCAGCGTAACCGATGGGGCGCAGCGCATTCATCGGTCGCAATCGGCGACCAGCCAGCAGATCAAGCGGCTTGAGGCGATCCTTGGTCAGCCGGTGTTTGCGCGGCACGGGCGGGGGGTTGTTCTGGCCGAGGCGGGTCGCAAGCTCTTGCCGATTGCGCAGGAGGTGACGGGGCGGCTCGACGCGGCGTTGCGGGACATGTCGCAGCGGGCGGTCACCGGTAAGTTGCGGGTGGGGATTCCCGACGATCATGGGCGCGCCAAGCTGTCCCAGATCCTGTCGGCCTTTATGCGCCATCATGCGCAGGTCGAGCTTGAGGTGACCTGTGCGCTCAGCACCGAGTTTCCCGGCGCGTTGGAGAAAGGGGCGCTCGATCTCGCGATCTATGAGGTGGAGCATCCGAAGCCGCATGAAGAGCTGATCTATGCCGATCCGACCTGTTGGGTGGCCGCGTCGCATCGGGATTTTTCGGGCGAGGAGGTGTTGCCCGTCGCCCTCTTTGACCACGCCTGTTGGTGGCGGGATGTGGCGATTGCCTCGCTCGAGGCGCGGGGCAAGCCCTATCGCATCGCCTATTCCAGCCAGAGCGTCGCCGGGGTGATGGCCGCCGTCGATGCGGGGATGGCGGTGGGGCTCTTGGGGCGCTCGTCGCTGCATCCGGGGCTGACCGTGGCGGGCGAGCGCCTCGGCTTTGGCGCGACCCCGGCGTCGAAGCTGGTCGTCGCCACCGGCGGGGCGCAGGAGAGCGCGCCGCAGGCGGTGATGAAAGAGGCGATCCGCCGCGCGTTTCTGCCGGGGGTTTAGACTGTTGGGGCCTAGCCTTTCGGCGGGGTGGGATTGGCCTCGAGATTGATGCTCGGGCGGATCTTGTTCATCGGGATCGAGCTGCCATCGGGCTGGACCATGCGGACATGGCGGCGGCGCATGAGGCGCGGTTCGGTCACGCCGACGGAATGGGCGATGGTTTCGACCTCGGCGACGATCTGGGCGGCGTAGCGGGCGACCTTGAGATATTTGTCCTCGACCACGAGACCGGCCTGCAGCCGCCGGTCATGGGTGGTGATGCCGGTGGGGCAGGTGTTCTTGTTGCATTTGAGGGCCTGAATGCAGCCGAGCGAGAACATGAAGCCGCGCGCCGAGGTGACGAAATCGGCCCCGGCGCAGATCGCCCAGGCGACATCGCCGGGGTTGATCAGCTTGCCGCTGGCGATGATGCGGATCCGCTCCTTGAGCCCGTGGCGGTCGCGCATGTCGACCATGCGCGGCAAGGCCTCGCGCAGCGGCATGCCGACCAGATCCATCAGCGGCATGGGCGCGGCGCCGGTGCCGCCATCGCCGCCGTCGACGGTGATGAAATCCGGGGCGCTTTCGATGCCGCGGGCGAGGATCAGCTCAAAGAATTGCCCCCAATCGTCGGAAGAGCCGATCACCGTTTTGAACCCCACCGGTTTGCCGGTGACCCGGCGGATGCGGTCGATCATGTCGAGCAGTTCGGCATAATCGGCGACCTCGACATGGCGGTTGGGCGAAATGCTCGGCTCGCCCACGGGGATGCCGCGAATGGCGGCGATCTCGGGCGTGACCTTGGTGCCGGGCAGGATGCCGCCCTTGCCGGGTTTGGCGCCTTGGGCGAGCTTGAGCTCGAACATGCGGACATGGGGGTTGTCGCCGATTTCGCGCAGGCGCTCGTCATCCATGCCGCCCAGATGATCGCGGACCCCGTATTTGGCGGTGCCGATCTGAAAGACGATGTCGCAGCCGCCGGTGAGGTGATGGGGCGAAAGACCGCCCTCGCCCGTGTTGAGCCAGATGCCCGCCTTGGCGGCGCCGCGGCTCAGCGCCTCGACCGCCGGGCGCGACAGGGCGCCATAGCTCATGCCGGAAATGTTGAAGATGGATTTGGCTGTATAGGGGATGGCGGCATAGGGGCCGATCTGCATCGGTTCGGTCTGGGTGTATTCATCCGAGAGCGGCGGGAAGGAGGCGGGCACGAAGATCGGGGTGCCGGGGACGGTCAGGCTCCGGGTGGAGCCGAAGGCCACCATGTTGCCATGGCCATGGGCTGCCTCCTTGACCCAGTCGCGCTGGGCCCGGTTGAAGGGCATTTCCTCGCGGTCCATGGCAAAGAAATACTGACGGAAGAATTCGCCCAGCGTGGTGAAGAGATGGCGAAAGCGGCCGATGACCGGGTAGTTGCGCCGGATGGCGTCGCCGGTCTGGACCTTGTCGACGACAAAGAAGACCAGCGCCAGAAGGCAAAGCGCCAGCACCGACAGGATCACTATCAGCGCCAGCAATTGAAACGCGTTCATCGCAAAATTCACGGTCATCCCCCACACACGGTCACGTCTGGCCTTAGGGTGCGATACTCACGCTGATTTGGCCAGCGGCTTTGGTGCCGGACCCCGGGTTTTGCCTAGCGTTTGTGGATCACCGCGACCTGATCCTTGCGGTTCTTCTGATAGCGCACGGGGAAAACGATACAGGCCGACATATCGGGGATGAAGGCGTTGAAGGCCTCGGCGGTGGCCGGGTCGGAATGGCTAAACTCGCGGTTGTCGATGAAGGAGCGGAAGAGCTCGGCGGTGGTGGTGATGCCGGGCTTTTCATAGGTGTCGGGCTGCCAGCGGAGGTCTTCGATCAGGTAGATGCCGCCGGATTTGAGCCGGGGGAAGATTTCGAGAAAGGCGTTCTGCTGGTGGTGCGAGGCATGGCTCGCATCGTCGAGCACAACGTCGAGACCGCCGGGGATTTCCGACACGGCGCGGGTGATTTCCGCCCGGTCATCCATGTCGCAGCGGTGAAAGGCAAAGCGGTCGTGTTTGAACCAGGAGAAATCCGACACGTCGAGCCCGTGGATATTGGCCTTGGTGAAATATTCGAGCCACATGCGGATCGAGGGGAGATCCTCGGTCTTGCGGTCCTTGTCGATGCCATGTTCCGGCCCGCCAATCAGCAGACCCATCTCGAGAAAGGTGATCTTGCGATGGCGGTAGGGGTTCAAGAGCAGATGATAGAGCTCGGTATAGCGGTGTTTGATACTGCCCTTGTCCGAGCCATAGCGGTCGGCAAGATCGGTCAGATTCAGGGTGGAGGTGACGGGCATGTCTCTCTTTCTACTCTTCAGTCCGCGTCCACCGTGTCCGCTTCCTTGACGGGAATCGGCGCGGCGCGGGGGTCGATCTTGTGCTTTTGGCAAAGCTCGTGGACATAGCCGCCCTCGTCGGGGAGCCCGCCCTCGCGGCTGGCGAGAAAGGCGCGGATGCGACGGCCATAGAGATGCACCGAGAGCGTGTTCTCGGTGATGTATTTGTCGATCGCGCGGCGGCGGCGGCCGTTGACCATGAGACGGCGGTGCGCATAGGGCACCGGGTAGAGCACTTCGCAGGGGAAGGCGTATTTGTCTTCGCCGGTCTTGTGGAGATAGGCGGTGACCGCATGCGGGCCCCAGACGCCCCAGTTCAGCTCGCTGACATGGGTGGGCGTGCCGGCGTCGATCCGCGCCTGCAGATTGCCGCGCACCCGGTCGCCATACCAGAAGGGGATGCCATATTCATCCTTGGTCATCTCGAGCAGACCGGCGAGCGCCTCGCTGTCCTTGGGCAGGCCGAGCACACCGCCGTTGATGTGATGGTCGCTCTCCCAGCCGAAGAAATGGCCGGTCTTCGACGTGAAGGGGCGCATGCAATAGGCGTCGGTGTCGGCCCAGATGGTTTTGTCGAGCTTGGTCAGCAGGTGATAGCGGAACACATCCGAGAAGAGCGCCATGCTGCCGGTGCGGCCATGGGCGATGAATTCGTCGCGGTCGAGGATTTCGCTGCCATGGCGCATGTCGACCCCGTCGGGGACATTGGTCACCTCGCCGTAATGGTAGAGGGTGACGTCATGGCCGTTGTCGAGAAAGGACTGTATGCACAGCTGTTCGACATAGCTCAGCGGGCCTTCGACCCACAGCATTGCGATATGGTAACGATCACTCATTTTACTGCTCCTGCATCTGCGTTGCCTGATGGCGTTTTGCTCTTGGCCTGTCAGATGTCGTTTTCACAAGCCTATGAAGGCCCCGAATCCAAGTCAATCAACGGTTTCAGTCGGGGTTCAGAAAGGTCACTTTCATGGTGTTTTTGATGGTCTCGATGTCACTGTCGTAAAGGCGCGTGAGATGCGCGCGTTCGGCGGGCTCCCACGGGTCATAGCCGGGGTAGTCGGGGCCGCGCGGGTATTTTTCCTGGATCTCGACGCGCCGTGCGAGCGCCGCGGTGCCGCCCGAGCGTTCGATTTCCATCAAGAGCTCCTGCACGGCGCGGTGGCTCGCCGAGGGGCGGCCGCGCTGGCGTTTCGGTTCGGCCATGGTGGCGACGTCGAAATCGGGGCCGCAGAGATTGCCGATGATCCGGTTGGAGAGCTTGCCGAAATCCTCGTGCCGCCAGAGGATCAGCTCGGCCCCGGCGAAGGCCTTTTGCACGATGGCGATGAAGCGGACCCAGCTTGGCACTTTGGAGAGCACCTGACGTTTCATCTGGGCCTCGGGAAAGACCTTGTCGCCGGTGGCCGAGCGCAGGAATTCGACATAGGTCGAGGCGAAGAAATCCGCGTAGTTGCGGATCGCCAGATGGACCTCGGTCACCGGGTAGGGGATGAACTGGGCAAAGATCGGAATGAGCGTCGCGCGTCTTTGGTAGAGCTTGCCCGAGCGCACGCAATGGCCCGAATGGCCGGGCATGTTCTCATCCGAGAGGATGATCCGCTGGCCGGGTTCGGCGCCGATGCTGCCGAAGAAATCGCGGGCGAGCTTGTCGAGCTCTTCGGCGGTGATCTTGGTCTTGTAGTCGAGGCCGATCTTTTCATAGCCGTGCAGCTGGCTCGGGAAGGTGTATTCCTTGCGCACTTGCCGGTGGTTCAGATAGTGCAGCCCCTGTTTGCGCATCCGGCCCGCGTTGCGCTGCAACCGGCCCTGAATAAAGCTGGTGGCGGTTTTATGCACACCGCCATGGACCACCACATAGGGAAGATCGCCAGTCAATTCGGGCATCAGGCCGGGCTATGGGCCGCATCCGCCGGGGTCGGCGCGTCTGCGTCGCCGCCCGGTTCGGGCGCGGCGTTGATGGTGATGATCCGGTCGCGGAACGCATCCCAGCCGTCGCGCTTGCGCAGCTCGGCGATCTTGTCGCGATGCCAGGCGCAGGCGGTTTCATGCAGCTGCGCGAGTTCCTTGTCCTTCATCAGCCGGGCGAATTCCTTTTTCAGAGCGGGAAGCTGCGCGCGCAGCGACACGTCCTGCACCGTATTGAAGTTCATGTTTTCCCAATAGGTCACGCCTTGGTCGTCATTGACGTGATTGGTGCGGCCCCGGTCCCGTTTGACCAGAAAGCTGTCGACCGAGCGCACGGCGTAATGGTGGAGCCGCGCGAAATCATGGCTAAAGCCGCCATGGGCCTTCCAGCCGGCGTCGAGATAGCCATCGGCCATCGGCTTGCCGCCGCCATCGACCCAGGCCACATCGCCCCGGTCGAGGTGATAGGCCGGGCGGTGGATCTTGAGCCGGTCGAAGCGTTCGGTGTTGCGGGCCAGGGTTTTCATGCCGAGGGCGCGGTAGTTGGGAAATTCGAACTCGTCACAGCAGCGGTCGAATTGATCGATCACAAAGCCTTCTTCATAGGTGACGCGGCCGCTGTTGCCGAAGAGTTTCCAGCAGATCGAGATGCCGTCGGCATCGCCCACGGCGGCAAAGAGATCGTCGAGACGGCCCTTGCCGACCCGGATGTTGAGAAATTCGTCGCAATCCGCGCAGATCAGCCAATCGGCGTTTTGGTAGATGTCTTCGCTCTGCGCCGCCCGGAGCGCGCTGCGCTGCGGGCTGCCGCCCTTTTTGAAAGGGTTTAGCCGATGCTGGGCCAGCCCCATGTCTTGCAGCCGCTGGGCGATGGCGTCGGTGCCGTCGTCGCAATCATTGGTGTAGATCAGGAAATCGGTGAAGCCGATGGCGCGGTTGAAGGCCACCCATTCGAGCATGAACGGGCCTTCGTTCTTCATCGTGGTGACGATGAGGCGGCTGCCCTTGCCCTGTTTGGCGGGGGCTTTGCCACCTGCGTTCAGCGGCGCGATGATGCGGCAATTGTGATCGGGCTTTTGCTTGGGCTCGGCTTGGGCCGGGGCGCTGCGCTGTGCGGGCGGGGCCGCGGGTGCCTTGGCGGCGGCTGTGTCTGTGGCGGGGGGGACGGCGGTCCCGGCCAGCTGCGCGGCCTCTTCTTCCTTGCGCTTCTTGCGGCGCAGGCGGCGGCGGAACGTCTTGTCGAAGTGGATGGCCAGCTCTTCCCGGCCGGTTTCGCGGAAATAGCCGGAGACCGAGCCGCGATACCACGGCAGGTTGCGCCGTTTGCGGTAGAGCCGGTAGAATTCACGCTCTTCCAGCTCGTCAAAGATGGCGTGGCGCATCACCGGTTTGAGCGCGTCGATCTTGCGCAGGAAGACGGCAGTCTTATGGCTCGAGAACCAGCATTTGTAGATGTGGATATTGTCGCCTGAGAGGCGGTCGACATGCTGTTGATCAAGCTCGTGATAGGGGTCGTAGAAGACGTTGACCCGGCCCGCCGTGGCGGTCAGTTCGGCCGCATCGGCGAGCGGTAGGGTCCAGTCCTGACGACGGCCGTTTTCATAGCGGGTTTCCCACGGCACGAGTTCGGGGTTGAGCGTCGATTGGGGGTTGATCGCGATGACATGGGCGCCGGGGATCAGCGAGGAAAAGACCAGCGCGGCATAGCCGCCCATCGAGACCCCGGCCAGCACCACCCGTTCGTAGCCGTCGAAAAACCCGTCGCGGGCCAGCGATGTGAACCGGTTGATCAGCGCCTCGTCGCGATACCAGTCCGAGACATGCGCCATGACGCCGAGATGCGAGAGCCCCTCGTCGCTGGCGAATTTGAACCCCCAAGGTTCGCGTTCGGGGCTTTCGTCGCCGACATTGGAGAGATTGTCGAAGGTGATCAAAAGCCGATCGCTCGGCCGTTTGACGAAGAGCAGGCTGTTGCGCAGGTTCTTTTCCAAGAACCCCTCGCCGCTGGCGCCCGGGCGGATATCGTCCAGCCAACGGGGCGGTTTGGGGGCTTCGTCTGCTACATCTGACGTCATATTGGAACGGCCTGCTCTTGATACACTGCTGCGCGTTTCGCGCTTTTCTTTGGGGTCAGTATAGGATTGCGCGCTTCCTTCACGCAACAGACTAGGCCGAAGGAGATTATTCTTTGGTTACTGTGTGTAGAAAATACCGCGCCGCGAGGGCCCGTGCGGCGCGCCCGTCGGTGACCAGAAGGCCGAGGGCGATCACCGCAAAGCCGATCCAGGCCGAGGCGGGCAGGGCTTCGCCCAGCACCAGCCAGCCGAGGAAGATGGCAAAGGGCGGGATGAGCAGGGTCACCAAGGTCAGGTTGGCCGCCCCCGCCCGGCGCAGGATGGCGAAATAGAGCAGATAGGCGAGCACGGTGGAGAGCAGCGACAGCCCCGCCAGCGCAGCCCATGTGACAGGCGCGAGGCCGAGATCGGGCAGCCCGTCGGACCAGAGCGCCGCCGGGATCATCAGGACCGTGCTGCCCGCGATCATGCCGAAAGCGTTGACCAGAGGCGGCTGATCCCCGAGGCGGACGCGGGCCCAGACGCTCGCCAGCGCATAGGAGAGCGCAGCGGCGAGCACCGCGAGCTGGGCCAGGTTGCGCAGCGACAGCGTGCCGAGCGCATCGGCGCCGACCACCACCGCGACGCCCAAGACGCCGAGCGCCGCGCCGATGAGTTTGCGCGGCAAGAGCGGCTCGTCGCGCAGCAATAGCCCGGCGACCACCGCGCCAAAGACCGCCGTGGTAGCGTTGAGGATCGAGGCGAGCCCGCCTTCGAGCGCGGTCTGCCCCCAGAAGATCAGGGTGAAGGGGATGGCGTTGTTGAGCGCGCCCATGACCAGATAGCTGCCCCAGATGCGCCAGCCGCGCGGCAGGGCCAGCCGCTTGAGCCGGACCAGCACAAAGAGCAGCGGCGCGGCCCAGCCGACACGGTGCAGGGTAATGGTCATGGGGCCAAGTTCGCGCAGGGCGATCTCGGCAAAGACAAAGCTGCCACCCCAGACGGCGGCAAGGCCCAAGAGCATCGCGGCGGCGGTGAGATCAATTCGGGGGGTGGCCATCGGTGTCATGGCAGTGGTCTAGCCCAAGCCCCCTGCCCCGGCGACCCGATTCCTGCGGTTTGGCAATCAGGCGTCGAGAACCCGCGCCTCGTCCACCAAGAGCACCGGGATGCCGTTGCGGATCGGGTAGGCAAGGCCGGATTGACGGCTGATCAGTTCCTGCGCCTCGGCGTCATATTCAAGGACGGCATGGCTGCGCGGGCAGATCAGCGCCTCGAGCATGCGGCGGTCGAAACTGTCGGGGGTGGTGTCATCGGTCATTGCAACATCTCGTCATTGGAGCCGCCACGCAGCGTGAATTCCATCAAGGTGACCAAGGTTTCGCGCCGGGTCGAGAGCGACGGCGCCTCGAGCAGCGCCTGTTTGTCCTCGGGATCAAAGCCGAGCAGCATCGAGAGCGAGTTGATCAACAGCTCGTCATCGGCCTCTTTGAGAGAATCCCAGTCGGTCTGCAGCTCTTCGGCGGCGAAGAATTGCGACAGCAGGTTGAGAAAGCTCGCGCGGTCAAATTCGGGGTCGGTTTCGGTCGGGCCGAGATCGCGGCCAAAGCCCTCCCAGCTCACCTTGGCGCGGCGGTAGGGGGTAAAGCCCTCGACCTCTTCGATCAGGCGAAAGCGCGACAGGCCCGCCAGCGTGATCATATAGCGCCCGTCCTCGGTTTCCGAGAATTGCGTGACCCGGCCAACGCAGCCGATCCGTTGCAGCGCGGGCGGCGTGTCAGTGGCCTCTGCCTCCGCCCCGTCGGCGCGTGGCTGCGGCTGGGGCTGGATCATGCCGATAAGACGGCCCGGCGTTTTCAGGCAATCGTCGAGCATCTGCAGATAGCGCGGCTCGAACAGATGCAGGGGCAGCCGGGCGCGCGGCAACAGCAGCGCCCCCGGAAGCGGAAAGACCGGGATCACTTCGGGAAGGTCTGGGTTCTGGATCATACCGATGGACCTAGCCCGAACCGGGGCTCAGGCAAATATCATCGAGCTCAGTTTCCGACGACCATTGAGCACCACCGGATCGTTGGGCTTGAGCGCGTCGAAAATGGTGAAGAGCTGCTGTTTCGCGGCGCCGTCATTCCATTCGCGGTCGCGGCGGAACAGGGTCAGAAGTTCCTCGACGGCGGCCTCGGCATCGCCGGAGGCATGCAGCGCCTGGGCGAGATCGAACCGGGCCTGATTGTCCTCGGGGTTGGCCTCGACCGCGGCGCGCAGCTCGGCCACGGGGCCCGCGTCGGCGGCCTGGCGCAAGAGGGCGAGCTGGGCATGGGCGGCCTCGATCTCGGGGCTGTTGCTCAGCTCGGCGGGGACGCCGTTGAGCACCGCCTCGGCCTGATCGGCATCGTCGAGCGCGATATAGGCGCGGGCCATGCCACCGTAGGCGGCGGCGTTTTGCGGATCTTCTTCGAGAATGGCGGCAAAGGTCTGGGCCGCGTCGCTGGCTGCCCCGGCGTCGAGCATCTCTTCGGCGGCGGCGATGGCGTCATCGAGCCCGCCGCTGGCATCGCCACCGGCGGTTTTCACCACACGTTCGACGAAAGCGTCGATTTCGGAGGGCGGCACCGCGCCTTGGAAGCCGTCGACCGGCTGGCCCTGCCAGAAGGCATAGACGGTGGGGATCGATTGCACCCGGAGCTGACCGGCGATCATCTGGTTTTCGTCGACATTGACCTTGGCCATGCGGACCGCGCCGCGCGCCTTTGTCACCGCCGCCTCGAGCGCCGGGCCGAGCGTCTTGCAAGGGCCACACCAGGGCGCCCAGAAATCGACGATGACGGGGACGGTCTGCGACATCTCGACGACTTCGGCCATGAAATCGGCCTCGGAGACGTCCTTGATCAGATCATCCGCGGGAGGGGTTGTGCCAAGTTCGATCATATCATGCCTCTTGCCTTGGGTGGCTGTCGCGTTTGGTGACTACATGGCGCAGCGCCCCCTTGGTTGCAAGGGGCGCGGGCCGACAGGCTTGGGCCTCAGAGGTCGAAATGGGCGAAGACCGGGGCGTGATCCGACGGTTTTTCCCAGCCGCGTGCATCGCGGAGCACCCGGCTCGAATGGGCGGCGTTGCGGATGTCGGGGGTGGCCCAGACGTGATCGAGGCGGCGGCCCTTGTCGGCCACGTCCCAATCGCGGGCGCGGTAGCTCCACCAGCTGTAGAGCAGGCCCTCGGGGATGTCGGCGCGGGTCACGTCGGACCATTGGCCCGCGTCCATCACCTCGTTGAAATGTTCGACCTCGACGGGGGTGTGGCTCACCACTTTGAGCAGTTGCTTGTGATTCCAGACGTCATCTTCGCGCGGGGCGATGTTGAGATCGCCGACGAGAATGGATTTCTCGGGGCGCTCGGCGTGGAACCAGTCGCGCATCTCGGTGAGATAGTCGAGCTTCTGGCCGAATTTCTCGTTCACCGCGCGGTCGGGCACATCGCCACCGGCGGGGACGTAGAAATTATGGATGGTGACCCCGTTTTCGAGCCGGCCCGCGACATGGCGGGCATGCCCCAGCGCGGCGAAATCGCGGTCGCCCACATCCTCGATCGGCAGTTTCGACAGGATCGCCACGCCGTTATAGCCCTTTTGGCCGCGGGCGATCATGTGGTGATAGCCGAGTTCCTGAAAGGCGGCGGTGGGGATTTTCTCGACCGGGCTTTTGCATTCCTGCAGGCAGAGCACATCGGGCCCTTCTTCGGCCAGCAATTTGCAAACGATCGGCTCGCGCAGGCGGACAGAGTTGATGTTCCAGGTGGCGAGCGAAAAGGACATGGGCAGGTCTCGTGCTTGGGATCAGTCGGGCTGGGTCGTGTCAGCGTCGGAGATGCCAGCCGCGAAATCAAAGGACAAGGCGACGCCGTGCGGCACCTTATCAAAGGTCAGCACGGTGTCCAGTTGCGCACAGGCCAGTTCGACGATCTGCATGCCAAGCCCGCCCGGCCCCTTGTCGTCATCCATGCCGATGCCCTTGTCCGAGATCCGCACCCAGACGCGGCCCGAGGGGGCAGGCCCGGCCTCGATGCGCACGGCGCCGGAGGTGCCTTCGGGAAAGCCGTGTTTGACCGAATTGCTGAAGAATTCATTGATCAAGAGGCCCAGCGAGGCGGCCTGCTGTGAGCCGATGCTGACCGGGCCAATCTCGGTTTCGATGGCGATGGTGTCGGGGGCGAATTCGCGGAAACTATGGGCGAGGTTTTCGACATATTCGGCGAGGTCGATTTCAGAGCCGCTGCCGCTTCGGTAGAGCTGTTCGTGGACGCGGGCGACGCTTTCGATACGGCCGCGCATTTCGTCGATGGCCTGACGGGCGTGATCATTGGGGGCGGCGCGCGAGGAAATCCGCGCCAGCGCGCCGATGGATTGCAGCGAGTTCTTGACCCGGTGATCGACCTCGCGGCGCAGCATGTCGGCCTCGCGCAGGGATTTGCGCAGGTTGAGTTGGGCCATGACCTGATTGGCGAGGACGCGCAGGGCGGTGATCTGGGCCTCGGTCAGGGTCCGCGGGCTATTGTCGAGCACGCAGAGCGTGCCGAGCGGCAGCCCGTCCTTGGATTTGAGCAGGGCACCGGCGTAGAAGCGCAGCCCCGGCTCGTCGAGGCAGAGCGGATTGTCCTGCATCCGGGGATCTTCGAGCGTGTTGGGGATCAGCACGAAATCCTCTTCGAGGATGACATGGGAACAGATCGAGGTGTCGATCGGCGTTTCGCGCACGCCAAGCCCGACCTCGGCCTTGAACCACTGCCGGTCGGCGTCGATGAAGTTGATCACCGAGATCGGCACGTCGCAGATCTGGGCTGCGAGGGCGACGACCTCGTCGAAATCTTCTTCGCGGGCGGTATCGAGAATGCCATAGCTTCTCAGAGCGGCCAGACGTTCCGCCTGACGCGGATGACACTGTGCTTTCATTGATATTTCCCCGGTGCGTGACCGTGCGGACAATATAGAACCATGGTCTCCCCTACAAACGATCATTCCCCCAAAAGCACACGAATATTCATGCGCTTAACCGCATGTAAGGACCGGGTAATTATGTAGAACGCAAAAGGGCGGGAAAGGTTCCCGCCCGCGTGTGATTTTTTTACGTTTGCCGGTGCGGGGCCGGTCAGCCCGTCACATCAACAGGCGATAGCCGCCCGATTCGGTGACCAGAAGCCGCGCGTTGGAGGGATCGGGTTCGATCTTTTGGCGCAGGCGGTAGATATGGGTTTCGAGCGTATGGGTGGTGACGCCGGCGTTGTAACCCCAGACCTCATGCAAGAGCACATCGCGGGCCACCACGCCATCGGGGGCACGGTAGAGGAATTTGAGGATGTTGGTTTCCTTCTCGGTGAGGCGGATCTTGCGATCGTCCTCGTCGACCAGCATCTTGACCGCCGGGCGGAAGGTATAGGGCCCGAGCTGAAACACGGCGTCCTCGGATTGTTCATGCTGGCGCAGCTGGGCGCGGAGCCGGGCGAGGAGCACCGGGAATTTGAACGGTTTCGAGACGTAATCATTGGCGCCCGCATCGAGGCCAAGGATCGTGTCGGCATCGCCATCGTGACCGGTCAGCATGACGATGGGGCTTTTGACGCCCTGTTTGCGCATCAGGCGGCACAGCTCGCGGCCATCGGTGTCGGGCAAGCCGACATCGAGGATCACCAGATCGAAAATCCCCTCTTTCACCCGGCTCAGCGCCTCGGAGCCGTTGCCGGCCTCGAACACGTCGAAATCTTCGGTCATCACGAGCTGTTCGCTCAGCGCTTCGCGCAGGTCCTCGTCATCGTCGACAAGCAGAATTTTCTTGAGCTGTCCCATCCGTATGTCCCATCTGTTGTGTTTGGCCCGTTGTTTATTGCGCGGGCCGCATCCGTTACACCACAGATGGGACCAGCCCCCGCCGGGAGCAAGTTCTGCTACAAAGAGTTCACGGGCAAGTGTAACCTAAGCGTGTTTTGTTTCATTCTGCCGAGCGATAGCGTATCGCTGCCTCAGATGATGACGAGACCTACAGGATAGCCCATGAGCCTCCGCCCCGATATTTCCGAGACCCTCGCCCGCGCCCGTGCCGATCTGCGGATGGGGGTGCCGATTGCCCTCATCGGTGAGGCGGGCAGCGCGCTGGCGCTGGCGGTGGAATCGGCGAGCGATGCGCGGCTGGCGGATTTGCGGGCGCTCGAGGGCACGATTGGCGTGGCGATCACCGCGCGGCGGGCCGAGACGATCAAGGCGCGGGCCTATGATGGAGATATCGCGCGGATCTGTCTGCCGAAACGGGCCGATATGGTCTGGCTGCAGGCGCTGGCCGATCCGGCGGATGATCTGGCGACACCGATGAAAGGCCCGTTTCACACGCTGCGCGAGGGCTCTGCCGATCTGCATCGGCTGGCGGTGGCGCTGACCAAATCGGCGCGCATCCTGCCCGCCGCCATCGTGATCGAGACCGAGCACGCGGCGCGGCTCGCGGCCGAGAATTTTCTCACCGTGGTTCCGGCCTCGGATGCAATCCTGCGGATGACCCAGGCCTCGGCCATGGATCCGGTGGCGAGCGCGCGGCTGCCGATGGAAGTGTCGACGGCGGGACGGCTGCATGTGTTTCGCCCCGAGGATGGCAGCGAAGAGCATTACGCGGTCGAGATTGGCCGCCCGGACCGTGACAAACCGGTGCTGGCGCGGCTGCATTCGGCCTGTTTCACCGGCGATGTGATCGGCTCGCTCAAATGCGATTGCGGGCCGCAACTGCGCGGGGCGCTGGCGCAGATGGGGTCCGAGGGGGCCGGGGTGCTGCTCTATCTCAATCAAGAGGGGCGCGGCATCGGGCTCGCCAACAAGATGCGGGCCTATGCGCTGCAGGATCAGGGGTTCGACACGGTGGAGGCCAATCACCGGCTGGGTTTCGAGGATGACGAGCGCGATTTTCGCATCGGGTCGAGCATTCTACGGCAGCTCGGATTTTCGAGCGTGCGGCTGATGACCAACAATCCCGGCAAGATCGAGATGATGGAGCAGATGGGCATCACCGTGGCAGAACGGGTGCCTCTCAAGCTTGGCGAGAACGATCATAACCGGGCCTATCTCGCCACGAAGGCGCAGAAATCGCGGCATATGCTCTGATCCCAATGGATCGGAGCGCGACCTCCTTGGGCACATGTCATAAAACGGCAACGCCGCGCGCGGCAGGCCGCCAAAGCGGTGGACGTTACAATTGCTTTCACCTTTCGAGTGTGAAAAAGCAGGCACGACACTAACCTTACCGAGTGAACCCATGGCCGAAATTTCGCAGTCCGAGTCTTCCCGTAACCTGTTGTCGCGCGGCGCCGAGGAAATCGATCTTGGCCAACTTCTCGGCACGTTGTGGCGGGGCAAGCTCTGGATCGCGATTGCGATGGCGGTGGCGCTGCTTCTGGGGGGCTATTACGCCTTTGTCAGCGCGGTGCCGACCTATACCTCTTCGGCGACCGTCGCGCTCGAGAGCCGTCAGGATCAGGTGGTCGATATCGAAAGCGTGGTCACCGGGCTTGGCGGCGATCAATCCACCATCAACACCGAGGTCGAAGTTCTGCGCTCGCGCGGGCTCTTGGAACAGGTGGTCGAGCGGCTCGACCTGACCAATGACCCCGAGTTCAACGCCGCGTTGCGGGAACGGTCGATGTTTTCGCTGGGCGCGCTCTTGTCGGTGTTGCGCAGCGGCAGCGATGAAGAGGTGGCGGAGCGCCGGGCGCTCGATTCGGTGATCGATGTGCTGTCGGACAAGGTGGCGATCAGCAACATTCGCAACAGCTATGTGTTCCGGATCACGGTGACGACGGAGGCGCCGCGCAAATCGGCCCTGATCGCCAACACGGTGGCCGAGGCCTATATCCGTGACCAGATTTCGGTGAAATTCGAGAAGACCGCGCAGGCGACCGAATGGCTCAGCGATCAGGTGAGCACGCTGCGGCTCGACCTTGAGAATGCCGAGACCGAGCTCAAATCTTTCAGCAGCAGCACCGATCTGATCAGCCCCGAGGGCCTGTTCGCGCTGAACCGGCAGCTCAAGGATCTGCGCGACCGCAAGTCGAACCTGACCGAGGCGATTGCGGCGCAAAAGGCCGCGGTGGTGAACCTCGAGACGGTCGAAGGGCTCAGCCCCGAGGAAAAGGCGCAGCGGGCGAATGATCCGAGCCTCGCGCGTCTGGCCGAAGATATTCAGAACGGTGTCGAGGGCGCGGCGGAGAGTTTCGAGACGCAATATGCGGTGCTTCTCACCCGGGCGCAGCAGGAGGTTCTGCGGCTCGAGGCACAGTTCGAGGCGGTCGACACCTCGATTGCCGAGCTGACCGAGCGGATCGAGACGCAATCCTCGGAGCTGGTGCGGCTGCAGCAGCTTGAGCGCGAGGCGCAGGCCAATGGGCTCATCTACGAGGCATTCCTGAGCCGCCTCAAGGAGACCACGGTGCAGCAGGGCATTCAGCAGGCCGACAGCCGCATCCTGTCGCAGGCGGTGGTGCCGCTGTCGCCCTCCGCGCCGAAGAAATCCATGATCCTCGCGCTGTCGCTCATCCTTGGGGCGATGGTCGGCGGCGCTGCGGTGCTCATCCGCGAGATGTCGCAGAACACCTATCGCGTGGCCGAAGCGCTCGAGCGGAACACCGGGCTTACCGTGATCGGCCAGATCCCGACGATCCCGAGCCGCAACCGCGCCAATGTGCTGCAATATCTCACCGATAAGCCCAATTCGGCGGCGGCCGAGGCGGTGCGCAACCTGCGGACCTCGCTCTTGCTCGCGAATATCGACATGCCGCCACGGGTGATCATGTCGACCTCGTCGATCCCCGGCGAAGGCAAGACAACGCAATCGATTTCACTGGCGCAGAACCTGTCGGGGCTGGGCAAGAAAGTGCTGCTGGTCGAGGGCGACATCCGCCGCCGCGTGTTCAGCGAATATTTCGACATTCACGACAAGCCCGGCTTTCTGTCGGTGCTGGCGGGCGAGGCAAGCTTGCAGAGCGCGGTGACTTTCAACGAGCAGCTGCAGGCGGATATCCTGCTGGGCGAGACCTCCAAGGTGAACGCGGCGGATCTGTTTTCCTCGGACACGTTTGCCCAGTTCCTCGGCACGCTGCGCGACGCCTATGATTATGTGATCATCGACACGCCGCCGGTTCTGGCGGTGCCGGATGCGCGGGTGATCGGGCAGCATGTGGATGCGATCCTCTACACCGTGAAATGGGACAGCACGACCCATCGCCAGGTCAATGACGGGCTCAAGAGCCTCGCCAATGTCAATCTCAAGGTGACCGGTCTCGTGCTCAGCCAGATCGATCAGCGCGGCATGAAACGCTATGGTTATGGCGACAGCTATGGCGCCTATCAGGCCTATTACAACAGCTGATCAGAGGCGGATCGGGCGGCGTTTGGGCCCGATCCCGAGGCTCTCTCCGGGGCTGCGTCCGGTGCCGTAAAGGTTTTGAAAAGGATTTCCCGAATGCTCTCCCGGACTTTGTCTTTGGGAGAGCCTTCATGTCCGACCGGTCCGACAATCTTTCACTGCCCTATATTCAGCCATCGCAGGCGCAAAAACATGTGACCCATAACGAGGCGCTGCGGCAGCTCGATGCGGTCGTGCAGCTCGCGGTGAGTAGCGCCAGTGTGACCACGCCGCCCGCCCTGCCCGAACCGGGGCAGCGCTATATCGTGCCTGCGGGCGCCAGTGGCGATTGGGCGGGCCAGGAGGGTGCGCTTGCGGTGTTTGAGGAAACGGGATGGGCGTTTTACGCGCCCAATCCGGGCTGGATCGCCTGGGTCGAGGACAGCGCGCGGCAAGAGGTCTTTGACGGCAGCGACTGGGGGCCGGGCATCGCCGCCCTGCAGGATCTCACCCATCTTGGCGTCAATACCAGCGCCGATGACATGAACCGGCTTGCCGTGGCGTCGCAGGCGACTTTGCTCACCCATGCCGGGGCCGGGCATCAGCTCAAGCTCAACAAGGCCGGCGCGTCGGATACGGCGAGCCTTTTGTTTCAGACCGGCTGGTCGGGCCGGGCCGAGATGGGGACGCCGGGGGGCGATGATTTCGAAATCAAGGTGAGCGGCGATGGCGCTGCCTTCAACACCGCGCTGCGGGCCGAGGCCACGACCGGCGCGGTGAGCTTTCCGTCGGGTGTGACCGGGCTCGTGCCCGATGCCTTTGGCGGCGGTGATCTCGCCAACACCGCCTATGTGGCGTCGCGCGGGCTCGATCTGGTGACCAATGGCACGGGGCTTTTGGGAAATAGCTACAATTTCCCGACGCAATTCACCTTTGACCCGGTGGTCTCGCCCAACCTGCCCGGGAGCTTTCGGTATGAAGGGCATTATTCGGCAACGCTCATCACCGATGAGGCGCTCGCGGTCGATCCCAACCGCTGTTATCGCATGGGGTGTTACCTGCGACAGCAAGGGCTGGCCGGGGATTGGTCTGGCTATACCTATGGCGAGCGGCACGGGCAGTATCTCGGGATCATGTGTCTCGACAGCGACGGGCTTGCGATTCAGGCCATGCATCACATGCGACACAAGCAGGCCGGAGTGGACAGCCGGACCACTTTGGCGGCACCGCTGGCCCCCGGTGATACCGCGGTGCATCTGAGCGATTCAACTGGGTGGAACGACAGCTATAGCGAGACCTATCGACGGGGGATCACGATCTTTGGCTACCGGAATTCGGCGGGCTATCTCTATGAGGATTACACCCGGCTGGCGGCGTTCGATCTGTTTGAGCTCACGGGCGTAGACAAAACCAATCATATCATCACGCTCAAGGCGCCGCTGCCAGCCAGTCTTGGCAATCCCGATGACGCGGGCGGCGTCTGGCCGGTGGGCACGGTGATCGCGAATTCCTCGAGCGGCAGCGCCTATAAATATGCGCTGTTGGAAAAGACCTATGCGCCCGAGGTGGATCGGTGGTACGCGGCGCAGAATTACATCGGCGGCGTCGATCGGTCCGGGCAGAATGTAAAAAACAATTTTGCGCCCGGCACGGCCTTTGCGCGGCTTTTCTGGCTGGCCAATTATACCAATCGGGTGGGCGGCTATGCCGGGCATCCCGATACCGGGGCCTCCCATGCCATCTGGTTTGCCGGGCTGTCGGTGCGGCCCGACGATCTCTGCCACGCAGCGCCGGTGACGAGCGGGGAATTGGCTGGCTCTTGGACGCTCCATGCGCCGCAGGGGGATGTGAGCACCGGGGAGATCAGCCTCGTGCCCGCCGCGCTCAGCCTTGCGCCGCTGTAAGCGGCGGGGGTTCGGCGGCTCGCTCGGGATCGAGCCAGAGCCGCCGGGCCAGCCGCACCCAATAGGCGGGGCCGAGGTCCTCGCGCCAGAGAAGATCGGGCGCGGGGGCAAAGGATGTGAGCGAAAACCCCGGTTGCAGTCGGCGGACCCGGTCGCAAAGCGCTTCGTTGGCGGGGTCGAACCGCCCTGCCAAGGTACGGTGTTCGGCGCGGGTAAAGATCGTGGCCCGGCGGGTGGGAGCGTATTCCAGATCGAACGCCGTGTTGGCCGCCGCCCGCAGCCTGGCGTCCGGCAGGGCGCTGCCCGCCACCGCCAGCGCGGCCCAGATCGTCAATGCCCGGGGCGAAACATTGGCCTGACCCACCGGCGAATGGGGCAGGTAAATATCCGGCGCGAGGCCCGGCGCGACATAGCGCATGAGGCTCGCCAGCACCCCGCCCGGTGCGTTGCAGGCGGCGTGATAATCCAGCAGACGTATCTCATCCGCGGCAAAGCTCTGCCGGAGGCGGTCGTAGAGCCTGCCATAGTCGCAGAACACACCATCCACCATCCCGGTCTCTACCGCTTCGCCGACCAGATCGGGCGGGCGCGGTGGCAGCCGGGCGCGGGCAATCTCCGCATAGACCGATTGCAGGAAGGACAGCTGATCGCGGAGCACGCAGAGCACGAGAATGTCGTAGCCTGCAAAGAGGCTGCGCAACGCGTCGAGGTCGGCATATCCGCCGGGACCGCCGGCCCGGGACAGCTCTTCGCTCGAGAGCATAATAGTGGCCTCGCTGTCGCGCCATTGCCGCGCAAGCTGCGCGAGCCCGGCGCGTCCCCCACTGGGCGTGGCATAGGCGGCGGGCAGCGCAATCCAGTCGGTCAGAAAGCCGTGATGGCCGCTATGGGGTGACAGATCGGGATAGATCACCTGCGCCTGCGCCAAGGCGGCGCGGGCGACGGCAAGGCAGTCCTGCACCCAGGTCGTCCCGGTTTTATGAGTGCCGATATGGAGGACGAGCCTAGCCATGAGCGCTCGTCCGGTCGTCATGGTGCTGCTCGCGCAAGGCAGTGGTTTCCGAGAGCACATCGAGATAGAGCCTGCCAAAGCGCGTGCTCGGTTCGAGCATCGCTTTTTCCGCCCATTCGTTCCAGGCGTTGATGAAAAGCTCCCCGCGATAGCTCTGGCTCAGCGGGCCGCCACAAAGCCCGCGCAACCAGTTGCGAAAGCTCGCCGGGGTGGCACCATGGGCGATATGGGCGCGGGGGCCGCGCCGGGCGGTGTTGTCCCAGCTCGGCATGATTCCGGCGATGGTGTTGGGCGGCAACCTGTCACGGTACTGTGGCGTCAGGCTGCGCGCGGCGATGGCGCGGTAATCATAGATGAGCCCGGCAAAGCCCGGGGCCGGGGCCGCGGCGCCCATCCGATTGCCCGCGCTGCCGCCAAAGAGGAAATCCTCGCCTTTGACGAGCCCATGCGGCGGCATTTCGACCCAGAAATCGAACAGGGTCGGATCGACCGCGTTCTTGCCCGCCACGTGAAAGGACACCGCGCCAAGCTCGACCGGGCCGATCCCCGCCTCGGCCCAGGCGCGGCGCATGCGGGCGATATTCTGTTCCGGCGCGGGCATGTCCTCGGGGCGGTAGATGACAAAGCGCGGGCGGCGGCCATCGGGCCGCTGATAGCGGGGGTCGCGCATATAAGGCAGGGTCGAGGCCACGAGTGCGGCCTCAAACCCCGGCGCATAGCTCTGATCGAGCAGCACCTCGCCGCTCAGCCCGTCCCAATTGCGCCGCCAGCTTTCATTGGCCCAGCAGAGGTAGAAGGGAAAATCGATCTCGGGGCGCGCGAGCAACCGGTCGAGCGGCTGTTCCAGCACGCGCCGCCCACCGAACCAATAGTGATAGACGCAAAAGGCATCGATCCCGGCGCCCCGCGCGAGAGCCGCCTGATCGCCCATGACCTCGGTGGCGCGCAGGTCGTAATAGCCGAGATCGGCCGGGCGCAGGGGCTGCAGATGGCCGGGAAAGGCCGAGGCCGCATCGACCACACCGCGCCATTCGGTAAAGCCCGGGCCCCACCAGGCGTCATTCTCGGCGATCGGATGAAACTGCGGCAAGTAGAAGGCCGAGACAAAGCTCGGCGCGCGCAGGGCGGGGGCGCCACTGTGACCCGCACGGCGCGGGCGCATCAAAGCGGCGGTTTCGCGAATCTCCTGCCCGGCGGCGAGGGCCAGCCCCCCGATGGCGCGTTCGACCGCATGGGCGAGCGTGCCGTCGACTTGGCCTTTCTCGGGTTCGAACATCGGCGCATCGAGGTCGAGCGCCTTGATCATGCCGAGCATCAAGGGCTTCATCCAATAGATCGACCCGGCCGGAAAACGCAGCGCATCGAGCAGCGGATCGAGCTCGACCCGGCGCAGCACGGCGGCGGTCTTGTCCCGGTTGATGCCCCACCAATCACGCGCCGCATAGGCCTGCCCATCGGCGACCCAGAAGGCGGCCGCGTCATCGGCAAGGAAGTGCTGCAGCCTTTCTTGCAACCCGGTGGCGGGCAGCACGCCATCGATCAGATGCCTGCGCCATTGATCGCCATCGTCGCGATGCGGCGATTTCTTGGTATGGATCTTGCACAGCGCGTCATAACCATCAAAGGCCCCGGCATTGGCCAAGAGCAGAAACGGCAGGATGTCGCGGCCCCGGTTCGGCACCGGCGTGACAAAGGCGCGGGGAAAGCGTTCGGTGATCTCATCGGCGAGCCAGCGGGTTTCCTCGCCGCGCCAGGTCAGCGTGATATAGAGGTCGATCCCGTCGCCGATCTCGTCAAACCGGGTGGCAAACTCGGGCCAGAGATCGGGATAGTAAATATGGGCATGCAGCGCGAACCGCGCCTTGGGCCGGCCCGGATCAAAGCGCAATCGCGGTAGGGGACAGCTGGGCAGCGGTCGCGTGGCATAGCGCGGTTGCCCGCTGCGCCCCTCGCCCTGACCAGAGGTCAGATAATGCATCAAGGGCGGGATGCCCGAGCCCGCCACATCCGGGTTGAGCCGCAGATACTCTTCGGGCGCGAAATCGGCCCGGGGCCGAAGCCCCATCTTCTCGCCCCAGGTGACATAGTGATGACGCGCCCAGAGCCGGCAGGACCAATGCAGATCCTTATGTTCGCGGCGATAGAATCGGACGTCGAACGCCCCGCGTTTGGCGATCAGGCGGGCATAGCGGCGCAGGGGCCGGGGCGGGAACATCAGGCGCAGCGCCTTGCCGATACGTCTGCGCCACATCTCGAATCGTCCCATCGTCAACCTCGCAATCCTCCGAACTCGCCCCATGCTAGGTCAGAGCGGTTAACCAACACTGAAAGCGCGTCCTTTTCCCTAGAACCGGTCGAGCAATTGCCGCGCGTGGCGGCGCAAGAGCAGCAATCCCAACAGCAGAGAAAGCGCCGCGATCCCAAGCACATATCCAGGCGACAGGGCGTCCGGCGCATAGCCGGAATAGAGCCCCGCCCGCATCTGCGCGATCACATGCACCAGCGGGTTGAGCCAGATCCAATCATCATAGGGGCGCGGCACCGCATCGGGCAAAAACAACACACCCGAGAGGATGAAAAGCGGCCGGTTGAGGATCGCCCAGGCCCGTTCCCAGATCGGGAAGGCCTCGAATAAAAAGGCGTTGAGAACGCCAAGCCCCGCCCCCAGCGCCGCCGCCAGCCCCAAGCCCGCCGCAAGCGCGCCCGCGTCGGGCCGCAGCGGCGTGCGGGACAGGGCGACAATCGCGCCGAGCACCAGCCCGATCACCACGAGATTGGTCAGCGAATTGAGCAGGAACCGCGCCATGAGCGCGTCCCACCAGCTCACCTTTGGATAGGCCATGAGGGGCCGCGAAAACCGCAGCGCCACGCCGATTTTCTGCACCAGATCGCTGTAATAGGCGAAGGGCAGATAGCCGCTCGCATAAAACAGCGCGAAATCGCGCCCAATGGGCGGGTGGTCAAAGGCCAACGCGAACACCACGGTCAACAGCGCCACCGCCGCCACCGGTTCGGCCACGGCCCAGAGATAGCCGCCGGGCGTGCGGCCATAGCTCGTCGACATTTCGCGCAGGATAAGGGCCAGCGTGGCGCGGCCCGCGACAAGGGCAGTCATGTGGTCTCCGGTTAGGCAAATCTTGAGGTTTCCGGTTTAGCCCTTGGGGATGAAGAAACCCTTAGCGGCCAAAGGACCGGGCCCATGTCACATTCCCTGATGCGGCGCGCCAGCACCGTGCCCAAACCCGATGCGCGGCCGGAATTTCCGGCGCTGGTGCCACCCGGCAGTCTGGTCGAAGGACAGCTCGCCCCGGCCCGCCCGGCGCGGGCGCGGCGGCGGCATCTGCTCGTGCTGCTGAGCTTTCTGTGCCTGGTGCTGGGGCAGACCGGCATCGCGGGCTGGTATCTCTATCAGCGGGCGGCGGATCAATATGCCGCCAGCTTCGCCTTCACCATCCATAGCGAGGCCGAATCGACTGGCGGGCTGCTGCAGGCGATGCCGGGGCTTTCGGCGCTCACCGGAAGCGCCTCGCCAGACAGTGACATCCTCTTTCAATATCTCCGCGCGCCCGATCTCGTGGCACAGGTGGATGCCGCGCTCGATCTCCGGTCGGTCTGGTCCGGTCCCGTGCGCGATCCGGTCTTTGCCTTCGATCCCGAGGGTTCGATCGAGGACCTGACCCGCTATTGGGCGCGCATGGTGCATGTCGACTATGACGCGGGGCCCGGCATTCTCACGGTCGAGGCCCGCGCCTTTGACGCGGGCGATGCGCTCGCCCTCGCGCAACAGATCGAGGCGGCCTGCGCCGCGCTCATCAACCGGCTGAGCGCCATCGCGCGCGAGGACAGGCTGTCGCATGCGCGCCGCGAGCTGAGCCGCGCCGAGGAAAGGCTCGGCACGGCGCGGCAGGCGCTCACCGGCTATCGCGCCACCCATCGCATCGTCGATCCGCTGGCCGATCTCGAGGGCGAAATGGGGGTCATCCAGCGGCTGCAGCAAAGCCTCGCCGAAGAGCTGGTGACGCTCGACATGTTGCAGGCGACCACGGGTCAGGGCGGCAAGGCCACCCGCAAGGGCGAGATCACCGATGCCCGGATCACCCAGAGCCAGCGGCGCATCGAGGTCATCCGCGACCGGATCGCCAGCGAGCGGCGCAAATTCGGCGACGCCGCCGGGGATCGCAATTATGCGCGGCTGATGGGCGAGTTTGAGCGGCTCAAGGTCGATGTGGATGTGGCGCAGGAGGCCTATGTTCTCAGCCTGGCGAGCTATGAGACCGCGCGCGCCGAAAGCGACCGGCAGATGCGCTATCTCGCCACCTTCAGCCAGCCGACGCGGCCCGAACGGGCGCTCTATCCGGACCGGATCATGTGGCTCCTGGCGGTGGCCGCCGGGGCGCTGCTCTTGTGGTCGGTGATGGTGCTCGGTGCCTATAGCCTGCGGGACCGGGCATGAGCGGCGCGGCGTGGGGCGAACTAGGAGGGCAGCGGTGATCCTGCTGAGCCATGTCTGGAAAACCCACAAGAGCCGCGGCGTGCAGAAATGCGTCGCCCGCGATCTCTGCTTTCGCTTTCCCACCGGGCAGGCGATGGCCCTTCTTGGGCGCAATGGCGCCGGAAAATCGAGCCTGTTACAGCTCATCTCCGGCATTTCCCGCCCCGATCAGGGACGCATCCTGCGCCGGGGCAGCGTGTCCTGGCCCGTCGGCTTTCAGGGCAGTTTTCACCCCGATCTCTCGGGGCTCGAAAACGCGCGATTTGTCGCCCGGGTTTATGGGGTCGATACCGATGAAATGACGCGATTCGTTGCCGATTTCACCAATCTCGGCGCGCATTTTCACCTCCCCGTGCGGAGCTATTCCGCCGGGATGCGGGCGCGGCTCGGCTTTGCCATCTCGATGGCCGTACCGTTCGACACCTATCTCATCGACGAGGTGACATCGGTCGGCGACGCCGCCTTTCGCCGCAAGAGCGAGGCGATTTTGCGCGACCGGCTCACACGGGCGAGCGCCATCGTCGTGTCGCATTCGACCGATCTTCTGGCGCGGCTCTGCACCTCGGGGGCGGTGCTCGAAAACGGGCGGCTTTTCTACTATGCGCGGGTGGCGCGGGCCATCGAACATCACGATCACCTGATGCGCGGCCAGCTGCCGCCCTGGCTGCGATAGCGGGGGCCGATGCGCGAGGAGATCACCCTGCTCATGCTGGTTCTCAACGGTCAGGCGCATCTCTGGGACCAGCTCCAGAGCCTCGCCCGGCAGAGCCATCGGCCCACCCGACTCATCGTCTCGGATGACGGGTCCGAGGATGACAGCCTCGAGATCCTGCACCGCTTTGCCCGCATGGCCCCGTTTCACGTCACCGTGCTGCGCGGGCCAGGGCGCGGCTATGCCCAGAACATCCATTGCCTGCTGCGTGCCGCGCCCAAGGGCATCATTGGGTTCAGCGATCAGGACGATGTCTGGCTGCCGGACCGCATCGCCCAAGGTCACCGCGCACTCGAAAGGCTGGCCCATCCGGCGCTGCATGTGACCGGGCGCATCGTCACCGATCCGCAGCTGCGACGACGCCGGCAACTGGCGCATCACCCGCGCCCCGGCTTTGCCAATGCGCTGGTGCAGAACATTGCCCCCGCCAATGCGACGATGCTCTCTTCGCGCGCCACAGAGCTGGTCCGCCTCGCCCTGCCCCCCGCCGATCTGATGCCGCCCTTTCCCGATTGGTGGATCTACGCGCTGACCACGGGCGCCGCCGGGGCCGTGCTCTGTCAGGACGGCGCCTCGGTCCTCTATCGCCAGCACGGGGCCAATACGCTCGGCGCGGCGCATGGGACGGCGGCCTGCCTCCGCCGGCTGCGCTATCTTCTCGGCGGCCGTTATGGGATGTGGCTTCGGGCGCAGACGCAGGCGCTCTGGCGGGTGCGCGACCTCCTTGACCCCGAGGCGCAGGCGCTCTTGCAGCGCTTCTCGATCGGGCTCCATCAGGGCGGCTGGCATCCCGAGGCGCTCGGCATCCGCCGGCAGAGCCGCGCCCAACAGGCGGCGCTCTGCACCGCCGCGCGGCTGCGGCTTCTCTGACCGCCAAACCGCCACCGCCCCCCCGCAGGCGGTTACAAGTCTAATCAATCGTCATGGCTTGGCCACAATCTTTCGCCGCTGATGCCGCGATGACAGGGTCCACTCCCCCGACAAACCTATCAGACCGTTGGGGGCATCATGGTCGCACTTACATTCCGCAACACCTATCTCAGCGAAGACCCGTTCTACCTGAGCGGGGTCGAGGCGCTTCTCGGCCAGTCCGAGGGCAGCGCCACTTGGCTTTACGCCGGATCGCAGGCCACCGGCACGATCACCCGCTTCGCCCTCTCGCAGGGCAGCGGGCTCGGCTCTCCCACCACGGTCGAGCTCTCGGGCAATGGCTCGGTGTTCCGGGTCAGCGATCTCGCCCTCATCGGCGATGGCAGCGGCGCAGAGCTCCTCGCGAGCCGCGTCCACACCCAGCAGATCAACAGTTTCGACATCGGCAGCACCGGCGCGCTCAGCGGTCAGACACAGGCCATCTCCGCCCTCGCCGCCCCGGTGACCCAGATCGCCACGATCACCATCGGCGCGCGCGATTTCCTGATCACCGGCACCCGCGACGCGCCCGGGATGCAGATCTATGAATGGCAGGCCTCGGGACAGCCCGCGCTGCGCGACAGCGTCACGGATCACGCCAAGGTCGCCCTCGGCAACGTGAGCGATATCGCTACGATCACGGTCGATGGCACGCCCTTCCTGCTCACCGCCTCGGCGCAGGACAACGCGATCAGCAGCTTTCACATCGCCGCCGATGGCAGCGCCACGCTGATCGACAGTTTCGGGATCAAGGACGGGCTCTATGTCTCGGGGCTCGACAGCATCGCCAGCGTGTCGGCCCATGGCACCGAATTTGCCGTCGTCGGTGCGACCGGCTCTTCCACGCTGAGCCTGATGCGGGTCAACCCGATGGGGGTGCTCTATCTCGAGGATCACGTGATCGACAGCCTCGCCACAAGGTTTTCGCGAATCGACGCGCTGGCGACCCTCTCCATAGGCGACCGGGGCTTTGTGCTGACCGGGGGCGGCGACGATGGCATCGGCTTGATGGAAATCCTCCCCGATTATCAGCTCCTCGCGCATGGCAGCCTGCTCAACACGCCGGGCGGGGCGCTCTCCAACCTCACCGCGCTGACCACCGTGACCCTCGGCACCGAGGTGCAGGTGATCGCGGCGGGTCAGCCGGGGCTGACCCTCGCCACGCTCGACAGCGCCGATATTGCCGCGCCGATGATCGGCACGGCGGCGGCCAACAGCCTGACCGGCAGCGCCCGACAAGACCTGATCTGGGGCGGCGCGGGCGATGATCAGCTGTTCGGCGGCGCGGGCGACGACGTGCTGATGGGCGGTGCCGGCTATGACCGGATGACCGGCGGCGCGGGGGCCGATATCTTCTGCCTCGACGATGATCTGCCGGTCGACCGGGTGCTCGATTTCAACCTCGGCGAGGACCGGATCGACATCAGCCGCTGGGGCGTGCAATCGCTCGACGCGCTGACCATCATCAGCCGCTCCTACGGGGCCGAACTGCGCTATGGCGACTTTGCCGCACGGCTCTATGACGATGGCGGGGCGCAGCTCTACAGCACGGATTTCAGCAGCGGCGATTTCATCTTCTGACCGGCGGGGTTTGACAGCCCGGCGTGACAGGCCAGACCGTTCAAATTGCGGCGGATTTCTTGAACGGATGTAAATTCGCGCTTGCTATCCTGCCATCCGGGAAACGGGTGAATGGGGGTGTGTCATGCCACAGACAGGACAGGTGTTGCGCGGGCTGGGCGGGCCGCAGGGCTTTGGCGAAACGGCGCTGGCGCGCGGCGATGACGACAGTTTTCAACTGGATCTGAGCGCGGTCTTCGACGCCGGGTTCCATATCTTCGGGCGCAGCCATGCGGGCACGGCGCTTTGGGTCAACACCAATGGCGCGCTGAGCTTTGGCGGCCCGCTCGACGGCTACCGGACCGAGACGACCGGCCCGCTGGCGCAGGATGTGATCGCGCCCTTCTGGGCCGATGTCGACACGCGGATCGACGGCGAAGGCGCCGAGAGCGGGCAGATCTGGGTCGATATCGACAGCGCGCTCGACCGGGTGACGATCACCTGGGACAGCGTCGGCTCTTACCGGCGGCAGGCGGATGACACCAATCTCTTCCAGGTCACGCTGACGGATCGGGGCGGCGGCGATTTCGACATCAGCTTTCGCTATGAGCGGATCGAATGGACCTATGGCACCGCCGAGGGCGACGCCGGGGCCAGCGCCCAGATCGCCGGGCTGCGTCTGCCCCTGCCGCTGCTGATCGGCAGCGATCCGGCGCTCTTGCACGAAAGCCTCGGCAACACCGGCCAGGCTGTCACCTGGCAGTTCGAGATGCGCGACGGGGCGCTGCCAGGCGCGGTGCCGGTCACCGGCGCGGTGCTCGAAGGTGGCGCGACGGGCGATGTGCTCACCGGCGGGGCGGGCAATGATCTCCTGCGCGGCCGCGACGGGCCGGACATCCTGCGCGGTCATGACGGGCATGACTGGCTCTTTGGCGGCGATGGCGGCGATACGCTCAACGGCGGCGACGGCAATGACGTGATCTATGGCGGCACCACCGACGCTGACATCAGCGATGTGATCTACGGCGGCAATGGCCATGACCGGATCTATGGCGGCGCGGGCAATGACATCGTCTATGGCGGCAATGACAATGACAGTATCGAAGGCGGCGCCGGCGCGGACGAGCTTTTGGGCCAGCTCGGCGATGATGTGATCACCGGCTCGGCCTGGTCCGATCTGATCTATGGCGGCGAGGGCAATGATTTCATCAATGGTGGCTTTGGCTCGGATCGGGTCAATGGCGGGACGGGGGCGGATCGCTTCTATCATCTGGGCATTCCCGACCATGGATCGGACTGGATTCAGGATTACACGAGCACCGAAGGCGACAGTCTGCTCTGGGGCGGCGGGCCGGATTCACCACAGAATTTTCAGGTGAATTTCGCCGAAACCCCCAATGCCGGCACCTCCGGCGTGGCCGAGGCCTTTGTCATCTACCTGCCCACGGATCAGATCATCTGGGCGCTGGTCGATGGCGCGGCACAGGATCAGATCAACATCCGGATCGCGGGCAATGTCTTTGACCTCATGGGCTGAGGATATGGACTTGGGCACCGATCCCGCGTAACAGACGCCACGGTTATGGGTGGCTGTTGCGGCGCGTTCGGGTCCGAGAGGATCGGGTCCTATCGCGCCATGTGAAAGAGACGAAAAGATGGTGCTGAAACGGTTGAAATCGCTGGTGTCGGGTCGCTCCGCCCCGTCCCGGCCACAGGGGCGCGTGGCCCCGGAGCCGCGTGTCGAAACACGGCTCGCCCCAGAGCGGCCCTTCGTGGCGATCGGCGATATCCACGGCTGTTTCGACCTCATGCAGCGGCATTACACAACAGTGCGCGCCGAGCTTGGCGAGGCGATCGAGGTGGTGTTTCTCGGCGATTACGCCGACCGTGGCCCGCAATCGGCCCAGGTTCTGGAACAGCTTTTCGCCTGGCAGAGCGCCAGCCCCGACACCGTGATCTGCCTGATGGGCAATCATGAGAAAATGCTGCTCGAATTTATCGACGACCCGGCGGGCAAGGGGCTGCGCTGGCTGGTCAATGGCGGCCGCGAAACGCTGGCGAGCTATGGCATCACCCTGCCGCCGGGGCAGGTCACCGCCGATGACGCCGCCGATGCCGCCGACGCCTTTGAGGCGGCGCTGCCCGACGGGCTCGAGGCCTGGCTGCGCGATCTGCCGCTGATCTGGTCGAATGGCAATATCCACTGTGTCCATGCCGCGATGGACCCGTCCAAACCGCCGGAGGCCCAGAACCGCCGCACCCTGCTGTGGGGGCATCGCGATTTCCTGACCACCCCGCGCGCCGATGGTCAGACGGTCGTGCATGGCCACACGATCATGGCCGAACCGACGCTGGGCGACACGCGGATTTCCATCGACACCGGCGCCTATCACAGCGGCCGGTTGACCGCCGCGCTGATCAGCCCCGGCAGCTGCGAGTTCAGCCTCTAACCCAGCCCCTCGATAAACCGCTTGATATGGCCGGCGACCACATCGCCCGCCTCCAGCAACAGCGAATGTTTATAGCCGTCGAGGATCACCAGCTCGGACCGGGGCAGCGCCGCGTGGATGGCCCGGTTGAGCCGCGGGTTGCAGCCGCCGTCATTCTCTCCAGTGAGCACCAGCGACGGCGCGGTGACCTCATGCAGCCAGGGCGCCATTTCCGTGGTCGCATAGATGTCGAACACGTTGAGAAACACCTCAGGATCGGTCGCGACCACCTGCTTGAGCCGCGCTTCGACCACATCGGCATGGCGCTCGATGAACGCATCGGTGAACCAGCGGTCGGTCAGCGTGCCGAGCACCTGCGCGATCCCCTTGTCGCGCATCGCCTGCACCACGGCCCGCACCTTGGCGCCGTCATCCTCGGTGCGAAACGCCGCGGTCGACAGCAGGCCGAGCGACAGCACCCGGTCGGGATAGCGATGCGCATAGGCCGGGCCGATCATCCCGCCGAGCGAATGCCCGGCAAAATGCGCCTGCTCGAACCCGGTCCGCTCGCGCAGCCGTTCGAGATCGGCCACCAGCTCGTCGAGGCCAAACACCCCCTCGGATCGCGGCGACGCGCCATGGCCGCGCAGATCATAGGTAATCACGGTGAAATGCGGCAGCAGCACCGGCAGGGCCTTGGCCCAGGTGTTGCGCGCCGCGCCGATCCCATGGATGAGGAAAAGCGGCGGCCCCGCCCCTTCGACCGAATAGGCGCAGTCAACCGGCGTCGCCATGGGACGGCTTACGCTTTGGCCGGGGCGGCGGCCCGGTCCGAGGCGAGAACCCCGCCATTGGCCCAATCGCCCTGATCGACATCGGTAAAGACGATCTGCACGGAGTCCGGCGTGCTGCCCCCGGCGCGGACAAAGGCCTCGGTCAATTCCTTGGCGAGCGCGCGTTTCTGCTCGGGCGTGCGGCCCTTGTACATTTCGACACGGATCATCGGCATTGGGTCACTCCTCGGATTGCGGGCGCACGATATGAAAGGCGCCGCTCAGATAGGTCAGGGGCTTTTCGCCCGCGTTGGAAATTCCGGTCACATCGCCGATGCAGATGGCATGGCTGCCATGCACATGGCGGTGCCGCAGGGTGCAGGTGAACGAGGTCGCGCGCGGCAGGGTCGGGCCGAACTCGGTGATATTCACGTCGAGCCCGTCAAACCGGTCGGGATTGTCGCGGTCAAACGCCCCGGCAAAGCGCTGGGCAATCTCGACCGCCCCTTCCGACAGGATATTGACGCAAAACGTGCCATTGTCGCGCACCGCCTGGGCAATCCGCGAATCCGCCTTGAGACAGACCAGAACCGAAGGCGGATCGGCCGAAAGCGAGCTGAAGGCGCTGACGGTGGCCCCCATCTGGCCCGCCGGGCCATCGGTGGTCACAACGGTCACGGTCGAGGCGACCTGCCGCATGGCGTCGATGAAATTCTGTCGATGATCGCTCATTCTGCTGCCTGCGCTCCTGTTTCGCCCGTGGTGAAATGAGGCATCACTTCTTCGGCGAAACAGGCTATCGTGTCCAGTGCTTCACGGGCCTCAAGCCCGAAATTGGGGTTCAGGATCACCCGATCGACCCCCATTTCGGCATAAGGGCCGAGTTTATCGACCATTTCCTGCGGGCTACAGATAATGAGCGCCTCGCCCAATTCTGCGATGGGCGTCTTGCAGGGCAGCTCGCGGATCATGCCATGGCTAACCTCGCCCGGCCCGGTAAAGACATTGTCGAACCGCCCGTAATAGCGATGCGCCGCCTCGAGCTTGCGCCGCGCCTCATCCGCACTGCGCGCCACCTGCCCGACCCGCGACAGGGTGAGCGTGAGATGCGCCCCGGCCTCGCCCATCTCGTCGCGGGCGCGGGTGAATCCCGACACCTGATCGCGCAGCAATTGGGCATCGCCCGAGAGCGGCGTCGTCTGGATGTGAAAGCCGCGTTTCGTGCAATGGTAAATGCCCTCGGGGTTGAGCACCGCCATCATCATCTGAATGTCACGCACCGGGCGCGGCATGATGGTGATCGGCTCGAACTGGTAATACTCGCCATCCCAGGACACCTCTTCGCGGCTCAACAGCGCCTGCAGCACATCGAGGGATTCGTCGAACCGGGCGCGGGTCTCGGCCATCGGCACGCCCATCCGGTCCATCTCATAGGCAAAGGCGCCGCGCCCCACCCCAAGCATGAGCCGCCCTTCGGTGAAAATATCCGCCACCACCACTTCGCCCGCGTAAACCCGCATGTCATGCAGCGGCAGCACCACCACCGAGGTCATGATTTTGACGCGCTCGGTCATCGCCGCGATCTTGGTCGCAAAGGTGAGCGGCGCAGGCATCATCAGGCTGTTGATCAGGTGGTGTTCCGTCACCGACACCGCATCGAACCCCAGCCGATCGGCAAGCACCGCCTGCTCGAGCATATCGGCATAGACCCGGTCGCCGCCATAGCTCTTGTCCGGGTAATCCGCCGAAAGCTGAATGCTGAATTTCATGGGTCGTCCCCCGAGTGCTCTGTCTGAATGCGCGGTCTTGCGGCTCTGTCCCGGTCACTCTGGCACAGAATTTTGCATTCGGATAACGGATTTATTCTATGCAATAATTCAAAAATCTTGCATCTATATCCCATGAACATCGCCGCAATTCAGACCTTCCTTGCCGTGTATCGCTGCGGCAATCTCAACCGCGCCGCCGAAGAGCTCAACGTGACGCAATCGGCGGTGACGGCCCGTCTCGACGCGCTCGAGGCGCAGCTTGGCGCGCGGGTTCTCATCCGCTCGCGCAAAGGGGCCGAACTGACCAAGGCCGGGTTTGCCTTTCTCAAACAGGCAGAACTGATCTGGCAAAGCTGGGAGGTGGCGCGCGCCCGCGTCAGCCTGCCGCGCGGCATGTCGCGGCTCTGCTCGCTGGTCGTGGGCCCCGGTCTCTGGCAAGGGCTGGCGGCACCTTGGGTCGCCGATCTGCGCGCCGCCCATCCCGGCACCGCGTTTGAAATCTGGTCAGGCCTTGCCTCGGATGCCGCGCGCTGGCTGCAAAGCGGGCTGTCGGATGCGGCGCTCTTGCCCGAACCGCTGAGCGGCGGCGATCTCGGCACGCGGCTCTTTGCCAGTGAACGGCTGATCCAGGTGGCAAGCCAGCCGCGCGACACCTGCGACTGGGACCCGGATTACGTCTTTGTCGATTACGGCCCCGGCTTTCGCGCCCGCCACACCGAGGCCTGGCCACAGGACAACACCGCCAATCTGAGCTTCAACACCCCGTCTCGGGCGCTCGCCCAGCTCATCGACCATGGCGGCTCCGCCTATCTGCCCGAGGCGCTGGCCCGGCCCTATCTCGACCGCCGCACGCTCTTTGAGATCCCCGGCTCGCCCGAATTTCAGCGCCAGACCCATCTCAGCTGGCGCAAACCGAGCGTCGAGCTCTTCCCATGGCTTACAGGCTAGGGCGCAGCGATCGGGGCTTAACGCCGGTAGCGATTGACGAAATTGCGCAAGATCACCTCCGGCGCGCGCACCTCAGCGGCGCGGCACATGGCGATCAGATCCTCCGCCGTCTCGGGCGGGAAATAGCCCTTGTTGCGGTAAATCCGGATCCGCGTCTCGAACCCCGCGCCATCGGCTTCGGGGTGGAATTGGGTCGCATAGACATGTTGCCCATGGCGCACCATCTGATAGGGGCAGCTGTCCGAGGCCACCAGATGGGTACAGCCCTCGGGCAACACATGCAGCGCCTCCTTGTGGCCGACAAAGGCGGCAAAGCTCTCGGGCACCTGATCGAGCAGCGGATCGTCTTGCCCGGCCTCCGTCACCCGACAATCGGCGGTGCCCACCGGCTCGCCATAGCGGCCCTTGCCGACCTCGGCCCCGAGATGCGCGCCCAAGATACCGATGCCATAGCAGCAGCCAAGAAAGGGAAAATCCCGCGCCGTCACCTGCGGCATCAGCCCCAGCACCGCCGCCTCGATCCGCGCCTCCTGCGCCGTTTTCTCCTCGGGCGCATCGCTCACACAGCCGGGGCCGCCACCGACGATCACCCCGCTCAGATCGTCGAGCGTCAGATCCTCGGGGATCGCCTCCTGATCGAGCCGGATGCGCCGCACCTCGCCCGGCTCCAGCCCGCCCTTGGCAAGAAAGGCCGCGAACTCATCATCCGACGCCTCGGTTTCGGGGCGCAGCTGCAAGATGAGAAAGGGCTTGGTCATCGGGTCGGTCCTGATCTGGGTCGAATGCCATCCAAAATGCCCCGAATGGGCCCCGGGTTCCAATGGGAAATCGCCCGCAACCGTGCCATGCTTGACGCAGCCCCGCAAAGGAATAGGGTGCGCGCGACCTCAAACACGACCAGAACCATGAGTGGATCACGACCATGACACAACGCCTGCACCTCGTTTTCGGCGGTGAGCTGTCCGACCCGACCAAGACCGTTTTCAAGGATGTGAACGACCTGCATATCGTCGGCATCTTCCCGAATTACGAGACCGCCTATAACGCCTGGAAATCCGAGGCCCAGCGCACCGTCGACAACGCCCATATGCGCTATTTCATCGCCCATCTGCACCGGCTGCGGGATGAAACCACCCCCGCCTCGCCCACCGAGGAACTCGGCTAAGGCGCGCGCGATGGCGCCCCGATCCCTGAGCCTGTCGGCCTATCTCGCGCTCACCCGGCGCGGCAATGGCCAGCCGGTCTATGCCACCGAGGCCGAACGGCCGGCGGGGGAATTGATCTGGGGTCACGCCAGCAATATCGACCACGCCCATGCGCTTGTGCAACTGGCGGCGCGGCTGGCCCAGATGCGCCCCGATCTCACGCTCCTGCTGACGACGCCCGCCTCGATGGCCGATATCCCGCTCTCCGCCTCCTGCCTCATCCGCGAGGTGCTGCCCGAGGATACGGTGGCCAATGGCGAGGCCTTCATCGACCATTGGATGCCCGAGCTCTGCCTCTGGACCGGCGGCGATCTGCAACCGGCGATCCTGAATTGCGCCGCCAATGCCGATCTGCCGATGTTTCTCGTCGACGCCAATGAAGAGGGCATCGTCAAACCCGGCTGGCGCTGGTTCCCGGACATGCCGCGCGCCCTGCTCAACAGCTTTTCGATGATCCTCGTGCAGAATACTGAAACCGTGACCGCGCTGCGCCGCCTCGGGGTGCGCGACACGGAGATCGCCGTCACCGGCATCTTTCAGGAGGGCACGCTGCCGCTGCCCTGCAACGAGGAAGAGCGGCAAGAGCTCTCCGACCTGCTCAAGACCCGCCCGGTCTGGCTCGCCGCCATGGCGCAGGCCGAAGAGCTCGACATCATCCTCGCCGCCCACCGTCAGGTGAGCCGGATGACCCACCGGCTCTTGCTGATCCTGGTGCCCGACAAAGAGGCCGACGGGCCCGAATTCGCCGCCCGTCTGCACTCCGAGGGCTACGAGTTCACCCGCTGGTCCGAAGGCACGCTCCCCGAGGAAACCACCCAGATCCTCCTTGGCGACACCCATGGCGACATGGGGCTCTGGTATCGGCTGGCGTCGGTGTCGATGATGTGCAGCTCGCTCAAGCCCGGCTATGGCGGCCAGGACCCGAATGAACCCGCCGCCCATGGCTCCGCCATTCTCTATGGCCCGAATGTGAGCCGCTACCTCACCTCCTACAAACGCTATGCCGGGGCGGGCGCGGCGCGGATCGTGCGCGACGAGGACACGCTCGCCGCCGCGCTGAAACGGCTCATCGCACCGGATCAATCCGCCGCCATGGCCCATGCCGCCTGGGACGTGGCCTCGCTCGGGGCCGAGGTCACCGACCGCATTCTCGATCTGGTGCAGGACACGCTCGACGTGCTCGAGGCGGTCTGATGCGCGCGCCGGGCTTCTGGACCCATCCGCCCGAGGCCCCCGGTCTCACCGCGCGGCTCCTGTCGCCCTTGGGCGCGCTCTATGCCCGCGCCACCGCGCGGCGCGTCGCCCGTCCCGCCGCCTACCGCGCGCCGGTGCCGGTGATCTGCGTCGGCAATCTCAACGCGGGCGGCACCGGCAAGACGCCGACCGTGATCGCGCTGGTGCAGATGCTCACCGCCCGAGGCATCACCGCCCATGTGGTGTCGCGCGGCCATGGCGGGCGGCTCACCGGGCCGGTCGCCGTCGATGAACGCGGCCACAGCGCCGAGGACACCGGGGACGAGCCGCTCTTGATCGCGGCCTTTGCCCCCACCTGGGTCGCCCGCGACCGCGCCGAAGGGGCGCGCGCCGCCGTCGCCGCCGGGGCCGAGGCCATCGTGATGGATGACGGGTTTCAAAACCCCGATCTCGCCAAGGATCTGTCGCTCATCGTGGTCGATGCGACGCGCGGTTTCGGCAATGGCCGCTGCCTGCCCGCCGGGCCTCTGCGCGAACCGGTGACGACCGGTCTCGCCCGCGCCGATCTTCTGCTCTCCATCGGGCCGCAAAAGGCGCAGGCGCAGTTCGCCCACGACTGGGGTCATGTCCTCGCCCTGCCGCATCTCACCGGCGCGCTCACCCCGCTGCAGACCGGGATGGATTGGTCGGACACACGGGCGCTCGCCTTTGCCGGGATCGGCAACCCGGAGAAATTCTTCAACACGCTGCGCGCCGCCGGGGCCGATCTGGTCCGGGCCGAGGCGCTCGCCGATCACCAGCCGCTGACGCCCGCGCTGATGTCGCGGCTCGAAGGCGAGGCGCGGATGCTCGGCGCCCAGCTTGTCACCACGGAAAAAGACGCCGTGCGCCTTCCGCGCGAGTTCCGGCAAAAGGTGATCACCCTGCCCGTGCGGCTCGAGATCGCCGACAGCGCGCCGCTCCTTGCCGCCCTCGACCGGCTCGGATTGTAACAGTAACACTTTGGCCATTGCGCCAATCCAAATCCGGGCGTAACCCGTCCCTAACCTTCATTGCATACAATGGTGTACCGAATGATCCAGACCCGCCCCGAGCTTCTTGCCGCGATCCGCGATCGCTTTGCCCATGTCGACAGCTGCCCGTTTCAGGGCCCGCGCGTCTTTTTTGAAAACGCCGGCGGGGCGCTGACCCTCAAATCGGTGGTGGACACGTCGGCACGCTTTGCCGCCATCCCCGACAACCAGGGCCGCGACAACCCGGCAAGCCACGCGCTCGTCGATGTGATCAACCGCGCCCGCGCCGATATGTCGGTGCTGATGAACACCTCTTCGGGTCAGTTCTTTGCCGGCGAATCCGGCACCGAGCTTTTGTTTCGGATGATCCGCACCGCCTGTGTCAACGCGCCCAAAGGCGCCAAGATCATCGGCTCCTCCATCGAACACCCCGCCTCGCGCAGCGCCGCCCGGCGCTGGGCCGAGATTGCCGGTCTCGACTATGTCAACGTGCCCCATGATGACGCCACTGGCATCGTCACCGCCGAGGCCTATCGCGAACACCTGACCCCCGACGTGCGCGTCGCCACCATCCTGCACGCCTCGCCGGTCACCGGCATGGGCATGGATGTGGCCGGTATCGCCGCCGCGATCCGCGATGTGGCCCCCGAGGCGATCATCATCGTCGACGGCATTCAACACGCCGCCCATGGTCAGCTCGACATCGACAGCTATGGCGTCGATGGCTATGCGATCTCGCCCTACAAGGTCTTTGCCCGTCACGGCTATGGCATCGCCTGGATTTCCGATCGGCTGTCGACCATGCCGCATGACATGCTGATCGACGCGCCCGCCACGGGGTGGGAGTTCGGCACCCGCGACACCGGCTCCTATGCGACCATGTCCGATGTGGTGGCCTATTTCGACTGGCTCGGCGGCGAGGTCTCGGACGAGACCGACCCCCGCGCCCGGATCGAGGCCGCCGGCCGCGCCATCCACGACTATGAAACCCATCTCACCAACGCGATGATCCACGGCACCGGCAACCTGCCCGGCCTCGCCGAGATGGAGCGCGTGACGATCATCGGCGGCGCCGACAACGCCGCCCGCGAAGGGCTGGTCTGCATCGCCATCGACGGCATCCCCTCGCCCGAGGTGGTGACCCGGCTCAACGAGAACGGCATTCGCACCCACACCCGCAAGGCCGACCATTACAGCGGCAATGTGCTCGACCCGCTCGGCCTGCCCGACGCGATCCGCATCTCGCTCTGCCACTACAACACCGAGGCCGAAGTGGCCCAGCTGCTCTCGGTGATCAAGGATTTGCTGGACTGACGCGATACCGTCGCTTTACCGACGCGATACCGAACATATGAAAAGGGGCGGTCCTCCCGCCCCTTTTTTGCACGTTTTCGGCTGAATTAGTCTCTGTTATTTGCCGAGCTTCGGCGACGCCCGGTCGAGCTTGAGCTCGGCCGCCGAAAAGCTCATCGGCGCCCGCACGCCGGGCACCCCTTCGGGGTCGATGCGCATGCCACGGGCCTGCACTTGCGGGTCGGCAAACACCTCGTCCATATCGTTGATCGGCCCCGCCGGCACGCCCTGCGCCTCGCAGGCCGCCAGAAGCGCCGCCTTGCTATAGCGCGCCGAGGCGGCATTGAGCCGCGCGGTCAGCGCCTCGCGGTTCTTCACCCGGTCGGCATTGGTGAGGTATTCCGGCGCCTGCGCCAGCTCGGGCAGGCCCAAAAGGTCGCAAAGCCGTTGATATTGCGGGTCATTTCCGGTGGCGATGATGATATGCCCGTCCGAGCAGTCGAACACCTGATAGGGCGACAGGTTGGGATGATAATTGCCCATCCGCTGCGGCGCATCGCCGGTGGACAGGTAGTTCATCGCCTGATTGGCCGTGACCGCCACCGCCACATCGAGCAGCGCCATATCGATCTGTTGCCCCTCGCCGGTGCGCTCACGCTGATGCAGCGCGGCAAGGATCGCGGTGGTGGCATAGACCCCGGTAAAGACATCGGTGATCGCCACGCCAACCTTCTGCGGCTGCCCCGCCGGATCGCCGGTGATCGACATCAGCCCAGACATGCCCTGAATGATGTAATCATAGCCCGCACGATGCGCATAAGGCCCATCCTGCCCAAAGCCGGTGATCGAACAATAGATCAGCCGCGGGTTGATTTCGCGCAGGCTGGCATAGTCGAGCCCGTATTTCTCGAGCCCGCCGACCTTGAAATTCTCGATGAGAATATCGGCGTCGCGGACCATCTCGCGGACCTGAGCCTGGCCCTCTTCGGTGCGGAAATCCACCGCAACGCTGGTCTTGCCCCGGTTGCAGCCGTGGAAATAGGCGGCGCTGCGGTCGTCCTCACGCTCGATAAAGGGCGGGCCCCAATTGCGGGTGTCATCCCCCGCCGGGCTCTCGACCTTGATCACATCCGCGCCCAGATCCGACAGCGTCTGACCGGCCCAGGGGCCGGCCAGAATGCGTGCCAGTTCAATGACTTTCAAACCATCCAGCGGGCTGGTCATTCGGCCAGCTCCGCCTCGATGAGCTCTTTGAGGTCGGCATAGTTCATGTTGCCATGCGACTCGCCATTGATGAGCAGCGTCGGGGTCGAGCTGATGTCATCCGCCTCGCTGTTTTCCTGCCACCAGGACACCAGCGCCCGCGCCTTGTCCTCATCTTCGAGACAGGCGGTGAGCTTGTCGCCATCAAGCCCGGCAATCCGGCCCAGACGGCGCAGGTTCTCCGAGGTCTTGACCGGGTCTTGCGTGTCCATCCACTCGCGCTGCTGCTCGTAGAGAAGATTGGAAATGCCAAAGAATTTCGACGGCCCTTCACAGCGCGCGACCATCGCGGCCCAGAGACCGTAGCGGTCGAAATAGACGTCCCGATAGACGAAACGGATCTTGCCGGTGTCGATGTAATCGGCCTTGAGCTGCTTGAACTGGTTTTCGTGGAAGCTGGCGCAATGCGGGCAGGTGAAGGAGGCGTATTCCATCACCGTCACCTTGGCGTCTTCATTGCCAAGCACCATTTCGACGATGCCGTTCTCATCGGTCTCGGCCTCGTCCGCCGTGGCGGTGGCTTCGGTCTCGGTGCTGGCCTCTGTGCTCGCCTCAGTGCTGGCCTCTGCGCTCGCCTCTGCCTCGGCGGTGGCACCCTCTGTGGTCGCTTCTTCGGACGCCGCCTCTTCGGTCGCAGCTTCCTCTGTCGTGGCCTCCGCCTCGGTCCCGGTCACTGCCTCTACGGCGCTCTCCACCGCGTCGCCCGCCGCCTCGGCGGCCTCGCTGGCGGCTTCGGTCACGGTCTCGGTCGCGCTCTCTGCGGCCTCAACCACCGCGCCGGTCACCGCCTCGACGGTGCTTTCCGTCGAGGTCTCAGCCGTTGCTTCAGCGGTCGCTTCACTTGTGCTGCTCACCTCTTCAGCGGCCTGTGCCACTCCGTTCGTGCCGCCGACAAAGGCAGCGCCCAGCCCGATAACAAGGGCGGTTGCCCCGATTGCGCTCGTCTTGTTCATGAAAATCCCTTTCGGATCACGTTTTGCGTTTGGATAGGATATTGGCCCCCAGCGCGTCCAGCGCCTGTTTGAGGGCGCTGTCACCGATCTCGCCCACCAATGTCGCCGCTTCTGCGCGCTGCTCCGGTCCGGGCTGCGGCTTGTCGGGCTTGGGGGCGGGCTCAAAGGCGACCTGCCCCTCGGCAAAGCCGGTGGGCGCGGTCTGGGTGATGCGGATGCGGGCAATGGCGTTATAGCCATAGACCGCGTTGACCTTCTCGCGAAGCTGCTCTTTTTGCATCTCGAGCATCGGCGCCTGCGCCCCGGTGGTCAGCAGGGTCAGCGTCGCGCCAAACCCTTGCCGCCCATAGGACACTTCGACAGGCCGCGCGATCCGCGCCACCTCTTCGCCAGCGATCTCGGCCCAGCGGGTCAGGAGGCGCGATTGGGCAAAGCCACGGCTTTCCGAGGCGCGCTGTATACGCGCCTGCAACAGCGTCGAGGTCCGTTTGAACCCGCGTGTGGTCGATTTGCCTCCGGTCATGGACGCTCCCCTGATCTCGGGCCATATACTAGGCAAGAACCGCAGGGGTGCCACCCCATAGTGACAAAGCCGAGGTCAAACATGCGTGAAACCGCTCAGCCGGGGGATCTGCTCGACTGGTATGATGCCCATGCCCGCGATCTGCCATGGCGGGTGTCGCCCGCCGACCGCTCCGCAGGGGTGCGCCCCGATCCCTATCGCATCTGGCTCTCCGAGATCATGCTGCAGCAAACGACCGTCGCCGCCGTGAAATCCTATTTCGAGAGGTTCACCACGCTCTGGCCCGATGTGGCGGCGCTGGCCGCGGCCGAGGATGCCGATGTCATGGCCGAATGGGCGGGGCTCGGCTATTACGCGCGCGCCCGCAACCTGCTCAAATGCGCGCGGGCTGTGGTCGCCGATCATGGCGGGCGTTTTCCGCAGACCCGCGCCGGCCTGCAGGCGCTGCCCGGCATCGGCCCCTATACCTCGGCGGCGATCTCGGCCATCGCTTATGACCTGCCGGAAACCGTGGTCGACGGCAATGTCGAACGGGTGATGGCGCGGCTCCACGATCTGCACACGCCGCTGCCCGAGGCAAAACCGGCGCTGACCGCGCTCGCCGATGCGCTGACGCCGCAGACCCGCCCCGGCGATTATGCCCAGGCGGTGATGGATCTCGGCGCGACGATCTGCACCCCGCGCAGCCCGGCCTGCGGCATCTGCCCCTGGCGCGCCCCCTGCGCCGCCCGCGCGGCGGGGACCATGGCCGATCTGCCCCGCAAAAGCCCGAAAAAGCCGAAACCCACGCGGCTCGGCATCGCCTATGTGGCGCAACGCGACGATGGCGCGATCCTGCTCGAAACCCGCCCCGACAAGGGCCTCTTGGGCGGTATGCTCGGCTTTCCCGGCTCCGACTGGTCCGAGACGCCGGAGCCCGATCCGCCGCTCGAGGCCGAGTGGCAGGATCTCGGTGAAGAGGCGCGCCACACCTTCACCCATTTCCACCTGCGCCTGCGCATCATGGTGGCGCAGGTCGGCGGCAATGCCGCCCCCCGGCGCGGCGCGTTCCACCCGCGCCACAGCTACCGCCCGGCGAGCCTCCCCACCGTCATGCGCAAAGTCCATGACCTCGCCCATGGCAGATTGCGCGAAATGCTGTAACGTGGCCCGCGACAGCGATTATTTGCCCGAGAGTTGCCCATGTCCGTGACCCCGCTCCGCCAACAGTTCCACGCTGCCCTGCCCTTCTGGTCGTCGCTGGCGCTCGTACCGCTGGCGCTCTGGGGGGCCATGGCCGGGGGCTGGACCGTGGTGCTCTTGCCGCTGGCGACCTGGTATCTCTTTTCCTTTCTCGACGCGCTCACCGGGCTCAACCTCGAGAACGCCGATCCCGACACGCCCGAAGACGCGCTGACATGGTATCGCGCCATCACGCTGATCTGGCCGCCGGTGCAGTTCATCCTGCTGTTCTGGATGATCTGGTATGTCTCGGGGGCCGATCACCTGAGCGCGCTGGAAAAGATCGTGCTCTTTTTTGGCGTCGGCGTGATCACCGGCACGGTGGGGATCAACTACAGCCACGAGCTCATGCATCAGCGCCCGCGCGGCGAGCGATTCCTTGGCGACGCTTTGCTCGCCATGGTGCTCTATTCGCATTTCCGCTCGGAACATCTTCTGGTGCATCACCGCTATGTGGCCACACCCCGCGACCCGGTGACCGCGCGCTATAACGAGGGGTTTCACCGCTTCTTCCCGCGCGTGCTGCGCGAATGCTATGCCTCGGCGCTCGGCGCGGAACAGGCGATGCTGGCGCGGCGCGGCCACGGCTGGTGGCATCGGTCGAACCCGTTCCTGCGCTACTGGGGGCTGCAGGCCTATCTGCTGCTTCTGGCCATCGGCCTCGGCGGCTGGGTCGGGCTCGGGCTCTTCCTGTGGCAGGCCTTCGTCGCCATCTGGCAGCTCGAGCTGGTCAATTACATCGAACATTACGGGCTGACCCGGAAACATCTGGGCGATGGCCGCTATGAACATGTCAAACCGCGTCACAGCTGGAACGCCGCGCATAAGGCGTCGAACTGGCTCTTGATCAACCTGCAGCGCCATTCGGACCATCATTACAAGCCCGACCGCCGCTTTCCGCTGTTGCAAAACTATGCCGCAAGCGAGGCGCCGCAGCTGCCGCATGGCTATCCGATGATGACTATGGTGGCGATGGTGCCGCCGCTCTGGCGGCGCAGCATGAACCCGCGGGTGCGCCGCTGGCGGCAGATGTACTACCCGGAAATCAGCGACTGGAAACCCTATAACAAGGCGACGAACCCGCCGCCCCGCTAAGAGCGCTAAGCGCGCGGCAACTGCCAGATGCCGCGCATGAGGCCGAGAAGCGCCGCCATCACCGGGCTGTCGATTTGCCGCGCCGGCAGCGCCAGATAGAGACAGGCCGGCACCGCGACCCGCCCCGCCAGCGCCACGCCATAGGATTGCTTTTGATAGAGAGCGATCGCATCGCGGCACAGGCTGAGCCCGACGCCCGAACGCACCATCTCCATCATCGACGCCTCCTGATCGACCCGGGCCACGACATTCTGTTCAAGACCGCGCGCCTCGAAAATCCGCCGCAAGAGCTGATAATGCGCCGACATCTCGGGCGTGCCGATCCAGGGCAGTGCCGCGAGCGCCGGCCAGTCCGCCGTCTCGACCTGCGCCTGCCAGCCCGCCGGCGCCACCACGCGATAGGAAAACGCGGCCAGCGTCACCAGATGCACCGTCTCATCCACCATCGCCCCCGCCTCGTCTCCCGGCGGGCCAAGGACAAAGCCCGCGTCGATCTGCCCCCGCAAGAGCCGCGCCATGATCTCGCCGCTGATCCCATGCGAGAGCTCGGTCTCGATGCCCGGAAACTCGGCCCGCATCCGCCCCAAGAGCTGCCCCAGCCGGATGAATTCCGGGTCGATGATCGTCCCGATCCGGAGCGGCCCGGTCACCACATCCGACCGCTGACAGGCCGCCTGCCGAAAGGCCCCCATCGCTTCGATCACCTGCTCCGCCTTGGGCAAGAGCGCCGCGCCATCCCCGGTGAGCCGCAGCCCCGCCGCCTCGCGCTCGAACAGCGGCAGACCAACCTCCTCGCTGAGCCGCCGAAGCTGTTGGCTCACCGCCGGCTGGGTCAGGTTGAGCAGCTCCGCCGCCCGCGACACGCTGCCCTCGCGGGCCACGGTGACAAAGGCCAAAAGCGTGTTGATGTTGGAAAACCGGGTCATGGGCCGAGATGTATAGGACCGCGCGGCCCGCGTCACGCGCGGGCTTGTCTTGCGCGCGTCAAGACATATATTCCCGCCATGCGAGGACGACCTCCGCCCCATGCAACCCGGGGTTTTTAGATTCGGGACGGCCCGAGTGACAGGAGATCTGCCATGCGCACCCGCAACGACCGTATCCGCCACGCCATCCTGTTCGAGCTCTTCGGCCTCGCGCTGAGCGCGCCGCTCGGCGCCTGGCTCTTTGACCAGCCGCTGCATGACATGGGGCTCGTCGCCGTGGTCTGCGCGACCATCGCGATGGCGTGGAACTATCTCTACAACCTGCTCTTTGATCGGGCCATGCTCCGCCTGCGCGGCTCGGTTCAGAAAACGCTGACGATCCGCGTCCTGCACGCCATCCTCTTCGAGCTGGGGCTGTTGCTGGCCTTTGTGCCCTTCATCGCCTGGCAGCTCGGCGTCACGCTCTGGACCGCCCTCGTCATGGACGCGGCCTTTGTGGTGTTCTACCTCGTCTTCGCCTTCGTCTTTAACTGGCTCTATGACGTGATCTTCCCGATCCCCAGCCAGACGGCCTGAGCCCACCAAAAGCCGCGCCTCGCCGTGCCGAGGTACGGCGATCCACCCCGCGCGAGGTCACTCAATGTCCGGATCAGCCGCCTCGCGGCCCGGGCAGCGCCCGTCCGCCCCCCGGGCGGGCGCTTTGACCCCGTCCCACCCCAAGGCCGCCACAGCGTGACGCGGCCAGATAAACTGCCCCACCCCAGGTCCCGAACGCCCCCCCCGCGGACGGGCCCCGCCCTCAACAACACCCCAGAACAAAAAAGCCCCGCCATCGAGGCGGGGCCAGTTGGTAGTGCCATGTGTCAGGCCACAGGCACCGGCGGTGTTCTTGGTATTCTTGTGTGGGGTGTCGCTCAGTTCGGGCGATCGGCCATCTCGGCGCGGATCTGCTGGCGGAACACGTCGATCGGCACCTGTTTGCCATCGCGCTTGATGCACCAGTAGGTCCAGCCATTGCAACTCGGCGCGCCTTCGAGCGCGGCCCCGACCTGATGGATCGAACCCTTGATATCATCCCCGATGAGCGTGCCATCGGCGCGCACCTTGGCCTTGTGGCGCAGGTTCATCGAATAGAGGTTCTCGCCCGGGCGCAGCATGCCCCGCTCGATGAGCTGACCAAAGGGCACGCGCGGCTCGGCCCGTTTCGACTGGCTCACCTGTAGCGCCTCGCGGTCATATTTGCGCACTTTCGCGAGCCGCTTCTCGGCCACCTCGCGATAGGCCGCCTCGCGCTCGATCCCGATGTAATCGCGGCCGAGCATCTTGGCCACGGCGCCGGTCGTGCCAGTGCCAAAGAACGGGTCGAGCACCACATCACCGGGATTGGTCGACCCGACCAGAATACGGTGCAACAGGCTCTCGGGTTTTTGCGTCGGATGCGCCTTGTCGCCATTGGCATCCTTGAGCCGCTCATGCCCGGTGCAGATCGGCAGCACCCAATCGCTGCGCATCTGGATCCCTTCATTGAGCGATTTGAGCGCCTCATAGTTGAAGGTGTATTTGCCACCCTCTTCCTTGCTCGCCCAGATCATCGTCTCATGGGCATTGGTGAGCCGCTTGCCACGGAAATTCGGCATCGGGTTCGACTTGCGCCAGACCACATCATTGAGGATCCAAAACCCTTCGTTCTGCAGCGACGCGCCAACCCGGAAGATGTTGTGGTAGGACCCGATCACCCAGATCGCGCCATTCGGCTTGAGCAGGCGGCGCGCGGCGCGCAGCCATTCGGTGGTGAATTTGTCATAGGCGGCAAAGGACGAAAACTGGTCCCAAGCATCGTCGACCGCATCCACCTGGCTGTTGTCGGGCCGGTGCAGCTCGCCCTTGAGCTGAAGATTATAAGGGGGATCAGCGAAAATCAGGTCGACCGACGCCTCCGGCAGGGAATTCATCACCTCGATGCAATCCCCGGAAAGAATCGTGTTGAGAGGGAGCGCTTGCGCGCTCTTTGCTTTGGTTTTCGTCGTCATCTGTACTGCCTCGTTGCCGGCGCTTTGTGCGCTCTGGTCATTGAGGACAAGGATGAGTCAAAGCTGATTCGCGGTCAAATTCTTTTTGAATCAATCACTTACAAAATTGTCTTGATACAAGATATTGTGGACGGGTTTGAACGAACGCCTATGATGAGGGGTCACACCAAGATTTCGGAGCGCCTCCTTGTGGCTTTTCGACGGATATCCGGCGTTGGTCTCCCAGCCATAACCCGGATAGTGTTGCGCCAAATCCCACATGATCCGGTCGCGACATATTTTGGCCATAATTGAGGCCGCCGAAATCGACAAAGATAATGCGTCGCCCTTGATCACCGCCCGCGCCGGGATGCGCAGATCGCGCGGCAAGAGATTGCCATCAACAAGCGCGAACCCCGCCGCGACCGGCAGCCCCGCCACCGCCCGCTCCATCGCCAGATGCGAGGCGCGCAAGATGTTGATCTCGTCGATTTCCTCGACGCTGGCATGGGCGATCGAGACATGCGCCACCGCGGCGATCTCATCAAAGAGCGCCTCGCGCCGCTTCGGAGTTAGCGCCTTGGAATCGTTGAGCCCCGCCGGGATGCGCGCCGGATCCAGCACCACCGCCGCCGCCGTCACCGGCCCGGCCAACGGCCCGCGCCCAACCTCATCCACCCCGGCCACCACGCCAAACCCTTGCGCGATAGCCTCATCTTCAAATCTGTAATCCGGTCCCATGCCGCCAGAAATCACAGCCCCCCGCGCATTGCAAAGAATTTTGCCGACATGTGGCCTAAAGGCTGACCCAGAAAAACGGGAACGCGCGCCCCCTCACCCCAGCCGCCTCAGCTCCTCGCGGAACCGCGCGGCGTTGCGTTGATAGCTGAGGGCGGAGGCCTTGAGGCCGTCGATGGCCGCTGTGTCGAGTTCGCGGATGACCTTGCCCGGCACGCCGACGACGAGGCTGCCGTCGGGGATGATCCGGCCCTCCGGCACGAGCGCGCCAGCGCCGATCAGGCAGTTCTTGCCGATCTGCGCCCCGTTGAGCACCGTGGCCCCCATGCCGACCAGGGAATTTTCGCCAATCGTGCAGCCGTGCAGCATGGCCTTGTGGCCGATGGTGCAATTGGCCCCGATCCGGAGCGGATAGCCCGGGTCGGTGTGGCACATGACCTGCTCTTGCAGGTTCGACCCGGCGCCGACGACGATCTCTTCATTGTCGCCGCGCAGGATCGCCCCGAACCAGATGCTGGTTTTCTCTTCCAGCACGATCTTCCCGATCAACTCGGCGCTCGGCGCGATCCAGACATCCTCGGCAAGCTGCGGCGCTGTGTCTTTGAGTGCGTATATCGTCATGTCAGTCTTTCCTAAGGTGAGAGGGCTTTGAGGGCGCTTGCCCCCCTGACCCGGCACAGCCGAGGCGCGCGGGGGGCAAGCCATGCGGAGAGGCCGCTATTGCAACAGCGTGTTGGGCAGCCACATCACGATCCAGGGCTGCCAGGTGATCAGGGCCAGCACGCCGATCTGGAGCAGCACAAAGGGGATGATGCCCCGGTAGATCTGCCCAATGGTGACGAGATCCCCCGCCGCGCCTTTCAAAAAGAACAGCGCAAAGCCGAAGGGCGGCGTCAGGAACGAAGTCTGCAGGTTCACCGCCATCAGCACGGCGAACCAATAGATCAGGTCGGTCTTGGCGACATGTTCTCCCAGATCCATCAGCCCGACGATCGGCGACACGATGGGCAGCATGATGAGCGTGATCTCCACCCAGTCGAAAAAGAAGCCGAGGATAAAGATCATCAGCATGAGCATCGCAAGAATGCCCCAATCGCCCATGTTCAGGCTCTCCGCGAGCGAGACGATGAAATGCTCGCCGCCGTTGAGACGGAACACATAGGCAAAGGCAGTCGCCGCCATGAAGATGAAAAAGAGCATCGCCAGCGTGCGGATCGAGCCATCGGTCGCCTCGGCCAATGTGGTGAGGTTGAGCCGCCCGCGCAGCACGCCAAGAAGGATCGCGCCAAAGGCGCCGATGCCCGCCGCTTCGGTGGGGGTGGCAATGCCGCCAAGGATCGAGCCGAGCACCGCGAGGATCAAGACGCAAGGAAGCGCGAAAGACAGCGCCGCCTCTTTCCAGAGCCCGGCCTTTTCCGCCTCGCTCAAGGGCGGCGAGGGCGGTGCCTTCTTGGGGTTCAAGAGGGTCGAGACGACGATATAGATCATGTAGATCGCCGCCAAGAGAAGCCCCGGCATCAGCGCCGCCACGAACAGCCGCGCGAGGTTGATCGACAGGATATCCCCCATGAACACCAGCATGACCGACGGCGGGATCAAAATGCCGAGTGTCCCGGCCGAGGCGATGGTGCCGCTGGCCAGTTCCGGGGAATAGCCGCGTTTGAGCATGGTCGGCAGCGCCATGAAGGTGAGCATGACGACAGAGGCCCCGACAATGCCGGTCGCCGCCGCGAGGATCGTGCCCATCGCCGTCACCGCCAGAGCCAGCCCACCGGGCACCGAGCTCATGAGTTTTTGCAAGGTGACGAGAAGATCTTCGGCGATCCGGCTTTTCTCGAGGACCACGCCCATAAAGATGAACATTGGCGCGGCCACCAGAACCTGGTTCTCGATAGAGCCGCCATAGATCCGGTTCGGAATGAGCGAGATTTGCACAAGCCGCATCTCTCCGAGGGCAATTGCAATCATCGCAAAGGCGATTGTAATGCCCCCTAACACAACGGCGACTGGAAGGCCGCTGAACAGCCCGATGACAAGGGCCCCGAACATGAGCCCCGGAAGTAGTTCGATCAGGATTTCCATAACTCTTTACTCTCGTAGGGGTCCTTCAGGTTGCCGCGAAGGACGACGATCATACGCAACACAACAGAATACGCGCCCATCAAGGCGAGGATCGCCGAGATAGGAATGATCGATTTAATGATGAAGCGATGATCAAGCCCGAGCCCGCCGTTCGAGCCCTCAGAACGGATGTAGGAGCGGTAGGCAAAATCTGACCCGTGCTGAATGATCAGGATCATGAACGGGGTCAGAAACAGGATGATCCCGAGGATTTCCAACTTCATGCGGAAGGGCTGGCTGAAATTCTGCGAGACGAGGTCAATCCGGACATGGGCGTCGCGGGTGTAGGCGTAGCCAAATCCCAGCAGGGCGATGATCCCGTGAAGGTGCCATTGCAGCTCCCCCAGGGCCACCGAGTTCGTGTTGTAGAATTGTCGTCCGATGATCTCGTAGAGGATCACCGCCGTCAGAGCGAAGAGCAACAGCCCAGCCACACGTGCGGCATAGGTGCAGATGCGCTCCATGATGTGCGCTAATCTAAGCATGTTTGACCTTTCTGGATGGTACGAGGGGCATCACGCCCCCCGTCGGGACAAAATTCAGGCGGTCGAGCTGAATTCAGTCGATGTAGCCAAGCGTCGCCCATTCGGCATAGCGCGTCCGGAACTCCGACACGCTCTTCCAGACACGGGCGAAATCGGCATCCTGTGACCGCTCGGCCAGAACCTCGTCCCAGCCCCCTTGGAAGGCGGCCAGCATCTCGTCCGACCACTGGTGGATCGTCGTGCCCTGCGCCTTGAGCTCTTCGAGCGGGCCGAGCTGAATGGATTCGCCCTGCGCGATGGATTTGACCACATTGGCGGCGCAGACCTCTTCGATGGCCGCGCGCTCGGTCTCTTCGAGACCGTCCCAGACATCCTGGTTGATGATGAAGGTGATCAGCGACGATTGCTGATGCCAGCCGGGGAAATAGTAATGCGAGGCGTGCTCGTTCATCCCAAGCTGAAGATCGAGCGCCGGAAAGCTGATCTCGGCGGCGTCGAGCGTGCCGAGGTTGAGCCCGGTGATCGTGTCGCCCGTGCCGAGGGATTGCGCCTGCGCCCCGAGTTTCTCGAGCACATTCGCGCCGAGGCCAAAGATCCGCATCTTGAGCCCGACCAGATCCTCCGGCGAGTTGATCTCTTTCGAGAACCAGCCCGAGGCCTCGGGTGCGAGCACGGCGCAGAGCTCGGAATGGATGTTGAACGGCGCCGACAATTCGGCCCAAAGCTCTTCGCCGCCACCCTCATACCACCAGGCGGTGTATTCGACCGCATCGGGGCCAAAGGGAAAGGCGGTGAACAGCGGCGCTGCGGGGATCACATTCTGCGCCGAGCCGGGGGTGAACCAACCGGCCGAGATCGCGCCGGTCGACACCGAGTCCCAGATTTCATTCGACGGCACCAAGGCCCCCGGATCATGATAGACGATCTCCACCTCGCCCCCGGTGAGCCGGGCCACCCGCTCGCCGAGGTCAACACCCGCGGTGCCGAGCACCGGCAGGGATTGCGGCACATAGGCCTGCATATCAATGGTTTCCGCCTGTCCCGCAGTGGCTGCGAAAGAGATGGCAATGGCGGATACACCCGCCGTTAGGGGTTTGAAAGTCATAGGTTCCTCCCTTTGATGACTTGAGTTGCCTCTATGTTTGAAGAGACTGAGAATGGGATCGGCCAAGCAGTGGCCGAGACCCGGTTGGTTTCCTTTTTCGTCCGATTGGGGCGCGGCAGAGGGCCTGCGCGCTCATTCCGCAGGCTGCGGGTTCAAGATGCCCGAAGTGGTAAAGCCGCCGTCGATGGCGATGTTCTGGCCGGTGACAAAGGACGACATGTCGCCGTCGAGCAGGAACACCACCCCCCCCGAGAGCTCTGACGGGCTCGCATAGCGATGCATCGGCAGCCGGTCGGTCCAGAGCTTGCGCGAACTTGTCTCATGCATGCGCTCGACCAGCGGCGTCTCGACCGGCCCCGGCGAGACCGCATTGACCCGCAGACCATGCGGCGCCCATTCCGTCGACAGCACCCGGGTCATCTGCAGCACCCCGGCCTTGGACGAGCCATAGGCGACGCGCCCCTTGTTGCCGGTCATGCCCGAGATCGACGAGATGTTGACGATAGAGCCACGCCCGCGCGGGATCATGTGCCGCGCCACCGCCCGGGCCACCATGAAACTACCGATCAGATTGACGTCCAACACCTTGCGAAACAGCTCGACGCTGGTTTCGGTCGCCGGAATATCGGTGCCGATCCCCGCCGAGTTGACCAGCCCGGTGATCTCATGCCCCTCGGCCTCGAGACCATCGACCAGCGCGTTGACCGCCGCCTCATCCGAGACATCCAACTGCCGACAGATCAGCCGATCGCCAAACCCGGACATTTCGCTTTGAAACTCTGCGAGCACCTGCTCCGACACATCCGCCGCTATGACCGTCCAGCCCCGGGCGAGACAGCGTTCGCTGATCGCCCGCCCGATCCCCGAAGGGCCGCCGGTGACAAGAACCGTCTCACTCATGACGCGTCCTCCATCAGCGCAAGCGCGTCGAGCTTTTCCTTGATGATCTTCTTGGAAATCTTGCCATAGGCCGATTTCGGAAGCTCCGGCCAGAACAGCACGGTTTTCGGAAGCTTGTAGCGGGACACTTTCCCCTCAAGCCAGCTCAACAGCGTTTCCTGATCGAGCTCGGCATTGAGGGTGCAGATCGCGAGGCCCACTTCGCCCCATTTCGGATCGGGCACGCCGAGGATCGCCACCTCGTCCACCGCCGGATGCTCGAGGATCTTCTCCTCGATCTCGCGGGGATAGACGTTCGACCCGCCCGAGATATACATGTCCGAGGCCCGCCCGGTGATATAGAGGAACCCCTCGTCATCGAGATGGCCCAGATCCCCGGTCAGGAACCAACCGTTGCGAAAGGATTTCTGATTGGCCTCGTCATTGTTGTAATAGCCAGCAAAGACCGCCGGCCCACAAACCGCAATCTCGCCCGTCTCTCCGGGGGCGCGCTCTTGGCCCGCCGCATCCTGAATAGAGACCTGCATCCCGGTGCGCTCAAAGCCACAGGACCCGATCTTGGCATTCTCGCCATCCTCGAGCGAATGCAGCATCGGCGGCAGCACGGTGATATTGCCGGTGACTTCGCCCAGCCCGTAATATTGCACCAGAACCGGCCCGAGCGTGCGCAGGGCGCGTTTCTGATCTTCGCGATACATCGGAGCACCGGCATAGATCATGTAGCGCAGCGAGCTGCGGTCATAGCGGTCCACCGCCTTGTCATCGACCAGCATGTTGACGATGGTCGGCACGGTGAAAAGGTTGCTCGCTTGCCACTTTTCAACAAGCGACCAGATTTCATCCCCGTCAAACCCCGGGCTCTGCGGCAGCACGGTTTTCACCGACCGCGCGGTGTTCACCAGCTGATGAATGCCCGCGCCATGCGACAGCGGTGCCACCACGATAGAGGCATCCTTTTGCGAGGTGCCGGGCATCAGATCACAGAGGTGATTGGTGATCACAAAGCCCATCTGCCCATGGGTCAGAACGCCTGCCTTGGGGCGGCCCGTGGTCCCCGAGGTGTAGAAGAACCAGCACGGGTCGTCATGTTCGACATCCGCCGCCGCAAAGGGCTGGCCCATGTGCTCTGCCACCAGATCATCGAGATCCTCGGCCCAGCTCGCCTCGCCGATGGCGAGCGCGACCCGCAGCTGGCGCGCCTCCTCCCGGCAGGCCGCGTAATGCGCGCCGAAATCCTTGTGACAGATGATCGCCACCGCGCCGCTCGACTGGGCGAGATAGGCCACCTCCGGCGGGGTCTGGCGGAAATTCGTCGGAACCCACACCGCCCCCATCCGGAAACAGGCGAACATGGTCTCGAACATCTGGTTGCAATTCGGCGATTGCACGAGAACCCGGTCGCCCTTGGTCACGCCTTGCGCCGCGAGCACATGGCAGAGCGCGTCGACACGGGCGTCGACCTCTTTCCAGGTCCAGGTCTTGTCGCCCCAGACAAAGCCGATCTCATCGCCAAAGCGACGCGCCGACTGGCGCAGGACATGCGACAGGTTCATCACCCGTTTAGAATAGGGCGCAACGCCGCCCTTTGGTGCCACGGTGCTCATTTCGCGCGCTCCATGATCGAGACGTAATTGGTGACCGCCGCTCCCCCCATGTTGAAGACACCAACGGTTTCGGCCCCGGCGATCTGCATGTCGCCGCCCTCATCCATGAGCTGCAGACAGGCCATCACATGCTGCGACACGCCCGTGGCACCGACCGGATGGCCCTTGGCCTTGAGCCCGCCCGACGGGTTCACCGGGAGCTTGCCATCCTTCTGGGTGTACCCCTCCTGAACCAGCCGATAGCCCTCACCCGGCTCGGCAAGCCCCATGGCCTCGTATTCGATCAGCTCGGCGATGGTGAAACAGTCATGGGTCTCCACGAGATCCAGATCCTCCATCTCGAGCCCCGAGACCTCGCGGGCCTTTTGCCAGGCCCGCCGCGCGCCCTCAAAGGCGGTGGGATCACGCCGCGACAGCGGCAGGATGTCATTGGTCTGCACCCGCGCCTTGAAGGTCACCGCGCGCGCCGCCTCCGGCACCAGATCGGAATGCACCAGCACGATCGCCGCCGCCCCGTCCGAGATCAGCGAACAATCGGTGCGCCGCAGCGGGGCCGCGACATAGGGGTTCTTGTCCGACACCGTGGTGCAGAAGGCGACGCCCAGATCCTTTTGCAGATGCGCATAAGGATTGCCGACGCCATTGGCATGGTTCTTGGCCGCGATCATGCCAAGCTCGCGCGACTTGTCGCCATGTTGCTGAAAATAGGTCTGGGCAATCTGGCCAAAGATGCCGGCAAAGCCGCCGCCCGCATGGGCCTCTTCCTTGCGATAGGAGGCCCCGAGAAGGATATCGCCCACCTCGTTCAGCGGCGTCGCGGTCATCTTCTCCGCACCCACCACCAGCGCCACCTTGCCACGGCCCGCTGCGATGAAATCCATCGCCGCATAGAGCGCCGCCGACCCCGTCGCGCAGGCGTTTTCCAGATGCACCGACGGCGTATAGCTGAGCTCCGGCTGGTTCAGCGCCACCAGCGCCCCTTCCAGCCCCTGCTTGGAAAAGCCATTGTTCATGACGCCGACAAAGATGCCGTCGACATCCGCCGCATCGATCTGCGCATGTTCGAGCGCCGCGCCTGCGACTTCACCGATCAAGGCCTCCACATCCGGAGCCTCTGATTTGCCAAATTTCGTGTGGGCCCAACCCACGATTGCTGAGGTCATTTTAGATATCCCTTTTTGTCATGTTCGGTGCCGGGCCTTACGCGCTTGCGTCGGCGGGCAGCCATTCTTCCAAGGTCACTTCAAAGGTCATGCAGACGGTGTTGCCCCCGGGGACGAAAAACCCGCCAAAGACCTGTCCGTCGGTGTCCGCCACAACCCCCGAGAGGGCGGCGGCAATCGTGTTGTCCGGCCCCGCCCGGACTTCGCCGGCGATGCTCACCACTTCGACCGCCGGGCCATTGACCAGCACACGCGTGCCGTCGGATTTGGTGACCAGCGTCGCATCGACGAGGCTTCCCAGCGCGCCGCGCACGAACGCATTGCGAATGCCCTCGGCCAGACAGGTTTTCTCGATGCCCTGCACGAGGTCTTCATTCGGGGCGATCCGCGCATAGGCGACGCGGCCCATGGCGCCATGTTCAACAATGGTCATGTCATGTTCTCGCAAATGGTTGGAAAAGGGGGATTTTGGTCTCGGGGTCATAGGCCTGACGCAGCACGAAATCGTCCATCGCCGTCACCAGCACCGAGATGCCGTCACGCCCGACAATGGTCGTCTCCGGGATGATGTGCCCACCCTTGAGCGCCCCGTCCTCGCGGACAAAGGCGGCATGACAATGCACCATCGGGGTGCCCTTCATGCTCACGCCCAGCGTCGCATTGCCGAACACCATATAGCTTTCGCCGCCATAGATCGGCGCTGAATAGCGCACGATGGCCTCTTTCTGCGGGTCCGGCGGCGCGACGCAATAGTTCAGCTCCGCATACCAGCCCCCCAGAATGGTGGTGGAGGCCGCTTCGATATTCGCCGCCCGCATCGGTTCGACCAGCCCATCATAGAGCGATTTCCCCGGCTGCAACGTCACCCTGAAGTGACGCGCGCTGTCCGAATGCTTGCTCTTGATGCGCACCGGGTCAAAGCGACCCGGATGCTGCAAGGTGCGCACACGACCCGTCTGCCATGGGTCTGTCAAAGGCATAGTCTCCCCTCCAAATAAGCGCATGGATCATGCAGCGAACTCTGGCTGGGCGCATGGTCTTGCCCGTCATCGCCATTTATCCGCGTTGGACAGTCTTATAATTAGAGGTTTGAGGATTTTTTGGCCTATTTTGCGTGGACCGCGGCCCGCGCCTGCATTACTAATGCCGACATGGCCATTTATGAGGAATAAGAATGCAGTCTCTCGATGATACCGATCTCCGAATCCTCCGCGTCCTGCAAAGCGAAGGAAACCTGAACGCCGCCGAGCTCGCGAAACGCGTGGGCCTGTCGCAATCGCCCGTCTGGCGACGGCTGTCGCGCATGGAAGAAGAGGGCATCATCCAGGACCGCGTCGTCGTGCTGGACCCAAAGAAGCTGGGCTATGAGACCGTCGTCTTTGTCCGCATCAAACTCTCGGAACACGGCCGCAAATCCCTCGAAGACTTCGCCGCCCAAGCCTCGAAGATCCCCGAGGTCCAGGTCGTCCAGCTGCTGCTCGGCGACATCGACTTTCGCCTCCGGATCATCGTCCGCGACCTCGAACATTATCATCAGCTGATGAACAACAAGCTCGTCATGCTCCCCGGCGTGCAGGAAATCCAATCGAGCGTCTTGCTCCACGAATATAAAAACACCCGCGCCCTCCCTCTCTGACGCGGGCCACCCCGGGCATATGAAAGAGGGGGGCGCTTGGCCCCCCTCTCCTGATCTGCTCGATCTCGCTGCTCGGCACTCGTTACGCTGGTGCCCAGATCTTACTTGGCGTGCTGGCTGTTGCGCACCGATCGCGGCAGAGGCCGGGCCAGGTGCGAATTGTCGTAGCGGTTATAAGGATCGTTGCGGGTGCTCTGACGATGGGTCTGATGATCCCGGTGCTGATGGCCATGGGCGTGACCATGTTTATGGCCGTGCTTATGCGCCTTGCGGTGCTGCTTGATCCGTTCCTTGCGCTGCTTCTCATGATATTTATGGGCGCGGCGCTGGTCGTTGCGATACTGTCCATGACCGTATTGGTCGTAATAGCGCTGGCGTTGCACCGCCTCGCGCTTGCGGCGTTCGCGGTCTTTCTTCTGGTCGATGATCACCGCACCGACGATGGCGGCGGCGGCGATGCCGGCGATCCATTGCGCGGTCTTGCGGTCGTCGGCGCGGGCCGTCGAGGCCGAAAACGACAGACCAGAGAGCGCGATGGCCGCGGCCGAGATCAGGGTGATGAAACGTCTGGACATGGCTTGTATCCTTTCTTGAGCAGCTTACATTTTACGGATGCCCCGCCCGCTGCACCCAACAAGGACAGCAAGGCACGGCAGTGACAGGATCAGCCTCACCCCGAGCCTCTGCGCCACGCAATAACACCCGCCTGTTATCCGATAACACGCGCCGCCCCGCCCCCGGATGCCCAAGAGATATTGAATAGCGCCCGCATTTCCGCGCAAGGTGGCGCCATGAAACAGATCGCTCTCATCTCCAGCCTCATCCTCGCGCTCGGCGCCTCTGCCGCCCATGCCGGATGTCAGGCCGAATACAAGGCCAAGCGCGACAATCCGCTTGAGCTCTTTTATGATGTTGCCCAGATCAGCGGGCCCTGTACGGTGCCCGCCGCCACGGTCGAGCTGCGCGCGCGGCTCGCCGCGGCCGGGCTGACCCTGCTCAAGGTTCTGTCCGTCAAGGAATCCTGATCCCGGGGGAGGGCGAGTATGCAACCGGCTGACACCACCGTCACCGAGGCACGGCGTTCGGGCAATCTCGTCGTCACGCTGGGGGTGGCCGCCATCGTGGTGATCCTCACCCTCGCGGCGATCTTTCTCTTTGTCTCGCTGCCCGACGCCAATGCCTTCAACGCCCGCGTCGAACGGATCTTTGTCGAAAACGACACGCTGACCAGCGATGGCGAGATCAAGCTTCTGGAAATTCTCGCCCTCTCCGGCACCGCCTTTTCCGAGACGCTCACCAGCTACCGGATGGTGATTTTCGTGCTGCTGGTCTTTGCCGCGGCGCTGCTCATCGCGGCGGTGGTCTTTCTCATTATGCTGGTGGCGCTCAACCGGCGCATGGCGCAGATCGAACGCTCGGGCATTCAGGTGAGTTCACTCCTGATCAGCCGGGCCGAGAAATCGGTCTATCTCAACAATATGGGGTTCAAGCTCACCGATGCGGCGATGGAAACCCTGTCGATCCTGGCCGAGGCACGGATGGATGGCGACATTCTTTCGGGTTCTGAAATCGAGGCGATGATTTCCGGGCGCGACGCCTCGGACTGCGAAGAGGCCGCCGGCGCCACCCGCATCAAGCGGCTGCGCGACACGCTGGGCAATCAGATGGTGAGCGAGCTGTTGGTCAAGAACATCGCCCGCAAGGGCTATGTGCTGGCCATCGACAAGGATGTGATCCGCGTCATCTGACCCGGGCCAAGCCATGTCAGGGCTCTGAGGTCGCAGGCCTCAGCTCTCAGTTTTCGGTTTTCAGGCCACTGCCCGGCCTTTGCCGGGCAGGTGGCATGGGTCAAAAGCCCCGGTCATTTGCCCCTCGATGAGGCCCCGGGTCTTGCGTCCCGGTTCAGGCGTCAAAGACGATGCGCACGATGTCTTCGCGCTTGATGCCGCAGGCCGCGAGCTCGTCATCGCTCATATCCTGAAGCATCTGCATCCGGCGCAGACGGCCGTTGTGCTCGACGATCGACACCAGCGCGTCACCAAAGGCTGCAAAGCCACGATGCACGGCACCCGCAAGATCGGGGAGAGAAACCAGACGTTGAGTTAGAAATGCCATTGGAGGTCACCTTTCTGAGTAAGTGAACTCCTCCCTGCCCCTTATATAGACCCGCCGGGATGGGCTTTCCACCCAAGAATCATCATAGCTTCGCGGAAAAAATGGGCCGCGGGTGTGTCCCGCGGCCCAATCTCTTGGCATCCCGTGCGCAGCCCCGTCAGAGGCCCGCTACCGGGGTGATTTGCGCCTCACAGCTCTTAATGCACCCTTAATGCACCACGGCATCCTCGGGCGGCTGGCGCTTGGTGCTGCCGACCCGATCGCCGATGATCAGGCCCTCGGTCCCGGCGCTCACCGGCACCGTGCTGCCGTCGAGGATATCCCCGGCCAGCAAGGCCTCGGCCAGCGGATCCTGCAGCGCACGCTGGATCACCCGCTTGAGAGGCCGCGCCCCGAACACCGGGTCATAGCCCTCATCGGCCAGCCATTTGCGCGCCGCATCGTCGAGATCGAGCGTGATCTTCCGCGCCGCCAGCCGTTTGAGCAGACGCCCCATCTGGATCGTGACGATCCCGGCCATATCCTCGCGCTTGAGCCGGTCAAAGATGATCGTCTCGTCGAGCCGGTTGAGGAACTCGGGCCGGAAATGCGCCCGCACCGCATCCATCACGTCGCGCTTGGCGTCGCTGGCATCGGCCCCGTCGGGCAGCTGGCTCAGCGCCTGCGCCCCAAGGTTCGAAGTCAGGATGATCAGCGTCTGCTTGAAATCCACGGTGCGGCCCTGACCATCGGTCAGCACGCCATCATCGAGCACTTGCAACAGCACGTTGAACACATCCGGGTGGGCCTTTTCCACCTCGTCGAACAGCACCACCTGATAGGGTCTGCGCCGCACCGCCTCGGTGAGGACACCGCCCTCGTCATAGCCGACATAGCCCGGAGGCGCGCCGATCAGACGGGCCACCGAATGTTTCTCCATGAACTCCGACATGTCGATGCGCACCATGGCGCTGTCGTCGTCAAAGAGGAACTCGGCCACCGCCTTGGTGAGCTCGGTCTTGCCGACACCGGTCGGCCCGAGGAACAGGAACGAGCCCAGCGGCCGGTTCTCGTCATTGAGCCCGGCGCGCGCCCGGCGCACCGCATTGGCCACGGCCTTCACCGCCTGGTTCTGGCCGATCACCCGACGATGCAGGTTCTCTTCCATCCCCAGAAGCTTCTCGCGCTCGCCCTCGAGCATCTTTGCCGTCGGAATCCCGGTCCAGCGTTCGACCACCTGCGCGATCTGCTCGGGCCGCACCGCCTCTTCGACCATGACGCCATCGGCCTCGGCACTCTCGGCCTGCGCCAGCTGCTTTTCCAGCCCCGGAATCACGCCATAGCTGAGCTCACCCGCCTTGGCGAGATCACCCTCGCGCTTGGCATGGTCGAGCTCTATCCGCGCCCGGTCGAGCTGTTCCTTGAGGTCCCGCGCCCCGGCGAGCTTGTCCCGCTCGGCCTGCCATTGCGCGGTCATCTCGCGCGATCGCTCCTGCAGATCCGACAGCTCTTTCTCGAGCTTCTCGAGACGGTCCTTCGACGCGACATCATCCTCTTTCTTGAGCGCCTCCGCTTCGATCTGCTTTTGCAGGATCTCACGGTCGAGCGCGTCAAGCTCTTCGGGCTTGCTGTCCACCTCCATCCGCAACCGGCTGGCGGCCTCGTCCATCAGGTCGATCGCCTTGTCCGGCAGGAACCGGTCGGTGATATAGCGATGGCTGAGCGTCGCGGCGGTCACCAGGGCGCTGTCCGAAATCCGCACCCCATGGTGCAGCTCGTATTTCTCCTTGATGCCGCGCAGGATGCTGATCGTGTCCTCGACCGTCGGCTCCTGCACCACGATGGGCTGGAACCGCCGCGCCAGCGCCGCGTCCTTCTCCACATGCTTGCGATATTCATCGAGCGTGGTGGCCCCGATACAATGCAGCTCGCCGCGCGCCAGCGCCGGCTTGATCAGATTGGCCGCATCCATCGCGCCATCCGATTTCCCGGCCCCGATGAGCGTGTGCATCTCGTCGATAAAGAGAATGATCTCGCCCGCCGCATCCGTCACCTCGTTGAGCACGGATTTGAGCCGCTCTTCGAATTCGCCACGGTATTTCGCCCCAGCGATGAGCGCCCCCATGTCGAGCGACAACAGCCGCTTGTCGGCGAGGCTCTCGGGCACATCGCCATTGACGATGCGCAGCGCCAGCCCCTCGGCGATGGCGGTCTTGCCGACCCCCGGCTCGCCGATGAGCACCGGGTTGTTCTTGGTGCGGCGCGACAGAACCTGCATGGCGCGGCGAATTTCATCGTCGCGGCCAATGATCGGATCGATCTTGCCCTCGTCGGCGGCCCGCGTCAGGTCGCGCGCATATTTCTCGAGCGCCTCATAGGTGTCCTCGGCGCTGGCACTGTCGGCGGTGCGCCCCTTGCGGACATCATTGATCGCTTCATTGAGCTTCTGCGCGCTGATGCCGCCGGCCTCGAGCGCCTCTTTCGCCGGGCTCTTGACCATGGCAAGCGCCGTCAGAATGCGCTCGACCGGCACGAAACTGTCACCCGCCTTCTTGGCGAGCTTTTCGGCCTCGGCAAGGACCTTGCCGGTCTGCTGATCCATATAGGTCTGGCCCGCGTCGCCGGTGACGACAGGGATTTTCGAGATGGCGATATCCAAGGCCTGAACCACCCGTGCCGGCTCGCCGCCCGCGCGTTTGATCAGGTTGCTCGCAAGCCCCTGGTCATCATCCATCAATGCTTTCAGTATATGTTCGGGCGCCAGCTTCTGATGGCTTTCCCGCATGGCGATCGTCTGCGCTGCCTGAACAAAGCCACGCGACCGCTCGGTGAACTTTTCAAAGTCCATCCCAACTCTCCTCTATAAGCGTACCCCCGGTGCCGCACCCAGCATTAGGCATACGGCGGTCGGGAACCTCGACCTGACAGATGGGCAGCATCCCGCCGATCTTCAAGCGATCAGACCCTGAATTTGCCCAGAGGGGAACAAAAAAGCCGTTTCCCCGTTTAAATTTCACTGGCCGTTCCCAAGTTATCCACAGGGGAAATCCCCCGGCCTAGAGCAGAAGGAATTAGGCAATGCAGATCGAAAAAATCCAATTCGATCAGGTGCGCTACAACCCGGAAACCGGCGCATTCGAAGCCCTGGTCAAAATCCACGAAGACGGGATCACCTACAGCTATCCGACACAGGCCACCGCGCCGCTGACCGCTGAATATGACGTGGTGGTGCGCCGCCTGCATGATGCGGCGGCCCGCGCCCATAGCGACAACCTGCCCGCCATGCGCTCGCGCCGCGCCACCACCAGCGCCGAGTACCAGACCCGCGTGGCCCAGATCCTCGCCAGCGGCACGCTGAGCCTGCCCTCGGGCAGCCCGCGCATCGCGGCCTGAGCCGCGACAGAATTTCCCGAACGATCCCTGCGATCTGGCAGGTGATTTCAACCGGGGCGCGCGCGGACGATCCCACCGATCCGGCGGCGCCCCACCCCCTCCGGCACAACCCCCTCGGGGAAGAGGCGCTTGATATTCACCCTGAAGCCTGTACCGTTAACCGGTATTTGGTTCTTGTTTGTAATGGTGCCTGTGATGATTATTCGCCAATTCCGCTTTGATGACCTGCGATTCTCTCCTGATGCGGAAGAGCATCGCGCCATCGCCATCCTGACCACCGATATCAGCACGCTTTGCCTGATGACCAAGGCCAAGCTGCAATCCGACGTGCCGCCCGCCTCACTGGCCGAGGCGCTGGCCGAGGACGCGCTGCGTCAGATCCGGCGCATGCCGGAATACCGCCGTCAGGCCGATGCCGTGCAAGTGGCCGAAGACGCGCCCAAGGAATTTCAGCGGGCCTCCTGATCCGGCCCCCCAGTTCAAGACCCCCCGGCCCCCAGTTCAAGACCCCGGCCCAAGCCCCCCGGACCAAGCCCCCCGGCCCAAGACCCTTGACCTGTTGCCATGTGGCGGCCACAAGGGCGCGAGTTTTGCCGCGCGTTTTGCAAAGGGGCCGCCCATGACCGCCACCTCCTCCACCCTTGCCGATGACCGGCTGATCGTCGCGCTCGACGTGCCCAACGCCATCGAGGCGCTGCAACTCGCCGAACGGCTCGGCGATGCGGTCAGCTTCTACAAGATCGGTCTCGGCATGCTCACCGGGGGCGGGCTCGCCGTGGCAAACGAGCTCAAGCAGGAACATGGCAAGCGCATCTTCCTCGACATGAAGCTCTTCGACATCGGCGCCACCGTCGAAAACGCCGTGCGCGGTCTGGTGCAGTTCGATCTCGATTTCCTCACCGTCCATGGCGATCCGCATGTGGTGCGCGCCGCCCGCGAGGGCGTCGGCGGCAAATCGACGAAAATCCTCGCGGTGACCATTCTCACCTCGCTCGACCGGGCCGATCTCGACGCCGGGCTGATCCGCGCGGGCGACATTCACGATCTGGTCTGCGAACGCGCCAGCCGCGCCTTCGACGCCGGTGCCGATGGCGTCATCGCCTCGCCGCAAGAGGCGGCGATGATCCGCGCCCTGCCCAATGCCAAGGGCCGTCTCATCGTGACCCCCGGCGTGCGCCCCGCGGGCGCGGCGCTCGGCGATCAGAAACGCGTGGCCACCCCGGCACAGGCGCTCAAGGACGGGGCCGATCACATCGTCGTCGGGCGTCCGATCTGGGCGGCTGACGATGCCCCCGCCGCCGCCCGCGCCATCCTGGCCGAGCTGCCTTAAGCCGCGATTCCGCCATGACCATTGGTTAATAAATCGCCGCCGCCCCGGGCGCGCGGCGCACACTCGCGGCTTTGGCCGGAAAAGCCCGAATCACCCACTGACGCAATACCGACGTAATACCGACGCTTTGCCGAAGGTCGATTTCCGTGGCCTCGCCAACCTGTTAACATGGACCCCCGACACCCGGATGTGATCGCCCGCCATGCCCGCTTTTTGCCGCGACTGCCTGCAAAACCTGCCCGATCCCGCGCCCCGCCGCTGCCCCGGCTGTCAGAGCCCGCGCGTGCTCTCGCATCCCGAGCTCTACGGGCTGACCATCGCCCATATGGATTGCGATGCCTTCTATGCCAGCGTCGAGAAACGCGACAATCCCGCGCTCGCGGACAAGCCGCTGATCATCGGCGGCGGCCGCCGTGGCGTCGTCTCAACCGCCTGTTATATCGCGCGAATTCGCGGCGTGCGCTCGGCCATGCCGATGTTCAAGGCGCTTGATCTCTGCCCTGACGCGGTGGTGCTCAAACCCCGGATGGAGGTCTATGCCGAGGTCTCCCGCCAGATCCGCGCCATGATGCTCGACCTCACCCCGGTGATCGAACCCCTGTCGCTCGACGAGGCCTTTCTCGACCTCTCCGGCACCACCCGCCTGCATGGCGCGCCGCCTGCGGTGATGCTGGCCCGGCTGGTGGCGCGGATGCGCTCGGAACTGGGCGTCACCGGCTCGATTGGCCTCAGCCATAATAAATTCTTAGCAAAGATCGCGTCTGATCTGGATAAACCGCGTGGATTTTCTGTCATCGGTGCCGCCGAGACCGCCGCATTTCTCCGCGACAAACCGGTCCGAATGATCTGGGGCGTCGGCCAATCCGCGCAAACCGCCTTGGACAAGGCCGGCATCCGCAGCTTTAACGATTTGTTAAGGTGGGAGCGGCAGGATCTCGTGGCGCGGTTTGGCTCGCTCGGCAACCGGCTCTGGCATCTTGCCCGGGGTCAGGACATGCGCCGTGTCGACGCCCGCGCGCCGGTCAAATCCATCTCCAAGGAAACCACGTTTTTCGAGGATACCGGCCATACCGAGCTGCTCGATGGCCATATCTGGCGGCTCTCCGTGCAGGTCTCCGACCGCGCCAAGGCCCGCCATCTCGCCGGCCGCGTCGTCACGCTCAAGCTCAAGCGCGCCGATCATTCGCTGATCTCCCGCCGCCTCGCCCTGCGCGACGCGACCCAGCTCGCCGACACGATCTACCGCACCGCCCGCAATCTCTATGATCAGGTGGATCATCAGGTGCCCTACCGGCTCATCGGCGTCGGCATTTCCGATCTGGTGCCAGAAGAGGCGGCCGATCTCTCGGGCGATCTGCTCGACCCTCAGGCCCGCAAACGCAGCCAGGCCGAACGCGCCGCCGATGCCATTCGGGAGAAATTCGGCTCTGACGCGATCGTTAAAGGCCGCGCCCTGCGCTAGCGCTTATTCCGCCGCCAGCGTCTGCTGCACCGGTCGGCCAATATCCGCCAACTCTGCCAGAATATCGCGCATCATGGCGCGGAAGGCCTCGAAATTCTGGTTCGGCGCGATCCGCCGCTCGTCCATATAGAGCGCCCGGTCAATCTCGATCTGCACCGCATGCCGCCCCCGCGAGGGCCGCCCGTAATTCTGTGTGACAAAGGCCCCGGCAAAGGGCGCGTTGCGCGCCACGACCAGCCCGGCGCGCTGAAACGCCGCCTCCACCCGCTCGACAATCTCGGGCGCGGCCGAGGCCCCGAACCGGTCGCCGAGCACCACATGCGGGCGTTTGCCGCCCCGGTGCATCGCCGCATCCATCGCTTCATGTGGCATCGAATGACAGTCGAGAAGAATGGCCTCGCCAAACATCTCCCAGGCCTGATCGAGCTGCTGGGCGAGCGCATTGTGATAGGGATGCCAATAGGTCTCGATCCGCTCGATCGCCTCGTCGCGGGTCAATTTCCCTGTATAAATAGGCTGTCCATTGGCCACCACACGCGGAATCACCCCAAGCCCGGAGGCCACGCGCGGATTATGCCCGACCATCCGCACCCCTTCGATCAAGGCCGGGTCGAGCTCATCGGGACCCCGGTTGAGATCGATAAAGGCGCGCGGCGCGCCGGCACAGATCAAGGGCGCGCCAAGACGTGGCGCAGAATCGAGGAAAATATCGACATAGGCATCCTCGGAGGACCGGATCGTCACCTCGTCGAGCCGCGACCGATCCAGAAACCACTGCGGATAGTCCCGCGCCGAATGCGGCGAGGCAAAGACCACGCTCGTGGTCCTTTTCCTCGGAAACTCCAACTGATACGCAAGCTTGGGCATTCGACCTCCCCGATTGGCTTATAGGATAGCCTGAAAAAAACTGTTACCGAAAGCCCTTGATCACCTCCGCGACTCCTTTTATAGACAGCGACGCTGCGGCGCGGATTTCCGCGCCCCTGTTTTTTAGGGGCACGAATCCAGACCAAGGTCCATAGGGGTGATTAGCTCAGCGGTAGAGCACTTCGTTGACATCGAAGGGGTCACTGGTTCGATCCCAGTATCGCCCACCATGATTTCATTGTTTCGCAAAGCGTGCGAAACGCCCGTAACCTAAGGCGCTGGCCCGCGCCGCGACAGACAGAGGAAAGAACGATGAAAGTTCGCAACTCGCTCCGTTCGCTCAAGAACCGGCACCGGGATTGCCGTGTCGTGCGCCGCAAAGGCCGCGTCTACGTGATCAACAAAACCCAGCGCCGTTTCAAAGCCCGTCAGGGCTGAGCAAACGCTCGGACAGATTTGAAAACCCCGCCCCTCTCGGGCGGGGTTTTTCTTTTTGTGCTGCCATATTGCCCCGCCTGACAAAGACCGCTTAACTGCGCGCAGTCTTGGGAGAGGACGGGCATGAATACCCCTGCAAAGATCATCGTTATCGGCGCCGGCATCTGTGGGCTGAGCGCCGCCATCTGGCTGCGCCGCGACGGCCATGAAGTCACGCTGATCGACCGCGAAGGCCCCGGCGCGGGCGCGTCCTATGGCAATGCCGGGCTGCTGGCGCAATGGGCCATCGCGCCGATCAATTCGCCGGGTATCATCCGCCAGGGAATCAAGAGCCTCGCCGATCCGAACGCGCCGCTTTTCTTGCAATATAGCTACCTGCCCCGGCTGCTGCCCTGGCTCCTGCGCTATGTGGCGCAGGGCACCGACACACGGACACAGCGGATGGCGGCGGGGCTGCACAATCTGCTGCATGACAGTGTCGAACAGCACCGCGCCCTGACCCAGGGCACCGCCGCCGCGCGGTTTGTCACCGACAGCGATCTGTCCTACGCCTATGCCGACCGCGCCGCCTATGCGCGCGACAGCTATGCCTGGGCGATCAAGCGCAACGCGGGCTATGTGCCAGAGCTGATCGAAGGCGCCGCCGTGCAAGAGGCCGAGCCGATGCTCGGGGCCAATATCGGCTGTCTCGCGGTGCTGCGCAATCAGGGCCATATCGCCAATCCCGGCGCCTATATGAAAGCACTCGCCGAGGTCTTCCAAGCTGAGGGGGGCAGGTTTCTCGTGGCCACGGCCAAGGACATCACCCTGCGCGATGGCCGCGTTACGGCGGTTGAAACCGATCAGGGCACGCTGCCCTGCGATCATGCGGTGGTGACGGCGGGCATCTGGTCGAAACCGATCCTGCGCAAGCTCGGGATCAAGCTGCCGCTCGAGGCCGAGCGCGGCTATCACCTGCATCTGAAATCGCCATCCCACGTGCCGAACAATCCGATCATGGTGGCCGGAAAATGTGCCTTCAACCCGATGGAGCACGGGCTGCGCTGTACCAGCGCGGTCGAGCTCGCCCATGTCGACGCGCCCCGCTCGCCCAAGCCCTTCGCGCTGATCCGCCGCTACCTGTCAGAGCTCTTTCCCGATCTGCAGTATGAGCTGGCCGAGGAATGGATGGGCCACCGCCCGTCGACCCCGGACAGCCTGCCGCTCATTGGCCAACGCGGTGCCACCGGGCTGCATCTCGGCTTTGGGCATCAGCATGTGGGGCTCACCGGCGGGCCGAAAACCGGGCGCTGGATCGCCGACATGATCGCCGGACGCAAACCCAATGGCGACATGAGCTATTACGATCCGGCCCGGTTCGATTAGGCCCTTTTGATCAGGCCTTGATCGCCGCGCGCAGCGCCGCCATCCGGGTCTTGAGCGTGTCGTGATAGCGGTCATTGGTCAGCGCGCCCGCGTCCGAGAACTCTTTCGACGCCCCGGCCACCAGAACCGCCGGCCCTGAAATGATCTGCGCCTGTAGCTGCAGCAGGCAGGCCATGGTCATGAATTGCGCCGTCTCGCCGCCGGTCCGCCCCGCTGCGGCCGAGACCACCACCGTGGGCTTGCCCGCAAAGGCATTGCCCTCGGTCCGGCTGACCCAATCGAGCGCGTTCTTGAGAACGCCCGAGATGCCCTTGTTATATTCCGGCGCCGAAATCACGATGGCATCAGCCCCGGCAATCTGATCGGCCAGCAGCTGCACCTTGGCGGGGATGCCCTCGGCCTGTTCCAGATCGCCATTGTAGAGCGGCAGATCGAGATCCCCCACCACCACTTTCGCCGGGCCAAAGGCCTCGGCCGCGACCCGGCAGAGCATCCGGTTATACGACCCTTCGCGCAGCGAGCCGCTGATGGTGAGTAGCACTGGTTCTGACATGGGACGCCCCTTGGTGATTGCATATTTCCTGGCCCCCACCGTGCCCCGGTCCGCGCCCCCAACGCAACCCGACCCACCGCACAGCGCCTGTGCGCCCTCCGCGCAATCGCCTCGAAAATCAAAGAAATAGTGCACGGACAAACAAAACCCCCGCACACGGGAACCGTGCCGGGGGCGAAGGTGGCTCTTATGAGCGAGGGGGAAGCTTTACCAGTCCGTCGGGCCTTTTTCGGCAAAGACATGGACCAGGAAATCGATGAAGGCGCGCACCTTGGGCTGGGTGAACCGGCCCGGCGGATAGACCGCATAGATGCCTTGGGTTTCCATCGGCAGATCGGGGATCACATCCTCGACCAGACCTTTGGACAGCGCCTCGGAATAGAGAAAGCTCGGCAGGTAGGCGATGCCCAGACCCGAGATCGCGGCGTTGAGCAGCGATTGCCCGTCATTGACCGACAGCCCGCCCGCGGTGCGCACCTGACGCTTTTCGCCCGACGGCGCGGTGAGCTTCCAGACACTGCCGCCCGCCTGGCTCGAATAATGCAAGAGCTTGTGCTCGTTGAGATCGTCGATCTTGGTCGGCCGCCCGTATTTCTCGAGATAGGCCGGGCTCGCGATCATCCGCTTGGTGGTCTCGGTGAGCTTGCGCGCCCGCAGGGTGCTGTCCTCGAGCTCGCCGATGCGGATCGCCATGTCGAACCCTTCCGAGATGAGCTCTACATAGCGGTTGTTGAGCACCATATTGACGGTGATATCCGGGAATTCATCGAGGAAACTGCCGAGTACCGGGCTCAGATGATTGACGCCGAAATCCGTCGCCACCGAAATCCGCAGCAGACCCGAAGGATCAGATTGCATCGAACTGACCAGCGCATCCGCCTCGCCCGCATCATTGAGAACGCGCAGCGCCCGGTCATAATAGGCGAGACCGATTTCCGTCGGGCTCACGCGGCGGGTCGTCCGGTTGAGCAGACGCGCCCCGAGACGCGCCTCGAGCGACGACACGTGTTTCGATACGGCGGATTTGGAAATCCCCATTTTCCGCGCCGCATCAGTGAATCCACCTTGATCCACGACCGTGGCAAACGCTTCCATCTCGGTGAGACGATCCATTGCTCGATACCTCTGTATTTCTGTTGCTTTGGGTATCGGCGTCAAATCGGGCGCAACTGGGGCGGCCACCAGACAATATCTGGGTTTTATCGCGGATCGTTCTTAACCGGGAAACAGGGAAACAAATGTTTCCACCGCTGGAATCGGGCGTTTGCGTTCTTGACGCGGGCCTAGAAAAGACTGCCCTGATCGCCGGGCGGGGTCTGCGGCTTGGCCGGTTTCTTGGGCGCGGGCGCCCCCGGCTGGCCGACCTTATGCACGCCATCGGCAAATTCGATCTCGAGATTCTGCGCCCGGCCCGCTGCGGCGGCGCTCTTGATCAGATCGCCATCGCCGCGCACCACCGCATAGCCCCGCTCGAGCGTCGCCTTATAGCTGAGCGTTTCGCGCAGCCGGTCGAGCGCGTCGAGCCGATCGCGCCAATCCTTGATCTGGCGTGCCCCCACCTGACCGAACCGGTCGCTGAGCCGGGTCAGATCCTCGCGCCGCCGCTGCAGCGCCTCATGCGGCTCGACCCGGCCAAACCGCGCGCTCATCGCATCATAGCGTTCGCGCCCGCGCTCCGTCCGCGCGCCGAGCGCATGACCAAGCCGCTCGCCGGTCTGTGTCAGCCGCTGCCCCTGATCGCGCAGCTTGCCGCGCAGCGCCGCCGGGCGCAGCGCCCCGGCCGCATCCGACAACCGCACCCGCCGCATCTGCACCGACCGGATGAGCGCGGCCGGAAGCCGCTCGCCCCAGACATCGAGCCTCTGGCGCGGCCCGTCGAGCAGGCTGTCCACCCGGGGCAAGGCCCGTCCCAGATCGCGCAGCCGCTGACCGCGCCGCTCGACCCCGCTCGACAGAGCATGGCTCAGCCGGGCGCTCTGCCCGTCGAGCCAGGCCAACAGGTCGAGCCGCACCGGCACCGCAAGCTCCGCCGCCGCCGTCGGCGTCGGCGCGCGCTTGTCCGAGGCAAAATCAATCAGCGTGGTGTCGGTCTCATGGCCCACGGCTGAGATGAGCGGGATCTCTGACGCCGCCGCCGCGCGCACCACGATTTCCTCGTTGAACCCCCACAGATCCTCGATCGAGCCGCCGCCCCGCGCCACGATGATCAGATCGGGCCGCGGCAGCGCCCCGCCCGGCGTCAGCGCATTGAACCCGGCAATCGCCCGGGCCACTTCCGCGGCAGAGCTCTGCCCCTGCACCGCCACCGGCCAGATCAGCACCTTGCGCGGAAACCGGTCGCGCAGCCGGTGCAGAATATCGCGAATCACCGCACCCGAGGGCGAGGTGACGACGCCGATGATCTCGGGCAGATAGGGGATCGGCCGCTTGCGCCCCTCATCAAAGAGCCCCTCCGCCGCCAGCGCCTTGCGCCGTTTCTCCAGCAACGCCATGAGCGCGCCCTGCCCGGCCACGGCCACTTCATCGACGTTGAGATTGTATTTCGACTGCGCCCCAAAGGCGGTGAGCCGCCCGGTCACCACCACCTCGAGCCCCTCTTCAGGCTCGACCGACAGACCCGCCACCTGCCCCTTCCATGTGGTGCAGGCGAGGACGTTCTTGTCGTCCTTCACATCATAGTAGAGATGCCCGGACCGCGCCTTGAACACGCGGCCCACCTCGCCACGCACGCGCACACGCCCGAAATTGCCTTCGAGCGTGCGCTTCACCTCGCCGGAGATTTCCGAGACGGTGTATTCGGGCATGTTCTGGCCCGGAAGCGGATCATCAATCAGGTCTGACATGCCCCATCAATGACCGATCCCGCGCCAGATGAAAAGATCACGCGGCGCGCTGATCGTGGCGGCCTTCCTCGATCTCTTCGATGAGCTTTTTCGAGAAGGCCGGCAGATCGTCGGGGTTGCGGCTGGTGACCAGACCATGATCGGTGACGACCTCGGCATCGGTCCAATTGGCCCCGGCGTTTTTCACATCGGTCTTGATCGAATGATAGGAGGTCATGTCGCGGCCCTCCGCGATGCCCGCCTCGATCAACAGCCAGGGCGCATGGCAGATTGCCCCGATCACCTTCTTCGCCTGCCAGAAGGCCCGGATGAACGACAGCGCCTCGTCATTGACGCGCAGCAGGTCCGGGTTGATCTGCCCGCCGGGCAGCACCAGCGCATCGTAATCGGTGGAGTTCACCTCCGACAGCTTGCGGTCGACCTCGACGGTGCGGCACCAATCGGGGCCTTCCCAGCCGCGAATGTCCTGCCCATCGGGCGAGATCACATGCACCTCTGCGCCCGCCTCGCGCAGCGCGTCGCGCGGCTGCTCAAGCTCGGATTGCTCAAAGCCATTGGTGGCGAGAATGGCGATCTTGGCGGATTTGATATCAGGCATGGGATTTCCTTTCGTCGGTGATGACTTTCATCTCTTCCAACCCGGCGCGGCCCGCGATGTTCCGCACAAAGGGCCCTCAGCCTTGCCTCCGCGCGCCCGCGCGCCTATTCAGGCGCCAAATGAGGACCGAACGGTAGGGGACCGCCTGATGAACATTCTGATCCTTGGCAGCGGCGGGCGCGAACACAGCCTCGCTTGGGCCGTGAAACAGAACCCGAAATGCGACCGGCTCATCGTGGCCCCCGGCAATGCCGGCATCGCTCAGATCGCCGACTGCGCCAAGCTCGACATCATGGATGGCGGCGCGGTGGTGACCTTTGCCGAGGAAAACGCCATCGACTTCGTGATCGTCGGCCCCGAAGCGCCGCTCGCCGTGGGTGTGGCCGACCGGCTGCGCGAGGCCGGGCTGCTCTGCTTTGGTCCCTCCGAGGGCGCGGCACGGCTCGAAGCCTCGAAAAGCTTTACCAAGGAAATCTGCGATGCGGCCAACGCCCCCACCGCAGGCTATGGCCATTTCACCGAGGCCGAAGCCGCCCGCGCCCATGTCCGGGCCAAGGGCGCGCCCATCGTGATCAAGGCCGACGGTCTCGCCGCCGGCAAGGGCGTCATCATCGCCATGACCGAAGACGAGGCGCTCGCCGCCATCGACGACATGTTCGGCGGGGCCTTTGGCGGCGCCGGGGCCGAAGTGGTGATCGAAGAGTTCATGGAGGGCGAAGAGGCCTCTCTCTTCGTGCTCTGCGATGGCGAGAACATCCTGTCGGTCGGCACCGCGCAGGATCACAAACGGGTGGGCGACGGCGACACCGGCCCCAACACCGGCGGCATGGGCGCCTATTCCCCCGCCCCGGTGCTCAGCCCCGAGATCGAAGCCATCGCCATGGAGCAGATCGTCAAACCGACCATGGCCGAAATGGCCCGCCGTGGCATGCCGTTTCAAGGCGTGCTCTATGCCGGTCTGATGATCAAGGACGGCCAGCCCCGTCTCGTCGAATACAACGTCCGCTTCGGCGACCCGGAATGCCAGGTGCTGATGATGCGGCTCGGGGCGCAGGTGCTCGACCTGCTGCACGCCGCCGCCGAAGGCCGCCTGAACGAGATGAGCGTCACCTGGGCCGAGGATCACGCGCTCACCGTGGTGATGGCGGCGCTGGGCTATCCCGGGGACTATGAAAAAGGCACGCCCATCGGCGCGCTCGACACGATGCCCGAGGACAGCCACCACATGGTGTTTCACGCCGGCACCGCCGAGACGGGCGGCAAGATCGTCGCCACCGGCGGCCGGGTGCTCAACGTGACGGCCCGCGGCGCGACGCTGCAAGAGGCCCGCGACCGCGCCTATGGCATGGTCGAGGGGATCGACTGGCCCGGCGGGTTCTACCGCCGCGACATCGGCTGGCGCGCGTTGGGCTAAGCCCGCCGCGCGACCGGTGACGCGGATCGGAAACACAGCCGCCCCGGTTTGGCGCAAAATTGGCTGCTAAGGCCGCTTGCGAACTGTTTTGCCAATGATCTTCGGGCTCTAACGCGGGCGAGACCTGCAAGGAGCCCGACGATGATTGTCCGCGACAAACCCGGATTGCTGGAACTGATGTTCGCCATTCGCGGCTCCGTGCTGCCGCGCATCCTGCCGCGCATTCTCTTCGCCACGGGTTTTGCCGCGCTGGTGGTCTGGATCGACGGCGCGCTCTTGCGCCTGCCCCATACCAATGCCGCGCCCTTCGCGGTCTTTGGCCTCGCGCTGTCGCTCTTTCTCGGCTTTCGCAACAACGCCGCCTATGACCGCTGGTGGGAGGGCCGCCGCCTCTGGGGCGGGCTGGTGGCCGACATGCGCTCGCTCGGGCGCGAGGTCGAAATGTATCTCCCCGACCCCGAGGCGCGGCAACGCGCCCTGCGGCTGGCGCTGGCCTTCCTGCATCTGCACCGGCTGCATCTGCGCCGCATGCCCGACGATGGCTCGGCGGGCCGCTGGGCCGCCGACAGCGCCGCCTTCGCCGAGGCCCATCACCCGCCCTGCGCCGCGCTCAACACGCTCAACCGGCATCTGGCCGCGACTGCGCCCGATGGCTTTGCCCGCCGCGCGCTTGCCGAACGGCTGGCCTCGATGTCGCTGGCGCAGGCGGGCTGCGAACGCATCGCCACCACGCCACTGCCCTTCGTCTATTCGCTTCTGGTGTTCCGCACGACCTATCTCTACTGCCTGCTGATCCCCTTTGCCCTGCTCGAGGGCGCCGGCTGGATGGCGCCGCTCTTTTCGGCGATCATCGCCTATGTGTTCTTCGGCCTCGCCGAAGTGACCGAAGAGCTCGCCCATCCCTTTGGCGAAACGGTGAACGGGCTGCCGCTCGACGCGATGTGCCGCACGGTGGAACGCTCGCTCGCGCCGCATCTCGGCGAAGAGGTGCCCGAGGCCCGGGTGCCCGTCGGCTTTTACCTGAGCTAGCCCCGGGTCAGCCCCGGCATGGCCCGGCGCAGCGCGCCCGCCACCACCAGCCCATAGAGCATATGCGCCGCGAGCGACGCCCAGGTGTAGCTCACAAACCCCATCATGAAACCGCGCCCCGCCAGCGGCGCCAGCACGCCCTGCGCCACCGCCCAGAGGATCAGCCCCCAGATCAGCCCGGCCATGGCCCAGGGCTGCGGCGGTGTCAGGCGCAGATAGGCGAGATAGCCGAGCGGAAAGAGAATGAGCCCCGCAATCAGATGGCCGATCCAGCCCCCGACATAGCCGATCTCGACCCCCAAGAGCCGCGCCAGCGCGATCACCAGATAGGCAGGCTCCATCACCCGCCCGGTCAGGATCGGCCCCAGCCCAAAGGCAAAGGCCTCAAAGGCGATCTCGCCAGCCAGCCCCCCAATGAGAGTGAGACGAAGGATTTGCATCGGGGTCAGGGTCATGTGGCGGCCTTTCGGATTCATGTCTGGCCACCGGCTAGACCGCAGAGAGGCGCGGGACAAATCACATCGCCCCACAGCGCCGTGAGAGATCACTCACATTCCGTCGCGCGGTTGAGGCTCTCTGGCCCGTCATAGCGCCCAAAGACGCGCGGCTGCAGCGCCCCACCGGCAAAGCGCACCGCCATGATCCGCTGCCAGCCGCCATCGGCGGTGATCATCTCGGCCACCCCGTCACAGAGACGCAGCCCGCCGGGGATATGGTCCCAGCCGATGCGGTGGTTGGTCAGCCCGTCAAGATCGCTCAGATGCCGCAGCTCGCCCGCCTCATAGCGCCAAAGCCGCAGCCGCTTGGCCAGATGCGGCCGGTCGATATAGCCGATCTCGATGCGGCCATCGCCATCGAAATCCGCCGCCGCAATCGGCGCGAGCCAGCGGTTCGGCGATCCGATATGCGGGGTCGCCGCCCGCTTCACGAGACCCCCGGACCCCAGCGCATAGATGGCAAGCTGTGCGCCCTGCGCCGGGTCGGTCTCGACCACGACGATCTCGGGCGCGCCATCGCCTGTCACATCCCACAGGCGCGGCGCGATATCCTCGAACACACGGGTGTTGGGCGCAAAGCGGACGCGATGCCGCTCTCCCGCCGCATCCCTGGCCTCAAGCCCCGCATATTCCACCCCATCGCCGAGCACGCCATGGGCGTAATGCGTGGTGGGATCGGTGAACCGGGCCTCGACAATGGCAGGCGATCCGGCCAGCACCGCGCTGGCCGTGACACAAGGCCCCAACAGGGCAAAAAGAGCCATGAGGCGCGACAGAAGAGGCCGCGCCGCCATGATCAGATCTGCTTTTCGGGCATCTGCACGACGAGACCGTCGAGCGCATCGGTCACCTTGAGCTGACAGGTCAGGCGCGACCGTGCCGCATCCGGCTCGAAGGCAAAGTCGAGCATGTCTTCTTCCATGTCATCCTTGCCGGGGAGTTTCTCGACCCAGTCGGGATGCACATAGACATGACAGGTGGAACAGGCGCAGGCACCGCCGCAATCGGCCTCGATACCGGGGATGTTGTTGTCGCGCGCCCCTTCCATGACCGTCAGGCCATTGGCCACGTCCACGACATGCTCGGTGCCGTTATGCTCGATATAGGTGATTTTCGCCATGATGTCCGGCTCCCATTCCTGCGTTGCTCTGGGGTTCCTACAAAGCGCAGATATGTCGCGCCAGACCATTTTGCGACTCTCATAGGAAAGAGTTGCGACAAAATCGCCATGTTCTTGCTGTGTTCCGACATTCCGACGGCGCTGTTGCGGCGCTGCCCGCCCTCGGGGCTGTTTGCCGCCCGCTGCGCGCGATGCTTTCACCGCTCTGCCAATGCCGCTAGACTGCTCGAAAAATCGCCCCAAAGGCCCGAGCATGACCCGTCCTTTCGCCCTGCTACTCTGTTGCACCCTGCCGCTCATGGGCTGTCAGGCACCGCTGCCCGCAGACGATCCGGAAATCGTGCAGAACCTCGCCGAATCCCCGCCCGGCGCCGCGCCCGGCACTTGCTGGGGCAAGGTGGCGACACCGGCGGTGATCGAAACCGTGACAGATCAGGTTCTGGTGCAACCGGCCGTGCTCGCCGCCGATGGCAGCGTCCAGAGCCCCGCGAGCTATCGCACCGAGACCCGCCAAGAGATCGTCAAGGAACGTGAGGTGACCTGGTTCGAGACCCCCTGTGCGGCGGCCATGACGCCCGAATTCGTGGCCTCGGTGCAGCGCGCGCTCAAGGTGCGTGCGCTCTATCGCGGGCCGATCTCGGGACAGATGGACAGCCGCACCCGCGCTGCGATCCGCGCCTTTCAGGCCCCGGGTGGGCTCGACAGCGGGATTCTCTCGCTCGATGCGGCGCGCAAGCTCGGCCTCGTGGCGGTGGAACGGCCCGAGGCGGGCTAGTCGCTCAGACCAGACCGCCCTTGATCAACCGATCCGCCAGCGCCGCATAGGCCCCGGCCACCGGCCCGTCGCCCAGCGCCACCGGCGTGCCATTGTCGCCCGCCAGCCGCGTGTCGAGATCAATCGGCAGCGCCCCGAGGAAGGGCAGGTCGAGCGTCTCAGCCTCTGCCGCCACGCCACCATGGCCAAAAATATGCGCCTCATGCCCGCATTCGGGGCAATGGAAGGCCGACATATTCTCGATCATCCCGAGAATCGGCGTCTTGAGCGTGCGGAACATGTCCATCGCCTTGCGCGCATCCAAGAGCGCCACATCCTGCGGCGTCGAGACGATGATCGCACCGGTGGGCTCGGCCTTCTGGCAGAGCGTGAGCTGCACATCGCCCGTCCCCGGCGGTAGATCGACGAGCAGCACATCCAATTCCCCCCAGCGCACCTGGCTGATCATCTGCTGCAATGCCCCCATGAGCATCGGCCCCCGCCAGACCACCGCCTTGTCCGGGTCGAGCATCAGGCCGATCGACATCATCGTCACCCCATGCGCGTGCAGCGGCTCGATGATCTTGCCATCGGGGCTCGCCGGGCGGCCCGACACACCCATCATCCGCGGCTGGCTCGGCCCGTAAATATCGGCGTCGAGAAGCCCCACTTTCTTGCCCGCCCGCGCTAGGGCCACCGCAAGGTTCGACGATACGGTCGATTTGCCGACCCCGCCCTTGCCCGACCCGATCGCGATGATCGACTTGACGCTCGCCGGCTTGAGACTGCCCTCCTGCGGTTTCGGATGACCTCCGATCTTGAGGCTGGGCGGCGCCTTGGCCGGGGCCGGGGCCGCGCCATGGGCGGTCAGCACCGCCGAGACATGCACCACCCCCTCGAGCGCCGCGATGGCGCGTTCGGTGGCGGCGCGCAGCGGCTCCATCTGGCGGGCGATCTCGGGGCTCGGCGCCTCGATCACATAGCGCACCGTGCCGCCCTCGACCGACAACGCCCGGATCATGTCGCGTGACACGAGATTGCCACCCCCCGGCAGATCGAACCGGCTCAACTGCTCTTCGATTGTCGCGCGCGTCACCATCTCTGGGCCTCCCTCGATTGCTCATCCCTACTTGGCAGGTTTGACGCCGGGCGCAAGGGCGGGCCGTTCTGTGCCCTGATAAACATGACGTTTTTATGTCAGCCCCTCTTATGCATTTTCTGCATAGCGGCATTGTACAAACGGGGATTGTGCAGATGCAGCATTGGTTTATCTAAGCGTCAACAGAAACGACACGGCGGGCCGGCAGCAAACGCCCCCGCATCCGAGGTAGAAAAAATGGTTTTCGCATCCGACATCCTGAACGGTCGCAGCTATGCCACGAAACGCGCCGAAGACGGCTTCTTTGCCGCTCTGGTCCGCAAGGTGCACCTGCGCCGCGAATACAACAAGACCCGCAACGAGCTGGCCAGCCTGAGCGATCGTTCGCTCGCTGATCTCGGCATCAGCCGCGGCGAAATCACCGCCATCTCGCGCAAGGCGGTTTACGGTTACCAGTCCTAAGCTGGTTTAGATGCCCCGTTTCTCCTCCCTTTAGGGGCATCAACATACCGGAGCTCAGTGGTTTCTCCTCCCTTTAGCCACTGTCCACTCCGGATCACGTTCGGTTCGCTCCTCCCTTTAGAACCAACGTTCAGAAACGGTGACGCCCTCCTCCTCCCTGGCGTCACCGTTTTTTTATGTCTGCCGGTCAGAAATTCGGTCAGCGATCAGGCCAGGGAATTGGCCAGAGAATCGGGCAAACGCCCCGCAATGCCGCTTAGGCCACGCCCGCACGCAGCGCGTCATGGATATGCACCAGACCCTGAAGCCGGCCCTCCGCATCCACCACGAAAAGCGCGCTGATCTTGTTGGCGTTCATCACGCCGAGCGCCTCGGTCAACAGGATATCGGGCCGCGTGCTGCGCGGGTGGCGCGTGGCGATCTCGCCCGCCTTGCGCTCCATGAGCCCATCGAGGTTGCGCCGCAAATCGCCATCGGTGATGACCCCGGTGAGAATGCCACGCTCGACCACCGCCGCCACGCCAAACCCCTTGGCCGTCATCTCGATCAAGGTCTCGCCCATGCTGCTATGCTCATGCACGATGGGCAGCGCATCGCCCTTGTGCATCACGCTCCCCACCTTGAGAAGCTGCGCCCCAAGCGTGCCGCCGGGGTGGAAATCGAGGAAATTCTCGCGCTCGAACCCGCGCTGCGTCATCAGCGCCACCGCCAGCGCATCGCCCAGCGCCAGCGTGCAGGTGGTCGAGGTGGTCGGCGCCATGCCGATGCCACAGGCCTCGGGCGCATCCGGCAGTTCGAGCACATGATCGGCCTGCTGGCCAAGCGTGCTCTCGGCCTTTTTGGTGATCGCGATGAGCGGAATGGAAAACCGCCTTGTATGGGCGATCATATCGGCAAGCTCGCGGGTCTCGCCGGAATTGGAGATGAGAATCACCGCATCCTGCGCGGTGATCATGCCAAGATCGCCATGGCTCGCCTCGCCGGGATGTACCATCTGCGCCGGGGTGCCGGTGCTGGCCATGGTGGCGGCGATCTTGTGGGCGATATGGCCCGACTTGCCCATGCCCGACACGATCACCCGCCCGCGCACATCGAGCAGCAGCTCGATCACCCGGTCAAAACTCTCCGACAGCGCCTCGCGCATCGCCAGAAGGGCCTCGCCCTCGATGGTCAGAACCTCGCGGGCAATCTCGGCGGGTTTCGGCGGCAGGCTCATCATCAGGCTCCGGAATGGCATATATCCTTGCGTGATACCCCGCCCCCGGCCCAAGGGAAAGCCCCGGCTTGGCGATGCAGCAAAGGCGCGCCCATCGGGAAATATGCCGCCACCACCGGGGTTTGGCCTTGGCGCGATTGACTTCGCGCGCGCCCATGGCCCACAACATCCCCAAACCGAGCGTTTCCAGTCTAAGGGGCTTTCCCATGAAAATTGCGATGATCGGCACGGGCTATGTTGGTCTTGTTTCCGGTGTGTGTTTCTCCGATTTCGGTCATGATGTGGTCTGCGTCGACAAGGACCCCAACAAGATTGCGATGCTCGAACGCGGCGAGGTGCCGATCTTTGAACCGGGCCTCGACCGGCTCATGGAGAAAAACGTCGAGGCGGGCCGCCTCTCGTTCACCGGCGATCTGAAATCCGCCGTCGACGGGGCCGAGGCGGTGTTCATCGCGGTCGGCACGCCGACCCGGCGCGGCGATGGTCACGCCGATCTGAGCTATGTCATGGCCGCCGCCGAAGAGATTGCCCAGGCCGCCAGCGACTATGTGGTGATCGTCACCAAATCGACCGTGCCCGTCGGCACCAACCGCCGCGTCAAACAGGTGGTGAAAAAGGCCAATCCCGGGCTCGATTTCGATGTTGCTTCGAACCCCGAGTTCCTGCGCGAAGGCGCGGCCATCGACGATTTCATGAAACCCGACCGCATCGTCGTCGGGGTTCAGAGCGACCGCGCCGCCGAGGTCATGGCCGAGGTCTACCGCCCGCTCTACCTGCGCGATTTCCCGATCCTGACCACCGATCTGGAAAGCGCCGAGATGATCAAATACGCCGCCAACGCCTTTCTCGCGACCAAGATCACCTTCATCAACGAGATCGCCGCGCTCTGCGAACGCACCGGCGCGGATGTGAAAAAGGTGAGCCATGGCATCGGGCTCGACGGGCGGATCGGCAATAAATTCCTCCATGCCGGTCCCGGCTATGGCGGCAGCTGCTTCCCCAAGGACACCCGCGCCCTCGCCCGCATCGGCCAGGAACACGGGCTGCCCATGCAGATCACCGAAAAGGTCATCTCGGTGAACGAAGAGATGAAGCGCCGGATGATCGACAAGCTGCTCGATCTCTGCAGCGGCTCGTTCAATGGCAAGACGGTGGCAGTGCTCGGCGTGACCTTCAAACCCAATACCGACGACATGCGCGACGCGCCCTCGCTGACCATCGTGCCCGCCATGGTGGGCGCCGGGGCCAAGGTCCGGGTCTGCGATCCGCAAGGTCATCACGAGGGCGAGGCGCTCTTGCCGGGCGTGCAATGGGTCGACGATCCCTACAAGGCCGCGCAAAAGGCCGATCTTCTGGTGATCCTGACCGAGTGGAATGAATTTCGCGCGCTCGATCTCAAGCGGCTGGCGAAACGGATGCAGACCCCGCGCATGGCCGATCTGCGCAACATCTATTCCCCCAAGGATGCCAAGCGCGCCGGGTTCGAAGCCTATGATTCGGTGGGCCGCGCCGGGTTCTTCCCCGAGGCGTGAGACCACTTAGCCGCTTGATACCACATCGCCGGCCGGGCCGGCTACACCCACCAGCCCCTCATCGGAAATCATGCCCAGCAACGCATCATAGACTTTTGAAAACAGCCCGGAGCCACCACGATCACTGCCAAAAGCACTAAGTGCCTGAACTATTAGAGTGTCAAGTTCGTCTTTCTAGCTTTGGGAAAAGGTAAACGGCATCACTCGTCCTCGACAATCCAGCTTAAAATCACCGACCGCACGTATCGATCAATCGCTATCCAATCCGGGATCGTGTTTTCATCATCCAACAAAAGCTCATAAGCCAGATTCAAGTTTGAAAAGATGCGGTATTCAACACGACACGTTCCTGTACAGCCCATATGAATTTTTGTGCCAATCGGACTTTGATACGCTTCAGGAAACACCCAGCCACCGCCAGTGGCAGTCGTATTTTGACCGATCTGATGGTAAAAACCGGATTCAAAAAGCACACCATTACTGACCGTTTCCGAAATGAAAAACTGTTCGATTCGTCCCGAAATTTCCGCGCCGGCGCCTGATAGTCTCAACCATCTAACCCGCACGCCGTCGATGCCCGGAACACCAAAATCCCCATGGCCCATTCTGGCATCAATAAATCCGCCCCAGATTTTGCTCACGTCTATCGGTTCATCCTGGCAGGGCATATCATGCAGATGCTCACCGCCTTCGGATATCACCAACCATGCGTTGGGGGAGGGAAGCGCAAAAACGGTTCTTTCCCGGATTCTGCCATCGTTCTTAGACAAACTGAGAAGCGAGACTTCCAGAGTTTCGCCGTAACAGGCGGCCTGATCGGTGTCGGCCATCGCAGGCGGGCTGATCAAAAGCATCAGGGCGAAAATAACCAAACCAGCAATCTTACTGAATTGCTTTAGGTAATTTCGCGTGGATTTCACAGGGCACCTTTAAAATATTTACACTCGCCTTGTGAAATTCGATCAAAATGGAAGCAAAACTGCAAGAACGAATATCCGCGCTTATTTCTGGCCAATCTGTATCATGAAGATTTTGCAGAGAAATTTCGCTAAGCTCCGCATCCTTTGAATTCAGGCGGAGCGCTGCGAACGTCAGGTCTTATGCCGATTGAGGGTCTCGGAAACGGTTTAGACACGGAAAACACTTCAGCCAGTTCGCTGGTGGAATAGTCGCCCGTGCTAAGCATCCGACAGAGATCGCATTGCGGTTTGTCAAAACTTTGGCGGCTTGCCCCGCTGCTTGCCTTTGCCGCGGGTGATGACCATGCTTTCGCGTGCGGCTGGCCCCTGCTGCGGATGGCAGTCACCACACGCTGACAGAAGACGATCTGGAAATTATTCAAGGGGCTTGTCGCCACAGCATCCCAATTGTCCGACACATTCGCCGCTGATACAATGGCGCGTCTCGGGTACGGATATCATCGCTTCCGATGTTGTGCCTCGCATGCTGCCGGCGATCGGCAATTGTGCCGCGCCCCAGAGGGAACCGCTGATGGCAGCAAGCAAGATCATCCTGGACACGGCGACGGCGGCGATCCTGCCGCTGACATTCCTTCGCCGTGACTTCGCGCCTTTACGGTATCTGGAAGCGGAGGCAGACGCGGCAAGCGTGCTCCGAAAGATCGCGGTCCTGTTCTATCTGCACGCGGGCTAACGCTCAGGCGATATTTGGCAGGCCCAGCCCGGGCGGTTCTGCAACCTGGATGAGGCGCCGATGCGCGCCCCGCCGAGGCTGGCGATGCCGATCACGCCCGAGACCTGACTGGACGACCGCAACGCCCGAATGGCTGACGCCCTGCACCGTCTTGCGCATGCGGCTAAGGCCACGGCTGTACCGGGAGGTTCCGTCGAGGACGTGATCTGTCTCCCGCGCGATCCCTTACGTTTATGTAAAGCCTGCCCCAGCTGCCGGAATGACTCGCCTCTGGAAAGGCGGGGCCGCTGCGGCGCATTCTTAGGCTATGTGCGATTCCCGAACTTCAAGGCCAAAGCGAAACAGACGAAAACCGCCTCGGCCCTCTGGCCGGGGTCGCCCGCAACCCTGCTCAGATGGGCTGATCAGTCGAGAAACCGCATATGCTTGTCGCCCCGCGCTTCGGCGAGGGCGATCTGCTTTTGACGTTCGCGAAACCGCTCCTTATCGGCCACCGTCGTTTCACCGACGCAATACCGACAGGATACACCGTGCTCATAATCGTCCCGTTTCATGTCCTCGGGCAGGATCGGACGGCGGCACGCATAGCAGAGCTCATGCGGCCCTTCGCGCAGCCCATGGCCCACCGACACCCGCCCGTCAAAGACGAAACACTCGCCATCCCAGGTGCTCTCGCTCTCGGGCACCTCTTCGAGATATTTGAGGATGCCCCCCTTGAGGTGATAGACCTCCTCCACCCCCTGCCCGATCAGGTAGTTGGTGGATTTCTCACAGCGAATGCCGCCGGTGCAGAACATGGCGATTTTCTTGTTGTGAAACCGCGCCTTATTCTCTTCCCACCATTTCGGAAAATCGCGAAAACTGGCTGTTTCAGGGTCGATTGCGCCCTGAAATGTGCCGATCGCCACCTCGTAATCATTGCGCGTGTCGATCACCGCCACATCGGGGCTCTGGATGAGCGCGTTCCAGGCTTCGGGCTCGACATAATGGCCGACCTTGGCCAAGGGATCGACATCCGGCTGCCCCATGGTGACGATCTCTTTCTTGACCCGCACCTTGAGCCTGCGAAACGGCTGCTCGGCCGACTGGCTTTCCTTATGCTCAAGCCCCGCACAGCCCGGCAACCCCCGCAGATGCGCCAGCACAAGCTCGATCCCCGCCCGCGGCCCGGCAATCGTGCCATTCACCCCTTCACGCGCCAACAAGAGCGTGCCGCTGATCCCCTCCGCCTCGCAGAGCTGCAACAGCGGCCCGCGCAGCGCGGCCGGGTCATCGAACCGGGTGAAATGATAGAGGGCGGCGATAGTGAACATGGCCCGCGATGTAAGCAATCCCAGCGTCCCGGGCAAGGCGGCATTGACGCAAAAGGCCGCGCTCTCTACCCCTTGTTTACCGGAAAAGGCTTACCGGAAAAGGAGACCCGCCATGGCCCATGCGCTCATCGTGATCGACCTGCAGAATGATTTCTGCCCCGGCGGCGCGCTCGCCGTGCCCGAGGGCGACAGCATCGTCGCGGGGATCAATGACATCATGGCGGGGTTTGACGCGGTGGTGCTGACCCAGGACTGGCACCCGGCCGGGCATAGCAGCTTTGCCAGCGCCCATCCCGGCCGCGCGCCCTTCGATCTGGTCGAGATGGACTATGGCCCGCAGGTGCTCTGGCCCGATCACTGCGTACAGGGCAGCCAGGGCGCGGAATTTCACGCGGCGCTTGCCACCGACCGCGCCGATCTCATCATCCGCAAGGGCTATAACCCCGCCATCGACAGCTATTCCGCCTTTTTCGAGAATGACCGCCAGACCCCCACCGGGCTGCATGGCTATCTGCAGACCCGCGCCATCGACACGCTGACCATGGTCGGTCTGGCGACGGATTTCTGTGTGAATTTCTCGGCGGTGGATGCCGCGCGTCTCGGCTATGCGGTCTCGGTCGACAGCCGTCTCTGCCGCGCGATTGATCTCGATGGCTCGTTCGAGGCGGCGCTTCAGGGCATGAAACAGGCCGGCGTCACGCTTGCCTGATCACTCGCCGCATCCGCCACAGCGCCAGCCAGGTCCAGGCCAAGAGGATCCCCGCCGCCGCGCCCAGCGCATCGGCCATCAGATCCGCCGCCTCTGACATACGGCCCGTATAGGGCTGCACAATCTCGATGAGCAGCCCATAGGCCACCGCCGCGAGCCAGATCCCCGGCGCGGCCATCGGCCGGGCCAGCGTCATCGGCACCACCAGCACCGCAAAGCCCAGGGCATGAAGTAGCTTGTCATTCGCCCCGGACGGCAGACCCGGCACCACAGGCATCAAGGCCAGTACGGCAAAGCCCAGGACCATAAGCCCGGTCACAAGACAGGCGGCCCGAACCGCCCCGGTTTGCGAAATCTGTTGTGCCACTGCGTCATGCCTCATCTGCGTGCCCCGCGCCGGATCGACGCTAGGGTCATTGCCAACTATCTGGCCGTGATTGCCCCGTCGCACAAGGGGTCTGCCCCCCGGCCACCCGCTCTGGGCGGGAATCTGCGCGATGTCCCGCCGCGATTCGAGGTCATAAATTCCATACTCGCCAGCAAACCCGATTGGGCTTATACCGGCGCGACCCTGCCGCGTATGAGTGAGGCAGAGATTTGAAGAGGATATATCATGGCGCGTAAATATTTCGGAACCGACGGTATTCGGGGCACAGCCAACCAGTTTCCGATGACCGCCGACAATGCGCTGCGCATCGGCGCCGCCGCCGGTCGGCATTTTCGCAAGGACGGGCTGAACGGCCACCGGGTCGTGATCGGCAAGGACACCCGCCGCTCGGGCTATATGCTGGAAAACGCGCTGACCGCTGGTCTCACATCGACGGGGATGAACGTGCTGCTGCTGGGTCCGATCCCGACGCCCGCGGTCGGCTTTCTCACTCGCTCGATGCGCGCCGATCTCGGCATCATGATCTCGGCGAGCCACAATCCTCACCATGACAATGGCATCAAATTCTTCGGCCCCGACGGGTTCAAGCTCTCGGATACGGATGAGGCGGCGATCGAGGCCATTCTCGAAGGCGATGTCACCCCGGCCCAGCCCGGCAATATCGGTCGCGCCAAACGGATCGAGAGCGGCCGCGGCCGCTACGTCGAATATGCCAAGACCACCTTCCCGCGCGATCAGCGGCTGAGCGGGCTCAAGATCGTGGTCGATTGTGCCAATGGCGCGGCCTATCACGTCGCCCCCGAGGTGCTCTGGGAACTCGGCGCCGAGGTGATCCCGGTGGGCGTGACGCCGGACGGGTTCAACATCAATGCCGATTGTGGCTCGACCGCGCCGCAGACCGCCGCCCGCGAAGTGCTCAAACACGGGGCCGATCTCGGCATCTGTCTCGATGGCGACGCCGACCGCATCATCTTGATCGACGAAAAAGGTCAGGTCGCCGATGGCGATCAGATCATGGCCCTTTTCGCAAGCCGCTGGGCCGCACAGAACGCGCTCGCCCATGGCACGCTGGTGGCGACGGTGATGTCGAACCTCGGGCTCGAGAATTTCATCAAGGGCAAGGGGCTGACGCTCGAGCGCACGGCGGTGGGTGACCGGCATGTGGTGGAACGGATGCGCGCCGGCGGGTTCAATCTCGGCGGCGAACAATCGGGCCATATCGTGATGACCGATTTCGCCACCACCGGCGACGGGCTCATCGCCGGGCTGCAATTCCTGTCGGCCATGGTCGAAAGCGGCCAACGCGCCAGCGAGCTGGTGCAGAATTTCGCCCCGGTGCCGCAGATCCTCGAAAACGTGCGCTTTGACGCGGGCAGCGATCCGCTCGGGGCCGAGCGCGTCCAATCCGCGATTGCCGCGCAGGAAAAACGCATCGCCGATCGCGGCCGCATCCTGATCCGCAAATCGGGCACCGAGCCGCTGATCCGGGTGATGGCGGAATGCGAGGATGAAACGCTTCTGCGCGAGGTGGTGGGCGAGATTGCCGGTGCCGTGCGCGAGGCCGGGAAAACCGCCGCCTAGACGACCCCCGTCAAAACCGCCGACACAAGAGACGCGTGCCCTAGCGGCGCGCGTCCCAGCTGATCGAGGCCTGCTGACGGGTGTAGAACTCGCCCAGCAACCCGATCATCATGAGGACGATCGTCACGTAGAGCGGGTATTCGATCGAGGAATTGCGCGGCAGGTAGTTGACGAAAACAAACCCCCGCATCTGGTCGATACAATGGAACAGCGGGTTCCAATCGAACATTGCCAACATATAGGCGGGCAGGGTGTTGGCCACGAACATCTTGCCCGAGGCGATCATATTGGCCCGCTGATAGACGGTGGTGAACACGCCGACAAAGCCGGGAAACCACGGCTTGATCGCATAGAGCACCACGCCGATGGCGACCCCGGAGAGCCAGGCCAGCAGGAACATGCCAAAGGCCTTGAACGGCTGTTCGATCTCGAACGGGGTAAAGCCCACGTGATAGACAAAGAGCACCAGAAACAGCGTCAGCACCTGAATATAGAGCGCGCCAATCGCCGCCGAAGTGATGGCGATCACCGTGTTCATAGGCGCGTGTTTCATCATCGCCGAGGACGGGCCTTCGGCCCCGGCCACCGCGCCCAAAGTCTTGGTATGGGTCAGGAAAACGAAAATCCCCGACATGATATAGAGCAGGAAATCCCCGCGCAGCGCCGCGCCGCGCAGCCCCAGAAGCGAGAACATCAGGTAAAAGGCCGCGACAAAGAGAATGGCCTGAAACAGGTTGATCGCCAGCGCCATCAAGGCATTGCCATGCCCCTTGCGGACATCGCGCACCACCGAGTGATAGATCAGCTCGAGGATCGAGATCGCCGATTGCAATCGGGATTTGGGTTTGACTTGTTGAAACATGACCTCACCCGAAGGGGTTGCTGCACGATAGTTAAGACGGAATTCTTGCTGTCCCGTTAGCACCGTACCATAAGTGGGCACTGTAAATGGATCAACTGCTCATCAGCAGGGCCAAAAGGAGACGAAACTTGGACCATTCTCAACTTGTAACAGTGATGCGCCGCCTTGCCCTCGAAGCTGGTGACAAGATCATGGAAATCTATCAGGCCGACGATTTCGAGATCAAATCCAAGTCCGACGACAGCCCGGTGACCGCCGCCGACGAAGCGGCAGACGCCATCATCTCGGCCGGTCTGCGCGCCGCCTTTCCCGATGTGACCCTCGTCACCGAGGAACAGGCCGCCTCGCACAGCCAGCGGGCCGAGACCTTTCTCATCGTCGATCCTCTCGACGGGACCAAGGAATTCATCCACCGCCGCGGCGATTTCACCGTCAACATCGCTTATGTGGAAAACGGCGTCCCGCAGCGCGGCGTGGTCTATGCCCCGGCCAAGGGCCGCATGTTCTTTACCCTCGCCGATGGCCGCGCGGTCGAAGAAACCGGCCCCTTGGACAAGGACAGCATCGGCGACACCGCGCCCCTGTCGGTCAGCCAGGCCGACAATAGCGCGCTCTTGGTGGTGGCCTCCAAATCGCACCGCGATCAGGCCACCGACGATTACATCGGCAAATACGCCGTCAAAGACATGAAGAGCGCGGGCTCGTCGCTCAAATTCTGCCTCGTCGCCACCGGCGAGGCCGACATCTATCCCCGCGTCGGGCGCACGATGGAATGGGACACCGCCGCCGGTCACGCCGTGCTCTTGGGGGCGGGTGGTCAGGTGGTGCGTTTTGACGATCACAGCCCGCTCACCTATGGCAAGGAAGATTACGCCAACCCGTTCTTCATCGCCTATGCCCCCTCCGTTGACCTGAAAGAGGCCTGATGTCCGTTCTTCTCGCCATCCCCGCCCGCTATGCCTCGACCCGCTATCCCGGCAAACCGCTCGCCACGCTGACCGGTGCCACCGGCGAGGCCAAGAGCCTCGTGCAGCGCTCGTGGGAGGCCGCCTGCGAGGTCAAGGGCGTCGACCGCGTCGTCGTGGCCACCGATGACGACCGCATCCGCGAGGCCGCCGAGGGCTTTGGCGCCGAGGTGGTGATGACCTCGCCCGACTGCGCCAATGGCACCGAACGCTGCGCCGAGGCGCTCGATGTGCTCGGCGGGGGCTTTGACATGGTGGTGAACCTGCAAGGCGACGCGCCGCTCACCCCGCATTGGTTCGTCGAGGACCTGATCAAGGGTCTCGACGACGACCGCAGCGCCCAGGTCGCGACCCCGGTGCTGCGTTGTGACGGGGCGGCGCTCAACGGCTTTCTCGAGGACCGCCGCAATGGCCGGGTCGGCGGCACCACGGCGGTCTTTGCCGCCAACCGCCACGCGCTCTATTTCTCGAAAGAGGTCATTCCCTTCACCGGTCAGGCCTTTGCCCCTGCGGATCAGACGCCGGTGTTCCACCATGTCGGCGTCTACGCCTACCGTCCCGAGGCACTGTCGCAATACCGACGCTATACCGCCGGGATACTGGAACAGCTCGAAGGGCTCGAACAGCTCCGGTTTCTGGAGAACAACGCCCCCCTGCTCTGCGTCGAAGTCGAGGCCCAAGGCCGCGAATTCTGGGAGCTCAACAACCCTGAGGATGTGCCGCGAATTGAGGCGATGATGGCAAAAATGGGAATGTCCTGACAAAAGGCGGGCGGACTATGCAGCATTGCACACAAAATATCGGTGCTGCTTCCAAAATCCCTCAAGCTCGCCCAAAAATCGTCGCTTTTCTCACTAATCCTTGGCCTCACCTACGTTCCGTAATGTAGGGTGGGTACAAAAATAAATGCGTTCTGAGGAATATGGGTATGCGATCTAAGGTAACCAAAGCAATTTTTCCAGTCGCCGGGATGGGAACGCGCTTCCTGCCTGCGACCAAATCCGTTCCAAAAGAGATCATGACCTTGGTGGACCGCCCGCTGGTCCAATACGCCATCGACGAGGCCCGCGAGGCCGGTATCAAAGAGTTCATCTTCATCACCTCCCGCGGCAAAGGCGCGCTCGAAGATTACTTCGACAACGCCCCCGCGCTCGAGGCCGAGCTGCGCAAAAAGGGCAAGGACGACCTGCTCGAGATCCTCAAATCCACCAATATGGATTCGGGCGAAATCGCCTATATGCGCCAGCACAAGCCGCTGGGTCTTGGTCATGCGGTCTGGTGCGCGCGCCGTCTGATCGCCAATGAACCCTTTGCCGTGATCCTGCCGGATGACGTGATTGCCGCCGAAAAGCCCTGTCTCGCCCAGATGGTCGAGGCCTTCGAGGAAACCCAGGGCAATATCGTCGCCGCGATGGAAGTACCCGAAGACAAGGCCTCGTCCTACGGTATTCTCGACATCAAGGAGGACATGGGCTCGATCGTCTCGACCAAGGGGATGGTGGAAAAACCCGCCCCCGGGCAAGCCCCGTCGAACCTCGCGGTGATCGGCCGCTATATCCTGACCCCCACGGTGCTTCAGAAGCTCAACAAAAAGACCCCGGGCGCCGGCGGAGAGATCCAGCTCACCGATGCCATTGACGCCGCGCGCGCCGACGGCGAAGAGGTCTATGGCTTCCGCTTCCGGGGCCAGCGCTTTGACTGCGGCTCCAAGGCCGGGTTCCTGCAGGCCACCGTGGCCTTTGCGCTCGCACGGGACGATCTGCGGGACGAGCTCGAATCCTACCTCTGCGACATCGTTCATTCGCGGCAGGCAGCACAATAACACGACGCCGGGGGGCTTATGTCGAATATACTTGTAACTGGCGGTGCTGGTTATATTGGCTCGCACGCGTGCAAGGCTTTGCGCGCGGCGGGCTATACGCCGATCACCTATGACAACCTGTCGACCGGCTGGCAGGAGGCGGTAAAGTTCGGCCCCTTCGAGCAGGGCGATCTGCTCGACCGGGCCCGGCTCGACGAGGTCTTCGCCGCCTATCAGCCCTCTGCCGTAATGCATTTCGCCGCGCTGAGCCAGGTCGGCGAAAGCATGGTCAAACCCGGGCTCTACTGGCACAACAACGTCACCGGCTCGCTCAACCTGATCGAGGCCGCCGTCGCCGCGAATTGCCAGAATTTCGTGTTCTCCTCGACCTGCGCCACCTATGGCGATCAGGACAATGTCGTGCTCGACGAGGATTGCGCCCAGCATCCGATCAACGCCTATGGCGCCTCCAAACGCGCGATCGAAGACATCCTGCGCGATTTCGAGGCGGCGCATGGGCTGCGCCATGTCATCTTTCGCTATTTCAACGTGGCTGGCGCCGACCCCGAGGCCGAGGTGGGCGAGTTTCACCAACCCGAAACCCACCTGATCCCTCTGGTGCTCGATGCGGTGGCGGGCAAGCGCGACGCGCTGACGATCTTTGGCACGGATTACGACACGCCCGATGGCACCTGCATCCGCGACTATGTCCATGTGATGGATCTGGTCGAGGCCCATGTGCTCGGTCTCAAATGGCTCTCCGAGGACAAGCAGAGCCGGGTGTTCAACCTTGGCACCGGCACCGGGTTTTCGGTGCGCGAGGTGGTCGATCAGGCCGGTCATGTGACCAACGCCCCGGTTCCGATGATCGAAGGCGACCGCCGCCCCGGCGATTGCACCCGCCTCGTCTCGGGCTCACTCCGCGCCAGTCAGGAACTCGGCTGGCGGCCCGACCGCTCGACCATGAAGCAGATGGTGCAGGACGCCTGGCGCTGGCATCAAACTGGACATTACGAGAAATAGGCACGATTCTGCCCCTCGACTGCCATCTCGGGCGGTCACACTGCCGACCAGACCGCCATGCCACGCAAAGGGTCGAATGGTGAACCCGCAGGACGACACACATCGGCTGAGCCGGCTGTTCATGGCCTATCGGCTGCGCTGGAAACGGCGCAGGCTGCTTTTGCGCGCGTGGCGCAAGAGACGTCAGATCACCGCGCTCTGCGACCGCAGCGACCAGATCGCGCCCGATGCCATCCTGTGCTTTTCCACCATGCGCAACGAAATGCTGCGCCTGCCCTATTTCCTCGATCATCACCGGCGTCTCGGCGTCGGACATTTTCTCATCGTCGACAATGGCAGCGATGATGGCACGGTCGAATACCTCCGCGATCAACCCGATGTGTCGCTCTGGCAGAGCGGGGCGAGCTATCGGCTGTCGCGTTTCGGGGTCGACTGGCTCACCTGGCTGCAGATGCGCCACGGCCATGGCCATTGGTGCCTGACGCTCGACGCGGACGAGCTCTTTATCTACCCGTTCCACGAAACCCGCCCTCTGGCGGCACTGACCGATTGGCTCGACGATCGACAGATCGGCTCGATGGGGGCGTTGATGCTCGACATGTACCCCAAGGGCGCGCTGGCCGAGGCCGAGTATCGTCCCGGGCAGGACCCGACCGAGGTTCTGCAATGGTTCGACAGCGGCAATTACATGATCCAGCGTCAGCCCAGGCTGGAAAACCTCTGGATACAGGGCGGCCCCCGCGCCCGCGCCTTTTTCGCCAAGGAACCGCGCCGCGCCCCCACCATGGGCAAGGTGCCTTTGGTCAAATGGAACCGCCGCTTTGCCTATGTCAGCTCAACCCATTCGATCCTGCCGCGGCGGCTCAACCATGTCTATGACGAGGCGGGCGGAGAAAAGCTCTGTGGCGTGTTGCTGCACACGAAATTTCTGCCCATCATCACCGCGAAATCAGCCGAGGAAAAACAGCGGGGCGAACATTTCGCAAATTCTGAGCTCTATGAAACCTATTACGACGGTTTGATCGAGAACCCCGAACTTTGGTGCTCTGGCTCGCGACGCTATCGCGGCTGGCGACATCTAGAGGCGCTGGGGCTCATGTCCCGCGGTCTGTGGCTTTGACGAGAAGGATTGTTTACCTTATGGAAACAAAAGACTTGTTAGGCTTCGCTTTGGCGAAATCAGCCCCGCGTGCACAAGGACGGAACCACAGCCATATGCCCTCCCGTGTCCGACATTCCTGCACCCGACCCGAGGGCTGCCCAGCGTGAGTATCTGGCAGTCATACAAGATGCGCATCCGGCGCAAACACGCCAAGGCCCGCGCCTTTCGCAAGCATTTCTCGATGGCCGCACTTGTCGACCAGACCGGCAAGATCCGCTCTGGCGATGTGCTGCTGTTTTCGACCATGCGCAACGAACATATCCGGCTGCCCTATTTCCTCAAATATTACCGCGATCTTGGCATCGGGCATTTTCTCATCGTCGACAACAACAGCACCGATGGCTCTGCCGCCTATCTCGCCGAACAGCCCGATGTTTCGGTCTGGAGCACCTCTGGAAGCTACAAGGGCTCGCGTTTTGGTGTGGATTGGCTCAACTGGCTGCAGTCGAAATACGGCCATGGCCATTGGACCCTTGTCGTCGATCCGGACGAATTCTTTGTCTACCCGTTCTGTGACACCCGCCCGATCAAGGCGCTGACCGATTGGCTCGACAGTTCCGCGATCAAGAGCTTCGGCACCATGCTGCTCGACATGTATCCCAAGGGGCGGATCGACGCGGTGCCCTACCGCATCGGACAGAACCCGATGGAGATTGCCGGTTGGTTCGATCCCGGCAATTACATGATCGAGAAGAACAAGAAATACGGCAATCTGTGGATTCAAGGCGGGCCACGGGCGCGGGTGTTCTTCCCCGAAACGCCGCGCCAATCGCCGGCGCTCAACAAGATCCCGCTGGTGAAATGGCACCGCCGCTACGCCTATGTGAGCTCGACCCATATGCTGCTGCCGCGCGGGCTCAACCATGTCTATGACCAATGGGGCGGCGAAATGGCCTCGGGCATCCTGCTCCATGCCAAATTTCTCGACACGTTCACCGCCAAAGCCGAGGAAGAACTCAGCCGCCGACAACACTACCGCAACTCGGCCGAATACAAGGCCTATGCCGACACATTGCGCGACACACCAGAGCTGTGGTGCAAATGGTCGGAGAAATATATAAACTGGCGACAACTCGAAATTCTCGGGCTGATGTCCAAGGGCAATTGGGCATGAGGAAAAGGGCAGGTTACGCATGAGCGTGGGCATCATCATGCTGGTCCACACGGCGCTGGGGCGGGCCGAACAGGTCGCACGCCACTGGGCGGCGTCCGACTGTCCCATCGTGATCCATGTCGACCGCTCGGTGCCCTCCAAGACCTATTCCGCCTTTGTCGAGGCGCTCTCGGATGTGCCGAAACTGCGCTTCTGCAAACGCCACCGCTGCGAATGGGGCACTTGGGGTCTCGTCGCCGCGTCGCAATCCGCCTCGCGCGTCATGCTGCAAGAGTTCAGCGAGGTGCGTCATGTCTATCTCGCCTCCGGCTCCTGCCTGCCGCTGCGCCCGGTACAAGAGCTGCTCGACTACCTCGCCGCCCGGCCGCAGACCGATTTCATCGAAAGCGCCACCACCTCGGATGTGCCCTGGACCATCGGCGGGCTGGACGAAGAACGGTTCACGCTGCGGTTTCCCTTCTCTTGGCGCAAGCACCGCTATCTCTTTGATAAATATGTGCAGTTTCAGCGCAAGATCGGCTTTCGCCGGCGCATCCCGAACGGGCTCGTGCCGCATATGGGCTCGCAATGGTGGTGCCTGACCCGGCAGACGCTATCGGCGATCCTCGAAGACCCGGAACGCGAACGCTATGACCGCTATTTCAAACGGGTCTGGATCCCGGATGAGAGCTATTTTCAAACGCTCGCCCGGCAATATTCGCGCCAGATTGAAAGCCGGTCCCTGACCCTGTCGAAATTCGACTATCAGGGCAAACCGCATATTTTCTACGACGACCACCTACAGCTTTTGCGCCGCTCCGACTGCTTTGTCGCGCGCAAGATCTGGCCCCATGCGAACAAGCTCTACGAGGCGTTTCTGACCGATGCCGCCGGTGCGATGAAACGGTCCGAGCCCAACCCCGGCAAGATCGACCGCATCTTCGCCAAGGCGGTGGAACGCCGGACGCGCGGCCGCCCCGGCCTCTATATGCAAAGCCGCTTTCCGGTGGAAACCCGCGAAAACGGGCTGACCTCGGCGCCCTATTCCGTCTTCCACGGCTTTGCCGAGCTCTTTGAGAATTTCGAACCTTGGCTCGCCCGGATGACCGGGACGCGGGTGCATGGGCATCTTTTTGCGCCGGAACGGATCGAATTTTCCGACGGCCAGATGGTGATGAATGGCGCGCTCAGCGATAGCCCGCATCTGCGCGACTACAACCCGCGCGCCTTTCTCGCCAACCTGATCTGGAACACCCGTGGCGAACGCCAATGCTTCCAATTCGGGCCACGCGACAACCAGAAAATCAATTGGCACATTTCCAAAGACCCCAACGCCCAGATTTCCGTCATCTCTGGCAGCTGGGCCGTGCCGCTCTTTAAATCGAACATGAATTTCGCCGATATCCGGCGCGAGGCGGCCCGCCTGCAACAGATCGAGAGCAAGCATCTCGAAATCCTGCGGTCCTCCTGGACCAAGGCGCGGGTGCGGATCTGGACCATGGCGGAATTCATCGAATCCCCGATGGAGCCGCTGCAAACCATCATCGACGAAATCGGCCCGGCGCAGACCACGCGCGGTCTCGCCGAAGTGCCGCAAATGGCCGATCTCACCGGCTTTGGACAATTCCTGCAGAACCTCAAGAATCAGGGCATGCACCCCTATCTCATGGGCAATTTCCCCGTGGTTCAGGACCCCCAGCACACACAGTCCAACCCCCGCAAACCCTATCTGGTCCGGTAAGCCTTTATGTCCCCTCGTTTCGATTATTTCGTGATCTTTGCGGAGATGCGCACAGGGTCCAACCTGCTGGAAAGCAATCTCAACGCCTATGACGGGCTGCAATGCCATGGCGAGGCGTTCAACCCGATCTTCATCGGCTATCCGAACAAAACCGAAATCCTCGGCATCACCCAGTCGATGCGCGATGCCGATCCGCTGCGGCTCATCGCGACCATTCGCGAACATTCCGAGGGGCTCGGCGGCTTTCGTCTCTTCCACGATCACGACAGCCGCGCCATCGATCATTGTCTCAACGATCCGCGCTGCGCCAAGATCATTCTCAACCGCAATCCGGCCGAGAGCTATGTTTCACTCAAGATCGCGCAGGAAACCGGCCAGTGGAAGCTCACCAATGTCAAACGCCGCCGCGATGCCAAGGCCCGGTTCGACGCGGCCGAATTCGACGCCCATGTCAGCGCCCTACAGGAGTTTCAGCGCAAGCTGATGCGGCAGCTGCAGCTCACCGGGCAGACCGGTTTCTACATCGGCTACGACGACCTCAACGATCTCGACATTCTCAACGGGCTGGCCCGGTTCCTCGGCTGCGAAACACAGCTCGAGACGCTCGAGACGCAGCTCAAGATCCAGAACCCCGAACCGCTCTCGGACAAGGTTTCCAATTTCGACGACATGGCCCGTGCGCTGGCGGGCGAGGACCGGTTCAACCTGACCCGCACCCCGGATTTTGAACCCCGCCGTGGCCCCGCCGTGCCCAAGTTCATCACCGGGGTGCGTGCGCCGCTCCTGTTCATGCCGATGCCCTCTGGCCCCACGGACGAGGTCACCGCTTGGCTCGCGGCGCTCGATGGTGTCGCGCCCGACACCCTGCCGACCCAACTCAAGCAAAAGGATCTGCGCCACTGGATGCGGAGCACCGCCGGGCATCGCAGCTTTACCGTGCTGCGCCATCCCGTCGCCCGCGCCCATGCCGCCTTTTGCCAGCGTATCCTGCACCCCGGGCCACAGTCCTTTGACGCCATCCGCCGGGTCATGCGCAATTTTCACAAGCTGCCGATCCCCGGCAATGGCCCCGACGATGGCTATGACCGGCGCGCTCATCACGCGGCCTTCCTCGCCTATCTCGACATCATCAAGGCCAATCTGCGCGGCCAGACGAGCTTTCGCGTCGATCCCAACTGGGCCACGCAAACCGCCGTGCTGCAGGGGTTCGGCGGCTTCCGCCTGCCCGATCAGATCCTGCGTGAGGACGAGCTTGGCTCTGCCCTGCCCGCGCTCGCCGCGCGGCTCGGCTATGAGGCGGGCACAGCCGCCAGCGCAGAAGACGACACGCCCTTCGCTCTCGCGGAAATCTATGATCCCGAGATCGAGAGCAGCGTCGCCGACATCTACCAAAAAGATTATGTGGAGTTCGGGTTCGGCCCCTGGGCCTGAGCCGCGCAACGCCTTGGTCGCGCGGCGGTGAACAGGCGGATCAGGCCGCCTGCACCGATTGCGCTTCGGTCAGGATCGTGTGGATCGTGGCTGCGTCATTGTTCGACCGCAGCTTGGTGCAGATGCTCTTGTCGCGCATCGTCCGCGACACCAGCGCCAGCGCCTTGAGATGCTCGACCCCGGCCTCGCGCGGTGCGAACAGCGCAAAGACAAGATCGACCGGCTGCCGGTCTACCGCGTCGAAATCCACCGGCTTTTCCAGCAGAATGAACGCGCCACAGACCTTGTCGACCCCGTCGAGACGGGCATGCGGCAGGGCCACGCCATGTCCCACGCCCGTCGGTCCGAGGCTCTCACGCTCGAGCAGGGCTTCGACCACCGCATGGGCTTCGATTCCATAGGTGGCCTCGGCCAGATCGCCCAATTCATGCATGAGGCGTTTTTTGCTCGAGACGGCCGCAACAACGCGCACCGCCTCGGGCTCGAGGATATTGGCAAGATTCATGTCAGCTCCGTCAGGCACGGCGCAGCGCGCCTGAGACCTCATATTTTTTAGGGGTCGATCCAGCCGATGTTGCCGTCTTCGCGGCGATACACGACGTTCAACCCATCCTTTGACTCATTACGGAAAATCAGCACTGGCGCCCCTGCAAGTTCCATTTGCATCACCGCTTCACCAACACTCAGAGACGGGATTCTCGTCTCGGTTTCGGCCACGATGATGGGCTGCAGCGTCTCCGGTTCCGATTCCCCATCTTCAGCTTCCGTGGCGAGGATATACGAGGAAGCCCCAAAAAGTTCAACCGGCTGGACCCGATCGCGGTGATGGTCTTTCAGGCGGCGCTTGTAGCGGCGCAGCTGCTTTTCCATCTTCTCGCAGCACGAATCAAAAGCGGCATAGATTTCATGGGCTTGCGCGCGTGCCTGTGCGGTCAACCCGGTCGACAGATGGACCGTCGCCTCGCAAGCATAGGCGCTCGCATTCTTGGAAAAGATGATATTCGCATCCGTCGGGCGTTCTGCATATTTCTCGACGGCGGCGCCCAGGCAGTCTTTGACATGTGTCTGCAAGGCAGCGCCGACATCGATTTGTTTGCCACTGATTTGGTACCGCATCTCATCTCCTTCATATGACAGGTCGACAGGTCGCACCCGGGCTATGGACCCGGTTGTGATGCGTCAGGTTCGACCGTTGGGAAATGACATTGGCCGGGAAAGTGCTGATCCGACCCCTGTGCAAGGGGTGCCGTTTTCAGAGAGCGCTAAACCGGCGATTGTCATAGTTCAATTGACGCCCGTTGCGCGGCTTTTGTCAATCTCCATCGCATCATTGCAGTGCAAAAACGCGCCGAGAGGCCATCTCTTTCAGTAGATTTTGAAATTCTCGCCGAGGTAGACACGGCGCACGTTTTCATTCGCCACCACGTCATCCGCAGTGCCCGACATCAACACCTGCCCATCATGCAAGATATAGGCGCGATCCACAATTTCGAGCGTCTCGCGCACATTGTGATCGGTGATGAGAACGCCAATGCCGCGTTTCTTGAGGTCGGCCACCAGATGGCGAATGTCGCCAACGCTGATCGGATCGACCCCGGCAAAAGGCTCGTCCAGAAGCAGGTATTTCGGATCGGCCGCCAGACAGCGGGCAATCTCGACCCGCCGACGTTCCCCGCCCGAGAGCGCCAGCGCAGGCGCCCGGCGCAGATGCTCGATGGAAAACTCCGACAGAAGCTCTTCGAGACGCTCGCGCCGCTTGCGGCGGCTGGCATGGGTGATGTCGAGAATGGCCATGATATTGTCTTCGACCGACAGCCCCCGGAAAATCGACATTTCCTGCGGCAGGTAACCGACGCCGAGCTTGGCCCGGCGGTACATCGGCAGATGGGTCACTTCGCGCCCGTCGATCTCGACCCGGCCGCCTTCCGGAAACACCAGCCCGGCGATGGAATAGAAGGTCGTCGTCTTGCCCGACCCGTTGGGCCCGAGCAGCGCCGCCACCTCGCCCTGCTTCACCTCGAGCGACACATCGCGGATCACCACGCGCTTGCGATAGCTTTTGCGCAGGTTGCGGATCGTCAGGCCAGAGGCGTCATGGGCCAGGGTCAGCTCGGGTCGCGTCATTGGCCGCGGCTCTGCGGTTGCAACACGGTCTTGACCCGCCCCGCCATACGCGCGGTGCCGGCCACGGTATCGACGAACATCTGATCACCGGTGATCGCGCTCGCGCCCTGCACGAGCAGCACATCGCCATCCATGGTGATGATGCCGGTGGAGACATTGTAATCGGCCTGCTGCGCCTCGGCGGCATCCGCGCCGCTGACCAGGGTCACGCCCTCTTTGGCCTCGAGCTTTTCAATCTCGGACTGGCCTTCCTGATAATGCACTTTGACCCAAGGGGCCGACAGGCGCATATCGCCCTGCGCAATGAGCACATCTCCGGTAAAGATCGCCGTGCCGTCCTTTTGATCCACCGACAGCGTTTCGGCGGTCACTTCGACCGGCAGGTCGCGCGAATGAGGCGAGGCGCCAAAGGCCACTTGCGTGCCTTGCGCCTGCGCAGACAGCCAAGAGGCGCTCAGCCCCAGTGCTGCGACAGTCAGAACTGTTCGGATCACGGCAGTCATTCCTCGTTTCCCCGCGGCTTATATACCAGTTTCACCCCTCCGGTGAACAGCAAATGCGTGCGGCCTTCTTCCTCAGAAGACGTAAGATGCATCCGACCCGCCTCCAAATCCCCCGGCGGACCTTTGCCGGTCACCGGTCCGGGGCTTTCGACGGTCAGCGGCTCGAACTCGGCCACGATCCGCTTGGAGTTGAGTTGATAGCCCTGCGAAGTGGTTACCACCACCTCGCCCAAGAGCTCTGCGCTCATCATGTTGCGGCTGGTGCGGCCATTGGCGGCGGTGACGGTCACCACCGTGCCGCCCTCGAGGGTGATCTTGGCATTGGGCCGGTCGGCCAGAAGCTGCCCATCGGCCGAGAGATCGGGGCGCACCATGACGGCCTCGAATGTCACCTGTTCGCCGCCTTGCGTCACCCCGGAAAAGCTCGGGTTGCTCGCGCCTTGATCCTGCGCCCGCTGTTCGAGATCGACCTCGGTCACCGGAATGTCCTGCGTCGGATCAACGGTGCGCGACAGCAGAAACAGCGTCGACAACAGGCCGAGCGCGATCACCGGCAGGATGATCTTCATCCAGCCCACAAAGCGCGTATGAAACTCTCCCTGTGCCACGCCCGCCCTCAATGTGCGAAAAGATCGTCGTCCGGCCAGCCGGCCAGATCGAGCTGCGCCCGCATGGGCAGGAAATCGAAACAGGCCTGCGCCATCTCCATCCGCTCTTCGCGCAGAAGCCGCACGTTGAGCGCCTCGCGCAGCCGGTGGAGATAGAGAACATCCGACGCCGCATAATCGATCTGCGCCGTGCTGAGCTCGGCCCGCCCCCAGTCCGAGCTCTGCTGATGCTTGGAAATGTCGACGCCGAGCAGATCTTGCAACAGGTTCCGAAGCCCATGCCGGTCGGTATAGGTCCGCACCAGCTTGCTCGCGATCTTGGTGCAATAGACCGGCGCCGCCACCGCGCCAAAGGCGTTCAGCATCGCGGCAATGTCGAACCGCCCGAAATGAAACAGCTTGAGCACATCGGGATTTTCCAACAGCCGGACGAGGTTCGGCGCCGTGCGCTGCCCCTTGGCCACCTGCACCAGATGCGCATGGCCATCGCCCCCCGAGAGCTGCACAACACAGAGCCGGTCGCGATGCGGCAGCAATCCCATGGTTTCGCAATCAATCGCCACGATGGGACCGAGATCCAGATCATCGGGCAGATCGCCCTTATAAACCGTGTTCGTCATATCAAACCTTATGCGCGCCGCTGCGCTGGGAATATATAGGCAGTCAAACAGACGCTACAAAATTTTACGTTACATTATCAGCCCGGCTAGACGTCGGGATCGACCTTGCCGCGCAGCGATTTGACCTCGCCGCGCGTTTTCTTGGCTTTGAGACGCCGTTTCTTCGATCCAAGCGTCGGCCGCGTCGGGATCCGCCGCTTGGGTTTCACCGCCGCCTTGGCGATCAACTCGGCAAGACGCTGCCGGGCGATCTCGCGATTGCGGGCCTGGCTGCGGGTCTCCTCGCATTGGATGACCAATGTCCCCGCATCGGTCCAGCGCCGCCCCGCCAGCCGCTTGAGCCGCCGTTTCACCGGATCGGGCAGGTTGGGCGAGCGTTCCGCCTCGAACCGAAGCTCGACCGCGGTCGAGACCTTGTTCACATTCTGCCCGCCGGGACCGCTCGACCGGACAAATTGCTCTGTCAGCTCCCAGTCTTCTATCGAAATGTCGTCGGTCACATACAGCATGGCGCAGGGTCTAGCAGACAGGGGGTCAAAACGGAACGAGCCCCCTTAGGGGGCCCGCCTCGAGAATCGGAGGTGGTAAGCAGGTCCGTAAAAGGCACCTGGAACCAGGCTCGATATAGAAGGGCTGCCTTCTAAACCAATACCCCGCTCGTATCCTTAACCAGCTGCTCCTGTTTCCCAATAATCATTGGCACCTCCTTTCTGGCTGTTATCCATATCTAGGAGACTGCCACAGATTTCGCTAAAGTCAAAATTTTTCACACCATATTTTGTGAAACCTTGGTGACGATGAGTCGAAACGGTATCAGGGCGAGCAGCCCGATAAGGAGTTTGAGCACCCAATCCGCCAGCATCAAGGTCACCCAGAGCGGCGCTTCGGGACCGATGAGCAAGAGCGGCGCGCCCTGCCAGGCCCAGCTCACATCGGCATCCGCCGCCGCCCCGAAAATGGTGATCCATGCGGCAAAGGAGATGGTGAAAAACAACAGCGTATCGACGCTCGACCCGATCACCGTCGAGGCCAGCGGCGCCCGCCACCATTTGCCGCCGCGCAGCCGGTCGAACACCGCGATATCGAGAAGCTGCGCCACGAGGAACGCCGTGGCCGATCCGATCGCCACCCGCAGCGACACTGCCGGCCCATGCTCGAGGATGATTTGCGTGCCGATCAGGCTGCTGACGATGCCCACGACAAATCCGACAAGAACCACCTGCCGCGCCGCCTTTGGCCCGTAAATGCGGTTCATCACATCGGTGACCAGAAAGGCCAGCGGATAGCTGAACGCGCCCCAGGTCAGGAGCCCGTCGAGCAGCAGAAATTGCACAAGAATATTCGAGGCCACCACAATGGCGGCCATGGCGATCACGCCCGGGAAAAGTTTCATCGTTGATCCGTTTTCGTCAAGGTTGCGGAGACTTGGCCCTCACACACATGCAAAACAGACAAGGGCAGCGGGGGTTTAGCCCTCCGCTGCCCATTCGTCAATCAGGCTTGCAAACCTCGGTTTAGCGCGACTGCAACACGCCGACGCATTGCTCTGGCAGGTTGGCCATGGTCAGCTCGCGCCGCGGTTTCGGCTTGGGCGCATTCGGGTCGGGCGGCGGCGGGTTGAGGATGTTGCGCACCCATTGTTCCGCATCCTTGCAGCCATCGCCTGCGGGCGGGGGCGCTTGATCGACACAGCCGCGCATGCCGCTCGGACATTTGAGCCGGACATGGAAATGATAGTGATGCCCCCACCACGGCCGGATCTTGCGCAGCCAGCTCTTGTCGCCCTTTTCATCGCGGCACATCTGCACCTTGGCCCCCGGAAAAACAAAGATGCGCGCCACCCGCGGGTCCTGCGCCGCCGCCTTCATCACCTCGTGATGCTGACGGGTCCAGCGGTCGTTGACATAGGCCCCATTGGCCCGGCGCATCGAAATTGACGACAGGCTCTCGCGCTCGGCCCGGCTCAGGTTGAGCCGCTTCGGCGGCAGCATCCAGATATCGGCATCGAGCCCGATCTGGTGGCTGCGATGCCCGGTGAGCATCGGCCCGCCACGCGGCTGGCTCAGATCGCCGATATAGATCCCGGCCCAACCGGGCTGCTGCGCGGCCTTCTGCGACAGGCCGATGAGATAGTTCAAAAGCTCGGGATGCCCCCAGTTGCGGTTGCGGCTGAGCCGCATCGCCTGCCAGGTCGGCCCGGTCTCGGGCAGCTGCACGCCGCCCGCCAGACAGCCCTTGGAATAGCCGCCAAAGGGCTGCGCCCGCTGCTTCGACCCCGAGGTCTTCGCGCCAAAGAGCCGCTTGGCCTCGACGCCTTGCATATTGCTCGGAATGCTCTGTGAAAAGCCCGGGCCGCCGCTGGCCAAGGCCATTGAAATACCAAATAAAATAGCACGGATCATATGGTCTGGTCCCCCTCTGCTCGCACCCAGCGTAACAGCAGCAGACCGACGAGGAAAAGCCCAATTACCGGCGTAATACCGATCCGCGCATTCCCGCTCATTTCGGTCACCAGCCACACCAGCGCCGGGGCCAGAAACGCCGTCGCCCGCCCCGAAAGCCCATAGAGACCAAAGCTCTCGGTCGGTGCCTCGGGGTCCGTATGACGCACCATGAGCGACCGGCTCGCCGATTGCAGCACCCCGCCCAAACCGCCGATCAGCACCCCGCAAAACAGGAACACCCGATCCGGCAGCACACTGCCCTCGGCGATCGGGATCCACAGGATCTGTTCGCGGTTCATGCTGACCACCACCACACAGACCGCCATCAGCCCAAGGATCGACCCGATGATCACCGGCTTTGGCCCGAGCCGCGAATCGAGCCGCCCGCCGACCCAGGAAAACACCGCCGCCGCAAAGGCCCCGATGATGCCGAACACCCCCACCTGCACGATGCTCCAGTTCAGCACCAAGAGCGCATAGGTCCCGCCGAACCCATAGAGCCCGTTGAGCGCATCACGATAGAGCATCGACGACCCGAGATAGGCGCTGAGGCTGAGGCGATGGCGCAGATTGGCCACCGACCGGCCCAACAGGCGCAGCGCATCGCCCATGCCCCGGCCCCGCCGCGCCGCGGGCCGGTCCCGCACCCACAGGAAATAGGGCACCATGAAGAGCGCAAACCAAATGGCCACAAAGGGGCCGACAAACCGCGCGCCCTCGCGCAGCGCCGGATCGAGCCCTAGCGCCGGATCGAGCCCGACAAGCGTCTTGCCATTCGGTTGCTCGAGGAAAAACACCAGCATGAGGATCAGCGCGGTCAGCCCGCCGGCATAGCCAAAGGCAAAGCCCGAGCCAGAGATCTTGCCGACCTCCTCGCGCGTCCCGAGCGAGGGCAGCTGCGCATTGATAAAGATGAGCGCATATTCCGCGCCGATAAACCCGATGCCAAAGGTGATCAGCCCCCAATAGAGGTTCGACCCGTCCGGCTGCATCCACCAGATGCCCGCCGAGCCGAGCACATAGAGCACCGAAAACCCCGCGATCCAGGGCAGCCGCTTGCCCGCCGTATCCGCCATCGCCCCGAGCACCGGCGCGCCAAACCCGATGATCAGCCCGGTGATGGTGAGACAGGCCGACCACAGGCTCTGCGCCTGCGCATCGGCGGCCATCTCGTCGAGACCCTGCGCCGCGAAATGCCCGGTCGCGACCGAGGCAAAGAACGGTCCAAAGACAAAGGTGACAAGCAGCGTGTGATAAGGCTGGCTGGCCCAGTCAAAGAAAAACCAGCCCCAGATGCGTTTCTTCGCGGAAATCTCGCCCATGCCTGCCCCTCGCTACCCGTTGCCCCCGATATGACAGGGCGGCGGGCCGGGGGGCAAGCGATTGTTGTGCAGGCCTTAGCCCGCGAAGGTGTCCTGCATCGGCGGCCAGGGACGCTGATCCTCGGCGGCGACCCAGGCCTTGACCCACTCGGGCATCGGCGGACTCTCGAGCGGCGCGCCCAGGGCGGCAATCACCTTTTCGGGGGGGATGATGCCGGATTTATCGGTGATCGCGCTGCGATAGATCACATGGCTCGAACACTCGCCATTGGATTTCCACATGGATTGTTCGAGATAGACAAACCGCTGATCCCAGCAGAGCGCGCGACTGCGGATCTCGACCTTGTCGAACATCCGCACGCGGCGGCGATAGCGCACCATCGATCCGGCAATCGTCAGGCCCCAGCGGTTCTTCATCAAGATCTTGGTAAGCCCGGTGCGCCCCGCCAGCGGGATACGCCCCATGTCAAACAGGGTGAGCGTGCGACCATTGTTGAGCTCCCACCACAGGTCGAGATCCCAAGGCAGGCAATAATGATGCGAGACATGCGTGCCGGTCAGCGGCAGGCGCGCATCCTTGCGATGTTTGAACATCTGCCAGAACAGGCGTGGGACAGGGTACATGGGCGGTCTCCTTCGCCCCGCAGATGGCGCTGCTTTACGCAAAGGTCAACCGCGACCGCGCGTCAGTCTTGCGCTTTGCCATCCTGCGCCTTACCTCTGGGGCGATTGATCCTAAGAGGAAATGACATGCTGGCGATTTACGGACCTTTGCAACTTATCCTGTCCGTCGTGTACTGGGTGATCCTGATCCATGTCATCATGAGCTGGCTGATCAACTTTCAGGTGCTCAACCTGCATCAACAGTTCGTCGCGCAGATCTGGTACGGGCTGAACCGCATTCTCGAACCGATCTACGGCCCGCTGCGCCGCATCCTGCCCGACACGCGGCCGCTCGATCTCGCGCCGCTGGTGGCCTTCCTCATCGTGATCTCGCTTCAGGCCTATATCCTGCCAGTGATCTTCGGCTTCGCCTGATCGGTCCGGGGGGGCCGCGACGCCCGCGCCCCTTGCCTACCCTATCTTGATATGAAAAAGTCCCTGCAAGAGCAGAACCACAACATCTTGCAGGTCCAATCGCCATGCCCGGCCATCCCGCCACGCTTTTGCGCGACGTTTTCGGATTCGACGCCTTCCGCCCCGGTCAGGAAGAGATCGTAGAGGCGGTCAGCGGCGGTGAAAACGTGCTCGCCATCATGCCCACCGGCGGCGGCAAATCGCTCTGCTATCAACTGCCCGCCCTGCTGCGCGACGGGGTGACCGTGGTGATCTCGCCGCTCATCGCGCTGATGCGCGATCAGGTCCGCGCGCTTCGCGCCGCTGGGGTCGAGGCCGGGGCGCTCACCTCCGGCAACACCGAAGAAGAGACCGCCGCCGTCTGGGACGCGCTCTCCGAGGGCCGGCTCAAACTGCTCTATATCGCGCCGGAACGGCTCGCGGCGGGCTCGGCCATGGGCATGCTGCGCCGCATCGGCGTGTCGCTCATCGCCGTCGACGAGGCCCATTGCGTGAGCCAATGGGGCCATGATTTCCGCCCCGATTACCTGCGCATCGGCGAATTGCGCCGCGCGCTCGGCGTGCCGCTCGCCGCCTTCACAGCCACCGCCGATGCCGAAACCCGCGACGAGATCGTGCAAAAGCTCTTTGACGGCACCCCACCGGTGAGCTTCCTGCACGGGTTCGACCGCCCCAACATTCACCTCGCCTTCGCCCCCAAGGACGGCCCGCGCCGCCAGATCATGGAGTTCGCCAGCGCCCGCAAAGGCCAATGCGGCATCGTCTATTGCGGCACCCGCGCCAAGACCGAAACGCTGGCCCGCGCGCTCGGCGAGGGCGGCCATAACGCCGTGGCCTATCACGGCGGGATGGAGCCCGACGCCCGCCGCCATGTCGAACACCGGTTCAACACCGAGGACGAGCTGATCGTCGTCGCCACCGTCGCCTTTGGCATGGGGGTGGACAAGCCCGACATCCGCTGGGTCGCCCATGCCGATCTGCCGAAATCCATCGAGGCCTACTATCAGGAGATCGGCCGCGCCGGGCGCGATGGCGCCCCCGCCGAGACGCTGACGCTCTTCGGCCCCGACGACATCCGCCTGCGCCGCTCTCAGATCGACGAAGGCCTCGCCCCCCCGGAACGCCGCATGGCCGATCACGCCCGGCTCAACGCGCTCCTGGGTCTGGCCGAGGCCCAACAGTGCCGCCGCGCCACGCTTTTGCAGTATTTCGGTGAAACAGAGACTGTTTGCGGCAATTGCGATCTCTGCGACACCCCGCCCCAGCTCTTCGACGGGACCGAGGCCGTGCGCAAGGCGCTCTCGGCCATCCTGCGCACCGGCGAGTATTTCGGCACCCAGCATGTGATCGACGTGCTGCTCGGCAATCCGACCGAGAAAATCCGCGCCCGCGGTCATGACGGGCTGCCGACCTTTGGCGTCGGCCGCGACCTGCCGCGCCCCGAATGGCAGGGGATTTTCCGGCAGATGATGGGGCTCGACCTCGTCCGCCCCGATCCCGAACGCCATGGCGCGCTGCGCATGACCGAGGCCGCCCGCCCCGTCCTGCGCGGCGAAGAGGGGGTGACCCTGCGCCGCGACACGCTCAAATCGAAATCCCGCCGCCCCGCGCCCCGCGCGCTGGTCTCCGACGAGGACGCGCCGCTGCTCTCGGCGCTCAAGGCCAAGCGCCGCGCCCTGGCCGAAGCCGCCAATGTGCCGCCCTATATCGTCTTCAACGACCGCACCCTGATCGAAATGGCCCAGACCCGGCCCGCCAATCTCGATGCCATGGCCGGGATCACCGGGGTCGGCGCCAAGAAGCTCGACCAATATGGCGCGGCCTTTCTCGCGGTGATCACGGGCGCGGGCGACGCCATCCACCCGCAGCGCCGCAAGCTGGCCGGTCGCCCCGCCGGGTCGCTCTTTGACCGGCTGCAAGACGCGCAAAACAGTCTCAAACACGGCCAAAATGGCACCGACAAACCGCTGAGCTGCTCGGCCTCCCTGCTCGCCAAGATCGCCACCACCCGGCCCCGCGACGGCGAAGGCATAGCCCGCATTCTTGGCGAAAAACGCGCCGAACGCTTCGGCCCCGCCTTTCTGGACGTGCTCGCCGAGGCCGACTAGACCACTGCCACCAGACACTTTGGGAAACCGACCATGCTCATCACCGTCTCGCCCGCGAAAAAGCTCGATATGGAGCCCACCCATGACCTCGACCAGAGCCGCCCGGATTTCCGCGCCGAGGCCGAGGAACTGGCCGGCTATGCCAATGGTCTCGGGGTGGCGGGGCTGCAAAAGCTCATGAAGATCAGCGAAAACCTCGCCCGGCTCAACGCCGACCGTTTCGCGAATTTCGGCGCGATGGAGACGAAACAGGCGGTGATGGCCTTTGCCGGCGACACCTATCAGGGGCTCGAGGCGCGCACGCTCGACGCCGACGCCTTGGCCTGGGCACAGGATCACCTGCGCATTCTCTCGGGGCTTTACGGCGTGTTGCGGCCGCTCGACATGATCGAACCCTACCGGCTCGAGATGGGCAGCCGCCTCGCGACGCCGCAGGGCAAATCGCTCTATGATTACTGGGGCAGCCGGATTTCGCAGGCACTCAACGCCCAGGCCGAAACGCTCGGCTCGAGCATCCTGCTCAACTGCGCGAGCCAGGAATATTTCGGCGCGGTCGACCGCGCGGCGCTCTCGCTGCGGGTCATCACCCCGGTCTTCAAAGAGGATAAGGACGGCCAGGCCAAGATCGTCAGCTTCCACGCCAAACGCGCCCGCGGCGCCATGGCCCGCTATGTGATCGAACGCCGTCTGACCGACCCCGACGCGCTCAAGGAATTCGACGCCGGTGGCTATGGCTACCGCGCCGATCTCTCTTCCGAGGACGAGATGGTCTTCACCCGTCCGGGCTGATCGCCGCCTCCGGCTCGATCGGCGCGATGCCCGGCCCCACCGCCGCGGCCATTCGCGCGATCAGCTCGGGCTTGCGCAGCGGTTTCGTCAGGTAGTGATCGATCCCCGCCGCCCGAATATCCGCCTCATCCCCCTGCATCGCATGGGCGGTCATCGCCACGATGGGCACATGCGCGCCATGGCCCTCATGGCGGCGGATGGCGCGGCTTGCCTCCTTGCCATCCATCTCGGGCATGGAAATATCCATGAAAATGATATCGGGCTCAAAGGCGGCATAGCCCGCCACCGCCTCGCGCCCGTTCTCGGCAAAGCGCAGCTCGATCGCGAGCGCCTTCACCATCTTTTCAAACACCAGCCTGTTGGTCCGGTTGTCCTCGGCCGCCAGCACCCGCAATTTGCGCAATTGCGGTGAAACAGGCTCTGGTTTTGGCGGCGGCTCGACACGTTGGGGCACTGTCTTTTCCGGCTCCACCTGCCCGACCGCCTGTCCGACCCGCCCCAGCGCGGCGCAGAGCTCATGCCGCGCCACCGGCATCTGCAACAGCTGCCCGCGCGTCCCGGTCCAGGCGCCCCGCGACGCGGCCATCACGATCACCGGCAGATCCGGCGGCAATTTCCTTAGCGCCCGATCGGTCCAGGCCTCGCCCTCATGGATGACGATCACGAGATCGCCGCCCGCCCCCAGCGCATCCGCCAAAGCCTCCGCGCCATGACAGCTCTGCACTGCCAGCCCGAGCTGCGCCAATTGCCGCTCCAAGATCATCCGCGCCCCCTCGGGCCGCCCCGCCACAACGACCTGCCGCAGCCCCTCAGGCAGGCGGCAGGGCTCTTGGCCCTGCGGCTCCTCGATGTCGAGCGTGATGGTAAACCCAAAGACCGAGCCCTGCCCCGGCGCCGATTCGACCCAGATTTCACCGCCCATCAGCCGGATCAGCTTCTGCGCGATGGCAAGGCCAAGCCCGGTGCCCTCGAACCGCCGGTTCTGCGCCTCTTCGACCTGATTGAACTCGCCAAACACATGGCCGATCTTGTCGGGCGCAATGCCGATGCCGGTGTCCTCCACCGTCACATGGATTTCGGCCCGGCCCTCGGCACTCACCCCCACCACCCGGATTAGAACATGGCCCTCGGGGGTAAATTTCACCGCATTGCCGATCAGATTGGTGAGCACCTGCCGAATGCGCCCGCCATCGCCGCGCAGCCGCGTCGGCAGGAAAAGATCGTAATCGAGCCAGACATCGACCCCCTGGTCGCGCGCCTTGGGCTGCATCAGCAGGATGATCTCATGCAGGCAGCGTTCGAGATCGAACCCGTCGAGCTGCAGGCTGAGCCGATCCGCCTCGACCTTGGAATAATCGAGCACGTCATTGATGATCCCCAACAGCGCCTCGGCGGAATTGCGGATCGTCGTCGCATAGAGCGCCTGATCCTCGTCGAGATCGGTCTCGCGCAGCAGATCGGCCATGCCCATCACCCCGTTCATCGGCGTGCGGATCTCATGGCTCATATTCGCGAGGAAGGCGGATTTCGCGCGGCTCGCCGCCTCGGCCCGGTGTTTGGCGCGGCGCAGCACCTCCTTGCTGCGCACCTCCGCCGTGATATCGAGCGCGAGGCTCACCATATCCCCCGAAGGCGCGCGTTGATCCAATAGGCGGATCGCCCGCCCATTCCAGAGCCGGACGATACGCGGCCCGGGCGCATCGCTCTGCCAGCGTTCGCGCATATATTCGCGCCAGGCCGCAGGGGCCATGTCGCCGATATCGACGATGCCCTCCTCGGTGCAGAATTGCAGCATCTCCATATAGGACACCCCCGGCCCGACCGCCGTCAGCCCGTCAAACGGCAAGAGATAGGCCCGGTTCGCCATCACCAGCCGGCCATCCTCGTCAAAGAGCGCAAACCCGTCGGGGATTGTCTCGATCGATTGCCAGAGCCGCCGCTCGACGAGCTGAATGCGGTCGTTGGCGCTGCTGAGCTCATCGCGCACCCGCGCGTTCTCATCCTCGATGCTGCGCACCCGCTCGCGGGTCTCGACGATCTCTTCCGACAGGGCGCGCGCATGTTTGCCAAGCTGCCGGTTCGCGGCAAAAAGCTCGGCCTGTTTCTGTTCCAGCAGACGCTCCGCCGCCAGCCGCGCGCGACGTTCCTGGGTGAGCTTCGCCACAAGGCCCATCCCCGTCGTCCCCTTTCTCAACCGTGGCATGTCCATGCGACACAGACTGCCAGAGCGGGGTGAACAAATCGTTGCCAGACGCGCGGTCATGGGCGTTTTCGCCAAACCCGCCCGCTAATTTTTAGGCGGGTCGGAATCATTGCCAGCAAACCCCGCCCATGCCACCATGCGCCTATTCTCAGGACGCAGGAGGGTGTCATGCTCCGCCGATTTATTGCTTTTCTCGCTTTCTCTTTGACCCTCGGCCTCGGCCATGGCGCGGCGGCACAGGACAGGCCCGTGCCCGACCGGCGCTTTGTGGTGACCGCCAATATGGATTTCTACGGCGCCGATCTGCAGGCCATCTTCGACACCAGCTATGACAGCTGCCGCAGCGCCTGTTTCGGCAATGCCGCCTGCCGGGCCTTCACCTACAACACCAAATCCCGCGCCTGTTTCCCGAAATCCGCCGTCTCGGATGAAACCCCCTATGATGGCGCCTATTCCGCCCGGGTGCTCGACACCGATCCGCGCGTGCTCGGCTGGGCCACGACCCGCCGCGCCGATCTCGGCTTCATGACCGATTACGCGCTCGACAAATCCTATGATCTCGCCCTGCGCATCGGAAGCCTGCACCCCGCCGGCGATTGGGACGAGGTGACGCTGCTCGACGCCGCCCGCGACCGCGAGGCCGGGGGCGATCTGCAAAACGCGCTGCGCTGGACCGGTGCCGCCCTGTCGCTGAGCGATGCCGCCGATCAATGGGCCGATTACGCCCGCCTGTCGCTCGCCATTGCCGAGGCCAACCGCAGCGAGCGCAACAAATACATCACCCGCGCCGTCTATGCCGCCACCAATGGCTATCTGCGCGCGGCCTCTGACGGGGCGCAGGTCTCGTCGCTGATGCTGCTGGCCGAGGCGCTCGAACGTGACGGGCAGGGGCGCAACGCGCTCCATGCCATGCGCCTTGCCGAGGCGATCCAGCCGCGTCAGGACGTGATGAGCGCGCTCGACCGTCTGGTCGGCAAATACGGCTTCCGCGTCACCGAACATCGCGCCGATAACGAGAGCGCCGCGCCGCGCATCTGCGCCGAGTTCTCGGAGCCGCTGGCCAAGGCCGGGGTGGATTACGCCACCTTCCTGCGCCTGCCCGATCCGGGTCTCGCGGTCGAGGCCGACGGCAATCAGCTCTGCATCGATGGCGTCGAACATGGCGCGCGCTACACGATCACCCTGCGCAAGGGCCTGCCCTCTGAGAGCGGCGAGAGCCTCGTGCGCGACACCGAGCTGAGCCTCTATGTCCGCGACCGCTCGCCCAAGCTGAGCTTTCCGGGCCGCGCCTATGTGCTGCCCCGCGCCGCCGAGGCCGCGCTGCCGATCGAGACCGTCAATCTCGACGAGGTGAAACTGAGCCTGCACCGGGTCTCCGACCGCAACCTGCTGCGCACCATGCAGCAAGAGTATTTCGGCCGCCCGCTGGCCGAGTACGAGATCAAGGATTTCACCTCCGAGATCGCCGAAGAGGTCTGGACCGGCACAGGCGAGGTCGAAAATACGCTCAACCAGACCATGACCACCCGCCTGCCGCTGGGCGAGGTGCTGGCCGATATGGCTCCCGGCATCTACACGCTGCATGCGAGCATCGAGGGCGTGCCGCTCTATGACGATCCGGGTGCCACCCAATGGTTCGTGCTGACCGATCTCGGCCTCACCACGCTCAAGGGCACCGAGGGGCTGCATGTCTTTGCCCGTGGTCTCTCGGATGCCGCAGCGCTCGACGGGATCGAACTGACCTTGCTGTCACGCTCCAACCGCGAGCTGGGCCGCGCCACCACCGATGCGGCGGGCCATGCGCTCTTTGATCCCGGCCTGACCCGGGGCACCGACGGGGCCGCCCCCGCCATGGTCATGGCCCGCAACGGCGAAGAGGATTTCGCCTTCCTGCCGCTCACCGATCCCGCCTTCGATCTCTCGGATCGCGGCGTCGAGGGCCGCGCGCCCGCCGGCCCGATCGACCTGTTCCTCGCCACCGACCGTGGCGCCTATCGCGCGGGCGAGGTGATCCATGCCACGGCGCTGGCCCGCGATGCGCAGGCACAGGCGCTGCCCGGCCTGCCGCTCACCGCGATCCTGTCGCGCCCCGATGGGGTGGAATATAGCCGCCATGTCTCGGCCGAGGACCGCGCCGGCGGCCATGTCTTCACCCTGCCCATCGGCAGCACCGCACCGCGCGGCACCTGGCGGCTCGAGATCAAGGCCGATGTCGACGCCCCGCCGCTGGCAAGCCAGAGCCTCCTGGTCGAGGATTTCCTGCCCGAGCGGATCGACTTCACCCAAAGCCTGCCCGACACCCCGCTGCGCCCCGGCGACAGCACCACGCTCACCATCGACGCGCGCTATCTCTTCGGCGCGCCGGGGGCCGGGCTTCTCGCCGAAGGCTCCGTCCGGCTCAAACCGCTGCGTCAGATCGACAGCGCGCCGGGCTATGTCTTTGGCCGCCACGACGCCCGCGCCTATCCGGGATCGAGCTATTTTGACGCCGGTCCCGCCGACGCCCAGGGCCGGATGCAGGCCACGCTCGATCTGCCCACCTCCGAGATCACCGACCGCCCCTATGAGGCCGAGTTCATCACCAGCGTCAAGGAAGGCTCGGGCCGCCCCGTCGAACGGGTGATGACCCACCGCCTCGCGCCCTCGGGCACCATTCTGGGGATCAAGCCCGGCTTTGACGGCGTCGCCCCCGAAGGCAGCACCGCGCGTTTCGAGGTGATCGCCCTCGGCTCGGATCTCGCCCGCCGGGACGCGCCTCTGCGCTGGACGCTCAACCGCGTGACCACCCGCTACCAATGGTATCAGCAATATGGCAACTGGAACTGGGAGCCGATCACGACCCGCGCCCGTGTCGCCACCGGCGAAGGCCAGAGCGGGGCCGACCCGCTGGTGATCTCCGCCCCGGTGGAATGGGGCCAGTATGAGCTGATCGTCGAAACCGGCGAAGGTGCCGACTATGTCTCGGCCTCCGAGGATTTCTATGCAGGCTGGTACGCCCCGGCGGATGCCAGCGAAACGCCCGACACGCTCGAACTGTCGCTCGACAAGCCCGGCTATCGCCCCGGCGACACCGCGACCCTGCGCCTCGTGCCGCGCTTTGCGGGCACCGCGCTCGTCACCGTGATGTCGCATCGCGTCATCGACATGCAGGCGGTCCCGGTGAGCGAAGGCGAAAACATCATCACCCTGCCCGTCACCGACGATTGGGGCACCGGGGCCTATGTCACCGCGCAGGTGATCCGGCCGATGGATGTTGCCGCCGGTCAGAACCCGGCCCGCGCTCTCGGGCTGAGCCATGCCAGCATCGATCCGGGCGACAAGGCGCTCTCGGTGCGCATCGACACCCCCGCCCAATCCGCACCGCGCGGGCCGCTCACCGCCAAGGTCGCGGTCGAGGGTCTCGGCGCGCAGGACACGGGCTTTGTCACCCTCGCCGCCGTCGATCTCGGCATTCTTAATCTCACCGGCTTCGACAGCCCCGATCCCCAAGGGCATTACTTCGGCCAGCGCCGTCTTGGCGTCGAGATCCGCGATCTCTATGGCCGTCTCATCGACGGGATGAACGGTGCCGCAGGCCGCGTTCGGTCCGGCGGCGACGCCGCCAATGGGCTGAGCCGCGAGGCCCCGCCGCCCACCGAGGAACTCGTCGCCTATTTCACCGGCCCGCTGGCGCTCGGCCCCGATGGCACCGCCGAGGCAAGCTTTGATCTGCCCGATTTCAACGGCACCGTGCGGCTCATGGCCATCGCCTGGACGCCCCGCGCCGTGGGCGCGGCCGAGGCCGATGTGATCGTCCGCGATCCGGTGGTGCTGAGCGCCTCGCTGCCCCGCTTCCTCGCCCCGGGCGACCGGGCGCGGATGCTGCTCGAGCTGATCCACACCGAAGGCCCGGCAGGCGAGATGCAGCTTCGCGTCGCCTCCGACGGTGTCGCGCTGGGCGATGTGCCCGCCACCGTGACCCTCGCCGAGGCGGGCCAGCAGAGCCTGTCGCTGCCGCTCACCGCCGGGGCCGAGGGCGATCATGTGATCACTGTGACACTGACCACGCCCGACGGTCAGGATCTGGTCAAGACGCTGACCCTGCCGGTGCGCCGCAACGATCCCGCGATCTCGGCCACCCGTCAGATTGCCCTCGCCGCCGGTCAGAGCCTGACGCTCGGCCCCGACATCTTCACCGGCTTCCACCCCGGCAGCGGGCAGGCCGTGCTCTCCGCCGGACCGCTGGCCCAGATGAACGCGCCAGCGCTGCTCCAATCGCTCGACCGCTACCCCTATGGCTGCACCGAACAGGTGACGTCACGGGCGATGCCGCTGCTTTACTTCAACCAGGTGGCCCAAGCGCTCGATCTCGGCACCGAGGCTCAGATCACCGCCAGCATCGACGCCGCCATCACCCGCGTGCTGACCCGGCAGAGCTCGAACGGGGCCTTCGGCCTCTGGCGGGCTGAGTCAGGTGATTTCTGGCTCGATGCCTATGTCGGCGATTTCCTCTCCCGCGCCCGCGCCGCCGGTCATGCGATCCCCGACCGCGCCTTCACCATGGCGATGGACAATCTGCGCAACCGGGTGAACTACGCCCCCGAGTTCGACGATGGCGGCGAAGACATCGCCTATGCGCTGATGGTGCTCGCCCGCGAAGGCGCCGCCAAGATGGGCGATCTGCGCTACTATGCCGACGTGAAATCCGATGCTTTCGCCACCCCTCTGGCGCTGGCCCAGCTCGGCGCGGCCCTCGCCTCCTACGGCGATCAGACCCGCGCCGACCGGATCTTCGCCCAGGCCATGACCCGCATCGCCCAGGAGGCCACGCGCCGCGAAGCACAGCTCTGGCGCGCCGATTACGGCACCCATGCCCGCGACCGGGCCGGGGTCGTGGCGCTCATGCATGAGGCGGGCAGCACGGTGGGCGGGCTCTCCGAGCTCTCCGCCACGCTCGGCCAGACCGGCCCGCATATGTCGACCCAGGAACAGAGCTGGACGCTCCTCGCCGCCCATGCGCTGATCGACGATCCGACGCGCGCCGGGCTCACCCTCAATGGCGACGCGGTCACCGGCGCACTGGTCCGCCTGCTCGAGGCCGACACCATGGCGCCACAGACCATCGCCAACACCGGCAACAGCGACACGCAGGTCACGCTCACGACGATCGGCGTGCCGGAGATCCCCGAGCCCGCTGGCGGCTATGGCTATCAGATCGCCCGCAGCTACTTCACCACCGACGGCCAGCCCGCGACCCTCGACGCGGTTGCCACCGGCACCCGGCTGGTGGCGGTGCTGACGATCACCCCGGCAGGCGAAACCGCCGGGCGGCTGATGGTGGACGACCCGCTCCCCGCCGGGCTCGAGATCGACAACCCGAACCTCCTGCGCTCGGGTCAGGCGAACGGGCTCGACTGGCTGCAAAGCGCCCCCACCGAGACCGCCGAATATCGCTCGGACCGGTTCCTCGCCGCGGTGAACTGGAGCGGCAGCGCCCCCTTCCGCCTCGCCTATATGGTCCGCGCGGTCACCCCGGGCAGCTTCCACCACCCCGCTGCCACGGTCGAGGACATGTACCGCCCCGAATACCGCGCCCATAGCGACACGGGCCGGGTCATGGTCACCGCGCCATGACGGGCGCACACCCCTCCGATGCGCGCTAGGACGCCCCTCCTCGCCGTCGCCCTGCTCTTGGCCGGGGGGCTGGCCCGCGACGGCATCGACCTCTGGATCGACCGCACCGACCTGCCGCCGCTCGTCGCGGAAACCTCGGTCGAAATCCGCGACCGCGCGGGCGAGATGCTGCGCGTCTATACGGTCGATGACGGGCGCTGGCGGCTCGCTGTCAGCCCCGAAGAGGTCGATCCGCGCTATCTCGACATGCTGATCGCTTACGAGGACAAACGCTTTTTCCGCCATGTTGGGGTCGATTTTCTCGCCATGCTCCGTGCCGGAGGGCAGGCGCTGCGCCATGGCCGCGTGGTCTCGGGCAGCTCGACCCTGACGATGCAGGTGGCACGGCTCCTCGAGGATAGCGGCACCGGCCAATGGTCCGGCAAACTGCGCCAGATGCGCCTCGCGCTCGCCCTTGAACGCCGCCTGACGAAACGGCAGATCCTCGGGCTCTACCTGACCCACGCGCCCTATGGCGGCAATATCGAAGGCATCCGCGCCGCAACGCTGAGCTGGTTCGGCAAGGAACCCGCCCGGCTCACCCCGGCCGAAGCCGCACTGCTCGTGGCCCTGCCGCAATCGCCTGAGGCCCGCCGCCCCGACCGCCATCCCGAAACCGCCCGTACCGCCCGCGACCGGGTGCTGGAGCGGATGACCGGCGCCGGAACCCTGCCCAAGCCCGAAGCTCAGGCGGCTCTTTTCGACCCTGTTCCCGCCCAACGTCGCGATTTTCCTGCCCTCGCGCCGCATCTGTCGGACCGGGCGCGCGCCCTTGATCCGCTCACCACGCGGCATCACCTGACCCTAGACGCAGGGCTGCAATCGCGGCTCGAGACCCTCGCGCGCAACGCCCTGCGCGACCTGCCGCCGAGCGTGTCCCTCGCCATGGTCGTCGCCGATCACCAGACGGGCGAACTGCTCGGCGCGGTGGGCTCGGCGAGCTATGCCAGCGGCGACGCGCATCAGGGCTATGTCGACATGACACAGGCGCTGCGCTCGCCCGGCTCGACGCTCAAACCGCTGATCTACGCCATGGGATTCGACCGCGGCCTCGCCCATCCGCAAACGCTCATCGCCGATCGGCCGGTGGCCTTTGGCCGCTATGCGCCCCAGAATTTCGACGGTCAGTTTCGCGGCGAGGTCACCATCGCCGAGGCGCTGCGCCAATCGCTCAACATCCCCGTGGCGCTCTTGCTCGATGAGATCGGCCCGGCCCATCTCATGTCCGCCATGCGCCAGAGCGGCATGCGCCCCGCCCTGCCCGGCGATCAGCCGGGCCTCGCCGTCGGTCTCGGCGGCGTCGGGGTGAGCCTGATGGATCTCACCCGGCTCTACGCCATGCTGGCCCAGGGCGGCCAGACCGTGCCGCTCCATTGGCACCAGGGTGTCGCGCCCGACGTGCCACAGCGCCAGGTCATCAGCCCCGCCGCCGCCTGGCAGGTCGGGCATATCCTCGCCTCGCTCGCGCCGCCGCCGGGCGCGCCGCCCGGACGGCTCGCCTATAAGACGGGCACCTCCTATGGCCACCGCGACGCCTGGGCTGTGGGCTATGACGGGCGGCATGTGATCGGCGTCTGGATCGGTCGCCCCGATGGCACGCCGGTGCCCGGGGCCTTTGGCGGCGATCTCGCCGCGCCGCTGCTCTTCGAGGCCTATCAACGGCTCGACACCGCGCCCGAGCCCTTGCCGCCGCCGCCGCCCGAGACCTTGCTGCTGGCCACCGCCAACCTGCCGCAGCCGCTGCGCCGTTTCACCGGGCGCGAGGCGGCCTTTGCCCCCGCCCCCGATGCGCCGAAACTGATCTTTCCCCCCGACGGCGCGCGGCTCGCCCTCGTCGCGGGCGATCTGGCGGTCAAGCTGCGCGACGGCACCCCGCCCTTCACCATCCTCGCCAATGGCCGACCCGTCGCCACCGGGCTACGCCAGCACGAGCTGATCCTGCCGGGGCTGAGCCGGGGCTTTTCCGAGCTGTCGGTGATCGACGCCAAAGGCCGCGCCGCCCGCGTCCGGGTGCGGCTCGACTAGGCATAAGGCATGGCGTCACCTACGCCGAAAAATGCACAATCTCCATTCATTAGGGTCGATTTTATGGCGAGTCGTCCTCGCAAGCCGCGCCGGTCGAGCGGCATCCCTTCCCGCAAGCGGCGAAGCATTCGGCCAGTGAGATACTGCCGCGCCCCTCGGCTTGGCGTCTCCCGCTGTCGGCCCAGCCTTCGTCCAGCCCTGCGTTCGCCCAGACCGGTCATTGCCCATCGCGCAAACACCGGCCCCAGTCAGCGTGCCATCTACGACCCCAGCGCTCGTCCAAACCGGCCCATGCCCCGCCGCGCGATCTTCAATCGACACGGCCAGTCGCCAAAACGCCATCCGAGCGCCCTCCGCTCTCGCCTGGCCTCGTCTACGCGCCACCGGCTACCAGCCCTCGCCGCGCAGCACCACCGCCACGGTGCGCCACAGGATCACCAGGTCGAGCCGCATATCGCGCATCTGTGCATAGTAGCGGTCGAGCGCCACCCGGTCGGCATAGCTGCACCGGCCGCGCCCATAGACCTGCCAGAGCCCGGTGAGCCCCGGTCGCAGCCGTGCATAGGCCGTGCCATCGGCATCGCGATAACGCGCCTCGAACTCCGGCCCGGTCACCGGGCGCGGGCCGACAAGGCTCATCTCGCCGCAGAACACGTTGAAAAATTGCGGCAGCTCGTCGAGCGCATAGCGCCGCAACACCGCGCCAAGCCGCGTCACCCGCGGATCGCGCCGCAGCTTGCCCTGCCGCCGCCATTCCGCCGCCAGCGCCGGATCACCGGCCAGCACATGCCCAAGCCGTTCTTCGGCCCCCGGCACCATGCTGCGCAGTTTCCACAGCCGGAACATCCGACCACCGCGCCCGACCCGCCATTGCCAGTGAAAGGGCGCGCGCCCATCCGCCGCCCAGACTGCCAGCGCCAGCACCGCGATGAGCGGGCAGAGCAACGGCAGCGCCAGCAACGTCAGCCCGAGATCGACCGCCCGTTTGCCATCGACCGCCCGCCACCGGACGATCCAGACATGCCCCAATGCCACATACATGTGCCAGCCCTCACTACCGCTCGTTGGCGATCAGACTAGGGCGCAGGTCTTAAAAAAACGCAAAAACGGGCACTGTCGCGATACTGTCGTTTTACCGACGCGATGCCGACCCGCCGTTTTCGGGGCCTAGCTCATCCGTTCGATGGCCAGCGCAATGCCCTGCCCGCCGCCGATGCACATGGTGATCAGCGCCCGTTTGCCGCCGATCCGCTCCAGCTCATAGAGCGCCTTGACCACAAGGATCGCCCCCGTCGCCCCCACCGGATGACCGAGCGCAATCGCCCCGCCATTGGGGTTGACCTTGGCCGGGTCGAGCCCCAGCCCCCGGTTCACCGCAATCGCCTGCGCCGCGAAGGCTTCGTTCGATTCCACCAGGTCGAAATCCCCGGCGCTCAGCCCGGTTTTCGCCAGCAGGTTTTCCACCGCCGGGATCGGCCCGATGCCCATGACCTCGGGGCGCACACCGGCATGCGCATAGCCCAGAACCCGCGCCTTGGGGGCCAGCCCCGCCGCCTCTGCCGCGCCGGCCCTGGCCAGGACAATCGCCGCCGCGCCATCATTGATGCCACTGGCATTGCCGGCGGTCACGCTGCCCTCCTTCTGGAACACCGGCCGCAGCCCCGCGAGCGCCTCCTCAGTGGTCGGCTTTGGGTGCTCATCCACCTTGAATTCAACGGTTTCGCGACGCTTCTGCACCTCGACCGGGACGATCTGTTCGTCGAAATGCCCGGCCTCGATCGCCGCCTTGGCGCGGCGCTGGCTCTCGAGGGCAAAGGCGTCCTGATCGGCGCGGCTCACCCCATGTTCGGCGGCCACATTCTCCGCCGTGACCCCCATATGGCCGGTGCCAAAGGGACAGTTGAGCGCGCCGAGCATCATGTCGAGCACCCGCACATCGCCCATCTTCGCGCCCCAGCGCTGATCGGGCACGATAAAGGGCGAGCGGCTCATGTTTTCCGCGCCGCCCGCCACCGCGAAATCGGCATCGCCGAGCATCAGGTTCTGCACCGCCGAGACCACCGCCTGCGCCCCCGAACCGCAGAGCCGGTTGACGTTCATCGCCGGTGTCGTGTCGGGAATGCCCGCCTCCATCGCCGCGATCCGCGACAGGTACATGTCGCGCGGTTCGGTGTTGATGACATGGCCAAACACCACATGGCCGACCTGATCCGGGGCCACTCCCGCCCGCGCCAGCGCCGCCTTGGTGGCCACCGCCCCAAGCTGCGCCGGGGCCACGCCCGCCAGGCTTCCGCCAAAGGTGCCGATTGCCGTCCGGGCCGCGCCCAGGATCACGATATCTTCCATGTCATCCTCCTGTCTCGTTGCGCTGACACTAGGCCGCCCCGGCCCCTGCGTCCATCGCGACGCGCCGTCACGGGCGCAGCGCCACGCGCCCCCTATCGGTCAAGAGCGAGACCTCGCGCCCCTCGATCACCGCCGGGATGAGATCGCGCCCATGCCCCGCCCCACCGTCGAGATTGACGCGATTGCCGCAATGCTCTGGATAGTCCACCGCGCTATGGCCATGCACCACGAGCCAGGGCAGCGGATCGCGATAGCTGAGAAACCTGTCGCGGATCCAGATGAGATCCACCGGGTCCTGCCAATCGAGCGGTTTGCGCGGGTCGATCCCGGCATGGACAAAGAGCAGATCCCCGACCTCATGCAGCCGCGGCAGTGACCGCAGAAACTCCTGATGCGCCTCGGGCACCGCTGCCCGGGCGGCCTCCAGCGCGGGCGCCTCTTCGCTGGCCTCGACACCATAGCTGGCCAAGGTCACCGCCCCGCCCATCCGCGGGTTGAGCCAGCTCACCCCGGATTTGATATGCTCGGACCAGATGCGGCCCTCCTCCAGAAAATCGAGGAAGAGCCGATCATGATTGCCAAGCAGCACAGTCCAGTCGCGCCCCGCCGCGCGTCCCTCCAGCAACCGGTCGATCACCTGACACGAGGCCGGGCCGCGATCCACCAGATCGCCGAGAAAGACCACCGGCGCCTCCGCCCCGCCATCCGCCTCGATGCGCGCCAGCGCCTGGTCGAGCTTGTCGAGATGGCCGTGAATATCGCCCACCGCATAGATCATGCGAGCAGATCCTCGCCATAGGCAAAGAGCGCGGGCAAACCGCCGCTATGGATGAAACAGACCCGTGCGCCCGGCTGGATCACCCCCTCCTGCAGGAGCCCCTCGACCCCGGCAAAGCTCTTGGCGGTATAGACCGGATCGAGGAAGAGCCCCTCATAGCGTGCCATCTGATCGAGCGCCCGGCGCGTGGTCTCGCCCATCCGGCCATAGCCGGGGGCGAGCGCCCCATCCCAGATGTCGATATCCGCCGCCCCGAACACCGCCTCGCCCAGAAGCTCTGCCAAGAGCTCCGCGAGACGCCCGATCCGGGCGCGCTGGGCCTCGGCGTCACGGCGCACACAGATGCCATGCACCGGAGCGCTTGCCCCGCACAGCCGCAGCCCGGCCAAGAGCCCGGTATGGGTCGCCCCGCTGCCAGAGGCCACGACATAATGGTCAAACCCTGCCGCATCCTGCGCCAGGATTTCGCGGCCGCATTGCATGTACCCCAGCGCCCCCTTGGGCGGGTTCTCAAGGCCCAGCGGAATGACAAACGGCTTGCGCCCCTCGGCTCGCAGCTCTTCGGCGCGGGCATGAAGCGCCCGGTCGGCCCCCGCCTCATCCTCGCCCTCAGGGTAATGCAGGATCTCGGCCCCAAGCAGCTTGTCCAGCAACACATTGCCCGAGCTGTGATAGAGCGCGCCCTTGCCCGGCACCCGATCTTCAAGCTGCACCACCGCCCCCATGCCAAGTCGCGCGGCACAGGCGGCGGCGGAGCGCACATAGTTCGACTGCACCGCCCCGGTGATGAGCGCCACATCCGCCCCCTCGGCCAGCGCCGCGCCGAAATAGTAATCGAGCTGGCGGATCTTGTTGCCGCCAAAGCCGATGCGCGTCAGGTCATCGCGCTTGACCCAGAGATCGAGATCATAGAGCTCCGACAGCCGGTCGAGCCGCTCAAGCGGGGTCGGCGCGGGCATGAACCCTGCCTGAGGAAACGGGGCGAGCAGCCGGTCGAACCTGTCCATGATCTTCTCTTTCCTGTTGGGTCGCATCGGTTTGGGTATCCCCCGAATAGCCCGAAACGCAAACACCCGCCACATTGGGCGGGTGTCAAACCTGTCATCAGGCCGGTTTGGTCGTCTGGCTTAGCCGTAGACGGATTCCTTACCGAAATGTTTGGTGAGCATATAGTAAACCACAGCGCGATACTTGTTGCGCTCGGATTTACCATAGGTCTCGATCACCTGATTGATCGCATCCATCAAGGCCGGGCTGTCTGCGAGGCCCAGCTTCTTGACGAGGAAATTGGTCTTGACGGTTTCCAGCTCGCTCTCCTGCGACGCGGCCACGGTCGATGCGTCGGCATTGTAGATCGCCGGGCCACAGCCGATGGTCACTTTTGTCAGCAGGTCCATATCCGGCGTCATGCCGCATTTATTGCGCAGATCGTCCGCATATTGCGCGATCAACTCGTCCCGTTTACCCATGAATTTTCTCCCAAATGTCCGGCAGCAGCGCCGGTCTAATGAACGTCCAGCCCCGTTTGGCTGGGCTTACCCTAGCCAAGGAGCCTATCTCCTCAAAGGGAAATCTTGGCGGCTTCTCCCCTTGAGGCAAAGCGCCCGCGTTCAGGGAAAGACAACGCCTTCGCGGGCACCATGCTGGGTCCGCTTGTCGAGAACCTTATCCTGATTGGCCCATTTCTTGATCAGAGCATCGCCATTGGCGCATTTGCCCTTCTCGATTTCCTGCGCCGCGTTGATGCCGTGCTGGCCGTGTTTCTGCTCATGTTTGCGCAGGGCCGCGACCATGCTCTGCCAGCGTTTGCGCAGCGCCGGGTCGAGCTTGGCCTCGTTGCGATGCTTGGGCATGGTATAGGTGATCGCCACCGAAAGCTGACAGCTGCCGGTCCATTTCACATACCAATCGGTATAGGCCCAATGCCCGTTCGGGCCGCGTGCCTTCATCTGCTGGAGTATCCCCTCGGCGGTCACCGCATCGACACTATAGGTCTTTTCCGTCACCGCGACCCGGGGCTTGGCCGCAGAGGGCTGCGCCCAGGTCAGCATGACACCGACCAGGGCGCAGGTAAGAAGGGGCTTAGTAGCGATAATGCTCCGGCTTGAAGGGACCATCGACATCGACTCCGATATAGGCGGCCTGATCCGCCCCAAGCTTAGTCAGCTTGACACCGATCCGGTCGAGGTGAAGCCGCGCCACCTTTTCATCGAGGTGTTTCGGCAAGATATAGACATTGTTGTCATAAGCTTCGCCACGGGTCCACAATTCGATCTGCGCCAGAACCTGGTTGGTAAAGCTCGCCGACATCACAAAGGACGGGTGGCCGGTGGCGTTGCCGAGGTTGAGAAGACGCCCTTCGCTGAGCAGGATGATCCGCGCGCCCGAGGGCATCTCGATCATGTCCACCTGGTCCTTGATGTTGGTCCATTTGTGGTTCTTGAGGGCGGCGACCTGAATTTCATTGTCGAAATGGCCGATGTTGCCGACGATCGCCATATCCTTCATCTCGCGCATATGTTCGATGCGGATGACGTCCTTGTTGCCGGTGGTGGTGATGAAGATGTCGGCACTGTCGACCACGTCTTCCAGAACCACCACTTCGAACCCGTCCATCGCCGCCTGCAGCGCACAGATCGGATCGACCTCGGTGACCTTGACGCGCGCCCCCGCGCCACGCAGCGACGCGGCCGAGCCCTTGCCCACATCGCCATAGCCGCAGACCACGGCGACCTTGCCCGCCATCATCACATCGGTGGCGCGACGGATGCCGTCGACGAGGCTTTCCTTGCAGCCGTATTTGTTGTCGAATTTCGACTTGGTGACAGAGTCATTGACGTTGATCGCCGGGAAAGGCAGCTGCCCCTGTTTCACCAGCTCATAGAGACGGTGCACCCCGGTGGTGGTCTCTTCCGACACGCCCTTGATCGCGTCGCGAGTCTTGGTGAACCAGCCCGGCGTTTCCGCCATACGCTTCTTGATCTGCGCCTTGATCACCGCCTCTTCGTCCGATTGCGGCACGGGGATGATCTCCTCGCCCGCCTCGGCCCGCGCCCCCAGAAGGACATAGAGCGTGGCATCGCCGCCATCGTCGAGGATCATGTTCGCGCCCTCGGGGAACTGGAACGACTTGTCGACATAGTCCCAATGCTCTTCGAGCGACTGGCCCTTGATCGCAAAGACCGGCACGCCCGCCTCGGCAATCGCCGCCGCCGCATGGTCCTGGGTCGAGAAGATGTTGCACGACGCCCAGCGCACATCCGCGCCCAGCGCCACCAGCGTCTCGATCAGAACGCCGGTCTGGATCGTCATATGCAGCGAGCCGGTGATCCGCGCACCCTTGAGCGGCTTGGCCGTCCCATATTCCTCGCGCAGGGCCATCAGCCCCGGCATCTCGGTTTCCGCGATATCCAGCTCCTTGCGCCCAAAGGCGGCAAGCGAGATGTCCTTGACGATATACTCTCCGGCCATGTTCTGCTCCATTCCGGTTAAACCAACTTGCCTTGGCCCTAGCATCCCATGCCGGGGCTGGCAATCTGGGACAACCGGATCGGCCCATATGGCCGCATGGCTGTGGTTTCCGCCCCGCATTCGGGCGGTCAATCCTGCGTAAACAGGCCAGTCTTAACGGGCCAGCCTGATCGGGCCAGCCTCATCGGACCTGCGCGATCAGCTCGGCGTGCCACGGCCCGCGGCGGGCTCGGGCTTGGCAAAGAACACATCGGTGCCCACCGCCAGAACACAGCTGATCCCGTTGGAGCGGGTCATCAGAATGGTAAAGGTGCCGGTCTCTTCCGAGGTCCAGAGCTCGACCACCGATTTGTCGCCCTCGACCTCCTGCAATCCGCCAACCTGAAGCTGTTCGAGATATTTCTTTTCCAGCGAGGTGACCATATCACCGCGCTTGCCACAGGTGGCCGCCGCCGCTGGCGTGGCCAAACCCAGGATCAGGGCTGCGCCCAACACTCTCTTGAACATGGCGTCTTCCTTTCATACTGCTTTGCCTCTGAAAGGAGCGCATGACGAGAAAGGGTCACCGCCCCCCTCGTTTGTCTGACCTGATCACAATTCGGGCGGCCCGGTTGCATCCGGGCTCTCCCTCTTGGCAACATGCGACCGGGACAGGGTTACAGGCTGCGTCGAGAATGTGGCCAAAAAAAGGCAAGCCCGCCAAAAGGGCGGGCCACAGCAAAGGAAACCGCATGGCACCTGCCTTCAGAGCGTGGCAAAGAATGCTGTCAGGGCGCAGGCTCGACCTGCTCGACCCGACCCCGGTCGATATCGAGATCGAGGATATCGCCCATGGGCTCGCCTTCGTGGCGCGCTGGAACGGGCAGACGCTGGGCGATTTCGCCTATTCCGTGGCCGAACATTCGCTCTTGGTCGAAACGCTCTTTCGCCGCATCGCGCCCTCGGCCCCGCCGCGCTGGCAGATGGCGGCGCTGCTGCATGACGCGCCGGAATATGTGATCGGCGACATGATCTCGCCGGTGAAACACGCGGTCGGCCCGGGCTATGAAGAGCTCGACCAGAGGCTCACCGCCGCCATCCATATCCGCTTTGGCCTGCCCGCCCAGATCCCCGCCAGCGTCAAGAAACAGATCAAGCGCGCCGACCGGATCAGCGCCTGGATGGAGGCGACGCAGATCGCCGGCTTTACCACCGCCGAGGCCAACAAGTTCTTCGGCCGCCCCCGCCCCGAGCTGATCGAAGGGCTGGAACTGCACCTGCGCCCGCCGGTCGCCGCCCGTCAGGACTACACCTCCCGTTTCGGCGAATTGCAGCGCGCCATGGGCTAGCCCCGTGGACGCGGCGCCGCATCGGGCCTATCCTGACCTGCCTCGTATCGGAGCCCGGATCATGCGCCTCTTCCTCGCCATCGCGGCTCTGCTGGCCAGCGCCGCCATGGCCCATGCCAATATCAACAGCTGCCAGAGCCTGTTCAAATCCGCTCCCCAGAGCCTTGGCGGCCACGCCTTGACCAAACGCGAGAACCTCGAAAAGCTCGAAAGCGGCGCGGGCTACCTGCTGCAATACACACGCCACAAGGCCCAGCGCGCCTCGATCTTTCTCTATGACCGCGGCCGCAGCACATTCTCCACCGACGATCTCGCCACCGAGCTTTCGGTCTCGGCGAGCCAGATCTACCAATTGCGCGCCCAAGGCCGCAACGTCACCGATGGCGATGTCTTTTTCGACCGACCCAAGAAGGCCACCAAAGGGCTCTTCGGCCTGGCCTTCATCTATATGGAATATGACGGGCGCACGCAGCAGAACGACTATATCACCCTCGGCGTCGCCGACGGCTGCCTGGTCAAGCTGATCTACTCCTCGCCCGGCGCCCGCGTCTGGTCAAACCGCCGCTTCGACCGGCTGCTCGACGATCTGCTGCGCTCTATCGCCCAATAGGGCACGTGACCGCGCCTCTTTCTGGTGTCAAATACCCAAAATCCCCCGCCTCAGCGGGGCGAGCGTTTGGCGAGGATGCGCTGCAGGGTGCGGCGATGCATGTTGAGCCGCCGCGCCGTCTCGCTCACATTGCGATCGCAGAGCTCATAGACCCGCTGGATATGCTCCCAGCGCACCCGGTCCGCGCTCATCGGGTTTTCGGGCGGCGGCGGCAATTCATCCCCCGTCGCCAAGAGCGCATTGGTGATGTCGCGCGCATCGGCGGGTTTCGACAGGTAATCCGTGGCGCCGATCTTGACCGCCGCCACCGCCGTGGCAATCGCGCCATAGCCGGTGAGCACCACGATCCGGCAATCGGGCCGCTTTTCGCGCAGCACCTCCACCACGTCGAGCCCATTGCCATCGCCGAGCCGCAGATCACAGACCGCATAGGCCGGCGGGCGGGCGGTGGCGATGGCCTTGCCCGCGGCAACCGTCTCGGCGGTCTCCACCTCAAAGCCGCGCTTCTCCATCGCCTTGGCCAGACGGCGCAGGAACGGCTCGTCATCATCGAGCAGCAAGAGCGAGCGATCCTCTCCGATTTCCGCCAATTCCTCTGACATGCCCTGCGTCCTTTGCTGGATACGGTTGATAAAGGCTACTCTGCCCGCCCGACCCGGTCAAACCCGGTCGGGTGGCGGCAGCTACTGCGCCTCAGTCCCTAGCTCTGACCGACGAAACAGGCGGTCTTCTCCGCCATGTCCTCGGCGCTCACTTCGCGGCGGAAAAACTCGACAAAGCCGGTCTCGGGCAGGGTCAGATAGGTGAATGTCGAATGATCCACGAGGTAGAAATCCTCCTGACCCGCCTCGGCGGGCTGCGCCTTGTAATAGGTGCGGTAGGCCTGGCTCGCCGCCTTGACCTGCGCCTCGCTGCCGGTCAGGCCGATCATCTTGGGATGCAGGAAATCGGTATATTCCGCCAGCACCTCGGGCGTGTCCCGCTTGGGGTCGATGGTGATGAAGATCGGCTGCACCTCGATGCCGCGCTCGGCGAGCATATCCACCGCCTCGGCATTGCGCGCCGCATCGAGAGGGCAGACATCGGGGCAGAACGTATAGCCGAAATAGATCAGCGACGGCTTGGTCAAGAGCGCCGCGCTGGTCACCTCGGTGCCGGTCTCGTCTACAAGGGTGAAGGGCCCGCCGATCTGATCGGCGCCGCCGGCCACCGACGAGGCCCCGCAAGAGGCCAGATCACCCCCCCGTCCCTTGGTCAGAAAATAGGTGACCCCAAGCACGATCGCGATGGTGCAGGCGGCCAGCACGGCTATGAAACGGGTCATGTCTGTCTCCGTGGACAAGAGGGAAGTCTGGGCAATGTCGTTCGACTGTGGCACATCTAAGCCATCACCGCTGGGTTGCAACGGGACAAAAGTGCGCAGATGGACAGCTTGCTGACGGCCGCCACCGGGCCAGAGACCCTGGGCCACTGGATTCGCCTGCGCACATTGGTTCTGCTGCGCTGGTGGGCGGTATCCGGACAGATCGCCGCATTGGTGATCGGCCATCTTGCCTTTGATCTCGTCTTCGATGTCGGGCTTTGCTTTCTGGTGATCGGCGCCTCGGTGATCTCGAACCTCGCGGTCTCGCTGGTCTATCCGGCGACCAAGCGGCTCAACGAGCCCGAAAACCTCCTCTTCGTGATGTTCGACCTCGTGCAGCTCGGGCTCATGCTCTACCTGACCGGCGGGCTCAACAACCCGTTCTCGATCCTCGTGGTCGGTCCGGTGATCGTCTCGGCCTCGTCGCTCTCGGCCCGCTCGACGATTTTCCTAGGCCTCACCGCCATCGCCATCGTCACCGTGCTCTTGTGGTTCAACGTGCCGCTGCAAACCGCGCAGGGGTTTGAACTCATCATGCCCGAGCTGTTTCGCGTGGGCTTTTGGTTCGCGCTGGTGATCGCGGTGATCTTTCTCGGCGTCTATTCACGCTGGGTCGTGTCGGAAATGCACGCCATGTCCGACGCGCTGCAGGCCACGCAGATGGCCCTCGCCCGCGAGCAAAAGCTCACCGATCTGGGCGGCGTGGTCGCCGCTGCAGCGCATGAGCTGGGCACGCCTCTGGCCACGATCAAACTCACCAGCTCGGAGCTCGCTGACGACCTGCCCGACGGCAGCGACGCGCGCGAGGATGCGCTCCTGATCCGCGAGCAGGCCGACCGCTGCCGCGACATCCTGCGCTCGATGGGCCGGGCTGGAAAGGACGATCTGCATCTGCGCCACACGCCTCTTGGCGCACTGGTCGAAGAGGCGGCCGAGCCGCATATGAACCGTGGCAAGACCGTGCTCGTGGAACATCGCGCCGATGATGCCACCGGCCAACAACCGATGGTGCAGCGCCGCTCCGAGATCATCCACGGTCTGCGCAACCTGATCCAGAACGCGGTGGATTTCGCCGCCGACACCGTCTGGGTCGAGAGCCGCTGGGACGCCGACCGGATCACCCTGCGGATCATGGACAACGGGCCGGGCTATCCGCCGCATATGCTGGGCCGGATCGGCGATCCGTTCATGCGCCGCCGCGCCATGCCCTCCGACTGGCTGCGCCCGGAATATGAAGGCATGGGGCTCGGGCTCTTTATCGCCAAGACATTGCTCGAACGCTCTGGCGCGGATCTGAGCTTTGCCAATGGCGTCGATTCCTTTGCCGCCGGGCATCGCAAATCGGCCCGCTCCGGCGCCTTTGTCGAGGTGAGCTGGCCGCGCGACCGGCTCGAAGCCGAGCCGGATCAGGCCCGCGCCGCGCTTGGGGAAAATCAGCCGATCTCGCGCTGAGCCACACAACCTGCGGGTGTTAACGACTTATTCACTATGATTGGCGAGGCTGCGGCGAGTTTGACGCAGCAACGGCCAGCCCATGACTTTGACCTATCTCACTTGGATCACCATCACCGCCACGGCGACCGCCACGGTCTGCCTTGTGCTCTATCTCGTCGCGCAATTGCCCAGACGGGCCCATGCGCTGGCTGGCCATGATCGCGGCGCGCCCCCCCGGTCGAGCGACGAAACGGTGTTTCTCTTCAAGGGCTCGGCGCTGATCGACACCGACCGCTGCAGCGCGCCGACCCCCTCCGCCGAAACCTTCGACTGGGCCGCGTTTCGCCGCTGGCTCTTGCCGCGCTTCGCCGCAATCCCCGACATCCCCTCGATGATCGACGCCCCTTCCGAGATTGCCGCGCGCGACGATCCCGCCGCCCGGCTGATCTTTGAACCCGGCCCGGAGGACAGCAACACGCTGCGCGTCCGGCTCCGCGATGCCGGGCTCTCCGACCCGTCGCAGCGCCATGAATTGCGGCTGCAAATGCTCACCGGGCTCACCCATATCGCCCAGACCCGCGATTGCCCCTATCCGCTGTGGCGGCTCGATCTCACCGGGCGGATTCTCTGGCGCAACGCCGCCTGCGACAGCCGCTTCGAGGCGCTGAGCGATATGCCACTGCCCGGCCCCGGCGAACGGCGCAACGATCAGGTCAGCCTGCGCAACCCGCTCAACATGGGTGAGGATTGTTTTGAAATCCACACCATCGCCCAGCCCGACGGCTTTGCCCGCTACGCGATCGAAACCACCCGCGTCCGCACCGCCGAGGCGGCGCGCGTCGATTTCATCCAGACCCTGACCAAGACCTTCGCCCATCTCACCGTCGGGCTCGCCGTGTTCGACCAGCGGCGGCAATTGGTGCTGTTCAACCCGGCGCTCACCGATCTCACCCGGCTGCCGCCCGAATTCATGGCCACCCGGCCCAGCCTCAACGCGTTTTTCGACCGGCTCCGCGACGGCCATGTGATGCCCGAGCCGCGCGACTACACCGACTGGCGGCGGCAGATCGACGACATGCTGAGCAGCGCCGAAGACGGGCTGTACCAAGAGACCTGGTCGCTGCCCTCCAATGTCACCTACAAGGTCACCGGTCGACCCCATCCCGATGGTGCAGTGGCGTTCTTTTTCGAGGACATCAGCGCCGATGTGCAGCAATCGCGCCGCCACCAATCCGAGATGAGCACCCGCGACGCGATGATCGAAGCGCTCGATCAGGCGGTGATGATCGTCTGCCCCGACGACCGGATCAGCCTGTGCAACTCGGCCTTCCGGCAGCTGGTGGGCATCGCCCCCGACCGCGCCCTGACCGATCTTCGGCTCACCGAGGCGCTCAAATCCGGGCAGGCCGAAATGCCCCACCCGCGATTCTGGAAAGAGCTGAACAAGCTCATCCGCACCACCAAGACCCGTGGCAGCCTCGGCCAAGGCCCGATCCTCGACGACCGCCCTCTCGCGGCGCGGGTGCGGCGTCTGCCAGATGGCGGGCGGATGGTGCTCATCGGCCCCGAGGACGGCACCGCGCTGGCGCTCTCGGCCTGAACCACCACGCCTGACCCGCATCTCGCGGTTGAAGCCGCCGGGCAGAGGTGTAGTGTCGCGCCATGAGTGACATGGCGCGACATATCCGACTTTCCGACCCCGAGGCGACCGCGGCGCTGGCCCGTCGCCTCGCCATGCATCTGCGGCCCGGCGACACGCTGTTGCTGAGCGGCCCGATCGGCGCTGGCAAGACCCATTTCGCCCGCGCCCTGATCACCGCGCGGCTCGATGCGCCCGAGGACATCCCCTCGCCCACCTTCACTCTGGTGCAGACCTATGACACCGCGGCGGGCGAGATCTGGCACGCCGATCTCTACCGGCTCTCCGACAGCAGCGAACTGGTCGAGCTCGGCCTCACCGACGCCTTCGAGACCGCCATCTGCCTCGTCGAATGGCCCGACCGGCTTGGCCCGCTTGCCCCCGCACACGCCCTGCGGATAGAGTTCAGCCCCGAGGGCTCCGAGGACGCCCGGATCGCCACGCTTGGCTGGTCCGGACCGCGCTGGGCCCTGGTTCTGGAAGAGGTGACCGCCGAATGACACGCGACGACGCGCTGGCCGATTTCGCCGCCCGCATGGGCTGGCAAGAGGCCACATGGGTAACGGTGGCAGGCGACGCCTCGAACCGGCGTTACATGCGCCTGACCCGCCCCGAGGGCGAGACCGCGATCCTGATGGACGCCCCGCCTGACCGGGGCGAAGACGTGCGGCCTTTTATTCGCATCGCCGAATATCTCTGCGCCCAAGGGCTGAGCGCGCCGCGCATCCTGCACCGCGACATCGAGGCCGGGATGCTCTTGATCGAAGACCTTGGCGACGATCTTTTCGCGCGGGTCCTGACGGAACAACCGGCGCTCGAAAACAGTCTCTATTCCGCCGCAACCGACGTGCTTTTGTCCCTGCACGAGCGTCCCGCGCCCGCCGATCTCGCGCCCTATGATGTGGCTTTGATGGCCGATATGGCGGCGCTGGCCCATGATTGGTACGCCACGGGCCTTGGCCGCGCGGACGCCGAGGCACGCACCCGCCTTCACAGCGCCATGGGTGACGCGCTGACGCCGCTCGACGGGCTCGATGCCGTGCTCATTCAGCGCGACTACCACGCCGAAAACCTGCTCTGGATGCCAGAGCGCGACGGGCTCGCCCGCGTCGGACTTCTGGATTTCCAGGACGCAATGCGCGGCCACCGTGCCTATGATCTCGTGTCGCTCCTGCAAGACGCCCGCCGCGACGTGCCCGAGGCGACCGAGGCCGCGATGATCGCCCGCTATCTCGACGGCTGGGGCGGCGATGCCACCGCCTTCACCGCCGCCTATCGCGCCCTCGGCGCCCAGCGCAACCTGCGCATCATCGGCGTCTTCGCCCGGCTCTGCCTGCGCGACGGCAAGCCGCATTATCTCGACTTCCTGCCCCGCGTCTGGACCTACCTGATGCGCGATCTCGACGCGCCCGAATTGGCCGCGCTGCGGGCCGCCGTCACCGACCTCCTGCCGCCCCCCGATAGCGGCGCAATCGACAGGCTCCGGGCGCAATGCAGCTCGATGTGATGCTCTTTGCCGCCGGGTTCGGCACGCGGATGCGCCCGCTGACCGACAGCCGCCCCAAGCCGCTCATCGACGTGGCCGGCAAACCCCTGCTCGATCATGCGCTCGACATCGTCCGCGCCGCGCCGCATCGCCGGATCGTGGTCAACAGCCACTATCTCGGCGATCAGATCGCCGCCCATCTGCGCGGCCAGGACGTGGCAATCTCTCATGAGGCGGATCAGATCCTCGACACCGGCGGCGGGCTCAAGGCGGCGCTGCCGCTGCTGGGCGCGCCTCAGGTCGCCACGCTCAACACCGATGCGGTCTGGACCGGGCCGAACCCGCTCGCCACCGCCCTCGCCGCATGGCAGCCCGCGCAGATGGACGCGCTGCTGCTCTGCCTGCCCGCCGAGAATGCCATCGGCCATCAGGGACCCGGCGATTTCACCCTCGATGCCGAGGGACGGATCAGCCGTGGCGGCCCCCTCGTCTATTCCGGGCTGCAAATCCTCAAACCCGGCCTCGTCGCCGACCACCCCGGCGCGGTCTTTTCGCTCAACGCGGTCTGGGACCGGCTGATCGCCTCGGGCCGCGCCTATGGCACGCTCTTCCCCGGCCAATGGTGCGACGTCGGCCACCCCGGCGGCATCGCCGAGGCCGAGGCGCTCTTGCGAAAGCCCCGCGATGTTTGAGCCCCAGGACAGCCCCCGCCTCTTCGGCCTGCCCCCCGGCGTCGATTACAGCGCCGAGCTGCTCGCCGGTCTGCGCACGCGGCTCGAAACCCAACCGCCCGAGGCCATGGCCCGCGTCACGCTCATCGTGAACACCCGCAAGATGGCCAAACGCCTGCGTCAGCTCTGCGACAGCGGGCCGGACATGATCCTGCCGCGCATCTGCACCCTCGCCAGCCTCGAAAGCGTCTGGCCGCTGCCCGGCCTCCCCGACGCCATGCCGCCCCTGCGGCGCAAGCTCGAACTGGCGCGGCTCATCTCCGCCCTGATCGACCGCGCCCCCGATCTCGCGCCGCGCTCGGCGCTTTTCGATCTCGCCGACAGCCTCGCCGGGCTGATGGACGAGATGCATGGCGAAGGCGTCGACATGGACGCCATCGACGCGCTCGACATCGCCGATCAGTCGGGCCATTGGGCGCGGCTCAAATCCTTCCTCGCCATCACCCGTGATTTCGACGACCGCGACGATTGCCCCGGTGCCGAGGCCCGCAACCGTCTGGTGACCGAGGCTCTACTCGCCCGCTGGCAGGCGGCACCGCCCCAAGGCCCGGTGATCCTTGCAGGCTCCACCGGCTCGCGCGGCACGACCCAGATGCTGATGCAGGCGGTCGCCGCCCTGCCCCAAGGCGCGGTGGTGCTGCCGGGGTTCGACTATGACATGAGCGACAGCGCCTGGAATGCGCTCGAGGACCGGCTCGGCGGCGAGGATCACCCGCAATACCGCTTCCGCGCGCTGCTCGATCAGCTCGGCCTCGCGCCCACCGCCCTGCCCCGCTGGACCGAGACCGCCCCCGCCTGCCCGCCGCGCAACGCGGTGCTCTCCATGGCACTGCGCCCCGCGCCGGTCACCGATCAATGGCGCTCCGAGGGGCCGCTGCTCACAGGGATCCCCGAGGCGATGCAGGGCGTCACCCTGCTTGAAGCCCCGTCGCGCCGGACCGAGGCGCTGGCCATCGCCATGCGCCTGCGCGAGGCGGCCGAGGCGGGCACCCCCGCCGCGCTCATCACCCCCGACCGCGATCTGACGCGACAGGTCACCGCCGCGCTCGACCGCTGGCGCATCCTGCCCGACGACAGCGCCGGCACGCCGCTCCACCGCACCGCGCAGGGCCGCTTTCTGCGCCATGTCGCGGCGCTGATGACCGAGCGGCTCTCGACCGAGCTGCTGCTGACGCTGCTGAAACACCCGCTGACCCATGCGGGGGCCGACCGTGGCGCCCATCTGCGTCTCGCGCGCGAACTCGAACTGCATCTGCGCCGCAAAGGCCTGCCCTTCCCCGATCACGAGGCAATCACCACCTGGTGCGCCGCGAAACCCGAGGAACGCCAGAGCTGGTGCGACTGGCTCGGCGACACGTTCCTCGCGGGCGACCTGCCGGGCAGCCATCCGCTGCCCGCGCTGGCCGCGCATCACAGCGCCCTCGCCCGCCGCATCGCCTGGGGCAGCACCCCGGGCGCGGACTGGCCGCCGAGCTGGAGCGATCCGCTGCTGACCCCCGCCGGACCGCAAAGCCTCGCCGTGCTCGACGAGCTCGCCCTCCACGGCCCCCATGGCGGCCCCGCCAGCGCGGTGGATTTCGGCAATCTCCTGCAAAACCTCCTCTCCTCCGGCGAGGTGCGCAGCGCCGAACGCGCCGATCCGCTGATCCGCATCTGGGGCACGATCGAGGCCCGCGTGCAGGGGGCCGAGCTGATCATCCTCGCCGGTCTCAACGAAGGCAGCTGGCCGGAAACCCCCGGCCATGATCCCTGGCTCAACCGGGCGCTGCGCAAACAGGCGGGGCTCTTGCTCCCCGAACGCCGCATCGGCCTCGCCGCCCATGACTTCCAACAGGCCGCCCTCGGCCCAGAGATCTGGATCACCCGCGCCGTGCGCAATGACGAGGCCGAAACCGTGGTCTCGCGCTGGCTCAACCGGCTGCAAAACCTGCTCTCCGGCCTGCCCGATCAGGGCGGCGTCGCGGCGCTCGACGGCATGCGCGCCCGAGGCAAGGCCTGGCTCGACCGCGTGGATCAGCTCGAAGCGGTGACCCCCACCGCCCCCGAACCGCGCCCCGCCCCCTGCCCGCCGCGCGCCGCCCGGCCTTCGCGGCTCTCGGTCACCGCGATCAAGCGGCTGATCCGCGACCCTTACGCGATCTACGCCCGTCACGTCCTCGGCCTTTCCGCCCTGAACCCGGTGCAGCGGGTGCCCGACGCGCTGATGCGCGGCAACGCGCTGCATGATGTGCTCGAACGCTTCATCACCGAGACCCGCGACGACGACAGCGGCGTCACCGTGGCGCGGCTCATGCGCATCGCCGACGAGGAACTGGCGGCACAGGTGCCCTGGGCCCAGACCCGGATGCAATGGCGCGCCCGGCTCGAACGGGTGGCCGACGGTTTTGTCGCGGATGAGCTGGCCCGCCGCACCGTCGCCCGCCCCGCCGCGCTCGAGATCGCCACGCGCGGCACCCTGCCCGCGCTCGGCTTTACCCTCACCGCCAAGGCCGACCGGCTCGACGTCACCCCCGATGGCAAGGTGATGATCTATGACTACAAGACCGGCACGCCGCCGAGCGCCAAGGAACAGGAATTCTTCGACCGTCAGCTCCTGCTCGAAGCGGCGCTGACCGAGAACTTTGGCTGGGAGAATTTCGGCGCCGCCCCGGTGCTGCGCGCCGCCTATATCGGGCTCGGTGCCAAGGCGGGCGAGCTCGATGCGCCCTTGGAAGACCTCAGCCCCGCCGACACATGGGCGCAGCTGGCCGAGCTCATCGGCGCCTATATGCAACCCGACAAGGGCTTTGTCTCGCGCCGCGCCCTGCAAAAGGCCGAGGATGTCGGCGATTACGACCAGCTCGCCCGCTATGGCGAATGGACGCTGGCCGATGATCCGGTCCCGATCGCGCTGGAGCTTCCCGATGGATGACGCCACCCGCCGCCAGATCGACGCGGCCCGCCCGGATTTCTCCACATGGCTCTCGGCCAACGCCGGCTCGGGCAAGACCCGCGTGCTCACCGACCGGGTGGCGCGGCTGCTGCTCGCCGATGTGAACCCGCAAAATATCCTCTGCCTCACCTATACCAAGGCGGCGGCGAGCGAGATGCAGAACCGGCTGTTCCAACGGCTCGGGGCCTGGGCGATGCTGCCCGACGCGGACCTGCGCGAAGAGCTGCGCAAGCTTGGCGTCGATGCCGTCATCGACGATCTGCCGCTGACCAAGGCGCGCCGCCTCTTTGCCACCGCCATCGAGACCCCGGGCGGGCTGCGCATCCAGACGATCCACTCCTTCTGCGCCGCGCTGCTGCGCCGCTTCCCGCTCGAGGCGGGCGTCACGCCGCAATTCACCGAGATGGACGACCGCACCGCCGCCACCCTGCGCAGCGATGTGGTCGAAGAGATCGCGCTCGGCCCCGACGCCGCGCTGCTCCGCGATCTGGTGAGCTATTATTCCGGCGACGATCTCGACAAGCTCTTGCGCGAAATCCTCGGCAAGCGCGATCAGCTCATGGGCACTCCCGATCTCTGCGCGGCGCTTGGCCTGCCCGCCGGGGCCGACCGTACCACGATCACCTCGCGCGTGTTCTTGGGCGGCGAAGACGCGCTCTTGGCCGAACTGATCACCGGCCTGCGCAGCGGCGGCAAGCAGGACGCGACCCATTGCGACCGACTGTCGTCGCTCGGGCCGCTCGACATCACCGCGCTGCCGGTGCTCGAATCCGTCTTTCTGACGGGGGCTGCGGCCAAGGAACCCTTTACCGCCAAGCTCGGCAAATTCCCGACCAAGGCGGCCCAACCCGCCATCGCCCATATTCAGCCCCAGCTTGATGATTTCATGCGCCGCGTCGAAGACACGCGCGACATGCGCTGCGCCGTGATGACGCTGGAAAAGACCCAAGTGCTCTACGGCTTTGCCCGCCGCTTCATCACCGCCTATGACGCGGCGAAACTGCACCGGGGCCTGCTCGATTTCGACGATCTGATCACCAAGACCCGCGATCTGCTCACCGATCCGGCGGTCGCCGAATGGGTGCTCTTCCGGCTCGACGGCGGCATCGACCATATCCTCGTCGACGAGGCGCAGGACACCAGCCCGACTCAATGGCAGGTGATCAGCCAGCTCGCCCAGGAACTCACCAGCGGCGCCGGAAGCCGCTCTGACCGGCCGCGCACCGTCTTTGTCGTGGGCGACAAGAAACAGTCGATCTACTCCTTTCAGGGCGCCGACCCCCGCGCCTTTGACGAGATGCGCGATCTCTTCGACGAGAGGCTCGCCCATTCCAACGCGCCGCTCGCCTCGCGGGTGCTCGAACATTCCTTCCGCTCCTCCTCGGCGGTGCTCGACGTGGTGGATGCCACCTTTGACGGCGCGGGCGAGGCCGGGTTTTCCGCCGATCAGCGCCACATCGCCTTTCACGACGCCCTGCCCGGCCGCGTCGATCTCTGGCCGCCGCTGGACAAACCCGAGCGCCCCGAAGACCCGCCTTGGTACATGCCGGTCGACATCCGCGCCGAGAACGATCCCGCCGTCCTCCTGGCCGAGGAAATCGCCGCCCAGATCGACCAGATGGTGCGCACTCGCCAACCGATCCCCGATGGTAAGGGCTGGCGCGCCGTGACGCCGGGCGACGTGCTCATCCTGGTGCAATCGCGCACCCGGCCAATCTTCAACGAGGTGATCCACGCCTGCAAGGCGCGCGGCCTGCCCGTCGCCGGGGCCGACCGTCTGCGGCTCGGCGGCGAATTGGCGGTGCGCGACATCTGCGCGCTGCTCTCCTTCCTCGCCACGCCCGAGGACGATCTGTCGCTCGCCACCGCCCTGCGCTCGCCGCTCTTTGGCTGGTCGGAACAGGATCTCTTTGCCCTCGCCCAGCCGCGCGGCGGCAAATATCTCTGGCAGGCGCTGCGCGACCGGGCCGAGGCCTATCCCGACACGCTCGCCATCCTCACCGATCTGCGCGATCAGACCGATTTCCTGCGCCCCTATGATCTCATCGAACGGGTGCTGACGCGTCATGACGGGCGCGCACGGCTCCTGTCGCGGCTGGGCCACGAGGCCGAGGACGGGATCGACGCGCTCCTGGCGCAATCGCTCGCCTTTGAACGCGCCGCGGTCGACAGTCTCACCGGTTTTCTGGTCTGGATGGAACAGGACGATCTCGAGATCAAACGCCAGCTCGACAGCGCCGGCGACCTCATTCGCGTGATGACCGTGCATGGCGCCAAGGGGCTCGAGGCCCCGGTGGTGATCCTGCCCGACACCACCAAGCGCCGCCCGCCGCAGGGCGCGTCCCTCCTCGCCTCGCCCGAGGCTGCCTTCTGGCGTCCGCTCGCCGCCGAACTGCCCGCCGCGCTGCGCACGCTCGACAGCGACAAGAAGGACGCCGAACGGGCCGAACGCGACCGGCTGCTCTATGTCGCCATGACCCGGGCCGAGAAATGGCTGATCGTCGCGGCGGCGGGCGACACCGGCACGGATCGCGACAGCTGGCACAGCCAGATTGCCGAGGGCATGACCCGCGTCGGCGGCTCTGACGCGATGTTCCCCACCGGTCAGGGCCTGCGCGTCGAACGCGGAGATTGGGGTGCAACAGTGCCTGATATGGCCGCCGAGAGCGCCCCGGTCCCAGCCCCGCTCGCCGCCCATTTCGCCCAACCCGCCCCGCGCGGCACCCTGCCCAGCGCCCCGCTCACCCCGAGCGACCTGCCCGGGCCCAAGGCGCTCGCCGGTGAGGCCGGCCGCGACACCGACACCGCCCTGCGCGAAGGTCGGCTCTTGCACGCGCTGCTCGAACATCTGCCCGCGCTCGACCCCTCTGATCACCCGCGCCTCGCCGCCGATCTCGCCCGCGCCGAGGAGATGCCCGACGCCACGCCCTGGCTCAGCCTCGCCACCGCGCTCATCGCCAACCCCGATCTGGGGCAGATCTTCGGCCCCGACACGCTCGCCGAAGTGCCGCTGAGCGCCACCTTGCCGGAGCTTGGGAACCGCCGTTTTCACGGCATCATCGACCGGCTGCGCATCGCCCCCGATCACGTGCTGGCGGTGGATTTCAAATCCAACCAGGTGATCCCCGCCACGCCCGAGGCAACGCCCCTTGGCATCCTGCGCCAGATGGGGGCCTATCGCGCCATGCTCTCGCGGATCTACCCGGATCGGCGGATCGACACCGCTATCCTGTGGACCCATAGTGGGTCACTGATGCCACTCCCACACGATCTGGTGATTAACGCCTTCGACAGCACGGTCCTGCCTTGACCTTCCCGGGGGCCGTACCTACCCTTTAGGACAACGCAAAACTTCCCTCAGGAGCATTCCGATATGGCCACCGTAGCCGTTACCGACGACACGTTCGACGCCGAAGTGAAAAATTCAGACATCCCCGTCGTGGTGGATTTCTGGGCCGAATGGTGCGGCCCCTGCAAACAGATCGGCCCGGCTCTGGAAGAGATCGCCGCCGAGATGGGTGGCAAGGTGAAAATCGCCAAGGTCGATGTCGACAGCAACCCGAACTCCGCCGCTCAGATGGGCGTGCGCGGCATTCCTGCGCTGTTCATCTTCAAGAATGGCGAAGTGGTCTCGAACCGCGCTGGCGCCGCCCCCAAGGCCGCACTCCAGAGCTGGATCGAAGAGTCGATCTAAGCGCTTAAACCGCTTGTTTTCACGGGTCTCGCCAGTGGCGGGGCCCGTTTCTTTTGGCGGCTCACCTTGCCCCGTTCGCGCAATTCCCCCATATGGGTCTCAACGGATTGAGGAGGCATTCATGCAACGCGAGGAATTTCCCGGCTGGCACGGCACCACGATCATCGGCGTCCGCAAAGGCGGCGAGGTGGTGATCGCAGGCGACGGTCAGGTGAGCCTCGGCCAGACGGTCATCAAAGGCTCTGCCCGCAAGGTCCGCCGCCTCTCGCCCGGCGGCTTTGACGTGGTCGCGGGTTTTGCCGGATCGACCGCCGATGCATTCACCCTGCTGGAACGTCTCGAGGCCAAGCTCGAGGCCAGCCCCGGCCAACTGCAACGCGCCAGCGTCGAGCTCGCCAAGGACTGGCGCACCGACAAATACCTGCAGAAACTCGAGGCGATGCTGATCGTCACCGACGGGCAGGATCTCTATGTAATCACTGGCGCGGGCGATGTGCTCGAACCCGAACATGACGTGACCGCGATCGGCTCTGGCGGCAATTTCGCCCTCGCCGCCGCCCGCGCCATGATGGACAGCGACAAAAGCGCCGAAGAGGTGGCCCGCGCCGCCATGGCCATCGCCGCCGACATCTGCGTCTACACCAATGGAAACCTCACGGTCGAAAGCATTTCACGCTGAGTTAGAGCCTGATTTTCGCCCAAGACCCTGCCAGAGGAGCACCCCATGACCGACCTGACCCCCCGCGAGATCGTCTCGGAACTCGACCGTTTCATCATCGGCCAGAAAGAGGCCAAGCGCGCCGTCGCTGTCGCCCTGCGCAGCCGCTGGCGGCGCAAGCAGCTCTCCGAGGATCTGCGCGACGAGGTGTTTCCCAAGAATATCCTGATGATCGGCCCCACCGGCGTCGGCAAGACCGAGATTTCCCGCCGCCTGGCGAAACTCGCCCGCGCGCCCTTTCTCAAGGTCGAGGCCACGAAATTCACCGAGGTCGGCTATGTCGGCCGCGATGTCGAACAGATCGTCCGCGATCTCGTCGACAGCGCCATCGCCATGACCCGCGATCACATGCGCGAAGACGTCAAGGCCAAGGCCCATCACGCCGCCGAAGAGCGGGTCATTTCCGCCATCGCCGGCGAGGACGCCCGCGAAGGCACCCGCGAGATGTTCCGCCAAAAGCTCAAGAAGGGCGAGCTCGACGACACGATGATCGAGCTCGACCTCGCCGACACCTCCAACCCGTTCGGCATGATGGACATCCCCGGCCAGCCCGGCGGCCAGATGGGCATGCTCAATCTCGGCGACATGTTCGGCAAGGCGCTCGGTGGCCGGACCAAGCGGCAGCGGATGAGCGTCGCCGAAAGCTATGAGATCCTGATCGGCGAAGAGGCGGACAAGCTTCTCGATGACGAGACCGTCACCCGCGCCGCCATTGAGGCGGTCGAGGAAAACGGCATCGTCTTTCTCGACGAGATCGACAAGGTCTGCGCCCGCGCCGACGCCCGCGGCGCCGATGTCTCGCGCGAAGGGGTGCAGCGCGACCTGCTGCCGCTGATCGAAGGCACCACCGTCTCGACCAAACACGGGCCGGTGAAAACCGACCATATCCTCTTCATCGCCTCCGGCGCCTTCCACGTGGCCAAGCCCTCGGACCTGCTTCCGGAACTGCAGGGCCGGCTGCCGATCCGGGTCGAACTGCGGGCGCTCACCGAAGAGGATTTCGTGCGCATCCTGACCGAGACCGACAACGCGCTCACCCGTCAGTACGAGGCGTTGATGAGCACCGAAAACCTCACCGTGCGTTTCACCGAAGACGGCATCGCCGCCATCGCCCGCATCGCCGCCGAGGTGAACCGCTCTGTCGAAAACATCGGCGCGCGGCGGCTCTACACGGTGATGGAACGGGTCTTCGAAGAGCTGAGCTTCGTCGCCCCCGACCGCTCTGGCGACAGCATCACGGTCGACGCCGGCTTCGTCGAGGACAACCTGGGCGAACTCGCACGCTCCGCCGATCTGAGCCGCTACGTGCTCTGATCCTCTCCAGACCTGACCGTTTCAAAATGCCCCGCCGTGCCCTTGGTCCCGGCGGGGTTTTCACATCTGCGCGCCCATTTCGGCGACACTCAGCGCACGCTCCGGTCACGTTTTCCCGCCTTCGGTTTGGCCAAAATCCGCACTGTCGCTTTACCGACGGAATACCGACGTGCCACCGACCCGCCATTTCGGCCGGATTTGGCAGGGTTAACAGCAGGTGGGGCAGGGCGACGATTTTCCTTTCCCCAGCGCAGATTTCGCGCCACCAATCCTCATGCGGTTTTTCGATTTCCTCCGGCTCAACCTGCCCTGGCTCTCCGCCGGCTTCCTGCTCACCTTCCTGAGCAGTTTCGGCCAGACCTTCTTTATCTCGCTCTTCGCGGGCGAGATCCGTCTGGCCTTTGGCCTGAGCCATGGCGAATGGGGCGGGCTCTATTCGCTGGGCACCTTCGCCTCGGCCATGATGATGATCTGGGCCGGTGGGCTGACCGATCTCTTCCGCGTCCGCGCCCTCGCGCCGCTGGTCCTCGGCTTGCAGATTTTCGCCTGTCTTTTCATGGCGTTCAACCCGGTCTGGTGGCTGCTGCCCCTGGTCATTTTCTCGCTGCGTTTCACCGGTCAGGGCATGCTGAGCCATCTCGCGGTGGTCGCCATGGCCCGCTGGTTCACCGCCACACGCGGCCGCGCGCTAAGCCTTGCGACCTTGGGGTTTTCCTTGGGCGAGGCGCTCTTACCGCTGATCTTCGTGGCGCTCATGGCGCTGATCGACTGGCGGCTTCTATGGATCGTGGCAGCGCTCATCGCGGCGCTTGGCATCCCCGCGCTGCGCCACCTCCTGCGCGAGGAACGCACGCCCCAGAGCCACGCCCAGAGCGACAGCTCCCTCGGCATGCTCGCCCGCCATTGGACACGCCGAAACGCCTTGAAACATTGGCTTTTCTGGCTGATGATCCCGGCGCTTCTGGGCCCTTCGGCCTTCAACACCGCCTTCTTTTTCCACCAGGTTCACTTCGCCGAAATCAAGCAGCTCTCGCATCTGCAGCTGGTCGCCTATTTCCCTTTTTACACAGGCGTTTCCATCGTCGCGATGATCGCCTCGGGCTGGGCGCTCGACCGGTTCGGCACCGCCCGGCTCATGCCCTTCATGCAGCTGCCGATGGTGGTGGGGTTCACGCTTTTTGCCACGGCCACCGACGGCGCCTGGCTCTTTGCGGGCTTTGTTTTTCTCGGGCTGACCACCGGGTTCAACGCCACCATCCCGGCGGCCTTCTGGGCCGAGTTCTACGGCACCCGCCATATCGGCGCGATCAAGGCGATGGCGGCAGCGATCATGGTGCTGGGCTCGGCCATCGGGCCGCTGCTGACCGGGCTGGCCCTCGACCTCGGGATCGGGATCGAGCTGCAATTTCTCTATGTGGCAGGCTACTTTATCTTTGCCAGCCTCTGCATGACGCTGGGCGTTCTGCGCGCCGCGCCGCTGCTACCTGCGACGGCGTAGATAGACGTAATAGGCCCCGCCGCCGCCATGGCGATTATGGGCTTCCGTCACCTCGAGAACCAGCGGACCCAAGGGCGGCAGGCTGAGCCATTGCGGCAGTTGATGGCGCAGCACGCCCCGGCGCTGCGGGATGATCTCATCCTCGGTGCCGCGCTTGCCCTTGCCCGTCACCACGAGAACAAGCCGCAGATCCCGCGAGGCCGCCCGCAGGATAAAACCGATGGTCGCGTTATGCGCCCGCTCGACCGTCATGCCGTGCAGATCCAACGTGGCTTGGGGTTTGAGCTTGCCGCGCTTCATCCGGTGAAAGGATTTCTTGTCCATCTGGACCGCAGGTTTCGCCGTAGCCATCGCCCCCGGCGCGGTCTGGGTCGACCGCTCACCGATCTGAAAGGGCTCTAGCGCGGGCCGGGCCTCCTGCACGGGATCGGGCGCGGTGGGAAAGGGATCTTTCGCCGCGGGCTTGGCCACAACCGGGGCCTCGTGACGCCGGTCGAGCGGAGTGGCCGAGCGGGCCACCTGTCGCCACAGCTCGAGCTCTTCCTTATTCGGGCGCCGCCGTTTCATGGCAGCGCATCCGGCGCCAGCGCATAGGCCCGCTGAATGGGCATCAGGACCAGCATCCGCCCCGGATCCTTGAGCTGCCCGGCCTCGCGCCCGGCCTCATCGCCGGTGCCGATGAAAATATCCGCCCGCTGCGCCCCCTTGATGGCCGAGCCGGTATCCTGCGCGATCATCAGGCGATGCATGGCCTCCGCGCCTTTTTTCTCGATCCAGACCGGCGCACCCAGCGGCACAAAGGCCGGGTCAACCGCCACAGTCCGCCCGGTCGTGACAGAGCGGTTCATCGCGCCCAGCGGTCCCAGTTCCGCAGGCACGGAATCGATCCGGCGAAAAAACACGTAGGAGGGGTTGTGAAACAAGAGCTCGCGGCCCTCTTCGGGATTGCGCCGCACCCAGTTCTTGATCACCTCGGCCGAGACCTGATGACGGCTGTAGACGCCGCGCCGGACAAGCTCGGCCCCGATCGAGCGATAGCTGTGACCGTTTGCCCCGCCATAGCCCACGCGGATCATCCGGCCATTGGGCAGGCGAATGCGGCCCGACCCCTGAATTTGCAGAAAGAAAAGCTCGACCGGATCATCCACCCAGGCAATCTCGAGCCCGCGATCCTGCATATAGGGACCGGTTTCGATTTCGCGCCGGGTGAGCCACGGGTTGATTTCCTTGGAGGCCTCCGGCTCGCGGTAGAGCGGATAGCGGAACCGATCGCTGGGATGCAGCGAGCCGTTGAGCTCAGGCTCGAAATAGCCGGTGAAGAGCGCCGGTTTGCCGTCCGAGATCAGCACCGGGCGAAAGAACAGCTCAAAGAACTGCCGCGCATCGGGTTTCTGCTGGGCCAGCGCACAGAGCGACAGCCAATCCGGGTCATTCATATCGGGGCAGGTGTTCAGGAAAACGTCGAGCGCCGCCTGATGATCGTCTTCGGCCCAACCGTCGAGCGCGTCAAAGCTCGTGATGTCGTATGCAATCTCGTGCATGCTGGCCCGCGCGACGAGCGGCACCAGCATCGCACAGGCAAACAGGGCCGCCCGGATCATCCGCCCGTAGCTACAAGTCGCCAGTTCGGATCGTCCGATCCCATCACACGCTCAAAGGTCCAGGTGTCCTTTTGCCGCTTGGGCTCGCCCGGGGTGCCCTCGATGATCTCGCCTTGCTCATTGCGCACGACCGAGCTCAGCTCGCCGAGGAATTTCACGGTGATCTCGGCCGCTTTGGTGGTGTCGTCGAGCGCCGCATCGATCAGCGTCACATCGCGCACGCCATAGAACTCGGCCTCGACGGTCAGGTTCTTTTCCTGACGCGCGTCGATCACCTGGGCAAAGGCCTCGTGCACATCGGGCGACAGGAAAGGCACGATCTCGTCGAGCTTGCCGTTTTCAAAGCTCATCAGGATCCATTCATAGGCCTGACGGCTGCCCGAGAGGAATTCGCTCACCGAAAAACTGGGCTCGATCCGCTTCATCTCTGCCAGGGCCGCGGCGGCATCGGAATCCTCGGGCACGTGGTCCGTGATATCGAGATCCGGCCCGCCTTCGATCACCTCGAACCCCTGCCGCCGGTCCGGAGCGCCGGGCAGTTCACTACGGGGCGGCTCAAACCCGTCGCGCGTGCCCAGCACCGAGCGAAGGCGCAGGAGCAAGAAGATCGCGATACCTGCGAGAACGAGCAATTGAAGCATTGGAGAGTCCATATTCGTCTCATTTTTCGGTTGGGGCGTGGAAAGCCCGCTGTTGTGATCCTATGTAGGTGACGAGGGCGGGCAAGTCTACCATTTGCCCCCGGACTAAGGCTGGATGAGGGTAATATGTGGTTGTTCATAGCGTTTCTGATGGTGCCGTTGATCGAGATCGCCCTGTTCATTCAGGTGGGTGGGCTCATCGGGCTGTGGCCGACGCTGTTGATCGTGATCCTCACCGCCGTCGCCGGGACCTATCTCGTGCGGAGCCAGGGGGCGCGGGCGCTTGGCGATCTGCGAAGCTCCTTCCACCGGGCCAGCAACCCGACCGAGCCGCTGGCGCATGGGGCGATGATCCTGTTTTCCGGGGCGCTGCTGCTCACACCGGGGTTTTTCACCGACGCCATGGGCTTTGCGCTCTTGGTTCCTTCGGTGCGGCAGGCGGTGATGCGCTATGCCAGCAGCCGGATCAAGGTCCAGACCCACGGGTTTGAGCGTGACGCGCCCAGAGGCCCGGCCTCTTCGACCGTGGTTGAGGGCGATTTCGAAGAGCTCGACCCCGAGGCGAAACCATTAGAACGCCCCTCTGGCTGGACAAAGCATTGAGGCGCGCGGGCCTTCCTGATAGATCGCAAGACAAGCTATTCAACATATGACCGTCAGGAGCCCAGCGATGGAAGACCAGCAGGAAAACGGCGCGGCCGCACAAGCGCCGCAAGTCAAGATGACGACGCTGACGCAGTTCGTCCGCGATCTGTCTTTTGAAAACATTCTTGCCCAAAAAGGCATCGGCGGCGAAGTGCAGCCCGATGTGACCGTGCAGGTCAATCTCGATGCCAAGAAGCGGTCGGCCGAACACCAGTATGAGGTGATCACCAAGCTCAAGGTCGAATCCGTCAACAAGGAAGATGGTGCGCATCTGTTCCTGATGGAGCTCGATTATGTGGGTGTGTTCCACATCGAGGGCGTGCCGGAAGATCAGCTTCACCCGTTCCTGATGATCGAATGCCCGCGCATGCTCTTCCCGTTCCTGCGCCGGATCGTGAGCGACGTCACCCGTGACGGCGGCTTCCCGCCGCTGAACCTCGAGAATATCGACTGGGTGCAGATCTATCGTGGCGAGATTGCCCGCCGTCAGGCCGCCGCCCAGGCGCAAGCGCCCACAACGCCGCATTCCTAAGACGCGTCACGCGTCGTATTTGCGCCAGATCGCCGTATCGCCCATGCCGCCGACAAAGGTGGCGTGGGCATTTTTTTCCGCCTCGGTCAGACGCGAGGGCAGGGGGGTTGGACGCGGTTTTGGACGCCAATTGCCCATGTCCTCTCCGGGTTCGGGGGCTTTCTCCACCACCTTCAGCGAAAAATCGGGCTGACGCCCGCCGATGAGTTCCAGATAGACTTCGGCGAGGATTTCACTGTCGAGCAGAGCGCCGTGCAGCGTCCGCGACGAGTTGTCGATATTGAACCGCCGACAGAGCGCGTCGAGCGAAGCGGGCGAGCCGGGAAACCGGCGGCGCGCAATCTCGAGCGTGTCGATGGCCTGTTCCCACGGGATCTGCGGCAGACCCATCCAGCCCAGCTCGGCATTGAGGAATTTCATATCAAACGCGGCGTTGTGGATGATCAGCTTGGCATCGCCGATGAAATCGAGAAACGCCTGCCCGATGCGCTTGAACACCGGCTTGTCGCGCAGGAAATCATCGCCAAGCCCGTGCACCTGAAACGCTTCCTGCGGCATCGAGCGTTCGGGATTGATATATTGATGATAGGTCTCGCCGGTCGGCATATGATTAAAAAGCTCGACCGCGCCGATTTCGACGATCCGGTCGCCGCTATGCGGATCAAATCCGGTGGTCTCGGTGTCGAGGACAATCTCACGCATGGGCCAGCATCTTTCGTATATCCGCCACCACTGATGCCACCTGTGCCCGGGCATGGTCAATCGTATCGGTCTCGATCACGTAATCCGCGCGGGCGCGTTTTTCTGCATCCGGCATCTGGCGCGACAGGATGAGATCAAACCGTTCCGCAGTCATGCCGGGACGGGCGAGCACGCGGGCACGCTGCACCTCGGGCGGGACGCTGACCACGACGACCGCGTCCATCATGGTTTCACTGCTATTCTCAAAGAGAAGCGGGATGTCGAGGACTACGATGTCTTCTGTCGCCGTGGCGAGGAAATCCTGGCGATCCTGGGCCACGAGCGGATGCACTATACGTTCGATCCGGGGCAGGGCATCCGCATCTGCGGCAATGATTTCGCGCAGACGATCCCGTGAAACGCCCCCGTTTTCAATGGCATCTGGAAAAGCGCCCTGCATCGCTGCCACGGCCGCCCCGCCCTTGCCATAGAGCCTGTGCACAGCGGCATCAGCGTCCCAAAGAGCACAGCCGTGGTCCTTGAACATCTGCGCGGTGGTGGATTTCCCCATCCCGATCGAGCCGGTGAGGCCGAGGCGAAAGCTCATGCCAGAGCCGCGGCGCGGGTGGCGCGGTCGACCTCGGGGCGGGTGCCAAACCAACGCTCGAACCCCGGCACGGCCTGATGCAAGAGCATGCCGAGGCCATCGACCGTGTGACAGCCCATCTCTTCGGCCACTTCGAGCAGACGGGTCTTGAGCGGCGCATAGACGAGATCGGTGACCAAGGTGCCCGGGCGCAACCCGTCGAGCGGCACGCGCAGGGGCTGCTTGCCCATCATGCCGAGGGAAGTGGTATTCACCACGAGCTTGGCATCGTCCATCATGTTGCCCGCCTGCACCCAGTCAAAGACATGAAGACGCTTGCCGAATTCCTCCTGCAGGGCATCGGCGCGGACGCGGGTGCGGTTGGAGATGAGGATTTCCGGCACGCCCGCGTCCAGAAGTGCGGCGATCACCGCGCGGGCGGCGCCGCCCGCCCCCAGAAGGGCCGCAGGGCCATCGCCCGGCTGCCAGTTGGAGCCCGCGCTTTCGAGGTTCTTCATGAAGCCATAGCCGTCGGTATTGTCGGCGTGGATCTTGCCATCCTTGCGGAAAATCAACGTGTTGGACGCCCCGATCAGCGCGGCGCGGTCGGTGATCAGATCGGCGATCTCGAGCACCTTTTCCTTATGCGGGATGGTCACGTTGACGCCGACGAACCCGGCCTGGGGCAGGGTGCGGATGACCCGATCGAGATTGTCAGGCGCCACGTCCATCGGGATATAGAAGCCCTTGATCCCATATTTCTTGAGCCAATGGCCATGAATCTGGGGCGAGCGGGAATGCGCAATGGGCGATCCGATGACGCCGGCGAGGGGGATTTTGGGGTGATCCATGATGAGCCTCAGATGTCTCCGCGCAGGGATAGGTAGGACAAGAGATCGAGCAACGGCAAGCCCAGCACAGAGAAATAGTCGCCTTCGACGGCGGCAAAGAGGCGGGCGCCTTCTTCTTCGAGCTTGTAGGCGCCGACGGCATCGGAGACGCCGGGCCAGTTGCGATCGAGGTAGCGATCGAGCTCGGCATCGGTGAAATTTCGCATGGTCATGCGGACGCGGCCGATCTTGCGCCAGACGGGTTTCGGGCCTTCGCAGATCACTGCGGCCGAGTGCAATTCATGGGTTTTGCCACGTAGGTATTGCAGCTGTATTCTGGCGGTATCACGACTGTCCGCTTTGGCGAGGATGTCCTTGCCGATGGACAGGATCTGATCGCAGCCAATGACCAGCGCGTCGGGATGTTTCGCGCCGGTCTTCTGCGCCTTGAGCTCGGCCAGGGCGTCGGCGATGTCGCGGGGCGGCAGATCCTCGGCCTGCATGGCGCGGCGCACGGCGTCTTCGTCGATGCGGGCGGGCACAACATCGAAATCCACCCCGGCATTTCGGAGCAGGGTCTGGCGGATCGACGACCCCGACGCGAGGATGATGTGCATGGACATGTGGAAAACCCTGCGGATGGCTCTGAATGGAATGTGTGACGTTTCAGGGATTTATCAGCACGGGCGGAAAGCTCCAAGGCTTGCGGTGGCTCTCGGCCAAGATAGACGCGATTTATCCCCTTGTGGAAAAATCCACCGCGGCGTTAACCAATTCTGGACGACTCAGGGATGCAAGCAGAATCTGGCCTGTGAGATATTTTCTAACAATTTGTTTAAAAAGGGATTTTCGAGAGTTTCCTGAGAGAAAATGCCGCATCGCGTCCGTCGGCGGTTCTGGATAAAACCGGGGATGAAATTTGATCCACGGTTTCCCGGCCCCCTACAAAGACAACTATCTTTTCTTTTAAACTTTATTATTTATTTAGCCGGAACCGGAGCAAGGAAGACCAAGACATGATCTCTGACATCCTGGGCTCGGCCTATCCTTACGTGAAGTCGCTCCATATCATCTCGGTCGTGGCCTGGATGGCGGGGCTGTTCTATCTGCCGAGGCTCTTCGTTTATCACGTGGAGGCGGCGGAACGTGGGGACAGCCGCGATGAGATCTTTCAGGTCATGGAGCAGAAGCTCTTTCGGGTGATCATGAACCCGGCGATGATGGCGACCTATCTGTTCGGGCTGACGCTGGCCTTTACGCCTGGGGTGGTCGATTGGGCTTCGGTCTGGCCCTATACCAAGATTGCGGGCATCGGGGTGCTGACCTGGTTTCACCATTGGCTCGGGGCGCAGAGAAAGGCCTTTGTCGCGGGCGAGAACATTGTGAGCGGGCGGACCTACAGGCTCATGAATGAGGTGCCGACCATCTGTCTGGTGGTGATCGTCCTTTCCGTGGTGGTACGCTTCTGAGCGGCGTCACAAGGCGCGAGAGGGCGCGTCGGGGCGTGACCGTGGCAAAGATTGACTAGGAGAGGCAAAGCCTGTAGCAAAGCCTCTGGCCCCGTCCGGGGACGCGAATTTCCAAACATGACCTCTCGACGCGCCGCAAGGCGCGCAATCAAGGACGTATGACATCATGTCTCAGGACCGTTTGAACCTGTCCGATCTCAAGGCGCAGAGTGCCAAAGACCTTTTGGCGATGGCTGAAGAGCTCGAGATCGAGAACGCTTCGACCATGCGCAAGGGCGAGATGATGTTCTCGATTCTGAAAGAGCGGGCCGAAGAGGGCTGGGTCGTTTATGGCGATGGCGTGCTTGAGGTGCTGCAGGACGGGTTCGGGTTCCTGCGCTCGCCCGAGGCAAACTATCTCTCGGGGCCGGATGATATTTATGTGTCGCCGGAAACCATCCGCCAATATTCGCTGCGCACCGGCGATACGGTCGAAGGCGAGATCAAGCAGCCGGAAGAGAATGAGCGCTATTTTGCGCTGACCTCCGTGTCGCAGATCAACTTTGAAGATCCCGAGAAGGCGCGTCACAAGATCGCCTTTGACAACCTGACGCCGCTCTATCCCGATGAGCGGCTGACGATGGAAGTCGAAGACCCGACGGTCAAGGACCGCTCGGCCCGGATCATCGACCTGGTCGCGCCTATCGGTAAGGGGCAGCGGTCGCTCATCGTGGCACCGCCGCGAACCGGTAAGACGGTTCTGCTGCAAAATATCGCGGCAAGCATCGAGAAGAACCATCCCGAATGCTATCTCATCGTTCTGCTGATCGACGAACGTCCCGAAGAGGTGACGGATATGCAGCGGTCGGTGAAGGGCGAAGTGATCAGCTCGACCTTTGACGAACCTGCCGCGCGCCACGTGGCCGTGTCGGAAATGGTGATCGAAAAGGCCAAGCGTCTTGTCGAGCATAAACGAGATGTTGTTATCCTTCTCGATTCTATCACAAGACTTGGTAGGGCGTTTAACACTGTTGTGCCGTCCTCGGGCAAGGTTTTGACCGGTGGTGTGGATGCGAACGCGCTGCAACGGCCGAAGCGGTTCTTTGGTGCCGCGCGGAATATCGAAGAGGGCGGATCGCTCACCATTATCTCTACCGCGCTGATCGACACCGGCAGCCGGATGGACGAGGTGATCTTTGAAGAATTCAAAGGCACCGGCAACTCTGAGATCGTTCTCGATCGCAAGATTGCCGACAAGCGGGTCTTCCCGGCGATCGACATTCTCAAGTCGGGCACCCGGAAAGAGGATCTTCTGGTCGACAAGATCGATCTGCAGAAGACCTTTGTCCTGCGCCGTATCCTGAACCCGATGGGGACCACGGATGCGATCGAATTCCTGATCTCGAAACTGAAGCAGACCAAGACGAACTCAGAGTTCTTCGACTCGATGAACACCTGACGCCGGTCTTGGTCACAGGGTGACCATGATGGACACGATTTTTGCGCTTTCATCCGCCCCGGGGAAGGCGGGCGTTTCTGTCGTTCGCGTGTCCGGACCGGCGGCGTTTGAGGCGTGCCGTGTTCTGGCGGGAGATGTGCCGGCCCGGCGTGTCGGCTCGGTCCGTCTGTTGCGGCAGGGGGACGAGGTTCTCGACGAGGCGCTGATCTTAACCTTTGACGCGGGCCATAGTTTTACCGGCGAAGAAACCGTTGAATTTCAGGTACATGGCAGCGTGGCCATCATCGGCGCGCTGTTGGCGCGACTGGGTGAGATGCCGGGCTTGCGGCAGGCAGAACCGGGAGAATTCACGCGGCGCGCGCTCGAGAATGAGCGGCTCGATCTGGCGCAGATCGAGGGGCTTGCCGATCTTCTCGAATCCGAGACCGAGGCGCAGCGGCGTCAGGCGATGAAGATGTTTTCCGGCGCTCTTGGCCAGAAGGCCGAGGGCTGGCGTGGCAAGCTCATCCGGGCGATGGCGCTTCTGGAAGTGACGATTGATTTTGCCGATGAAGAGGTGCCCGAGGATGTCTACCCGGAGGTGATCGCGGTGCTTGACGGGGTGATGGCCGAGCTGCGTGTCGAGATCACCGGGGTGGCGGCGGCCGAACGTATTCGCACCGGGTTTGAAGTGGCGATCGTCGGCGCGCCGAATGTCGGGAAATCGACGCTCTTGAACGGGCTTGCCGGGCGCGATGCGGCGATTACCTCTGATGTGGCCGGGACGACGCGCGATGTGATCGAAGTGCGGATGGATGTGGCTGGGTTGCCGGTGACGTTTCTCGATACGGCGGGGCTTCGCGAGACCGAGGATGTCGTCGAATCGGTCGGGATTGCGCGGGCCAAGGAACGCGCCGCCCAGGCCGATCTTCGGGTCTTTCTGCTCGACGATCCGTCGCAAGGCGCCGAGCTTGCCGAGGAGGGGGATATCCTCTTGCAGGCCAAGGCGGATGTTGCGGGCGGTTCATTTCCCGGGGTGTCCGGAAAAACCGGGGCGGGGATTGCCGAGCTGATCACCGCGATTTCCGAACGGCTGTCGTCGCGGGTTGCACATGCCGGGGTGGCCACCCATCTGCGTCACAAGCGGGCATTGCAGGAGGGCTGTGATGCGTTGGAACAGGCGCGTGATCTTATGCTACAGAATGTAGAGATGTCCGAGATCGTGGCAGAAGAGATTCGGCGCGCCGTCTATGCGCTCGACAGTTTGGTGGGCCGGGTCGATGTTGAGGCGATCCTTGACGAAGTGTTCTCCAGTTTCTGCCTCGGCAAATGAGGGGTGTTTCACGTGAAACATGATTTCGATGTCATAGTTGTCGGCGGCGGTCATGCCGGTGCGGACGCGGCCCATGCGGCGGCCCGGATGGGTGCGCGCACCGCCCTTGTCACACTGACGTTTGAGAGCATCGGGGTGATGTCCTGCAACCCGGCGATCGGGGGGCTCGGTAAGGGGCATCTCGTCCGTGAGATCGACGCGCTCGACGGGGTGATGGGACGCGTGGCGGATAAGGCCGGCATCCAGTTTCGCCTGCTGAACCGGCGCAAAGGGCCGGCGGTACAGGGCCCGAGGGCGCAGGCCGATCGTAAGATCTACCGCGAAGAGATGCAGCGCGAGATGCGCGACTGTCCGAACCTGACGATTGTTGAGGGCGAGGCGGCGGATTTCCTGATGTCCGGGGCCGAGGTGCGGGGCGTGAGGCTCGCCGACGGGTCCGAGATTTCGGCAAGCGCAGTGGTTCTCACCACCGGGACGTTTCTGCGGGGGCTGATCCATATCGGTCAGGTGTCGCGGCCCGGCGGGCGGATGGGGGACAAGCCGTCTGTCAAACTGGCCGAACGGATTGATCAGTTCGGGCTTCCGCTCGGGCGGCTCAAGACGGGGACGCCGCCGCGGCTCGATGGGACGACGATTGATTGGTCCGATCTTGAGGTGCAGCCGGGCGATGATGATCCGACGCTGTTTTCGTTCCTGTCGTCGAAGGTTTCGGCACAGCAGATCAGCTGTGGGATCACCCACACGAATGAACAAACGCATGAAATCATTGAGAAAAACATCGGTAAATCGGCTATGTACAGCGGCCGGATCGAAGGTGTCGGCCCGCGATACTGTCCGTCCATCGAGGATAAGATCGTCCGCTTTGCCGAGAAGAGCTCGCATCAGGTGTTCCTCGAACCCGAGAGCCTGTCTGACAATGTGATCTATCCCAACGGGATTTCGACCTCGCTGCCTGAAGACATCCAGCATGACTATGTGCGTTCGATCAAAGGTCTGGAGAATGTAACCATTCTTCAACCCGGCTATGCCATTGAATATGACTATGTCGATTCCCGCGCGCTCGATTCGCGACTGGCTGTGCGGGATGTGCCGGGGCTGTTTTTGGCGGGGCAGATCAACGGCACGACTGGCTATGAAGAGGCGGCGGCGCAGGGGCTCGTGGCTGGGCTCAACGCGGCGGCCGTGGCGCTGGGCCGCGACCCGATCACCTTTAGCCGTAGCAACAGCTATATCGGGGTGATGGTCGATGATCTGATCACGCGTGGGGTGAGCGAACCCTATCGCATGTTTACATCGCGGGCTGAGTTTCGGCTGTCGCTTCGCGCGGATAACGCGGATCAGCGGCTCACACCGCTCGGGATCGAGGTCGGATGCGTTGGCGCAGAGCGGAAACAGGCGTTTGAGGCGAAGATGTCCGCGCTTGCCGAGGCACGGCAAGACATGGAATCGGTCGTGTTTACGCCTAAGGAGCTGGTGACCGCGGGCCATGCGGTCAATCAGGATGGCAAGCGGCGCAATGGCTATGAATTGCTGGCCTTGCAGCAGTTTGATTTCGACGCGCTCGTGGCGCTTCGTCCAGAGTGGGGGGCGATCGACGAGGCGAGCCGAGATCAGCTCTCCAAGGATGCGATGTATGCCAATTACATCCTGCGCCAGGAGCGTGATGTCGCGGTTCTCAAGCGGGACGAGCAGCAGCGCATTCCCACGGATTTTGATTATATGGCGATGGAAGGGCTGTCGAACGAGCTTAAAATGAAGCTCAACGCGGCGCGGCCGGATAATATCGGGCAGGCTGGGCGGATTGACGGAATGACGCCTGCGGCGCTGACCCTGTTGTTGGCCAAGGTGCGCCAGTCGCGTCGCGGAATGACCGCATGAGCCTTGCCAATGTTTCACGTGAAACAGAAGAGCGGCTAGAAATCTATGCCGCGCTTCTGGAAAAGTGGAACCCGAAGATCAATCTTGTTGCGCGTGCATCGCTCAATGAGGCCGGTCGCCGACATTTCGAGGATTCGGCGCAGATCATGCTGCACGCCCCGACGCAGATTTCTCACTGGGTGGATATTGGGAGTGGCGGCGGCTTTCCGGGCCTCGTCGCTGCGATCCTTGCGCAGGAGAGTCACAAGGGTGCCAAGTTTACCTTGATCGAGAGCGATCAGAGGAAATGCGCGTTCTTGCGAAGTGTTTCACGTGAAACATCGGTGCCGGTGACTGTTCTTTCTGAACGGATTGAGCAGGCGGCCCCGCAGGAGGCGGATGTTCTGTCAGCCAGAGCTTTGGCGCCTTTGACGGATTTGCTCGGCTTCGCGACACGGCATATGGTGCCGGATGGCTTGGCCCTTTTTATGAAGGGGGCGCAGTGGCAAGACGAGCTGCGACAGGCGGAAAATTTGTGGAATTTCAAAGCCACGGCCTGTAAAAGTGAAACCGATGACAGTGCTCATATTCTGAAGGTCACAGGAGTGTCTCGTGCCTGATCCAAGCCGTCCGCCCGCTGCGAAAATCATTGCTGTTGCCAACCAGAAGGGCGGGGTCGGGAAAACCACCACCGCCATCAACCTGAGCGCCGCGCTCGCCGAGATGGGGAAGCGGGTGCTTTTGGTGGATCTCGACCCACAGGGCAACGCGTCGACGGGCCTCGGCATCGAGGCGGATCAGCGGGATATGACGACCTACGAGCTCTTGCTCGAAGAGCTGGAGGCGGTGGAGGCGGTGCAGCCGACGGGCACCCCCGGGTTGTGGATTGTACCCGCGACGACCGATCTCAGCTCGGCAGATATTGAGCTTATCTCCAATGAAAAAAGGGTTTTCTTGCTGCGCGATGCGCTGCATCAGCAGTCTCTGGATACGCTGGAACTCGATTTTATCATTATCGATTGTCCGCCGTCTCTTAACCTTCTGACGATCAACGCGCTGGTGGCTGCAGATTCGGTGCTCGTGCCGCTTCAGAGTGAATTTTTCGCGCTTGAAGGGCTGTCGCAGCTCATGCTCACCGTACGCGAGGTCCGCGATACGGCCAATGCTAAGCTGCGGATCGAGGGTGTGGTGCTGACCATGTATGACGCGCGGAACAATCTCTCACGGCAGGTGGAAGCGGATGCGCGCGATCACCTGGGTGAGTTGGTTTATAAAACATTGATTCCGCGCAATGTGCGGCTCAGCGAGGCGCCGTCTTTCGCGATTCCGGTGCTGAGCTATGATCCGGCGTCGTCCGGCGCGCGGGCCTACCAGGATTTGGCGCGCGAAATGCTCAAGACATCTTCGCCCGTGGCGGCATAACAGAACGAAAGAGGTGGGTCATGGCGGATAAAAAAGGCAAGCAGCGCGGGTTGGGCCGGGGTCTTTCGGCCTTGATGGCGGATGTTGGGGATGCCTCAACGGCCACTGCCGAGCAGCCGAGATCGCCGGATCGCATGGTGGCGATTGACCTTGTGTTGCCTAATCCCGATCAGCCGCGGCGTCGGTTTGACGAGGAAAAGCTCGAAGATCTAGCCAATTCGATCGCGGAAAAGGGGATTATCCAGCCGCTGATCGTGCGCAGCCATCCGAGCAAGGAGAATCATTTCGAGATTGTCGCGGGCGAGCGTCGCTGGCGGGCAGCCCAGCGGGCAAAAGTGCATCAAGTGCCTGTTGTCATTAAGGAATTTAACGACACGGAAGTCCTTGAGATTGCGATAATCGAGAATATTCAGCGGGCGGATCTCAACCCGGTCGAAGAGGCTGCGGGTTATGCGCAGCTGATGGAGAAATTCGGCCATACGCAGGACAAGCTGAGCCAGGCGCTCGGCAAGAGCCGCAGCCATATCGCCAATACGATGCGCCTGCTGCAACTGCCGCCAGCGGTTCAGGGGTTTTTGTCGGAAGGCCAGCTCAGCGCGGGGCACGCGCGGGCGCTGATTACTTCGGACGACGCTGAAAAGCTTGCGAAACAGGTGATTTCCAAGGGGCTATCGGTGCGTCAGACCGAGGCGTTGGTAAAGTCGGCGAGCAAATCGGCAGAGGGCGAGGCCAAGCCTGCGGCGCGCAAAGTGTCAGCGAAGGATGCGGATACGCGGGCGCTTGAGGGGGATCTTTCGGCCAATCTGGGCATGAAAGTCTCGATTGATCACATCGGGGCGTCGGGTGGCGGTAAGATCACGCTGACCTACAGCGATCTGGATCAGCTTGATGCGCTGTGCTCCTTGCTCAGCGCGGGCCTTCCGGACGGGTCCATATAAAAAGCAGGACGAGAGAGAGCACTGCCATCTGAATCATGATCAGATGCGCGGGGAGCCTCAGCCCGAGAGAAATCGCCAAAACAGCTGAAATAGAGACTGTTGCGAGGAGTTTGACCCGTCGTCTTATGGCACCGTGGGCCTGCCAATCCTGGATCGATGGGCCAAAGCGCGGATGGGAGAGAAGCCAATCGTGCAGCCGGTCAGAAGAGCGGGCGAAACAGAAGGTGGCGAGCAGCAGGAACGGCACGGTCGGGAGTAGCGGGAGGACCACGCCGATGGCGCCGAGTGCGACGGCGAGGCATCCGAGGATCAGCCAGATCGCGCGCATCACTCAGTCGCCTGCCAACTCGGCGAGAATTGCATTGAGGACGGGGCGCCCCTTTTCGGTCAACCGCAGGTTCTGGTCATCGGCCACGATCATGCCCATGTCGCGAAGCTCAGCGAGGGTATCGGGCGCAAAGTCGCGCTGCGCGAGTGTTCGATAGCGATCCCGGTCGAGACCTTCCGTCAGGCGGAGGCACATCAACAGGTATTCCAGACCCTGTTCCGGCCCAATCACCTCATTTTTGGCGCTGTCGCCCGAGCCGTTCTTGACCTCTGCGAGCCATTTACCGGGGGCGCGATGGGCCTCGGTCGCGAATTTACGACCGCCAACCGTGATCCGGCCATGGGCACCGGGGCCGATGCCGACATAATCGCCATAGCGCCAGTAGATCAGATTGTGCCGCGATTGCGCGCCGGGGCCGGCGTGGTTCGAGATCTCATAGGCGGGCATGCCGTGATCTGCGCAGATGGTTTGGGTCAGATCATACATATCCGCGGCGCTGTCATCGGCGGGCAGACCTTTGAGCAGCCCGCGATTGTAGCGGTCGCCAAAGGCGGTGCCTTGCTCGATGGTCAGCTGATAGAGCGAGAGATGATCGACCGCATAGGTGAGCGCGCGGGTCAATTCCGCCTCCCAATCGGCCAGAGTCTGGTCTTGGCGGGCATAAATCAGGTCAAAACTGACGCGAGAGAAGGTGCTGCGGGCCACATCGAAGGCCTGAAGCGCCTCAGAGACGCTGTGGAGACGGCCCAAGCGGCGCAAATCCGGGTCATTGAGCGCCTGAATGCCCATGGAAATGCGATTTACCCCCGCCTCGCGATAGCCGAGAAAGCGCCCGGCTTCGACCGAGCCGGGGTTCGCCTCGAGCGTGATCTCGACATCATTGGCGAGGGTCCAGCCTTTGCCGATCGCGTCAATCACACCGCCCACGACATGCGGCTGCATCAGGCTCGGTGTGCCGCCCCCGAAGAAGATCGAGTTGACAACCCGCCCCGGCAACAGATCGGAATATCTTTTAATTTCAGCTAGATAGCTTTCAAGCCAGGCATCCTGATCAATTGACGCGGTGACGTGGCTGTTGAAGTCGCAATAGGGGCATTTCGATTGGCAAAACGGCCAATGAACATAGATGCCAAAGCCGCCCTGTTGCCAATCCTCAGTCAAAACAGCCCTGTACCAGCTTGGCAAAAGCATCGGCGCGGTGGCTGATGCGGTTTTTTTCCCAGCGGTCCATCTCGGCAAAGCTGATCTCGTGGCCTTCGGGCAGGAAGATCGGGTCATAGCCATGGCCCTGATCGCCGCGCGGCGGCCAGATGATTTCGCCGGGGGCGATGCCTTCGAACACCTCGTCATGGCCATCGGGCCAGGCGATCACCAGCGTGCAGCAGAACTTGGCGCGCCAGGGTTTGGCATGTTGTTCGTTTTCGAGAAGATCATGAACCTTGGCCATGGCCATGGCGAAATCGCGGCCTTCGGGGGTTTCGGCCCAATCGGCAGTATAGACGCCGGGCGCGCCGCCCAAAGCCTCGATCGAGAGGCCGGAATCATCGGCGAGCGCGGGCAGGCCGGTGGCCTTGGCGGCGGCATGGGCCTTGATCCGGGCGTTGCCGACGAAACTGTCTTCGGTCTCTTCGGGCTCCCCAAGCTGCATCTCGGCAGCACCGACGACCGACACGCCGTAAGGCTCGAGAAGATGCGCGATCTCTTCGAGCTTGCCCGCGTTATGCGTGGCCACCAGCAGTCGGTCGTCAGAGAATTTACGCATTCATAGCGGCCCTTTGCAGTTCTGCCAGCTCTTGAACGCCTTTCTCGGCGAGGTCGAGCAGGCCGGTCATCTGGTCACGGGTGAAGGTCGAGCCTTCGGCGCTCATCTGCGCTTCGATCATGCGGCCAGAGGCGGTCATGATGAAATTGCCATCGACGCCGGCTTCGCTATCTTCGGGATAGTCGAGATCGAGCACGAGCTGCCCGGCATAGATGCCACAGGACACGGCACCAACCGGATCAACGAGCGGATCGCTTGTCACATCGCCCGCTTTCATCAGCTTCTGCACTGCGAGTTTGAGCGCGACCCAGCCGCCGGTGATCGAGGCACAGCGGGTGCCGCCATCGGCCTGAATGACATCGCAATCGACGGTGATCTGACGCTCGCCCAGGGCCACGCGATCAACACCGGCGCGCAGCGAGCGGCCGATCAGACGCTGAATTTCGACAGTGCGCCCGCCTTGTTTGCCGGCAGAGGCCTCGCGGCGCATGCGGCTCGTGGTCGAGCGGGGGAGCATGCCGTATTCGGCAGTGACCCAGCCGAGGCCCGAGCCCTTGATAAAGGGCGGCACGCGGTCCTCGATGGTCGCGGTGCAGAGCACATGGGTGTCGCCTACACGGATCATGCAAGAGCCTTCGGCGTGTTTCGTGACCCCCGTTTCAATGGAAACAGGGCGCATTTCGTCGAGAGCTCGGCCAGAGGGGCGCATGGGATCATCCTTGTAATTGTTCAATCCGCAAATACCTTTGTCAGACCAAGATTGGAAGGGTGATTGACCTCGGAAGACCACCGGTTTTAATGGCAACCCAGCGAGCCATGGTGACAAACAGATGTCGGATGCAGGTAAAATACTCGAAGAGTTGAACGATCGTTCGCGCGAAGTCTTTCGGCGCGTCGTGGATTCCTACCTCCTCAATGGCGAACCTGTGGGCTCGCGCAGCCTGACGCGGGAGATGTCGGAAAAGATCAGCGCGGCCACGGTGCGCAATGTGATGCAGGATCTCGAATATCTCGGATTGCTGAGCTCGCCGCATGTGTCGGCGGGGCGGCTGCCGACGCAAGAAGGGCTTCGCATGTTCGTCGATGGGCTGCTCGAGGTGAGCAATCTCGGCGATGCCGATCGCGAAATGATCGATGCGACGGTGACGGGCAACAGCCAGGATGTGGCGGATGTGCTCGACCGTGTGGGCGCGGCCCTGTCGGGGGTGACGCGCGGGGCGTCGCTGGTCCTTGCGCCGAAACATGAGGCACCGATCAAGCATATCGAGTTCGTGAGCCTGGCCCAGGATCGGGCGCTTGTGGTGCTGGTCTTTGCCGATGGCAATGTCGAGAACCGGATTTTCACCCCGCCGCCGGGGCAAACGCCGAGCTCGATGCGGGAGGCCGCGAATTTCCTCAACGCGCTCATCGAGGGCAAGACGCTCAGCGATCTGCGGACCCGATTCAGCAAGGAAATCAACGCGAGACGTCAGGAGATCGACGTGCTTGCGCGCGAGCTTGTCGACAGCGGGCTGGCGGTTTGGGATCGCGAGGGGGATGCGCCAGAGCGGTTGATCGTGCGCGGCCGGTCGAACCTTTTGGCGGCGGATGGGGATCAGGCGGATCTCGAGAAAATTCGGGAATTGTTTGACGATCTGGAACGCAAGCGGGACATCGCCGATTTCCTCGAACTGGCCGATGAGGGCGAGGGTGTGCGCATTTTTATTGGCTCGGAGAACAAACTTTTCTCACTTTCGGGTTCCTCTTTGGTGGTGTCTCCATATATGAACGCTGATCGAAAGATCGTCGGTGCGGTCGGGGTCATCGGGCCTACACGCCTGAACTATGGGCGCATCGTACCGATCGTGGATTATACGGCACAGCTGGTCGGGAAACTGATTTCCGACCGCGGGTGAAGAGGTAAGAGATGGCAGAGCCCAAGAACGACGAATTCCTGGATGATATTGACCAGGCATTGGCCGAAGAGATGGAATCCGAGCTGGAAGAAGTCACTGACGAACAAGCAGAAATCGACTCTCTGCGGGCCGAGCGGGACGCGCTGCAGGACAAGTTCATGCGGGCGTTGGCGGATGCGGAGAATGCCCGGAAACGGGGTGACAAGGCGCGGCGCGATGCCGAGCAATATGGCGGCACGCGGTTGGCGCGGGATGTCCTGCCGGTCTATGACAACATGAAACGCGCGCTGGAAGCGGCGACGGATGAGCAAAAAGAGATCGCCAAGGCGCTGATCGAGGGGATCGAGCTCACCATGCGCGAGCTGCTCAGCGTGTTCCAGAAACACGGGATTACCCTTGTTTCTCCGCAGGTTGGCGACAAGTTCGACCCGCAGTTGCATGAGGCAATGTTCGAGGCGCCGGTGCCGGGGACCAAGGCGGGGGAGATCATTCAGGTCTCGGCCGAGGGGTTCATGCTGCACGAGCGGATCCTGCGTCCGGCGCAGGTGGGCGTGTCATCGAACACCCAGTAACGCCAGAGCGAATCAAAAGATTAAAGCGGCCCCAGAGGCCGCTTTTTTCGTTTCGGTGACACGTCGGTATTACGTCGGTAACGCGACAGTATGGATTTCGGGAAAAATCCCGCCGGCAAGTCTTACAGTGCCGCGCGGTCTAGCTCGGATCGAGCAGGGATTTGAGCTCGTAGATCAGATCGAGCGCCTCGCGCGGGGTCATCGCGTCGGGCAGCACCTCCGACAGCCGGGATTCCAAAGCCGAGGGGCCCGAGGATTTGGGCGCGGCGGCGGGCGGTGGCGGGGCGGCGGAGAAGAGCGGCAGATCGTCGATCAGCGTGTCGCGGGTGGTGCCGCCTTCGCGTTCGCCTTTCTCCAGCGCTTCGAGCACGACGCGGGCGCGTTCGACCACCGTGGCGGGGAGACCCGCGAGCTTGGCCACCTGCACGCCGTAAGAGCGATCCGCCGCGCCGCGCCGGACCTCGTGCAGAAAGATCACGTCGCCATCATGTTCCTTGACCGCGATGGTGGCGTTGTCGACCCGGGCGAGCCGGTCCGAGAGGCGCGTCATCTCGTGGTAATGGGTGGCAAAGAGCGCGCGCGCGCCGTTCACCTCATGGAGATGTTCGAGCGTCGCCCAGGCGATGGAGAGCCCGTCATAGGTGGCGGTGCCACGGCCGATTTCGTCGAGAATGACCAGCGCGTGATCATCGGCCTGATTGAGAATGGCGGCGGTTTCGACCATTTCGACCATGAAGGTCGAGCGGCCCCGGGCGAGATCGTCGGAGGCACCGACGCGGCTGAAGACCTGACTGACAAGGCCGATATGGGCCGAGGCGGCGGGGACGAAACTGCCCATCTGGGCGAGAATGGCGATGAGCGCGTTCTGCCGCAGAAAGGTCGATTTACCCGCCATGTTGGGGCCGGTGAGCAGCCAGATGTCGGCCTCGCCGCCAAGATCGCAATCATTGGCGATAAACGGCGCGCCGGAGCCTGCGCGCAGCGCCTGTTCCACGACCGGGTGACGGCCTGCGGTGATGTGGAGCGCGCGGCTGTCATCGACCTTGGGGCGGCACCAGTCCAATTCGCGGGCCAGCGTGGCGAGCGCGCTGTGCAAATCGAGCTCTGCCAGCGCGGCGGCGCTGTCGGAGACCTGCGCGTAGCGGTCGAGAATGGCGCGTTTCAGGGTGTCATAGAGCCGCTTTTCGATCTCGATCGCGCGGCCGCCCGCGTTCAGGATGCGGGTTTCCATCTCGGACAGGGGCACGGTGGTGAAGCGCACCTGATTGGCGGTGGTCTGGCGGTGCTTGAAGGTCTGATTGAGCGGCTCCGACAGCATCTTGTCGGCATGGGTGGCGGTGACTTCGACGAAATAGCCCAGCACGTTGTTGTGTTTGACCTTGAGCGAGGCAATCCCGGTCAGCTCGGCATATTCCGATTGCATGGCGGCGATGACGCTGCGGCCTTCGTCGCGGAGCTTGCGGCACTCGTCGAGCTCTTCGTCAAAGCCGGGGGCGATGAAACCGCCGTCGCGGGCGAGAAGCGGCGGTTCGGCCACCAGCGATTGATCGAGCAGGTCGAGCAGTTCGTCATGGCCGGTGAGCCGGGCGAGGGCCGCGGAAATGTCGCGCGGCATATCGTCGGGACGGGGCAGGGCGGCAATCTGGGCCGCATGGTCGAGCCCGTTGCGAATGGCGGTGAGATCACGCGGGCCGCCGCGGTCGAGCCCGAGCCGTGACAGCGCCCGATCCATATCGGGAATGCGGCGCAGCATATCGCGGAGCTGATCCGAGAATCGAGACTGTTCCAGCGCAAATGACACGGAGTCGAGCCGCGATGTCACGGTTTGCAGATCGCGCGAGGGGCTTGAAAGCCGCTGTTCCAGCAGGCGGCCGCCGCCGGCGGTGACGGTGCGGTCGATCACCGACAAGAGCGAGCCAGCGCGCCCGCCCGAGAGCGCATGGGTCAGTTCGAGATTGCGCCGGGTGGCGGCGTCGATCTGCATCGCGCCGCCCTGGCTCAGCTGTTTCGGGGCTTGGAGCAGGGGCAGTTTGCCCTTTTGCGTGATGTCGAGATAATCGACCAGCGCCCCCATGGCGGCAAGTTCGGGGCGGGTGAACTGCCCATAGGCGTCGAGCGAGGCGGTGCCGAACAGGGTGCAGAGGCGTTTTTCGCCGCCGGTGCTGTCAAAGGACGCGGCGCCCAGCGGCGAGAGCGATGCGCCGCTCTCTTCGATGATCTCGGCCATGTCGCGGGTCAGCCCGTCGGCGACGATGACCTCGGCCGGGGCGAGCCGCGCCAGTTCCGGGCCAAGCCGCGCGGGCGCGAGCGGCATGACGTGAAACGCGCCGGTGGAAATATCGACCCAAGCGAGGGCAGATGTGTCTCTAACATTGGCGAAAGCGGCCAGAAAATTGTGACGGCGCGCCTCGAGCAGACTGTCCTCGGTCAGGGTGCCGGGGGTGACGAGCCGCACGACATCGCGTTTGACCACGGATTTCGAGCCGCGTTTCTTGGCCTCGGCGGGATCCTCCATCTGTTCGCAGACGGCGACGCGAAACCCTTTGCGGATGAGCGTTAGCAGATAGCCTTCGGCGGCATGGACGGGCACGCCGCACATCGGGATGTCTTCGCCCAGATGCTTGCCGCGTTTGGTCAGCGAGATGTCGAGCGCGGCCGAGGCGGCGACGGCATCATCGAAGAACAATTCGTAGAAATCGCCCATGCGATAGAACAGCAGCGCCTCGGGATAGCCTGCCTTGAGTTCCAGAAATTGCGCCATCATCGGCGTTACGGTTGCGGTTTGTGCCGTCACGTCTGCCCCCCGGTTTCGGGGCAATTTACCGATGCGGGCAGGGGGGCGAAAGGGGGGTTATGGTTGTCGTGGGGGCGGGGCGCGGATAAGGATTGGGAAACCGACCTTCTGGAACAAGCGAACGACATGTCGAAACCCAAGTTTACCCGCGAAGAGGCGCTGGCCTTTCACCTTGAGCCGACGCCCGGCAAGTTCGAGATCACCGCCACGGTCCCGATGACCACGCAGCGCGATCTCAGCCTGGCCTATTCGCCCGGCGTGGCGGTGCCCTGCGAGGCGATCGCGGCGGCGCCCGAGACGGCCTATGATTATACCAACAAGGGCAATCTCGTTGCGGTGATTTCCAACGGCACGGCGGTTCTGGGTCTTGGCAATCTCGGGGCGCTCGGGTCCAAGCCGGTGATGGAGGGCAAGGCGGTTCTGTTCAAGCGCTTCGCGGATGTGAACAGCATCGATATCGAGCTCGACACCGAGGATCCGGAGAAGTTCATCGAGGCGGTGCGGTTGATGGGACCGACGTTCGGGGGGATCAACCTCGAAGATATCAAGGCGCCGGAATGTTTCATCATCGAGCAGCGGCTCAAGGAGGTGATGGATATTCCGGTGTTCCATGACGATCAGCATGGGACGGCGGTGATCTGTGCCGCGGGTCTGATCAATGCGCTGCATCTGTCGGGCAAGAAGATCGAGGATGTGAAGATCGTGCTCAACGGGGCGGGGGCCGCGGGGATTGCCTGTATCGAGCTGCTCAAGAGCATGGGGGCGCGGCATGAGAATTGCATCGTCTGTGACACGCGCGGGGTGATCTATCAGGGTCGCACCGATGGCATGAACCAGTGGAAATCGGCCCATGCGGTGAAGACCGAGCTGCGCAGTCTCGAAGAGGCGATGGTGGGGGCGGATGTGTTCCTCGGGGTGAGTGCCAAGGGCGCGGTGACGCAGGAGATGGTCAAGAGCATGGCCAAGGATCCGGTGATCTTTGCCATGGCGAACCCCGATCCCGAGATCACGCCGGAAGAGGCGCATGAGGTGCGCAGCGATGCCATCGTGGCCACCGGGCGGAGCGATTATCCGAACCAGGTGAACAACGTTCTGGGCTTTCCCTATCTGTTTCGCGGGGCGCTCGACGTGCATGCGCGGGCGATCAATGACGAGATGAAGATCGCCTGTGCCGAGGCGCTGGCGCGGCTGGCGCGGGAGGATGTGCCCGATGAGGTCGACATGGCCTATGGGCGCAAGATGAGTTTCGGGCGCGATTACATCATTCCGGCACCGTTCGATCCGCGGCTTATTCATACGATTCCGCCGGCGGTGGCGCGGGCCTGTATGGACACGGGTGCGGCGCGGCGGCCGATTGTCGATATGGAGGCCTATGAGCTGACGCTCAAATCGCGGATGGACCCGACGGCGAGCATGCTGCGGTCGATCAATGCGCGGGCGCGGGCGGCGCAGGCGCGGATGATCTTTGCCGAGGGCGACGATCCCAAGGTGCTGCGCGCGGCGGTGCAATATCAGCGGGCCGGGTTCGGCGAGGCGCTGGTTGTGGGGCGCGAGGCGGATGTGAAGGCCAAGCTCGAGGCGAGCGGGCTTGGCGATGCGGTGAGCGAATTGCAGATCGTCAACGCCGCCAATACCGAGCATTTGGCGGAATATAAGGCGTTTCTCTACAAGCGGCTGCAGCGCAAGGGCCATGATCGGCATGATGTGCACCGGCTGGCGGCGCGGGATCGGCATGTGTTTGCCTCGCTCATGCTGGCGCATGGGCATGGCGACGGGCTTGTCACCGGGGCGACGCGCAAGAGTTCGCATGTGCTCGACCTGATCAACCATGTGTTTGACGCGGATGCGGAACATGGCGCGGTCGGCGTCACGGCGGTGATGCATAAAGGGCGGGTCGTGCTGATTGCCGATACGCTGGTGCATGAATGGCCGGATGAGACCGATCTCGCCAATATCGCCGAGCGGTCGGCCGGGGTGGCGCGGCATCTCGGGCTCGAGCCTCGGGTGGCGTTCGTCAGCTTTTCGACCTTTGGCTATCCCCGGTCGGAGCGGTCGGAGAAGATGCATCTGGCGCCCAATGTGCTCGAGGCGCGGGGGGTCGATTTCGAATTTGAAGGCGAGATGACCGTCGATGTGGCGCTCAATCTGCAGGCGCAGAAGAGCTATCCGTTCCAGCGGCTCACCGGGCCTGCGAATATCCTCGTGGTGCCGGCGCGGCATTCGGCGTCGATCTCAGTCAAGCTCATGCAGGAGATGGCGGGGGCGACGGTGATCGGGCCGATCCTGGCCGGGGTCGACAAGTCGATCCAGATCTGTTCCTCGACCTCGACGGCCAATGACATCCTCAACATGGCGGTTCTGGCCGCCTGCAAGGTGGGCTAAGCCATGCGCCGCCGCCCGAAATTGGAAAGAGGGCGGCGGTGACGGTCTATTGTCTCGGCTCGATCAATGCCGATGTCACCTATCGGGTGGCGCGGCTGGCCCGGCCCGGCGAAACCATCGTGGCGCAGGAAATGCGCCGGGGTCTCGGCGGCAAGGGCGCGAACCAATCGGTCGCAGCGGCGCGGGCCGGGGCGCGGGTGGTCCATATCGGGATGGTCGGCGCGGAAGGCGATTGGTGCGTGGCAGAGCTCGCCTCTTACGGGGTGGAGTGCCGCCATGTGGCGCAGGATGCGGGGCCAAGCGGCCATGCGATCATCCATGTCGATGCCAAGGGCGAGAATGTGATCACGGTCTTTGCCGGGGCGAATGCGCGGCAGGATCTGGCGCGGATCGACGCGGCGCTGGGTCAGGCCGGGCCGGGGGATTGGCTCTTGCTGCAAAATGAGACCTCGCATCAGCAAGAGGCGGCGCAGTTGGCCCAAGTGCGTGGCGTGCAGGTGGCCTATTCGGCGGCACCCTTCGAGGCCGAAGCGCTGCGCCGGGTGTTGCCATATGTGTCTCTGTTATTGCTGAATGAGGGCGAATTTGTCGCGCTGGGGGCGGCGGGGATCGCTCTTCCTGCGGATTGCGCGACGCTGGTCACTCAAGGAGCGGCGGGGGCCGAGTGGCGGCAGGGCGAGGCCCGTCTGCAGCAGCGCGGATTTGCGGTCGAGGCGGTGGACAGCACCGGGGCCGGGGATTGTTTTGCGGGCTATGTCGTGGCGGGGCTCGAGGCCGGGCGCGGGCCGGAAGAGGCCATGGCACTCGCGGCGGCGGCGGCGGCGCTGTCGGTGACCCGACCCGGGGCCGCGGGGGCGGTGCCGGATCGGGCGGAGGTTGAGAGGTTTCTCAGCCCGTGAAGGGCGCGGATTTGCCCCAGAGCTGTTTCACGCGCTGATCGCGACCGCAGGCCTCGCGGTAGAATTTATAGGCGGAGGATTGTTTCTTGGGGCCGGCGCGGGTGACCACGAGCTTGGTGCCCTTGTAGTAATCCTGATGATAGGCCTCGGCCTCATAAAAGGTGGCGGCGGGGAGGATCGGCGTCACGATCTTCTGGCCGAGCTGTTTGGCGGCCTTGGCCTTGGCGGCCTCGGCTGCGGCCTTTTCCGCCGGGTTAGAGACGAAAATCGCGCTGCGATAGCTGGCCCCACGGTCGCAGAACTGGCCGCCGGCATCGGTCGGGTCGATCGAGCGGAAGAACATCGACAGGAGCGTGTCGCGCGAGACGCGGGCGGGATCATAGTGGATCTGCACCGCCTCGTAATGGCCGGTGCCGCCGCGCGTGACCTGTTTGTAATCGGGGTTTTTCACCTTGCCGCCGGTGTAGCCCGAGACCACCTCGGAGACGCCGGGGACGGATTCGAAATCGGATTCGACGCACCAGAAACAGCCGCCTGCAACGGTGAGCGTTCGGGTCTCGGCGGCCTCGGCCGGGTTGGCGCTGGCCCAGCAGCCCAGCAGGATCGAGAGGGCGAGCGCCGCGTTCTTGAGAGGGTGGATATGTGTCATCCTGTGTTCCTTTCGATGTGTGACAAGCCTGCCCGGGATGGGCTGTAATCAAAAGCCACAGCTACGTGAGGTCACGGGCTAGTGAGGGGAGTTTACAGTTTGGCATTCAAAGCGGGATTGGATAGGTTAACGGAACGTTAACGCTCGCACCCAAGTAAACCCAAAGGAAAACAATAAGTTATGCGGATTGCAATGTGGTCTGGCCCTCGGAATCTCTCGACGGCCATGATGTATGCCTTTGGTGCGCGTGGGGATTGCGACATTGTCGACGAACCGTTCTATGCGGTCTATTTGTTACAGACCGGGATCAACCATCCGATGCGTCCGGAGATCATTGCCAGCCAGCCGCAGAACCCCGGTGAGGTGATCGAGACGCTGCTCGGGCCGATCCCCGGACGGCTGCCGCTGCAGTATCAAAAGCATATGTCGCATCACATGGTGGAGGGGATCACGCGCTATTGGCTGGGCGATGTGAAGAACGTGTTTCTCATCCGGCATCCGGCGCGGGTGGTGGCGAGCTATGCGGCGAAGCGGGAAAATCCCGATCTCGACGATATTGGTCTGCGCCAGCAGGTCGAGCTCTATGATTATGCGCGGGCGATGGGGGATGATCCGATCGTCGTGGACAGCGAGGACATTCGCGCGGCGCCGGAGGCGATGCTGCGGGCGCTTTGCGAGGAGCTCGGGATCGAGTTTTTGCCGCAGATGCTCAGCTGGCCCAAGGGCGGGCATGCGGCGGATGGGGTCTGGGCCAAGCATTGGTACGGCACGGCGCATCGCAGCACCGGGTTCAACAGCGAGATCGCGCCCCTGCCGGAGCTTGCGGGTGATCTGGGCGCGCTGGTGGAGGAGGCGATGCCTTATTATCGGCGGCTCTACCGCAACAGGATCGTCGTCTAACATGAAAAATGCCCGCCGGTTTGGCGGGCATTTCGCTTTTACAGAGACTGTTTTCGTCGCTTACTTGACGCAGTCACGCAGGGCGGCCACGTCGGGACCGTTGGGCGTGCGGCCCAGGTTGAACGGGGCCGAGGCATCGCGCCACTGGGCGTAATCGCCGAGATATTCGACCATCGACAGGTAGACCTTGGCCGAGTTCGGGTTCTCGCAGGCGGTTTCCACGATGACTTCGTTCGCCATTTCCTGAATCTTGGTCAGGGTCTCGTCGTCATAGCGGTTGATTTCCACCGCGTCGTCGAACTGGGCATAGGCCTCGGTCGCGCGTTTTTCGGTGAAGGCCAGCGACCAGAGCAGCGAGGCATCGGCGGCGATCTTCAGTTTTTCCTGGGTCTCGGGGGTCAGCGCGTCCCAGGAGGCTTTGTTGATCATGACGCCAAAGACCGAAGCCGATTGGTGCCAGCCGGGGGTTGCCCAGTATTTGGTGACCTGCTGGAAGCCGCCGGACCAGTCGACGTTGGGGGTCGAGAATTCGGCCCCGTCGATGACGCCGCGTTCGAGCGATTGGTAGATCTCGCCACCGGCCATCGAGACCTGGTTGCCGCCGAGACGTTCGAGCAGGCGGCCTTGTTCGAGACCCGAGAGACGCAGGCGTTTGCCTTGCAGGTCGTCGAGGTTGCGGATCGGTTCGTTGGTGCGGAAGCCCGATTCGTTGTTGGTGACGGCATAGGGCAGGTAGACCATGCCGAATTGGCCGTAGATCTCGTTATAGAGCTCGGCACCGCCCCATTGCTGGATCCAGTTGACGTAATCGACGGCGTTGAAGAGGCTCGGCGTGGTGGCCAGGGCCGAGAAGGCCGCGTCACGGCCAGCCCAGTAACCGGGCCAGTCGCCGCCGGCCTGGATGGTGCCGCTTTCGACAGCGCCGAAGACTTCGCCGGAGGGCACGAGCGAGCCGCCTTCGAAGAATTCGATGGTCAGTTCACCTTTGGTGAGCTTGTTGGCCAGCTCGACGAAATGCTTGTCCATTTCGATCAGTTCGAGCGACGAGGGCCATGTGGTGGTCATGGTCCAGCTTTCCTCGGCCTTGGCCGGGCCCGCCAGAAGCGCAGCAGTTGCGGCGGCGAGGGCGATCATACGTGATGCCATTGGTCTTTCTCCTCTCTTGGTTAACTTATTTGGTGTAAAGCGTTTCGGGCAGCCATGTGACGAGCGGCGGGAATAGTGCCACCACCATGCACATGACGACGATCAGCCCGATGAAGGGCAGAACCCCCTTGATGATTTGTCCGGTGCGCACATCGCTTGGCGCGATGGCGCGCAGGTAAAACAGCGCATATCCAAAGGGTGGCGTCAGGAACGAGGTTTGCAGAACCACGGCCATCAGCACGACGAACCACAGCAGGCTGACCCCGTCCATCTCCTGAATGATCGGCAGGAAGATCGGGAAGGACAGCAGCACGATGCCGGTCCAGTCGAGGAAGGCGCCGAGGATGAAGACGATGAAGAGCATCATGGTCATCAGCATCCAGGGCTCCATATCGAGCGTGCGGATGATCTCCTGTGTCGCGCGCAGGCCGCCGGTGATGTTGAACACCCCGGTAAAGGCGGTGGCGCCGACGACGATGAAGAGGATCATCGCCGAGGTGCGGCCGGTTTCGAGCATGGCGCTGTAGAAGGTCTTCCATTCGAACTTGCGGCGCATCAGCACGATCAGCAGGGCCAGAGCCGCACCGATGGCCGAGGCTTCGGTCGCGGTGGCGATGCCCAGGAGCAGCGTGCCGAGGATGCCGAAGATCAGCACCAGCGGCGGCATGGCTTCGATCACCAGCATGCGCATCAACTCGCCGCGCGAGATCTTCTCTTCGGCCTCGACCATGGGGGCAAGATCGGGGCGCAGTACCGAGATGACATAGACATAGACCGCATAGCTCAGCCCGAGGAGCACGCCGGGCAGCATCGCGCCGGCAAAGAGTTCGCCCACGGAGAGCGGCGAATAGGAGGCCATGAGGATGAGCATGATCGACGGCGGGATCAGGATGCCGAGGCAGCCGGAGGCGGCGATCACGCCGGAGGTCAGCGTCGGGGCATAGCCGTATTTGAGCATCGGCCGCATCGCCATCACGCCCATCACGGTGATCGAGGCCCCGATGATGCCGGTGGTGGCGGCGAGCAGGATCGAGATGAAGACGACGGCGAGGGCGAGACCGCCGCGGACCCGGCTCATCAGCAGGCGCAGGGTTTCGAACATGCGGTCGGTGACGCCTGAATCCGATAGGAATCTGGCCATCAAGACAAAGAGTGGAATGGCGATCAGCGTGTAATTGTCGAGCACATCGCCATAGATCCGGTTGATCACGATGCCGAGCACCATCGGCTTGCCGACGATGAAGGTGGTCAGAACGGCGGTGCCGCCAAGGACAAAGGCCAGCGGGTGACCCATGAACAGGCCAAGCACCAGAAGGCCGAACATGATAAGGGCGATCAGTTCCGGGTTCATGTGACGGCCTCCTCGTGGTTGAGAATGAGCTTGAGCACTTGCGAGATGCCTTGCAGGAAGAGCAGCGCGGCGGCGAGGCACATGGCCATTTTCAGCGGGTAGACCGGCAGCTGCACCGCGCCATAGGTCACTTCGCCCTGGTTCCACGAACGCAGCGCAAACTCATAGCTGCGGGTGGTGAAGACCCAGGTGAAGGGAAAGAAGAAAATCAGGTAGCCCAGCACCGCCACGATGCGGCGCAGCCCGGCCCCGAATTTCTCGGTCAGGATGTCGACGCGGACATGGGCGTTGTGGCGCAGCGCATAGCCGCCCAGCATGATGAAATAGAACCCGAAGAGCTGTTTGCTCACGTCGAAGGCCCAGCGTGTGGGTTCGTTCAGCGCGTAGCGCATGAACACGTCGTAGATGATGATGGCTGCGAAAAACACGGCGAAGATCGACACGATCCGCCCGGTGATTTCATTCAGGCCGTCGATGGCTTTGATGACCATGTCTTACCCCTCCCTCTGCTCCGCGCGGAGCTTGGACTTTTTGTATACAAAGTGCAAGATATTCGGTGAACGCTTGTTCAATTATTCGTGATATTTCAGATAAATAACTGTGATTTAACGTATTTCTACTGTGTGCAACGGTACACAAGCTACGCGATTTTTCGGGGATCTGGCGGAAATTTGCAAGAGTGGCGCGGGGGTGAGGTCCCATCCGGGACCCGGCCCGGGACTCAGTCAGAGCCTTGCTGAACCGACCTAAAGGGCCTCATCCGGACACACAACCATAAGGCGAGCCATGTGCCCAAAAAAGAGGCCCCGCCAGAGCGGTCTCTGGCGGGGCCTCGTGTGGAATAAAGCGTAGCGGTTGGGCTTAGCTGCCGAGACGGCGCTTGCGGGCGGCGAGAAGCTTGAGCCGCAGCGCGTTGAGCTGAATGAAGCCCTGCGCGTCGGTCTGATCATAGGCACCGGCGTCTTCTTCGAAGGTCACATGGGCCTCGGAATAGAGCGAGTGATCCGACCAGCGGGCGATGCAGGTGGCCGCGCCTTTGTAGAGCTTGATCCGGACGGTGCCGGTCACATGTTCCTGGCTCTTGTCGATGGCGGCCTGCAGCATTTCGCGTTCGGGCGAGTACCAGAAACCGTTGTAGATCAGCTCGGCATAGCGGGGCATCAGGCTGTCCTTGAGATGGCCTGCGCCGCTGTCGAGGGTGATCTGTTCGATGCCGCGATGCGCCTCGAGCAGCACGGTGCCGCCCGGGGTCTCGTAGATGCCGCGCGATTTCATGCCGACAAAGCGGTTTTCGACGAAATCGAGACGGCCGATGCCATGCTTGCCGCCCAGCTCGTTGAGGCGGGTGAGCAGGGTGGCGGGGCTCATCGCCTCGCCATTGATGCTCACCGCGTCGCCGCGTTCAAAGCCGATCTCGATGATCTCGGCGGTGTCGGGCGCGTCCTCGGGGGAGACGGTGCGCTGATAGACGTAATCGGGGGCCTCTTCGCCCGGGTTCTCGAGCACTTTGCCCTCGGAGGAGGTGTGCAGGAGGTTGGCATCGACCGAGAAGGGGGCTTCGCCGCGCTTGTCCTTGGCGATCGGGATCTGGTTCGCCTCGGCAAATTCCAGCAGCTTGGTCCGCGAGGTGAGATCCCATTCGCGCCAGGGGGCGATCACCTTGATGTCGGGGTTGAGCGCATAGGCCGCGAGTTCGAACCGGACCTGATCATTGCCCTTGCCGGTGGCGCCATGGGCCACGGCATCGGCGCCGGTTTCGGCGGCAATCTCGACCAGACGTTTGGAGATCAGCGGGCGGGCGATGGAGGTGCCGAGCAGATACTGGCCCTCGTAGAGCGCATTGGCGCGGAACATCGGGAAGACGAAATCGCGGACGAATTCCTCGCGGATGTCCTCGATATAGATATTGTCGGGATTGATGCCGAGCAGCTCTGCCTTCTTGCGGGCGGGATCAAGCTCTTCACCCTGGCCGAGATCGGCGGTGAAGGTCACCACTTCGCAACCGTATTCGGTTTGCAGCCATTTCAGGATGATCGAGGTATCGAGGCCACCGGAATAGGCCAGAACGACTTTTTTGGGCGCGGACATGGGCAGGAATCCCTTTCGTATCGTGATCCATGGGCGCTTAGCCTGTTTCGCCGGTGTCGGCAAGTCAGGGCCGGTATGCGCCTGTATTCTTTGGCCGGAAGCCTTGCCTTGGCGGCGGGAATGGCGCAGTCAGAGCGGCATGAGTGATTTCATCGATAAGGCCCGCGCCGCCGAGCGCGCGATGCGCGAGGTGTTCCCCGAGACGCCGCTGCTGCGCAATGAACATCTGTCCGAGCGTTACGGCGCGAATATCCTGCTCAAGCGGGAGGATCTGACGCCGGTGCGGAGCTATAAGCTGCGCGGTGCGTTCAATGCGATGCGCAAGGTGATGGCACGCGGCGAGGCGCCGGTGTTTGTCTGCGCGAGCGCCGGCAACCATGCGCAGGGCGTCGCCTTTATGTGCCAGCATTTCGGGGTGCGGGGCGTGATTTTCATGCCGGTGACAACGCCGCAGCAGAAGATCGGCAAAACGGCCAAGTTCGGCGGGGAGAGTGTCGAGATTAAGCTCATCGGCGATTATTTCGACGACACGCTGGCGGCGGCGCAGGCGCATTGTGCGCAGATCGGCGGGCATTTCCTGCCGCCTTTCGACGACGAGGATGTGATCGAGGGGCAGGCCTCGGTCGCGGCGGAGATCGAGGCGCAGCTCGGCGGGCTGCCGGATGAGATCGTGATGCCGGTGGGCGGTGGTGGGCTGTCGTCCGGGGTGCGGAGCTATTTCGGCGATCGGGTGGGGATCACCCTTGTCGAGCCCGAGGGCGGTGCCTGTCTCAACGCGGCGCTGGCGGCGGGAGAGCCGGTGCGGCTGGCGCAGGTCAATAATTTTGCCGATGGCGCGGCGGTGGCACAGATCGGTGAGAAGACATTCGCGCGGCTGCGTGATCTCGATCCGGCGCGGTCAAGGCTCGTCTGCGAGGATCGGCTCTGCACCACGATGATCGAGATGCTCAATATCGAGGGGATTGTCCTTGAGCCGGCGGGGGCGCTGTCGGTGGATGTGCTCAAGGATATGCGCGACGAGATCGCGGGCAAGACGGTGGTCTGCGTCACCTCGGGCGGCAATTTCGATTTCGAGCGGCTGCCGGAGGTCAAGGAACGGGCGCAGCGGCATTCGGGCGTGAAGAAATATTTCATCCTGCGGATGCCGCAGCGGCCCGGGGCGCTCAAGGATTTTCTCAGTATCCTTGGGCCGGAGGACGATATTGCGCGGTTCGAATATCTCAAGAAATCGGCGCGGAATTTCGGCTCGGTGCTGATCGGGATCGAGACGGGACATGCCGAGAATTTCGCGCGGATCGAGGCGGCGCTCAAGGCGCAGGGCTTTGCCTATCGCGACATCACCAAGGATGAGGTTCTGGCCGAGTTCCTGATTTAAGAGCCAGGGACCCCCGAAAGAAATTGCGATTTGCACCGATCATAGGCGGTGCAGATCGCGGCCAGATCGACCTGTTGCGCCGCGCCGGAGGCGGCGAGGGATTCGCCCGCCTGGCAACGCGCCGCGAACTCGGTAAAGCCGAGGTTGAGCGCGCTACCTTTGAGGGAGTGCAATCTGCCCTCGAGCCCCTCGCGCGGGGTGGTGCCGCGCAGCGAACCGAGCTCTGCCTCGACCTCATCGAGGAACAGGGTGACGATATCCTGAAAATCCCCGTCGCCGAATTCCTCGCGCAGTTCGGTGACCCGGTCCCAATCGATCATGGCGTCGCTCGCTTCTGTTGCGGCGACAATCGCGCAGAAATCCTAACAAATCCCTAAGCCTGGCCCGGCAATTTTTCCGCCCCGCTTTCACCCCCTGTTAAGCGCCGCCTGTCATACCGGGGCCGTGAAACCAAACAGGCGGCGTGATGCGACCAGAGCGGGACGTGATAGAGGAGGTTTTGCCCGAAGGCTCGGCCATTCGGGAGGTGCTGATCGTCGACGACAGCCGGTTGCAGCGACGCATCGCGGGCGGGTTGCTGCGGCGCTGGGGCTATCGCGTGCGCGAGGCAGGGTCGGGGGCGGAGGCGCTGGCGCTTTGTGACGAGGCGCTGCCGGATCTGGTGCTCAGCGACTGGATGATGCCGGGGATGAGCGGACCGGAGTTCTGCACGGCGTTTCGCAGGTTGGCCGGGGCGCGCTATGGCTATTTCATCCTGCTCACCGCCAAGAGCGACAAGGAAGAGGTGGCGGCGGGGCTCGATGCCGGGGCGGATGATTTCCTGACCAAACCGGTCAATGGCGGCGAGCTGCGGGCGCGGATTTCGGCGGGCGAACGCATCCTGCGGATGCAGCGCGAGATGGTCGAGAAGAACCGGCTGGTGACCGAGACGCTCGATCAGTTGCAGCAGCTCTATGATGCGATTGACCGCGACCTGATCGAGGCGCGCAAGCTGCAACAATCGCTGATCGCCGAGCGCTATCGCGATTTCGGCGCGGCGCAGGTGTCGCTTTTGCTGCAATCGGCGGGGCATGTGGGCGGCGATCTCGTCGGCATGTTTCAGGTGAGCGACGAGGTGATCGGCATCTATGCGCTCGATGTGTCGGGCCATGGGATCAGTTCGGCGCTGATGACGGCGCGGCTGGCGGGCTATCTGTCGGCGAGCGTGCCGGAGCAGAATGTCGCCCTCTATCGCCGCGACGATGGCCGGTTTGCGATGCGGCCGCCGCAGGATACTTTGGCGGCGCTCAACAGCATGTGCCTCGAGGATATGGAGACCGAGCATTATTTCACGATCTGCCTCGCCGAGGTTGATCTTGGCAGCGGGCGGTTGCGGCTGGCGCAGGCGGGCCATCCGCATCCGGTGATCCAGCGCCGGTCGGGGGCCTGTGAGCTGCTCGGGCAGGGCGGGCTGCCTGTGGGGCTCATCCCCGGCGCATGCTATGACGGGATCGAGGCGCGGCTTGGCCCCGGTGACCGGCTGATGATCCATTCCGACGGGGTGGTGGAATGCGCCGATCCGGCGGGGCGGCAGCTCGGCGATGCAGGGTTGCAGCGTATTCTGAGTGATCTCAACCAGACGCGGGGGCAGGCCTGTCTCGAATCGGTGATTTGGAAACTGGCGGATCATGCCGGGGGCGACCGGTTCGAGGATGATGTCTCGGCGGTGCTGCTCGAATTCAGAGGAGGGTATTTTCAAGGGTAGAAGGCAGCTTTTCCGATGTCGCGCAGCTGGGGTGTCTCGGAAGGTCTCGATCAAGATCCGCGATTGGCCGGGGTCGCGGCGCGGGATAGCGGCGGGAGGCGCTGGGGCACCATCGGGAGGCTTGATCAACTCGGTGAGTTGGAGGGTTAGGACCCGCCACGATTGCGGAGGGGTAGAGAGATTTCGGGATGTGGCTGCGCGTGCCGCCACGGGATTGGCCGAGATCGGAACGGGCGGGGTGCCGAGACAAAAGCGGAGGGTTTGCCGCGACAAAAAAGCCGACGATTTGCCGAAAGCGGAAGGGACGGGGGGCCGCGTTCGGGACCTGCACAAACCTTCAGCGGCTATACTGCCGAGATCGGGGTCAGCGGCAATAATCCTGCACGAACATGCGGTCGCCGATGCTGGCGACCTCGGTCATCGCGGTCTGCCAGTCGGTGAAGATGGGCGTATGGCCCGGCTCGCCCGGATCGGCGAGGCGGCGCACGGGGCGGGCCTCGTAGATGGTGCAGATTTTTTCGGCCCAGAGATCATATTCCGGCATATAGACAAAGCGGCGATAGGCGCCGAGGCGGCGCGGCGCGGCGATGCGCCAGCCGGTTTCCTCGAAGACCTCGCGGTGCAGCGCCTGCAGGGGCGATTCGCCGGGGTCGATGCCGCCGCCGGGGAGCTGCAATTCCGGCTCGGGCCGGTCCTGATGGGTCAGCAGCACGCCACTGCCATGGGGCAGAATCGCATAGGCGCCGGGGCGCAGTTTATAGGTGATGTCAGGATGTACCGCTTCGCCGACCCGCCGCATGAATTGCCACCTTTCCCTTGGAGCATTGCTTGCCCCTTCCTATCTAGACGCGATATGCCAATTCCAGGCCCAATAGGAAACCCCATGACACTTGCACAGAAAATCGCCTGGGACGACACGGTCCTGCCCTTTCAATTGGACAATTGCGATGTTCGCGGACGCGTCGCGCGCCTTGACGGCGTGTTGGAAGGCATTCTGCAACAGCACAATTACCCGGCCCAGGTCGAGGCGCTCATCGCCGAGATGGCGCTCTTGACCGCGTTGATCGGCCAGACGATCAGCCTGCGCTGGAAGCTGCAGCTTCAGGTGCAGACCAAGGGCGCGGTGCGGATGATCGCCACCGATTACTATGCGCCCACCGAAGAGGGCGAGCCGGCGCGCATCCGCGCCTATGCCTCCTTCGACGGCGATCGGCTTACTGATGAGGTGCCGTTTGCGCAGCTCGGCGAGGGGTATTTCGCCATCATGATCGATCAGGGCGAGGGCACGACCCCCTATCAGGGGATCACGCCGATCGCGGGCGATAGTCTCACCAGCTGTGCCGAGGCCTATTTCGCGCAGTCCGAGCAATTGCCGACGCGGTTCAAGCTCAGCTTTGGTCAGTCGACCGAGGCGGGGTCGGCCGAGCATTGGCGCGCGGGCGGCATCATGCTCCAGCATATGCCCAAGGCGTCGCCCCATGCCAAAGGCGGCGGCAGCGGCGAGGGTGGGCTGTTGCAGGCCGCCGATCTGGTCGAGGGCGAGGATGGCGAGAATTGGGGTCGGGCGAATGTGTTGCTCGACACCGCCGAAGAGCTCGAGCTCATCGGGCCGTCGGTGGCGCCGAGCGAGCTGCTCTATCGGCTGTTCCACGAAGAGCAGCCGCGGATTTTCGACACGCAGCCGGTGCGGTTTGGCTGTACCTGTTCCGAGGACCGTGTGCGCCAGAGCCTGTCGATCTATTCGGCCCGCGACATCGCGCATATGACCACGGAAGAGGGGCGCGTCACCGCGGATTGCCAGTTCTGCGGGCGGCATTACGATCTCGATCCGGCGACGCTCGGGTTCGAAGCGGATGGCAATGACGATTGACCTGCAGGAGGGGGCGCTGGATCGGGTGATCCGCGCCCTTGCGCGGCCGATGCGGCCGTCGTCGGATTTCGATCTGAACCCGGATGTGGTGCTGCCCGAGGGGCGGCGGTTGCGTCCGGCGGGGGTGCTTGTGCCCATTCTCCTGCGGCCCGAGGGGGCGCGGGTCATTCTCACCAAACGTTCGTCGGCGATGCGCCATCACCCGGGTCAGATTGCCTGTCCCGGCGGCAAGCAGGATGAGGGCGATGCCGATGTCGTGGCGGCCGCGCTGCGCGAGGCGCATGAGGAGATCGGGCTCGACCCGCGCAATGCCGAGGTGTTGGGGCAATTGCCGGCGCATGAGACGGTGACATCCTTCACGGTGACGCCGGTTGTGGCGCGGGTGCGGGATGTGTTTACCCCGGTGCCGGAAGCCGGTGAGGTGGCGGAAGTCTTTGAAGTGCCGCTCGATCATGTGCTCGATCTGGGGCGCTATCGCATCGAGGCGCGGCGCTGGCGGGGGATGCGGCGGCGCTATTACGTGGCGCCCTTTGGGCCCTATTATATCTGGGGGGCGACGGCGCGGTTCCTGCGGCAATTGGCCGAGGCGGTGGCCGATGAGGATTGAGGGCGATTGGCTCGATGCGGCGCCGCTCAGGGCGGTGTTGGCGATGCTGGAAGCGGCCGGGCATCGCGGGCTCATCGTAGGTGGGGCGGTGCGCAATGCGGTGATGGGGCTGCCGGTCACGGATATGGATATTGCCACGGATGCGCGGCCCAAGAGGGTGATGGCGCTGGCGGAGGCGGCGGGGCTACGGGCGGTGCCGACGGGGCTCGACCATGGGACGGTGACGGTGGTGAGCGGCGAGGAGCCGTTTGAGATCACCACCTTTCGGCGCGATGAAGAAGCGGATGGGCGGCACGCGAAAGTGGCCTTTACCGACGATCTCGCAGAGGATGCGCGGCGGCGCGATTTCACCATGAATGCGCTCTATGCCCAAGGTGACGGGACGGTGATCGACCCGGTGGATGGGGTCGCGGATGCGCGGGCTGGGCGGGTGCGATTCATCGAGGATGCGGGGCGGCGGATCGAGGAGGATTACCTGCGAATCCTCAGGTTTTTCAGGTTCAACGCGATCTATGGCCGGGACGGTCTGGACCCTGAGGCGCTGGCAGCGATTGCCGAACATCTCGACGGGTTGGAGCGGCTCGCGCGGGAGCGGGTGGGGGCCGAGATGCGCAAGCTTCTGGCGGCGCCGGAGCCGTCGATGAGCCTTGCGGCGATGGCGCAGTGCGGGGTGTTGATGCGGGTCTTGCCGGGGGCGGATGTGAGCGCGGTGCCGGTTCTGGTGGCGCTCGAGACCCATGCCGGTGCACCGCCGGAGGCGATGCGGCGGCTGGCGCTGATTGGCGGCGAAGAGGTGGAAGACCGGCTGCGATTGAGCAAAAACGAGACGTCGGTATTGCGTCGGTATCGCGACGGCATCGCGGCGGTGGACGATCCGGCCACTCTCGGCTATCGGCACGGGGCCGAAGCGGCGCGCGATATCGTGCTGTTGCGGATGGCGCTGGGGCTGCCGCAGCCCGAGGATTGGCCAGCGCAGATCCGGCGCGGCGCCGGGGCGCGCTGTCCGGTCACGGCGCGGGATCTGATGCCCGAGTATGAGGGCGCGGCGCTGGGGGCGAAGTTGAAAGAGATCGAGGCCCGTTGGATCGCCTCCGGTTTCACCAAGACGAAAGAGGATTTGCTGTGAGCGCTGAAAGCTGGGTCATCGAGCGGTTGGGTCATCATGGGGATGGCGTGGCCGAAGGGCCGGTCTTTGCGCCGATGACCCTGCCGGGCGAGGTGGTCACCGGGCGGCTCGAGGGGCAGCGGATCTGCGATGTGCGGATCGAGACGCCGAGCGACACCCGGGTGCGGCCGCCCTGCCGTCATTTCAAATCCTGCGGCGGCTGTGCGGTGCAACATGCCAGCGATGATTTCGTGGCCGAGTGGAAACAGGGGATCGTCGAGGCGGCGCTCAGGGCGCAGGGGATCGAGGCCAGCTATCTGCCGATACATGTGAGCCCGGCGCAGAGCCGTCGCCGCGCGACGATTTCGGCGCGGCGCACGAAAAAGGGCGCGATGGCCGGGTTTCACGCCCGCGCCTCGGACGCGATCATCGACATTCCCGATTGCAAGCTGCTGCATCCCGATCTGTTGCGCGGCACCGCGCTGGCGGCGGAGCTGGCCGAAGTGGCGGGCAGCCGCAAGGGCGAGATTTCGATTGCCTGCACGGTGACGGCGGCGGGGCTCGATGTGGATCTGCGCGGCGCTAAGCCCTTGGATGGGCCGCTGCGGGCGGCGCTGGGCGATGTGGCGCGGCGGCAAAAGCTGGCGCGGCTCAGCCATGAGGGCGATGTGGTCTGCCAAGAGCTGCCGCCGGCGCAGAGCTTTGGCCGGGCGCAGGTGGTGCCGCCGCCGGGGGCGTTCTTGCAGGCGACGCGCGAGGGCGAGGCGGCGCTTGTCGCGGATGTGCGCGCGGCGCTGGCCGGGGCCGGGAAGGTGGTCGATCTGTTCGCCGGTTGTGGCACGTTCAGCTTTCCGCTGGCCGAGACGGCGCAGGTTCATGCGGTCGAAGGGGCGCGGGACATGATCGACGCGCTGCAGGCGGGGTGGCGCAATGTGCAGGGGCTTCGGACGATGACGGCGGAGGTGCGCGACCTGTTTCGTGATCCGCTTCGGGCCGAGGAACTGCGGGAGTATGACGGCGTCTGTCTCGATCCGCCACGGGCGGGGGCAGAGGCGCAGGTGCGCGAGCTCGCCCAGAGCGATGTGGCGCGGATCGCCTATGTGTCCTGTAGCCCGGCGAGCTTTGCCCGCGATGCGCGGCATCTCTTGGCGGCGGGCTATGAGATGGGGCCGGTCCGGGTGGTGGATCAGTTCCGCTGGTCATCGCATGTCGAGCTTGTCACCAGCTTTGCGCGGCCGGAGGCGTCGTAGGGGCGCATTCGCCAGATTTTTAACGGCTCTGCGCATGTCCCCCCTGTTGCGAGGCGCCGAGATGCGTTAATTTGCGGCAACAGGCATAAGACCAGTGGGGCAGTGTAAATGAGATACCTGATGTTGATGGTGGCCCTGATCGGCGCGGTTGCGCTCTCGGGGTGTAGTTCCAAATTCAAAACCTATAACGGCCCGGAGGTGACCCATGTTCTCGTGAACAAGGGGGCGCGGCGGATGTATCTGCTGCATCACAACCAGGTGCTCAAGGCCTATGACATCGATCTTGGCTTTGCGCCCGAGGGGCACAAGCAGTTTCAGGGCGATGGCAAGACGCCGGAAGGCCGCTATGTGATCGACCGGCGCAATCCGAACAGCGATTTCCACCTGTCGATCGGGCTCGATTATCCGAACATGCGGGACCGGGCCTATGCGCTGGCGCAGGGCAAGACGCCGGGCGGCGATATCTTTATCCATGGCCGGCCCAACACCAAGAAAAAGGGCAATGGCCCGGATTGGACGGCGGGCTGTATCTCGGTCAAGGACCGCGAGATCGAGGATATCTATGCGATGGTGAAGAACGGCACGCCGATCACCATCACGCCCTAAGCCGATCGGTTTTTGAGAGAGTGGGATGGGCCGTCGTGGCCCATCCGCAAGATCGAGATGGCGTGGGCCTTAGCGGCCCATGACGAGGGTCCACCAGATCTTGCCATTGTCTTCCTGCAGCCAGGAAAAGCCCAGCTCGCGGGCGGCGGGATCGAGGATCACGCGGCGCGAGCCTTCTTCTTCCATCCAGGCGGCGAGGGTTTCGAGCTCTGTCTCGTAGGTTTCCGAGATCGCTTCGCCCACCAGTTCGCCGGTGTAGCCGACGCGGCGCACCCGGTCGATCGGCGAGGAGCCGTCGGAGCCGAAATGCCAGGGGCGGTTTTGCACGCTCATGTCGCGGGCATGGGTGGCGGCGGCGGCGGTGAGCTGAGCGTTGAGCGCCACCGGGGCGGCACCTTTGGCCTCGCGCAGAGCGTTGACCGAGTCGAGCATCCGGTACTGAATGCGCGAGGTATCGGCATTGCGGATGCGATAGACCTGCGGGAGAGGTTTGCCATCGGGGCCGATTGTCGACACAGGTGCGGGAGCACATGCGCTGAGCGTCAGCAATGCGGTTGCCAAGATAGCCAGAAGTCGTGTCATGTTGCCCTACCAGATCAAATTTTGAACACCGACCCTCTCTAGTGAATATCCTGTGGCATATCAAACCCGCATCGGCGGAGGACCGTCAGTGCACATTGGTTTGATTTGTCACTGCGGCATTCGCGCCATATATAGTCAGCTGTAGCTTTGACGAGGATAACTGGAGACAAGGTATGTCCATGACTGTGAAAAGCCCCCTGAACAGACGTCATTTCCTGATGGGTGCCGCCGCCTGTGTTGGCGCGCCGGCCATGGCCCAGGATCTCAACAGCGCCTCGACAATCGAGATGGAACAAGACATTTCGAGCAAAGTGCGGCGCAATGTCTCTGCCTTTCGGTCGCTGGACTGGCAGCCCTATTTCTCGAATCTGAACAATGGCGCGGTGCTGGTCGATATCGATTCGCGGGCGCTGCATTTCTGGACCGAGTCGGGCGAGTATTTCCTCTTTCCGTCGAGCGTGCCGATGAGTGAAGAGCTCACCCGGCGGGGCCGGACCAGCGTCGTGCGCAAGGTGGAAGGGCCGGAATGGCGTCCGACGCCCTCGATGCTCGAGCGGAACCCGGATTGGCCGAGTTATGTGGGGCCGGGGCCGGACAACCCGCTTGGCACCCATGCGCTCTATCTCAGCTGGACCTATTACCGGATCCACGGCACCCATGATACGCGCAAGATCGGGCGGCGGTCGTCGAACGGCTGTATCGGGCTGTACAACCAGCATATCGCACAGCTCTACGGGATGACCAAAGTTGGTACGCAAGTGTTGCTAATTTGACAATCCCGTGTGGATTGTGTGGCGGAGATGAAAATCGTGTTTGCAAGCGAACGGGTTAGCTGATTATTCGGCGGTCACGAGATAAGTCATTTTGCCGGACGTCTCAGGAAAATGGCGCCCGGCCAATACTGGAGAAGACCATGAAAAAACTCGCACTCGCCGTTGCTTTCGCTGCTGCTGCCACCACCGCTTCGGCCGGCAACCTGTCCGAGCCCGTGATGGAAGCCCCCGTCATCGTTGAAGAAACCGCTGCAAGCTCGTCGGCTGCTGGCGTTTGGGTTCCGCTGCTGCTGCTGGCCGTTGTGGCCGCGGTTATCGCTGCAGACTAATACGTCCCTCACAGGACAGGGAAAAGGCGGTGGAGTTTCCACCGCCTTTTTTCGTTTTGGGCCAAGGCCTTAGGCGATCAGGCGACCCAGCCGCCCAGGTTTTCGCGGATGATCGCGGTGAGGGCTGCGACGTGATCGGGCGTGTCGTTGAGGCAGGGGATATAGGTGAAGCTCTCGCCGCCGGCCTCTTCAAAGCTCTCGCGGATCTCTTCGTTGATCTCTTCGAGCGTTTCGATGCAATCGGCGGAAAAGGCCGGGGCGATCACGGCGATGCGCGTCTTGCCCTCGTCCCGCGCGAGGCGGGCGACCTCTTCGACGGTGTAGGGGCGCAGCCATTCCTCGGGGCCGAAGACCGATTGGAAGGTGGTGGTGATCCGGTCCTTATCCCAGCCCAGACGTTCGCGCAGGAGCCGCGTCGTTTTCTGACATTGGCAATGATAGGGGTCGCCCTGAGTCAGGTAGCGCTGGGGCATGCCGTGGTAGGAGACGACGAGCATTTCGGGCGGCGTATCAGTCTCTGAATAGGCCTTTTCGACGGATTGCGCGAGCGCGTCGATATAGGCGGGATTCTCGAAATAGGGTTCGACCACGCGGGCGGTGGGCTGCCAGGTCTCTTCCATCAGGGCGCGGAAGAACTGATCATTGGCGGTGGCCGAGGTGGCCCCGGCATAGTGCGGGTAGAGCGGGAAGAAGAGGATGCGAGTGCAGCCCGCCGCCACCATCTCGCGGACCTTGGAGGCGGTCGAGGGGTTGCCGTAGCGCATGCAGAAATCAACCATGACCTGATCGCCGTAATCGGCGGTGAGCGCGGCGCGGATGGCGTCGGTCTGATCGCGGGTGATGGTCATCAGCGGGCTTTCATCCCGCTCTTCGTTCCAGATGGATTTATAGGCTTTTCCGCTGGCAAAGGGTCGCTTTGTCAGGATGATGCCCTGCAGGATCGGCTGCCATTTCCATTTCGGATAGTCGATGACGCGCTTGTCCGAGAGAAATTCGCTCAGGTAGCGGCGCATGGACCAGTAATCGGTGCCATCGGGGGTGCCGAGATTGGCCAGCAGGATGCCGGTGCGGCCATGGCGCAGGGCCGGGTGGTCGCTGGGGGCGTGGTCGGGGCGTTGGGCGTCGAGCGTCATGTCACATCTTTCTCGCGGTCATCAGGCCCCAGATAGGGGGTGGGGCCGGGGCGTCAATCTTTGAGCTTGGTTTCCTCGGTGCCGAGCGCCGCGGCGAGGCTGGCTGTGGCAGAGCCGGGGCGCAGGGGCTGTGGCTGCGACGGGTCGGGGGCCCAGCCGGTGAGGAAAATAAGGTCAAACGTGGCTTGGAGTCGGTCCTCGCCATGGGGGAAGTTATTGGCATAAAGCGTCTCGGCGCGGGCCATGACGTCACGTCGGGCAAAGCGCCGGGGCCGTGATGTGAGCGCATTTGTCTCACCCATGGCGCGCAGATCCTGCATCAGGTGGCGGGCCGAGCGATAGGCGGCGGTGAGCGGCACGCTGTCGGCGACGGGGAGCGCATAGCCCGCCCGCTGCATCAGCGCGCCGAGGTCGCGGATCTCGGCCATGGGCGCGACGCGGGCCGAGAGCCCGCCGCGCATATCGCTTTCGGCCTGGGCCAGCGCAGCGCGCAGTTCATGCAGGGTCTCGCCGCCGAAGAGCACGCCGAGAAAGAGCCCATCGGGGGCCAGCGCCCGGCGGCATTGGATGAGCTGTCCCACCGGGTCATTGGCCCAATGCAGCGCCATGGCATGGATCACCAGATCATGCGCGCCGGGATCGAGCGCGAGCGTCTCGGCATCCTCGACCAGCGTGGCGCCGGGCAGCACATCGGCCCAGAAATCCGGCATCCCGGTGACAATGGCGGGTTTGGTAAATTCTTTATTAACGATCGCCAGCCGATCATGGATCTCGTCGCGGGCGGTTTCATGCAGGAACAGCGCCGGGGCGCGGGCGGCGCGGGCGCGGTTGCGGCATAGGGCCTGGCGGTCGGTCAGCTGGGGAGGCGTGGTCATGGCGCGGAAATATACATGAACGGGGGCGTAGTCCAATCCGTTCTGCAAACCCTCTATCCGCCGCGGTGTCTTGGCTGTGGGGCGCGGGTCGAGAGCGACTTTGGTCTGTGCGGGCCGTGCTGGCGCGAGACGCCGTTCATTTCGGGGCTGGTCTGTGACGCCTGTGGCATTCCGTTGCCCGGTGAACAGGAGCCGGGCGGGCCGGGGGCGGAGCCTGCGCAATGCGATGCCTGTCTGGTGCGGGTGCGGCCCTGGGCGCGGGGGCGGGCGGCGATGCTCTATGAGAGCATGGGGCGGCGGCTTGTGCTTGGGCTCAAACATGGGGATCGGCATGATGTGCTGCGCCCGGCGGGGCGGTGGCTCGCGCGGGCGGGGCGGGAGATTTTTGCGCGCAATATGCTCATCGTGCCGGTGCCTTTGCATTGGACGCGGCTGGTCAAACGGCGGTTCAACCAATCGGCGCATCTGGCCGAGGCGCTGGCGCGGGAAACCGGGCTGCGGCACAGGCCCGATGTGTTGATCCGGGCGCGCGCCACGCCGAGCCTTGGGGGGATGGGCCATGATCACCGGTTTCAGACCATGGCCGGGGCGATCACCCTGCGCGAGGGGCAGCGGCGGCGGATTGCCGGGCGGCCGGTTCTCATCGTCGATGACGTGATGACCTCGGGGGCGAGCCTGTCGGCGGCGGCGGAGGCGCTTGTAACACATGGTGCCGCAGAGGTGAGCATCTTGGTACTGGCAAGAGCGGGCCGTGCGACTTAGGTATTGGGCAACGCAATGATGCAGGTGCCCAAATGAAACAAGTCGAGATTTACACATCGCCGCTCTGCGGCTTTTGCCACGCCGCCAAGCGGCTGTTGAAGGAAAAGAACGTCAATTTCACCGAGATTGACGTGCTCGAGAACCCGAACCGCAAGCCGGAGATGATCCAGCGCGCCAATGGCGGGCGGACCGTGCCGCAGATTTTCGTGGGTGACACCCATGTTGGCGGCTGTGACGACCTTTATGCGCTTGAGCGGGCCGGGAAGCTGGACGCGCTTCTGGCGGCATGAGCGTGCTGCGGGCGGGATTGATCCAGATGACCGCCGGGGATGACCCGGCGGCCAACCTGCCCGCGACCGAGGCGCTCATCCGCGAGGCGGCGGGCAAGGGCGCGACGCTTATCCTCACGCCGGAGGTGACGAATTGCGTCTCGTCGAGCCGCTCGCATCAGCGCGAAGTGCTGCGCCATGAGGGCGAGGATGAAACGCTCGCCGCGCTGCGGGCGCTGGCGGCGGAGCTGGGGATCTGGCTGTTGATCGGGTCGCTGGCGGTGAAGACCGAGGATGCGGATGGGCGGTTTGCCAATCGCAGTTTCCTCGTCTCGCCCGAGGGGGCGATCACCGCGCGCTATGACAAGATGCATATGTTCGATGTCGAGATTTCCGAGAGCGAAAGCTATCGCGAAAGCGCGGGCTATCGTCCCGGCGAGCGGGCGGTTGTGGCGCAGGCGGGGGAGGCGTGCCTTGGGCTCAGCGTCTGTTACGACCTGCGGTTTGCAAAGCTCTACCGCGCCTTGGCGCAGGCGGGGGCGCAGATCCTGACGGTGCCCGCGGCGTTTTCGCCAGTCTCCGGTGCGGCGCATTGGGAGGTGTTGCTGCGGGCGCGGGCGATTGAAACCGGGTGTTTCGTGCTCGCCCCGGCGCAATGCGGCCAGCATCCCGCAGGCCGTGGCAAGCCGCGCGAGACCTGGGGGCATAGTCTCGCGGTGGCGCCCTGGGGCGAGGTTCTCGCCGATGGCGGAGACGCAACCGGGGCGATTATCGTTGATCTGGACCTCGCGGAAGTGGCACAAGCGCGACAGCGAATTCCTTCGCTCACACATGATCGCAGCTTCGAGGGCCCAAGTCAGGATGCATGAATCGGCAACAAGTTCGCTGGCGGTGGCGCTCTTTGGCGAGATCCTGATCTCGGACCAGATGATCCGCAGCCGGCTGAACCGGGTGTTGCCGAAGGGGATGGAGATTTCGCATTTCACCCTGCTCAACCATCTGGCGCGGAGCGGCGAAGAGCGCAGCCCGGCGCAGCTTGCCAAGAGTTTTCATGTGACGCGCGGGGCGATGACCAACACGCTGAGCAAGCTCGAATGGGCGGGCTATGTGCATATCCGGCCCGATTGGGACGATGCGCGGCGCAAGATGGTGTCGATCAGCCCGGCGGGGCGTGCGGCGCGCGATGCGGCGGTGGCGGCGATCACGCCGATCATATCCGAGATGGTGACCGAGCTGGGCGAAGACCGGGTGCGCGGGGCGTTGCCGGTGCTGCGGGGCCTGCGCGCCAAGCTCGAAGAGGCGGAGTGATCAGGGGGCGAGGCTGGCGGTGACGTAGTTCACGCTCAGATCGCGGTCCGAGATCGACCAGGACCAGGCAATCGGATTGAAGACGAACCCCTTGCGGTCGACCGGCGAGAGGCCCGCCTGTTTCAACAGATCATAGAGCTCGTCCGGGGTGATGAATTTCGACCAGTCATGGGTGCCCTTGGGCAGCCAGCGCATGACATATTCGGCGCCGAGAATGGCCATGGCAAAGCTCTTGGGATTGCGGTTGATGGTCGAGCACAGATGCAGGCCGCCGGGTTTGAGCAGGCGGCGGCAGGCGGTGAGGAAGTCGAGCGGGTCGGCGACATGTTCGACCACTTCCATATTGAGCACCACGTCGAATGTCTCGCCCGCGTCGGCCAGCGCCTCGGCGGTGGTGTGGCGGTAGTCGATGTCGAGCCCGCCCTGTTCGGCATGGAGCCGGGCGACGGGCAGGTTGCCCTCGGCGGCATCGGCGCCGATCACCGTGGCGCCGCGCCGCGCCATGGGTTCGCTCAGCAGCCCGCCGCCACAGCCGATGTCGAGCAGGCGCAGCCCGGCAAAGGGGCGGTCCTCGCGCAGGTCGCGGTCAAATTCGGCGGCGATCTGCGCGGTGATATAGTCGAGACGGCAGGGATTGAGCATGTGCAGCGGCTTGAACTTGCCGTTCGGATCCCACCATTCGGCGGCCATCGCCTCGAATTTGGCGACTTCTGCGGGATCGATCGTGCTTTGCGCGGCTTGCATTTCGCTCTCCATATGCTCATCTGTCACCGCTTTGCTATATAGGACGGTGATGGACAAGTTTCCCGAACAAAAAACCGCGGTGCAATATCTCTATCCGCCCATCGAGCCGTTTGACCGGCGGATGATGGATGTGGGTGAGGGGCATCACATCTATGTGGAACAGTCCGGCAATCCCGAGGGCCGTCCGGTGGTGGTGCTGCATGGCGGGCCGGGGGGCGGGTGCAGCCCGGCGATGCGGCGCTATTTCGATCCCGAACAGTATCGCATCATCCTGTTCGATCAGCGCGGCTGTGGCCGGTCGCGGCCGCATGCCGAGGTCGAGAACAACACCACATGGCATCTGGTCGAGGATATCGAGGCGATCCGCAAGGCGCTGGAGATCGAGCGCTGGATCGTGTTTGGCGGCAGCTGGGGGGCGACGCTGTCGCTCATCTATGCGCTGAGCCATCCGGACCGGGCGGCGCATCTGGTGCTGCGCGGCGTGTTCCTGATGACGCAGGCCGAGCTCAAATGGTTCTATGGCGGCGGCGCGGGGCAGTTCTTTCCCGAGACCTGGGCGCGGTTTCAGCGGCTCATCCCCGAGGTCGAGCGCGGCGATATGATCGCGGCCTATCACCGGCGGCTGTTTTCCGGCGACCGGGCGACCGAGATCACCTATGCCAAGGCCTGGTCGGCCTGGGAAAACGCGCTGGCCACGGTGCGCAGCACCGGGATGATGGGCGACGCGCCGGCGGAATATGCGCGGGCCTTTGCGCGGCTCGAGAATCACTATTTCACCCATGCCGGGTTTCTCGAGGCCGATGGCTGGATCGAGAAGAATATCGCGCGGATTGCCCATGTGCCGGGGACGATTGTGCAGGGCCGCTATGACATGATCTGCCCCCCGGCGAGCGCCTGGCGGCTGGCCGAGCGCTGGGGCCGGGCCGAGCTGCGCATGATCCCGCTGGCGGGCCATGCCCTGTCCGAGCCGGGGATCAGCGCCGAGCTGGTCAAGACCATGGATATGCTGGCGCGGGGGTAGGCGCGGGGGATCGGTGAGGCGGCAATCTGGCCTGTCTGACCCTAGCCCCTTGCAGACTCGGGCCAAGAGGCGTATATCCCCCTCAACAGCGGCGCAGACGGGTCTCTCCCAGATGCTCCACCGGGAAAGATCAACGGGCCGCGGGCCCGTTTTTTTGTATTTGGACGACTGATGAGCAATGACCTGATAGCCAAGGCAGCGATCGACCGGCGTTTGGCCGAGATCGTGACCCCCGTGATCGAAGATCTCGGGTTTGAGCTGGTCCGGCTGCGCCTGATGGGGGGCAAGACCGACACGTTGCAGATCATGGCCGAGCGCCCCGAAGGCGGGATCGAGGTCGATGAATGTGCGCGGATCAGCACCGAAGTGAGCGCGGTTCTCGATGTCGAGGACCCGATCATCGAGGCCTATACGCTCGAAGTGTCGAGCCCGGGCATCGACCGGCCGCTGACGCGGCTCAAGGATTTCGAGACCTTTGAGGGCTATGAAGCCAAGATCGAGACCTCGGAGCTTATCGACGGGCGCAAACGCTTTAAGGGCGTGCTGGCCGGGGTCGAGGGCGAAGAGGTTCTGATCAATGTGGAAGAAGGCACGATCGGTCTGCAGTTCGACTGGCTGGCCGATGCCAAGCTGGTCCTGACCGACGAGCTGATCAAGGAAATGCTGCGCCAGCGCAAGGATGCGGGCGTGTTGGATGAAGAGCAATTTGACGCGATCGAGGATGACGCGTCAGAGGAGGAGTAAAGATGGCGATTACCTCTGCAAACCAGCTTGAGCTTTTGCAAACGGCCGAGGCCGTGGCCCGCGAAAAGATGATCGACCCCGGTCTCGTGGTTGAAGCGATGGAAGAGAGCCTCGCGCGGGCGGCCAAGAGCCGCTACGGCGCCGAGATGGACATTCGCGTCAGCATCGACCGCAAGACCGGCCGCGCCACCTTTACCCGGGTGCGCACCGTGGTCGAGGAAGAAGAGCTCGAGAATTATCAGGCCGAGCTCACCGTTGAGCAGGCCAAGCAATATCTCGACGATCCCAAGGTCGGCGATCAGTATATCGAAGAAGTGCCGCCGGTGGACATGGGCCGGATCGCGGCGCAATCGGCCAAGCAGGTCATCCTGCAGAAGGTTCGCGAAGCCGAGCGTGATCGCCAATACGAAGAGTTCAAGGACCGCGCCGGCACGATCATCAACGGCATGGTCAAGCGCGAGGAATACGGCAATGTCATCGTTGACGTGGGCCGGGGCGAAGCCATCCTGCGCCGCAACGAGAAGATCGGCCGCGAGAGCTATCGCCCGAATGAGCGCATCCGCTGCTATATCAAGGATGTGCGCCGCGAAGCCCGTGGGCCGCAGATTTTCCTGAGCCGCACCGCGCCGGAATTCATGGCCGAGCTGTTCAAGATGGAAGTGCCCGAGATCTATGACGGCATCATCGAGATCAAGGCCGTGGCCCGGGACCCCGGTTCGCGCGCCAAGATCGCCGTGATTTCCTATGACGGGTCGATCGACCCGGTGGGCGCCTGTGTCGGTATGCGCGGCAGCCGGGTGCAGGCCGTCGTCAACGAGCTTCAGGGCGAGAAGATCGACATCATCCCGTGGAACGAAGATCAGCCGACCTTCCTGGTCAACGCGCTGCAGCCGGCCGAAGTGTCGAAAGTGGTTCTCGACGAAGAGGCCGAGCGGATCGAAGTGGTGGTGCCGGAAGAGCAGCTGTCGCTGGCCATTGGCCGTCGCGGTCAGAACGTGCGTCTGGCGTCGCAGCTCACCGGGCTCGACATCGACATCATGACCGAGGCCGAAGACAGCGAACGCCGTCAGCGCGAGTTCGAAGAGCGCACCAAGCTGTTCATGGACACGCTCGATCTCGACGAATTCTTTGCCCAGCTGCTGGTCTCCGAAGGCTTTACCAACCTCGAAGAGGTGGCCTATGTCGAGCAGGACGAGCTCTTGGTCATCGACGGGGTGGACGAGGACACGGCGGGCGAGCTTCAGGCACGGGCGCGCGATGTTCTCGAGGCGCGGGCCAAGGCGGCGCTCGAACGGGCGCGCGAGCTCGGGGTTGAGGACAGCCTGGTTGAATTTGAGGGGCTCACACCCCAGATGATTCAAGCTCTGGCCGAGGATGGCGTGAAGACGCTCGAAGATTTCGCCACTTGCGCGGATTGGGAACTGGCCGGCGGCTGGACCATGCAGGACGGTCAGCGGGTCAAGGATGATGGCATCCTCGAGCCCTTCGACGTCTCGCTCGAAGAAGCTCAGGCCATGGTGATGACCGCCCGCGTGATGCTGGGCTGGGTCGATCCTGCCGATCTCGAAGCCGAGGAAGAGGACGAGATCGACGCGGATGCCGAAGCCGGCGATTCAGCCGAGGAGGCCGAGGCCTGATTCTTCAGGCCTCGGGCGTCGAGCATGGGTCGCGGTGGGCACCCCAAAGACCGGTCGGACGGTCCCGAGCGTAAATGCATCGCCACGGGGGAGGTATATCCCGTGGCGCAGCTTTTGCGTTTCGTGGTTGGACCCGATGGCCAGGTCGTCCCTGATCTGGCGGGCAAACTGCCCGGGCGGGGGATCTGGGTGCTGTCCGAGCGGGCGGCGCTCGACAAGGCGGCGACGAAGGGGCTGTTTGCCCGCGCCGCGAAACAACCGGTCACTGTGCCGGACGGTCTGACCGATCTGGTCGAGGGCATTCTGGCGCGGCGGGTGGTTGATCTGATCAGCCTCGCCCGCAAGGGCGGCTATGCGGTGTCGGGCTATGAGAAGGTCAAGGATTGGCTGTGGCGCGACGACGCGATTGCGCTGATCCAGGCCCATGACGGTTCGGAGCGCGGCAAATCAAAGCTGAGCACGCCGCAGGGCGGAAAATTCATCGGGTGGCTGAGCGCAGACGAACTGGGCCAGGCATTCGGGCGGCAAACCTCCATACACGCGGCATTGCGTGCTGGCGGTTTGGCGCATCGTGTTGTAGAGGAGGCGCAAAGGTTGAAGGGCCTGCGTGTCTCGGACGGCGGTGACAGCCGCCGGAAAGGAAGTAAAACCAGATGAACGACAACGACGGTAAAAAGACTTTGGGTGTACGTGGTGGAGGTTCCCGTCCGGGGAATGTGAAGCAGAGCTTCAGCCATGGCCGCACCAAGAACGTCGTGGTGGAAACCAAGCGCAAACGCGTCGTCATGCCGAAACCCGGCGGCGCGGCGGGTGGAGCTGCGTCGAAATCCCTGGCCGGGGGTGACCCCAGCAAGCGCCCCGCAGGTATCACCGATGCCGAGATGGAGCGCCGCCTGAAGGCGTTGCAGGCCGCCAAGGCCCGCGAGGGCGAAGAAGCCGCCCAGCGCGAAGCCGAGGAAAAGGCCCGCGAAGAAGAGCGCCAGCGCCGCCGCGAAGAGGCCGAGGCCAAGGAACGCGAAGAGCGCGAACGCGCCGAGCGGGCCCGCCAGAAGGCCGAAGAGGACGAGCGCAAGCGCCTCGAGAGCGAAGAATCCGCCAAGAAAGCCGCCGCTGCGGCCTCTGCTGCCGTGCCGGATGAGCCCGCAGCCGCCCGTGGCGCGCCTGCCAAACAGGCCCAGCCCGCGCGCAAGCAGGACAACAAGACCGACCGCAACGAGCGCCCGGCGCGTGGCAAAGGCCGCGACGATGGCCGCCGCTCTGGCAAGCTGACGCTGAACCAGGCGCTGTCTGGTGGCGAAGGTGGCCGTCAGAAATCGCTCGCCGCGATGAAGCGCAAGCAGGAACGTGCACGTCAGAAGGCGATGGGCGGCAATGAGGCGCGCGAAAAGGTTGTCCGTGAGGTCAAGCTGCCCGAGGCGATTGTCGTCTCCGAGCTGGCCAACCGTATGGCCGAGCGGGTCAGCGACGTGGTCAAGGCCCTCATGCAGAACGGCATGATGGTCACCCAGAACCAGTCGATCGATGCCGACACCGCCGAGCTCATCATCGAGGAATTCGGCCACAAGGTCACCCGGGTGTCGGATGCCGACGTCGAGGATGTGATCGACGCGGTCGAGGACAAGCCCGAGGACCTGCAGCCGCGGCCGCCGGTCATCACCATCATGGGCCATGTCGACCACGGCAAGACCTCGCTTCTGGATGCGATCCGCGACGCCAAGGTTGTCGCGGGCGAAGCCGGGGGCATCACCCAGCATATCGGCGCCTATCAGGTGACCACCGAGAGCGGGACGGTTCTGTCCTTCCTCGACACGCCGGGCCACGCCGCCTTTACCAGCATGCGGGCCCGTGGGGCGCAGGTCACGGATATCGTGGTTCTGGTGGTTGCCGCGGATGACGCGGTGATGCCGCAGACCATCGAGGCGATCAACCACTCGAAGGCCGCAGGCGTGCCGATGATCGTGGCGATCAACAAGGTCGACAAGCCGTCGGCCAACCCGGACAAGGTGCGGACCGATCTGCTTCAGCATGAAGTGATCGTCGAAGCGATGTCGGGCGAAGTGCAGGATGTCGAAGTCTCTGCCGTGACCGGTCAGGGCCTCGATGAGCTTCTCGAAGCCATCGCGCTTCAGTCCGAGATCCTCGAGCTCAAGGCGAACCCGAACCGCGCCGCCGAAGGTGCCGTGATCGAAGCGCAGCTCGACGTGGGCCGAGGCCCGGTTGCGACCGTTCTGGTGCAGAAAGGCACGCTCAAACAAGGCGATATCTTCGTTGTGGGCGAGCAGTACGGTAAGGTCCGCGCGCTGATCAGCGACACGGGCGAGCGCGTCCAAGAGGCGGGCCCGTCGGTGCCGGTCGAGGTTCTCGGCCTCAATGGCACGCCCGAGGCCGGCGACGTTCTCAACGTGGTCGAGACCGAAGCGCAGGCCCGCGAGATCGCCGAATACCGCGAGAAGGCGGCCAAGGACAAACGTGCCGCGGCCGGTGCCGCGACCACGCTCGATCAGCTTCTGGCGAAGGCCAAGGAAGATCAGAACGTGGCCGAACTTCCGATCCTGGTGAAGGCCGATGTGCAGGGCTCTGCCGAGGCCATCGTTCAGGCGATGGAGAAGATCGGCAACGAAGAGGTGCGCGTGCGCGTGCTGCATTCGGGCGTCGGCGCCATCACCGAGAGCGATATCGGTCTGGCCGAAGCCTCTGGTGCGCCGGTTCTGGGCTTTAACGTCCGGGCCAATGCCCCGGCACGGAACAGCGCCAACCAGAAGGGCGTCGAGATCCGCTATTACTCGGTGATCTACGATCTGGTGGATGATGTGAAAGCGGCGGCGTCGGGTCTTCTCGGGGCGGAAATCCGCGAGAACTTCATCGGCTATGCGAAGATCAAAGAGGTCTTTAAGGTCACCGGCGTTGGCAAGGTTGCCGGCTGTCTCGTGACCGAGGGTGTTGCCCGCCGCTCCGCCGGTGTGCGCCTGCTGCGCGACGATGTGGTGATCCACGAAGGCACGCTCAAGACGCTCAAGCGGTTCAAGGACGAGGTGCCCGAGGTGCAGTCCGGTCAGGAATGCGGCATGGCCTTTGAGAATTATGACGATATCCGTCCCGATGACGTGATCGAGATCTTCGAGCGCGAAGAGGTCGAGCGGTCGCTCGACTGATCCGGGGCGACAGTCCAGAATTGATCAAGGCCCGCGGCGGATGTCGCGGGCCTTGGTGTTTCTGGGGGATTGGTTTGGTTGGTGGCGCGTTTCAAGCGCGCAAACGCAAACCGCCCGGACGGACCGGGCGGGCGATAGGTCAGATTCTGTGCTCAGATTCTGCGGTCAGATGGGATCAGGCGGCGGCCTGAACGGTGCTGATCGGCTGGCCGACGAAGATCTGATCGCCGACGCGCACCTGCACGCGGCCATCGGGCAATTGCCCTTCGAAAATACCTTGAACCGATACACAGCTTCCAAGCCGAATGGTGCGCAGCATGCCATATCCCCCGAATGACGCCTCATATGTCGTGACAGATTGCGGGTTGCGCGACACCTGTGCACGAAGCGGAAACAATTGCCCCGCTTGCCCTGAATTATTGAACAGGGCGGAGCAAAGTCAACTCAAAATTGCACGAAATTCCTTACCATTCGTTAACGAAATAGGGGATTTCGAGCGTATTTTCGCCTGATTCAGAGCCAATCGCGCAGAATCGGGATCAATGGCAGGTCGGCGGGCGGCATCGGGTAGTCGCGCATATCGAGCGGCCGCACCCATTTCAGCGCCTGACCCTCGCGGCCCTGCGGCACGCCCTCCCATTTGCGGCAGGCAAAGAGCGGCATCAGCAGGTGAAACCCTTCGTAGCTGTGGCTCGCAAAGGTGAGTGGCGCGAGGCAGCTCTGCCAGGTCTCGATGCCAAGCTCTTCGTGCAATTCGCGGATGAGCGCCACTTCGGGCGTCTCGCCCGGTTCGACCTTGCCGCCGGGAAATTCCCACATGCCGGCCAGCGATTTGCCCTCCGGGCGCTGCGCGAGCAGGACGCGCCCATCGATGTCGATGAGCGCGACCGCAGAGACGAGAACCGTTTTCACGAGCGATAGTCTGCGTTGATGTCGATATAGCCGTGGGTGAGATCGCAGGTCCAGACATGGGCCTTGCCACCGCCAAGGCCGAGATCGACCGCGATGCAGAGTTCTTGGCCCTTCATATAGGCGGCGGCGTCCTCTTCGCGGTAGTCGGGGTTCACCCAGCCCTTGTTGGCGACGAGAATGTCGCCGAACCAGATCGACAGCGTGTCGCGGTCGGCCGGTGCGCCGGATTTGCCCACCGCCATGACGATGCGGCCCCAGTTGGCATCCTCGCCCGCGATGGCCGTCTTGACCAGCGGCGAATTGGCGATGGCCATGGCATGGGTGCGGGCATCCGCGTCGGACGAAGCACCGGTGACGGCGATCTCGACGAATTTGGTGGCCCCTTCGCCGTCGCGCACCACCTGATGCGCGAGGTCGAGCATGACGCGGCGCAGTGCCTCCATGAAGCCCACGGAAGTTTCGTCGATGCGCACGCCCGAGGTGCCGGTCGCCGCCATCAGCAGGCTGTCGGAGGTCGAGGTGTCGCTGTCGACGGTGATGCAGTTGAAGGTCTGGTCATTGAGCGCCGAGACCATGGATTGCAGAACCTCACGGTCGGCGGCGGCATCGGTGAAGATATAGACCAGCATCGTCGCCATATCCGGCGCGATCATGCCCGAGCCCTTGGCGATGCCCGCGATGCGCACGGTCTTGCCGTCGATCTCGACCTCGGTCTGCGCGCCTTTGGGGAAGGTGTCGGTGGTCATGATGGCGCGGGCGGCGGCTTCGATCCCGCCCGCGTCGAGTTTCTGGCTCAGCTCGCCGATCTTGGCGGTGATCCGGTCATGCGGCAGCACCTCGCCGATCACCCCAGTGGAGGAGGTGAAGACGCGGCTTTCGGGCAGGCCGAGGACGCGGGCGACCTCGGTGGTGACTGCGGTCACCGCCTCGACGCCGCGCTTGCCGGTAAAGGCGTTGGCATTGCCCGAGTTGACGAGGATCGCGGCGCCCGCATCGTCATGCTGGCCGATCTTGGCCTGACAATCGAGCACCGGCGCCGAGCGCGTCGAGGACCGGGTAAAGACCCCGGCCACGGTGCTGCCCGGGGCGAGATGGGCGAGCATCACATCGGTGCGCCCGGCATAGCGGACGCCGGCCTCGACGGTGGCGAAACGCACACCGTCGATCACCGGAAGCTCGGGAAACCGCGCCGGAGCGAGCGGAGAGACCGGAAGAGCCTTGGCCATGATTATTCCTCGAGAAGGTCGGTCTGAAGCAGGATCTCGGGGTCGAGCGCATCGCCCGCTTCGCGGTCGACTTTGGCGCCTTCGGAGAGATCGGTCATATAGGCGTCGATGGCCTGCTGGCGCACGACTTCCTCAAGCTCGGCCCGGACCTCTTCGAGCTCGGGGCGTTCCTTGGTGCGGGTGTCGTTGAGCTTGATCACATGCCAGCCGAACTGGGTCTGGACCGGCTCGGAGATCGCGCCTTTTTCCATCTTGGCCACGGCCTCGGCAAAGGGTTCGACCATCATGTCACCGGCGAACCAGTCGAGCTCGCCGCCATTGGGGCCGGAGGGGCCGGTCGATTTTTCCTTGGCCAGCGCCGAGAAATCCGCGCCGCCGTTGAGCTCTTCGATGAGGGCTTTGGCCTCTTCTTCGGTTTCGACGAGAATATGCGCGGCGTTAAATTCGGTCTGCGCCTCGGCGGTCATGTAGGTGTCTTCATAGACCTTCTGCAGGGCCTCGTCGGTCAGCGCGACATTGGCGACGCGGTTGATCGTTTCACCGGCGATGAGGGCCCGGCGCTCGTTCTCGAGGCTGAGCTTGGCGGCTTTGGACAGCTCGCCCTCAAAGTTGTTTTCCATGATCGCCTGTTGGATCAGCTGATCGAGAATCCCCTTGTAGAGCACGGCCGGCGGCAGCTGCGACAGCTGTGCGGGCAGGCCCGCGCGCAGCACGATCATATGGCCCAGAGTGATTTCATTACCGTCCACCGTGGCGACGACGGTATCGGCATTGGGGGCTTCTTCTTCGGCTAGGGCCGGGGCCGCGCCAAGACCCAGACCAAGGGCCAGGGCGAGAGGGAGCGGGCGAAGACGGTGCAGCATTATAACATCCTTTGACGGAAAGCGCAGAAGCCTGCGCGGTTGCGTGACGTTGACACTCAAGTACCAGCCCCTTACATCGCCTTAGGATCAAGGCGGAACCTGTGCCTTGGGGCCTGTTTTAGGGTGGTGCGATAGACGGGGCAAGCCATTGCCCGCGACAAGCCGCCGATTGACGAAAAGCGGAGCAGATATGCTGGGACTTGGAACGGTTGCCAAAAAGATTTTCGGCACCCCGAATGACCGAAAGATCAAGGCGACACGACCGCTGATCGACAAGATCAACGCGCTTGAACCCGAGTTTGAAACCCTCACCGACGAGGGCATCAAGACCAAGACGGAAGAGCTGGCGACACGCGCCATGAAGGGCGAGAGCCTCGACTCTTTGCTGCCCGAGGCCTTTGCCAATTGCCGCGAGGCGGCCAAGCGGGCGCTCGGCCTGCGGGCCTTTGATACACAGCTCATGGGCGGTATTTTCCTCCATCAGGGCAATATTTCCGAGATGAAGACCGGCGAGGGCAAAACCCTCGTGGCGACATTCCCGGCCTATCTCAATGCGTTGACCGGCAAGGGCGTGCATATCGTCACGGTGAACGACTATCTCGCCAAGCGGGACGCGGAATGGATGAGCAAGGTCTATGCCGCGCTCGGGCTGAGCACCGGGGTCGTCTATCCGCAGCAGCCGCAGGGTGAGAAGAAATCCGCCTATGCCGCCGATATCACCTATGCGACGAACAACGAGCTCGGCTTCGATTATCTGCGCGACAACATGAAATCCTCGCTCGACGAGATGTCGCAGCGCGGCCATCACTTTGCCATCGTGGACGAGGTCGACAGTATCCTGATCGACGAGGCGCGGACGCCGCTGATCATCTCGGGCCCGGCCGAGGATCGCACCAATCTCTATCAGGCGATTGATACGCTCATTCCCGAGCTGCACGACGATCACTATTCGGTCGATGAAAAGTCGCGCAACGTGACCTTTACCGACGAGGGCAACGAGTTCCTCGAAAACCTGCTGCGCGAGCGCGGCCTGCTGCCGGAAGAGCAGTCGCTCTATGATCCCGAAAGCACCACCATCGTCCACCATGTGAACCAGGGCCTGCGCGCGCATAAGATCTTTGCCCGCGACAAGGATTACATCGTGCGCAATGGCGAGGTCATGCTGATCGACGAGTTCACCGGCCGGATGATGGCCGGGCGGCGCCTGTCGGACGGTCTGCATCAGGCCATCGAGGCCAAGGAAGGCGTCGAGATCCAGCCGGAAAACGTGACCATGGCGCAGGTCACCTTTCAGAACTATTTCCGTCTCTATGACAAGCTTGGCGGGATGACCGGCACCGCGGCCACCGAGGCCGAGGAATTTGCCGAGATCTACGGGCTTGGCGTGGTCGAAGTGCCGACCAACCGCCCCATCGCCCGCGAAGACCTTGACGATGCGGTCTATCGCAGCGCCAAGGAAAAATACGACGCGATCATCGAAGCGATTGGCGAGGCCCATGCCAAGGGCCAGCCGACGCTCGTCGGTACCACCTCGATCGAGAAGTCGGAAATGCTCAGCCAGTTGCTGACGCAGGCGGGGATCACCCATAACGTTCTCAACGCGCGCCAGCACGAGCAAGAGGCGCAGATCGTCGCCGACGCGGGCAAGTTCGGGGCGGTAACCATCGCCACCAACATGGCCGGGCGCGGCACCGACATCAAACTTGGCGGCAATGTCGATTTCAAGATCATGGAGGCCATCGCCGCCGATCCCGAGGCCGATCCCGAAGAGATCCGCCAGAAGATCGAAGCCGAGCATGAGGGCGACGAGCAGAAGGTCAAAGAGGCCGGCGGTCTTTTCGTTCTGGCCACCGAGCGCCATGAGAGCCGCCGCATCGACAACCAGCTGCGCGGCCGGTCGGGCCGTCAGGGGGACCCGGGCAAATCCGCCTTCTTCCTCAGCCTTGACGATGACCTGATGCGCATCTTCGGCTCGGAGCGGCTTGAGAAGGTGCTCAACACGCTGGGCATGAAAGAGGGCGAGGCGATTGTGCACCCGTGGGTCAACAAGAGCCTCGAACGCGCGCAGGCCAAGGTCGAAGGGCGCAACTTTGACATCCGCAAGCAGCTTCTGAAGTTCGACGATGTGATGAACGAGCAGCGCAAGGTGATCTTTAAGCAGCGGCTCGACATCATGCAGGCGGCGGATCTGTCGGCCATCGTGTCGGACATGCGCAACGAGGTGATCGACGATCTGGTCGATCAGTATATGCCGCCCAAGACCTATGCCGATCAATGGGACATGGACGGGCTGCATGGCGCGCTCAAGGAACAGCTCAACATGGATCTGCCGGTGCAGGCCTGGGGCGATGAAGAGGGCGTCGACGACGAGGATATCGCCGACCGGATCGAGGCCGCCGCCGATGACATGATGGCGCAGAAAGCGGTGCAGTTTGGCCCCGAGAACATGCGCATGGTGGAAAAGCAGGTTCTGCTCAACACGATCGACGGCAAATGGCGCGAGCATCTTTTGACGCTCGAACATCTGCGCAGCGTCGTGGGCTTTCGCGGCTATGCGCAGCGCGATCCGCTCAACGAGTACAAGACCGAGGCCTTTGCGCTGTTTGAATCGATGCTCAACAGCCTGCGTCAGGACGTGACCCAGCAGCTTTCCAAGGTGCGGCCGATGTCCGAGGAAGAGCAGCAGGCGATGATGCAGCAGATGCTGCAACAGCGGGCGGCGATGGCGGCTGCGGCCGAGGGCGACAGCCCTGAAGCCGCCGCAGAGGCACCCGGCGATGCGCGCCCCGGATTTGACCAGAACGACCCCAGCACATGGGGCGAACCGGGCCGCAACGAGCCTTGCCCCTGCGGCTCCGGCAAGAAGTTCAAGCATTGCCACGGCAAGCTCTGACGCGATTTTCAGTTTGCCCGAATTTGAGCTAAATCCGGGCAAACTGGCCTTACAAGCATCTTAGGGTTGCCACACGTGCGCCCAACTTATCGGCGAGTCTTTCCCAGTACCGTTTCAGGTTCGGGAGAGTCGTTATGCAAAAGATTCGGATTGCCGCCATGGGCGTCGCCACGCTCGCCATTGCACTGGCCGCCGCGCAATACATGCAGAGCCACGCCGGTGGATCCTCTGCGGTCAACCACGCAAAACCCGCCCCCGTGACCACCACGCCGCTGGGCAAGGCCGAAACGCTCGGCCGTCTCGCCGTCAGCGATGTGACCCTCACTTCGGCCCTGCCGAGCGCGCCGCGCGTGGCGCAAAAACCGGTGTCGCCGCTGCCCGCCGTGGCCAGCGGCCCGGCCCCTGAAAAACAAACGACATTGCCGACCTTGCCGCGCGAGGAAAAAGCGCCCGCGCTGACCTGCGAGCAAGAGTTGAACGTGACGCCGCTCGCCGCGGCGATGGTGCGGCTCGAGCTGTCGGCGCATTGCCTCGCCAATGAACGGTTCACCCTGCATCACAACGGTCTCATGGTGACCGCGATCACCGATGACGACGGCCGCAGCGAACTGGTCGTGCCCGCCCTGTCGGCCGAGCCGGTGTTTATTGTGGCCTTCATGAATGGCGAAGGCGCTGTGGCCACGGCCAAAGTGCCGGAATTCAGCCAATACGACCGGGTCGTGGTGCAGTGGAAAGGCCAGAGCGGTCTGCAGCTTCATGCCCGCGAGGGCGGGGCCGACTATGGCAGCGAAGGCCATGTCTGGGCCGAGGCGCCGCGCGACATGACCACCGGCGATGGCGGCTTTCTCGTGCGTCTGGGCGATGCCCGCGCCGCAGAGCCGCTGATGGCCGATGTCTACAGCTACCCCACCGGCACGAACCCCGAGGCGCAGGTCACGCTCAGCGTCGAGGCGCAGGTGACGCAGGCCAATTGCATGAAGGATGTCGAAGCCCAAACGCTCGAGTTTCCGGTGAATGGCAAGACGCGGTCGCAGGATCTCATCCTGTCAATTCCGGATTGCGATGCGGCGGGTGACTTTCTGGTGTTGAAAAACCTGCTCAATGACTTGAAAGTCGCTGCGAGATAATTCCGCAGTTACCCGGGGGCATACCCATGACAAGGTTCTGTGCGGCGATCCTCGCCGCACTTTTTGTATGTGTCACGGCCCAACCGGGCGCGGCACAGGATGTGACATTGACCTCGCGCGATGGCGCGGTTGAAATTTCCGGCAATCTTCTTGGCTTCGATGGCGAGTTCTATCGCGTCGATACGATCTATGGCGAATTGACGGTCGATGGCTCTGGGGTGCTCTGCGAGGGGCCGGGCTGTCCGGACCTGACGAATTTCGTGGCCGAGGTGCGGTTTTCCGGCGCGCCCGCGGTGGGCCGGCTGTTGCTGCCGGCGCTGATGGCGGCCTTTGGCCAGAAAGAGGGCTATGACGTCACCCGCGTCGATGGGGCGGATGGGCATCGGGCGATCTATCGCTTTGAGGACCGCCAGACCGGCGCGCTGCGCGGGCGGTTTCATTTCCACCTGACCAATTCCGACGAAGGCTTTGCCGATCTTCTGGCCAATGAGGCCGATATCGTGATGAGCCTGCGCGAGCTGCGCCCCGATGAGGCGCGGCTGGCCGAGGATGCGGGGATCGGCGATCTCACCGACCGGCGGCGCAGCCGGGTGCTGGCGCTTGATGCGCTGGTGCCGCTGGTGACGCCGGACAACCCGGTGCGCAGCATCACCACGACCCAGCTTGCCAGCGTTCTGGCGGGCGAGATCGACAATTGGCAGGATCTCGGCGGGCCGGACGCGCCCATTGCGGTGCATCTGCTGGCGGCCGAGACCGGGCTGGGACAGGCGACCGAGGACCGGATGCTTCTGGGGGAGACCCGCGCATTTGCCGCCGAGGCGCGGCGTCACCCGTCCCTCACCACGCTCGTCCATAGCGTCAGCCGCGATCCCTTTGCCCTCGGCATCGGCAGCCGCACCGACAAGGCGACCTTGCGCGAGCTGGCGCTCACCGGCGAATGCGGGTTCGAGACGACGGCCACAAGGCGCGCGGTCAAGACCGAGGATTACCCGCTCACCGCGCCGGTGTTTCTCTATAGCCCGGCGCGGCGCTTTCCGCGTCTGGTGCGCGAATTCCTCGCTTATACCCGCAGCCCAGCGGCGCAGCTGGTGATCCGGCGGGCGGGCTATGTCGATCAGCTCCCGGAAGAGATCGCCATTGATGCGCAAGGGGATCGCTTCGCCAATGCGGTGCTGCGCGCGGGCGAAGACGTGAGCCTTGAGGATCTGCAACAGATGGTGCGGGTGCTGACACCGCTCAAACGGCTCACCACCACCTTTCGGTTCGAACCGGGCTCGGCCCGGCTCGATGCGCAGTCGCGGTCCAACGTGACCCAGCTGGCGCAGGCGCTCGAGCGGGGGCTCTATGACACGCGGCGGCTGGTTTTCGTGGGCTTTTCCGATGGCGATGGCCCGGCGGGGCCCAATCGGCAGATCGCCCGCAAACGGGCGGCGGCGGTGCGCGAGGCGGTTGTTGCAGCGGCAGAGACCGCCAACCTGTCGCGGCTGCGCATCGAAACCCAGGCCTTTGGCGAGGCGATGCCGATGGCCTGTGACGATAGCGAATGGGGCCGTCGCGCCAACCGCCGGGTCGAGGTCTGGGTGCGCTAGCGGCGGCTAGAGCAGACCTTCGGCGCGAAAGCTCAGCTCGCGCGATTTGCCGATGATGATGTGATCATGAAGCGTGATGCCGAGGCTGCCGGCGGCCTGGGCAATCTGCGCGGTCATGGCAATGTCGCTCTGGCTTGGGGTGGGATCGCCGGAGGGGTGATTGTGCACGAGGATGAGCGCGGTCGCGTTGAGGGCCAGCGCCCGTTTCACCACCTCGCGCGGATAGACCGGCACGTGATCGACCGTGCCGCGCGCCTGATCCTCATCGGCGATGAGCGTGTTTTTCGTGTCGAGAAAGAAAATGCGAAACTGTTCGGTGTCGCGATGCGCCATGCTGGTCCGGCAATAGTCGAGCAGCGCGTCCCAGCCCGACATCACTGGCCGATGCAGCACCCGCGCCCGGGCCAGCCGATGCGCCGCGGCCTCGACAAGCTTGAGTTCGCAGATCACGGCAGGGCCGACGCCGGGCAGGGCGCCGAGCCGCTCGGGCGGGGCGGAAATCACCCCGTTGAAATCGCCGAACATGTCGAGCAGCGCGCGCGCCAGCGGTTTCACATCGCGGCGCGGGATGGCCCGAAAGAGCAGCAGTTCGAGCAATTCGTAATCCGGCAGCGCCGCCGCCCCGCCCTGCATGAACCGCTCGCGCAGCCGCTGCCGGTGGTCGCGGATATAGGAGGGCAGGCGGCCGTCGCCCGGCACAGGCTCGCCCGCCGCGAAAAGCGGCAGGCAGGCATCGGCGAATCCATTTGCGCGGGTCATGCGGATGAGTTTCCGCGGCCACGGTTAACGCGTGGTTAAGGGCGATGGTGCGCCCCGGAAAATCCCATGAGATCAGGCACATCCGGCGTTGTTTTGCCGGGATATGGCTTGGTGATTGAAAGTTGTGCAAAAATCGGCGCATACACGTGGCAATCAGCCAAGGAGCCAAAGATGGATCTGCGCAAGATCACCGATGATTTCGCCGTTGCCCCGCAAATTCTGCCCGAGGACGTGGCCGAGATTGCCAAATCCGGCTATCGCAGCATCATCTGCAACCGTCCCGACAATGAAGAATACGGTCAATGCGACCATTGCGATGTCGAGGCCGAGGCCCGCAAGGCCGGGATGGAGTTTCTCATGCTGCCGATCGTCTCGGGCGTTGTCACCGAAGAGGCGGCGGACCGGTTCCGGCAGGCCCTCGATCAGCTGCCGGGGCCGATCCTCGCCTATTGCCGCAGCGGCACGCGCTGCACGATGCTCTGGACCATCGCCAATTTCGACCGGCTCGACCCGGTGGAGATCGTCGAGCGCACCGAACAGGCGGGTTATGACATGCGTGGCATCATCTCTCAATTGCAGAGCATGCAAGGCGCATGAGCGCCGACTGGCTGGCTCTTGGACCCTTTGACGCGGCGGGATGGCGCGGCTATCGGCTGCGCGGGTCCGAGATCCTGGCCGAGGCCACCGAGGCCGATGAGTCGGCGGTTCTGCGCGCGCTCAAGGCCGAGGGGGACAGCCGGTTGATCCGCATCGGCGCGGGGCAGGACAAGGTCCCTGCCGCGCTCTTGCCCGACAGTGGCGCGGCGCTGGGCGATATGGTGCAAGAGGCGCCGCTCGACCGGCTTTCGGGCTGGGCGCGGCTCGCAGCGGCGGGTGTGGTGTCGACGCGCAACCATTGGGACGGGGTGATCTGTCACGCCGGGCGCGATGTGACCCATTGGCTGCAGATCAGCGCCGAAGAGATCGTCAGTTTTCAAGGCAGCGTCACCGCGCGGCTCATCGCGGCGCTGGGCGGGGCGGCAGAGGCCGCGCCAGCGGCGGTCGAGGATGCGCTGGCCCGGCCGGAAAAGATCGCGCTGCATCTGCGCCGGGCCGAGATGGCGGGCGCTGCGGCGGATGTCACGGGCGCGCTGATCGGGGCGGAATTGGCGGCGTTGCGGCCCTATTGGCTCGGTCAGGCGGTGATCGTCTTGGGCGGGGCCGAGGGCGATGCCTATGCCGAGGCGCTGCAGGCGCAGGGTGTCCCGGTCGAGCGCGACGCGCCAGAGGCGGCGCTGCGCCAGGGCCTCGCGGCGCTGGCACAGCGTCTGGGTCTGGCCGAGGCCGGTTAATTCGCGGCCGTGTCGGGCATCAGCCCATCGGGCTGGCCGACCACCACAAAGGTGAGCTTGTCAGGATCGAGATAGTCGCGCGCCACGCGGTTCACATCCTCGAGCGTCACCGCCATCACCTTGTCATTGCGGGTCGCGATATAATCGGTGGGCAGATCGTCCATCTGCATCCCGACCGCGATATTGGCAATCGGGCCATTGCCGTCAAAGCGCAGCGGATAGGCCCCGGTGAGATAGGTCTTGGCATCGTCGAGCTCGGCCTGAGTAACACCCTCGGTCTGCACCCGCGCCCATTGGTCCCGGATCACCTCGATCGCCTCTGCGATACGGTCATTGGCCGAGGCCACGGATCCGGCCCAGAGATCGGCATTGTCCTTGTTGGCGAGATAGGCATAGACGCCATAGGTCAGCCCGCGTTTCTCGCGCACCTCGGTCATCAGCCGGCTTTCGAACCCGCCGCCGCCGAGAATATGGTTGAGCAGATAGGCCGCAAAGAAATCCTCGTGATCGCGGTCGATGCCCGGCTGGGCAAAGACGGCCACCGATTGCGGCGTGGCAAAGGGCGTCACATGGGTGCCGCCGGGCAGGTTGAGCTCGGCCCGGCCGGGCAGCGGCGCACCGGTCTCCGGCAGATCGCCGAGAAGCCGGTCGAGCAGCGCCGACAGCTCGTCTGCGGTGATATCACCCACCGCGCTGACATAGAGCCTGTCACGGGCAATCGCGGCCTTATGCGCGGCGAGCACATCCTCGCGGGTCAGCGCCGTCACGGTCTCGAGCGTGCCATCGCCGCTATTGGCATAGGGGTGATCGCCAAAGATCAGCTGATCGAGCGCCCGCCCGGCCTGGGCATTGGGGTCCTTGGCGTCGCTTTGAATGATCGACAGCATCTGGCCGCGCACCCGGTCCACCGCGTCTTGGTCAAAGCGCGGGTTTACCAGGCTTTCGCGCAGATGGGTGACCGCCTCATCGCGGTTCTCGGTGAGGAACTTGGCCGAAACGCTCAGCACATCGTCATAGACATTATAGCTGAACGAGGCGGCGAGCTCTTCGCTGCGGGTGGCAAAGGCATTGGCATCCATGTCACCCGCCCCCTCTTCGAGCGTGTGGGTCATCAAAGACACCGCGCCGAGGGTCTCGGGCGTATCCAGAGAGGTGCCGCCGCGAAACCGCAGCTCGAGCGCCACGAAGGGGTTGGAATTCTCTTCGACCAGCCAGGCGGTGATGCCGCCGGGGGTGGTGATCTCTTGAATCTCAACCTCGGCCCGGGCGGGCAGGGCGGCCAAGAGGCCGATGGCAACAAGCGCGGCGCGGATCATTGGGAAACCTCCGTTTGGGTCAGCCAGCCGGTGACCGATGTCCTGTCGTCAAAGACCTTGCGCGCGGCCTGCATGATCTGATCCGGCGTCACCGCATCGAGCAGCGCGGGCCAGGCCTGGACGTCTTCGATGCTCAGCCCGACGGCAAGCGCCCGGCCATAGCGGTTGGCAATCGCGCCGACATCGTCGCGGGCATAGATGCGCGCGGCGCGCAGCTGGGTCTTGAGCCGGGCGAGCTGGGCCTCGTCGACACCGGTCTCGAGAAACTCGGCAATGACCCGGTCCATGGCGGCCTCGGCCTCTTCGAGGCTCACCCCATCCACCGGCACCACCGACAGGTTGAGCGTCGCGTCATCACGGCTCGTGCCGCTGTACCAGGCACCGCTCTGCACGGCGATCTTCTCGTCGAACTGGAGCTTTTGCGACATCACCGAGGTGATGCCACCGCCGAGAAGCTCGGCCAGAAGCGTCAGCGCGGCGGCCTCTTCCTGCGCACCGGGGTCGCGTTCGGGCGCGAGATAGGAGCGCGTGACATAGGGTTGCGCGACGCGCGGATCAGACATCACCAGACGCCGGGCCGAGGTCTGCGGCGGCTCTTGCGGGCGGGCGCGGTCTGGCAGGTCGGGATTGGCGGGGATCACGCCATAATAGGTCTCGGCCAGCTGGCGCACCTCGTCCGGTTCGACATCGCCCGCCACCACGAGAATGGCGTTGTTGGGCGCATAATGCGTCTCGTAATAGTCGAGCGCCTCGGCGAGGCCCAATGCCTCCATCTCATGACGCCAGCCGATGATCGGCACGCCATAGCGATGGTTGAGATATTGCGCCGCGTTGCGCTGTTCGCGGAAGAGCGCGCCGGGATCGTTCTCGACCCGCTGGTTGCGCTCTTCGATGATCACGTCGCGCTCGGTGGCGATATCGGCCTCGCTGAGCTGCAGATTGACCATCCGGTCCGCCTCCATCCGCATCATGAGCTCGAGCCGGTCGGCGGCGATGCGCTGAAAATAGGCGGTGTAATCATAGCTGGTAAAGGCATTGTCCGAGCCGCCATTGCGCGCCACGGTGGCGGAAAATTCGCCCGGCGCGAGGGTTTCGGTGCCTTTGAACAGCAGATGTTCGAGGAAATGCGCGACGCCCGAGGCGCCGGGTTTCTCATCCGCCGATCCGGCGCGATACCAGATCATCTGTACGACGACCGGGGCGCGGTGATCTTCGACGACGACCACATCCATGCCGTTATCAAGGGTGAAATGGCTGACCTGATCGGCCTCGCCCGCGGCGTCGATGGCGGTGTCTGACTGGGCCCAGGCCGGGCTGGTCAGGCCAAGCCCGGCGACAAGGGCCAGAATGGCGGTGATACGGTTGTGCATAGGCTCTCCCTGGGGGTGCTGCTCGCGTGCTCCCCGATAGATACGGTCTTTCGCGCAGGCTTCAACCGCCCTGACAAAGCCGTGATGAGCTCAGGGGGTGTGGCTGGCAACACTCTGGATGGTGGGGCGCGTTACTCTGCCGGCGGGGCAGAGGGGGTCGCGATGCCGCGACGCTCGAGCCGCTGTTTCTCGGCATCGGCATCGAGCCACTGACGCTTGTAGGCGGCGGTGTAATCGTCGATCGGCCCGAGACGGAAGATATTGACCCGGCCATAGCGGCGGCGGCGGTCATTGTCCTCGGTCCGCAGGGTCTGGCGGATGTCCGGGGTCGCACCCTCGCGGCGGGCATGGTTGATCAGGTTGGCCTCGGCGGCCGAGGTGCTGTTGAGCGCGGCGGCATTGCCGCCCAGCGCCGCGATGCCATCGGCCTCGGGGTTTTGGTCGACAAGGTTCACACCGCCCGGCGTCGGGGCGGGCAGGGCGTTATAGCTGGTCGGCGTCTGCAGCGGATGGGTGGGCAGCACGGTAAACTCATCCGGGCCGTTGCCGGTCTTCTTGAAATGCGCAAGCTTGGGCGCTTCGCCGCGTTTGGCGCAGCCGCCAAGCGCCACCGTCAGGGCGGTCAGAAGAATGATGACATGCGACTTGCGCATTAGGTGCCTCCAGCCAGTTTGGCCCATGTTCTAGCGCATCGAGGGCGGCGCGTCACGCAGGCTTTTCGCTATTGGAAAAGATCACCACCCCGATGGCCCCCGCAAAGACCCCGATATCTGCGACATTGAACGCATAAGGGTTGTCAAAGCCGCAGCAGGACATGTTGAGAAAGTCCGCAACCGCCCCATAGCGCAGCCGGTCGATCACATTGCCGAGCGCCCCGCCAATGAGCAGACCGGCGGCGATTTTCTGCCACTTGCCCGCCGGATCGCTGCGCACCCACCACAGAACCGAGGCGGAAATGATCAGCGCCACGGCAATCAGCACCCAGCGCGTGAGGGCCGAGTCCCCCGACAGAAAGCCAAAGTTGATGCCGTAATTCCACGCCATGCGGAAATTGAGCAGCGGCGGCCAGATGTCGATCGACCCGATTTCGCGCAGGTTCATCGCGTGCACGACGATATATTTGCTGATCTGGTCGATCAAAAACGTGGCCAGCCCGGCCCAGAAAACTATCCGCATGGCGTCCTCGCTTGGGTGTCAGTGACGGAAATGGCGCATACCGGTGAGCACCACGGCAAGCCCGGCCTCATCGGCGGCGGCGATCACCTCGTCGTCGCGCATCGAGCCGCCGGGATGGATGACGGCGGTGGCCCCGGCCTCGGCCGCGGTCAGCAGACCGTCGGCAAAGGGAAAGAACGCATCCGATGCCACGACCGAACCGCGGGTCAGCGGCGCGTCGAGCCCGAGCGCCTCGGCCATGTCCTCGGCCTTGCGGGCGGCGATGCGGCAGCTGTCGACGCGGCTCATCTGGCCCGCACCGACGCCGACGGTGGCGCCGTCCTTGACATAGACGATGGCGTTCGACTTGACGTGTTTCGCCACTTTCCAGGCAAAGAGCATATCCTCGAGCTCCTGCTCGGAGGGCGCGCGTTTGGTCACCACCTTGAGATCGTCACGGGTGATCACGCCATTGTCCTTGTCCTGCACAAGGTATCCGCCCGAGACCTGACGGATGGTGCGGGCCGCCGCCGCCGGATCGGCGAGCGCCTGGGTGGTCAGCAGGCGCAGGTTCTTCTTGGCGGCAAAGACCCGGCGGGCGTCGTCATCGGCGCCGGGCGCGATCACCACCTCGGTAAAGATCTGCACGATCTCTTCGGCGGTGGCCCCGTCGAGCGGCTGGTTGAGGGCGATGATGCCGCCAAAGGCGCTGGTGCGGTCACAATCAAAGGCGCGGCCATAGGCCTCTTTGAGCGTCGCGCCCCGCGCCACGCCACAGGGGTTGGCATGTTTGATGATCGCGCAGGCCGGGCCTTGCGCCGGGTCAAATTCGCTCACCAGCTCAAAGGCCGCGTCGGTGTCGTTGATGTTGTTGTAGCTGAGCTCTTTGCCCTGATGTTGCTGGGCGGTGGCGACGCCGGGACGGTTCGAGCCATCGACATAAAACGCCGCCTGCTGATGCGGGTTCTCGCCATAGCGCAGTTCCTGCGCGAGCGTGCCGGCCACGGCGCGGCGGCGCGGCGCGGTGTCGCCCTGCTGATCGGCCATCCAGCCCGAGACGGCGGCGTCATAGGCCCCGGTGCGCGCATAGGCGGTCATCGCCATCTTCTGCCGGAAGGCGAGCGTCGTCGCCCCGTCATTGCCGCGCAGCTCGGCCAGCAGCGCGTCGTAATCCTCGACATCGACGATGGTGGTGACAAAGCCGTGGTTCTTGGCCGCCGCACGGATCATCGCCGGGCCGCCAATGTCGATGTTTTCGATGCAGGTCTCGTAATCCGCGCCCTTGGCGACGGTTTCTTCGAACGGGTAGAGATTGACCACCAAAAGATCGATCCCGCCGATGCCATGCTCGTCCATCGCCTTGAGGTGATCGGCATTGTCGCGCAGCGCCAGCAGACCGCCATGCACCATCGGGTGCAGCGTCTTGACCCGGCCATCCATCATCTCGGGAAAGCCCGTGACATCGGCCACGTCGCGCACTTCAAGCCCCGCCTCGCGCAGCGCCTTGGCACTGCCCCCGGTGCTCAGAAGTTCGACCCCAAGCCCCGCGAGGGCCTGGCCCAGTTCAATGAGACCGGTCTTGTCGGAAACCGAAAGAAGGGCGCGTTTGACGGGCGCAAGCGAGGCAGAGGGCATGGGCAGCAAATCCTAGTCTGTGTGTTCCGTGGGCTCGGCCTCGGGCGCGAACGCATCGTCGGGTTCGAGATCGCGAATGCCGACGGGGGTTTCCTGCGCCTTGGCCAAAGACCACCTGATGCGGGTCGCATACTCTATTGCGCGCCCGGATAGAACAATCTGTTTGGTCGCACGGGGCCGTAATCGCGTTTTTTCTAGGTAAACGCTGGGATCAAGCCGCATTTCGCCGCGTCCTTCGCTGCGAAACACCCAGATTTCGCCACTGCGCAGCGCCAGCGACACCGCATTGCCCCCCATATCGAGCGTCGCATCGACATCCGGGTGCAGGTGAAAGCGGATGTCGAACCGTATCCCGTCGAGCGTCGTGGCATCGAGCGCCGCATCGAACCGCCGCTGATCGCTGTCGTCGAGCGCCAGCAGCATGTCCTCGCCCGCCACGCCACGGCCATCAAAGGTCATGTCGATGCTGCGCGCATGGGTGAGGCCAAAGCGGCTGACATAGCCATCATGCGCCGCCTCGAGCCGCAGACCGTCGCTGGCCCGTCGGGTCTGCACCGGCACATCGCGCGGCCCAGAGACGAGCCAGTCTTCGGTGGGACCCGACGGCCCGAGCCGGGCGCTCGAATCCCCCGCCAGAACCAGCGTCGAATGCGATGGCGTCGCCCGTCCCGCCCGCCGCCATTCCGGGCCAAAGCTCTTGCCCGAGCCGCAGTTCACGATGAGAGGCCGCCGCCCCGAGGTGATCTCGAAGGCGAGGGTCGAGGCATGGGCATCGCCCGCCACCGCCCCCAGAGGCGGTGGCGCGGTGTCGGTGATGATCGTGGTCCGCCCGGCATTGAGCCGCGTATAGCCCATCGCCATGCCGCCCGGCGCGGCTGCCTTGATGCCGCTCGCCGCCAGCGCCGCATCAAGCCGCCCTTCGAGGCCGCGCCCGCCGCCATGAAATCGCGCCAGCCCGCCATCGGCATGGCGCAGGCTGCGCAGGATCGGCGCGATCCGCTCAATCGCGCCCTGCAGCGCCGGGCTCGGTGGCACTTCGGCTTCGCTCAGCGCCATTTCGGCCCAAGTGAGCAGGGTGAAAATATCGAGAAGATCCTCGGGATTGCGCGACGCCAACAGGCCATCGGGAGAGATCGTCGCATCGCATTCCCGTGCCAACGCCGCATTGGCCGGCCCGACGTAATCGCGCATCCCCTCCAGCGACAGCCCGGCATAGATCAGCCCGGTCAGCGCCTCGATCCGGGGCAGCCCGGGCCGTGCTGCCTGCCAGCGCCGCCCGAGGAAATGCGATTGCTGCGCCAGCGACAGCATAAAGGCATCGGTGGCCTCCGCCTCCTGCCCGCGCATGATGAGAAAGGCATGGCTGATCCAGCGGATGAGCCGCCGCCCCGCCAGATCGGCGGTCCAGCCCGGCCCGCGCCCCGCGCCATAGCGCGCGATCCATTCCGCAATCCACGCCTGCGCCGTCTTGCGCGCCGGGCCATCGCCCACCGCCGCCAGATCGTCGAGCCAGGCAAAGCCGTGCAACTCGGCGGCAAAGGCGCGGTCCGGCGGGGTGATCTGCCAGATGCTCTTGCCCTCGGCCTGCACAAGCTGTCCGGCAAAGAGGAAATTCCCGGCACAGAGCTGCCGCCCCCGGGCAAAGCTGCCGATGGTGCGCGGTTCAGGCTGGGACAGAAAGGCGGTGGCTGGGCGCGACATCGTGGCCCGCCGCGCCGCGATCCGGTCCATCAAGAGCGCCCAACGCGCGGAAATCATATGAGAAGTCCACATCTACCTTGCCTCGTGGCGCTCTTGCTGGCGCGTGTTCCGCCCCGACCATACATGAGGCTTTCTGCCAAGTCACCGCTTTAGGCCGGGCCGAGTGTGTCGGATTTTCCCCGTCCGCCCTAGCCGAGCCAGAGCGCGTGGATCAGCACCCAGAGGCTCATCACAGCCCCCGCCGTAAGGGTGAACGCCCCGTTCCAGACGAGGCCGACCCGCGCCGCGCTGATATTGGCGAAAGACCCGATGAGCAGCGTCGTCGCGGTAAAGGGCGAGCTTGCCCCGCTGAGCGCCCAGCCCGCGGTGATCGCCACGATGATTGCCGCCGGGCTGAGGCCCATCGCCGCCGCGCTCGGCACCATCGGCGCCAAAAGTGTCACCGCGAGGATCGGGTTCATGCCAAGCTGCCCGAGCGCCGGGATGATCCAGATGATGCAAAGCAGGATCGCCCAGACCGGCAGCCCCAGCGGATCGAGCCCCGAGGCCAGCAACAGCGGCGTGAGGATCGGCGCGCCCACCGTGCCGATATAGCCTGCCATCATCAACAGCGTGAGCTCGCCATGATAGCCCGCCATCTCGGTCCAAAAGAACCTGCGGCTGCGCTGGCCGAGGCTCGCCGCCGTCGGGTCTTCGCGCCGCTGCAACAGGACCCAGGCCACCGCCAGCAGCGGCACGACCAGCAAGACGATGCCGACCACGCGAATGCCGGTGAGCCACGTGAGCAGAACCACCGCGATCACCAGCAGCCCGAGCAGGATGAACAGTGGCGTCAGCAGCCTCCAATTGCCCTCGGGCGGGCGAAAGGCCGGGCGCGGCTGGTTGAGCCGGGGGCGAAAGATCGTGTCGAGCGCCCAACCCGTCCCCGCCATCAGCAGCGACGAGACAATGCCCGGCAGCACCACATCCGGCCATGTCGCCCCGGGGATGAGCGCGATGGACACCGCGATGCTAAAGGACAGCGGCGACCAGGTGAGCATCGACACGAACGCCCGCTGAATGGCCAAGAGCATGCGCCGCCGCCTGTGGCCGCGGATCTCGGCATCGGGCTCTGCCTCGGCGGCATCGCTCGCCAGCCCGCCCAGCAGCGCGATAGAGCCATAGTTGAGCACCAGCGCGAAAAGCTGCCCGCCAAGGGTCAGCGCGAGATAGCGCCGCCCCGGCGGCTGTTGCGCCAGAAACCGCCCCGCCCGCGACATCGAGGCCGAACTGCCCGCCGCGCTGCGCAAGGACGCCAGCGCCGTGAAAAACGCCGCGATAAACCCGGCCGTGCCAAGCCCTTTGAGGACCGTGGCGCGCCAATTGTCGTCGCTCAGCGCCAAAATCAGGGTCAAACACAGGCCAATTGCCACGAAAACCTGTCGCCCCTTGCGCACTTGTAGCGTCAGCAGCGCCAGCAACAGCGCGGTCAGAATGACGGGCAGCAGCCCCAGCACCCCCTCGCCGAGCCATTCGCGAATCAGCACAGCGGCACAGACCAGCAGCAAAGCGAGGCCGGTGGCGGGGGAAAGGCGGTGTGAAAGGGGCATCTGAAAATCGACCAGAGAGCTATCGCCCGCACCGTTGCGCGGATCGCGGGTGATTACAATGGCCCCCGCCCGGATCAGCCGGGTTTGCGCAACAGCGCCATGTAAAACCCGTCCATGCCGCCTTGATCTGCCCAATAATCGGGCCGCAGCCGCAGCCCGCCCTCTTCGGTGATCCAGGCCGGGTCGATGCCGGGCTGGGCGAGCGCCTCGCGGTCCACCACCAGGCCTTCGTGGCGCAAAAGCGCCTCTTCGACATGGCATTCGCCCTCGTCCGGCAAGAGCGAGCAGGTGCAGAACATCAGCCGCCCACCGGGTTTCAGAAGGCTCAGCGCATGGTCGAGCATCTCGCCCTGCAACGTGATGAGCCGCCCGATGTCCGAGCCATCCTTGGCAAAGGGCAGGTCGGGGTGACGGCGCAGCGTGCCGGTGGCCGAACACGGCGCATCAAGCAGGATCGCATCATAAGGCCCGCCCGTGTGACGCAGCGCATCGCCGGTCTCGCAACTCGCCGCAAGCCCGGTGCGCTCGAGGTTTTCCTGCACCCGCTGCATCCGCTGCGCCGACAGGTCGAGCGCGGTGGCGCTGGCGCCGCTGGCCGCGATTTGCAGGGTCTTGCCGCCCGGGGCGGCACAGAGGTCGAGCACGTTTTCGCCCGGTTTAGGGTCTAATATGCGCACCGGCATCGCGGCGGCGGCATCCTGCACCCAGAACGCGCCCTCGGCATAGCCGGGCAGGGCCGAGACCTGCCCCGGATCGGTCAGCCGGACCGAGCCGCTGGGCAAGAGCGTGCCGCCCGTGGCCTCGGCCAGCGCCGCCGCATCCGTCTTGGCCGTCAAATCGAGCGGCGCGCCCGCGAAATGCGCCGCCTCCATCCCGTTGACCGCCCCCGGCCCATAGGCGTCGAGCAGCGGCCCGCGCAGCCAACCGGGCAGGCGCGGCACCCGCAGATCGTTCCACGAGCGCGGCGCCTCTTCGGCGATCTTGCGCAGCACCGCGTTGACGAGACCCTTGTAATTCTGCGACCGCTGGCCTTCACCGGCGAGCGTCACCGCCTCGCCCACCACACCATGCGCATCGCCGCCATAGGCGAGCTCGACCGTCGCCAGCCGCAGGATATTGCGGATGGTCAGCGGCGGTTTCTTCTTCACATGCCGGGAAATGAGCCGATCCGCCCGTTCCATGGCCCGCAGGGTCTGGGTGGTGAGCCGCTGCGCCCGCGCCCGGTCCGCCGGGTCGAGCCGATCCACCGCACCCGCCGCCAGAAGATCCTGCAACATCCGGCCTTCGCCGGTGATCTTGTCGAGCATCCACACGGCACTGTGCCGGGGAGAGGGGGCAGGTCTGGACATGGGCGCTCCTTGGCTCTTGCGGAAGTCTGGCCTATATCAAGCACACAAGGCCAAAGGAAGCATAAGATGAGCGACGACAGCCAGCCCACGGACCGCAAGGATTTGCCCCCCGCCGCCCAGCGCGCGCTGGCCGAGGCCGAGGAACGCCGCCGTCTGGCCGAGGCCGAGGCGCCGCTGCCCAAAGAGCTTGGCGGTCGCAAAGGTCCCGAACCGGTGCGCTATGGCGATTGGGAGAAAAAGGGCATCGCGGTCGATTTCTGACCGCGACGGCCGCTGTTAAGGGATCAAAAACAGACCCTATTTCAGCCCAAGCACATCCATCATGTCGAAATGCCCCGGCCCGCGCCCGACCCCCCAGAGCGCGGCCTTGACCGCGCCACGGGCAAAGATCGCGCGATCCGTCGCCATATGACGCAGCACGATCCGCTCGCCCGCTGCGGCAAAGAGCACATCATGCTCGCCCACGATGTCGCCGCCGCGAATGGCGGTGAACCCGATATCGCCCCGCTTGCGCGCCCCGGTGATGCCATCGCGGCCCCGGTCCGACACATCCTCGAGCGACACGCCCCGGCCTTCGGCGGCGGCCTGACCGAGCATCAAGGCCGTGCCCGAGGGCGCATCGACCTTCTGGTTGTGATGGGCTTCGATCACCTCGATGTCGAAATCCTCGTCGAGCGCGGCGGCCACCTTGCGGGTGAGCTGTACCAGCAGGTTGACCCCGAGGCTCATGTTGCCGGCGCGCACGATGGTGGCGTGATGGGCGGCGGCATCCACCTTGGCGATGTCCTCTTCGGTCATGCCGGTGGTGCCGATCACATGCACGATCCGCGCCTGCGCGGCCAGCGCGGCAAACTCGACCGTGGCGGCGGGGGCGGTGAAATCGATCACCGCGTCACAGGTGGCCAGCACTTCGAGCGCATCGTCGCTCACGATGACGCCGCTTTCAGCGCCGCCCATGGCACGGCCAAGATCCTGGCCCACCCAGTCATGGCCCGGCCGTTCCAGCGCCCCGCAGAGCCGGGCGCGCCCGCTCTCCCGGATGGTCTTGACGAGCATCTGGCCCATGCGGCCCGACACGCCTGTCACCACGATCCCTGGCAAATCCGTCATCCTGCGCCCTCCTTCAAAGCGATGGCCCCTGCATAGCGCCGCCGTGCCGCCTTGGCAAAGGGGCGCGAACGGCTTAGATGAGGCCTATGGCTAAGAACAAGTTTCATGATGGTCCCGGCCCGTCGCAGCGTCAGCTGCGCGTCGGCGAATTGATCCGCCGGACATTGTCCGAGGTGCTGATGCGTGGCGACATCCACGATCCCGAACTGAACCGCATGTCGGTGACAGTCGGCGAGGTGCGCACATCGCCCGATCTCAAGATCGCCACCGCCTATGTGCTGCCCCTCGGCGGCAAGGGTCAGGACGTGATCGTCGGCCTTCTGGCCCGCAATCAAAGCGAATTGCGCCGGATCATTGGCCGCAAGCTGGGGCTGAAATACGCGCCCGAGCTGCGCTTTCGCCTCGATCAGACCTTCGATCAGATGGATGAAACCCGCCGCCTCTTTGATCAGGACGACGTGCGCCGAGATGTCGAGGACTAGAGCCCTCGTCACGGCCGCCCTCGTGGCGGCGCTCTGGCCCGCCTCTGCCCAGGCGGCCGACTGCCGCGCCCTGACCCATGAGGGGGCGGAGTTCACCATCTGCGAGATCGACGCCGGCACAGAGGTGATTCGCCTCTTCCACAGCACCCCCGAGGGCGAGGTTCTGGGCAGTTTCCCGCGCGTCGATCAGATGCTGCGCGACCGGGGCGAGCGGCTCGGCGTGGCGATGAACGCGGGCATGTATCACAATGACCTCGGCCCCGTCGGCCTCTATGTCGAAGAGGGCCAGCAGGCGATGCGGCTGATCACCTCCAAGGGCCCCGGCAATTTCGGTCTCCTGCCCAATGGCGTGTTCTGCATCCGCGACGGCCGCGCCGATGTGATCGAAAGCCTCGCCTTCGAGGCCGCCGCGCCGGACTGCCGCTATGCCACGCAATCGGGGCCGATGCTGGTGATCGACGGGGCGCTGCATCCGCGCTTTCTGCCCGACAGCGACAGCGTGCATGTCCGCAACGGCGTCGGCACCTCCGCCGACGGGCAGCGCGTGGTGCTCGCCATCTCGGACGAGCGGGTGAATTTCTACACCTTTGGCACGCTGTTTCGCGATACGCTCAAGCTGCCCAATGCGCTCTATTTCGACGGCAAGGTGTCGCGGCTCTATGCGCCGGGCTCCGGTCGCCATGATCGCGGCTTTCCCATGGGGCCGATCGTCGGCGTGGTCGAAGACGCGACAGACTAGGCCAGGGCAGAACCGGGGCAGGCCAAACCGGCCCAAGCCCATTGATTGACAGGCCGCGCTGGCTGGGCTAGCCCCCGCAGCCTGATCACAGCGATAGAGGCACGCATATGGGACGCAAACGCAAGGGGCGCGACATCTCCGGCTGGCTGGTGGTGGACAAACCCGCCGGCATCACCTCGACCGCCGTGGTCAACAAGGTGCGCTGGGCGCTCGCGGCCTCCAAGGCGGGCCATGCCGGCACGCTCGACCCCGAGGCGACCGGCGTGCTCGCCGTGGCGCTGGGCGAGGCAACCAAGACCGTTCCCTATATCACCGACGCGCTCAAGGCCTACCGCTTTGTCGTGCGTCTCGGGCAGGCCACCAACACCGATGATGCCGAGGGCGAGATCATCGCCGAAAGCGACGCCCGCCCCGATGATGCGGCGATCAAAGAGGCGCTCATGCCCTTTGTTGGCGACATCATGCAGGTCCCGCCCAAGTTCTCGGCGGTCAAGATCGACGGTCAGCGCGCCTACAAGCTCGCCCGCGATGGCGAGGACGTGGAAATCGCCGCGCGCCCCCTCTGGGTCGAAGAGCTGACCCTCGTGGACCGTCCCGATGCCGATCATGTCGAGCTTGAGATGGTCTGCGGCAAGGGCGGCTATGTGCGCTCCATCGCCCGCGATCTTGGCGCGGCGCTGGGCTGCTACGGCCATGTGTCCTGGCTGCGGCGCACCTGGTCCGGCCCCTTCGACGTCGCGCAGGGCATCAGCCTCGACGAGGTCGACCGCCTCGCCAAGGACCCGGCGCTCGACGCGCATCTTCTGCCGCTTGAAATCGGCCTCGACGATCTGCCCGAACTGCGCGCCACCGCCGAAGGCGCCGCGCGTCTGCGCAATGGCAATCCCGGCATGGTGATGGCCGCGAATGACGTGGAATATGGCGATGAATGCTGGGCCTCGCATGAGGGGCGCGCCGTCGCCGTGGGCGTCTACAAGGCGGGCGAGCTGCACCCAAGTCGCGTCTTTGTCGGCTGATCCCTTGCGCCTGACCCTCCGCTTCGGCAGAAATGGCGCATGATCACCCGCAGCCATCAAAAGGGCGACGCGCCCTCGACCGCCATCTATTCCGATTGCGAACGCTACCGCTACATGCTGACCCGCGAATGGGATGCAACGGGGCGGCGGGCGCTCTTCATCATGCTCAACCCCTCGACCGCGACCGAGGTGCAGAACGATCCCACCGTCGAACGCTGCGAACGGCGGGCGCGCACGCTTGGATTTGGCAGCTTTAGGGTCACAAATATCTTTGCCTGGCGCGACACTGACCCCCGTGCCATGCGCGCCGCCATGGATCCGGTGGGGGCCGAAAACGATGTCGCGATCCGCGACAGCCTGCCTTGGGCGGATCAGGTCATCGCCGCCTGGGGCAGCCATGGCGACCATCTGGCGCGCGGTGCTTCTGTGGCGCGGCTTTTGTCCGAGGCGGGCGGCGCGGTGCATCATCTGGGCCTGACCAAGGCGGGCCACCCGAAACACCCGCTCTACATCGGCTATGCCGAACAGCCCCGGATCTGGGGCCCGGACGAGATGGCGCAGCTCGCCACCCTCGCAGGTTAACCAAGAGTTCACTCGGCAATTGTGCGACAGCGCGCAGTGTGGCCCAATCCCCACGGGGTAATGGCTCTTTGGGCCAGTGGGTTTTTGGGCCAGTGGGTTTTTGGGGATAGTGCGCAATGTTGATGTTGGCGGGTTTGCTGGGCGCGATGGCCATTGGGGCCACCGCCGTTTTGACCATCACCGAACAAGAGGACGAGGATCTCGTCTATGAGGAGGAGAGACCCGACGAGGATCTCGACACCGAAGAGGCCGCGAATGCCGCCGAGGAGGAGGCCGAGCTTCGGAATGAGAGTGCTGCCGCACCTCAAGAAATAAATGCCAATTCCCCTGAAATAGAGACTGTTTCTGACATCACCGACGCCCCGCCCCCCGGCGAACGCATCACGGCGGGCGGCGACGGGGATGATAGCCTGCCTGGCAGCGATCTGCGCGACGCGAGCCATGGTGGCGACGGCAATGACCATCTCACCGGCGCGGCAGAGGCCGACACGCTCATCGGCGCCAATGGCGCGGACACGCTCGCCGGCGACGACGGTGACGATCGGCTCGACGGCGGGCGCGGGGCAGACAGCCTCGCGGGCGGCGCGGGCAGTGACCTGCTCATGGGCCATGGCGATGACGACTATCTCGACGGCGGCGAGGGCGATGACAGCCTCCATGGCGGCGCGGGCGGTGACACGCTCTCGGGCGGGGCGGGCGATGATGCGCTCTCCGGCGGGCTGGGCGATGACATCCTGTCGGGCGGTGCCGGGCAGGACAGCCTGTTTGGCGGCTGGGGCAATGACACGATTTCCGGGTTGGAGCCCGAAGAGGGCCAGACCCCCGATGGCGACTATCTCAATGGCGGCGGCGGCGATGATCTTATCCTGACCGGGCAGGGCGATACCGTCACCGCCGGCACCGGGGCCGACCGGATCGTGCTTGGCGATTGGCTCAGCGCCGCGCATCAGGCCGAGATCCTCGACTTCTCCGCAGACGAAGACACGCTCATGGTGGTTTACGACGATCAGGCCGGAACAGAGCCTGATCTGACCATCGAGCCGGACGAAAAAGACGCCTCCACCCAGCATATCACCCTCAATGGCGAACGGATCGCCCTCGTCCATAACGCGCCGCTGCTCGACCCGTCGCATCTGCGCCTCGTCGGGCAGAGCACGCTCACCGCGCTGATGACGCCGCCCGCCGCCTGACCGGGCGGGCAGGGCGGGGGCGCGACAGGGGGGCGCAACCGGCGCGGCAGCCCCAAGAAATCCCTTTTCTTTCTACGCCAATCGGCCTATACGCGCCCATCTCTCCGGTCCGCCGGTGAGTCTCCCATAGGACCCTGCTGGACGACATCCCGGCTTGTGCCCTTCACATCCAACTCTGAAAGGAGACCCCGATGTCGATCACTGTTGAAGAAAAAGCCCGCGTGATGAAAGAATTCGCAACCAAGGACGGCGACACCGGTTCGCCCGAAGTCCAGGTTGCCATCCTGACCTCGCGGATCACCACCCTGACCGAGCATTTCAAGACCCACAAAAAAGACAACCACGGTCGTCGCGGTCTTCTGAAAATGGTCGCCCAGCGCCGCAAGCTGCTGGACTATCTCAAGGGCAAGGACGAAGGCCGCTACCGCGACCTGATCCAACGCCTCGGCATCCGCCGCTAAGAATTCCGGTCCCACCGGACCTGAGAAACGCCCGCTCTTGCAGCGGGCGTTTCGCATTTCGGCGATCCGCATTGCCAAGCCCCGGGGCAGGGTCTAAGCCCGGGGCCATAGTATTTACGGACCATTGCCATGCCCCTCGCCGCGCTTTTCTCGGTCGCTGCCCTCGTCTTTGTCGCCACGAGCTTTGTCGTCACCGGGGACACTGCGGGCAAATTGCTGACCCAGGGCGGTGAAAACCCGTTCTTTGTCGCCTGGTCGCGCTTTGCGCTGGGGGCGGCGCTGATCCTGCCGTTCAGCGGGCTGCAACGGCACGAGCTGCGGTTTCTCCTCCATTGGCGCGTCGTCTTGCGGTCGATCTTCATCGTCGGTGGCATCTGTTCGATCCTGACGGCGCTGCGGACCGAACCCATCGCCAATGTCTTTGGCGCCTTCTTCATCGGACCGATCATTTCCTACGGGCTGGCGGTGCTGTTTCTGGGCGAGACCATCTCGCGGATGCGCACGATCCTGCTCTTCTTCGGCTTTTTCGGCGTGATGCTGGTGGTCAAGCCGGGCTTTGGCGCGACGCCGGGTCTCGGCTTTGCGCTGCTGGCGGGCTGTTGCTACGGCTCCTACCTGACGATGACCCGCGCCATCGCGGGCGACTACCGGCCGCGCTTTCTGCTGCTGTCACAGCTGGTCCTCGGCGCGCTTCTGCTCTCGCCCGTGGTGGCCACCGTGCCATGGCCCAGCTTCACCCCGGCGCTCTCGGGCCTCATCCTGATGAGCGCGGTCGGCTCGGCGCTTGGCAATTACATCCTCGTGCTGGTGAGCCGCAAGGTGAGCGCCACCATCGTCGCGCCGCTGATCTACTCACAGCTCATCACCGCCACCGCCCTCGGCGTGCTGGTCTTTGGCGATTGGCCCGATACGCTCTCCTTCACCGGGCTCGCGATCATCCTCGCCTCGGGGCTGGGCTCGCTCTTCGCGGTGCGGCTGCGCGCCACCGCCTGACCGCCCACGCGCCCCCATCGCCCGAATGCGCCAAGCGCCGCGCAGATTGGGCTTATCCACATCATTGCTTTCCAACAGGGCAAATTTCCTGTAAGGCCACGGCCATCTGAGACGTGACGCCTCTGACCTCGGGCGCATGGGAATGATTGAGGTCGGCGGCAATGGGGCCGCCATTGAAACGGAGGACCGGGCAGGGGCCCGGAGCGCCTCCAGACAGGATACGATAGATGTTCAACGAAGTGAAAAAATCCATCCAGTGGGGCGAAGAAACGCTGACACTGGAAACGGGCAAGGTTGCCCGTCAGGCTGACGGTTCGGTCATTGCCACGCTGGGCGAAACCAGCGTCATGGCAAACGTGACCTTCGCCAAAGAGCCGAAGCCGGGTCAGGACTTCTTCCCGCTGACGGTTCACTACCAAGAGAAATACTATGCCGCGGGCAAGGTGCCCGGTGGCTTCTTCAAACGCGAAGCGCGTCCCACCGAAAAGGAAACGCTGACCGCGCGTCTGATCGACCGCCCGATTCGTCCGCTCTTTGTGGATGGGTTCAAAAACGAAGTTCTGGTGATGTGCACCGTGCTGAGCCACGATCTCGTCAACGATCCCGACATCGTTGCGATGATCGCCGCCTCTGCCGCGCTGACCATCTCGGGCGCGCCCTTCATGGGTCCGATCGCCGGTTGCCGCGTCGGTTACGAGGATGGCGAATACATCCTGAACCCGACCGTGGACGACATGCACGAGCTGCGCAGCAACCCCGATCAGCGTCTTGATCTGGTTGTCGCGGGCACCCGTGACGCGGTGATGATGGTCGAATCCGAGGCCTATGAGCTCACCGAAGAGGAAATGCTCGGCGCCGTGACCTTCGCCCATGAGCAGCTCAAGCCGGTCGTCGATCTGATCATCGACCTGGCCGAAGTCGCCGCCAAAGAGCCCTTCGACTTCCAGGCGCCGGATTACTCGGATCTCTATGCCGCGGTCAAAGCCGCCGGTGAAAAAGAGATGCGCGCCGCTTTCGCGATCACCGACAAGCAAGAGCGCACCGCCGCTGTTGCCGCCGCGCGGACCGCGATCAAGGCCGCTCTGACCGAAGAGCAGCTCGAAGATGCGAACCTCGGTTCGGCCCTCAAGAAACTCGAAGCCAGCATCCTGCGCGGCGACGTGGTCAAGGGTGGCAAGCGGATCGACGGTCGTGACACGACCACCGTGCGCCCGATCGTTTCGGAAACCGGCCTGCTGCCGCGGACCCACGGTTCGGCCCTCTTCACCCGTGGCGAGACCCAGGGTCTCGTGGTGACGACGCTCGGCACCGGCGATGATGAGCAATTCATCGACGCGCTGCATGGCACGTTCAAATCGAACTTCCTGCTGCATTACAACTTCCCCCCCTATTCGGTGGGCGAAGCTGGCCGCGTGGGCCCTCCGGGCCGTCGTGAAATCGGCCATGGCAAACTGGCATGGCGCGCGCTTCAGGCCGTGCTGCCCGCCCCGACCGATTTCCCCTACACGATCCGCGTCGTGTCCGAGATCACCGAATCGAACGGCTCGTCCTCGATGGCTTCTGTCTGCGGCGGCTCGCTGTCGATGATGGACGCAGGTGTTCCGCTCAAGGCGCCGGTTGCCGGTGTGGCCATGGGCCTGATCCTCGAAGATGACGGCGATTTCGCCATCCTGACCGACATTCTTGGCGACGAGGATCACCTCGGCGACATGGATTTCAAAGTGGCCGGGACCGAAAAAGGCATCACCTCGCTGCAGATGGACATCAAGGTCGCAGGCATCACGCCCGAGATCATGAAACAGGCTCTGGCGCAGGCCAAAGACGGTCGTCTTCACATCCTCGGCGAAATGTCCAAGGCCCTCACCGAGGCGAGCGAATTCTCGGTTCACGCGCCCCGCATCGAGACCATGAACATCCCCACCGACAAGATCCGTGAAGTGATCGGCTCGGGCGGCAAGGTCATCCGCGAGATCGTGGAAACCTCGGGTGCCAAGGTCGACATCAACGATGACGGCGTGATCAAGATCGCCTCGCCCAATGGCGAAGCCATCCAGAAGGCCTATGACATGATCCACTCGATCGTGGCAGAGCCCGAAGAAGGTCAGGTTTATGATGGCAAGGTCGTGAAGATCGTCGATTTCGGCGCCTTCGTGAACTTCTTTGGCAAGCGTGACGGTCTCGTCCACGTGAGCCAGATCGAAAACCGCCGCCTGAACCACCCGTCCGACGTTCTCAAAGAAGGTCAGGACGTGAAGGTCAAGCTGCTCGGCTTTGACGATCGCGGCAAGGTTCGCCTGTCGATGAAAGTCGTCGATCAGGAAACCGGCGAAGAAATCGCGCCGGAGAAGAAAGAAAAAGACGACGCCTGATCCGATTTCGGACAGCTAAGTCAGGAAAGCCCCGGCAGCGATGCCGGGGCTTTTTCGTCTCTAAACCGGCAGTTTTATGCGGGCAGTTTTAAACCGGCAGCGCCGTGGTCTTGCTCACCGTGCGCAGGGCAAAGCTCGACTGCATCTTCGCCACCCCCGGCAGCCGCGCCAGCGACCGGCGGTGAATGCGAGCGAAATCCTCGGTATCCTCGGCCACCACCTTGAGGATGTAATCCGCCGCCCCCGCCGTCAGATGACATTCGAGAACATCGGGGATTCGCGCCACCGCCTTTTCAAAGGCCTCGAGCACCTCATCGGCCTGCGTCGACAGGGTGATCTCGACGAAAACGGTTGACGGCACCCCCATCTTGCGCGCATCCAGCAACGCGACATAGCCCGCGATATAGCCCTCGGTCTCGAGGCGCTGCACCCGCCGGTGACAGGCGCTGGCCGAGAGATTGACCTTCTCCGCCAGGTCGGCATTCGAAATCCGCCCCTGTCGCTGAAGCACGGCGAGAATGCGACGATCGGTTGTGTCGAGTGACATATGCGCAAGAAACTCCTGTGGCTACGCGGGTATCATCGCAGAATATTCGAAAACATCCCCGAATGGCGAGAGGTATTTCGCATCCTTTTGCGCCGATTCTCCCCTACCCTGACCGACAGTCCAAGGAGGAGAGACCATGAAAATCGGATGCCCAACGGAAATCAAACCCCAAGAATTCCGTGTTGGCCTCACGCCCAATGCCGCGCGTGAGGCCGTTGAGAACGGACATGAGGTGATCGTTCAGGCCGGTGCTGGCATCGGTGCCGGCTTTTCTGATGACGACTATATCGCTGCCGGGGCCGCGATCATCGACACGGCCGAGGAAATCTTTGCCAGCGCCGACATGATCGTAAAGGTCAAGGAACCGCAGGCGGTTGAGCGCAAGATGCTGCGCGAGGGCCAGCTGCTCTTTACCTATCTGCACCTCGCCCCCGATCCCGAACAGACCAAGGATCTGCTGGCCTCCGGCTGTACCGCCATCGCCTATGAGACCGTGACCGACCGCAACGGCGGGCTGCCGCTGCTCGCGCCGATGTCCGAGGTCGCCGGCCGTCTCGCACCGCAGGTCGGCGCCTATACGCTGCAAAAGGCCAATGGCGGCCGTGGCGTGCTGATGGGTGGCGTGCCCGGCGTCGGCCCGGCCAAGGTCGTGGTCATCGGCGGCGGTGTCGTCGGCACCCATGCCGCCCGTATCGCTGCGGGCATGGGCGCGGATGTGACCGTGCTCGACCGCTCGCTGCCGCGTCTGCGCTATCTCGACGATGTCTTTGGCGGCACGTTCAACACCGGCTATTCCTCCGCCGGTCTCTTGGCCGAACATCTGACCGAGGCCGATATGGTCATCGGTGCGGTGCTCATCCCCGGCGCCGAAGCGCCCAAGCTGGTGCGCCGCGAGCAATTCGCCACGATGAAGCCCGGCGCGGTGCTCGTCGACGTCGCCATCGACCAAGGCGGCTGTTTCGAGACCTCGCGCGCCACCACCCATGCCGATCCGATCTACGAGGTGGACGGGATCATGCATTACTGCGTGGCCAACATGCCCGGCGCCGTGGCCCGGACCTCGACCATCGCCCTTGGCAACGCCACCATGCCCTTCATGCTGGCCCTGGCCAACAAGGGCTGGAAAAAGGCCTGCGCCGACGATCCGCACCTGCTCGAAGGGCTCAACGTCCACGCCGGTCAGCTCACCTATTACGCCGTCGGCAAGGCGCTCGGCATCGACGTGATCTCGCCGCAGATGCTGGTCAAGGCCTGATCAAAAACAGAGCCTAACACGGGCTAAAATGATAAAAAGGCGGGCCCAAGGGTCCGCCTTTCTCGTTTCAGAGGTGCGCAAGGGCCTCGCCCGACCTGGAGGGCGTTCACTCCGGCGACATGACACGACCGCTCGCCAAACAGCGACCACCGCGAAACTGCCACCACCTCAAAATCGCCCTCCTGGGGGAGGTCGGGCGATGCCCGGATTTTATCCGGGCGGGCGATCCCCCTCCGCCTCTTACCGATACCGCCCATGGCGCTGCATCACTTCGATCTCATAGCCATCCGGGTCCGCCACGAAAAAGAACTTGGCGATCAGCTCGCCATCCGGCGCAAACTCGACAAGCTTGCGCGGGTTGAGCCCGGCCTCCTGAAACCGCGCGTGCTCGGCCTCGAGATCCTCCACCACAACCGCCATGTGACCATAGCCATCGCCAAGGTCATAGGCCGCCTCGCGATCCTTGTTGATGGTCAGCTCAATCTCGAAATCCGCTTCCTCATTTCGCAGGTAAACAAGCGTGAATGAGGTGAAATCGAGCCGCTTTTCAACCCGAAGCCCAAAGGCCTCGCGATAGAAATTCACCGACCGTTCCTCGTCGAGAACCCGGATCATCCCGTGGATCAGTTTTGCCATCTCATGCTCCTGCATCTCTTTGCCTGACCCCGGTCATAGCCGCTCTGCCCATCCCCGCAAACCCCGCCAGACATCAAAAGGGCTTGAGGCGCGGCAACCCGGCCATTAGACCCAATTTCCAAAGGAGCCCGCGACATGAGCCTCAACACATTCGGACATCTCTTCCGCTTCACCACCTGGGGCGAGAGCCACGGGCCCGCGCTCGGCGCGACGGTGGATGGCTGCCCGCCGGGCATCAAGGTGGACGAGGCCATGCTGCAGCACTGGCTCGACAAACGCCGCCCCGGCCAGAACAAGAACACCACCCAGCGCAACGAACCCGACGCGGTGCGCATCCTGTCGGGCGTGTTCGAGGGCGAAACCACCGGCACCTCGATCCAGCTGATGATCGAAAACACCGATCAGCGGTCGCGCGACTATGGCGACATCGCCGAGACCTTCCGCCCCGGCCATGCCGACATCACCTATCACCAGAAATACGGTTTGCGCGATTATCGCGGCGGCGGTCGCAGCTCGGCCCGCGAAACGGCGGCCCGGGTCGCGGCGGGCGGCATCGCCCGCGCCGCGCTCGACGCGCTGGTGCCGGGGATCGAGATCAAGGGCTATATGACCCGCATGGGCGAGATGACCCTCGACCGCACGCGGTTCGACTGGGATGCCATCGACCAGAACGACTTCTGGCTGCCCGATGCCAGCGCCGCCCCCGCGTGGGAGACCTATCTGCAGAAGATCCGCAAGGCGCAGAACTCTGTCGGCGCGGTGGTCGAAGTGGTGGCGCGCGGCGTGCCCGCCGGGCTCGGCGCCCCGATCTATGGCAAGCTCGACACCGATCTTGCCGCCGCGATGATGTCGATCAACGCCGTCAAAGGCGTCGAGATCGGCGAAGGCATGGCCGCGGCCGAACTTATGGGCACCGACAATGCGGACGAGATTTTCATGGGCGAGAACGGCCCGGAATATAGCTCGAACCACGCCGGTGGTATCCTCGGCGGCATCTCCACGGGTCAGGATCTCGTCGTGCGTTTCGCGGTCAAACCGACCTCGTCGATCCTCACCCCCCGCCGCTCGATCCGCCGCGATGGCACTCCGATCGAGGTGGTCACCAAGGGCCGCCACGATCCTTGCGTCGGCATTCGCGCGGTGCCGGTGGGCGAGGCGATGATGGCCTGCGTGATCCTCGATCACCTGATGCTGCACCGCGGTCAGGTGGGCGACGGCCCGCGCGGCAAGATCGGCTGATCCTCCGCGCCCCCCGCGCCACCCCCGCCCCTGATCAGAGCGGCCAGACCACCCCGGTCGCCGCTTCCGACACCTCCCAGAGCCGGGTCATCACCGGCTTGTCATAGGCATGCGGGTGCAATGTGCCCCGGCCCACCGGGCCGACAAATTCCATCCGCCCCGTCGGACCATAGAGCGCCCGCTCTTCCAGCCCCTCCTCGGTGGCGCACATCACCTCGGGATAGGCCCCCTGCTGCGCCGTCTGCACCATCGGCGACTTGGTCATGAGCCACCAGATCGCCCGCATCACCGGGCTGCCGCTGGTCTTGATGAGCGAGGTCTTGGACGATCCGGGGTGACACACGAGAACCTCGACGCTCTTGCCCGCCGCCCGGATCCGATCCTGCAATTCATAGGCAAACATCATTTGCGCCAGCTTGGATTGGCTATAGACCGCATTGGCGCTGTAGTTGTTGTCCCAGTTCAGATCGTCGAACTGGATCGTCTTGATCCCCATATTATAGCCGAGGCTCGCCACCACGACGATGCGGCCCTCGCTCTCTTCGATCCGCTCGAACAAGAGACCGCAAAGCGCGAAATGCCCATAATGGTTGGTGCCGAGCTGGCTCTCGAACCCATCCACCGTCAGCCGTTGCTTGGGCACCTGCGCGATGGCCGCATTGCAGATGAGCGCGTCGATGCGCGGCACGGTTTCGCGGATCTCCTCCGCCGCCCGGCGCACACTGGTCAGATCCGCAAGGTCCATCTCAATGAACCGCACATCGGCCTCTGCGCCATGTTCCGCCTTGAGCGTCGCGATGGCGGCGGCGGATTTCTCGGCGCTGCGGTTGAGCATCACCACCGACGCCCCTTTCGACAGAAAGAGCCGCGCCGCCTCATAGCCGGTGCCGGCATTGGCCCCGGTGATGACATAGCACCGCCCCGCGAGAGAGCCGAGCCGCTCGGGTGTCCAGCCATGGGGGCCAAATTGCGTATCTGCCATTGTCCTATCTCCTGCGGGCCTCTTGCATCCCGTCGCCGATTGATGTTTCGCTGTCTCATCTGCAAATAGGTCTCACAGCGCGACGAACATAGGCACAATCGTCCCGATTACTTGCCTGATTGTCTCAACTCGGTTGTAAACGCCTCTGTTCGCCCCCTACTTTGGGATCATGAGCAAAGATCAGATTCTCACCCTCATCGCCCGCCGCGCCGACCGGGATGGTCTGACCGAGACCGGCATCGAGGGGCTGCGCCTGTTTCGGGCCACCCAATCCATTCCCTGCGTCCCGGCGGTCTATGATCCCTGCGTCGTGGCCATCGTCAGCGGCGTGAAAGAGGCCATTCTCGATGGCGAACGCTTTGTCTATGACAGCGCGCGCTACCTCTGCTGCCCGATGTCGATGCCGGTCAAGGCGGGCACGCCCGCCGCCTCGCCCGAGGCCCCGCTCTATGGGGTGTTCCTGTCGCTGAACGCGCGGCTGATGAGCGAGCTCGGGCTCGAGTTGGACCGCGCCGGTCACGCCCTGCCAGCGGCAGAGAGCGGCGGCCGCAGCCCGGGCATCCAACTGGCCCGGTGGGAGCCCGATTTCACCGACGCGCTGCTGCGCCTGCTAGAGCTCGGCGAGAGCCCGACCGACATGGCAATCTTGGGTCAGGCGCGGCTGCGCGAACTCTATTATGCCATTCTCAAGGGCGAGGCCGGGGCCTTTGCCCGGCGCGCCTTCAGCGCCGGCAACGCCATGGCGCGGGTCATCGCCCATCTCTCGGATCATCTCGACGCGCCCGTCTCCATCGACGATCTCGCGTCCCGCGCAGGGATGAGCCGCGCCGCCTTTCATCGCCGATTCAAACAGGCGACGCGGATGGCGCCGGTGCAATTCGTCAAATCGATGCGGCTCAACAAGGCGGCGATGAAGATCGCAAGCGGCGCGACGGTCAACGCAGCGGCGCAGGAGGTGGGCTATGTCAGCCCCTCGCAGTTCAGCCGCGAGTTCAAGCGCCACTACGGCCAATCCCCCCGGCAATGGGCCGAGGCACAGCAGCTCGCGCTTGGCGCGCTCTGATCATGTCTCGCCGCTTGGCGCGGCGTGTGGGTCGGGCCTCGACCCGCCAAAGGTTAAGGCCCGGCCTGTCGCGCTGGAATCCGCCAAAGGGACCACAGTCGCATTACTGTCGTTTTACCGACGTGATACCGACATGGCGTTTTTCGGCGGTTTTAACGGGTTAACGCGGCTCAATCCGCCATGTCACCGGTCATGTAAATCACCGTCGGCCCGTCCGCCTCAAAGGCCGCCGTAAGCGCGCTCTGCAGCTCTTTGAGCGTCTTCGGCGCCTCGGCGCGCGCACCATAAGCCTTTGCCAGAGCTACGAAATCCGGGTTATGAGCGATGACCGAGTTGGGCGCGATCTGTGCCCCGACCATGCTGTCCTCGATCTCTTTGAGCTTCTGGTTGTCCCAGAGCAGGATCGGCAGCGGCAATTTCATCTCCACCGCTGCGCCAAGCTCTTGAACTGTATACTGAAATCCGTAATCCCCGGCGATCGCCACCGTCGGTTTCCCCGGCCGCGCCATGGCCCCACCAATCGCCGCCGGCATGGCATAGCCCAGCGTCCCGAAGCCTGCCGGATGGTGCCAGTGACCGGGCTGCTCGATGTCCCATAACTCCACGGAAACATAGGCAAATTGCGTCATATCCGTATAGATCATCGCGTCATCCGGCATCACCTCGCGCAGCGCATCCGCCACCCTCGCGATCCCCGGCCGCTCGGCATCCACTTCCGCCCGGAACCGCGCCCGGGTCGCCTTGACCTCCTGCGCGGTCCAGCCCGTCTTGGGTTGATGCCCCTCAAGTGATTGATTTAGCGCGCGGAAAAACGCCCCGCTCTCCATCATCACCGCTTCGCTATTGATCGGCTGCGACAGCACTTCGGGGCAGATATCCACCCGGATCAGCGGCCCCGAATTGCCCAGCTCGCGCCGCCACAGATCGACCTCCGCCAGCTCGGTCCCGACCGCCACCACAAGGTCCGCCCCCTTGATGACAGCCGCACTATCCGGCCGCGGCAGGTAGCTCCCGAAATGGAGCGGATCATCCGAGCCCACAATGCCCTTGCCCGCCGTGGTGACAAAGCTCGCAGCGCCCAATGTTTTCAAGGCATTGCGCAGGGCGTCCACATCCCCACGCGCGCCACCGCCAAGCACGAACATCGGCTTTTTCGCGCCCATGATGCGCTGAGCCAAACCACCCGGCAGATCGCCATGGCTCCGCGCCGGCGGCGTCGGCACCTCGGGCGCTGCAGGGGCCTCGGCCTCCAGCGCGGCGATCGGCACCTGGATATGCTTGCTGCGCGGCCGCTGCGTGGCGAATTCCGCCATCGCCCGGTCGATCAGCCCATAGGCCGCCTGCGCATCCCGCGCCTCATAGGACCAGTCGCAGACCGTATCCCCCGCCGCCCGCTGATCGAGCATCTGGTGCAGCTGCCCACGATAGGCGGCGGTCTCATCTAGGCAGGACGACAGGACCAAAACCGACACGCTGTCGGAATAGGCCTGGCCCATCGGCGTCATGATATTGCACAGGCCCGGCCCAGTGATGACATAGGCCACCCCCGGCCGCCCCGAGGCACGGGCATAGCCATCGGCCATAAAGCCCGCGCCCTGTTCGTGACGGGCCAGAACATGGGTGATGCCGGCCTCTTCGATGCCGCGATACATCTCTTGGTTATGCACGCCCGGAATGCCGAAAATCGTGTCTACCCCACGCGATTTGAGCATATGCGAGATCTGTGCACCCAAGGGACGGGTGTGGTTCTTATCAGCGGTCATCAGGCCCTCCAAAAACTGACGGTGAATAATGCGTAGACGACGAGAAGCTCGAGCCGTCCGATCAGCATGGCCAGCGTCAAGAGCCACTTGGCCGTGGTGTTCAACGTGGCGAAATTCCCGGCCGGACCGATGATGTCACCGAGGCCCGGACCGATATTGGCAATCGCCGTCGCCGCGCCGGAAATCGAGGTCAGGAAATCGAGGCCGGTCATGCTCAGCAGCACGGCGAGCACGCCCAGGGTCAGGATGAAGAACATGAAAAACGACATGACCGAGCTCAGCACATCATCTTCGATGGGGCGCCCGTCATAGCGCGGCACAAAGATGCCATGCGGCGAGCGGATGCGCTGAAGCTGGGTGCGGATCGAGGCGAAGAGGATCTGATAGCGGAAAATCTTGGCCGAACAGGCGGTTGATCCCGCGCAGCCGCCCACCAGCCCGATAAAAAAGAAGATCGAAATCGGAAACGGACCCCATTGCATATAGTCGACACTGGCATAGCCGGTGCCCGAGATGATCGAGGTGATGTTAAACAGCGCCTCGCGAAAGGCCTGTTCCGGGTGGGTCGGGAAGATGTTGACCAGAAACATCGCCATCACCGCCGCAGTGCCGAAGACCACCATGAGAAAGGCCTGGATTTGCGGGTCGCGAAACAGCGGCAGGGTGCGGCCATTGATGAGCTGCACATAGCGGACAAAGGGCAGGGCGGCGAGGATCATGAAGAGGCTGGCGATATATTCCGCCGGGCCAGAGAAGGTGCCGAAAGAGGCGTCGTAATTGGAAAACCCGCCGGTCGAGATCGTCGTCAGCGCATGGACCGTGGCGTCAAAGGCGTTCATCCCCACCAGCAGATAGCTCATGGTGCAGGCCAACGTCAGCGCGAGATAGATCACCGAGATCTGCGAGGCGATGGCGCTCGCCTTGGGGAGGATCTTGCCCATCGTGTCGAAGGCTTCGGAGCGAAAGATCTGCATCCCCCCGATGCGCAGCACCGGCAGGAACACCATGGCAAAGACGATGATCCCGACGCCGCCGAGCCATTGCAGAATGCCGCGCCAAAGAAGCAGCCCCTTGGGCAGCGTGTCGAGCCCGACGATGACGGTGGATCCGGTGGTGGTGAGGCCCGACATGGCCTCGAAGATGGCGTTGGTGATCCCGAACTCGGTCGCGCCGAGCATGAAGGGAAGCGCACCAAAGGCCGGCAGCGCCACCCAGACACCGGTGGCGAGAAGAAAGGTCTGCTGCACCGTCAGCCCTTCGCGCACGCCATTGCGGCAGCTGATCGCCACCAGGCTTCCGATCAGGATGGTAAACAGTGCGCTTTCCGCGAACACAGGCCAATGGCCTCGGCCATCGGCGATGTCCACCAGCATGGGCAGCAGCATCGTCAATCCAAGGGCCAGAACGGTGAGGCCGATCACGTATCCAATAGGGCGCAGGTCGTGCATGGCGAAGCGTTGGCCTGTGGGTGCCAGAGTGTCAAGCGATGCGCGGGCTGCGCGAGAAAATCTGGACAGATGAATACAAAATGTATACGAATCGTATCCAGATTGAGAGGGCCCATGAGTCGAGATAAGAAAACCGCCTGTCTGGAAGATTTGCGCCGCCGCATCCTCACTCAGAGGATTGCCCCGGGCAGCGATCTCGACGAGGCGACGCTCTGCGAGGAATACGGGCTGTCGCGGACGCCGTTGCGCGAGATTTTTCAGCGCCTCGCGGGCGAGGGCTATGCGCGGATCGAACAGAACCGCGGGGCCAAAGTGTCGTCGATGGATCTGGCGACGATGCGCGTTTTCTTTCAGACGGCGCCGCTCATCTATTGCAATGTGGCACGTCAGGCGGCGGAAAATCACCTCCCGGCGCAGCTAGACCAGCTGCATAAGATTCAGGAAGAATTTCGTGCGGCCCATGCCGAGGGCGATGCCGAGGCGGCGTCTTTCCTCAACCATGGGTTTCATCAGCAGATGGGCCTTATGGCGCGCAATCCCTATCTTCTCGTCGCGCTCAACCGGATGCTGATCGATCACACGCGGCTGAGCCAGACCTTCTATCGCCCCTCCTCCGAGGACGGGGCGCGCCGGGTCGAAAGCTCTGTCGCGCAGCATGATGCGATGCTCGAAGCGATGGCGCGCCGCGATGGCGACAACATGGTGACCCTGACCATGGATCACTGGAACCTGACCCGCGATCAGCTTGAACGCTATGTGATGCCCGACCCGCTGCCCTTGGGGTCGGAACTTGTCGAGATGGGCGCCTGAGCCGCCCCCTAAGGAGAGACCAGAGATGAGTGTAGTGGCCGAAAAACCAGCCCGTCGGGGCCGTGGCGCGCGCAAGGCTATCAGGCAGACACGGGATTTTGCGATGCTTCCGGCGTTGAAGCGGGGGCTGCCCCTCACCGAGCCGATGGATCAGGAGCAGATCGAACGGATCGACGCGGCCTCGATGGACATTCTCGAAACCGTTGGCGTGGTTTTTCGCGACGATATCGCGCTTGAAGATTGGCGCAGGGCAGGGGCCAAGGTGGTCGGCGAGACCGTGTATCTCGACCGGGCGCTGGTGCGCGAGCTGATCAAGACGATCCCCGAGACATTTACCTATCACGCGCGCAACCCGGCCAATAACCTGCCGTTCGGGCGCGATCATGCGGTGTTCGTGCCGATGACCGGCGCACCGTTTCTGCGCGACCTTGACGATGTGCGGCGCAACCCGACGCTCGACGATCTCGCGAATTTCCACAAGCTGAGCCATATGCTGCCGGCGATGCACAGCTCGGCGCATCATATCGTCGAGCCCTATGATCATCCGATCAGCCAGCGGCATCTGCGGATCACCTACAGTTCGATGAAACATTCCGACAAGATGTTCATGGGGATGACCACCAGCCCCAAGAACGCCGAGGATGTGCTCGATATGTGTGCGATCCTCTTTGGCGAAGAGTTTCTCGAGACGCATCCGGTGGTGACCGGGAATTGCAACGGCAACAGCCCGCTGGTTTGGGACGAGACCATGCTCGGTGCGATGCGGGCGTTCAACCGGCGCAATCAGCCGGTGCTCTGCTCGCCCTTCGTTCTCGGCGGGGCGAACACGCCTGCGAGCGTCGCGCCGACGGTGGCGCAGCTCAATGCCGAGGCGCTGTCGGCGCTGGCCTATACGCAGGTGGTGCGCAAAGGCTGTCCGGCGATCTATGGACATTATCTGAGCACGGTCAGCATGAAGTCGGGGGCGCCGATGGCGGGGACGCCGGAGATCAGTCTGATGAACCTGATGATCGGTCAGATGGCCCGGTTCTATGGCGTGCCGTGGCGGTCTTCGACGGCGCTGGGTGGGTCAAAAACCTTTGATTCCCAAGCAGGTTACGAGAGTGCGACCACGTTGATGGCGTTGCAGATGGCGGGCACGAACTACATGTGGCACGCGGCGGGGTGGAACGAGGCGGGGATGCATTGTTCGATGGCGAAATTCGTCGTCGATGCCGAGCAATGTGCGATGGCCTACCGGATGGCCGAAGGCATCCGCTGGGACGATTTCGATGAGGCCGTGGCGGCGGTGTCGGATGTCGGGCCGGGGGGGCATTACCTGGGGCATGCGCATACGTTGGAGAACTTCCAGCGGGCGTTTTTCATGCCGGATCTCTTTGACAACAACTCGATCGAACAATGGCAGGCTGAGGGCGGAATAGAGACGAATGAGCGGGCGCTGGCCCATGTGAAATCGCTCTTGGCCGACTATTTCGAACCCAAGCTCGATGCGGGTGTGGACGAGGCCCTTCGGGACTATATCGCGCGGCGCGAGCGGGAGATCCCGGCGGCCGATGCGCTCAATCAGGAGTACTGATCATGGGGCGGTTCGAGGGCAAGGTGGCACTGGTCACGGGGGCTGCGGGGGGCATCGGCAAGGCGGTTGTCACCCTGCTCAAATCCGAGGGAGCGCGGGTTGCGGTATCTGATCGGTATTGCGACGGTATTGCGTCGGACCTGATTTTGGAGGGCGATCTGCGCGATCCGGCCTATTGCGACGGGCTGCCGGGGCAGGTGCAGGACGCGCTGGGCGGGCTTGATATCCTCATCAACAACGCCGGGGTGATCACCCGTGGCGACATCACCCAGGCCAGCGACGAGGATTACGCGCTGACCATGGCGGTCAATGTCGAAGCGCCGTTTCGCCTGTGCCGGGCGGCGATCCCGATCATGGCCGAGGCGGGCGGCGGGGCCATCGTCAACACCGCCTCCTGCTGGGGGGTGCATCCGGGGCCGAACCATCCGCTCTACATCATGTCGAAAGCGGCGCTCGCCTCGCTGACCCAATGTCTGGGCCGCGATCACGCGGGCCAGGGCATCCGGGTCAATGCGGTCTGTCCCAACGAGGTCAACACGCCGATGCTGCGCACCGGGTTTGCCATTCGCGGGCTCGACCCGGACAAGGGCATCGAAGAGCTCAACCGGTCGGTGCCCATCGGCCATATCGCGGAGCCGGAAGAGATTGCCGATGTGATCGCTTTCCTCGCCTCGGACGCGGCGCGCTATGTTTGCGGTGCGCTGGTCGAGGTCAATGGCGCGAAGCCGGTCGGATGAGCCGGTTCGCGGGCAAGGTGGCGCTGGTCACCGGCGCGTCGAGCGGCATGGGGGCCGCCATCGCGCGGCGTCTGGCCGAGGGCGGGGCGCAGGTGCTCACCGCCCAGCGGGGTTCGGCCGATTTCGACCCTATCAAGGCGGATTTCGCTGATCCCGGCGCGGCCGAGCGGGTGATCGCCACCGTCGCCGAGCGGGTCGGGCGGCTCGATATCCTGATCAACAATGCCGGGCTGATGCGCGAAGGCTCGGTGGAAGAGACGAGCGACGCGGATTGGGCGGCGCATCTTCAGGTCAATTTGACCGCGCCGTTTCAGCTCATCCGGGCGGCGCTGCCGATGCTGCGCGACGGTGGCGGTGCGATTGTGAACGTGGGCTCGATCGAGGGGCTCGGGTCCAACCCGCGCCACCCGGCCTATTGCGCGTCCAAGGCGGGGCTGCATGGGCTCACCCGCGCGGTGGCGGTGGATCATGGGCCGGAGGGCGTGCGCTGTAACGCGGTGGCGCCGGGCTGGATCGACACGCCGCTGAACGAGGATTTCATCGACTCTATGCCCGATCCAAAGGCGTTTCGTGCTGAAATAGGGTCGATTCATCCGGTCCGGCGCACGGGGCGGCCGGATGAGGTGGCGCAGCTGGTTTGCTGGCTCGCCAGTGAGGAGGCGAGTTTCGTGACCGGGCAGATCTATACGATTGATGGCGGGCGGACCGCGCAGCTCAGCCTGCCCTGAGCGGCGCGACCCGAGACCTCAGGAGCGGTAGCGGAAGGTGCCGCTGGCGGTGGCGACCAGATTGCCGAGATCGTCGGTAAGCCGGCCTTCGGCGAAATAGGTCTTGCGGCCGCCCCCGATGCGGCGACCTTCGGCGATGAGGCGGCTGCCCTGTGCCTGCCCCACGTAATTCACGGTGAGCGACAGGGTGAGCGCGTTTTGCTGGCGGTCGGGATCGCCGGTGTAGCAGCCGGCAAAGCCCATGGCGCTGTCGAGCAGGGTGGCGTGCACGCCACCATGGGGGATGCCCTGCCGATTGCTCATGAAGGGGGCGATGGGGGCCTCGACCCGCGCGACATCGACCTCCCAGCCGGTGACCTCGAACCCAATATGGGTTTGAAAGGCAGAGCGTTTTTCGAGATCTGGTGATTGGCTCATGTCGGGTCCTTTGGGCGTCTGGGCGGGCGTGCGGATCGGGCCATGGGTGGCACAAAGCGGGGGGCGGTGCAATTGCCGGTGGTGCCCGGCCCTTGACCTAGCGCGTCAGGCGGCCCATAGCGCGTGGCATCGCAGACCCTATATAGCAGACCCTATGCAGCCCAAGAGGAATGCCATGAGCTTTGACCGTGCCATCAAGATCGCCCCGTCCATTCTTTCCGCCGATTTCGCCAATTTCGGGCAGGAGATTCAGGCCATCGAAGCGCAGGGCGCCGATTGGGTGCATGTGGATGTGATGGACGGGCATTTCGTGCCGAACCTCACCTTTGGTCCGCAAGCGGTCAAGGCGTTCCGCCCGCATGTGAAAACGGTGATGGATGTGCATCTGATGATTGCGCCGGTCGATCCCTATATTGACGCCTATGCCGATGCGGGGGCCGATGTTCTGACCGCGCATGTCGAGGCGGGGCCGCATATTCACCGCACCTTGCAGGCCATTCGCGGCGCCGGGATGAAGGCGGGCGTGGCGCTCAACCCCGGGACCTCGGCGGATGCGGTGGCGCATCTTCTGGACCTGACCGATGTGATCTGTGTGATGACCGTGAACCCCGGTTTTGGCGGGCAGAAGTTTATCGACATGACCGCCAAGATTGCCGAGCTGCGCGCGATGATCGGTGACCGGCCCGTGCATATCGAGATCGATGGCGGTGTCACGCCCGAGACCGCGCCGCTCGTCGTGGCGGCGGGGGCTGATGTTCTGGTTGCCGGGTCAGGCGTGTTCAAGGGCGGCAGCGTCGCCAAGCCCGAGGTCTATGGCGAGAACATCCGCGCCATTCGGTCGGCGGCAGAAGCGGCGCAGGGCTAGGCCCGCGCCAGACCTGTGATGGCCGCCCGACCCCGGTTGGGGAGGGGCGGCGCATCGGGTCGCAATGACCTCAGACCTCGAGCATGATGTCCTCTTCGCGCAGGCGCGATTTGGGCAGGGCGCGGTTGTAGTCGGCCTCGGTGTCGGCATAGCCGATGGGCACGACGAAGAGGCTGCCATAGCCTTTTTCGCGCAGGCCGAATTCGGCATCGAGCGCCTGGGTGTCGACGCCTTCCATCGGGGTCGCGTCAATGCCGAGCGCGGCGACGCCGAGAAGGAAATTGCCAAGGTTGAGATAGACCTGCTTGTCCATCCAATGCTGGGCATCCTTCATGTCGTGCTTGTGGATGTTCGAGAAGAGCGAGCGGCCGCCGTGCATCTGCGCCTTGAACTCTTCGGGGTTGGCGGCAAAGCGGCCGTCGGCCTCTTCTTGGGCGAGAACCTTTTGCAGGTAGTCTTCGGTCAGCTCGAGGCGGCTGGCGAAGACGATGACATGGCTCGCCTTCTTGATCGAGGGCGCGTTGAAGGGGAATTTGGTTTCGGCCGATTTGGCGACGCGGGCCTTGCCCTCTTCGGTGCTGGCGATGACGAAATACCACGGCTGGAGGTTCGTGCTCGACGGGCTGAGGCGCAGGAGGTCTCGGACCTTGGCCATGTCGGCGTCGCTGATCCGGCGATCGGGGTTGAACGCTTTGACCGTGTAACGGGCGCGGCTGTAGTCGGTGATGGTCGATGTCATGTCTTATGTCCTCGGGTCGGACGGGGCGGAGGCGCCCCGCGTGATTGGCTGCTGACGAGGTAAGACAGGAGGGAATGCGAATAAACGGGCGAAACCGGAATAGATTTTATCGAGAACGAAGAGAATGCCCCGTGAGGGGGCGTGAAACGGCGGCAGAGCAGGGAAACGGCAGGTCTGTCATTTTATGTGCAAAAAAGCGCAATACCCTGTGGCGTGACTTCTCTGTTAAACACAACGGGTTGGTGGTAGCAGGCGCCAAAGTGTTAATTGACGTAACATAATTCGTTCGACCGTCCGCGAGTGCAGGAGACGCGCATGTTAACTTCGAAATTCAAGATTGTGGCCCTGGCCTCGTTGCTGGCGATCCGGCTGGTGTTTCCTCCGGCGGATGCGGCTGCGCAGGATGCGCCGCCACCGACCCCGGTGACGGTTGTGACGCTTGAGGCCAAGGACGTGACGCTGACCTCGGAGCTGCCGGGGCGGGTCGTGGCGCTGGGGGTGGCAGAGGTGCGGCCGCAGGTGTCGGGCATCCTTGTCGAGCGGTTGTTCCAGGAGGGCGCGGAGGTCAAGGAGGGCGATCCGATGTATCGGATCGATCCGGCGATCTATGCGGCGCAGGTGCAGCGGGCCGAGGCCAGCGTGGCCCAGGCCAAGGCGGCGGTGACGGCGACGGATAAGGAAGCCGCGCGGATGACCGAGCTGGTGCGGCGCAATGTGGCCTCGGAGCAGGCGCTGGATGATGCGGTGGCGGCGCGGGACGCGGCGCAGGCGGCTTTGCTGGTGGCGGAGGCGCAGCTTCGGGCGGATGAGATCAACCTCGAACATACCACGATCACCGCGCCTCTGTCGGGGCAGGTGGGCCGGGCGTTGACCACGCAAGGGGCGCTGGTCACGGCGCAGCAGGCCGATCCGCTGGCGGTGATCCGGCAGATCGACCGGGTTTATGTCGATGTGACCGCCTCGGCGGCCGAGGTGGTGCGCCGCCGTCGCGATGCGATGAAAGAGGGCCGTGACCTGGCCGACATCGACCCGACCGTGACGCTGACGCTGGCGGATGGATCGACCTATGAGCATACCGGCACCTTGCTGGCCGCCGAGGCGCATGTCGATGCGCAGACCGGCGTGTCGGTGCTGCGGCTCGAGTTTCCCAATCCCGATCAGCTCTTGCTGCCGGGGATGTATGTGAAGGCGCATATGCCCGTGGATAAGGCGATGGGCGTGGTTCTGGTGCCGCAAGAGGGCGTGTCGCGGGACCGCCGGGGGCAGCCGACGGCGCTTGTCGCCAATGCGGAGAATGTCGTCGAAGCACGGGTGCTGACGACGCTTGGGACGCAGGGCAACACATGGATCGTCAATGACGGTCTTGCGCCGGGCGACAAGGTCATCGTGGGCGGGCTGCAGAAGATTGCAGAAGGCAGCCCGGTGGCCCCTCAAGAGCGCGCCAAGCCCGAGGCGGCAAGCGCCGAGGGTGCCACAGAAGGCGCCACTGAGGGCACCGCCGAGGGCACCGACGGGGCCGCCCCCGCCGCAGAGTGATTAGCGCGCCTGCGGGCGCCAAAAAGGATTGCATGAGTATATGGCACGCTTTTTCATCGACCGACCGATTTTCGCCTGGGTCATTTCGATCCTGCTGATGGGGGTCGGGGTCTTGTCGATCCTGATCCTGCCGGTGGCCCAATATCCAGAGATCGCGCCGCCCACGGTGCAGGTCAACGCAGTCTATCCCGGGGCTTCGGCAGAGACCGTCAACAACACGGTCACGCAGGTGATCGAAGAGCAGATGACCGGGCTGGATGGGCTGCGCTATATCAGCTCGTCCTCGACCTCGACCGGGGCCGCGAATGTCACGCTCACCTTTGAGACCGGCACCGATGCCGATATCGCGCAGGTGCAGGTGCAAAACAAGCTCAGCCAGGCCTCGACGCTGTTGCCCGAGCAGGTGCAGCGTCAGGGCGTGTCGGTGGAGAAATCCTCGGGCGGGTTCCTGATGGTGATTGCGCTGGTGTCGACCGATGGCCGTCTCGAGGCGCTCGACCTGTCGGATTACCTCGTGGCGAGCATGGTCGATGAGTTCAGCCGTCTCGAAGGGGTCGGCAATGTGCAGGTGTTCGGCGCGCAATATGCGATGCGCATCTGGCTCGACCCGGAAAAGCTCAACGCGTTCGAGCTGACCCCGGCGGATGTGGTGCAGGCGGTCTCGGAAGAGAATGCGCAGGTGTCGGCGGGTTCGTTCGGGTCGCTGCCGGCGGTGGATGGGCAGATGCTCAACGCGACGATCACCGCGCAATCGCTGCTCAGCACGCCAGAGGATTTCGAACAGATCGTGATCCGGGCCGAGACCGATGGCGGTCTGGTGCTCGTCCGAGATGTGGCGCGGGTCGAGATCGGCGCGGAGAGCTATGCCACCTCGGCGCATTACAATGGCGCGCCGACGGCGGGGATGGCGATTCAGCTCGCCACCGGGGCCAATGCTCTCGACACGTCGGAGCGGGTCAAGGAAAAGCTCGAGGATGTGTCGGCCTTCTTCCCCGATGGGGTCGAATACCGCATTCCCTATGACACCACGCCCTTTGTCGAAATCTCGATTGAATCGGTGGTGCACACGCTCTTTGAGGCGATCGGTCTCGTGTTCCTGGTGATGCTTCTGTTCCTGCAGAACCTGCGGGCGACGCTCATCCCGACGCTGGCGGTGCCGGTGGTTCTGTTGGGGACGTTCGGGATCATGGCGCTCTTTGGGTTCACCATCAACACGCTGACCATGCTGGCGATGGTTCTGGCCATCGGTCTGTTGGTCGATGACGCCATTGTGGTGGTCGAGAACGTCGAGAGGATCATGGAGGACGAGGGGCTCGGCCCCTATGAGGCCACCAAGAAATCCATGGATCAGATCACCGGCGCGCTGGTGGGGATCGCGCTCGTCCTGTCGGCGGTGTTCATTCCGATGGCCTTTTTCGGTGGCTCGACCGGGGTGATCTATCAGCAGTTCGCGATCACCGTGGTGTCGGCGATGATGCTCTCGGTGCTGGTGGCGGTGACGCTGACCCCGGCGCTCTGTGCGACGATGCTGCGCAAGCCCGAGCATGGCGCGAAAGAGCGCGGCATCTTTGGCCTGTTCAACCGCGGGTTTGACAAGCTTACCAACGGCTATGCGGGCACGGTCGGCTATGTGATCAAGCGGCCGCTGCGGGTCGGGATCCTCTATCTGATGATCGGCGGGCTGATGGCGTTTCTCTTTGTGCGCACGCCGACGGGGTTCCTGCCCGAAGAGGATCAGGGCATTCTCTTTACCATCGTGCAGGGGCCGACGGGTTCCTCGGCGGAGCAGACCGAAGAGGTGCTCAGCAAGGTGCGCAACTATTACCTTGAGCAGGAGGGCGAGCTGGTCAATTCGGTGTTCACCGTGAACGGGTTCAGCTTTGCCGGGCAGGGGCAGAACATGGGCATCGCCTTTGTCAGCCTCAAGGATTGGGACGAGCGGACCGAGCCGCAGCAGAGCGTCGGGGCGCTGGCGGGGCGGGCCTTTGGCGCGTTCTCGCAGATCCAGGAAGGGTTTGTCTTTCCCATCGTGCCGCCGGCGGTGATCGAGCTCGGCAATGTGAGCGGGTTCGATTTCTATCTGCAGGCGCGGAACGGGCAGAGCCATGAGCAGGTGATCGAGGCGCGCAATCAGCTCATCGGGATGGCGATGCAGGGCGGCAAGATCGCCTCTGTCCGGCCCAACGGGCTTGAAGATGCGGCGCAGTTCAAGCTCGACGTGGATTGGCAGGCGGCGGGGGCGATGGGTCTGTCGGCGTCGGAGGTTGGCAATCTGTTGTCGGTGGCCTGGGCCGGGCGTTATGTGAACGATTTCCTCGACCGGGGCCGGATCAAGCGGGTCTATGTGCAGGGTGATGCGCCCTATCGCATGGTGCCCGAGGATATCGAGCGCTGGCGGGTGCGCAACGCGACCGGTGGGCTGGTGCCGTTTTCCAACTTTGCCGAGGGCAGTTGGGAATACGGGGCGCAGGGGCTCTATCGCTATAACGGCATTCCGGCGGTGCAGCTGCAGGGCAGCCCGGCGCCGGGGGTGACCACCGGCGAGGCGATGGCCGAGATCGAGGCGCTGGCGGCGCAATTGCCGCCGGGCTACGAGGTGGCCTGGACCGGGCTGTCGCTCGAAGAGCGCGAGTCGGGCAGTCAGGCGGGGCTTCTCTATGCGCTGTCGCTGGCGGCGGTGTTCCTCTGTCTCGCGGCGCTTTATGAGAGCTGGTCGATCCCGGTGGCGGTGATGCTGGCGATGCCGATCGGGATCACCGGGGCGCTGATAGCGGCGTGGCTCGGAAGTTTCGAGAACGGTGTCTATCTGCAGGTGGCGCTGCTGACGGTGATCGGTCTGACCGGCAAGAACGCGATTCTCATCGTCGAGTTTGCCCGCGAGCGCATGGATGCCGGGGCGCCGCTTTACTCTGGGGTGACGGAGGCCGCGAAACAACGGTTCCGGCCGATCCTGATGACCTCAATGGCCTTCTCGCTGGGGGTGCTGCCGCTTGTTCTGTCGAGCGGGGCGGGCTCTGGGGGGCGGACGGCGATTGGGAGCGGTGTGCTCGGCGGGACCGTGTCGTCGACGATGCTCGGGGTGATCTTTGTGCCGGTGTTCTTTGTGATCATTCATCGGCTTACCAAGGGGTGGCGCAAGACGCGGCCTGGTGCGGAGACGGTCAAAAGCTAAGCGGTATTACGGCTGTAACAGGTCTGTAACCCCCCGGTCCGATGGGCCGGGGGGTTTGCGTTTGCCGTTACAAAACCATCATCCAAGTGACATGCGGGCGTAACAGAAAAGGCTCAGGAAGCCCTCGACGCAATTGGGGGCTGTTATGCTGATCGTTGAAAATCTGACCAAGAGATTCGGGCAGAGCACTGCTGTGGATGCCGCGAATTTCACCGTCGAGAAACCGGCGCTGATCGGGATCATCGGACGGTCGGGTGCGGGCAAGTCCACGCTGCTGCGGATCATGAACCGGATGACCGATACCACCGAGGGTCGCATCCTGTTCGAAGGGCGCGATGTGCTGAGCCTGACCGGCGCCGAGAAGCGCGGCTGGCAGTCCGATTGCGCGATGATCTTTCAGCAGTTCAACCTCGTGCCGCGGATGGATGTGGTGTCGAACGTGCTGCATGGCACGCTCAGCAAGCGCAGCACGCTGGCCACGATGTTCAACCTCTATCCGACCGAGGATGTGCATAAGGCCATCGATATTCTCGACCGTCTCGGCATTGCCGAGAACGCCGCCAAACGCGCCGAGGCGCTGTCGGGCGGGCAGCAACAGCGGGTCGCCATCGCGCGGGCGCTGATGCAGGACCCGAAGATCATTCTCGCCGACGAACCGATTGCCAGCCTCGACCCGATGAACGCGCAGGTCGTGATGGATGCGCTGCGCCGCATTCACGAAGAGGACGGACGTATGGTCGTCGCGAACCTTCACACGCTCGACACCGCCCGGCGCTATTGCGACCGGATCATCGGGATGCGGGCCGGGCGGATCGTGTTTGACGGCACGCCCGAGCAGCTGACCGCCGGGGTCGCGCGCGACATTTACGGTGCCGATGCGAGTTTCAACGAAGGGGCCACATCGACCGCGATCGATCAGCCCATCGCCGTTCCAGCCTAACCCTTACCTGGCGTCTCCCGGGGGTCGGGAGGCGCGAACCAACCGGAGATAGTTCACATGAAAACGCTTGTTGCCGCCATCCTGGCCAGCACCGCCCTCGTCGCACCTGCCGCGGCGGAAGAGATCAAGGAATTCCGCATCGGTATCCTCGGCGGCGAAAACGCCCAGGACCGCATGAACAGCAATGAATGCCTGCGCGAAAAGACCCAAGAGCTTCTCGGTGTCGAGACCAAGCTCTTTGCCCCGGCCGATTACAACGGTGTGATCCAAGGCCTGCTGGGTGGCACCATCGACATGGCGTGGCTCGGCGCATCGGCCTATGCCAAGGTCTATCTGAGCGATCCCGAAGCGGTCGAGCCGATCCTCGTCAAGGTCAACAATGATGGCGGCTATGGCTATTACTCGGTGGGCTTCGCCCGCAAGGATGCCGGGATTGCCTCGCTCGACGACATGAAGGGCAAGGTGTTCGGCTTCGGTGATCCCAACTCGACCTCGGGCTTCCTGATCCCGTCGATCGAGATCCCTGAGGCGACCGGGTCGACCATGACCTCGGGCGACTATTTCGGTGAAGTGAAATTCACCGGTGGCCATGAGCAGACCATCGTTGCGGTCAACAATGGCGATGTCGACGCGGGCGTGACCTGGGCCGACGGTCTGGGCGAATGGGAAGATGGCTACAACTCGGGCGCGCTGCGCAAGGCGGTTGATGCCGGTCTCGTCGACATGAACGACCTCGTGGAAATCTGGAAGTCGAAGCCGATCCCCGAGGGTCCGGTTGTTCTGCGCAGCGAGCTGCCGTCGGACGTCAAAGTCAAGATGACCGCGCTGATGGCGTCGCTCAAATCGCTCGACGAAGACTGCGCCTATGGCGTGCTGCAGGGTGAGGCCAAGGGTTTCATGCCGATCACCCATGACGCCTACAACGTGATCATCGAAGCACGCAAACTGAAGTCCAACTGATTTCAGACCACCATCTGCGGACCCTGCCCCGGCGGGGTCCGTAATTTATTGCGAGGGACGCAAGGTGCAGACATTGCTGGGTGACGGTCCACGGCCCGTCGCGGATATCCGATCCGACTATCTTGGCGCGATGCGCCGCAAACGCATTTACGGCGGCATTCTCCTGGCGCTTTTCGTGGCGCTGATGGTCGGCGGGTTTGACCTTGCCGACAGTCGCAACGCGGGCGGATTCTGGAGCGGGTTGCACCGGATTTTCGATTTCCCCGGCGAGGTTCTGGGCGAGGCGGCGGAGAAGATCGCGCTTTTGCCCGCGCATCTGGTGACCTATCTGCCGGCGCTGATCGAGACGATCAATATTGCCGCCGCCGCGACGCTTACCGGCGCGCTTTTTGCCATTCTTCTGTCGCTGCTGGCGACGCGGGGATTGGCGAAATGGCCGCGGCTCATCCCGGTGTTTCGCCGGGTCATGGACATCATGCGGGCGGTGCCCGAAATCGTCATCGCGCTGGTGCTGATCTTTGTGCTGGGCGGTGGCCCGGTGCCGGCGATGATCGCCATCGCCTTTCACACGGCTGGCGCGCTCGGCAAGCTGTTTTCCGAGGTCAACGAGAATGCCGATATCAAGCCGGTGGATGGGCTCGCGTCGGTCGGGGCGACCTGGAGCCAGCGCATGTGGCTTGGCGTGATCCCGCAGGTGAGCCCGAACTATGTGAGCTATGCGCTCTTGCGGTTCGAGATCAACATTCGCGCCTCGGCGATCCTCGGCTTTGTCGGGGCGGGGGGCATTGGCTATGAGCTCAAGAACGCGATGAGCTGGGGCCAGGGTAAATATGACGAGGCGGCGGCGATCTTCATCCTGCTGTTCCTGTCCATCGTGCTGGTCGATCAGCTGTCATCGGTGGTGCGTCACAAGCTTACAGAAGGACGCGCGGCATGAGTGTGGCGACGCTTGGCATCATGAAGACCGAAGCCGACCGCCGGTTTCAGAAGAAACGGCGCTGGGGCTTTGCCCTTCCGGCAGTGATTGTGGTCTATCTCGCCTATATCTTTGTCAGCTTTGACATGGCGGGGGTTCTCGGCCGGGCCAGCGCCGAGAACGCGCGGACACTGGTGGCGGACAGCTATAGCTACAAGACCCATGTCAGCCGTGACAATCGCAATGGCGCGGTCGAGATCGCCATCGAGGGCGAGCGCAAGGGGACCTATCCCGAGGGCATGTCGCCGGAGTGGGTGACGCTGGGCGAGACCAGTGTGATCGACCTTGGCGCGGGGCATGTGGTGAGCTTTGGTCAGGAAATCGTCAGCTATGACATTCCGGGCTATGGCACGATCACCGCGCGGCCGGGACGGCAAGGCGCGCAGGCCGAGTTTCCCCCCGGCGATCTGCCCGAGTGGATCAACGCGTCGAAAAACCGGGTGACGATCACCACCGAGGCGGGGCGGCTGACCATCACCCGCAACCGGACCGAGGTGCTGCGCTATTTCACCGGCTGGGAGCTGTTTTTCTTCACGCTCGACAGCCCGTTCCATGGCAAGGGGTTTGCCGAGCTGGTGGGGCTGGCGTTTTCCGGCGATCAGGTGGTGCCGGGACAGTCGAATATCTCGGCCATGTGGGACGGGTTCATCAACAATGCGATGTGGCGGCATGGCGAGGTCTATTGGGCGATCTTCGAGACGATCCTGATGGCGTTTCTCGGCACCTTCGGGGCGGCGATCGTGGCGCTTCCCTTGGGCTTTATGGCGGCGCGGAATTTCACCCCGCTGAAGAGCGTGCGCTTTGCCATGCGGCGGGTGTTCGATTTCCTGCGCGGGGTGGATGCGCTGATCTGGACCATCGTTCTGGCGCGGGCCTTTGGGCCGGGGCCGCTCACCGGGGCGCTGGCGATCCTGCTGACGGATACCGGCAGTTTCGGCAAGATGTTCTCGGAGGCGTTGGAGAATGTCGATAGCAAGCAGATCGAGGGCGTGCAGTCGACCGGGGCCAAGCCATTGCAGCGCTATCGCTTTGGGGTGATCCCGCAGATCACGCCGGTGCTGCTCAGCCAGGTTCTCTATTACCTCGAATCGAACACGCGGTCGGCGACGATCATCGGGGCGATCACCGGCGGTGGCATCGGCTTGCTGCTCACCCAGGCGATGATCACCCAGAAGGATTGGGAAGAGGTGAGCTATTACATCGTGCTCATCATCATGATGGTGATGGCGATGGATTGGCTGTCGGGGATGTTGCGGCGGCGGCTGATCAAGGGCGATGATGCGCCTGCGAAGAAGGCCAAAACACCGGCACCAAAGGCCGGGCCGCTGCCGGTATGAGCGGGCTTGATCCGGGCCGGCCCCGCATCGGTGCGGGGTCGGAGGTGGTGAACTCGCAGATGGGGCGGTTTGTGGCGCTCGGTCAGGGGACGCGGTTGCTCAATTCCAGCATGGGCGATTACAGCTATACCGACCGCTATGCCGATATTGCCAATAGCGAGATCGGTAAGTTCTCCAATATCGCGAGCTTTGCGCGGATCGGGCCGACCGATCATTCGCTCGACCGGGCGTCGTTGCATCACTTCATGTATCGCTCGGCGGAGTATTGGGAGGATGCGGCGGATGATGCGGCGTTCTTTGCGCATCGGGCGTCGCGGCGGGTGGTGGTCGGGCATGACACATGGATTGGCCATGGCGCGATGGTGATGCCCGAGGTGCGCATTGGCCATGGCGCGGTGGTCGCGGCGGGGGCGGTGGTGACCAAGCCTGTGGACCCCTATCAGATCGTCGCAGGCGTGCCGGCGCGGCCGGTGCGGGCGCGGCTTGCGCCGCAGCTGGCCGAGCGGTTGATCGGCTTGGGCTGGTGGGACTGGACGCATGAGGCGGTGGGCAAGGCGCTGGTGGATTTTCGGGCCTTGCCGGTGGCGGAGTTTCTCGAGAAATACGAGGGCTGAGCCGGTCAGTCGTCCGGCGAGATCGTCAGGGTGACGCGATCCCCGGCAAACCAAGTCTGACCGTATTCGACGGGCCGGTTACCTGAATCGACATTGATGCCGACGCTGCGCAGGATCGGCGCGCCTTCGGGGATGCGCAGATGGGTCGCCTGGGTGGCGGTGGCGGCCTTGGCGGTGAGCCGGGTGGAGATCCGGGTGTAGTCGTCGAGACCGGAACGGCGCAGCGCCTCGGTGACGGAATTGGTTTCCTGCAGATGGGTGAGAATGTCGGGGAAGCGGGCGGTCGGAAAGAGCGACCGGGCCAGCGCCATCGGTGCGCCATCGGCGAAAGACAGGCTTTCATAGACGGAAACAGAGGCGCCTTCGGGCAGCTGGAGCGCCTCGGCCTCGCGCGGGTCGGCGAGCCGGACCTCGATGCGCAGCGTGCGCTTGTCGGGGATTTGGCCCGCGGCCTGCAGGCTCTGGTGGAAACGGACGCGGCGGCCGAGCGGATAATCGGTCGGTTTGGCAGTGACAAAGACCCCCGAGCCGCGTTGCGAATGGGTCAACCCGGCCTCGGCCAGCGCGGCGATGGCGCGGCGCACGGTGTGGCGGTTGACGCCGAAACGGGCCGATAATTCGGCCTCTGTGGGCAGCTTGTCCCCGGGCCGGTAATGGCCGTCGGCGATCTCGCTTGTGAGGGTGGCGGTGATTGTCTTCCAGATCGGATTTCGGGCCATGGGCACTCTCGTCATTAGAATTTCACAAATCATCGCTTGCGACTCGTGGGTGAGTCGTGGCTATATTTGTCTAGTTGTATAATAACATAGACAAGTTGAAAAGGTGTCTACGCATGACGAAAAAACGTCAGACATGGATGGGCCTTTTGGCGCGGGCCCCGTCAGAGCGGGTTATCGCGCTCTGGGACGGGATCGGAAAAGCGCCGGAATTTAGCTGGGCGCGGATGCCGGAAACCGGTGGTGTCATGGTCCGGGGCCGCATGGGCGGCACCGGCGACGCGTTCAACATGGGCGAGGTCACGGTGACGCGCTGTGCGCTGCGGCTCGAGACCTGTGGCACCACGGGACATGCCTATGTGCAAGGCCGCAGCCGCCGTCATGCCGAGATCGCAGCGCTGGCCGATGCGCTGTTGCAAACCGATGAGGCGGCGACGATCGAGACCGGGTTGCTCGACCCGTTGCAGCGCGAAGAAGAGGCGCGCCGCGCCCGCCGCGCCGCCAAGGCCGCCGCGACCAAGGTCGATTTTTTCACGATGGTACGGGGAGAGGACGCATGAGCGCCGATACATTGCAAGGCGGGTTCGCCGATGCGCCGCGCGAGGCGGCGAGGGCGTTTCGCGCCTGTCTCGACGTGATGGCGCGGCCCGGCACGATTGCCGAGGTGAGCGGCGCAGTGCCGCCGGCGCCGCTGTCGATCGGGGCGGGGGTGATCCTGCTCACGCTCTGTGATCCCGATACGCCCGTCTATCTCGCCGGGCGGATGGACAGCCCCGAGATCCGCCAATGGATCAGCTTTCACGCAGGCGCGCCGATCACCGAGACGCGGGCCGAGGCGAGCTTTGCCTTTGGCACCTGGGAAGCGCTGCTGCCGCTCGCGGAGTTCCCGATTGGCAGTGCCGAATATCCCGACCGGTCGACCACGCTGGTGGTGGCGCTGGACCGGCTCGAGCCCGACATGGGCGCACGGATCAGCGGGCCGGGTATTCGCGATGTGGCGCGTCTGCCGCTGCCGGATACCGAGGCGTTTCAGGACAATCACCTGCTCTATCCTCAGGGGCTCGATTTCTTTTTCACGGCCGGGGCGCGCATCGCCGCCCTGCCGCGCAGCACGAAAGTGGAGGGCGTCTGATGTATGTCGCTGTCAAAGGGGGCGAAAAGGCCATCGACAATGCCCATGCGTGGCTTGCCGAAGAGCGCCGGGGCGACCCGCAGGTGCCCGAGCTCAGCCTTGCGCAGATCCGCGAGCAGATGGCGCTCGCGGTCAACCGGGTGATGTCCGAAGGCTCGCTCTATGATCCCGATCTCGCGGCGCTGGCGATCAAGCAATCGCGCGGCGATCTGATCGAGGCGATTTTCCTGATCCGGGCCTATCGCACGACGCTGCCCCGCTTTGGTGCGACGCGACCCATTGAGACGGGCGAGATGCGCTGTGAGCGGCGGGTGTCGGCGACGTTCAAGGATCTGCCCGGCGGGCAAATCCTCGGGCCGACGTTTGACTACACGCACCGTTTGCTCGACTTCAAACTGGCGGCAGAGGGGGAGGCCCCGCAGCCCGCCGAAGAGGCCGAGGGAAGTGCCGGGCCGGTGCCGCATGTGACCGAGTTTCTCAACCGGGACGGGCTTATCGAGAGCGAGGCACGGGACGAGGCGGTGCCGCCGGATCTCACCCGTGCGCCGCTCGAGCTGCCGGCCAATCGTGCCTTGCGGCTGCAATCGCTGACGCGGGGGGATGAGGGGTTTTTGCTCGGGCTCGCCTATTCGACGCAGCGCGGCTATGCGCGCAACCATGCCTTTGTGGGCGAGCTGCGCATCGGTGCGGTGGCCATCGAGATGGATATTCCCGAGCTCGGCTTTGCGGTCGAGATCGGCGAGATCACCGTGACCGAATGCGAGACGGTAAACCAGTTCAAGGGCTCCAAGACCGAGCCGCCGCAATTCACCCGGGGCTATGGGCTTGTCTTTGGGCAGACCGAGCGCAAGGCGATTTCCATGGCGCTTGTCGATCGGGCGCTGCGCTGGCGTGAGCTCGGCGAGGAGAACCAAGGCGCGCCGGCACAGGATGAAGAGTTCGTCCTGAGCCATGCCGACAACATCCAGGCGACCGGGTTCCTCGAACATATCAAGCTGCCGCATTACGTGGATTTCCAATCCGAGCTTGAGCTTATCCGCAAGATCCGCGCCGAGGCCGAAGCCTATCAGGCGGCGCAGAGCAAAACCCCGGAGGCCGCAGAATGACCGACTATAACTTTGCCTATCTGGATGAGCAGACCAAGCGGATGATCCGCCGTGCCATTCTCAAGGGCATGGCGATCCCGGGCTATCAGGTGCCCTTTGCCAGCCGCGAAATGCCGATGCCCTATGGTTGGGGTACGGGAGGCGTGCAGGTGTCGGCGGCGGTGCTGACGCCCGAGGATTGCTTCAAGGTGATCGATCAGGGGGCCGATGACACCACCAACGCGGTGTCGATCCGGCGCTTTTTCGAGAAGACCGCCGGGGTGGCGGTGACCGAGCGCACGGCAGAGGCGAGCGTGATCCAGACCCGGCACCGCATCCCCGAAGAGGCGCTGCGCGAGGATCAGATCATCGTCTATCAGGTGCCGATCCCCGAGCCGCTGCGCTTTCTCGAGCCGCGAGAGACGGAGACGCGCAAGATGCACAGTCTTGAGGAATATGGGCTCATGCATGTGAAGCTCTATGAGGATATCGCCCAGCACGGCAATATCGCCACCGCCTATGCCTATCCGGTCAAGGTCGAGGGGCGCTATGTGATGGACCCGTCGCCGATCCCGAAATTCGACAATCCCAAGCTCGAGATGGACGCCATTCAGCTCTTTGGGGCGGGGCGCGAACAGCGGATTTATGCGCTGCCGCCGCATACGAAAGTGGTCAGTCTCGATTTCGAGGACCACCCGTTCGACCCGTCGAAAGCCGATCATCCCTGTGCAATTTGCGGGGCCGAGGACAGCTATCTCGATGAGGTGATCACCGATGATGCGGGGGGGCGGATGTTTGTGTGTTCGGATACGGATTATTGCCGGGGGCGGGTCGAGGCCGCAGCCGGCGCAAAGGCGGAGGATGCCGCATGACGACCCCTCTTCTCTCAGTGCGAGATATCGAGAAACGCTATGGTGCGCGGATTGGCTGTACCGGGGTGGGATTTGATCTCTACCCCGGCGAGGTGATGGGCATCGTGGGCGAATCCGGGTCGGGAAAATCGACCCTTCTCAATTGCCTGGCCGGTCACCTCACGCCGGATCAGGGCGAGGTCATCTATCATGACCGGCAGGGTGTGGGGCGCGATACGGTCACCATGTCCGAGCCGGAGCGGCGGATGCTGAGCCGGACCGACTGGGCCTTTGTGCATCAGAACCCGCGCGACGGGCTTCGGATGGGGGTCAGTGCCGGGGGCAATGTGGGCGAAAGGCTCATGGCTGTAGGACATCGGCATTACGGCGGTATCCGGTCGGTGGCGACGGACTGGCTTGGCCGGGTCGAAATTGCCGATGACCGGATCGACGACCGCCCGTCGAGCTTCTCGGGCGGGATGCAGCAGCGGTTGCAGATCGCGCGCAATCTGGTGACCGGGCCGCGGCTGGTCTTTATGGACGAGCCGACCGGGGGCCTTGATGTGAGCGTGCAGGCGCGGCTCCTCGATCTGTTGCGTGGGCTGGTGCGGCAGATGGGGCTGTCGGTGATCCTCGTGACCCATGATCTCGCGGTGGTGCGGCTGCTGGCGGATCGGCTCATGGTGATGAAATCGGGCCATGTGGTCGAGACCGGGCTGACCGATCAGGTGCTCGACGATCCGCAGCACGCCTATACCCAGCTTCTTGTCTCTTCCGTATTGCAGGCCTGACCCATGATCGAGATCGACAACCTTTCCAAATCCTTCACCCTGCACAATCAGGGCGGCGCAGAAATCCCGGTGATGGCGGGCGCCAGCCTGCGTGTGGCCGCGGGGGAATGCGTGGCGCTCACCGGGGCGTCGGGGGCCGGAAAATCGACCCTAATGCGGATGATTTACGGCAATTACCTGTGCCAGTCCGGCAGCATCATCGTCGGCGGTGTCGACATCGCCCGGGCCGAGCCGCGCGAGATACTGGCGCTGCGCCGCGAGGTGCTGGGCTATGTCAGCCAGTTCCTGCGGGTGGTGCCGCGGGTGCCGACGCTCGATGTGGTGGCCGAGCCATTGCTGATCGTGGGCGAGGACGAGAGCCGGGCGCGCGAGCGGGCGGCGGAGCTGCTGGCGCGGCTCAATATCCCCGAGCGGCTCTGGTCGCTGTCGCCCACGACCTTTTCCGGCGGCGAGCAGCAGCGGGTCAATATCGCCCGGGGCTTTGCCCATGATTACCCGGCGCTGTTGCTCGATGAGCCGACGGCGAGCCTGGACGCGGCCAATCGCGAGGTGGTGATGAGCATGATCGAGGCGGCCAAGGCGCGCGGCGCGGCGATCATTGGCATTTTCCATGACGAGGCGGCGCGGGATCGGCTCTGTGATCGGGTGGTGGATGTCACCCGCTTTGTGCCGGGGCTGGCATGAGCGGGGCGGACTTGGATAAGGCCGGGCAGCTCGTCGCGGTGGTCGGTCCCTCGGGGGCGGGGAAAGACACCGTTCTCGATGCCGCCTGCCGGGCGGCGCCCTGGCTCGTCCGGGCCAAGCGGGTGATTACCCGCGACGAGGACAAGGGCGGCGAGGATCATATCGGCGTCAGTGACGAGGCGTTTGAAGCCGGTCTCGCGGCTGGGGCATTTCTCTTTCATTGGCAGGCGCATGGGCTGCGCTATGCGGTGCCGGTGAGCGTGGTTGCGGCGTTGAAAGAGGGCAAGACGGTGCTTTTCAACGGGTCGCGCGAGGCGCTGCCGGAGATCATGGAGAGCTATCCCGAGCTGCGGGTCGTGGTCATCACCACGGACCGCGAGACCCTGTCGCGCCGCCTCGAAGAGCGCGGGCGCGAGACGGCGGAAGAGATCGAAAAGCGGCTCGAACGTGGGCGAATTGCGGTGCCTGAGGGCATCCCTTTCATGGAGATCGACAACAGCGGTCGGGTGAAGGACAGTGTGGCGCAGCTTCTTGCGGCGCTGGGGCAGGTGGAGACGGCGGCATGAGGGGTTTGCGCGAATTTTCCGCCCTGTCATATGGCTGTGACACGGACCCGCTAGCGGCAACCGGCACTAAAGGACGAAAGCGATGAGCAAGACGATTTTTACGAACGCCGCGATTGTGCTGCCCGATGAGGTGATCCACGGATCGGTGACGGTCGAGGCGGGCGAGATCACCGATATTTCGAGCGGCGGCACGCAGGCCACGGGGGTGCATGATCTGGGCGGTGATTACCTGATGCCCGGCATGGTCGAGCTGCATACCGACAATCTCGAACGGCATATTCAGCCGCGTCCCAAGGTGGCCTGGCCGCATATGTCGGCGCTGATCGCCCATGATGCCGAGCTCGCCGCGGCGGGGATCACCACCGTATTCGACGCGATGCGGGTGGGCTCGATCCTGTCGGGGCAGGGGGCGGATTATGGCAAATACGCCCGGCAGCTCGCCACCGAGCTGTTGGAGATGCGCGAAAAGGATGTGCTGCGGATCAGCCATTTCCTGCATCTGCGGGCGGAAATCTGTTCCGAGACGCTGCTCGATGAGCTCGACGAGTTCGGGCCGGAGGATCGGGTGCGTATCCTGAGCCTGATGGATCACACGCCGGGGCAGCGGCAGTTTCGCGATATTTCCAAGCTCAAGGAATATGTCTGTGGCAAGCACGGGCTGTCGGATGCCGAGTTTGAACAGCATGTGGACGACCGCCGTAGCCTGAGTGCGCGGTTGGGGGCCAAGCATGAGGCCGGCGCGGTGGCGGCGGCGGCGCGGCTTGGGGCGGTGATGGCGAGCCATGACGACACCACGGCCGAGCAGGCGCGGGTGTCGGCCCGGCTTGGTGTGCGGCTGGCGGAGTTTCCGACCACGGAAGAGGCGGCGCGCGAGAGCCGGGCGCAGGGGCTGGCCACGATCATGGGCGGGCCGAACCTGGTGCGCGGCGGGTCGCATTCGGGCAATGTCGCGGCCTCGGTTCTGGCGGAAAAAGACCTGCTCGATATCGTGTCGTCGGATTATATTCCCGGCTCGCTCTTGGCGGCCGGTGTCATGCTCGGCGATCTTTGGGACGATATGGCGCGGGGGATCAAGACGGTGACGGCCAACCCGGCGCGGTGTAGCGGGCTCGACGATCGGGGCGAGGTTCGTCTGGGCGCGCGGGCGGATCTGTTGCGGATGGCGCGGATCGAGGGCACGCCGGTGGTGCGCGAAACCTGGGTGCGTGGGCGTCGGGTTTGTTAGGGCGTTTATGCTGTAACAGGGCCTGTTTTTACGGCTAACAGAAAGGCCGGTGCGGGGAAGCACCGGCCTTTCCCTTCGTAGGTCACGTGCGGGCCTAGCCGATGCGGCCCTCTTTGCGGATGGCGGCGATGGCGGTGTCGACGATGTCGGGCGAGGCGCCGACATAGGTCGTCGGATCGAGCAGCGCGTCGAGCTCTGCCTCGGTCAGCGCGCCGGAAATGGCGGCGTTGTCGAGCAGCGCCTCTTTGAAGGTGACGCCGGCCTCGATGCCCTTCATCGCGGCCTCATAGACCTCTTCATGGGCGGTCTGCTTGCCGAGCTTGTCAGCGGCGGCGAACATGATGCGTTCGGCCAGCGCATAGCCTTTGAGCAGCTTGAGATTGTTCAGCATGCTCGCTTTCTTCACCTCGAGACCGCCGAGCACGAATTTCTGATTGGCGAGCACCACCGAGAGCATCAGGCAGATTTCGGGAATGATCTTCCATTCCATCTTCCACACGGCACCGTCGCGTTCATGTTCATGCTTGGTGATGTCCGAGAGCATGTTGATGTTGGACTTGAGCGTGTTGCTCACGGTGACAGAGTTTTCGGTCACCGCCGGGTTGCGTTTGTGCGGCATGGTGGAGGAGCCGACCTGACCTTCGCCGAAGGGTTCGGCGATCTCGTCAAATTCATTATGGGCGAGCAGCAGGAGCTGATTGCCGATCTTGTTGAGCGTGGCGTTGATGCCGCCCATGACGGCGCCGAATTCGTAGAAACGGTCGCGGGCGGGCTGCCACGAGATATTGGGCGTGCCGAGGCCGAGATAGGTGTTGACCGCCTTTTCCATGTCATGCGCCTTGGAGCCGAAGGAGGCCTTGGTGCCAACCGCGCCGACGATCGAGCCGACAAAGACACGCGGCGCAATCTCGTCGAGCCGGGCCAAGTGACGGTCGATTTCCGAGAGCCAGATCGCCGCCTTGAAGCCGAAGGTGATCGGGATCGCCTGCAGCATGAGGGTGCGGCCCATCATCGGCGTGTTGCGGTGTTCTTCGCTCAGCCGCAGCAGGTGGTTGGCCATTTCGAGCAGGTCGCGGCGGATGACGTCATAGGCGTCCTTCATCTGCAGCACGAGGCCGGTGTCGATGATGTCCTGGGTGGTGACGCCGAAATGGACATATTCACCGGCGCCGTTTTCGCAGGCCTGTTCGAGGGCGCGCACCACGGGGACCAGCGGGTGTTTGGTCACAGCGAGGAGATGCAGCACGAGATCCATGTCGATGGCGTCGAATTTCGACTTGGCGGCGATTTCCTCGGCGGCGGCGGTGGGGATCATCCCGAGCTTGGCCTGTTCGAGGGCGAGCGCCGCTTCGACGTCGAGCCAGCGCTGAATGCGGGCTTCGTCGTTGAAGATGCCGCGCATCTCTTCGGTGGACCAGGAATTCTTGAGAAGGACGGAATCGAAAACGCTTGTACCCATAAGTGGTTCTCCGGTGGATAGGTGTTGGTTGGCGGGATCAGGCGGCCGCCGCGAAGGAGGCCGCGAGATCCGCGATGAGATCGTCGATATGTTCGAGCCCGGCGTGAAACCGGATCACTTGCCCGTCATGGGCGGGGTTGGGAGCCCCGGTGCCGCTGCGAAGGCCAGTCGGTTCATCATGTGCTCCCTTTGATGTCTGTGGCGGTCCCCGAGGGGCGAATTCGATTGAGGATCGATAGGGAAGCTTGATTCATTTGTAAAATTAATATTTTTACTGAACATATCAGCCAAAATGAACAGTTGAGGCCGCCGATGACACCTGATTTTCAGCTTTCGCATTTACGAACCCTGATCGCGATTGAGCAGGAGGGGAGCTTTAGTGCGGCGGCGCAGAGGTTGGGGAGGACGCAGTCGGCGGTGACGCAGCAGATGCAGAGTCTGGAGAAGATCGTCGGCACGCCGCTGTTTGTGACGCGGGGGCGGCGGCGGGAGTTGACGGAGGCGGGGCAGACCTTGCTGCGGCACAGCCATGAGATCGTATCCCTTTGTAAACAGGCGATGTCGGCCTCGGGGCTCAGCCAGAACACCGGGGTGATCAAGCTCGGCGCGCCGTTGGAAATTGCCAATGACCTGCTGCCGGAGATCATTCAGAGCTTTGTCGAGCGTTGGCCCGGGGTGCGGGTGGTGCTGGCGGTGGAGCGCAGCGGGATCTTGATGAAAATGCTGGAAGAAGGCGCGCTCGATTTAACCCTTTCGACATGGCGCTCGGGGAGCACCGAGGGGACGCGGGTGCGGATGCTCAGCGTGCATTGGATCGCGGCGAAAGGCTGGCAGCATCGACCGAATGAGCCGCTGCCGCTGGTGGTCACGGACGCGCCGAGCATGTTCCGGCGGATTGCGCTGTCGGCGCTCGATCTCGATGGCTGGACCTATTTCGAGAAGTTCACCTCGCGGACCCCGGCGGGCATCCGGTTCGGCATCGAGGCGGGGATCGGGATCACGGCGCGGACCAAGAGCGCGTTTCGCTCGGATATCGAAATTCTCGACACGAAACTCGGCCTGCCGTCGCTGCCGCATGTGTCCTATTACCTGCACAGATCGCTGCACAAGAACCGGCCCGAGGTGGAGGATCTCTATGGGATGATCCTCGAGAGGGCGGCCAAGGACGCGGCGGTAACGCCTTAGGGTCACGGCGAAATCCCCCGCCCAGCGCGCGGCGGGGCGGGGGTGGGCCCGAGGCAGGGCGGGGGCGAACCGGCGCCCTATCAGATCCAGTAGTAAGGCACCTGATAATGGTCATGGGTGCGCTGATCCCAGGCGCGGTCGGCGTACCAGTCGTTGGTGCGATCCGGGGCGCTCTGGACCTCTTCGGGGGTGATGTCGGAGACAAAACCGCCCTTGTTCGTGTCGTAGTTCAGCTTGCCCCAAGGCACCGGGCGGTGGTCTTCGCCGATGCCGAGAAAGCCGCCGAACGCCATGACAGCATAGGCGACCTTGCCGCTTTGCTTGTCGATCATCAGGTGGTCGATGGTGCCGACATTGGTGCCATCGGGGCTATAGACCTCGGTGCCGTTCACATCCGAGGACGATACGAGTGTTGCACGTGTTGTGGTGGTCATTTGATCCTCCTTTTCCTTGGTACTGGGGCAACAAATGAGCCTGCCGTGCGTTCCGTTCACAGACCCGAACCAAAGCGCGGTCGGCAGCATCTGGCCGACATGCGGTATCGCGTCGGTATTACGACGGTATCGCGACTGCACGGCGGGCGGGCCCGGGCCGTGGGCGCGAGGCGCTGCGACTCAAATGTTAACCGCAAGCTGCCAAGGAGCGAAAAAATGTCAGAGAATTCGAAAGCCACGGGAGAGGCGAATAAGGGGGCGGCCAAGACCACGGACCGGCTGCGACAGGAGATCGACGCGGGCAAGGCGGGGGACAAGCAGGGCTTTCCCGATCCGGCGGCAGCGCCTCTGGGCACCGATGCCGAGGCAGGGGGTGCGCCGCCCACAGAGGCCGAGCGGCGGATGGCCGAGGCCGAGATCGCGGAGAGACCGAATGCCGATCAAGCGCGGCCCGACCTGCGCCCGATCAGCCCCAGCGCCGAGCCTGGCCCGGGCAGCCGCCCCCTCGCCAAATTGGCGCTGGTGGTGGGGCTGGGGCTGTTGGTGATCTGGGTGCTGGTGGAGGTGATGTGAGGGGGGGAAGCAGTTGTGTGAGAAGGGATTTTTCGGGTAAACTGGGCCATCACCACGCCGAGTGAAAAACGACCGAGCAAACAATCTCCGGATGCGCAGTTGTAGCCAAGCCCGCTGAGCTCGGTTTAAACTGTAGTGCGTTCACAGAGGGATGATTATGGCGACGGAAATCAAGGTTAAAAGGCTCGACGACAAAAGCCTGTATAGTGTTTTTGCTGACGCGAGGGATGCTGGGCAAGTAGCGTTGAGCAAGGCTGAAGGCCTCTCAGGAACAGAACACCAAGTCAGGCTCCTCTTTAGCGCAGCCGTCCCTTGGGATGTAACTGAAGAAGAGCTACGAGAAGCACCGGGCGATCAATTCACGATTAATAACGCACGGATAATTTTCAGTCTGCAAACGGTCCCACCCCGAGGAAGAGAATCGAGGAGAGAAAGCGTCACCTTTGAACTTATCCGAGGTGGCGGTGAGCATCTTGTCGATACCTTTAAAATAGACCAGACTAGTCAATTATCGAGCATAAACCAGTCCGCCGAAGAAGCCATCACGAAGGCGATCTATAAGAAACTCTCACCACTGCTTCAGCCGGTCTCACCGGAAGATGGGGGGCTCGTCCCGACACTTTCAAATTTGTCCCAAGCGTTTAGCGTTACCTACCAAGGTATTACCAGAGAACTCGCGAAGGCGATTGCTGCCGTCAGTGACGAGCGCGCTAAGCAGTTAACCGAATTTGAGGAAGAACGGCGTAAGCTTCACGAAGAAGTCACGCAGGAGCGCAAGGAAGCCGCAAAGCACTCTGAAGAAGAACTCTTAAAAGCGCGTCGTGAAATTGACGAAAGCTGGGCGGAAATTGAGGCCGCTCGGAAGCAATTGGAAATCAGTAGTCACAAAGATGCACGGCGGAGACAGTTTGCAGAGCTGCAAAAGAACTTGCATGAAACACTCGGGCAGCGTGTCGTGGACTCGGGGCTCAACAAGACTCGTTGGGCGGTTTTTTGGGCAATTATGCTGGCCGGCTTCTGTGCTACCTTGCTCGCTTATATCACCATCACGAACCAGCCCGCAGATATTTCTTCGACCAGCGCTTGGCTCTTGCCTGCTATTAAGACAACTTTGCTGGCACTGACAGCCATTGGCGCTTTCTTCAGCGCTGCGGCATGGCTGCGATATTTTTATATGCGTGATATGCAATCGCAGGAGGAAACTCTCCGCTTCCGCAACGATATGGCGCGGGCATCGTGGGTAATGGATGCAGCGCTCGAAATCCGTAAGGAGCACGACGAAGCTATTCCGCCTGAGTGGATTGCGGGGGTTACAGAAGGACTATTCTCGGCCCGTAAAAAGGATACCCTCGAAGAAGGCGCGCAAGCCTTGGCAGCCCTCATGGGTATGAGCGCGTCAGCAACTATTGGTCCGAATGGCCCGACTTTCGCACTAAATAAGGGTGCCAACAAGAAGATCGCGGCTGCGGCGAAGGATGTAGAATAGATGGGAAGATGATGCGGGTGGACCTTCCGCTGGGGCACTTTTTTCCGTAAACCCTATCACCTGTTACAAAAAACACACGAACTCGCATTGCCTTCTATCGGCCTCGAGCACTTCCCCCCTCCCACACAAAAGGCCCCGCCAATGGCGGGGCCTTGCGTTTGAGCGGATCGGCTCAGTGTTTGACCGTGCCGAGATCTTGTTTGTCGGCCTCGGATTTGGCGGCTTCGGCGACGCGGGCGCCGCTTTGGCGGGCCTTGTCCTTGAGCGCGTCGGCGAAATCCTTGTCGCCGGGGGCGTTCTCGTCCAGGTCAGCCTTGGTTTCGCGGGCGACTTTCTTGGCCTCTTCGCCTGCGGCGCGGGCGACTTCGCCGAGCTTGGCCTTTTCCTCGGCGAAGATGCGTTCCGCCTCGTCCATCAGCGCGTCGCTGTGTTGGCCGAGATAGGCGTCTTCGGTGCGGCTCCGGGGAAGGGCGGCGCCGATGGCGGCCCCCACGGCGACGGCGAGCGCCCCGGCGACGAGCGGGTGTTCCTCGTAGAGGTCCGAGGCGCGTTCGCGGGTCTGGCGGGCGCGGGCCATGGCGGCGTCGCGGGCCTCGACGGCGCGTTCGCGGGCGGCGATGACCCGGTTGCGGGCCTCTTCGCTCAGCTGCTCGGTGCCTTCGGCGAGGCGTTCGCGCAGCGCCTTGGCGCGGTCGGCGGCAGAGCGGGCCGTGTCGCGCAGCCCGTCGCGGGCCGAGCCTGCGGCAGAGCTGATCCCGTCGCCGAGATCGCGGGCGCGGTCGGCTGCGGCATGGGCGGCGTCGCTGGCGGCGGTGGTGAGACCGTCGGATTGGCCCTCGGGCGCGTCGGCGCTGTGGCTGCTGCGGTCGCGAATGCCACCGGTTCCGGCAAAGCCGTGGCGCGGTGAGCCGTGCAGAGGCAGGGTCTCGGTGCGCGCCCAGCTCGGGCCAGTGTCGGCGTCATAGCCGCCGGAGGCGCCTTGGGCGGCACCCTCGCGGTCGCGTGCGCCGTAAGCGTCGTGGCGGGCGTCGCCATGGTGGCGCAGGGTCGAATAGTGGCGCACGTCGCTGTCGTGTTTGCGCGACGAGCGGTCACCGAGGATCAGCCAGGCGAGGCCGATGCCGGTGACGGCGAGCGCGGTGGGGTTGCGCTTGACCGCCTGCGAGACGGACTGGCCGATGTCGCCGGCGTGGTCGCGCAGGCCCTGGCTCAGCTGATGGGTGAGACCGTCGAGGGAAAAGCGGTGTTGCAGCTCGTCGAGCGTGCGGCTCAGGCCCTGACGTTCGCGTTCGATGTCGCGTTCGATCTCTTCGGGGCTTCGTGTGTCATTTGTCATTGTAGACCTCCATAACGGTCTGTGCGTCACGTTGAACATTCTTGGCGGTGCGGGTCGGCGCGAGGCTGCGCAGCTTGAGCTCGTTCACGCCTTTCTGGACCATGGCCCAGGCGATGAGGGCGAGCCCGACACCGACGATGAGTGCCGACCAGCCGGCGGGGATGCCGAGCTCGGTCAAGGCGGCGACGAGGGCGGCGGCGAGCACGTGGAGCGCGGCGAGGGCCACGGCCACGGCACCGACGATCAGGCCGATCGCCACGCCCGCGGTCTTGAGGTTCTCGTCGATCTCGGCGCGGGCCAAGTCGACCTCGTTGCGGACCAGCGCGCTGACATGGGCGAGGGCTTCGCTCAGCAGGTTGCCAGCGCTGGGGCCGGTGGGTTTGATGTCGGGATCATGGGTCATGAGCGCGCCCCTCCGGTTTGGCTGGCCGCGCTGCTACCTGTCGCGCTGCCCGTTTCGCTGATCGAGCCGGTGCCGCCTGCGGTGGCGGTGCCTTGGCCGAGATCGGCGCCGAAGCTGGTGGCGCGGTCGGGCGTGTCAGAGTTTTGCTCTGTGCCGTGTTGCGGATCGCGGGCCGTGGCGCGGGCAAAGCGGGTGGCGGCAAAGCCTGCGAGCGCCGCGCCGCCCAGGAAGAGCAGCGGATTGCGGCGGGCAAAGCTGTTGAGGCCGCTCACGACCTCGCCGAGATCCTTGTCGCGGATCGTGTCGGAGACATCGGCGAGCCCATCGGCCAGCTGGCTAAAGGTGCGTTCCTGCGGCGAGCCGTCGCGCAGCTCGTCGGCGGCGGTGCGCAGGGCCGAGGCCACGCCGCGCACTTCGCGGGCGGCGGTTTCCTTGGACCGGTCGGCATAGTGGGCCGCCTCGTCTTGAACGGTACGGGCCGCGCTCTGCGCGGCTTTGGTGACGTCTTCTTTCACGGCAGAGGCGGTATCGCGTGCCTTGGTCTTGAGGTCCTCGCCATCATGGGACCCGCTGCGTTGATGTGACATGGGTTAGGTCCTTTCCTGGATCAGGCAATGAAGTTGAGCAGGGCGAGCACGACGACGATCACCCCGATGAGATAGAAAATTCCGTGCATTGGTCTCTCCCCGTGCTTTTGAAACTGTGGTGTCAGGACAACGGGCGGCGGGCTTTTCTGTTCCTCTAACTTTGCTCTGAACCTTTTGGCCTGCCCATGCGTTGGGAGACTCTATCTGCGGTGAAAAACAGAAGGGGATCGGCATGTGGGAAAGCTTTCTGATCGACGATTGGCACCAGATCGTCCGGGCGGTGGTGTCGGCGGCGCTGCTCTATGGGTTCGTCATCCTGTCGGTGCGGGTGAGCGGCAAACGCTCGACCTCGCAGATGAACAATTTCGACTGGGTGGTGACGGTGGCGATCGGCTCGCTCATGGCGTCGGGGATCTTGCTCAAGGATGTGAGCCTGCTTGAGAGCATGATTGCGATTGCCACGCTGCTCGGTCTGCAGTTCCTGCTCACCTGGGCCATGCTGCGTTGGCAGCCGCTGGAGGATCTGGTGCGGGCCGATCCGCGGCTGTTGTTCCATGAGGGCGAGTTTCTCTGGGAGGCGATGCGCCGCGAGCGGGTCTGCAAGCAGGAGGTGCTCTCGGCGATCCGGGCCAATGGGATGCGCGACCTCGACGAGGTGCACTGCGTGATCCTCGAGACCAACGCCTCGCTCAGCGTGCTGCCCCGGCCCGAGGGGGACGGGGGGCGGCGCGCCTTGCAGGATGTGCACGGGATCAACATTGAGAGCTGATCCCGGCAGGGCGGCATCAGCCGCCGATCAGCGTGCCGCCATTGGGATGGAGCACCTGCCCCGTCATGTAGGAGCTGTCATCGCAGGCGAGGAACAGCAGCGCGGGGGCGACTTCGTTGGGCTGGCCGGGACGGCCGAGCGGCGCGTCCTTGCCGAAATCTTCGACCGCGTCCTTGGGGAAGGAGGCCGGGATCAGCGGCGTCCAGATCGGGCCGGGGGCCACGCCATTGACCAAGATGCCTTCGCTGGCGAGCTTGCTCGACATGGCGCGGATGAAGGAGAGGATCGCGCCCTTGGTGGAGGCGTAGTCGATCAAGAGATCCTGTCCCTTGTAGGCGGTGATCGAGGTCACGCAGATGATCCGCGCGCCGCGTTCGAGATGCGGCAGCGCTGCCTGTGTCATGAAGATCGTGCCAAATATATTGGTGCGGAAAGTGCGTTCGATCTGCGCCTCTTCGATCTTGGTCGGGTCGTCCTGGGCGTGCTGTTCGCCCGCGTCATTGACGAGGATATGCAGCCCGCCAAAGGTTTCGACCGTGCGATCGGTGGCGGCGCGGCAGAAATCCTTGTCGCCGACATCGCCGCGGATGAGCAGCGCCTCGGAGCCCTCGGCCTCGATCAGGTCGCGGGTCTTTTCGGCGTCGCGCTCCTCGTCGCGATAGATGATGGCGACGCGCGCCCCTTCGCGGGCGAAGAGGACGGCGGTGGCGCGGCCGATGCCGGAATCACCGCCGGTGATGAGCGCCACCTTGCCCTTGAGCCGGTCCGAGCCGAGATGGCGCGGCATATACTCGGGCGCGGGGTCCATTTCATGTTCGAGCCCCGGCTGGCGCTGAGGGCTTTGGAGCGGGGTGAAGCTGTCGTCGGGCATGGCCAGTCTCCTGTGCTGTGAGGTTTCGGGGGAAACCGCAGAGGGCAGCGGGGAGTTCCGGGGGTGGCTTGGTGTGGGCCTGATCTGGGCCTGATTTTGCCGATGGCGCGCGTGCCCGGGCGTCAGGTTTTGCGGGGCAAACAGCAGAATCGGACCACGAGAGCGCGGTCGCAATGGTCTGATAAATTGTCAGCGAGAGTGTCGGGGGAATTGGTGCCCAGGAGAGGCCCTGTTTCAGATTGTTATCTTATAAATATCAATGGCTTGACTGGTAGTAAATGCTGAATGTGGACCCAAATGTGGACCTGCTTTCAAATGTACTCTTCATTTTAAAATGCATTCAGCTTCTGTTCCTAATTTCGGTCAGTGTGCGAGATCCACCTAGGGTGATATTAGCGAGGAATTTCATGGCATTTATAGGCATCCAGAAAAAGAACAAGCGCTTGCGCCTAAGCCGCTTTGTGTTCCCCAAGGATGCGATAAACACTTGCCCTACCGATGCTCAGCCGTTTGGCAATTTCTGTGGCTCCCACGCCCTCAGCATGCATCGCGAGCACCTCGGTAGCCTTTGCCTTTGCAGTGGGTTTACGGCCCTTGTACTTGCCTTCTGCCTTGGCCTTGGCGATACCTTCACGCTGTCTCTCAAGCATGATGGATCTCTCGAACTCGGCGACGCCGCCCAACAAAGTCAGCATTAGCTTGCCCGTTGCAGTGCCAGTGTCGATGCCCATAGAGAGGATACGAAGGGCTGCCCCCTTTTCCTCTACCACCTCCAAAATCTCCAACAGGTGAGCCACAGAGCGGGCCAGACGATCCAGTTTGGTCACCACGAGGGTGTCACCCTTGCGGATGAAGTCGAGCGCCTCAGCGAGCCTCTCACGGGCTCTTACGTCCACTGAGGAAACCTGTTCTACGAAGACCTTCTCACACCCAGCGCTAGCCAATTCTCGTTGCTGTGCCTCAAGACCTGCAGTCTGATCTACCGTCGAGGTGCGAGCATACCCAACAATCATCATTCAACTCCCTAAAGTGTCTCATTGAAGTCTTAGGCCATTTAAGTGAGGCGTCTCAAATGGTCAACTCCAATCTAATGAGACAATAGTGTGCAAAAGCATGAGACGTCTCTTTGAGCCTTGCCTATGTGAGACCGAGCCGTGGCATCCATTTGCTACTTAATGGAAGAGACTTTCCAATAAATAGCTATGGATACAATCCGCGAAAAACTGCCATTTGCGGCCAAGCGTTCGCTGCAGCGCAGCTTCCTAGGACGGGAAATTCAAACGCCCACGTTGCTATTCTATCTCATTCGGCGATAGCCTTTCGTAAATAACGGAAAGGGATAAAAAAATGGCTTTCATTGCGAAGATAGATGCCGCCGAAACCGCAACGGGGAAAAACATTCGCATCGACGAACGTGCGATGTACAATGGCAAATCAATTTCTTCCGGCGATCGGATTTTTATATGGACCTCTGAGACATCTGGTGGTTGTGGGCTGATAGCGGTTGGAAATGTCAAATCATGTACGATTATCAGAGGCCGGGTAATAGCTGAAGTTCTTGTGGAAGCTACTATTCGACGTCAGCTCAATCTTAGCAAAATTGCGCCCTACAGAGATGTAGACGATGGCTCACCTGAATCCGAATTAGCTCAGCTTATTTACCGTCATGCGCATAACAAGGTGGCTGCGCTTAGCGAGACCGTAAGAGAGTTCTTAGAGGAGCATTTTCTTTGAAGTGTGCGGTCCAAAGCGGTTGCTCACCGATCGGCGTGTCACGGTGTGGGCTATCGGTCTGAACATTCGCCGCCATTGTCAAATCCAAGGCCAACGAACAGACATTTAGCTGGATCACGCGAATGAAATGCCATCGGCACGGAAAAGGGCGATGACTTCACGCCGGTGGGAAGAATTTCTCATGCACAGTGCGAGGGGCCGAAACACCGCGTCCGCTGCTCAGCTTCCAAGCGAGGCTTGCAGGCAAACCTTGGGCTTGTGTCGCTGCGCTCATCGCCTTTTCACGGCACGCGAGGGCCGCACTGGTGCTGCCCAAGCGAAACCTCCTGAAGTCCGCCGGCACAGGTGAAGATCAGGAGGCCTAGCTGACATTGACACGCAGCGGCGCCACCTTGAAAAGACATCTCAAGAGATTGGAAGCCGTGAAACGGAAGGCCACCTTGGCATGGCTACATGAGAGTTCAGTTGACCCGACAATCGGCGTTTTGTGCTGCTCCTTGACTCGAAAAGTGACGATCCCCGTGGGAAACTTGCCACCTGTATGCACCAACTATTTTTTCCAATCATCAAATTCAGCAGGCAAAAGGCTATAAACCTGCTCCTTGGTCATCGAATGCATGTCGAAATTCATTTGCAGCTGTTTCGCCACCTTGGTGGCCAAACGTCTGGCGCTGCCCGGGGTTTCTTTTCCGAGGGCTTTTTTCTTCATAACCCCACTCTCTGCATCCAAGTACATTTCAACGGACACTTCCAATAGAGCCGGTGTTGTCAGGAAATCCTTGTCGGACGTATAGAGTTGCTCAATTGCATCAGAATGCTCATACATAGGGCGGGACAAGAAAAGACGTGCAGCAGTCTCTCCCAATTGCCTGTGTAGCCAGAACGAGATGAAAGCCAGGTGCCTGTAGTACCGGAACTTGCTATAGGCGAGGGGGACATACCGATAAGTGCTCCATAAGTCATGAGAATTTCCCCGACTGGAGTGCTTCAGTAATTGAGGAAGGTAGGCAGCCGATATCCAGGCCCATAGCCCCACATTCGAATATTGAACCGTGGACAAATCGTCGGGAAGGGACTGGTTTAGGTAGGCGCCGAAATCATATCTCGTGTCGAAGACCATGGAGGTATCGATTTGATTTGCACTAGGCACTTCATGAATCAGTGCTGAGGCGCCGGCCAGTTTCCTAACTTTGGAAAAGAAGTCTTCGGAAACCTTCGCGGGCTGTGAGGATTTCACTTTCGCCCTTTCCGCGTCTATCAGTTCCTGAAAGGCGGTCACGCCATCTGAATTGAACTCGCAAAGTGCTCTCTCCATTACAGGATCTCCGCAATCAGGGTTTTGCCATCCCGCCATTTCTGACTGGTGAAGGCATCAACGATCTGCTCGACGAGATCGAGCTTCTCAATGTTGTCTGCCTCGTTGAGATGGGCCGCGTCTTCTCCCTCGAGGGGTATTGCGAGCCGTTGCTGAATAAAGCTCACCCACTTGGCCAATAGGGTATCCTCATCAATGTCCTTGATGCTTTCAAACCTCAGAAGAATCCCTGTAGAGACATTTCGCACGATCTCGGGAAAAACATGTGCGGCGAATAGGGGGTCGTTGACGAATTTGTGGAAATAGTCGGCGTGCACGAACACTTCGAAGTCGCCTTGCCCGTCCCAGACGACCTGCCAAATGCGATCCCCGATGCTCGTTGAGGGCTTGGGATGGAAAATACCCTTGTTCTGTTCTCCGGAACCTTCGTCCCCACTGCCAGTATGGAGTCTTAGACGCCCACTTGTCGCGGCAAGGATTTTCCCTGAAGCGTCTGCAGAACGTGAAATTACCTTCAGGCGGAATTCCAGGTTTGCTCCATCCGGGATCTCACGAAGCTCGATCTCATCCTCGGACCTGAACTCTGGAAGCACATGTCGGCGAATGTCGCCGAGCGCGAACACATCAAGTACGAATTCCTTAGCTTCTTCCTCATGGAGCTTACACTCCTTTTCTATCGCAGCTCGGTCGAACTTTGCATGTATGCGGACGGTTTCTCCTTGACGGTCAATGAGTTGCAAGGAAAGAAGCTCGCTTTTCTGTTTGATCCGAGCTCGGCCTGTGAAATTCTGTGTGTCGTTGAACTCTAGCTGAATTGTCATAGGGTCACCTCATCACAGCTTAATTCTTGGGTGGATCAGCAGGTCGCGGTTTCTATCGAAGCCCTTTGCCGAAATGCGAAACTCGGGCTTGAGCAACGCGACAGTGAAGGTGTTTTGCGACACCGAAATCACTTTTGCCGCTCCTGTTGGTGAAATCTCGATTGGGATGGTTTTCCCAAATTGGAAGTCAATTTTGCTATAGTCACGCCATGATCTGCTTTTCCCGAGAGCCGAAACATATGCCGCCTTCACGGAAATCTCGACCGGGAAAGAAATCTCCTCTTCTGCGAACAGTTCGACAATGTTCCCCACAGGGAGCAGGTCGAAGCCCGGGTTCTCAGTATCTCTTTCGACTCGAATGACAGGCGACCTCTTCACTGGAGGGATGTCACTAGGTTCTTCCGACTTTTTCCGCGTCTGGCCGCGTTTCTTCTTGGCGCCAATCCCCATCGGTTCAGTGACTGAGAAGATATCATCGGCGAAATTCTCATAGGTGCTGGCGTCCTCGTCTTCTCGGGAAAGGATGCGATACATGTGCGCAGGGAGATCCATCACGAAACGCAGCGCCCAATCTGATGTGAAACTCTTCTGTTCATTGAAGCGATTCAGGAACCACCTTGTGTGTGCCGGTTCTTCGGCTTCCTTGAGGTAGTCCGACATGTCTCGATCTTCAGCGATCAGGAAACAGGTGACGTTCTTGGCTGGGATGTTCGAGGGTTGTCTGGATATGATGATTTGGTTCCGGATGAATTGCGCATTATCGGACAGCTTGTAGTCATCTTTCTTGAAATAAACCTCGACCAAACCGACCTGTTGCTCTTTATTAATTGTTTGGAATTTCAGGCTAAAACTGAAACCAACCAGTTGACCACTCTCGAATGCCGAAAACATCCTTTCGAGGTTGTCTTCTGAAAAGCAATCTTTGGAAACCTCGCCCCGCGTGCCGCCAAGATCTGTGTGACTCATAATCGGCTCATGTCCAGCAAACCAGTTTGGGTTTCCTCCTTTCTTAAGTTCAAGGATCTCCCGCACAATTCTGACCCGATGTTCGGTATCTGAGACAGCTTTCCTGAGCCGCTCCCCTTGCTCCGCGATATGCTCGATCACTTCAGAGAGGTTTTCCGCGCATACCGTGGTAGTCTTGCCGGAAAGGCGATCGACGACTTCGACCACAAGATCACCTTTCAGGATGGGCCAATAGTAATCGCGTACTGTCGCGAGAAGAAGTCCACCGCTGTCGACAGAACTGGGAACACCTGGGATTAAGACCGACAAGCCGCTTTCATCGCGTTTCAAGGAGAATTTGGATAAGAAATTTTCTACGTCAGTGGTTTCTTCAATTGGCATGAACTTTTCATTGCCGTCATCATTTACGGATTGGCCAAATCTGCCGTAACCGAGATAACTGTTCCCATTCACACGATGATAGGGGAGGTTCGCAAACCCAAGAAGATATCTTTTTTGATCATCGCTGCGTTTGGTCACCGCCAAAAACAGAGACATCCCCGATATACGTGTCAGGGTGGTTTTGCCAACTCCATGACTACCACTGGATCCTTTGCCTTTGCCGCTGATCCCATCGTTCCACCAAAACCCAACGAAGTTAGATCCCGAATGAGCGTTGCTCTTGTCAGTTTCGCCGATAAGGCCTTTTGTGCCTTCATCTTCGATTATCAAACAACGAAGTTTGCTCCCGGCAAAGCTCCCGGCGAATTTTCCAAGATCGCCACTCAAAAGATGGTCGTCGACGGTCTCTCCAGCTTGATTAGTGCAGAGGAACGGCTCGAGGGTTTGCCATGGGAACGAAGCCAATGAAAAACGCACTCTGACGGGTTGTGCAGGGTCGAGAGCCGCGTCCAGCGAGTTCTGGACGGCTTCACGAACCAGAGCCGTCGAGGCTTCCTGATCGTTAAAAAACTCATTCAGTTTTGAACTTGAATTGCTGTGCTGAGGGCCAGCCTTTGGAAAGCTCCACATTACATGTTCCTAATCTACAGTTTGAAATCTTTCTCCGATGGGCGAGCCTGTGTGAAGCGCACCTTCAGCGCCTTCAATTCATCGTCGAGCGCCTTCATGATCTTCCGAACATCCCCATCGTCGAACGAATAGTTGTTCCTGTTCGATAGGTTTCCGATGAGGCGGAGATCCTTGATGACCTTGTTTACTCGCTTCTCAGCAAGTTCCTCAAATTTTTGCCGTTTGTCTCTTTCAGTCATCGCCTACCATCATAAATTCGAGAATCGCCTGAAATATATTTAACTGAACAAAAAAATGTCAACTACATTTGAGATATGTAGTTTATATTGTTGTTTTTTAGGGGGCATCAGCTCGCGTGTTCACCGCTCTCCCGCTTGTTTCAGCACGCTGGAAACCGCGCTGGCGATCTGAAGTGCCAGATACGGAGGCACCGCATTGCCCACCTGGTGGTACTGGGCCGTTCTGCCTCCATGGAAAAAATAGTTGTCAGGAAATGTTTGAAGCCTCGCTGCCTCTCGGACAGTCAAAGATCGACACTGGGTGGGGTCAGGATGAATAAAGTAATGCCCGTCCTTAGAAATATGACTCGTCACTGTCGTCGAGGGGCGCCCGCTTACCTGAGTCCGGAAACGGTCAGAAAAATGCCCTGTTTTCCTATTCTTGTGATTGGGTTGCAGAAATTCTGGAAACTCAGACAACTTCGGCGCTCTCTGGTGTTCCTCCGCGAACATAGAAGAGAAAAGATATCGCCCGAGGTCTCTAGGAATGTGCCCCCTAGTTTCATGATGAAGAACAGCATGCAATTTGCAGTCCAGCAACCACTCTTTCAGATCATCCGGAAGCTCATAACTTTCAGAGTAATCTCGCGACTGCCGCTTCGATGGGAACTCATCGCTCGTGACAATCTGTCGAGCGCGTTTCTGAAGCTCTGCTGAAACTTCCTCCGCTTCCGAAATTTCCCTTGCCTGATCTCGAACTGAATCGATCCAAGCTTCCAATTGGTCGCCACGGCTCAGTCCACTCCGAACTCGCGGGATCCCGGAGAGCGCCTCTTTGACGGTCGCCCGCAGATCTCTTCGCAAAAGGAGCGGGTCCTCTCCAAAGTTTAGCTTTTCAGCGACATCTTTCCGCACGCCTACCACGATTACCCTATGCCGAGCTTGCGGCACACCATGATCCTCTGCGCGGAGAATGAAGTCTCGGGCGGGAGGCTGCCCCGACCCGAGATGTGGCGGGGCAGCCAACGGAATAAAGGTGTATCCTTGACCTGCTCCGGCAAGATCTTCCAACACTCGGTGGAATATTCCGCCACCATCCACCTTGCTCGAAAGCATACCTTTTACGTTCTCCATCACGAAGGCCGCCGGTTCGAGGCGCTCCAAGATGTTCACATATTCCTTGTAAAGATAGTGCCGATGATCGTTTTCGAGAACATAGTCCTCCTTACCCTTGTTGCGCGATCTGCCAGCCAGTGAATAGGCTTGGCAGGGTGGGCCACCGATCAGGATGGTATTTCCTTGGAAATCTGTGCGAACCTTGTCGATAACCACTGCAATTTCGTCGAAAACACCGGGATCACCCAGAACCAATTGCCGGACTTCCTGCTCTGCGTGCTTCCATTCTTCCGGATAAAGCTCGGACCAGTTGGGAAATTCAACACCCTTATTCAGCGCAGCGTAATACTCCGCAGGAAACTCTTCGCCAAAGCGGCGCAGAAAGGAGCGCAGCCGAAGAGTCTGCACGGCGTTGGCCTCCATCTCCACAGACAACTGGATTTTCATGCTGACGTCCCCGGCACGGCCAGCTTGAGTAAACCCCTCTCCAAGCCCTCCAGGACCCGCAAACAGGTCGATTATTGCGTATTCACTGCTCATCAATGTTCCTTCACTTTAAAATTCTTTTAGCTTCAAGAGCGTGAGATACGCCAGGGCAAACCTGCCGCCAAGAGAATGGGAGCACACAGCAGACACAGTAGCACTACAAGTGCGCTCTAGGATGACGTCGCGTATTGATGGTCTGATTAAGAGGCCGGAGTTGTGACTGAGGAAGTCCCCTCGCCGTGGGGAGTTTTGACTTCGGCTTAATACCCCAAAAAGCGGCCCACTTCGCGGGATATCGTGCTGCCGAGGCGGGAAAGCGTCCTGTTTGTCCATGGTTGCCAATGGCGCCGCCACCTAGGGTGCCCGGGGCGAAATTAAACTACCGGCACGAGGTTTTTTTGCTCCAATCCATGGACTAGCTCCTAGTAGCCTTGGGCGCTGGGCTGGTGGAAATTGGGGGTCCTGAATTTCTTTCGGCGTTCAATGGGGGGTGGGGGTGTTGCAGAAGTGGTTTCAAAAACAAGGGGCTTTATTGTTCTTATTATTAGCCGTTTATGCGCTCCGACTCCTTACGTTTCATAGTAATGCCTATGAATTCATTAAGGTGCTCAAGTCTGACCTGAATGCGATGATAATATCAATATAGCTTACTAGGGTATCTAAGGGTTCCCCTAGGGTATCCAAAGATTTCCTTAGGGGGCGAGATTGTTACCTTTGGTGCAAAGCCGAGCCTATCTTTGTATGACTTCTCCAGAATTTCTTTAGCAATGTGCACATCAGATTGGCGAACAATTAAACTATCATGGACGGGCAAGGAAGGGATGCTCTTGGCTTCATGTAAGCTTAACATAGCGGCCAAGAAACACTCTGCTTCCTCGAATTGAAGGTTTGCCCAGTCGAGCTTACCCGTCTTTAACTTTTTCAAGAGTGGGTGCTTCCGCAACACAGCTTCCCTAACGTCTTTGAGCTTGTAATCTTTGATGGGCAAATGCCCATGCTGTTGCTTGTACCTCTTGGTGAATCCCTTAGGCCACCGTTGAGGCGGTTTCCCGGCGCCAATCATGGTGACTATAATCTGTTTAACAACATCACGGGGGTACTCAGCCACGTTGTAGGGGTCAGAGACATAGTCCAAGCGCTCACCATGTATCGCATACAGAATGAAGAGATGACTGGCGCTGACATCAATCTCGGTGGTTGCTTCACCATCTATAGTGATGTGTTTGCGCTCTTCTTTGGGCATCTCCATCCAGTCGTCGCTGGAAGAGCAATAAAAGCGGCCCCCAAGGTCAAAATCAAAGCCATCTCGCTCAACACAATTGAACAAACGTCGCAGAGTGGGCGGCTCTTTGAGGCTGTACGAATGCGCCTGCATAGCCCGATTTAGCCTCCGCATTGTCTGCAACTGGTAGTCAGCCGCTGGCCCCTTCAGCCGTACACGCTTACCACCTCTTCTTTGGCCATGTGCTGTCTTGTTTGTTTCTCGAAACTGAACAAGATCAACTTGGTTGCCATTGATTTCGAAGTGCGCTGTGACCGTGTCTGGTGTGATCTGACATGCTTGCGCTTGTTCGACGAAACTGACCGTGGCCCTATATCTACGAGCTCTAGAGTATCCTGGTATCTTTTGGCCTTCCCAGTCATCTGTTGCCTTGATGTGGCCTGTCATCTCTAACCAGCCTAAGTTTCCCCAATACTGGACAAGCTTCTCAAAGTTTCGTGCGGAAACCAAAGTGTGGGATAGCTCTTCGCGATCCAAGGGCCGATACATGAATCCCTCAGCCTCATGGTTTCCGTAGTGGTACATCAGGTCCGCTGCAAAAGCTCCTATTGCACCGTTGAAACTTTCGAAAGCAGCCTGCTGACGCGCTCTCGCTCGGGGGTAATGTTCGGCCTCGTAAGCAAGAGTCTGTTTCGCTAGCGATTTCACCCAATGCTTCGCCAGACAGGTCGTTGCAACGCGGTTGAACTCCGCCATTTTTGCTTTGTTCAAAACTTCTTTGTCTGGGGTTTCAATCTTCATGCTTAGATAAGCCTTCTTCGGTCCCTATATGGTCCTGCCGTTCAGGTGCGACCCAATAAAACCACTACGCATTATGGAAGCTAGCCGGACGCGTACATCAATCTTCAGGCACATCGAATTGAATTTTTTCTAGAGCGTTCTTCATCTCTAAGAGCGAGACTTTCGAGCCGTACTGATCTGAGGCTGACCTCTCGCTAGCGTGGCCGAGAAGCGCTAGTTCTACCCGCTGCCCGGCCCCATTTTCTCGTAATGCGTCCTTCATCTTGTGCCTGAGGCTATAAATCGTGTGCTTGGGGTTGTCCGTGAACTTACGCAGTCGTTTCATCACGGATGCACTAAAACTGTCATGCTTGTGCGTAGGAGCATACTGGGGGAAAAGGTACCCATCCGCCGGTGTAGTGCTGTGAAGCCTCTTAGACACATCCAAGGCAAGACCAACAAGTGGTACCTTTCGGATACGCGACCTAGCTTTGACCGTGCGGAGGCCCTCAGGTTTAATCTCAAAATGAGGCACCTCTGCATCGAGGAACAAGTTTCTCCTATTTAGACCCAAGATTTCAGCGTTCTGCGCACCGGTGTGGTGCAATAGGGTCCACACGTCCAAGAAGACCGGATTGTTCTGTAGGTCTTTGTACATAGCTATGATCACGTCCCTGGGGAGGGGCAATTTGAGATCTATAGCGCTTTCGGAATCCCTTCCAATATCCAATCTCTCAAAGGGATTGTTGATGTCTAAGTCGTATTCCCGAATAGCGAAATTGACGACCGCCTTTGCTATGCCGAGATTGCGCTTTACAGCTGAGACTTTGATGGGCTTGGCATCAGGTGACTTCGATCGTTTTTGACCTTTTAGGCGATCTCTAAGCTGCCTCGCATGCTCTCTTCTAAGTTGAGACAGGGGGATATCCTGCCCAATCACTGAAAGGAGCTCGCGTTCTATACGGCGCACCCTACTGATTTGGCTTTTTCTCTTCTTGGGATCCGGCTCTTCTTTTTCCGCTAGGTAGAAGGCAAAGGCATTCTGAACAGTTGGTTCAGCGGAAATTTCATGAACTCCAGAGAGCAGAGCAGTGACCCTTGCGTGGTCCTCTAGGGAAAGTCTCTCTCGGTCAGGGTATCCAGTCTCGGGATCGCACGGATAGGATTGCAAAATTTTTTCAGCCACCGCGTCTCGTGCAATAAGCTCACCTTCAGAACGTCCAGAGGAGCTCGGATCTAACCCTGCTTCAATGAATTCGGCTTCCAAGGCCATCTTTATGGCCAAAAGATCACCTTGCTCGGATACTGGCTGTGTCAGAACGAGCAATTTCTCAACATGCTCATGAAACGGCCCATAGGCCAGCATTGCTTCGGATTCTGATTTCCCGAGCAGCTTCACGAACTCCTTTTTACCTAAGGTTGGTTGGAGCTTCGTTGGCACTCGACGCCGGTATTTATAGTTTCCCCGGCTATCAATCCGGATGTACTTAGTCATGAACCTTCTTGTCATCAGCGATTGTGGACCCAATTGTGGACCCCACAGGCGCGATATTCACAAAAAGCTGTTTGATATCAATCATTTGCTTGGAGTGAATTGGTGCCCAGGAGAGGACTCGAACCTCCACGTCCTTGCGGACACTAGCACCTGAAGCTAGCGCGTCTACCATTCCGCCACCTGGGCAGGTGTCGTGAGGCAGGCGTTTAGCCGCCGGGGGGATCAGTGTCAACGGCGATTCTGTGGATTCGATGCGATTGCTTATCGCCTTGTCCAACGGCCGGCTTGCGGGTAGGAGTTTGTCAGGTAGTTTTAGCGCACCGGAGGGCCGGGAATGTCGAAGATTGTCACTATTTATGGCGGGTCGGGCTTCGTGGGCCGCTATATCGCGCGGCGGCTGGCCAAGCAGGGCTGGCGCATCCGGGTGGCGGTGCGGCGTCCCAATGAGGCGATGCATGTCAAACCCTATGGGGTGGTGGGCCAGGTCGAGCCGATCCTGTGCAACATCCGCGACGATGCCAGCGTACGCGCGGCGATGCAGGGGGTGGATGCGGTGGTGAACTGTGTCGGCACCTTTGATGCGCGCGGCAAGAACAATTTCGATGCGGTCCAGCATGAGGGCGCCGAGCGCGTGGCGCGGATCGCCGCCGAAGAGGGCGTGGCCCGGCTGGTGCAGATTTCGGCGATTGGCGCGGACACGCAGGCGGCGAGCGACTATGCGCGCAGCAAGGGGCTTGGCGAAGAGGCCGTTCTTGGTCATTTCCCCAGTGCCGTGATCCTGCGGCCGTCGGTGATCTTTGGGCCGGAAGACGGGTTCTTCAACCGCTTTGCCGGGATGACGCGGCTTGGGCCGGTGCTGCCGGTGGTGGGGGCCGAGACCAAGTTTCAGCCGGTCTATGTGGACGACGTGGCCAAGGCCGCCGTCGAGGGTGTCGAGGGGCGCGCCGCGCCGGGCATCTACGAGCTGGGCGGGCCGGATGTGAACAGTTTCCGCGAGCTCATGCAGCAGATGCTGGGGGTCATTCGTCGGCGGCGTCTTGTTATTAACATTCCCTTTGTGCTGGCCGGGCCGATGGCGATGCTCATCGAGTGGGCGCATATGCTCAGCCTTGGGATCGTGCCGCGGATGATCACCCGCGATCAGGTCACCAGCCTGCGCGAGGACAATGTCGTGTCCGAGGGCGCGCGGGGCTTTGCCGATCTGGGGATCACGCCGGTGTCTCTCGAGGCGGTGCTGCCGGATTACCTGTGGCGGTTCCGTCCCTCGGGGCAGTATTCCGCGATCAAGGAGAGCGCCAAGAACCTGCGCACCTGAGTGTTTTAATCAAAGGCCTGTTTTATGTCTGAGAGTATCCTTGTTGCAGCCTTTCTCGGGCTGCTCGAAGGCCTGACCGAATTTATTCCCGTGTCCTCGACCGGTCACCTGCTATTGGCCGGGCATTTCCTCGGCTTTGAGAGCCCGGCGCATACGTTTGAAGTTGTCATCCAGCTCGGCGCGGTGCTGGCCATTCTGACGGTCTATTCCGCCAAGCTCTGGGGGGTGCTGCGCGCGGCGCCGCGGGATCCGGAGGCGCGGCGGTTTCTGGCCTCGGTGCTCTTGGCGTTTTTGCCGGCGGCCTTGGTCGGGGTGATGGCGCATGGGTTCATCAAATCGGTGCTTTTCGAGACGCCGCATCTGATTGCGGCGATGCTCATTGTGGGCGGTGTCGTGCTGCTCTTTGTGGATCGGTTTGCGCCAGCGCCGCGTTATGAGGACCCGACGCGCATCCCGATGCCGGTGGCGCTCGGGATCGGGCTTTTCCAATGTCTGGCCATGGTGCCGGGGACGAGCCGGTCGGGGGCGACCATCGTGGGCGGGCTGCTCATGGGGGTCGGCAAACGGGCGGCGGCGGAGTTTTCCTTCTTCCTGTCGATGCCGACGATGGCCGGGGCCTTTGGCTATGATCTCTACAAGAACCACGATGTTCTCGACCTGAGCGCGATGGGCGATATTGCGGTGGGGTTTGCCGTGGCCTTTGTGGCGGCCGTTGTGGTGGTAAAATGGTTACTCAATTTCGTTAGCAAGCATGGCTATGCGCTGTTTGGCTGGTGGCGAATCGCGGTGGGGCTGCTGACTTTGGGCCTGTTGTGGGCGGTCGGATGAGGGGTAGGTAAGCAGAAGTTACCTAAAATTTGACGCACGAGGGGTGCGGGACGAGAAATTTCTCTCATAAATGGTATGTAGGTCAACACTGCTGACTTTTCTTTTTGTTTGGCGCGATTTAAACGTGGCAGGCCGGAAGTCAAGTCAGGGGAAACCGCGTGGCCAAGCAACCTATGTTGAAATTCGTCTCTGTTCCGCGGGATATGCCCGAGAAGCGCGACGCTGAAACCCGCAATCGGGATTTCGATGAGATCTACGCCGAATACGCGGCGGAGAAAGCGGCCGAGCAGGCCGGGCGCTGCAGCCAATGCGGCGTGCCCTATTGCCAGAGCCATTGCCCGCTTCACAACAATATCCCGGACTGGCTGCGCCTGACCGCCGAAGGGCGGCTGCGCGAGGCCTATGAGATCAGCCAGGCGACCAACACCTTCCCCGAGATCTGTGGCCGCATCTGCCCGCAGGATCGCCTCTGCGAAGGCAATTGCGTGATCGAGCAATCCGGCCACGGCACGGTCACCATCGGCAGTGTCGAGAAATACATCACCGACCGAGCCTGGGAGGAGGGCTGGGTCGGGGTGCCGACGCCCCGCGAAGAACGCGCGGAGAGCGTCGGCATCATAGGCGCGGGCCCCGGCGGGCTGGCGGCGGCGGATATGCTGCGTCAGGCCGGGGTGCAGGTCACGGTCTATGACCGCTATGACCGGGCCGGGGGGCTGCTCACCTATGGGATTCCGGGCTTCAAGCTTGAAAAACCGGTGGTCATGCGGCGCATCGAGCAGCTCGAAAAGGGCGGCGTCACCTTCGTGCTCAACTGCACTGTGGGCGAGGACATGAGCTTTGCCGAGATCCGCGGCAAGCATGATGCGGTGCTGATTGCCACGGGCGTCTATAAATCGCGCGATCTCGGCGGGCCGGGCGCCGGGGCCAAGGGCATCGTCAAGGCGCTCGATTATCTCACGGCGAGCAACCGGGCGTCCTTTGGCGACACGGTGCCGGAGATCGAGAGCGGCGAGCTCAACGCGCAGGGCAAGCGGGTCGTGGTCATCGGCGGCGGCGATACGGCGATGGACTGTGTGCGCACGGCCATTCGGCAGGGCGCGGAGAGCGTCAAATGCCTCTATCGTCGGGACCGGGCCAACATGCCGGGCAGCCAGCGCGAAGTGCAGAATGCCGAGGAAGAAGGCGCCGTGTTTGAATGGCTTAGCGCGCCCAAGGGCTTTGCCGGCGACAGCGTGAGCGCGGTCAAGGTGCAGAAGATGCGCCTCGGCGCGCCGGATGCCACGGGCCGTCAGGTGCCCGAGGAAATCGAGGGCGCGATCGAGGATATGGAGGCCGAATTGGTCATCAAGGCGCTGGGCTTTGAGCCGGAAGAGCTGCCGACGCTGTGGGGCGAGCCGGGGCTCGACGTGACGCGCTGGGGCACCATCCGGGCCGAGTATCAGACCGGGCGGACCTCGCTTGAGGGGGTCTATGCGGTGGGTGACATCGTGCGGGGCGCGAGCCTTGTGGTGTGGGCCATTCGTGACGGGCGTGACGCGGCGCAGGCGATCCTTGAGGATCTGAGCGCGGCGCGGGCCGTGGCGGCGGAATAAGGGGACCGGGGGCCGAAAACGCCATGTCGGCAGCACGTCGGTATTGCGTCGGTAAAGCGACAGCGCGGATTTCGCCCCGAACGGACCAAGAGATATAAGCAGGGCAATAGTCCTGACCCACCGGATGAGGAAGGGTTAAGAGAATGACAAAGTTTGATCAGAACTGGAAAGCCGCCGAGGAAGCCAAGCGCGCCTGGATGGCCGAGAATGGCATGTACTCGGAAGAGGAAGAGCATTCTTCCTGTGGCGTCGGCCTCGTGGTGTCGATCAATGGCAAGCCGTCGCGCCGGGTGGTGCAGGCGGGGATCGACGCGCTCAAGGCGATCTGGCATCGCGGCGCGGTCGATGCCGATGGCAAGACCGGCGATGGCGCGGGCATCCATGTGCAGATCCCGGTGCCCTTCTTCTATGACCAGATCCGCCGCACCGGCCATGAGCCGCATGAAGATCAGCTCATCGCCGTCGGTCAGGTGTTCCTGCCGCGCACGGATTTCGGCGCGCAAGAGGTCTGCCGGACCATCGTCGAGACCGAAGTGCTGCGCATGGGGCACACGATCTATGGCTGGCGGCATGTGCCGGTGGATGTGAAATGCCTCGGCGAAAAGGCCAATGCGACGCGGCCCGAGATCGAACAGATCCTGATTTCCAATGCCAAGGGCATCGAGGAAGAGGATTTCGAACGCGAGCTCTATGTCATTCGCCGCCGCATCGAGAAGGCGGTCACCGCCGCGGGCGTGCGCGATTTCTATATCGCGTCGCTGTCCTGCCGGTCGATCATCTACAAGGGCATGATGCTCGCCGAGCAGGTGGCGGTGTTCTACCCCGATCTGCAGGATGAGCGGTTCAAGAGCGCCTTTGCGATCTATCACCAGCGCTATTCCACCAACACATTCCCGCAATGGTGGCTGGCCCAGCCCTTCCGCATGTTGGCGCATAATGGCGAGATCAACACGCTCAAGGGCAACGTCAACTGGATGAAGAGCCATGAGATCCGCATGGCGAGCGGCGCCTTTGGCGACATGGCCGAGGATATCAAGCCGATCATCCCCGGCGGGTCGTCGGACAGTGCCGCGCTCGATGCGGTGTTCGAGGTTCTGGTGCGGGCCGGGCGGTCGGCGCCGATGGCCAAGACGATGCTGGTGCCGGAAAGCTGGTCGAAACAGGCCGAAGAGCTGCCGCAGGCGTGGCGCGACATGTATTCCTATTGCAACTCGGTCATGGAGCCGTGGGACGGCCCTGCCGCGCTGGCGATGACCGATGGCCGCTGGGTCTGTGCCGGGCTCGACCGCAACGGGTTGCGGCCGATGCGCTATGTGGTGACGTCGGATGGGCTGCTGATTGCCGGGTCCGAGGCGGGCATGGTGCCGCTCGACGAGCGCAATGTGCGCGAAAAAGGCGCGCTTGGCCCGGGTCAGATGCTGGCTGTGGACATGAAGAAAGGTCTCATGTTCCGCGACCGCGAGATCAAGGACAAGCTCAGCCAGGCGCTGCCCTTCTCGGAATGGGTGAGCCGGATCAACGAGCTTGACGAAAAGCTGGCCGGGATCACCGAGACGCCGCTCTTCTCCGGCGATGAGCTGCGCCGTCGTCAGATCGCGGCGGGCTATACGATCGAAGAGCTCGAGCAGATCCTCGCGCCGATGGCCGAGGATGGCAAAGAGGCGATTGCCAGCATGGGCGACGACACGCCGAGCGCGGTCCTGTCCAAGGGCTATCGCCCGCTCAGCCATTTCTTCCGGCAGAATTTCAGCCAGGTGACCAACCCGCCGATCGACAGTCTGCGCGAATACCGGGTGATGAGCCTCAAGACGCGGTTCGGCAACCTCAAGAACGTGCTCGACGAGGACAGCAGCCAGACCGAGATTCTGGTGCTCGACAGCCCGTTCGTCGGCAATGCGCAATGGGATGAGCTGCAGAAGCATTTCAACGCTGAGGTCGGTCAGATCGACTGTAGCTTTGAGCCGGGACCGGGGGCGCTTCGCCGTGGGCTTGAACGGATCCGGGCCGAGGCCGAGGATGCGGTGCGCTCGGGCTCCGGGCATCTGGTGCTCACCGATCAAAATGTGAGCGAGGGCCGCGTCGGGATGCCGATGATCCTCGCCACCAGCGCGGTGCATAGTCACCTGACGCGCAAGGGGCTTCGGACCTTCTGTTCGCTCAACGTGCGGTCGGCGGAATGTATCGACCCGCATTATTTCGCGGTGCTGATCGGGGCCGGTGCGACGGTGGTCAACGCCTATCTCGCCGAGGACAGCATCGCCGACCGGATCAATCGCGGTCTCATCGATGGCAGCCTCACCGAGGCGGTGGCGCGCTATCGCAATGCGATTGACCAGGGTCTGCTCAAGATCATGTCGAAGATGGGGATTTCGGTGATTTCCTCCTATCGCGGCGGTCTCAACTTTGAGGCGGTGGGTCTGAGCCGGGCGATGTGCGCCGAGTTCTTCCCCGGTCTCATGAGCCGGATCAGCGGCATCGGGGTCAGCGGCATTCAGGCCAAGCTCGAAGCCGTGCATGCGCAGGCCTATCGCGGTGGCGATGTGCTTCCGATTGGCGGGTTCTACAAGGCGCGCAAGACGGGCGAGACCCATGCCTGGGGCGCGCAGAACATGCATCTCATGCAGGCGGCGTGCAATGCGGCGAGCTATGAGCTCTGGAAGCGCTATTCGGCGGCGATGCAGGCCAACCCGCCGATCCATATCCGCGACCTGATGGCGATCAAGCCGATGGGCGAGGCGGTGCCTTTGGAAGAGGTGGAGAGCGTCACGGCGATCCGCAAACGCTTTGTCACGCCGGGGATGAGCCTTGGGGCGCTGTCACCGGAGGCGCATAAGACGCTCAACGTGGCGATGAACCGGATTGGCGCCAAGTCGGACAGCGGCGAGGGCGGCGAAGATCCGGCGCATTTCACGCCGGAGCCCAATGGCGACAACCCGAGCGCCAAGATCAAGCAGGTCGCCTCGGGGCGGTTTGGGGTCACGGCCGAGTATCTCAACCATTGTGAAGAGCTCGAGATCAAGGTGGCGCAGGGGGCCAAGCCCGGCGAGGGCGGTCAGCTGCCGGGGATGAAGGTCACCGATCTCATCGCGCGGCTGCGGCATTCGACCAAGGGCGTCACGCTCATCAGCCCGCCGCCGCATCACGACATCTATTCCATCGAGGACCTTGCGCAGCTGATCTATGATCTCAAGCAGATCAACCCGCGTGCCAAGGTCACCGTCAAGCTGGTGGCGCAATCCGGTGTCGGCACGATTGCCGCCGGTGTGGCCAAGGCCAAGGCGGATGTGATCCTCATTTCGGGCCACAATGGCGGCACCGGGGCGAGCCCGGCGACCTCGATCAAATATGCCGGTCTGCCGTGGGAGATGGGCCTCACCGAGGCGCATCAGGTTCTGGCGATGAACAACCTGCGCGACCGGGTGACGCTGCGCACCGATGGCGGGCTGCGCACCGGGCGCGACATCGTCATGGCGGCGATGATGGGGGCCGAGGAATATGGCATCGGCACTGCCGCGCTCATCGCGATGGGCTGTATCATGGTCCGTCAGTGCCAGTCGAACACCTGTCCCGTCGGCGTCTGTACCCAGGACGAGGCGCTGCGCGACAAGTTCACCGGCAATGCCGATAAGGTGGTCAACCTCATCACCTTCTATGCGCAGGAAGTGCGTGAAGTCCTCGCCTCGATTGGCGCGCGGAGCCTCGACGAGGTCATCGGGCGGGCCGATCTGCTGACCCAGGTCAGCCGGGGCAGCGCGCATCTCGACGATCTCGACCTTAACCCGATGCTGATCACGGTGGATGGCAGCGCGGGGCTCAGCCTCGACCGCAACCGGGGCCGCAACGAGGTGCCTGATACGCTCGATGCGGAGATCGTGCGCGATGCGCAACGCTTCCTCAACGATGGCGAGAAGATGCAGCTTCACTATGCGGTGCAGAACACGCATCGCACCGTGGGCACCCGCGTCAGCAGCCATATCGTGCGCAATTTCGGCATGCGCAATGCGCTGCAGCCGAACCACCTGACGGTCAAGCTCACCGGCTCGGCGGGGCAGTCCTTGGGGGCCTTTGCGGCGCCGGGGCTCAAGCTCGAAGTGTCGGGCGATGCCAATGACTATGTCGGCAAGGGCCTGTCGGGGGGCACCATCGTGGTGCGCCCGGCAATGATGAGCCCGCTGGAGGCGAGCGAGAACACGATCATCGGCAACACGGTGCTCTATGGCGCGACCGATGGCTATCTCTTTGCGGCGGGGCGTGCGGGCGAACGGTTCGGCGTGCGCAACTCGGGCGCGAAAGTGGTGATCGAGGGCTGTGGCACCAACGGGTGTGAATATATGACCGGCGGTGTCGCGGTGATCCTTGGCCGGATCGGCGCCAACTTTGGCGCGGGCATGACCGGCGGCATGGCATATCTCTATGATCCCGAGGGCGCGACCGAGCTCATGCTCAACCGCGAGACCGTGATCACCTGCCCGGTGCAGGAGGGTCATTACATGCAGCAGCTCGAAGAGCTGATCGAGCGCCATGTCGAAGAGACCGGCAGCGCCAAGGCCAAGCAGATCCTGCAGCATTGGGATGTGGAGAAATCCAAATTCGTGCAGGTGGTGCCGAAAGAGATGCTCAACAAGCTCGCCCATCCGATCGAGCTGCCCGAGGCCATCCCGGCGGAGTGAGCGTTGCCATCAAGTCATTGCAAAGGGCGGGGATTTCCCCGCCCTTTTTGCATTTGGCCTCTGCTTGATCGGGGGGCGATCACGGCCCGTCCCGGCGCGGCGATGTCGGGGTTGCAGAGAGGTCATGGCTACACCCAAGGGTTGCCCTTGATTTGCCTAAATTTGAGGGTAAATACCCGGGTTTAAAGAGAATACCTCTCCGCATGGACAAATGAGCGGCAAGAGGGATGGGCAGGACTTCGGATGGCGACCTATGTTGTCGTGGCCAAGGATCAAGAGAGCCTTGGCCCGAACGAGATCAATGCTGGCGACACGATCTATGTTGAAGATGGCGATCAGGTCATCATCGACCCGTCTGCTGACGACGACATCAAATTCGAAGCCGCGGATGGCGGGCCGGCGCAGTTCGAGATCCTCTTTCGCGAGAGCAATCCCAATGATTTCGATGTCGAGATAAAGGACGGGCTTAGCCCGGTGATCCTCGTGCTCGACGATGTCGATCTGAGCGAGGTCAAGTTCAAGGCCGATGATGCCGAGGCCGTGACCTTTGTCGCCGGGGACCGGGTCACCATCGACAAATACGAGGGGTCGAAAACCGGCGTCGATACGGTCACGGCGGGCGATGATTTCACCGTTCTCGACGAGATCAAGACCGAGGGCGGCAATGACAGTATCCGGGTCGGCGACAATGCCACGATCAAGGAGATCGACGCGGGTCAGGGCGATGACCGGGTGCAGCTCGGTTCCGGCGCGTCGGTGGGCAAGCTCGACGGTGGTAAGGGCAATGATCAGCTCGTCACCCAGTCGCAGTCGCAAAACAGCCAGTCGCAGAATTTCGAGACCACCGGCGTGGTCTGTTTCACCAAGGGCACGTTGATCGAGACGCCGCAGGGCAAGCGGGCCATCGAGGATCTCGTGATCGGCGATCTGGTCCTGACGGCGGATCACGGGGCGCAGCCGTTGCGCTGGATCGGGGAGCGGCGGCTCGGGCCTGAGGCGCTGCGCCGCGCGCCCAAGCTCTGCCCGGTGCGGATCGCGCAAGGGGCGCTTGGGGCGGGGCTGCCGAGCGGCGATCTTCTGGTGTCGCGGCAGCACCGGGTCCTCGTCCGGTCGCGGATCGCAGAGCGGATGTTTGGCCAATCAGAGGTTCTCGTGCCGGCGCATCGGCTCGTCGGGCTGCCGGGGATCAGCGCCGAGAGCGAGGCCGAGGAGGTGACCTATTTTCACCTGCTCTTCGATCAGCATGAGATCCTCTTTTCCAATGATGCCGAGACCGAGAGCCTCTATCCCGGGCCGCAGGCGCTCGCCAGTCTGGGACCGGCGGCGGTGGGCGAGCTCTATCAGCTGTTCCCGGACCTAGCGCTGCCCGGGGTGACGATCCGCATGGCGCGGTTCGTGCCAGAGACCGGCCGCGCGATGAAGCGGCTCGCGGCGCGGCATCAGAAGAACCACAAGCCGCTGGTCGAACGGGCGGCCTGAGGGGCAGCCCGCAGCCTTTAGCCGCGGCCGATATAGGGCATCTGCGTCGCCATCACCGTCATGAAGGGCACATGGGCCGAGAGCGGCATATCCGCCATATGCAGCACCGAGCGCGCGGCATGGGCCACATCCATGGTCGCCATGTCGGGCTGATGCGATTTGAGATCGCTGACGATCTCGCTCTCGGCATTGCCGATGTCGATCTGACCGCAGGCGATGCCATGGGCGCGCCCGTCGAGATAGAGGCTCCGCGTGAGGCCGGTGATCGCGTGTTTTGAGAGCGTGTAGCAGGTCGATCCGGGGCGCGGGCTATGGGCGGAAATTGAGCCGTTGTTGATGATCCGGCCGCCCTTGGGGTCCTGGCGGCGCATCTGGCCAAAGGCGAGCTGGGCCGCGATGAACATGCCGCGGATGTTGACGTTGAGCACCTGATCGAGCCCGTCGAGCGGCACCTCGTCAATCGGGCCCATGGGGCCGAAAATCCCGGCATTGTTGAAGAGCACATCGAGCCGCCCGGTCTGGTCGATGAAACGGTCGAAGGCGGCGCGCATGGCCTCGGCGTCGGTCACATCGGCGGGCAGGGCGATGGCCTTGGCGTGGCTGGCGGCCATCTCTTCGAGACGGTCGGCGCGGCGGGCGACGAGCCCGACCTGCCAGCCCGCGTCGAGAAACATCTCGGCGGTGGCACGGCCGATGCCAGAGCTTGCGCCGGTGATTAGCAGGCTGCGGGTCTCTTGGGTCATGCGGTGGGCTCCTCTTGCGGTTCCAGTTCGAGCGCCACCGGGGCGGCGCGCAGATCGTCGGTGCGCAGCTCATAGCTCGGTTTCGCCAGCCGGTTGCGCACCACCCAGTAGAGCCGTTCCTCGGCCCGGGTGATGGCGACATAGGCGAGCCGTTTCCACAGCGGCTGTCCGGCCTCGCTGCGGCCCATGCGGGCGGCGGCATAGAGATCGGGGGCAAAGACCTGCACCTCGGGCCATTGGCTGCCTTGCGCCTTGTGGATGGTGACCGCCGCGCCATGCAGAAAGGTCGCCCCCATGCGGGCGGCAAAGGGGATGAAGGGCTCTTCCTCGTCGGGTTTCTCGATCTTGACGATGGAGGCGGCGCTCAGCTGCGGGTCCTCGGCGCCGATCACATGGAGGCGGGAAAACCCCGGTTTGCGGCCCGGCCCGAGATAGATCACCTGCGCCCCTTTGATGAGGCCGCGCGCCTCGAGATCGAGCCGTTTCTTGCGGTGTTTGAGCGGCAGCTCGAGCCCGTCGCAAATCAGCGGCTCGCCGGCCAGAAGCTCGGTCTCGGGGGCGCCATGGACAGCGCGAAAGGCGTTGATCAGCCTGATGCGCGTGGCGTTGCGCCAGACCAGCACCGGCGAGCGCGCCATGAGATCGACCTCGACCCGCTGGGCATAGCGGACCCGGTCGTCGGCGCGGGCCTTGTCCTCGATCATCTGTTCGAAATCGTGGAATTGCAGCGCTGGATCGGCCAGCGCATGGGCGAGATCGAGGATCGGGTTGTCGGCCTCCTGACGGTGGATGCGGTTGAGGGTGAGCTTGGCCGGGTCGGGCAGGCTCTCGAACACCATGGCGCCGGATTGGTTGACCGGGGCGAGCTGGGCCGGGTCGCCAAAGAGCAGCAGCGTCGGAAAGATCTCGCGCAGATCGTCGAACTGCTTCTTGTCGAGCATCGAGGCCTCGTCGACAAAGCCGATGTCGAGCGGATCGTCGCGGCGCTTCCAGCCGGTGATGAAATCCGAGCCGCGCAGCCCGGCGGCGGCGAGGGCGCCGGGGATCGATTTGTTGTTCTGGTAAAAGGCCAGCGCCCGGTCGAGCGCCTGATCGGTGAGCCCTTCGATCTCGGGCCGGTCGCCATTGCCCGCGAGCCATTCGGCGATCCGTTCATATTCCGGGTCATAGACCGGGGTATAGAGGATGCGGTGAATGGTGGTGGCGGGCACGCCGCGCATGCGCAGCACGCTGGCGGCCTTGTTGGTGGGGGCGAGAATGGCGAGGGTGCGGCGTTCGCGACGGCGCTTGCCCTCCCAGTCGCCCGAGACCACATCGACACCCGCATCCTCGAGGGCGCGGTAGAGCTGTGCGAGCAGCAGGGTCTTGCCCGAGCCGGCCTTGCCGATCACCGCCATGACCTGTTCCTTGGCCTCGCCGGGCGGCGTCAAAAGCCCCTCTTCGAGATCGACGCCGACCGCGCGCAGCGCCTCGGCGATGCGGTCATGGGCCTCGGCCTGATCGTCGGAATATGTCAGCGCGGTCTCAGTCATGGCGCGACCCTATCGCGTGGTCGCGCCGGGGGCCATAGGTGGCGGGCCCCCGGTCTCTTTCTGGTGACAAATACCCCTGCGCGCGGCTGGCCTCAGGCGGCGTCGAGCGCGGCCAGCACATCGGCGAGCAGATCCTCGGGGTCTTCGATGCCGACCGAAAAACGCACGAGCCCGGGGGTGATGCCGAGCGTCACCTTCTGCTCGTCGCTGAGCCGCTGATGGGTGGTGGTCGCGGGATGGGTGGCGATGGATTTCGCATCGCCGAGATTGTTCGAGATCACCGCGATGTTCAGCGCGTTGAGAAAGCGGAAGGCCGCCTCCTGCCCGCCCTTGAGATCGAGCGAGATCACCGTGCCGCCCATGCCCATGTCGCGCATCACCAGCGCGTGTTGCGGATGGTCCGGGTGGCCGGGATAGATGGCGCGGGCCAGTTTCGGATGACCCTGCAGCGCCTCGGCGAGGCGGGTGGCGCCTTCGATCTGGGCGCGGACGCGCAGGGCGATGGTCTCCAGCCCCTTGAGCATGACCCAGGCCGAGAAGGGCGACATCGCCCCGCCGGTATGTTTCATATAGGGTTCGATCACCTTGCGGATGTACTCTTCCGAGCCGAGGATCACGCCGCCGAGCGCGCGGCCTTGGCCGTCGATATGTTTGGTGGCGGAATAGATCACCACATCGGCCCCTTGCGAGAGCGCGCGGCTGTGGACCGGGGTGACAAAGACATTGTCGACCATGACCCGGGCGCCGACCGCATGGGCGAGCTCGGCCACGGCGGGCAGGTCGATCACTTCGAGCGTCGGGTTGGCGATGGTTTCAAAGAAGACGAGCGCCGTGTCGGGGCGGATGGCATCGCGCCACTGGTCGAGATCGAGCCCGTCGACGAATGTCACCTCGACGCCAAAACGGCCGAGCAGCTCCTCGAGCACATAGAGCGACGAGCCAAAGAGCGCCCGCGCCGCGACCACGTGATCGCCCGCCTTGAGCGAGGCGGTCAGCGCGGCCGAGACGGCGGCCATGCCGCTGGCGGTGGCAAAGGCCGCTTCGGCACCTTCGAGCGCCGCGATGCGGTCTTCGAACATGGCGACGGTGGGGTTGCCATAGCGGGCATAGATGAATTCATCCGGCCCGGTTTCGAGAAAGCGGGCTTCGGCCTGTTCGGCGCTGTCATAGACAAAACCCTGGGTGAGGAAGATCGCCTCGCTCACCTCGTTATACTGGCTGCGGCGGGTGCCGCCATGGACCAGTTTCGTGCGTTTGTTCCAGTCTTTGCTCATCTCTCGACCTCCGGGCATATCGCCCAATGAAAAAGCCCCGTTGCGGTCAAGCGCAAGGGGGCCTTGGTCCTGACCTTTTAGCGGAGGGATTAACGTGGCCCGCAATCCGGTAACAAATCGCCACGATGTGGATGGAGATATAAAATCACCTGTTGCAGGTCAACAGTGTCACAGGGCCGATACAGAGGTTTTACACGGGTGTCGTGTGGCGCAGCTAGGGGTTCTCCACAAGATGTAGTGGGAGTGCCCGCAGATGCCGGTCTTGTCCATAGATGCCACGCCGCAAGGGCCCCAGTTGCACGGGGCGGATGTCGCGCCCAGTGCGGCGCCCAGTGCGGCGTCCGGTGCGGCGCTCGGACTGGCCCTCGATGCGGCGCTGGCCGATCCGGCGGGGCGGGCGGGGCCGGTGATCGTTCTCGTCCATGGCTACAAATATCAGCCGGGGCGTGAGCGCCATTGTCCGCATCGCACGCTTGGCGCGCTCGATCCCGATTGTCCGGGCTGGGTCGGGCAGCACAGCTGGCCGCGCGGTCTCGGCTTTGGGCAGGGGGCCGAGGGCGAGGGGGTGGCGATTTCCTTTGGCTGGTCGGCGCGCGGCAGTCTCTGGCAGGCCTATCGGCGGGCCGGCGAGGCGGGGCGGATGCTGGCGCAGCTGGTGGAGATGATCCGGGCGCGGGCGCCGGGGCGGCCGGTGCATGCGGTGTCGCATTCGCTGGGCGCACGGGTGGTGCTCTCGGCGCTGGCGGCGGCGTCGCGGGCCGAGGCCGGGTTTGACCGGGCGATCCTGTTGTCGGCGGCAGAGCTGCGCGGGCCTGCGGCGCGGGCGCTGGCCACACCGGCCGGGCGGCGGGCCGAAGTGTTCAATGTCACGAGCCGCGAGAACGATATTTTCGATCTCTTGTTCGAGCTGGTGATGGGTGCGCCGTGGCGCGGCGAGCGGGCGATGAGCGAGGGCATCCCGGAGGCGGGCAATCTGCGCAGCCTTCAGATCGATCATGCGGATGTGCGCCGGGCGCTGGGCCGGGCCGGGGTGCCGATGTCGCATGAGGCGGCGATGGCCTGTCACTGGTCGACCTATACGCGGCCCGGGCTGCTCGGGTTTTATGCGCGGCTGTTGCGCGAGGGGGGCGGGCCGACGCTGGCCACGCTCATCGATGCGGTGGCCGATCAGCAGGACCCGCGCTGGTCGCGGCTCTGGCGGGGGCGGGGGGCGGCCAGCCCTCTGGGCGAGACCTGGCGTGGGGCCTGAGCGTGGGGGTTAGTCGCCCTCTTTTTTCTCTTCGGTGGAATGGGCTGAGAAGACCTTGCCCTGGGTGATGAAGAAGAGAAAGATCGCCGCCGTCAGGCCGAAGGTCTTGAAATAGACCCAGGTTTCTTCGGTCATGCTGCGCCAGATCACTTCGTTGAGGATGGCGAGGCCGAAGAAAAAGATCATCAGCCGGCGGGTCAGGATCATCCAGCCTTCATGGGTGAGCGGCATCAGCCCGTCCATCAGCGATTGCAGGTAGGATTGGCCGCGCAGGAGGCCCGCGCCGAGCACGCCGCCGAAGAGGAGGTAGATGATCGTCGGCTTCATCTTGAAGAAGCGGGGATCGTTGAACCAGACACTGAGCCCGCCAAAGACGACGATGAGCACCGCCGTGACCACCTGCATCCGCGACAGGTGACCGGTGAGCCACCAGAGCGCCGCGATAGAGGCGAGGAAGACCGGGATAAAGCCCGCGGTGACCACGACAAAGCCGTCGTATTCAGTGCCGCCGATGATGAAGACCTCGTCCTTGAGCCAGAGATAGGCGACGAAGAACGCCGCGATCGGGCCCAGTTCGAGCGCGGTCTTCAGGGCGCCGTTGATTTTCTTCTCGGCCATTGGGCGGTCTCCTCTACGGGGCATCAGCCCCCCATTTCCACGATTACAGCGCCAAGCGCAATCAGCACCATGAGCGCGATGCGGCGCGGCCCCACGGTTTCGCGCAGGACGAGCCAGCCGATCAGCGCCGCGAAGACCACCGAGGTTTCGCGCAGCACCGCCGCCTCGCCCACCTTGTCGAGCCGTGTGGCAAGCATGATCGACCCGAAGGACATGAAGGCGACGAAGGCCCCAATCAAGCCCCGTGTGAACAAAGGCCGCAGTGGCGGGCGTGTCTCCATCCGTCGCCAGTGCCGATAGGCGATGGGCGGCATGGTCATGCCTTCGAACATGAAGAACCACGCGAGAAAGGTGAACGGGTCGGCGGTGGCGCGGATCGCATAGGCGTCATAGGTGGTGTAGATGGCGACAAAGAGCCCGGTCATCGCCGCCAGCATCAAGGCCATCGGCAGGCGTTCGCGGTCCACGGTGAGAAAGATCAGGTTATAGACCGCAAGGCCGAAGATCCCCGCCAGAAGCACCGCCACGCCGAGCCATTGGATCAGGGTAAAGCTCTCGCGAAAGATCAGATAGGCGCCGATCACCGTAAAGAGCGGGCCCGCCCCGCGCACCACCGGGTAGACCACCGTATAGGCGCCCCGGCTATAGGCCATGGCCTGCAGGAATTTGTAGATGACATGGATCACCACGCCCCCGGCAAAGAGCGGCCACATATGCGGTTCGGGCCAGGGCACGACGAAGAGCGCGAAAGGCGCCGCGATCACCACCATCCAGACGTCGATGGCTCCGCGGGCGAGCCAGGGATCGTAGCGGCCCTTCTGGAGCGCGCCAAAGACCGCGTGCAGGAAGGCCGCCGAGAGGGCGAGGATGAGCGCCGCCTGATGGCCCGCCTCGGTGCCTTCCATTGATATCAGCCAGTCGCTCACTAGTTTATCTCCTACGCCCTGCGGAAAAGGCCTGCGCCATGTTGGATGTGATCATTGAAGAGCTGAACGGGACGTTTTCGAGCGTGCCGCCCTTGGTGGCGGGGACGCGGCTCGTGGCGGCGGTCGTTCTGGGCGGGATCATCGGATATGAGCGCGAGCGGCGCGAGAAACCGGCGGGTCTGCGGACCCATATGCTCGTTTCGATGGCGGCGGCGCTCTTTATCATCATCAGTCAGCAGCTGGCCAATCTGCCCTTTGGCGACAGCGAGGCGCTGCGCGTCGATCCGCTGCGTCTGGTGGAGGCGGTGACGGCGGGGGTCGCCTTTCTCGCGGCGGGGATCATTTTCACCTCGAAGGGGCAGGTGCGCAATATCACCACCGGCGCGTCGCTCTGGCTTGCGGGGGCGATTGGCCTCGCCTGCGGCGCGGGGCAGATGCCGCTCGCGGCGATGGCCACGGGGATCGTGGTGCTGGTGTTGCTCAGTCTGCATGTGGTGGAACGGTGGATGGGCACGCGCTAGGCGCGGTCATCCGGTCACGCCTCCAGCCCGGTGAGCGCGGCGGCGAAATCTTCGGGATCAAAGGGCGCGAGATCGTCGATCTGTTCGCCGACGCCGATGGCGTGGATCGGCAGGCCGAACTTATCCGCCAGCGCCACCAGCACGCCGCCCTTGGCGGTGCCGTCGAGCTTGGTCATCACGAGGCCCGAGACATCGGCGAGCTCCTGGAAGGTCTTGACCTGTGAGAGCGCGTTCTGACCGGTGGTCGCGTCGAGCACGAGCAGCGTGTTATGCGGCGCGGTTTCGTCCTTTTTGCGGATGACGCGGACGATCTTGGCCAGCTCTTCCATCAGGTCGGCGCGGTTTTGCAGCCGCCCGGCGGTGTCGATCATCAGAAGATCGGCGCCGTCGCGCTGGGCGCGGTCCATGGCGTCAAAGGCGAGGCTGGCGGGATCAGAGCCTTCGGGCGCGGTCAGCACCGGCACGCCGGCGCGGTCGCCCCAGACCTGAAGCTGTTCCACGGCGGCGGCGCGGAACGTGTCGCCCGCGGCGATGACCACGGATTTGCCCGCCGCCTTGAACTGGCTGGCGAGCTTGCCGATGGTGGTGGTCTTGCCCGAGCCGTTGACGCCCACCACCAGCACCACTTGCGGGCTCTTGGTATAGAGCGGCATGGGGCGGGCGACGGGTTCCATGATGCGGGCGATCTCGGCGGCGAGGAGTTCCTTGATCTCCTGGGTCGAGAGCCTTTTGCCCATGCGGCCCTCGGCCATGTTGGCGGTGACGCGCAGGGCGGTGTCGACCCCCATATCGGCGGTGATCAGCAGCTCTTCGAGCTGTTCGAGCATGTCGTCGTCAAGCGCCCGGCGCATGACGGTGGCTTTGTCGCCACGGCCCAGAAGTCGGCCCAGCAGGCCGGGTTTGGCGGCCGGGGCTGCTGCTGCGGCAGGGACGGCGGGCGTATCTGTCGGCGGCTCCACCAAGGTGCTGTCGCCCGGCAGGGCGGGTTTGATCGGGGTCTCCGGCATCGCGGGCGAGGGCGGCGGGGGCGGGGCCTCGATGGGCGGGGCCCCGGGGGCCGGATCGCGCGGCGGGGTGATGTCGGGGCCGGGCTCTGGCGGGCGGGCCGGGGTCGGATCGGGCAGCGGGATGGTGTCCGGCTCGGGCGTGGGCTCCGGGTCCGGCGTCGGGTGGGTGTCGGGCGCGGGATCGGGGACCGGGGTCGGCTCGGGTGTGGGGGTGACGTCCGGCGCGGGATCGGGGATCTGCTCGGGCTCGGGCGTGGGGGTCACATCGGGCTCGGACGGGCGGGCCGGGCTTGGCTCGGGCGCAGGCACAGTGTCGGGGGGCGGCGGGGCTGTGGGGTCGGGCGCGGCAGAGGTCTGGGCGGTGTCGGTGACGATCGCCTCTTCGCTGCCGCCATCGCCGACAATCGCGTCGAGACCTTCCTCGAGTTTCGAGGAGGATTTGAAAAGCTTGCTCTTGAGTTTTTTGAAGAACGCCATTTCCGGCCCCTTTCGCTGTTCCTTATCACCTAATCCGGTTGCGCGGGATTTGAAAGGGCCGGAGCGGTCCGGCCCCCCCTTAGAGAGCAAGCTAGGGCGTTGGTCTGGGGTGCACAGGGGGCGCATAGGGGGCGCTTAGGGCGGGGATTGGAGGATGATGGTTTTGGGAACGATCCCGCCCAAGGCGAGGGATTGTTGGCGATTGCGAAACAGTGGAAGTCTGGGGCGAAATTTAATTCGTTTTGAATTCAATTTCTTAATCTTGCGGCGTGAAATCGGGCCGAATGGTGTCATTGTTGTGTCACAAACCGGACGATAGCCTACGAACAGGAATGAGAGGGGCCGTGTGCGAAGGCCCCCGTGATCTGAGTTGAAGAGTTGCGCGGCGGGCAGTCGTTGAGAGGACGCGAGGTTTATCGGTTGGAGTCCGTGCTCGTATGTCCGTTTTGCTCGATGCAAGCCAAATGTACGCCTCCGTGGCGACTGGCAGCAATTACAACACCCGTCATCCCGAGAATAACTCGATCCCGGTGCACCTGCCGGATCATGATGCGGAGCAGGGGGCGGCCACCATTCGTGCGGTGGATGATGGCAATCCCGGGCTGCTCGAGGCCGGGGATATCATCTCTTTCACCATCACCATTGGCGGCGATACCTATGTCGTGGATCGTGCGGTCGTGGGCCAGTCTCGGGACGGGGCGGAAGCATCCGGCGAGCCAGCGCAAAAGGGCCATCTGACCGCGACCGGCACGGATCAGAATGGCAAGAATGTCGCGCTCTTGCTGTCGCAGGGCCCGTTCCAAGAGCGGCACTCTCCCTTCTTTGTGAATGACACGCAGTTTGGCGGCCATGGCGGCGATGATGTGTTCCTCAAGGCCATCTGCTATGCGCGCGGCACCCGGGTCGAAACCGATGACGGCCCCGCCCGGGTCGAAGAGTTGCGGCGGGGCGACCGGGTGCGGGTGCTGGGCGGCGGCTCTGCGCGGCTGCGCTGGGTCGGGCATCAGGTGATCCGGGCGCGGAATGGCCGCGATGCGGGGCAGGGCGACACCCGGCTGGTGCGCATTCCGCGCGGTGCCTTTGGCAATCGCGAGGCGGTGTTCGTCACGGTGCAGCATCGGCTGGCGCTGGCGCTTGGCGGTGAGGCGGCGCTGATCAAGGCCAAGTTTCTGGCGGAAGAGGGGATTGGCGGCTGTCGCTTTGTGGACGATGGGCGGCCGGTCGAGATCTATCATCTGCTGACCACACGGCATGAGGTGATCGACATTTGCGGCATGTGGTCCGAGACGTTTCAGCCGGGGCTCTATTCGCTGAGCCAGATGCCGGCGGCGATGCGGCAGGAGATTTTCGAGCATTTCCCGAGGTTGGGGCGCGCCTGGGACCGGGGGCGGTTCGAGACGGGCGATCCCTATCCTTCGGCGCTGCCGATGGCGTCGCGGGCGCGGTTCAGACGCGAGGCGGGCGCTCTCGGCTTGCTTGCGCCGGTGGTGGCGCCGCTGGCCATCGCGGCGGAATAGCTTGCGGCGATGATCGCGGCAGTCCCGGTGTGCCCCGTGGGAGAGGCGCGCGAAAATCTCTGATCTCGTAAAGGCTCTGGAAAGCTTTCTCGGTCAGACTGTCGGGGGCATCCTTCGCGTGGCGTTGGAGGGATGTCTGCTGTGCGGTCAGGTGGAGTAGAGTTGTCAGGTCATGCCCGTTCTGCTGAACACGAGCCAGATGTACGCGTCGGTGGCGACCGGCAGCAATTACAACACGACCCATCCGCAGAATAGCAGCCTCCGGGTGCATCTTCCCGATCATGACGGGGTGCGCGGCGCGGCGACGATCTGGGCGGCGGAGGATGGCAATCCCGGCTTGCTCGAAGAGGGGGATGTGATTTCCTTTACCATCACCATCGGCGGCACCATCTATCAGGTGAACAACGCGGTGGTCGGGCAGACGCGCAACGGGTCGGAGAGCAGTGGCACGCCGCAGCAAAAGGGCACGCTGACCGCGACGGGCAAGGATCAGACCGGCCAGAACGTGGCGTTGTTGCTGTCGCAGGGATCATTCCAGGCGCAGAATTCACCGTTTTTCGTCGATGACACGCAGTTTGGCGGGCGCAGCGATGACGATGTCTATTTGCAGACCATCTGCTATGCGCGGGGCACGCGGATTGCCTCGGACCGGGGGCCGGTCGCGGTGGAGGCGCTGCGCCGGGGCGATGCGGTGCAGGTGCTGCGCGGCGGGGTGGCGCGGCTGCGCTGGGTCGGGCAGAGCGTGATCCGGGCCGAGATTGGCGCGGGGGGCGCGGGGCCGGACAATCGGCTCGTCTGCATTCCGCGCGACGCCTTTGGCAATCGCGAGGCGGTTTTGGTCACGGTGCAGCATCGGCTCGCGCTCTGTGTGGCCGGGCAGCAGCGGCTGGTGAAGGTGAAGTTTCTGGCCGAACAGGGGCTGCGCGGCTGCCGGTTCATCGCGGATGGGCGGCGGGTTGAGATCTTTCACCTGCTGACGCGGGTGCATGAGGTGGTGAATGTCTGCGGCATGTGGGCGGAGACGTTCAAACCCGGTGCGCAATCGCTGCGCCATATGGAGGAGCGGATGCGGGCGGATCTGTTCCGCGCCTTTCCCCGGATCGGGCAGGCCTGGGAGAGGGGGCGGTTTGTCACCGGCAACCCCTATCCTGCGGCGCTGCCGATCCTGTCGCGGGCCGAGTTCGAGGCGCATCGCGAGGAATTGGGGCTGATCGCGCCGCCCGTGGGGACGGCCCGGTCGGTGGCGTAAAGGGCCGAGGCGTGAGGCGGACAGGAAAGGCGGGCCCTTCCTGTCCAGAGCTTTTCGAGATCAGATCTCGTCGGGGAAATGCTTCATCGTGAGGCGGATCGGGTTCGGCGCGGCCTGACCCAGACCGCAGATCGAGGCATCGGCCATGGCGGTGCAGAGCTCTTCCAGAAGCGGCTGATCCCAGGTGTCGGCCTGCATCAGCTTGACCGCCTTTTCACAGCCGACCCGGCAGGGGGTGCATTGGCCACAGCTTTCGTCTTCGAAGAAGCGCAGCATGTTGAGCGCCGCGTCGCGGGCGCTGTCGCGGTCCGAGAGCACCACGATGGCGGCCGAGCCGATGAAGGTGCCATGTTCCTGCAGCACGTCGAAATCCATCGGGATGTCGGACATCGAGGCGGGCAGCAGGCCAGCCGAGGGGCCGCCGGGCTGATAGGCCTTGAAGCTGTGACCGTCGAGCATGCCGCCGCAGGCCTCGATGATGTCCTGCATGGTCGAGCCGGCGGGCAGCAGATGCACGCCCGGGTTCTTCACGCGGCCCGAGACCGAGAAAGAGCGCAGGCCCTTGCGGCCGTTCTTTTCCACGCCCGAGAGGATTTCCGGGCCTTCGCGCAGCACGCGGGCGACCCAGAGCAGGGTTTCGACGTTGTTGACGAGGGTCGGGCGGCCAAAGATGCCGACCTGCGCCACGAAGGGCGGGCGGTGCCGGGGCAGGCCGCGCTTGCCCTCGATGGATTCGATCATCGCGCTTTCTTCGCCGCAGATATAGGCGCCGGCGCCACGGCGCAGGTCGATATAGCCCGGGGCCACGAGACCCGCCTCTTCGAGGGCTGCGATTTCGCGGGCGAGGATCTCGAGCACGGCGGGATATTCGTCGCGCATGTAGATAAAGCAGGTTTCGGCCTCGACCGCCCAGGCGGCGATCAGCATGCCTTCGAGGAAGAGATGCGGCGTGCGTTCGAGGTAGTAGCGGTCCTTGAACGTGCCCGGCTCGCCCTCGTCGCCATTCACGGCGAGGTAACGCGGGCCTTGGGCGGCGCGGACAAAGCCCCATTTGCGGCCCGAGGGGAAGCCTGCCCCGCCAAGACCGCGCAGACCGGCATCGAGCAGCGTCTGCTGGATGGTTTCGAAATCACCGCCGTCGCGGATCTCGGCGAGGCGGGCATAGCCGCCCTCGGCGCGGTAGGCGTCGAGCGTCTGATAGTCGGGCAGATGGGCATGGGTGTCGCCCACCGCGATGGCCGCCTCGACTTTTTCCGGGGTGGCGTGGTCGATATGGTTGTGACCCAGTTCGAGCACCGGCGCGGTGTCGCAACGGCCCATGCAGGGCGCGCGCAGCACGCGGACCTCGGCCGGGTCGAGGCCGCTTTCCAGTGCCGATTTGAGCTGCTCCGCGCCGGCGAGCTCACAGGCCAGCGAATCGCAGACCCGGATGGTCAGGGCGGGCGGCGGTGTCTCGCCCTCTTTGACCACGTCGAAATGGGCGTAGAAGGTCGCGACCTCGTAGATCTCGGCCTGGGCGACGCGCAGCTCTTCGGCCAGGGCGCGCAGATGGGCGGCGGAGAGATGGCCATAGGCATCCTGGATCAGGTGCAGAAACTCGATCAGCAGATCGCGGCGGCGCGGACGGTCGCCGAGCAGCGCGCGCACCTCGTCCCACGCCTGATCGTCGAGCTGACGGCCCTTGGGCGTGGTGCGGCCCTTGCCTTTGCCCGATTTCCATACACCCTTGCGTTCATCCAGTGCCATTATCCGGTTCCTTCGATCTTGGTTGCGCCAGCAATAGCCGCAGCGATTGGGGGCGTGCGATGTCAAATGCGACGTAAATGCCCTCAGATTCGTTGGGCAAGCCGGTGAATCCCCGATAACGTGCCGATAAATGACCGAATGTTTCCGATAGGCGCAGGGGATTGCGCCGTCATCTGAGAGGGGCCGCGCGCGCGATGATCTTGTTTGCCATAGCCACGATGACGCCGATGCTGCTGGTTCTGGCGGGGGCCGTTTTGGGCGGCGGCTGGGTCTATGCGGGGCTCGTCTATATGACGGCGCTGGTGGCGGGGATGGATCGCCTCGTGGCGCGCGATATGGGCAATGCCGCGCCGGGGGCCGAGTTTCCGGCGGCGCGGGCGTTGCTCTGGGTTCTCGGGATCGGGCATTTCGTGGTGCTGGCTGTGGTGCTCTGTGGGCTGGTCACGGGGGGCGCGTCGGGGCTTGGCAAGCTGGCGCTCGGGCTCGCGACGGGGCTCATCTTTGGGCAGATTTCGCATCCGGTGGCGCATGAGCTCATTCATCAGCCGGGGCGGGGGGCGCGTCTGCTCGGTCGGCTGATCTATTCGAGCCTGTTGATCGGGCATCATGCGAGCGCCCATCTCCGGGTGCATCATATCCATGTGGGCAGCGAGGCCGATCCCAATACGCCGCGTCTCGGGCGGGGGTTCTATCGCTATGCGCTGATTGCGTCGCTGGGCAGTTTTCGCGCGGGGTTTGCGGCCGAGAGCGCCATGCTGCGCCGGGCCGGTCATCCGTTCTGGCGGCATCCCTATCTGCTCTATGGGGCGGTGGCGATTGCCCTGCTCCTTGTGGTTTGGGGGCTGTTGGGGCGGGCCGGGCTGCTGATCTATCTGGCGCTGTGTCTGCATGCACAGATGCAGATCTATATGTCGGACTATGTGCAGCATTACGGGTTGCGCCGGGGGCGCGATGGGCAGGGCAGGCTCGAACCCGTGGGGCCGCGGCACGCATGGAACAGCCCGCATTGGTATAGCTCGGCGCTCATGGTGAACGCGCCGCGCCATAGCGATCATCACGTGACCCCGTCGCGGCCCTTTCCGGCGCTGCGGCTGGAGGAGGAGATGCCGATGCTACCCTATCCGGTGCCGGTGATGGGGGCGCTGGCGCTCTGGCCGCCGCTCTGGCGTCGGGTGATGGACGGGCGGGCGCGGCGCTGGGCGGGCGAGACATGAGCATCGCTTTGCCCAATCGGCGCGTTGGGCGGAAAAGATTGGCCAAGGGCGGCGGGCTTTGGCAGGCTTTGGGCAGGATGCGTGTCGTTGCAACATATCTGGCCCTGATCGGGGCGATCGCTGGACTGCCTGCCGCCGGGCTTGCCGGGCAGAGCATGAGCGCCGCCGAGTTCGACGCCTATACGCGCGGCAAGACCTTTTACTATGGGCGCGACGGATCGGCCTATGGGGGCGAGGAATAACTCGACAATCGGCGGGTGCGCTGGTCGGTCCTCGACGGGCAATGTCAGGACGGGCGCTGGTATGAGGAGGGCGGCAACATCTGCTTTACCTACGAGCATCTCGATGAGCCGCAATGCTGGAGCTTTGAGCGCGGCGCGCGTGGTCTCGTTGCCCGGTTCGAGAGCGATCCCTCGCGGCTAGAGCTTTATGAGGTGGAGCAAAGCGCCGAACCGCTGCATTGCATTGGCCCGGATGTCGGCGCCTGAAGCGTGAGGCCTGCGCCCCGGATCGGGCGCAGAGGGGTATTTAAGACCAGAAAGAGGAGCTCAGAACGCCGCGGCGAGTCGCGTGCCCTGATCAATGGCGCGTTTGGCGTCAAGCTCGGCCGCGACATCGGCGCCGCCGATGATATGCGGGGTGATCCCCTGGGCAATGAGCGCGTCGGCCAGGCTGCGTTCAGGCAGTTGTCCGGCGCAGAGCACGATGGTGTCGGCCTCGATCAGGGTCGGGTTTTCGCGAGCCTCGCCATGGCTGATGTGCAGCCCGTCGGCATCGATCCGTTCGTAGTTGACGCCGCCGATCATTTTCACGTCTTTCATGCGCAGCGTGGCGCGGTGAATCCAGCCCGTCGTCTTGCCCAGACGTTTGCCGGGCCGCTCGGCTTTGCGCTGTAACAGGGTCACATGTCGCACCGGTTCTTCGGGTTGCGGGCCTTCGGGACCGAGCCCGCCGCGATGGGTTTCGGGATCGGTGATGCCCCATTCCTCTTTCCAGGCGGTGAGGTCTTCGGTGGGGCTGTCGTCGGTGGTGAGATATTCGGCCACGTCAAAGCCGATGCCGCCCGCACCGATGATGGCCACCCGGTTGCCGACCGGGGCCTTGTGGCGCAACACGTCGATATAGCTCAGCACGTTGGGGCCGTCCTGGCCGGGGATGTCGGGATCGCGGGGCAGGACGCCGGTGGCGATGATCACCTCGTCATAGGCGGCGAGGGTATCGGCTGTGGGTTCCTGGCCCAAATGCGTCTCTATTCCAGCCTGATCGACCATTGTGGCGAACCAATCGACCAGCCCGTGGAACTCTTCCTTGCCGGGAATGCGGCGGGCCATGTTGAGCTGGCCGCCGATGGTTTCGGCGCGATCAAACAGCGCCACCTTATGCCCGCGCTGGGCGGCGGTGAGGGCGGCGGAGAGGCCGGCGGGGCCGGCGCCGACGACGGCGATGCGTTTTGGGGCATCGGTCGGTGTGATAACCAATTCCGTCTCGAAGCAGGCGCGGGGGTTGACCAGGCAGGTGCTGATCTTGCCGGAAAACGTGTGGTCGAGGCAGGCCTGGTTGCAGGCGATGCAGGGGGCGATCTGGTCCGCTTCGCCGCGCGCCGCCTTGGCCACGAAATCGGGGTCGGCGAGGAAGGGGCGGGCCATCGAGACCATGTCGGCAGAGCCCGAGGCGAGCACCTGTTCGGCCACCGCGGGGGTGTTGATCCGGTTCGAGGTGATCACCGGGATCGAGACCTTGCCCATCAGCTTGGCGGTGACCCAGGTGAAGGCGGCGCGGGGCACGGAGGTGGCGATGGTCGGGATGCGGGCCTCGTGCCAGCCGATGCCGGTGTTGAGGATCGACGCGCCCGCCGCCTCGATGCGCTGCGCCAGTTCGATCACCTCGTCGAAGGTCGAGCCATTGGGCACCAGATCGATCATCGAGAGCCGGTAGATGATGATGAAATCCTCGCCCAGTGCGGCGCGGGTGCGGCGCACGATTTCGAGCGGCAGACGCATCCGGTTTTCATAGGAGCCGCCCCAGCGATCGGTGCGTTTGTTGGTGTGGGTGACGAGGAATTGATTGATAAAATAGCCCTCGGAGCCCATGATCTCGACCCCGTCATAGCCAGCCTCGCGGGCGCGGGTGGCGGCGGTGACGATGTCGCTGATCTGTTTCTCTATGCCCGCTTCATCGAGCTCTTTCGGCGGGAAGGGAGAGATCGGCGATTTGATCGGCGAGGGGGCCACGCATTCGGGGCCATAGGCGTAGCGCCCGGCGTGCAGCACCTGCATGGCGATGCGGCCGCCAGCCTCATGAACGCGGTCGGTGACGATGCGGTGATTGGCGATGTCCTCGTCCGAGAAGAGCCCCGCCGCGCCGGGGAAAACCCCGCCTTCGCGGTTCGGGGCCATGCCGCCGGTGACCATGAGACCGACGCCGCCGCGGGCGCGGGTGGCGTAGAACTCGGCGACCCGATTCCAGTCCTTGGTTTCCTCGAGACCGGTGTGCATCGAGCCCATCAGCACGCGGTTGGGCAGGGTGACATGGCCCAGATCGAGCGGGGACAGAAGATGCGGGTAGTCAGTCATGGCGGCCTCCTGAGGTTGCCGGGATACCTTGGCCATTCAGAGGGTTAATGTCACGCCGGACGCTGCGTTAGGATTTGCCCCGAAAGCCGCCGAAATCCTGGGTCGGCAGAACGTCGGTATTGCGTCGGTAACGCGACAGTGGCGGTTTGGCCGGGCGGGCACGTTAACCCTTGCGCAAGGGGCGCGGCAGATCAGCCGCGCTTTCACAAGCGAATCCTGCTATGATCGTGCAGCTTTGGCCCAGGGCCGGGAGGCGCGGATGTTGGAGATCAGCAACGCCAAGATCGCACAGGTCGTGTTGATGGTGCGCGAGGGACGCCGCGCGGCCCCCGAGCTTCGCGGCCTGTTCGAGCGGATGACCGAGGAGGAGGTTCTGAGCCTCGTGGTGGTCATGTGGATCGGGCGCGGCAGTTTCCAGACCGACGAAATCCCCGAGGCCGTCGAAGAGGCGCTGGGCCGGGATGCGCCGCTCATCGATTACCTGATGGGGACGCCGCATCTGTCGGATCATCTCGAAAACGGGGCCGATGCGCTTGGCGTGCGGCTCACCGAGGATGAGGATGATCTGATCCGAGGCGGCTGAGACGATTGCGTTTTTGTCCCCCCGCCGCATAGTGGGCGGATGAGGGCAGAGACGAGGGCCGGGATGCGGCACAGGATCGGAGCGGGACGGGCCGGGGCGTTGGCCATGGCCGGGGTGACGCCCGGCATGGCGCGGGCCCATGCCAGCGAGCAGGGGTTTGTCCTCTTGCTGCCCACCGATGTCTATATCTCTGCCGGGGGCGCGAGCGTCGCGCTGACCATAATCCTGCTGGCGGTGCTGCCCGCGCGGATGGCGCGGGGGCTGTTTCGCCCGCTGCGGCTCTGGCCTGTGAAAAATCTCAATATTCGGCATGGTTCGAGCCTGATGTCCATGGCGGTGCTGCTGTCGCTCCTCGCCGCGGGCTGGGGCGGGAGCCGCGATCCGCTGGGCAATCCGCTGCCGCTGACGATCTGGGTCGTCTGGTGGATGGGGATGGTGACCTGGGAGGGGGTGTTTGGCGGGCTGTGGCGGCGCCTCAACCCCTGGACCGGGGCGGGGTGGCTTTTGGCGCAGCTCGGGCGGCGGCGGGTGCCGCTGCGCTATCCGCGCAGCCTCGGCCATTGGCCAGCGGTGGCGGGGCTCTTGGGGTTTGGAGCGTTCTTGCTGGCGGATCCGGCCCCGGCCGATCCGGCGCGGCTCGCCCTGATTGTCGGGCTCTATTGGCTGGGGACGTTGATCCTGCTGCTGCTCTTTGGGGTAAAATGGCTCTATTACGGTGAGTTTGTCACTGTTTTGATGCGGCAATACGGGCGAATGGCGTTGCTCGGCCGAGCGCGCGGGCGGCAGGGAATGGGCCTGCCGGGCTGGCAATGGATGCGGCGCGGCAATGTCGGGGGGAGCGCCGCGATATTCGCGCTCTTGCTGCTCGGGACCGGGAGTTTTGACGGGCTCAACGAGACCTTTTGGTGGTTCGGGGTGCTGGGGTTGAACCCGCTGGAGTTTTCAGGCCGTTCCGCTGTGATAGGGTCGAATTTGGCCGGGTTGATCGGGGCCAATCTGATGCTTGTCGCGGCCTTTGTCGCGGCGCTGGTGCTGGGGCTGCGGCTGGCCGGGGGGGGCGTGGGGATCGCCCGGGCGCTGGGGGTGTTCGCGCCCTCGATCCTGCCCATCGCGCTCGCCTATCATATCGCGCATTACCTGCCGAGTTTTCTGGTGGATGGGCAATATGTGCTGGCGCGGATCAGTGACGCGCTGGGCGGGCCGCATGTGCATGTGACGGCCGGGTTTCTCAACACGCCGGGGCCGGTGCGGGTGATCTGGCTCTGCCAGGCCGGGGTGGTGGTGCTGGGCCATGTGGTGGCGATCCTGATGGCGCATGTGATGGCGCTGCGGCTGATGGGCGGGCATCGGCGGGCGGTGGTCAGCCAGCTGCCTCTGGCGCTCTTCATGCTCGGCTATACGGTGTTCGGGCTCTGGCTCTTGGCGAGCCCGCGGGCAGGCTAGGCGGGCGGGCTAGGGGCGCGCGTGACCTCGGGGGATGACCTTGCGTAAATCACTGGACAAGAGGGCCGATTGCGCCGCAGGATCGGCACAAAATAACAAAATTCGTCCACCAACGATGCAATGCGGAGGTCGCACCATGTCCGACAAGTCCAATTCCAAGATGAAGTCTCAGGTCAGTTCCACCACGCGGCGCGGCGCGCTCAAGACGCTGGCGCTGGGCGCGGGGGCGGCGAGCCTGCCGATGTGGGCGCGCTATGCCCAGGCGAGCACCTCGGAGCCGATCAAGATCGGGTTTCAGGTGCACCGCACGGGGATCGGCGCGGCCTATGGGCGCTGGTACGGGCGGACCACCGAGGCGGCGGTCAAGCTCATCAACGAGGGTGGCGGAATCAATGGCCGGATGGTCGAGATCGTGGCCGAGGATGACGGCACCGACCCCAAGCGCGGTGCGGAAGTGGTCGAGAAATTCGCCAACCAGCACGGCTGTGACGTGGGGTTTGGCACGCTGTTTAGCCATGTGGTCATCGGGTCGAGCCCGCGGGCCGGCGAGCTCAAGCTACCGTATTTCGTGGTGTCGGAGGGGCATCACGTGGCGAGCGGCATGCTCAACCGCTATACGCTTCAGCCCGGGATCACCGATGTGAAGAGCCAGGTGCAGGCGATGGCGCCCTTTGTGGCGGAGAACCTTGGCAAGAAGGTCACGATGATCTTTCCGGATTTCGCCTTTGGCCATGATCACCGGGATTTCTTTACCGCGGCGATCGAGGCACAGGGGGGCGAGGTTCTCGAACATATCGCGATCCCGCCGGCGGAGACGTCGTTCACCAAGTATTTCCCCAAGATCCCGCGCGAGACCGAGGTGCTCTATCATGTGATGGTGGGGCCGGCGGTTCTGACCTTTGTGAAGGAGCTGGGCGAGTTCTTTGGTCCGTCGCGGCCGGAGATTTTCGGTTTTATCGACAGTCTCGAGGCGGTGGATATCGCGAGCCCGGGGCTTGAGTATCTCGAGGGGACCTATTTCTGGGAGGGCAATCCGCGCAATGCGCAGGAGGACCAGAGCGCGCATGACAAGTTCTATCGCGAGGCGGTGGGGGTCGATGCGCGGGGCGCGTCGGTCAATGATCCGAGCGATGTGTCGACCTATGCGCATATGTTCGGCTGCTGGGAGACGATGCATGTGATCAAGGCCGGTATGGAGGCTGCGAATTATCAGGGCATCGGCGATCGGGCGGCGTTGATTGAGGCGGTCGAGGCGATGGGCGAGATGCCGGAGAGCCAGGCGCATCCGCAGGGGGCGAAGCTTTTCAACGGCAAGACGCACCAGGTGTTTGGGCATCAATATATCTCGAAAGTGGAGGATGGGGCGCTCAAGGTTGTGCATAAAACCTCGATCGAGGATGGCATGTATCCCGATGAGGTGGATTACACGACGCAGGGGTTCTGACGCTAATATATTGATAGTACGCTAACAATTTAGCCCGGCGCGGTCACGGACCGGCGCCGGGCTGTGCATTTTTGCGCATCCCTTTGAGGGGACAGATAATTTTCCTTGCCAAATACGGGGTCGCCGGGTCATCGTCGGGGGTTATGGAGCTTGGACCTTATCTCATGCTGGCCACGTTGGAGGGCTCGGTCACGGCGGCGGTGCTGGCGCTGACGGCGGTTGGGCTGAGCCTTGTGTTCGGGGTGATGCGGGTGGTGAATATCGCCCATGGCGAGTTCTTCATGCTGGGCGCGGTGATTGCCTATGTGCTGACGCGGGCGATTTCTGGCCATCCGGCGGTTGGGTTCGCGGTGGCGCTGGTGGTGGCGCCGGTGCTGGTCGGCGTGCTGGCGGTGGTGGCGGATATGACCATCCTCAAGCGGCTCGACTATGACCCGGAGCGGACCATCGTGGCGACCATCGGGCTTTTGTACATCATTCAGCAGCTCACCTTGATGAGCTATGGCCCCGATGCGCGGCCGGTGGAGGCGCCGTTCAACACGCGGCTGGCGCTGCCGTGGTTCGAGTGGGGCGAGAACGGGCTGGCGATGTATTGGCCCTGGGGTCTCAGCACGACGAGTTACAAGCTCGCCGTGATTGGCGCGGCGGTGGTGCTGCTCTGTGGGATCTGGGCGATGATGGCGCGGACGCGGATTGGCCTTGTGATGCGGGCGACGCAGGCGGATCGGGACATGGCGCAGGCCTTTGGCATCCCGGTCGAGAAGGTTTACGCCATGGTCTTTGGCATTGGCGCGGGGCTGGCGGCGATGGCGGCGGTGCTGATCGTGCCGATCCAGCAGGCGCATTACCTGATGGGGGCCGATCCGTTGCTTCTGAGCTTTATCGTGGTGATCATCGGCGGGCTGGGCAGCCTGCCCGGTACGGTGGTGGCGGCCATTCTCATCGGCCTCAGCGATGGCATCATCTCGGTGTTTTTCTCGCCGACGCTGGCGAAGATCCTCGCGACGCTGCTGGTCGGCCTCGTGCTCGTTTTTCGGCCGCAGGGCCTCTTTGGGACACGCGGCGTATGAGCGGGGCGGGGCGGATCTGGGGGCTGCATCTCGGGCTGATCGCGGTGCTCTTTGCGTTGCAATTCCTGCTGCCCGCCTATCACCACGGCAATCTCGCGCGGATCATGGTGCTCGCCTCCTATGCGGTGGGGTATAACATCCTCTTTGGCTATACCGGGCTGCTGAGCCTTGGCCATGCGCTGTTCTTTGCGGCGGGCATGTATGGCATGGGGCTTGGCATTCAGCATGGCGGGCTGTCGCCTGCGCCGGCGCTTGTGCTGGGGATCGGCGCGGGGGCGGTGGTGTCGCTGGCGCTGGGGCTTTTGGCGCTCAGGACGAGCGGCGTGGCCTTCATGATCGTGACCTTGATGTTCGCGCAGGCGGGATATCTCACCATTCTCTATTTCGGCGAATATACGCGGGGCGACGAAGGGTTCGTGATCCAATCGGCGCAGCGGGTGCTCTGGGGGATTGATCTCAGCGAGCCGAGCAATCGCTATTTCGCGGCGCTGGTGCTATTCGCGGCCTGTTTACTATTGTCGCTCTGGCTCATCCGGCGGCCCTTTGGCCGGACGCTCATCGCCATTCGGGAGAATGAGGAGCGGGTCCGGATGCTTGGCTATGACACGCAGGCGCATAAGCTCGGGGCGATGGTCATATCAGGCACTATTTCAGCGGCAGCGGGGGCGTTTTACGGGCTTCTCTTTGGCTATGCCGGAGCCAGTTTCGGCGCGGTGCCGCATTCGATCCTGCCGCTTCTCTATGTGTTGTTGGGCGGGGCGGGGACGATCCTCGGGCCGTTCATGGGCGCGCTCTTCATGTTCTACCTGATCGACCTGAGTTCCGGGGTGACGACGGCGCATATGCTCATCGCCGGGGTGGCGCTTGTGCTGCTGACGCTGTTTGCGCCGCAGGGGATCATGGGCGAGCTGCGCCGCCGGGCGTTCGGGTGGCTGCCATGAGCCTGTTGCGGACACGGGGGCTCAGCCGTCATTTCGGCGGGCTGATCGCCGTTGAGGGGGTCGATTTCGACCTTGAGGAAGGCGAGGTTCGGGCGCTCATCGGGCCGAACGGGGCCGGGAAATCGACCCTTGTGGGGATGATTTCGGGGCGCATCCCGCCGAGCCGGGGCACGATCGAATTTGACGGGGTCGAGATCACCAGCTGGCCCGCGCATAAGCGGATCATGGCGGGCATGTCCTATACGTTTCAGATCACCTCGGTTTTTCCGGGGCTGCCGGTGCGCGAGAACGTGGCGCTCGCGGCGCGGCGGCGGGTGCCGCAGGGCGAGGTGACGCAGGCCGTTGAGGCGGCGCTGGCGCGGGTCGGGCTTGGCGAGCGGATCGATCAGGAGGCGGGCGATCTCAGCTATGGGCATCAGCGGCTTCTGGAGATTGCCATGGGCCTCGTGCAGCGGCCGCGGCTGTTGATCCTCGACGAGCCGACGCAGGGGCTGGCGGAAGGCGAGGTTGCGCAGTTCAAGGCGCTGATCCGCGATCTGGCGGGGGCGACGACGATCCTTCTCATCGAGCATAACATGCAGGTGGTGATGGAGGTGGCGGACCGGGTCAGCGTTCTCAATTTCGGCGAGATGCTGGCGCAGGGGACGCCGGAGGAGATCCGTGCCAATGCCGAGGTGCAGGCGGCCTATCTTGGGGGTGGCGATGCTGCGGCTTGAGGCGGTCAATTCGGGCTATGGCAGGGCGCAGGTGCTGCGCGATCTGTCGCTTGAGGTGCAGGCGGGCGAGATCCTCTGCCTGCTCGGGCGCAATGGCGCGGGCAAGACCACCACGATGCAGACGATCATGGGGCTGTTGCCGCTCATGTCCGGGCGGATCAGCCTCGATGGCGAGGATATCGGCAGCCTGCCCGCCCATGAGGTGCCGCGCCGGGGCATCGGCTATATCCCGCAGGGGCGGCGGCTCTTTGCCGGGCTGACCGTGGCGCAGAACCTTGAGGTCGGTCTCATGACGCGGGGCAGCGGGCGGGAGGTGCTGGAGGAAGTTCTCGAGCTATTTCCGCGGCTGCGCGAGCGGATGGGGCAGAAGGCGCAGACCCTGTCGGGGGGCGAGCAGCAGATGCTGGCGACGGCGCGGGCGCTGTGCCTGCGGCCCAAGGCGCTGTTGCTCGATGAGCCGACGGAGGGGTTGCAGCCCTCGATGATCGAAGCAATCCGGCAGGTGATCGTCAAGCTGCGGGCGGATGGGGTGGCTATCCTGCTGGTGGAACAGCGGGTCGATGCGGTGTTGTCGGTGGCGGATCGGGTGGCCTTTATCGAGAATGGCCGCAATGGCGAGATCCTGTCGGCCGAGGCGCTTCGGGCCGATCATTCCATCGTCGATCGTTACGTGGGCGTTTAGGCGGCGGGGGCGGCGGCGGGTTTGCGTTGCCGCGAGAGCTGTACCGCGAGGATGCCCGCCATGATCACGCCGACGCCGATCAGGTCCATCAGGCCCATTTTCTCGGAGAGGAAGATCGCCGCCACGGCGACGCCGAGGAACGGGTTGAGGAAGTGGAAGGTGGCGGCCCGCGTGGCGCCGATCCGTTCGACCAGCAGGAACCAGACCAGCGTCGCGGCGAGGCCGGGGATCAGCGTGGTATAGGCGAAGGCAGCGATGAGGCTCCAGCTCCAGGTGATGTCGAGGGTCTCGGTGGGCAGGGCGACAACGGCGAGCACGGCGCTGCCGACCAGCATCTGTAGCCCGACCACCATCAGGAAATTGCCCCCCGAGGTGGCGCCGCGCACCATCAGCGTGGCGAAGGTGAGCGCGATAACGCCGCCGATGCAGAGCATCAGCCCATAGGGATCGACCCCGCCCGAGAGCCGCGAGCCCATGATGATCGCGACGCCGATGACGCCGGCGATGAGGCCGAGCACCGCCAGAGGCGCGGGCCGTTCGCCCCAGAAGAGCCAGAGCGCCAGGGCCACGAGGAGCGGCATGGTGGAGGCGATGATCGCGGCGAGCGAGGCCTCGACCGTCTGCATGGCGACGAAGTTCAGCCCGAGGTAGAGGGCGTTCTGGCAGATGCCGAAGATGATCGTCGCGCGCCATTGCGGCGGGGTGAGGCGCCAGCTCTGGCCGAGGGCGCGGGCGATGAGCACGCCGAGCATGCCGGAGATGAAGAAGCGCAGGGCGAGGGCGCTGACCGGGGGGGCGTGGGCCACGATGATCCGGGCGGAGGTGAAGGCCGAGGACCACATGACGGCAAAGCCGACGCCCATAATGATCGCGCGAATGTCCATGGTGCACTTCCCCCCTGCAATGGCGCAAGGAGTGGCACAGGGCGGCGGGATTGGAAAGGGCGGTTGGGCGAAACGTGAAAGGGCCGCCCGAGGGCGACCCTTTGGATCTGTCCGATGATGCGGAGATCAGCCGTTGACGCTGTCTTTGAGCGCCTTGGCGATGGTCATTTTCACGACCTTGTCCGCCTCTTTCTTGATCTGCTGGCCGGTCGCGGGGTTGCGGACCATACGCTCGGGGCGCTCGCGGCAGTAGATTTTGCCAACGCCCGGCAGGGTCACGGCGCCGCCGTTCGACACTTCGCGGGTGATCACGGCGCAGACGGCGTCGAGCGCAGCCGCGGCGGATTTCTTGTCACTGCCCATTTCTTCGGCCAGAACGGCGGAAAGCTGGGATTTGGTCAGGGGTTTTGCCATTTCATGGTCTCCTTCAACTGCCCGGTGATTTGGGCCTCTGTCGCGTAATCTAACGCTATCTTGTATACAAACACAACGAATAGTGGCCGCGTATATGCGGTTTTCTAGGCTTTTTGCCCCTAAAACAGGCCTAAAGAAAAGCGGTTTCGTCAAAAGAGCGCAATTTCCTGCTGTGAAGGCGCTCCAGAGGCATGCCGCGCAGGCTTTCCATGGCGCGGATTCCGATCATCAAATGCCGCGCGACCTGGGTCTTGTAGAAGTCCGAGGCCATGCCGGGAAGCTTTAATTCGCCATGCAGCGGCTTGTCGGAGACGCAGAGCAGCGTGCCGTAGGGGACGCGGAAGCGAAAGCCATTGGCGGCGATGGTGGCGCTTTCCATGTCGAGGGCGATGGCGCGGGATTGGCTCAGCCGCTGCACCGGGCCGGATTGGTCGCGCAATTCCCAGTTGCGGTTGTCAAAGCTGGCCACGGTGCCGGTGCGCATGATACGCTTGAGGTCATAGCCTTCGAGCCGGGTCTCGTGTTCGACGGCGCGTTCGAGCGCGATCTGGATCTCGGCCAGCGCCGGGATCGGCACCCAGGCGGGCAGGTCGGCATCGAGCACCCGGTCCTCGCGCAGATAGGCATGGGCGAGGACGAAATCGCCGAGGCTCTGGGAATTGCGGAGCCCGGCGCAATGGCCGACCATGAGCCAGGCATGGGGGCGCAGCACCGCGATATGATCGGTGGCGGTTTTCGCGTTGGACGGGCCGACGCCGATATTGACCAGCGTGATGCCCGAGCCATCGGCACGGGTCAGGTGATAGGCGGGCATCTGCGGCAGTTTCGCGGGCATGGGCAGCGGCGCGTCGGCCTCGGTGATGCGGGTGTTGCCGGTGGTCACAAAGCTCTCATAGCCGCTGTCGGGATCGGCGAGCGCGGTGCGGGCGAAGGCCTCGAACTCTTCGACATAGAATTGGTAGTTGGTGAAGAGCACATGGTTCTGGAAATAGGCCGGGTCGGTCGCGGTGTAATGGGCGAGGCGCGCGAGCGAGTAATCGACGCGCTGCGCGGTGAAAGGGGCCAGCGGCAGGGGCGCGCCGGGCGGCGTCTGATAGGTGCCGTTGACGATATCGTCATTGGTGGTGGCGAGATCGGGCACGTCGAAATAGTCGCGCAAGGTGAAGGGCGCGGCGCCCTGATGCGGCACCGAGAGCCCCTCTTCGCCGGTGACGGCGAAATGCACCGGGATCGGCGTGTCCGAGGGGCCGATCTGCACCGGCACATTATGGTTGCGCAGCAACAGGCCGATCTGCTGGCGCAGGTAGTTGCGAAAGAGATCGGGCCGGGTGATCGTCGCGGCATAGGTGCCGGGGGCGGCGAGATGGCCAAAGCTCAGCCGGCTGTCGACCTGGGCATGGCTCTGGGTCGAGATGCGGATTTCGGGGTAATAGGCGCGGATGCGGGTGCTCGGGATCTGGCCTGACAGCGCCTCGGCGAACCCGTCCTGCAAGAAGGCAATCGCCTCGTCATAGAGTGCGGTCAGATGGTCCACGGCGGCGGCGGCATCGTCGAAGGCGCGCACAGAGGCGCTGTCCGGTGTCAGAATATCTTGGCCGTCGGTCATGTCATGTCCTGCAATGATGTGGCGGTCAGGTTGACAGACTGGGGGGGCAGGATCAAGCTGCGCCAAAGAGGGAGAGGCGAATGGATTTCGAAACGGTCAGCCCGGAGGATTTCGGCCGGTCCCTGCGCGGGATCGGGATGAATATTCTGGTGCGGGACGTGGCGGAGGAGCTGGCCTTTCTGGCGGATGTGTTCGACCTCAAGGCGCATCGGGTGAGCCGCGATTTCGCCATCGTGCCCTATGGGGCGCAGGTGTTTCAGATCCATGGCGACCATACCTATGGGGCGCATCCGCTGTTGTCGCTCTTGCCCGAGGCGGGGGCGCGCGGGGCGGGGATCGAGATCCGCCTATACGACAGTGACCCCGACGCGGCCGTGGCGCGGGCCGAGGCGCGGGGGGCGATGGTGTTGCAGGCGGCGACGGACAAGCCGCATGGGTTGCGCGAGGCCTTTATCCTGAGCGATACGGGCTATGTCTGGGTGCCGTCGCGCCCGTTGCAAGCCCGGGGGTCGGAATGACGAAAAGATTGCTGTCCTTTGGACATGGCTATTCAGCGCGGGCGCTGGCGGCGGAGCTGCTGGAGCATGGCTGGACCATCTATGGCACGACGCGTGATGCCGAGAAGGCCGAGGCGCTGGCCGAGGAGGGCGTGCAGCCGATCATTTGGGGGCAGGGCGATATAGAGCCTATCTTGGCCAAATCGACCCATATCCTGATCAGTGCCGGGCCGGATGAGGCGGGCGATCCGGTGCTCAACACCTATGGTGATCTGATCCGTGACTATGCCGCGCAGCTCGACTGGGCTGGCTATCTGTCGACCACCGGGGTCTATGGCGATCACGGCGGCGGCTGGGTCGATGAGGAGACGCCGCTGGCGCCCTCGACGCGGCGCGGCGAGATGCGGCAGGCGGCCGAAGCGCAGTGGCGCGCGGTGCCGGGGCTGCCGCTGCATATCTTTCGGCTGGCGGGGATTTACGGGCCGGGGCGTGGCCCCTTTGCCAAGGTGCGGCGCGGCACGGCGCGGCGGATCATCAAGCCGGGGCAGGTGTTCAGCCGCATCCATGTGGAGGATATCGCGCAGGTACTCGCGGCCTCGATCGCGCGGCCCGATCCCGGCGCGGTCTATAACCTCTGTGACGACGACCCGGCCCCGCCGGAAGAGGTCATCGCCTATGCCGCCGAGCTCTTGGGACTGCCGGTGCCGGAGGCGGTGGATTTCGACGCGGCCGAGATGACGCCGATGGCGCGCAGTTTCTACGCGGAATCCAAGCGGGTGCGGAATGACCGGATCAAGGAGGCGCTTGGCGTGACGCTGCGCTATCCCGATTATCGCGCCGGGTTGCAGGCGCTGGCGGCGGCGGAAAAGCCCGAGGTCTAGCAGGGGCAGAGCGAGAGGCAGAGCGGTCTTGCCACTCTGCCGGGGCTTTGATTTAACAGCCCGGTCATAGTTCCGGAGGCCTGTCCATGGTCGATATTGCCACTCGCGTTCACAATCATCGCTGGAAGATCGACCCGATCGTGCGGTCGCTGATCGACACGGATTTCTACAAGCTCTTGATGTGTCAGTCGGTGTTTCGCAACAAGCCGGACACGCAGGTGACCTTTTCGTTGATCAACCGGACGAAATCCGTGCGGCTGGCCGATCTGGTGGATGAGGGCGAGCTGCGCGAGCAGCTCGATCATATCCGGTCGCTGTCGCTGTCGCGGGGCGAGAGCACCTGGATGCGGGGCAACACATTCTATGGCAAGCGGCAGATGTTCACGCCGGAGTTCATGGATTGGTTCGAGGCGCTGCGGCTGCCGCCCTATCATCTCGAGAAGCGGGACGGGCAGTATGAGCTCACCTTTGAGGGGAGCTGGCCGGAGGTGATGCTCTGGGAGATCCCGGCGCTGGCGGTTCTGATGGAGCTGCGGTCGCGGGCGGTTCTCAACCAGATGGGCAAGTTCGAGCTGCAGGTGCTCTATGCGCGGGCGATGACCAAGCTCTGGGAGAAGGTCGAGCGGCTGCGCGGGGTCGAGGGGCTCCGCATTGCGGATTTCGGGACGCGGCGGCGGCACAGTTTCCTCTGGCAGGATTGGTGCGTGCAGGCGATGGGCGAGGGGCTTGGCGAGACATTCGTGGGCACGTCGAATTGCCTGATTGCGAAGAACCGCGATCTCGAGGCGATTGGCACGAATGCGCATGAATTGCCGATGGTCTATGCGGCGCTGGCCGAGGATGACGCGGCGCTGGCGCGGGCGCCTTATGAGGTGCTCAGCGATTGGCATGAGGAGCATGACGGCAATCTGCGGATGATCCTGCCCGACACCTATGGCACGGCGGGGTTTCTGGAGAATGCGCCGGATTGGCTCGCGGGGTGGACGGGCATTCGCATCGACAGCGGCGATCCGGCGACCGGGGCCGAAACGGCGATCCGTTGGTGGCAGGAACGCGGCGAAGATCCGCGTCAGAAGCTGATCATTTTCTCGGACGGTCTCGATGAGGAGAAGATCATCGCGCTGCATGCCCAGTTTGCCGGGCGGGTGCGGGTGTCGTTCGGTTGGGGGACGTTGCTGACCAATGATTTCCGGGGGCTGACGCCGGAGGATGCGCTGGCGCCGTTTTCGCTCGTCTGCAAGGCGGTGGCGGCGAATGGTCGGCCGACGGTCAAGCTCTCGGACAATCCGCGCAAAGCGATGGGGCCGGCGGAAGAGATTGCACGGTACAAGCGGGTGTTTGGCGTCGGTGAGCAGGAAGAGCAGGCGGTGGTCGTTTGAGGCGCCACCGCCCTGCCAATCAGTAGGAATAGTCCGGGTAGATCCGGTCGAGATCGCCGTCCCATTCGCCATTGTATTTCTCGAGCAGCTCGTCGGCGGGGACCTGACCGCTTTCGACGCTTTCGCGCAGGGCGTTGAGGAAATGGGTCTCGTCGGCGACGAGGCCACCGGCACCGGGGCGGGCGCGGGCCTTGAGCCCGGCCTCGGAAATGTCGAGCACTTCGCGGGCGAGATCGTGCATATTGAGCCCGCCGACCTTGGCCTGCAGCGCCTGTTCGGAGGCGGCCACGCGCAGGGCGTCGCGGGTCTCGGCATCCCAGCCTTTGACCAGATCCCAGGCGGCGTCGAGGCTCGATTGATCATACATCAGACCGACCCAGAAGGCGGGCAGGGCGCAGAGCCGCCGCCACGGGCCGCCGTCGGCACCGCGCATTTCCATGAATTTCTTGATCCGCGCCTCGGGGAAGAGGGTGGTGAGATGGTCGGCCCAATCGCTCAGCGTCGGTTTCTCGCCGGGCAGTGCGGGCAGTTCGCCGCGCAGGAAGTCGCGGAAGGACTGGCCCAGCGCGTCGATATATTCGCCGTCGCGGTAGACGAAATACATCGGCACATCGAGCGCGTGTTCGGCATAGGCCTCGAACCCGAAGCCCTCGTCAAAGACGAAGGGCATCATGCCGGTGCGGTCGGCGTCGAGATCGCGCCAGACGCGGCTGCGCCAGCTTTTGTGGCCGTTGGGCTTGCCATCGAAGAAGGGCGAATTGGCAAAGAGCGCGGTGGCCACCGGCTGTAGCGCCAGCGCGACGCGCAGTTTCTGCACCATGTCCGCCTCGGAGGCGAAGTCGAGATTGACCTGCACGGTGCAGGTGCGGCGCATCATCGAGCGCCCCATGGTGCCGACCTTTTGCATATAGGCATCCATCAGCTTGTAGCGGCCCTTCGGCATGAGCGGCATTTGCTCATGGCTCCATTGCGGGGCGGCGCCGAGGCCGATAAAGCCGACGCCCACCTTGTCGGCGATGTCTTTCACGTCGCGCAGATGGGCGTTCACCTCGTCACAGGTCTCGTGGATGGTTTCGAGCGGCGCACCCGAGAGTTCGAGCTGCCCGCCGGGTTCGAGGCTCACATTGGCGCCGTCTTTTTCAAGGCCGATGAGCTTGCCCTTTTCCTCGACCGGGGCCCAGCCGTGGACATCGCGCAGACCTTCGAGCACGGCCAGCACGCTGCGCTCGCCCTCATAGGGGATCGGCAGGAGGCTGTCGCGGCAATAGCCGAATTTCTCGTGTTCGGTGCCGATGCGCCATGCGTCGCGCGGTTTGCAGCCGCTTTCCAGATAGCCAGCCAGTTGGCTGTGGTGTTCGATCGGGCCGCCGCCGGACTGGGGAATGGACATGGCTGTCTCCGCGTTAAGGGTCCGGGCTGTGGTGCCGCCAAGACCGGGGGGTGTCAAGGCGCAGGACCGTGATGATGTTAATGTGATCTGCTGATGAGTTCGGTCACGTGGGAGGTGGTGTTGCGCTGCCACAGGCGGGTGGGCGTGGTGCCGGGGCCCGTGGTGACGCGCAAAAGCTGTTCCATGCGCAGGCCGGGGAGGCTGCTGAAGAAATCAAAGAGCGTCTCGGCCCCGGCGGCGGTCACGGGAATGTGAAGGTCCGGTCCGCCATCATGGCCAAGCACCCAATGGGCGGGTTTGCCGGTCGGGTCATAGGTCAGGCGCAAAAGGTTGGAGCGGGCGACCGCGCCGCCGGAGAGCGGCCCGTAATAGCTGATCTGGCCTTCGGTGACGGAAACCACGCCCGGCCCGTCGGCATCGCGGTGAAAGCGCAGCCGCTGCCAGCCGGTCCAGACCAGCGCCGCGCCCAGCACGAGGCCGAGCCAGCCGAGCCAGTGGAGGATGCCAAAGGCGCCGAGCACCGCCCAGAGCGCCAGCGCCAGAACCGCCAGCCCCGCGAGCACATCGCGCCAGCGCCAGAGCGCCGCCCGGGCCGCGGGGCGGATCACCGGACCGGGTCCGAGTTGGGCGCGGTCCAGTCGCCAAGACGGTCCTGCCAGAGGGTCATGGCGGCGACGGCGGCGGTGTCGGCGCGCAGGATGCGCGGGCCGAGGCTTACCGGGTGGGCGAAGGGCAGGGCGTGGAGGCGGCTGCGCTCGGCGTCGGAAAAGCCGCCCTCGGGGCCGATGAGAATGGCCCAAGGTGTGCCGGTGCCGCTGCTGGTCGCATCGCCATTGGTGAGCGGGCTGGGCCGGTCAAAAAGCGCCTCGTCGCAGAACATAAGCTGGCGCTCCTCGGGCCAGTCCGACAAAAGCCGGTCGAGCCGCGCCAGATCGGCCACTTCGGGCACGAAGGTGCCGCCGCATTGCTCGGCGGCCTCGATGGCATGGGCCTGTAGCCGGTCCTGCCGGATGCGTTCGGAATTGGTGAACTCGGTCTGCACCGGCAAGATGCGCGAGGCGCCCATTTCGGCGGCTTTTTCGACGATGAAATCGGTGCGCGCCTTCTTGATCGGAGCGAAGAGCAGCCAGAGATCGGGCGGGTTGCGCTGCGGCGCGGTCTGTTCCGCGACCTGAAGCGCGCCGCCGCGTTTGCCACGTTCGGCCACCTCGGCGCGCCATGCGCCGTCGCGCCCGTTGAAGAGGGTGACCGACGCGCCCTGATCCAGCCGCATCACGTTGAACAGGTAATTCGCCTGATCCCGGTCCACAGGAACCGATTGCCCCGCCCCCAGCGGGTGATCTACATACAATCTGATCTTTGTCGCGCTCATGAGGGGGAACATATGACCGTACCGCAGGATACGCCAGAGGCGGCGGGCCAAGTTTCCGACGCGCCGAAAGGCAATTGGGTCGATCTCTATGCGCCGGCGTGGTCGCGCGGCTATCTCCGGCTCAGCCGGGCGGATCGGCCGATCGGCACATGGCTCTTGCTCTTGCCGTGCTGGTGGGGGCTCTTGCTGGCGATGCTGCACACGGGGCAGGCGGGCTGGGGCGATCTGTGGCTCTTTGTGGCCAGCGCGATCGGGGCCTTTGTGATGCGCGGGGCGGGCTGTACCTGGAATGACATCACCGACCGGCATATCGACGGGTCGGTGGCGCGGACCGCGTCGCGGCCGATCCCGTCGGGGCAGGTGTCGCTGCGCGGGGCGTTTGTCTGGCTCGGGCTGCAGCTCTTGCTCGGTCTGGTGATCCTGCTCAGCTTCAACAGCGCGGCGATCCTCATGGGGGTCCTGTCGCTCGGTCCGGTGGCGATCTATCCCTTTGCCAAGCGGTTCACATGGTGGCCGCAGGTGTTTCTGGGCATTGCCTTTAACTGGGGGGCGCTCATGCTCTGGGTGGCGCATGTCGGGTCGCTCGGCCTTGCGCCGGTGCTGCTCTATCTGTCGGGGATCGCCTGGACGCTGTTTTACGACACGATCTATGCCCATCAGGATGCCGAGGACGATGCGATCATCGGGGTGAAATCGACGGCGCGGCTCTTTGCCGAGCGGACGCCTGCGTGGCTCGCAAGGTTCCTCGTGGTGGCGGTGATCCTAATGATGGCGGCGGTGATCGTGGCGACGCAGGGCGGCGATCCGATGGCGCGTCTGGTGGCGCTGATCGCGCCCTGGGCGTTCGGGATGCATATGTTCTGGCAGCTGCGACAGTTCGACGCCGAAGATGGCGCTGTGCTGATCCGGCTCTTTCGGTCCAACAGGGACGCGGGTTTGCTGCCTTTGCCGATTTTCGCCATCGCTCTGCTCATCTGATTGAATTCACGGGGCGATCCCCCTAAACAGTGAGGCGGGCCAGCTCAGGCTTGCCTGCTGGACGAGTATGTGTGGGGCGCAGTGCCGCCCGTTTCCTATAGGTATGCAAGCGATGCGCCTTTCTTCCATCTTCGCCATTGCCGGAACGTTTTTCGCGGCCGCCATCATTGCGGTGGTCGCCGCCGGGTTTTCGGCGGGGGTGATCGAGGACAATTCGCGTCGTGACGTGCGGCGGGCGCTTGATCTGGCGGATATGAGCTGGGCCGAGGTGGATGCCGACGGGCTTCAGGTGTTCCTTGCGGGAACTGCGCCGACAGAGGCCACGCGGTTCAAGGCGATTTCAGTGGCGGGCGGCGTTGTGGATGCGACGCGGGTGATCGACCAGATGCTCGTCGAGGATGCGGCCGAGATCGCGCCGCCGCGGTTTTCCGTCGAGATCCTGCGCAATGATGCGGGGATTTCGCTCATCGGGTTGATGCCGGCGGCGTCGGATGTCGAGGCGCTGATGTCCAAGGTCGGCGAAGTGGCGGGCGATACCAATATCACCGATTTCATCGACCGGGCGGATTACCCGGTGCCCGATGGCTGGACCGCGGCGCTCAACTATGCGGTGGCCAAGCTCGACGAGTTGCCGCGCGCCAAGATTTCGGTCGAGGCGGGGCGGGTGTCGGTGACCGCGATGACCGACAGCCCGGAGGCCAAGCGCAAGCTCGAGGCGGAGCTGGCGCGGCGGGTGCCCAAGAATGTGCGGCTGATCACAGACATTTCGGCGCCGCGCCCGGTGATCACGCCGTTCACGCTGCGGTTTCTGATCGAGGAGGGCGAGGCCCGGTTCGACGCCTGTTCCGCCGATACCGAAGAGGCGCGGCGGCGGATCATTGCCACGGCGCGCGAGGTCGGGCTTGAGGGCAGTATCGATTGCACCATCGGTCTCGGCGTGCCGAGCCCGCAATGGGGCCGGGCGGCCGAGCTTGCGATCAAGGCGGTGAAGGATCTGGGCGGCGGGTCGGTGACCTTTTCGGATGCCGATATTTCGCTGATCGCGCTGCAGGGGATCGAGGAAAAGAGTTTCGACGATGTGGTGGGCGGGCTTGAGACCGCGCTGCCGGATGTGTTCGCGCTGCATGCGGTGCTGCCGCCGCCGCCGACCGATGCCGAGGTGGTGATCCCCGAGTTCGTGGCGACCCTGTCGCCCGAGGGGCTGGTGCAGCTGCGCGGGCGTCTGGGCAGTGACAAGCTGCGCGAGACGGTGGACAGTTTTGCCCGGGCGCGGTTCAGCTCGGCCGGGGTGCATACCAAGGCGCGGGTGGTCGAGGGGCTGCCGGCGGATTGGCCGGTGCGGGTGCTGGCGGGGCTGGAATCGCTGTCCTATCTCGAGAATGGCGCGGTGACGGTGACGCCGGATTCGATCGATGTGACGGGCAACACCGGTAACAAGGACGCGAGCGCGCAGATCTCTGGGTTTCTGGCCGAAACGCTGGGCGAGCGGGGGCAGTTCGAGATCGATGTGACCTATCAGGAAGTGCTCGATCCGATTGCGGCGCTGCCGACGCCGGAGGAATGCGTGTCGAAGATTCAGCTCATCGTGGCGGAGCGCAAGATCAACTTTGAGCCGGGGTCCGACAAGCTCGATTCCAACGGGGCGGCGATCCTCGATGATATTGCCGAAATCCTCAAGAAATGCGGGGAAATCAAGCTCGAGATCGCGGGTTATACCGACAGTCAGGGCCGCGAGAGCATGAACCAGCAGCTCAGCGAGAACCGGGCGCGGGCGGTGCTTGACGGGCTGCGGATGCGGCGGGTCATCACCTCGACCTATGAGGCCGTGGGCTATGGCGAAAACGACCCTATCGCGGACAATGACAGTGACGAGGGGCGCGAGGCCAATCGGCGTATCGAATTCCACCTGATCAAGCCGGAACCGGTCAAAGAGCGGCAAACGGGTCTTGAAAGCCTTGAAGAACAAGGCGAAGAAGAACAAGCAGACAACGAGACCGAGCAGGGCGAGCCGACCGATGAACAGAACTGAATTTATCATCGCCACTGCGATCATCCTGTTCGTTGCATTCTGTCTCGGGTGGTTTGCCAATTGGCTGGTGCATCGGTTCATTCGGGTCAATCAGTCCGAGATGGGCGAGCTTGACCGGATGGCGCAGGAGCTTCACGAGGCCGAGGAGACGCGCGATCAGGCGATCACCTATCTGCAGCAGCGCGAGGCGGAACTGACCAATCAGCTCAACCAGACCGAGGCGGAATTGGCGGCCACGATGGAAGGTCTGCGCGAGGCGCGGCAGGAAGCCGAAGTGATGCGGGCGCAGCTCGAACGGGGCTAAATGCCGGGTCGGTAATGCGTCGGTAAAACGACAGTAAAGCGACGGTGCAGATTTCGGCCCGTCAGGACCATGTCACATCCGCCAGAAAGATATAGCCCGCGCCATAGATCGTCTTGATCAGTTTCGGGTTCTTCGGGTCTTCACAGAGCTTGGTGCGCAGCCGCGAGATGCGCACATCCATCGCCCGATCAAAGCTGTCCCCGGCGCTGCCGCCCAAGGTTTCGAGCATTGATTGCCGGGTGATGAGCCGCTTGGGCCGTTCGAGAAAGAGGCGCAGCACCTCGCCCTCGGCGTGGGAGAAGGCGGTTTCGCTGCCATCCTCGCGTTCCAGAACGAAGCGGTCGAACCGCGCCACCCATCCGGCGAAATGGGCCTGATCCTGACCGCTTGGCGTGGCCACATCGCGGCGCAGGCGGGCGCGGATACGGGCCACCACCTCGGTCGGGTCGAAAGGTTTGATGATATAGTCATCGGCGCCGAGTTCGAGCCCGGTCACCCGGTCGCGGACCTGCGCGCGGCCCGAGATGATGATGACGATGGCGCCTTTTTCCAGCGCCAGCCGATGCACGAGCGACAGCCCGTCACGGTCGGGCAGCGACAGGTCGACGAGGCAGACATCGGGCACGGTGGTGTTGAGCGAGGCCTCGAATTCGGTGGCGCGGCCAAAGGAGACGGTGCGAAACCCGGCCTCGTCCAGCGCGTCGGCCAGCATGGTGCGGATCTCGGGTTCGTCATCGAGAATGGCGACAAGGGGGGCGGTCATCGGGGGCAATCCTTCTGGCTCAGGAGGGCGCGCAGCCGGGCCGGTGTCACCGGCTTGCGCAGCACCGGGGCGAGATCGCGGGCCTCGGCATGGCGGGGGTCGTCGGGGGGCAGCGAGGTCATCAGGATGACCGGCAGCCCGTCGCGCGGCAGGTTGCGGATAAGGTCGAGCCCGGTTTCCTCGCCTTCGAGCACGATGTCCGACAGGAGCGCCGAAATCTCGGGCAGACCGGCGAGCAATTCGCGGGCCTCGGGCACCGAGCTTGCCTCGATCACCGCATGGCCATCAGCGCGCAGCATGTCGCGCAGCGCGTCGCGGATTTCGGCGGTGTCTTCGAGCAGCAGGATGAGCCCGGCCTCGACCGGATCGGGGGCGACGCGGAGCGGCAGGCGGAGCGTCACCTGCGCGCCACTGCCGGTGTTGGCGAGGGTGACGCGGCCGCCCGCGAGTTTGGTCATGTCATAGACCATCACCAGCCCGAGCCCCGAGCCGTCGTCGCCCTTGGTGGTAAAGAACGGCTCGAACGCGCGTTCGCGGGCGGTGTCGGAAAAGCCGGGGCCGGTGTCTGTCACCGAGAAATCGACCCAGGTGTCCTGCACCCGCCGGGCGGTCAGGGTGATGCGCCCGGCCCCGCCACAGGCGTCGCGGGCGTTGAGCACGAGGTTCAGGAGAGAATCCTGCAACATCGCCGGGTCGAGCATCAGGGTGGCGTCGCCGAGCGTGTTCTCGGCCGTGAAACCCACCGCCTCGGGCAGGGTCGAGCGGGCCAGCGGTTCGAGATCGCGGAAGAAGCCGGGCAGGTGCACCGGTTCGGGCGTGTGTTCGCGTTCGCCGGTCATGTCGGCGATGCGGTTGAGCAGATCGCCCCCGCGCCGGGCGGCGGCATGGGTGGCCTCGATCAGCTCGGGCGCGGGGTCGGGCAGGCCGAGCCGGGCGAGCCGCGATTGCAGCCCGAGGATGATGGTCAGCAGGTTGGAGAAATCATGCGCCATGCCGGAGGTGAGCTGGGCCGCGACTTCGCGGCGGCGGGTCTGTTGCAGGGCGGCGCGGGTCTGGGTTTCCTCAGTGATGTCCATCGACAGGATATAGACGCCGCCGGTCTGGCCATCGGGGGTGAAGGCGGCGCGGATGCGGCGCGAGCTCGGCTGATGGGTGAACTCGAAGATCGAGGCGGTGCCGGCAAAGGCCTGTTCGAGCCGGGGCTTGATCGCGGCATAGGCGGCGGGGCCGAGCGCCTCGGCCACGGTGAGGCCGAGAATGTCGGATTTGCTGCCCGGCATCACCGAGGTGAGCCGCCGGTTGGAATAGGTATAGAGCCCGTCGGGCCCGACATGGGCGATATGGGCCGGCATCATTTCGGTGGTGAGCCGGGCGCGGGCCTCGGAGGCGGTGAGCTGGCGCTGGGCATGTTCGAGGGCGGTGATGGTCGCCTCGAGTTGCCGGTTGGAGGCGGTGAGTTCCTCGGAATAGCCCGAGAGCTGATCCGAGAGCTCGTCCGAGCGGGCGCGCAGCAGCGCCTCTTGCCGCTTGGTCCGGGTGATGTCGGTATAGACGGTGACCCAGCCGCCCTCGGGCAGGGGCGAGCCTTCGACCGAGATCGTCCGGCCATTGGCGCGGGTGCGTTCCATGTAATGCGGCTTGAACGCGCGGGCGACATCGACGCGGCCGCGCACAAAGGGCTCTATCTCGCCCACATCGCCATAATCGCCGCGTTTGGCGAGAAAGCGGATCGTGTCGTCAAAGCTCGCCCCCGGGGTCACCAGCCAGTCGGGCAGGTCGAACATCTGTTGAAAGCGGACGTTGCACACGGCGAGCCGGAGCTCGGCATCATAGATGGTGAGCGCCTGCTGGATCAGGTTGAGCCCGGCCATGGTCATGGCGTCGGCACGGGGGCCGTCCTGTGTCTGGCGATAGGTTTTCTCGGTGGTCATCGTCTCTCCCCCCTCATGGCTAGCACCGTGGCGCGCCGGTGCAAATGCCCGAAAGGGGGCTTGTTACAATTCGAAAGGTTTCGGCAAACTTATGGAAAAAGTTGACCGCCAGACAGGAAGCTGCACCCTTGGGTGTAGAAGAATCGTGCCGCAAAGGCACAGCCCGAGGGGAGTCGGGCAAAGGGAGGATACAATTTGGCACAGTCGTCTGAGGCGGCCGGAGGACTTGCGTCCATTCCGGCCTTGCTGGCCCGTAATGCACGCGAGCACGCCCAACGCCCGGCCTATCGGGAAAAGGAATTCGGCATCTGGCAGAGCTGGAGCTGGGCCGAGGCCGCGCAGGAAATCGAGGCGCTGGCGCTCGGGTTTCTGGAGCTGGGGGTTGCCGAGGGCGATTTCATTGCCATTGCCGGGCGCAACCGGCCCTATTTCTACTGGGCCATGGTCGCGGCGCAATGCGTGGGCGCGGTGCCGGTGCCGGTCTATCAGGACAGTGCCGCCGAAGAGATGGCCTATGTGATGGATCACTGCGGCGCGCGGTTCGCGGTGGTCGAGGATCAGGAGCAGGTCGACAAGCTCATCGAGGTGCAGGATCGGCTTAGTGAGTTTGAGCAGATCATCTATGTCGATCCGCGCGGCTTGCGGAAATACGACCATAGCGTGCTGCATCAATTCTCGGAGGTGCAGGAGAAGGGGCGCGCGGCCTATGACCGGCTCGGCGTTGAGCTGGCGGCGCGGCGGTCCAAGCTCAGCTATGACAGTGTTTGCGTGATGCTCTACACCTCGGGGACGACGGGCAAGCCGAAGGGCGTGGTGCTGTCGAACCGCAATATCATCGAGGCGTCGAAATCCTCATCCGAGTTTGACCATCTGACCAAGGGCGAAGAGGTTCTGGCCTATCTGCCGATGGCCTGGGTGGGGGATTTCATTTTCTCCATCGGGCAGGCCTATTGGAACGCGTTCTGCGTCAATTGCCCCGAGAGCGCCGACACGATGCAGACCGATCTGCGCGAGATCGGGCCGACCTATTACTTTGCGCCGCCGCGGGTGTTCGAGACGCAGCTCACCAATGTGATGATCCGCATGGAGGATGCCGGGCGGTTCAAGCAGAAGATGTTCCATCACTTCATGGATCTGGCGCGTCGGGTGGGGCCGGATATCCTCGATGGCAAGCCGGTGGGGATGATCGACCGGCTGCGCTATGGGCTGGGCAATCTCTGTGTCTACGGGCCGCTCAAGGATACGCTGGGGCTGAGCCGGGTGCGGGTGGGCTATACCGCGGGCGAGGCGATCGGGCCGGAGATTTTCGAGTTCTACCGGAGCCTTGGGATCAATCTCAAACAGCTCTATGGGCAGACCGAGGCGAGCGTGTTCATCACCTTGCAGCCCGATGGCGAGGTGCGCAATGACACGGTGGGTGTCGCCGCGCCGGGGGTAGAGATCAAGATCGCGGAGAGCGGCGAGGTGTTCTATCGCAGCCCCGGGACGTTCGAATATTACTACAAGAACCCCGAGAGCACGGCGAGCACCAAGGATCCTGAGGGCTGGGTCGCGACGGGGGATGCGGGGTTCTTTGAGCCGGACACCGGGCATCTCAAGATCATCGACCGCGCCAAGGATGTGGGCAAGATGGCCGATGGCGCGCTGTTTGCGCCGAAATACGTGGAAAACAAGCTCAAGTTCTTTCCCAATATTCTCGAGGCGGTGGTGTTCGGCAATGGGCGCGAGATGTGCACCGCCTTTATCAATATCGACCTGACGGCGGTGGGCAATTGGGCCGAGCGCAACAATATCGGCTATGCCTCCTATCAGGAGCTGGCCGGGCATCCGCAGGTTCTCGACACGATCCGGGGCCATGTGGAAGAGGTCAACCGGAGCCTCGCCGAGGACCCGATGCTGGCCCATTGTCAGGTGCACAGGTTCCTCGTGCTGCACAAGGAGCTCGACGCCGATGACGGCGAGATGACCCGCACCCGCAAGGTGCGCCGCAATATCATCGCGGAGAAATTCGCCGATCTTCTGGGGGCGCTCTACGACGGGTCGGACGAGATCTTTACCACCACCGAAGTGACCTATGAGGACGGCCGCAAAGGGTCGATCAGCGCGACGCTCAAACTCGTCGATGCCGAGATTGTCCCGGTCGAACCGGCCCGTGTCGCGGCCGAATGAGAGAGGTGTCAAATGCTTGATCAGACAGAAGGATTTGTCACCGAGGATGGCCGCAAGATCGGTCCGGTGGTGATGGAAATGAAGAATATCACGCTGCGTTTTGGCGGGGTGGTGGCGATCAAGGATATCAGTTTCGATATCCGCGAGGGCGAGATCCGGGCGATCATCGGGCCGAATGGCGCGGGCAAATCCTCGATGCTCAACGTGATTTCCGGGTTTTACCATCCGCAGGAGGGCGAGGTCTGGTACAAGGGGGCGAAACGCCCGGCGATGAAGCCCTATCAGGTGGCCCGGCAGGGCATCGCCCGGACCTTTCAGAACATCGCCCTGTTCGAGGGGATGAGCGTTCTGGACAATGTGATGACCGGGCGGTTCCGGCAGATGACCTCGGGGTTCTGGGCGCAGGCGCTGTGGAAAGGGCCGGCCGAGCGCGAAGAGATCGCCAACCGCGAAGCCGTTGAACGGATTATCGATTTCCTCGAAATCCAGCATATCCGCAAGACCCCGGTGGGGCGTCTGCCCTATGGGCTCAAGAAGCGGGTGGAGCTGGCGCGGGCGCTGGCGGCGGAACCGTCGATCCTGCTTCTGGACGAGCCGATGGCCGGGATGAACGTCGAGGAGAAAGAGGACATGAGCCGCTTTATCCTCGATGTGAATGACGAGTTCGGCACGACGATTGCGCTCATCGAGCATGACATGGGCGTGGTGATGGATCTCAGCGACCGGGTGGTCGTGATGGATTACGGCAAGAAGATCGGTGACGGCACGCCCGACGAGGTGCGCAACAACCAAGATGTGATCGACGCCTATCTGGGGGTGGCCCATGACTGATCCCCGCGCCCATCGGCAAGACGTCGGCCGCACGTCGGTATCGCGTCGGTGCCGCCTGAGCATGGCCAAGAGCCCCGCCGCGAGCACAGCCAAAAGCGAGACACGACACGCCCCCCGCAAAGGAGAGCAAGAGAATGCCTGAACAATTGATCTGGGGTATGGAGGTCTTTTTCAACGGCCTCATGGCGGGGGTTCTCTATGCGCTGGTGGCGCTGGGGTTTGTCCTCATCTTCAAGGCGAGCGGGATTTTCAACTATGCGCAGGGGGTCATGGCGCTCTTTGCGGCGCTGACGCTGGTCGGGATCATGGAGGGGCAGGTGCCGTTCGCGCATCTGATCAACGCGATCTTCGGCACGGAAATCCATCACTTTGGCTGGCATGTGCCGGGGCTCTTGGCGATCCTCTTGACCATGGTGGTGATGATCGCGCTGGCCTGGGCGGTGAACCAGTTCATTTTCCGCCATCTCGTCAACCAGGAGCCGATCATCCTCTTCATGGCGACGATCGGGCTTGCCTATTTCCTCGAAGGGGTGGGCGACATCATGTGGGGGTCGGACATCAAGAAGCTCGATGTCGGGTTGCCGCAGGGGATCAACGGGCCGATTGACGAGCTCACCTACAATATCTTCAACTACGGGTTCTTCATCGACAATCTCGATCTGGTGGCGACGCTGGTGGCGGCGCTGCTGGTGATCGCGCTGGTGATTTTCGCGCAGTACTCCAAGCAGGGCCGGGCGATGCGGGCGGTGGCGGATGACCATCAGGCGGCGCTGTCGGTGGGGATTTCGCTCAACTTCATCTGGGTGATGGTCTGGTCGCTGGCAGGGTTCGTGGCGCTGGTCGCCGGGATCATGTGGGGCACGAAATCGGGGGTGCAGTTTTCGCTGTCGCTCATCGCGCTCAAGGCGCTGCCGGTGCTGATGCTCGGCGGGTTCACCTCGATCCCCGGCGCGATTGTCGGCGGGCTCATCATCGGGGTGGGCGAGAAGCTTTTCGAATTTGCCGTGGGGCCGATGGTCGGCGGGGCGACCGAGAACTGGTTCGCCTATGTGCTGGCGCTGTTGTTCCTCGTGTTCCGCCCGCAGGGCCTGTTTGGGGAGAAGATCATTGAACGGGTGTGAGGCGCGGCGGGCGTGCCGGGGCGCTGCCCCGGACCCCGGGATATTTCGGGGCCAGAAGAAGCAAGGCCAGTTGAAGCAAGATCAGAAGACGCAAGGCGCCGGGCGTGGCGCGGAACAGGGAGAGGGGTAAGCGATGCTCTACCGTGAAGCAGGCGATTTCAAGACGAGCTATGTCGCCGATAGCCAGACCTTTCCGATTAAGTTCGACCGCTACCGCTATTACGCGGTGTTGATCATCGGCTTTGCCTTCATCCCCTTTGTCATCAACGACTATTGGGTGAATGCGATCTTCCTGCCCTTCCTGATCTATTCGATCGCGGCGATCGGGCTCAACATCCTGACCGGCTATTGCGGGCAGGTGAGCCTTGGGACCGGCGGGTTCATGGCGGTGGGGGCCTATGCCTGTTACAAGCTGATGACCGCCTTTCCGGAGGTGAGCATTCTCATCCATGTGCTGTTGGCCGGGGGGATCACCGCCGGGGTCGGCGTGCTCTTTGGTCTGCCGAGCCTGCGCATCAAGGGGTTTTACCTCGCGGTGGCGACGCTGGCGGCGCAGTTCTTTCTCGTCTGGCTCTTCAACCGGGTGCCGTGGTTCTACAATTATTCCGCCTCGGGGCAGATCAACGCGCCGGAGCGGACCATGTTCGGCGTGCCGGTCACCGGGCCGGAGACGGCGGCCTGGGCGGCCTATCTCTTTTGTCTGGTGCTGACGGTGTTCTGTGCGCTGATCGCGCGCAACCTGACGCGGGGCATGATGGGGCGCAAATGGATGGCCATTCGCGACATGGACATTGCGGCCGAGATCATCGGGGTCAATCCGCTGATGGCCAAGCTCAGCGCCTTTGCGGTGTCGTCGTTCTTCGTCGGCGTGGCGGGGGCGTTGTTTTTCGCGGTCTATCTGGGTGCGGTGGAAGTCGGTGAGGCCTTTGGCATCACCAAGTCTTTCCTCGTGCTGTTCATGGTGATTATCGGCGGGTTGGGGTCGATTTTCGGCTCTTTCGCGGGGGCGGCGTTCCTGGTGCTTCTGCCCGTGGTGCTCAAGCTGGTGGGGGTCGATCTCTTGGGATGGCCGACCGATCTTGTGGCGCATCTGCAGCTGATCATCGTGGGGGCGCTTATCGTGCTCTTCCTCATCGTCGAGCCGCATGGGCTGGCCCAGCTGTGGCGGGTGGCGAAGGAAAAACTGAGATTGTGGCCCTTCCCGCATTAACGGGGCGGGCTGCGAGAGACGACCGGGCGAACCCCGGCACATCGGACAAACCATGGGAGGATAAACCGATGAAGAAGATGTTCACGACATTGGCCTTGGGGGCGGCATTGGCCGCAGGCCCGGCGGCGGCGGATCTGGTCTTTCCGGATCTGAGCTATCGCACCGGTCCCTATGCGGCGGGCGGCGTGCCGTTCTCGGATGGCTATCAGGATTATTTCGCGCTGGTCAATGCGCGCGATGGCGGCATCGGCGGCGAGAAGGCGCGGGTGATCGAATGCGAGACGGCCTATAACACCGAGAAGGGCGTCGAATGCTATGAGGCGACCAAGGGTGAAGGCGCGCTTGTCTATCAGCCGCTGTCGACGGGCATCACCTATCAGCTCATCCCGAAGGTTACGGCGGATGGTATCCCGCTTCACACCATGGGCTATGGCCGGACCTCTGCCGCGAATGGCAAGGTGTTCAGCAATGTGTTCAACTATCCGGCGAATTATTGGGATGCGGCCTCGGCGGCGATCAACCACCTGCTCGAAGAGAACGGCGGGTCGCTCGATGGCAAGAAGATCACGTTGCTCTATCACAACTCGGCCTATGGCAAGGAGCCCATTCGCACGCTCGAAGAGCTGTCGAAGAAACACGGGTTCGAGCTTGGCCAGATCGCGGTGGATCACCCCGGTCAGGAACAGAAGAGCCAATGGCTTCAGATCCGCCGGGAGCGTCCGGATTACGTGATCATGTGGGGCTGGGGCGTGATGAACCAGGTCGCCATTCAAGAGGCCGCCAACATCCGTTTCCCGATGGAGAACTTCATCGGCAACTGGTGGGCCGGGGCCGAGCATGACGTGACGCCCGCGGGCGAGGCGGCACATGGCTACAAGTCGCTCAACATGAACCGGATCGCCGATCTGCCGGTCTTTGAGGACATCAAGAAACATGTCCATGAGGCGGGCAATGCCGCGGGCGACGGGTCGAACGTGGGGTCGGTCCTCTATACGCGGGGCATGTATGCCGCGATGCTCGCCGTTGAGGCAGCCAAGACCGCGCAGGAAATCCACGGCACCGCAGACATCAACGCCGCGCAGATGCGTGACGGGATGGAGGCGCTGGAGATGACCAATGAGAAGATGGCAGCGCTTGGCATGGAAGGCATCGGGCCGGAGTTCAGCGTGAGCTGTGCCGATCACGGTGGGTCCGGTCAGGCGATCGTTCAGCAGTGGGACGCCAATGAGAAGATGTGGAAGCCGCTGACCGATTACATCGACAGCGACCGTGAGGTGATCGCGACGCTGGTGGCCGAGGACAGTGCCGCCTTTGCCGCCGAGAACAATATCTCGGAACGCTGCAACTAAGTGATGCGGCCCCGGCCAAGTGCCGGGGCCCATTCCCGCAATTCTAACGCAGGACAGGGCCCATGCTGGACGGTGCAGAGACAGAAGACAGCCTGCTCGAGGTCAATAATATCGAGGTGATCTACAACCATGTGATCCTCGTGCTCAAAGGCGTGAGCCTCAAGGTGCCGAAGGGCGGGATCACCGCGCTCTTGGGCGGCAATGGGGCGGGCAAGACCACCACGCTCAAGGCCGTGTCGAACCTGCTCCGCTCGGAGCGGGGCGAGGTGACCAAGGGGTCGATCAAGTATCGCGGCGAGCGGGTGCAGGATCTGGTGCCCTCGGAGCTTGTGAAAAAGGGGGTCATTCAGGTGATGGAAGGGCGGCATTGCTTTGAGCATCTGACCGTCGAGGAAAACCTTCTCACCGGGGCCTATACGCGGCGGGCGAGCCGTGGCGAGATCGATGCCGATCTGAACATGGTCTATGATTATTTTCCGCGTCTCAAGGAGCGCCGCAAGAGCCAGGCGGGCTATACCTCGGGGGGCGAGCAGCAGATGGTGGCGATCGGTCGCGCGCTGATGAGCCGGCCCGAGATGATCCTGCTCGACGAGCCGAGCATGGGGCTTGCGCCGCAGCTGGTGGAAGAGATTTTCAACATCGTCAAAAGCCTCAACGAAAACGAGGGGGCGACGTTTTTGCTGGCGGAGCAGAACACCAATGTGGCGCTGCGCTTTGCCCATTACGGCTATATCCTCGAGAATGGCCGGGTGGTGATGGACGGGCCCGCGAAGGAGCTTCGCGAGAACCCGGATGTGAAGGAATTTTACCTCGGCATGTCCGATGAGGGGCGCAAGAGCTTTCGCGATGTGCGCAGCTATCGGCGCCGCAAACGCTGGCTCAGCTGAGCCGGGGATTGCCCCCGCAAGTGATACGTCCGCCCCGGGTGCGGGGCATCAAAACAGACCCTAATCCAGCGCAATTGCGCCCTGGCAAGGACAGGCTATGACCCGCTATTACGATGATCTAGAGACCCGCAGCACCGAGGAACGGCTTGACGCGCAGATGCATGAGCTGCGGGCGCAGCTTGGCCGGGCGCAGGGGCTGGCGGGCTATGCCGGGGCGCTTGACGAGGTGGAGCCGGAGGGGCTTGGCAGTCTCGACGATCTGGCGCGGCTGCCGGTGTTGCGGAAATCTGACCTCGGGGCGGCGCAGAAGGGCGCGGCGCCCTTTGGCGGGCTGACGACGCGGCCGGTGTCGGGCTTTGCCCATGTGTTCCAGAGCCCCGGGCCGATCTATGAGCCGGGCGGCATTGATCGCGACTGGTGGCGGATGGGGCGGTTTCTCCATGCCTGTGGCGTCGGCGAGGGCGATATCGTGCAGAATTGCTTTGGCTATCACCTGACCCCGGCGGGGATGATTTTCGAGAGCGGCGCGCGGGCCGTGGGCGCGGCGGTGCTGCCCGCCGGGACCGGGCAGACCGAGCTTCAGGTGCGGGCGGCGGCGGATATCGGCTGTACCGTCTATGCCGGCACGCCCGATTACCTCAAGGTCATTCTCGACAAGGCCGAGGAGATGGGCGAGCGGCTGTCGATCACCCGCGCGGCGGTGGGCGGCGGGGCGCTCTTTCCGTCGCTGCGGCAGGAATATGCGGATCGCGGCATCCTGTGTCTGCAATGCTATGCCACGGCCGATCTCGGCAATATCGCCTATGAGAGCGCGGCGCAGGAGGGGATGATCGTCGATGAGCGGGTCATCGTCGAGATTGTGACCCCGGGCACCGGCGATCCGGTGCGGCCGGGCGAGGTCGGTGAGGTCGTGGTGACGACGCTCAACCCCGATTATCCGCTGATCCGGTTTGCCACCGGCGACATGAGCGCGGTGATGGAGGGGCAGAGCCCCTGTGGCCGGACCAATATGCGCATCAAGGGCTGGATGGGCCGGGCCGATCAGACCACCAAGATCAAGGGCATGTTCGTGCGCCCCGAACAGGTGGCGGCGCTGGTCGCGCGCCATGAGGAGGTGCGCCGCGCCCGTGTCATCGCCAGCCGCGAGGGCGAGCGCGATGTGATGACCGTGCAGATCGAGGCCGAGGGCGGCGCGGCAGAGCGCTATGAGGCTTCGGTTGTCGAGGCGCTCAAGATGAAGGGTCGGATCGAGATCGTTGCGCCGGGCAGTCTTCCCAATGATGGGATGGTGATCGAGGATCAGCGCAGCTACGACTGAGCCGGGCGGTGAAACGGCGACAATTTTAGCTGTTAAACCGGCGGTAACGGCCTGCTGCTATCCCTACCTTTGGGTGAATGAAGGTGGTGGATATGAGCGCGCAGGGTAATGTGGCGCCCATTATCATCAAGAAAAAGAAGGTCATGGGTGGCGAAGGCCATCACGGCGGCGCCTGGAAGGTGGCCATGGATTATTCCTTTCGTCGACAGTGCTTTGCACCTGGTTCGTGCCTGGGCGATCCAGGCGGTTTGCTGCCTTCTGACATATGCAGCGCCGGGGGGCGGGCTGCGCCATCCGCGAGGGATGCCGGGGCACCTTGGGGCCGAAACTGCTAACGAAACCCTAAACTCTGCCCACCGTTTATCTCGGATTTGAATGACTGCGGTTTTAGGCCCGTTTTTCCACGGTTTTCGTTTTATGAGCGGGGATCGTTTCGCGTTTGCCATCGCGCCCATAGGTCTCGAGCGTGTCGCGGGTCCGTTTGAGCGCGCGCAGCCGTTCGGCAACCGCTTTGATCCCGTCGCTCGCGCCGCGCAGCAGAGTCTGATTGAGGTCGAGAGCGGCGCGCAAACCGTGTAAATCGCCGGGTTGGATTGGGGCCTTGTCGAGCGCTGCTATCAGCGCCGCTTTGCGTTCGGCAAGCGCGGTCACGCCGGTCAGATCTCCATCGAGAAGCGCGCGCTGCTCGGCTTCGAGAAGATCGGTCAACTCATCGATCAGATCGGTCGTCGGCGCGCTACTCATCGGCCCGTCCCGCCATGGCCCGAAAGAAGATTTCGGCGAGCCCGATGCCGCCTTTGCGCACCATTTCCCGCGCGAGGATGTCGCGCTGAAAACTGGCGAAATGGTCTTCGTCGCCCTGGTCGCCGAACCCCTGGGTCGCCTTGCCAAGGCCGCTCGATTTCAGCATTTCCGCCAGAAACACCGCCTCGAGTTTTTCTGCGGCAGCGCGCCGGTCTGGTGCGGCTGTGGGCGATGAAATTGATGGCGCGGCAGGGGGCGCGGCCAATGGTAAAGAAGCGGTCACAGGAATGCCTCCAATTGATGGAACTTGGGACCAATAAACAGCAAAGCGGTAAAGAAGCGGTAACCAGCGACGGATATTCTGCACAGGTCAAATGACGGTGCCGGAGGCTGATCATGCAGGATTTTATTTCCCAGATACGGGGGGCGAATGTCGCGCCGCCTCAGGCCAAGACTGCCCCTTCCGTGCCCGGGGCGGCAACGCCGAAACAGCCTGCGAAAAGCCATGAGAGTTTTGAACATATCGTGAATCGCCGGGCCGAAAAAGGCGAGGAAACGCCTCAATCAGAGCCTGAGTCTCGCCTCGCTTCTGAGGCTGAGACGACATCGGCCGAGGTTGCAATTGAAGAGGTTCAGACTGTGGCCGAATCGCCAGATATGGGCGCTTCGCAAGATGGGTATGAGCGGCTGCGTGATCCTGCCACGCGGGCCACAGGAGCAGGTGAAGAGCTTCCTCAAGAGGCCTCGCACATCGCAGAGGATGACCTTCAGAACGCGGATGACTGGCAACCCCTGCCTGCACCTATGCAAACTGATGATACGACTGCAGCCATGACGCGAGTGTTGGAAATCGAAGAGGTGGCGGTGGGTCAGTCCCCTTCGGACCGGTTGAGCCGCGCCGCAGGAACGCCGTTTGAAGCCGTGACTGTCGCGCAACCGGCCCGAGCTATCAGGGACCCCGCACAAGATGGCAAAGCAGCTTCTCCGCCACTTGCCGCGGGCAGCGGCTTTGGACCCGCGCCCGCCGTGTCCGCCACGACTGGGGCGCCGTTTGATCTGCCTGAACAGTCAGGCGGCGAAGGGCGGAGCAGAGAGGACCCCACGGGGGATAGGGCGCAGCCCAGCCGGCCAGAGGCCGCGCCAAGGGCCAATCCGATAGCGCCCGCCACGGCCTTTGGGACCGGAGAGGCCAGTGAGGCCGCGCGGCGAGTGGCAGGCGATGCATCATCGTCGCCGGGCGATGGGGGCGAGCGTTCGCTGTCCGGTCTGACCGACATGCGATCGATCTCTGATCCTCTGCGGTTCGGGCCCGTGTCCTTACCACCCGGCAGCGCCACGGCGCAGGCCGCTGATATCGGTCAGCAGCTCGTCGCGCGGCTTGTCCGCGCGGGGCCGGACGGGCCGCGCATTCCGGGGCAGGTGGATCTTACGCTTAACCCGGCCGAGCTTGGGCGCGTCCGGCTGAGTATGGCACCGGGCGAGGCGGGTCTGGTGGTCACAATCCATGCGGATCGCCCTGAAACGCTGGATCTGATGCGCCGCCACAGCGAGCAGCTCATGCAAGAGTTCCGTCAGGCGGGATTTGAACGCGCCGAGCTGAGCTTTGGTGGCACAGGGTCAGGCCAGGCCCGAGATCAGATGCCGGATCAGGCAGAGCTTCTAGAGCTCGATCTGTCGGAGGAGGAGGGGCCGGTTGCGGTGCAGGCAGCGGCACAAGAGCTGCTCCTTTCCGACGGGCTGAACCTGCGGCTGTAACCATAGCTGGGCCTACAGGGCGCGCAATGATGAGGAATGGACACTGAATGGACGTTACCACCAGCACAACATCGACGGGTCAGGCCGCCCAATCCGGCCAGGCCAGCACACAGGCAGAAAGCGACAGCAGTTCGCGCGCGATCAGCGCGGATTTTGAGACTTTCCTCAAGATGCTCACGGTCCAGATGCGCAATCAGGACCCGCTGAACCCGGTAGAAGGCACTGATTTCGCGGTCCAATTGGCGACGTTCTCCACCGTGGAACAGCAGGTGCGCACCAATGACCTTTTGGGGGCGCTGGGCAATCAACTGGGCGGCCTCGGCTTTGGCCAATTGCTCGGCTGGGTGGGCATGGAGGCGCGGACCACCGCGCCCGTGGCCTTCGATGGCGCGCCGGTCGATTTGGTTCTGCCAGAGATCGCCCTGGCCGACCGGGCCGAGATGGTGGTGACCAATGCCCGAGGGGTTGAGGTGCAGCGCCAGACTGTCCCCGCCAGCGGCGGAGAGCTGACCTGGGTCGCGGTGGATGAGGATGGGGATCCACTGCCCAATGGCGTCTATACGCTGACGGTGGAGGGTTATGCCAGCGACGCCTTGCTCGGGTCGCAACCGGTGGAACATCGCGCCGATATCGTGGAGGCACGCCAGACCGCCCAAGGCACCCGTTTGCTACTCTCCTCCGGACAAGAGATCGCCGCTGAAGAGGTCATTGCCCTGCGCCGCAGCGAGTAACATACTGTAACAAAGGTTAAAATTCGCCGAAAATGCGACCTCGATGCAACAGTTCGCGAGAAGGCCGCAGCAATAAGGTTTACAGTTTTTTTCTGCCTTAAGCTGTGTAATAGTCACCGCGGAGCGTGGATTCTCACGCGCCTTTTTAAATGGTTTGGAGAGACGACATGAAAAAATTCGCAACCCTCGCCGCCGCCACCGCAATCGTTGCGGCAGCAGCAGCCCCCGTCGCGGCCAACGAAGCAAACGTGACTGCAGATCCGTTTGTATCTTCGCAAGGCGTGACCAACATCAGCGCTGGCGCTGTGGCTGCCGGTATCGCAGTGGCTGTCATCGCGATCGCCGCACTGGATTCCAGCGACGACACCTAAGCCGTCTCACGGTTTTGGAAGAGATAGGGAAAAGGCGGCCTTCGGGGTCGCCTTTTTTCATGGGCTGGTCATTGCGCTGTTCACCGAGTGTTGGTCATTTGAGGTGGCAGATCAAAGTCACCCCGGGCCCAGGTGCGGCGGGCTGCCCCTCCAGCCACGCTCGAATTCGACAGGATCTTTCCCGCCCACACCTTACCAGCCGCAGGCCCTATCCCCGGCAAAACGCGGACAGCAGGCAGGGCCCGCCAACCGAGGCGCCACAGCACCGCTCGCTCAGCGCAGCTGTTGGATCGAAATCGCCCCGCGCTCGGCGCTCAGCCATTGTTTTGAGGCGAGAATGCGCCCCGCGCCATCGACCTGGTAGATATTCTCGAAGGACTGCGCCTCACCGGTGCAGCTCTCGATCACCTTGGTCACCGTCGCGTTGATCTCACCCACCGCCATCTGCGAGGTCCCGCCCGTGCGGATGTCACAACGCATCCGGGTGGCGACCGTCAGGTTCTCACCATCGAGATGCCGGTACACCCGCACCGCCTGGCCCGCGCGGCGGGCACTCACCAGCCGCAGCGCCTCAGTGACATCGGCGGACATCAGATCACTGCCAATCGAGCGGCTCGCCGTGAGCATCCCATTGCGCAGCGTCAGGCTGCGCCGGTCGGCGGTGCCATAGGTCTCATAGGCCCCGTTTTGCTCGAGCTTTTGCATCACGGTCGTCACTTCGACCGAGGGCAGCGAGATCAGAATCACGCGCGCATCGGTGCGTTGCAACGCCGCGGCGGCCTCGGCCGAGACCTCTTCGGCACTGCGCGGCTGGGCCGAGGATTTGGTAAAGATGCCCTTCACAAAACCCGTCGTCTTGCCCGCCTCGGGCGCATTGCTGCACCCGGCCAAGAGGCCAAGGCCCACAAGGGCGGCCACGCGGCCCAGATCACCCAATTTACGCGACAGGGGCGCGGCGGTGCGGATCATATCGGTCATCTCCAGAATTTCCCCCAACCGCGCGAGAGCTGCGGATCATGCGTGTCGCGGATCCGCTCATAGAGCCGGTCCTCGACCTCAAGCCGCGCCCCGCCGTCGCGGGTGAGCGAGCGCAAGGTCGTGGTCGAACTGCGCTTGTTGGCGGTGCCGAGACCCCAGGCGAAGGGGATCGTGATGCGCAGCCCCTTGTCAAAGGAGCCCTCGCCAAAAGTGTCGGACGACACATTGGTCTTGGTGGCAAAGGCGCCGATCGACCAGCCATTGGCAAAGACCCGGTCGAGCGCCACGGTCGCGCCCCAATCCCCGGCGAGATAGCGCCCGACATCGAGCTGCCCGTGAAACCCGTAGCCCATGTCGAGATAGGCCGAGACATGGCCGTTCCATTCGGGGATCACCCCGGTGCCGGTGTTGCGGCTGCGCAGACCGAATTGTTGGTCGAAATCGCGCGGCTGGACATAGTTGATCTCGGCCCCGAGGCCGAGACGGCTCTCGACCGGTTTCCACAGCACCTCGCCCGAGACACCGGCATACATCCGTTCGAGATAACCGGCGGTCACCCGGCTATAGATATTCTCGGCGGGCCGCCCGTAATGGGCCAGCGTCAGGTGATCGATGGTCGGCGTGTCGGTGCGCGAATAGAAGGCCACGTTCGAGCGCACGCGCGGCAGGCCCGACGCGCCGGGGGGCGAGCTCTTGTCGAGATTGCCCACCAGTTTCTGCGAGACAGAGCCCGAAACCGCCCAGCCGGGGGCAAAGTGATACTTGGCCTTGGCCTGCACCCCGGCATTGGCGCGCACCGGGTTTTCCGGGTCGAACACGCTCAGCCGCAGAAAGGGCGAGACCGAATATTCAAACCGCGGCAGCGCCTCCTCATGATAGCTGAGCCCGGTGTCGAAGCGCCGTCCATCGCTGAGCGTGGTTGCCTCACGCATGGCCTGCGCCGGCGCGTTTTCAAGCCGCTCGAGATCGCTGCGCGGGAAGGTGGCGGCGGTGCTGGGCACGCCTTGGGTCATCAGCGTCACGGTCAGCGTCTCGACCGAGGCGGGCAGGGAGCGGGTCATCGCCCGCGCCGTCCGCCCAAAGGCCTGCGCGCGCATGTCATAGCGATGGTTGCGGATCTGCACATGCGCCTCGCGCCCACTCATCGACATCGCATGAAGCGAGATGCCTTCCTTCTCGAGCAGCGCGCTCAGCGTCTCTTGGCTCTGGGCGGTGGTGCTGGCCCGGCGCGCCGGATCGGTGCTCCAGCCAAGATCGGCGGCGCTCTGGGCCGAGCGCACCGCGACAGGCAGCGGCGCGGGCTCGAGCCCGCCTTTCACCGCCGGATTGCGCGGGTTCAGCGTCAGGGTCACGCTCGCGCCGATCTCATCGCCATAGAGCGAATAGGCGGCAAAGCGCAGCGCCTCGCTCGCCTTGTAGCTCACGCCAAAGTTCCACGGCGATTTGTGGTCGAGCGCGCCGTCACGCACCTCGCGGTCATAAGCGTCCGAGGAATATTCGACCGCAAACCCGAGCTTTTCGGTGGGCTGATAAGACAGGCCGCCAAAGGCCGCGACATCCCCCCGGAACCACCGGTCATAAGATGGGATGCCGCCCTGGCCGAGAAAACCGGTCTTGCGCGTCCCGGTACTGCCGATACTGCCATAGCTGCCAAGCCGCCCCCAGCCAAGCCCGGCGGTCAGCGCCAGCTTGCCCTGGGCAAAGCTCTTGGTGGCGACGATATATTCGCCGCTATAGATATTCGTTCCGGCAAAATCGCGCAGGCCGATGGACATGGCCGGGTGATATTTGCCCTCGTTCAGGAACCGGTAGCTGAGGTCAAAGCTGCGGTCATAGAGCGTGGTGAAGGTTGGCCGCCCCGGCGTCGGGACAAGCCCGCCAATCGCGCTATAGCGAAACGAGGCGTTGAGCCGTGGCAGCATCTGAAAGCTGAGCGTCGTGCGGGTGGTCTGATTGTTGCCACTGCCATAGATCGACACGGTGGTCGAAAGCTGGGCATCAGGGGCCACCTCGGCGGTGGGCATGTCGATGAGGCGACCGGGCACACCATAGATGTTTGTCTGTTTGGTGGTCAGGGGATCTGCCTGGGCCGTGGACATCGGCAAAACCATTGCGAGCGCAAGGCCCGCGGCACCACTGGTTAACGTCTTCAAGGCTCGACCATCCCTCTTGTCGGATACTGACACCTCCGCACCATAGGAAAACTTGGCGGCCGGGAACAGGGGGGATTGTGCAACTTTTAGATGTATCTCACCCTGTCGCAGAAATGCGACGATCGGCGGTGGATCTCGCTAGAAGAGCAGCCAGCCAAGCCCCGCCAACCCGAGCGCCCCGACAGCCCCGGCCATCCCGGCAAAGACCAGATCACGCCGGCGGCGGCGCGGCGGCGGGGGCGGCGACGGCATGCTGTGACGCATGAGGGCCGCTTCGACCATCTGCGGCAGTCGCGGTCCAAAGCGCGAGAGCACCATCGCCGTCTTGGTGAGATGCGTGGCCATCGCCCGGGGACCCAGCGAATCGCGGATGTAATTCTCGACCACGGGCTTCGCCACCTGCCAGATGTTGATCTGCGGATCGAGCGACCGCGCGACCCCTTCGACCACCACCATCGTGCGCTGCAAAAGGATCAGCTCGGTCCGCGTCTCCATGCCAAATCTCTCTGTGACCTCAAAGAGATAGCTCAGAAGGCTGCCCATGGAAATGCGGCTCGCATCCATCCCGAAGATCGGCTCGCCCACCGCCCGCAGGGCGCGGGCGAACTCGTCGACATCGCGGTCGGGCGGCACATAGCCCGCCTCGAAATGCACCTCCGCCACCCGGCGGTAATCGCGCTTGATGAACCCGTAGAGGATCTCGGCATAGACCCGGCGGGTGTATTCATCGATATGGCCCATGATGCCGAAATCATAGGCGATGATATTGCCGCTCGGCGCGACCTTGAGATTGCCCTGATGCATATCGGCATGGAAATACCCGTCGCGCAGCGCATGCCGCAGGAACAGCGACAGCACCCGCGCCGCCAGCGCCTCGCGGTCATGCCCCGCCGCATCGAGCGCCGCATTGTCGCCGAGCGGCACCCCATCGGCCCAGCCCATGGTCATCACCCGCCGCTTCGACAGCGGCCAGATGATCTCGGGCAGCTCGAACCCTTCGTCGCCCACCGTATTGGCGGCAAATTCCGATGCCGAAGACGCCTCGAGCCGCAGGTCGAGCTCGCCCAGAACCACCCCTTCGAAATGGGCGATGACATCGGTGGGCCGCAGCCGCCGCGAGGCGGGCGAGAGAAACTCGATCATCCCGGCGGCAAAGTAGAACGCATCGATGTCGCGGCGAAACGCCCGCTCGATCCCGGGGCGCAGCACCTTAACCGCGACCGGCGCGCCGCTGTCGCGCTGACGGGCCTTGTGGACCTGCGCGATCGAGGCGGCGGCCACCGGCTCGCTGAACTCGTCAAAGAGACTGTCGACCGGCGCGCCAAGCTCCTGCGCAACGCCGCGCTTGGCGATCTCGGTGGAAAAGGGCGGCAGCTGGTCCTGCAGCACGCGCAGCTCCTGCGCCAGCTCGGCCCCGACGAGATCGGGCCGCGTGCTCAGGATCTGACCGAATTTGATATAGGCTGGCCCAAGCGCGGTGAGCGCGCGCACCGCGGGCGGCATGCTCGGATCGCCCTTATAGCCGAGCCATTGAAAGGGCCAGGCGAGGCAACGCATCGTGCCCCGCACCAAGGGCGGCGCCTCCATGGCCTCCATGATAAGCCCCATCGCGCCGGTGCGCTCCATCGTGGCACCGGTCCGGATCAGCCGAAGAATATTGTGAGGCCCCCGCATTCAGAGCTTCCAGCCCGAATGCAGACAGGCGATGCCCAGGCTCAGATTGCGGTATTTCGCATTGCCGAACCCGGCCTCGCGCACCATCCCGAGAAACGTCTTCTGATCGGGGAATTGGCGGATCGATTCCACCAGATACTGATAGCTGTCGCGGTCGCCGGCTATCGCCTGCCCCATGCGCGGGATGATATGGAAGGAATAGAGGTCATAGACCTTCTGCATCATCTCATTGGGGATCTGGCTGAATTCGAGAACCATGAGACGCCCGCCGGGGCGCAGCACGCGATAGGCCTCGCGCAGCGCTTCTTCGGGGCGGGTCACGTTGCGGATGCCGAAACTGATCGTGTAGACGTCGAATGTGTTGTCGGCAAAGGGCAGCGCCATCGCATCCCCCACCACCCAGTCGAGACTGTCGGCCATCTGCGCCGCCTCGGCCCGCTTGCGCCCCTCGACGAGCATCGGCTCGGTCAGGTCGAGCACGGTGGCATGGCCGCTCCCGGCGCGGTTCAGGAACCGGAAGGAAATATCGCCCGTGCCGCCCGCCACATCGAGAAGCCGCTGCCCCGGGCGCGGCGCGAGCCAATCCATCATCGCATCTTTCCAGATCCGGTGGATGCCCATGCTCATCGCATCATTCATCACGTCGTATTTCGACGCGACCGAGCCAAAGACCCCCTGCACGCGCCCGGCCTTTTCGGCCTCTGGCACGGTCTGAAATCCGAAATGCGTGGTTTTCCCGCTCATGGGTCTTGCCCCCGGTGCTGTTTCGCCTCTTCTTATAGGCTGCGAGGCGGCGGTGACAATGCGCCGCCGTGAATTGTCGGCGCGACATGTCGCCGTGATCAGAAAGGCCCGCCATGCCCGAATTGCCCGAGGTCGAAACCGTGCGCCGTGGTCTGGCCCCGGTGATGGAGGGCGGCACCATCGCCCGCGCCGAGGTCAACCGCCCCGATCTGCGCTGGCCCTTTCCCGACCGCATGGCCGAGCGGCTCGCCGGGCAAAAGGTCACCGCGCTGCGGCGGCGGTCGAAATATATCCTCGCCGATCTCGCCTCGGGCGAGACGCTGCTCATCCATCTCGGCATGTCGGGGCGGATGCTGATTTCGGGCGATGCGCAGGGGCGGTTCGTCCATGATCACCCGGCACCCGAGAAACACGACCATGTGGTGCTGCATATGGCGGATGGGGCGCGGATCACCTTCAACGACCCGCGCCGCTTTGGCGCGATGGATATTCTGCCCACCGACGGCGCCGAGGCGCATCCGCTTTTGGCGGTGCTCGGGCCGGAGCCCTTGGGCAATGGCTTTCACGAAGAGTATTTCGTCGCCGCCCTCAAGACCCGGACAATGCCCGCGAAATCCGCCCTGCTGGATCAGCGAATCGTGGCCGGTCTCGGCAATATCTATGTCTGCGAGGCGCTGTTTCGGGCCGGGATCTCGCCGAAACGTCGCGTCAATAACCTGTCATCGGCGCGCATCGCGTCGCTGGTTCCGATCATCCGCGACGTGCTTGGCGATGCCATCGCGGCGGGGGGCTCGTCGCTGCGCGATTTCCGGCAGGCGGATGGGGAATTGGGTTATTTTCAGCATAATTTCGACGTCTATGACCGCGAGGGTCAGCCCTGCCGCCGCCCCGGCTGCGATGGGATCGTGGCCCGTGTCGTGCAATCGGGGCGGTCCTCCTTCTACTGCCCCCGATGCCAAAGATAGGTTGATCCGCGCCGTAGGGGTGATAAGAACACCCACCTGACAGGAACAAGCGAAAGCAAAATCCATGGCCTATGAGACGATCATCGTCGAAGTAGAAGACCACGTCGCCCTCATCACCCTGAACCGCCCTGACGCATTGAACGCTCTCAACGATCAGTTGCTGAGCGAGCTGGTCAAGGCGCTCGAGGACGCACAGAACAATGACAAGGTGCGCTGCATCGTGATCACCGGCTCGGAAAAGGCATTCGCCGCCGGGGCCGACATCAAGATGATGAGCGAGAAGAGCTTTGTCGATGTCTTCGCTGGCGATCTTTTCGGCCCCGAGGCCGAAGGCATTATGCGCATCCGCAAACCGATCATCGCGGCCGTCTCCGGCTATGCGCTGGGCGGCGGCTGCGAACTGGCGATGATGTGCGACTTTATCATCTGCTCGGACACCGCGAAATTCGGCCAGCCCGAGATCAACCTCGGCGTCATCGCCGGGATGGGCGGCAGCCAGCGGCTGACCCGCTTCATCGGCAAATCGAAATCCATGGACATGAACCTCACCGGTCGCTTCATGGATGCCGAAGAGGCCGAACGCTCGGGTCTGGTGAGCCGCGTCGTGCCCGCCAAGAAGCTGATGGAAGAGACCATGACGGCGGCCCAGAAGATCGCCGAGAAATCCATGATTGCCGTGATGGCGGTCAAGGAGGCGGTGAACCGCTCCTACGAGGTGCCGCTGCGCGAAGGTCTTCTTTTCGAGCGCCGCGTCTTCCAGTCGCTCTTTGCCACCGAAGACCAGAAAGAGGGCATGTCCGCCTTCGCCGAAAAACGCGAGGCCCAGTTCCGCGACAAGTGATCGCGCGGCGCTGCCCAAAGCTCTGAACCGGCGTCCCTCGGGGCGCCGGTTTTGCGTTGGCGGGGGCGAAAATGGCCACAGTCGCTTTGCCGTCGTAATACCGACGTGTTACCGACATGGGAATTTTGCGGTTTCCAAAGCCTCCGCTTTTCGCTATATGCCGCCGCTATACATGCGCGTGAGGCCCGCTCTGGCCAGAATCACACCGGCTGAGACCCTGCCGGATCGGGTTGTTTCTCGTGCAGCGACATTTGAAGATTGAACCCGAAGAAAAGGTCCAGACATCATGGCAAATACGCCTCAGTCCAAGAAACGCGCCCGTCAGAACGAGAAGCGTTTCGCCGTCAACAAAGCCCGCCGTTCGCGCATCCGTACCTACCTCCGCAAGGTCGAAGAGGCCATCGCGTCGGGTGACAAAGATGCCGCAACATCCGCCCTCCGCGCCGCCCAGCCCGAGCTGATGCGTGGCGTCACCAAAGGGGTTTTCCACAAGAACACCGCATCGCGCAAAATCTCGCGCCTGTCGGCTCGTGTGAAGGCTCTGGGCTGAAACCGCCCTTAAATCATTGATCGAAAAAGGCGTCCTTTGAGGACGCCTTTTTTGTGTGCGACACGGTCAGAGATTCTTTTCCACCAATCTATGAGTCAAGCGCGAAGATCAGTTGCCCGCTCCGCAGAGCGGTTGGTAACGTGGCCTTGCGATTCACGCTTGGGGGGACGAGCCGATTCCCGAATATGGCGCTGGCAGGGGATGCCTGGTGCAGTTCGGGACGGTAGGCCGATGTTTTCGGCACCTTATGGCGCGTCCGTGTTCCAGAGGCCCGCGGCTCGGGGATGGCCGTTATGCCCTCAACAGTGTTGTTTTTGGTAGGTGTGCAACCCCAGTTTCTGGGGCTCGTATGCTATTGCCATTTGACTGATGGAACAATGACCGCATCTGCGGTCCGTGGATCGTTTGGGAGTACCGGCATCACTGCCGGTTTGTATGAAACTGACGATCGTGGACCAAGGCATAATGACCAAAAACGAATGGGGCCAACTCAAGCAGGAACTGAAGAAAACAGTCGGCAGCAATAACTTTACCACGTGGATTGCACCGCTCGAGCTCGACGATGTCGCGGGCGAGGTTGCGTCCTTTGCAGTGCCCACCAGCTTTTTCGGAAACTATGTCGCCCAGACCTTTGGCGATCAGATTCTCTATCATCTGCGCGCCATCGATCCATCGATCCGCCGGGTGAATTTCGCGGTGCCCAGCACCGCCTCCAACGATCCGCAAGCGCCGCGCCGGGCCCCCGCTCCGCGCCCCAAGGCCGCGCCGTCCGAGCCCGCCGAGACCATGGCCGACACGCGCATTCCGACCGCGCCGCTCGATCCGCGGTTCAAGTTCGACACCTTCGTCGTGGGCAAGCCGAACGAGCTCGCCCATGCCGCCGCCAAGCGCGTCGCCGAAGGCGGCCCGGTGACCTTTAACCCGCTGTTTCTCTATGGTGGCGTCGGTCTTGGTAAAACGCACCTGATGCATGCCATCGCCTGGGAGCTGCAGGAGCAGCAGCCGGGGCTCAATGTGGTCTATCTCTCGGCCGAGCAGTTCATGTACCGCTTTGTGCAGGCGCTGCGCGAACGCAAAATGATGGATTTCAAGGAAATGTTCCGCTCTGTCGACGTGCTGATGGTGGATGATGTCCAATTCATCGCCGGCAAGGACAGCACGCAGGAAGAGTTCTTTCACACGTTCAACGCGCTGGTCGATCAGCGCAAGCAGATCATCATTTCCGCCGATTGCGCGCCGGGCGAGATCGAGAATCTCGAAGAGCGCATCCGCTCGCGGCTGCAATGCGGGCTGGTCGTCGATCTGCACCCGACCAATTACGAACTGCGTCTCGGCATCCTGCAGAGCAAGGTCGAATATTACCGTGGGCAATACCCGGATCTGATGCTGGCCGATGGGGTGCTCGAATTCCTCGCGCATCGCATCACCAAGAACGTGCGCGTTCTCGAAGGCGCGCTGACCCGGCTCTTTGCCTTTGCCTCGCTGGTGGGCCAGGAAATCACCCTCGAACTGACGCAGGATTGTCTCGCCGATGTGCTGCGCGCCTCTGAGCGTCAGGTGACCATCGAAGAGATTCAGCGTCAGGTGTCCGAGCATTACAACATCCGCCTCAGCGACCTCGTCGGCCCGAAACGCCTGCGCGTCTACGCCCGGCCCCGTCAGATGGCGATGTTCCTGTGCAAGCAGATGACCTCGCGGTCGCTGCCGGAAATCGGGCGTCGTTTCGGCGGGCGCGATCACACCACCGTCATGCATGGGGTGCGCCGGATCGAAGAGCTCAGCCGCAAGGATGTGCAGATTGCCGAAGATATCGAGCTTCTGCGCCGTACATTGGAAGAATAAGGCACGCAAAGCGGCGGGCCTCTTGACGCCCGCCCGCTAACGTCCCAAAAAACCCACAAAAGTCTTGAGTGGCAGGGTGAAGCTGATAACTTGCCCTTCCCGACGCCCCAGGGCGTCCACCGAGGGAGCATGGCATGAAGTTCAGCATCGAACGGGGCATTCTGCTTAAGGCAGTGTCGCAAGCGCAATCCGTGGTCGAGCGCCGCAACACGATCCCGATCCTGGCCAACGTGCTGATCGAGGCCGAAGGCGACACGGTGCAGTTCCGCGCCACCGATCTCGATATCGAAGTGGTCGACAAGGCCCCGGCCAAGGTCGAACGCGCCGGGTCGACGACGGTTTCGGCGGTCACCTTGCATGAAATCGTGCGCAAGCTGCCCGATGGCGCGCTTGTCACGCTGACCGATGACGGCGCCGCCGGGCGGCTCGCGGTCGAGGCAGGCCGGTCGAGCTTTAACCTCGCGACCCTGCCGAAAGAAGATTTCCCGGTGATGGCCAGCTCGGAATATGCGTCGAATTTCTCGGCCAAGGCGCCGGTGCTGCGGCGGCTCTTCGACAAGTCGAAATTCGCCATTTCCACCGAAGAAACTCGCTATTACCTCAACGGCGTTTACATGCATGTGTCGGATGGCGATGGCGGCAAGGTGCTGCGCTGTGTGGCGACCGATGGTCACCGTCTGGCCCGGATCGACGCCGATCTGCCCGATGGTGCGGGCGACATGCCCGGCGTGATCGTGCCCCGCAAGACCGTGGGCGAGCTGCGCAAGCTGCTTGACGATGATGACGCGGTGATTGCCGTGTCGGTGTCGGAAACCAAGGTGCGCTTTGCCACGCCCGAGATCACCCTGACCTCCAAGGTCATCGACGGCACGTTCCCCGACTACACCCGCGTCATTCCGCAGGGCAACACCCGCCGTCTCGAAGTGGACGCGGCCGAGTTTGCCAAGGCGGTCGATCGTGTCGCCACCGTGAGCTCGGAACGGTCGCGCGCGGTCAAGCTGGCGCTGGATGAGGATCGCCTGATCCTGTCGGTCAACGCGCCCGACAGCGGCGCCGCCGAAGAAGAGCTCGCCGTGGCCTATGGCGATGAGCGGCTCGAAATCGGGTTCAACGCGAAATATCTGCTGGAGATTGCCAGCCAGGTGGACCGTGAAAACGCCGTGTTCATGTTCAATTCCTCCGGCGATCCGACCTTGATGCGCGAAGGCAATGACACGAGCGCCGTCTATGTGGTCATGCCGATGCGCGTCTGACGCGGTTTGGACTGTACCTGTTTTCGGCAAGATGAAGGGCCGTAAATGGCCGGGCTTTATCTGTCAGAGTTGAAGCTGTCGCATTTCCGGTCTCATCTGGGATCGGCGTTGCAGCTGGACCCGAGGCCGGTGGCCATCCATGGCGACAATGGCTCGGGCAAGACCAATCTGATCGAAGCGGTCTCATTGATTTCGCCGGGGCGCGGGCTGCGCCGGGCGGCGGCGCAGGACATGGGGCGGCAGCCCGAGGCGCTCGGCTGGAAGCTGCGCGGCGTGTTGCACAGCCTGCATCAGGTGCATGAGCTCGAAATCTGGTCCGAGGGCGGCGCGGCGCGGCAGACACGGATCGACGGCAAACCGGCGGCGCAGGTGGCGCTGGCGCGGATTGCGCGGGTGCTCTGGCTTATCCCCTCGATGGACCGGCTCTGGATTGAGGGCGCCGAGGGGCGGCGGCGGTTTCTCGACCGGATGGTGATGAGCTTTGTCCCCGATCATGCCGATGTGACGCTGGCCTATGAAAAGGCGATGCGCGAACGCAACCGCCTGCTCAAGGATCAGGTGCGGGACGGCCATTGGTATGTGGCGCTTGAACGGCAAATGGCTGAGGCCGGGCTTGCCATACAGGCCAATCGTCAGCGGGTGATCGACCGGCTCGCGCAGGCGCAGGAGGGGGCGGCGACGGCTTTTCCGGCCGCCGATCTGACGCTTGAGATGGCCGAGGGGGCACTGCCCGACGGAGAGGCAGAGTACCGCGATGCGCTCTCTGAGGGGCGGCGGCGGGATTTGGCGGCGGGTCGGACGCTTCTGGGGCCGCATCGGGCGGATTTGCAGGGCGTCTATGCGGCCAAGGGTGTCGCGGCCAAGGATTGCTCGACCGGCGAACAGAAGGCGCTCTTGGTGTCGCTCATCCTCGCCAATGGGCGGGCCTTGCGCGAAGATTTCGGCGCGCCGCCGATCCTGCTTCTGGATGAGGTGGCGGCGCATCTGGATGCGGGGCGGCGGGCGGCGCTCTATGACGAGATCTGCGCGCTCGGATCGCAGGCGTGGATGACCGGCACCGGGCCCGAGCTTTTTGCCGAACTCGGCGCGCGGGCGCAGCATGTGGAAGTGCGCGAAACTGCCGGGGCCTCCGAGGTGGTGCAGGTCGGTATCTGAGCCGCCCCGAGCTGGTCGGAAATAGTCGTGTCACTTGCGTGACAATCCCCCCCGAACCCCGTATAAAATGGCCAAACGAACAAGGGATGTCCGAATGTCCGAGGCAGCAGCCGCGCCGGAAGAATATGGCGCAGATTCGATCAAGGTTCTCAAAGGGTTGGAGGCGGTCCGTAAGCGCCCCGGCATGTATATCGGTGACACCGATGATGGCTCTGGCCTGCATCACATGGTCTATGAGGTGGTGGATAACGGCATCGACGAGGCGCTGGCCGGTCATGCCGACCATGTGACGGTGACGATCCACGACGATTCCAGCGTTTCCGTGAGCGACAACGGCCGCGGTATTCCGGTCGATCTCCATGAGGAAGAGGGCGTCAGCGCCGCCGAGGTCATCATGACCCAGCTCCATGCGGGCGGCAAGTTCGACAGCAATTCCTACAAGGTGTCGGGCGGTCTGCATGGCGTCGGCGTCTCGGTGGTCAACGCGCTGAGCGATTGGCTCGAGCTGCGGATCTGGCGCAATGGCAAGGAACATGTCGCCCGGTTCGAACGTGGCGACACCGCAGAGCATCTCAAGGTCGTGGGCGACGCCAATGGCCGCAAGGGCACCGAGGTGCGCTTTCTCGCTTCGACCGATACGTTTTCCAATCTCGAATATAGTTTCGAGACGCTGGAACGACGCCTGCGCGAACTGGCCTTTCTGAATTCCGGCGTGCGGATCATCCTGCGCGACGAACGCCCCGCAGAGCCGCTCGAGACCGAGCTGCATTACGATGGCGGCGTCAAGGAATTCGTCAAATATCTCGACCGGCACAAGAGCCCGATGATTCCCGAGCCGATCTTTATCACCGGCGAGCGGGACGAGATCGGCGTCGAAGTGGCGATGTGGTGGAACGACAGCTATCACGAGACGGTGCTGCCCTTTACCAACAACATCCCGCAGCGCGATGGCGGCACCCATATGGCCGGGTTCCGTGGCGCGCTGACCCGGACGATCAACAACTACGCCCAGTCGAGCGGCATCGCCAAGAAGGAAAAGGTCAACTTTACCGGCGACGACGCGCGCGAAGGGCTGACCTGTGTTCTGTCGGTCAAAGTGCCCGATCCGAAATTCTCGAGCCAGACCAAGGACAAGCTGGTGAGCTCTGAAGTGCGCCCGGCGGTCGAAGGGCTGATGAACGAAAAGCTCAACGAGTGGTTCGAAGAAAATCCCAACGAGGCCAAGATGATCGTCGGCAAGATCATCGAGGCGGCGCTGGCCCGCGAGGCGGCGCGCAAGGCGCGCGAGCTGACCCGGCGCAAAACCGCGATGGATGTGAATTTTCTCGCAGGCAAGCTCAAGGATTGTTCCGAAAAGGACCCGTCTAAGACCGAGCTGTTCCTCGTCGAGGGTGACAGCGCGGGGGGCTCTGCCCAGACCGGGCGGGACCGGGGCACGCAGGCGATCCTGCCGCTCAAGGGTAAGATCCTTAACGTGGAACGCGCGCGGTTCGACCGGATGCTCGGCAGCCAGGAGATCGGCAATCTCGTGATGGCGCTCGGCACCGGCATCGGCCGGGACGAGTTCAACATCGACAAGCTGCGTTACCACAAGATCGTCATCATGACCGACGCCGACGTGGATGGGGCGCATATCCGGACGCTGCTGCTCACCTTCTTCTATCGGCAGATGCCCGAGCTGATCGATGGCGGCTATCTCTACATCGCGCAGCCGCCGCTCTACAAAGTGTCGCGCGGCAAGTCCGAGGTTTATCTCAAGGATCAGGCCGCGATGGAGGATTACCTCATCGAGCAGGGCACCGACGATGCGATGCTGCGGCTCGGCACCGGCGAAGAGATCACCGGGCGTGATCTTGTCCGCGTGGTGGAAGAGGCGCGGCAGGCCAAGCGGATCATCGAGGCGTTTCCGACGCATTACCCGCGCAATATCGTCGAACAGGCGACCATCGCCGGGGCGTTTTCCGAAGGCCGGGCCGATGCCGATCTGCAAGGCGTGGCCGATGCGGTCGCCGCGCGTCTCGATCTCATCGCGCTCGAATATGAGCGCGGCTGGACGGGCCGGATCACTCAGGATCACGGCATCCGCCTGACCCGCATGCTGCGCGGTGTCGAAGAGGTGCGCACGCTCGACGGTCCGATCCTGCGCGGGGGCGAAAGCCGTCGCATCGGTCAGATGACCAAGGTGCTGCAGGATGTCTATCGCACGCAGGCGACCCTGGTGCGCAAGGACCGGGTGCAGGCGATCAACGGGCCTCTGGATCTCCTGGATGCGATCCTCAAAGAGGGTGAAAAAGGCCTGTCGCTGCAACGCTACAAAGGTCTTGGCGAGATGAACCCGGATCAGCTCTGGGAAACGACGCTCGACCCTGAGGCGCGGACGCTGTTGCAGGTCAAGGTCAATGACGTGGCCGAGGCGGATGACCTCTTTACCAAACTGATGGGCGATGTGGTCGAACCACGCCGCGAGTTCATTCAGGAAAACGCTCTGAACGTCGAGAATCTGGATTTCTGATCCTCGTCACGTTCGCAAGCTATCGGGACGGCGCGCGGATTTTCGCGCGCCGTTGTCGTTTGTTCGGCTGCGATTGGGGTTCGAATCTATAAGTGAGCGTTATGAACTTAGCAGGTTCGCCCATAGAAAGGTCATTATCTGAGCGCCAGCATCGGCATTTCCGAAAGTCGCATTCGGAAGGCTAAAAAAGATTTCCCATTAATTAGGAAAAACCAGAAATCGCTGGAATCGACCGGCAACGCGCCTTGCGCGAACGGGGAGGTTGACCCTCTAATGGTGGCAATAACCAATAGGGAGTCAAAAAAATGATGCAGTCCTTTATGCGCAGAACCGTTCTCGGCGCGCTGTCGGCGGTGGCTTTGGCCGGCCCGGCGCTCGCTGACAAAGTGACGATGAACCTCGGCTATGCCGCGCCGGAGAAATCCGTTTATGGCGTGTTTGCCGACCTCTTTAACAAGCACCTGACCGAGCTCACCAATGGTGAGATCGAGATCAAGATCCGCTGCTGCGGTCAGATTTCGTCGGAAGACACTGCCTTCAAGGCGATGCAGCTCGGCACGGTCGATGCCTATGTGATCACCACCAACAATATCTCGCCGCACTGGCCGCTGATGGATGTGACGGTGCTGCCCTACATCTTCCAGAGCCCCGAGCATATGCTGGCGGTCTCCGCCGGTCCGGTGGGTGAAAAGATGCAAAAGATGATGCAGGAGGCGACGAGCCTGCATCTGGTGGCCTTTGGCGGGCCGCAATATCGCGATTTCTACAATTCCAAGCGCGCGATCAACACGATGGCCGATATGGAGGGTCTCAAGATCCGGGTGCCCAAGAACGAGGTCATGCTGGCCACGTTCGAAGCCTTTGGCGCCGAGCCTGTGCCGCTGGCATGGTCGGAAACCCCCACCGCATTGCAAACCGGCACCGTCGATGGTGGCGACAATGGCACGACCTTTATCCGCGACATGAAGTTCTATGAGTTTGAAGAGCACCTCGTGATCCTCGAACATTTCATGTCGATGGCGCCGCTGATCGTGTCAGATGTGTTCATGCGCAAGCTGAGCGAGGAGCAGCGCGCCGCCATGTATGAGGCGGGCCGTCGCGCCAGCAAAGAGCATACCGAGATTGTGCTCAAGGAGCTCGAAGAGGTTCGGACCTGGCTGGTCGAAGAGGGTGGCATGAAGATGACCCGTCCCGACAAGGCCGAATTCATCGCCGCCGCCCAAGGCGTGCAGGAAGAGTTCGCCCAAGATCGCGACGATGAGTTCCGCGCGCTTCTGGCCGAGATCCGCGCTGCTGCCGAGTAATCGCGCAGCCTGACCGATAGCCGGGGGCGTGCTGCGCCTCCGGTTCCTCATCGGCGGATAGAGATCAAAGGCCATGGAAGGCCCGATCCCACCGCCGACATTCCGAAAGGGAGATCAATGGGACTGTTTCGCTGGTTGGAACGTCACCTAGAAGAGGCCCTGTGCTGTATCGCGCTGAGCGTGATCGCCTGTAGCGTCTTCTTTCAGGTTGTCATGCGCTATGCCTTTGGCTCGGCGCCACATTGGACCGAAGAGGTCGCGGCCTTTTCGATGGCTTGGGCCGTCTATATGGGCGCGGCGTTCTGTGTGCGCGAAAGGTTTCATATTCGCATCCTCGTCGGCGCAGCCTCCTTGCCCGGACGGCTGCCGATCTGGATGATTTTCCTCGCCGATCTCTGTTTCGCCTTTTTCGCGGCCTTCATGATCAAGGTCGGGATCGAGTATCTCGGTGTGCTGTGGAAATATCCCAGCCGCACCGCGAGCCTCGGCATCAATGAATTCTATCCGCAGAGCGTCATCGTCATCGGCTATGCGCTGATCCTGCTGCGTCTGGTTCAGCTTTATGTCCGCTGGTGGATGAATGGCCGCCAAGGCTATCCGAGTGTTCGCCCCGAAGACATGGGGCTGGAGCCGTCTGAAGATGCTGCCACGGAGGGTCACCTGTGAGCCCGCTTATTATCGTTCTTCTCGCCTTCCTGATCCTGACGCTGATCGGGGCGCCGCTCTTTGTGTCGGTGGGGCTGGCCACGGTGCTGGCCATTTTCCTGATCGACATTCCCTACACGCTCATGGCGCAGACGGGCTATACCAGCCTGACGCCCTTTCCGCTGCTGACCATCCCGCTCTTTGTCCTCGCCGGACGATTGATGGAAGTGGGCGGAATGGCCAACCGGATGATCGCTATCGCCACGCGGCTCGTCGGGGCCTATCGCGGGTCGATGGGGATCGTCACGGTCTTTGCCTGCATGTTGTTCGCGGCGCTGTCGGGCTCTGGCCCGGCGACCACAGCTGCCATCGGGTCGGTCACGGTGCCGGCGATGAAGCGCGAAGGCTATGACGTGCCTTTCGCCGCCGGTATCGCGGCAAGTGCTGGCGCGCTCGGCAGTCTCATTCCGCCCTCCAACCTGCTCATCATCTACGGTCTGGTGTCCGAAACCTCGATCCCGCGGCTCTTTCTCGCAGGGGTCATTCCGGGCATTCTCGTGACGCTTTTGCTGGTCGCGGTGACATTCATCATCTCGGTGCGCCGTGGCTATGGCGGCACCGAGGCGCGGTTCACATGGCGGCCGTTTCTTAACGCGATGTGGGACGGCAAATGGGCCATTGGCGCGCCGGTGCTGATCCTTGGCGGGATCTATGGCGGCATCTTCACGCCGACCGAGGCGGCGGCCGTGGCGGTGTTCTACGCACTCTTTGTCGGTCTCTTTGTCTACCGCGAGCTGACGATCAAGAAGGTGATCGATTCCCTGCGCTTCACCGCGCTGCTGACCGGTATCCTGATCCTCTTGACGCCGACGCTCGCCTTTGGCCAGCTCACGGCGTTTTATGATGTGCCCGCGACGATCGAGACGGCGATCACCTCGATCACGTCGAGCCCGTTCCTCGTGCTGCTGCTGATCGGAATCTTCTACATCTTCATCGGCACGTTTATGGAATCCATCGCGCAGGTCATCCTTTTCACCTCGGTGTTCCTGCCGCTGGTGACCTCGCTCGGGGTTGATCCCGTGCTCTTTGGCATCTTCACCGTGATCACCTGCGAGATCGGATTCCTCACGCCACCGCTTGGGGCCAACCTGACGGTTGCGGCGCGGGTGTCCGGGGTGACGATGGAGAAGATTTCCGTCGCGGTTCTGCCGTTCATCGGGGCCTATATCGTGGGGATGATCATCCTGATTCTCTTCCCCGATTTGACCCTCTTCCTGCCCAACTGGTTCTACGGGCTCTCACGCTAGGGGTTTGTCATGTTCGATACCGTTCTCAAAAATGGCGTCATTTATGATGGGTCGGGTGGCCCGCCGCTGCGTGGTGATATCGGGCTGCGGGGCAACGCGATCGAGGCCATTGGCGATATTGGCGAGGCGGGTGAGGCCGAGGTGATCGATGTCGGGGGCTTGGCCATTTCGCCGGGCTTCGTCGACATGCACACCCATTCGGATTTCACGCTCATCGCCGATGGTCGGGCCGAAAGTCAGGTCCACCAGGGCGTCACCACCGAAGTGGTGGGGCAATGCGGGCTCAGCTGTGCGCCGGTCTGCAACCATGGCGACATCCGGCATGTCTCGCCCTGGTATACCGAGCATGATCACCCCAAATGGCTTGGCTTTGGACAGTATCTCGACGCGCTGGAGAACACTGCGCTTGGCGTCAATGTGATGGCCTTTGTGGGCCATGGCACGGTGCATCGGGCGGTGCTCGGCAATGAGCTGCGCGCGGGCGAACCCGACGAGGTGGAGGAAATGGCCCGCCTCGTGGATGAGGCGATGGATCAAGGGGCCGGGGGGCTCTCATCAGGGCTCGAATATTGGCCGGGGATCATGGCCGCGCCCGATCATCTCGTTCCGATGTGCGAGGTGGCGCGCAAACATGACCGGCTCTATGCCACCCATGTGCGCAACCGCGACACGCAATATGATCTGGGCTTTGCCGAGGCGCTGGCCACGGCGCGGCAATCGGGGGCCAAGCTGCAAATCTCGCATATTCAGCCCAAGTTCGGCGCGCCGGATTATGCGATGGAGCATACGCTCGAAATGATCGACGTGGCGCGGCGGCATGATGTCGACGTGGCTTTCGACGTGATCCCGCATGATTGGAACAACACGCTCATGGCGGCGATCTTGCCGAAATGGGCGCAGGCGGGCGGCGTCGATGAGGTGCTCAAACGGCTCGCCAATCCCGAGGATCGCGCCCGGATCAAGGCCAACCCCAAACCTATGTGGCTCATCGTCAAGGCCGAGAAATGGTCGGATATCGTCCTGCTCAAATCGGATGCCAACAAGGAACTGGTGGGCGCGGATCTGGCCGAGATCGGGCGGATGCGCAATTGCCACCCCTATGATGTGGTGCTTGATCTGTTGCTCGAGGATGGGCAGAACATGATGAACGTGTTCTGGGCGTCGAAATCCTTTCAGGACCGCGATGTCGAGCTCTGCTTGCAACAGCCCGAATGCGCGGTGATATCGGACACGATCGCGGCGGCCTCTGATGGCATCCTCAAGGATGCGGTGGGGTCGATCACCGGCTATGGCTGGGCCGCGCGGTTCTTGCAATATTACGTGCGCGACCGGCAGGTTCTATCGCTGGCCGATGGCATCCGGCGGATCACTGCGGTCCCGGCAGAGCGTCTCGGCATCAAGGATCGGGGGCGTCTGACCCGGGGGGCGCGGGCCGATATCTGTGTCTTTGACCCCGAAGCGATCACCAGCCATGCCACCGCCAAACAGCCGCGCCGCTATGCGACGGGGGTTGCACATGTTCTGGTCAACGGCAAGTTTGCCATGCGCGATGGCCAGCGTCAGCCGGTGAACGCGGGTGAAGTTCTGCGCCACTGATCCAAGCAGGTGAGAGAGACCATGACCGAGATAACCGTTTTCGAGGCGCGCAAGATCCTCACCATGGACCCGAACCGGCCCGAGGCCACCCATGTGGCGGTGCGCGATGGCTATATCCTCGCGGTGGGCGATGCGGCCTGCGCGGATCAATGGGGCGGTGGCCGCCATGACCGGAGCCTTGCCGACAAGGTTCTGACTCCCGGTTTTGTCGAAGGTCACGCCCATATTATGGCAAGCGCCATGTGGAGCTATGCCTATTGCGGCTATCACGACCGGACCGACCCGGATGGCAGGCTCTGGCCGGGGCGCCAGACGATCGAGGAGGTGGTGGCGGGGCTCAAGGATTATGCCGCGACACTGCCCGAGGGCGCGCCGATTGTCGGCTGGGGGTTCGATCCGATCTTTCTGACGAGCGAGCGGCTCAACCGCTCGCATCTCGACGAGATCAGCCGCGACCGACCGATTGCGATCATCTTTTCCAACTTCCACCTGCTCTGTGCCAACAGCAAGGCGCTGGAACTCGCGCAATATGACCGCGACACGAATGTCGAAGGCGTGCTTCGGGATGCGAGCGGTGAGCCCACGGGCGAGTTGCAGGAAATGGCGGCGATGTTCCCGGTGATGCGCCGTCTTGGCATCGATTTTTCCGATCTGGGCCGCAAGGACGAGGTCATCCGCCGTTTTGGCGATGTGGCACGGCGCGAGGGCGTGACCACGATGACCGACCTCTTTGCCACGCTCGAAGACGAGGATGTGGCCCGGATGGTGCGCGTCACCTCAGAGCCGGGCTATCCGCTGCGCGTGGTGCCGGTGATGGGCGCTGTGGGTGACACAGCCGAAAACATCGCGGCGCGGGCCAAGGCTTTGCGGGCGCATTCGACGGATCGGCTGCGTCTTGGGGCGGTCAAGCTGATGACCGATGGCTCGATCCAGGGCTGGACGGCGCGGGTCAAATGGCCCGGCTATGTCGGTGGCCAGCCCAATGGCATCTGGAACCTCGCGCCCGAGCAGATTTTCGAGCTCTGCGAGGTGATGCATCGCGAGGGTGTGCATATGCATATCCATGTCAATGGCGATGAGGCCTCTGAGGTGGTTCTGGACGCCATCGAGGCGGCGGCGCGCAAGGCCTCCTGGCCGGGGCATCGCCATGTGCTGCAGCATTGCCAAATGATGGGACCGGACCAGTTCCGCCGCTGCCGCGAGCTGGGGCTGAGCGTCAACATCTTTGCCAATCACATCTGGTATTTCGGCGACCAACATGCGGCGCTGACCATCGGCGAGGATCGCGCCCGGCGGATGGATGCCTGCCGCAGCGCGCTTGATGCGGGGCTCAATGTGGCGGTGCATTCGGACGCGCCAGTGACGCCCTTGGGGCCGCTTTTTACCGCCTGGTGTGCGGTCAACCGGTTGACGGGATCGGGCCGGGTGCTTGGCGCGGCGCAGCGGATCAGCGTCGCCGAGGCGCTCTATGCGATCACGCTCGGCGCGGCGCAGACGCTCAAGATGGACGACGAGATCGGGAGTATAGAATGTGGCAAACGGGCCGATTTCGCGGTGCTGGGCGATGACCCGCTGATGCTCGCGCCCGAGGCGCTCAAGGATGTGCCAGTGCATGGCACGGTCTTGGGGGGCGAGGTGCATCTGCTGTGACGGAACGACTGCCGCTGACGGTCATTGGCGGGTATCTGGGCGCGGGCAAGACGACGCTGATCAACCGTCTTCTGGCGGCGGATCACGGGCTTCGCATCGTGGTGCTGGTCAATGATTTCGGGGCGATCAATATCGATGCCGAGCTTTTGCAAAGTGCCGATGAGGATACGCTCACGCTGACCAATGGCTGTGTGTGCTGCACCATGGGGGCGGATCTTTTTCAAGCGGTGGGCAAGGTGCTCGACCGGGCGCCGCGGCCGGATCATCTGGTGATCGAGGCCAGCGGCATCGCTGATCCCGCGCGCATCGCCCGCGTGGCCCAGAGCGAGCCGGATCTGAGCTATGCCGGGATTGTCACGGTGGTCGATGCGCAGGAGTTCGAGAGGCTCCATGCTGACCCGCTCATCGCGCCACAGATTGCCGGGCAGGTCGCCTGCGCCGACATGGTTCTGGTCTCCAAGGCAGACAGTTTGCCGCCCGCCTTGGCCGAGAGGTTGCAGGGGCTGAGCGGCCGTCCGCCGCTTTTGACCGACAATGATCTGGCGCTGCGGCTGCTGCTTGACCGGCACCCGCATCGGTTGGACAGAGGCGAGAGCACCGGGCATCCGGCCTATACGCGCTGGCACGGGACGACTGAGAGGGTCCTGTCGCGCGACGATCTGCGCGATCTACTCGCACGGCGCCCCGAGGCGGTGTTTCGGCTCAAGGGGTTTCTGCCTGCGCCCGAGGGGTTTTGGGAAGTGCAGGTGGTGGGCCAACAGGTTGAACTGCGCCGCAGGGCGGGCGATGTAACGCCGGGCGTGGTGGCCATCGGGCTGCACGGCGCGCTGACCAGCGAGGCCTGTGACCTGTGGTGGCAGGTAAACGGGGGCCACGCGGACCCCGCCTGAGGGTATCGCGCGAATTGACGCCAAAAATTCATGCGAACTCTGTTGACTCACATTTGCGGACTCCCTAGCTATACGCCGTTAGCACTCGGAGGGACTGAGTGCTAACGGCCCGGATCCGGGCCATAGGGAGTAACTTTGAGCCTAAGGAGCCTCGAAGATGGCATTTAAACCGCTGCATGACCGCGTGCTTGTTCGCCGCGTTGAAAGCGAAGAGAAAACTTCTGGCGGGCTGATCATCCCCGACAGCGCCAAGGAAAAACCCAGCGAAGGCGAAGTTGTTGCTTGTGGCGACGGCGCCCGCAAAGACAGCGGCGAGCTGATCGAGATGGCTGTGAAAGCCGGTGATCGCGTGCTGTTCGGCAAATGGTCGGGCACCGAGATCACGATCGACGGCGAAGAGCTGCTGATCATGAAAGAGAGCGACATTCTGGGCGTAATGGCCTGATCACCGCCTCTCCGGTGCGGGGCTGGACCGCGCACCAATTGAAACGCTAATTCGAAGGAAATCGAGATATGGCTGCTAAAGACGTCAAATTCGATACCGATGCCCGCAACAAAATGCTGCGCGGCGTGAACATCCTGGCCGATGCGGTCAAGGTCACCCTGGGCCCCAAAGGCCGTAACGTTGTGCTCGACAAGAGCTTTGGCGCCCCGCGCATCACCAAAGATGGTGTGTCGGTTGCCAAGGAAATCGAACTGGAAGACAAGTTCGAGAACATGGGCGCGCAAATGGTGAAAGAAGTCGCCTCGCGCACCAATGACGAGGCCGGCGACGGCACCACCACCGCGACGGTTCTGGCGCAAGCCATCGTCAAGGAAGGTCTCAAGCAGGTTGCAGCGGGTCTGAACCCGATGGACCTCAAGCGCGGCATCGACATGGCGACCTCGAAAGTCGTCGAAGCGATCAAAGCTGCGGCCCGCGACGTGACCGACAGCGACGAAGTCGCACAGGTCGGCACCATCTCCGCCAATGGCGAAGCTGAAATCGGCCGTCAAATCGCCGACGCGATGCAAAAAGTCGGCAACGAAGGCGTGATCACCGTCGAAGAGAACAAAGGCCTCGAGACCGAGACCGATGTCGTCGAAGGCATGCAGTTCGACCGCGGCTACCTGTCGCCCTATTTCGTGACCAACGCCGACAAGATGACTGCAGAGCTCGAAGACTGCATGATCCTGCTGCACGAGAAGAAACTCTCGTCGCTGCAGCCGATGGTTCCGCTGCTCGAGCAAGTGATCCAGTCGCAAAAGCCGCTGCTGATCATCGCAGAAGACGTGGAAGGCGAAGCGCTGGCGACCCTCGTGGTCAACAAGCTGCGCGGCGGCCTGAAGATCGCTGCTGTCAAAGCTCCGGGCTTTGGCGATCGTCGCAAGGCAATGCTGCAGGACATCGCGATCCTGACCGGTGGTCAGGTGATCTCGGAAGACCTCGGCATGAAGCTCGAGTCGGTGACCATGGATATGCTTGGCACGGCCAAGAAAATCCAGATCACCAAAGACGAGACCACCATCGTTGACGGTGCCGGCGAGAAGGCCGAGATCGAAGCGCGCGTCGCTCAGATCCGCAACCAGATCGAAGAAACCACCAGCGACTACGACCGTGAGAAGCTGCAAGAGCGCGTGGCCAAACTGGCCGGCGGTGTTGCCGTGATCCGCGTCGGCGGCATGACCGAAGTCGAAGTGAAAGAGCGCAAAGACCGTGTTGATGACGCTCTGAACGCAACCCGCGCAGCCGTTCAAGAAGGCGTTGTTGTGGGTGGTGGTGTTGCTCTGGTTCAGGCCGGCAAATCGCTCGACGGTCTGGAAGGCGCCAATGCCGACCAGAACGCTGGTATCGCCATCGTGCGTCGCGCCATCGAGGCGCCGCTGCGTCAGATCGCCGAGAACGCCGGTGTTGACGGTGCCGTGGTTGCCGGCAAGGTCCGCGAAAGCTCGGACCTGAGCTTTGGCTTCAACGCCCAGACCGAAGAATATGGCGACATGTTCAAGTTCGGCGTAATCGACCCCGCCAAAGTGGTGCGCACCGCGCTCGAAGATGCGTCTTCGGTTGCTGGCCTGCTGATCACCACCGAAGCGATGGTTGCTGACAAGCCCGCCAAAGAAGGCGCAGGCGCCGGTGGCGGCATGCCCGACATGGGCGGCATGGGCGGCATGATGTAAGTCACGCCATCCTGTTGGATGATCGGGGTCGCCTTCGGGCGGCCCCTTTTCGTTTGGGGCCAGTCTCAGAGATGGGTATTTGTCACCAGAAAGAGGCCCGTTGCCCCACGGCAGGGCCGCCATTTCTGGACAAATCACCCGAGCTGTGACAAAGCCCGCGCAAGCATTGGAGCATCTGTCATGACCGTCACCCGTTTCGCCCCGTCGCCCACCGGCTATATCCATGTGGGCAACCTGCGCACCGCGTTGATGAACTATCTCATCGCCCGCAAATCGGGCGGGACGTTCATCCTGCGGATCGACGACACCGACCCGGAGCGGTCGAAAGAAGAATATGTCGACGCGATCAAGCAGGACCTCGAGTGGCTGGGCCTGACCTGGGACCGGGTCGAGCGGCAGTCCGAGCGGCTCGACCGCTATGCCGAGGCGGCGGACAAGCTGCGCGAGATGGGGCGGTTCTACGAGGCGTTCGAGACCCCGACAGAACTCGACCTGAAGCGCAAGAAACAGCTCAACATGGGCAAGCCGCCGGTCTATGACCGCGCGGCGCTCGCGCTGTCGGAAGACGAGAAATCGGCGCTGCGGGCCGAGCGGGGCAATGGCGTCTGGCGGTTCAAGCTTGATCAGGAGCGGATCGAGTGGACCGATGGCATTCTTGGCGATATTTCCATCGACGCGGCGAGCGTCAGTGACCCGGTGCTGATCCGGGGCGATGGGCAGGTTCTCTATACGCTGGCCTCGGTGGTGGATGACACCGAGATGGGCGTGACCCATGTGGTGCGCGGGTCGGACCATGTGACCAACACGGCGACGCAGATCCAGATCATCGAGGCGCTTGGTGGCTCGGTGCCGCAGTTTGCGCATCACTCGCTGCTCACCGGGCCGCAGGGCGAGTCGCTGTCGAAGCGACTTGGGACGTTGTCGCTGCGCGATCTGCGGGCGGCCGGGGTCGAGCCGATGGCGCTTTTGAGCCTGATGGCGCGGCTGGGCTCGTCCGACCCGGTCGAGGTTCGCGGCGAGCTTGGTGAGTTGGTCGAAGGGTTCGACATTTCGCGCTTTGGTTCGGCGCCGACCAAGTTCGATGCCGAGGATCTCTATCCGCTGACCGCGCGGCATTTGCAGTCGCTGCCCTATGAGACGGTGCGTGAGACGGTGTTGGCCACGGGCGTGCCCGAAGAGCTCGCGCCGCAGTTCTGGGCGGTGACCCGCGAGAACATCACCACGCTCAAGGATCTTGACGCCTGGTGGGTGCTTTGCCGCGACGGGGCCGAGCCGGTGATCGACGAAGAGGACCGGGAATTTGTCAGCCAGGCCATGGGGTTGATGCCCGAAGGCCCGTTCGACACCGAGACCTGGGGTCAGTGGACGAGCGCCGTCAAAGAGGCCACCGGGCGCAAGGGGCGGGGGCTGTTCATGCCGCTGCGTAAGGCGTTGACGGGGCAGGCGCATGGGCCGGATATGGCGCAGTTTTTGCCGCTGCTGCAGGTGATCCGGGCGCGGGGCTAGGCGATCAGCCGGGCGTTGAGCGTGGCGAGGTGGTGATCGGTCAGGGCGCGTTCGGCCGGGGTCAGCAATTGATGGCGCGGGTAGAGCGGCGCGGCGCGGTCGTCGAGGATGGGCGTGTCCCAGCCATCGGTGGTCGCGAAAAACCGCGCCACGCCGGCCTCGCCGAACTCGGTCAGATAGCCCTGCACCACCACATCGAGATAGCTTAGCAAAATGCTTGTCTCGCCCGTCGCGCGGGCGTTGCGGGCGGGCACGGAATAGACCGCGATCTCGGCCGTATGGGTCAGGTCATGGGCGACCTGATGGCTCGCTGGAACGCGGTCATAGGCGCGTTCGCGTTCGTCCAGCGCGGCCCAGTCATCGGCCGGGACAGCGGCGATCAGACCGTCAATTTCACAATATTCATCAGGGGTTACGGTCAGAAAGGCCACCTCGCGCAGGGTCGTGGGGACCCAGGATCTGCGCCAGCCGCGGAGCTGGGCGCGATGGGCGTCGGAGAAGTGATGGGTGGCCCGGTTCACCAGGCTGCCGTAGCCGAAGAAATAGGCGTGATGGTCGGAAAGCTGCTGTTCTGTCATGGCCTCTTGTCGCCGCTGCGGGGCGGCAATGCAAGCTTGACAGGGGGGGCTTGCGACCGTTCAGATTGGCCCAAAATCAGGGGGGCGGATATGGAACTCAGCGGGCTGGCATTGGTCACGGGAGCGGGGCAGGGGATCGGGCGGAGCATCGCGCTCAGGCTGCTCGGAGCGGGGGCCACGGTGATGGCTCTGGGCCGCAACGGGGGCAAATTGGCGGGTCTCGCCGAAGAGGCCGGCGTGCCGAAAGATCGGGTTTTCGAGGCAGAATGCGACATCGGTAACCTGTCGGTATTACGACAGTATCTCGACAGTGCGGAAAATGCCCATGGGCCGCTGCGCTATCACGTGGCGGCGGCGGGGATTTTGCGGCCCGTGTCGCTGCTCTCGTCGAGCGAAGAGGACATCCGCGAGGTGATCGAGATCAACTTTACCGCCACGCTTTTGGCGCTGCGCGAAGTGGCGCTGCGGATGATCGCCGGTGGGGCGGGCGGCAGCATTGTCACCATCGGGTCGAACTCGGGCACGACGCCGCGCATGGGGCTCGGCAGCTATCCGGCGTCCAAGGCGGGGATCGGTCATGCCACAAGGTCGCTGGGGCTCGAGCTGGCGCAGCATGGCATCCGGGCGAATGTGGTGGCGCCGGGGACGACGGACACGCCGATGCTCGCCTCCGGGGCCACGAGCTATGCCGCCGAACCGGAGCGGCTGATCAAGGGCGACCCGGATCTGTGGCGGCTCGGCATTCCGCTGGGCCGGGTGGCGGCGCCCGAGGATGTGGCCGATCTTACGCTTTTCCTGCTGTCGGATCTGGCGCGGCATATCACCATGGAAACATTGGTCATTGATGGCGGCGCGACGCTGGGCGCGCGGTGAGAGGGGGGACCTGCCTCGGAAAATCACTTGCCGCGACTCGGCCCGCATACTAAAGCATACAGATATCGAAACGGGAGAACCGGCCATGCCGGTGCCGAAGGAGCAACCGCCCCGGAAACTCTCAGGCCAAAGGACCGCTTCGATATCGAGGAACTCTGGAGAGTGCGCGGATCAGCCCGCGCCGCCGAAGGGATAGCGATCTCAGGCGAAAGGACAGAGGGGGCATCGTGGCGCAGGTCGTAGGACCGGGCGCGAGAACGGTGCCGGTCTGATTTCCCACAAGGAACATCGCCCCGGCCAGAGGTTGGGAGAATGCCATGAGCGATCTGCGGGTCACCCCATTGAACGCATTGCACCGCGAGTTGGGCGCCAAGATGGTGCCTTTCGCGGGCTATGACATGCCGGTGCAATACAAGCTCGGCGTGATGAAGGAACATCTGCATTGCCGCGCCGAGGCGGGGCTTTTTGATGTGAGCCATATGGGGCAGGTGATCCTGCGCCATCCCGATGGGGTCGAGGCGGCGGCGCTGGCGCTCGAGAGCCTGGTGCCGGTGGATGTCGCGGGGCTGGCCTCTGGGCGGCAGCGCTATGGGTTTTTCACCAATGAGGCGGGCGGGATCATGGATGATCTGATGCTCGCCAATCGCGGCGATCATCTCTTTGTGGTGGTGAATGCGGCCTGCAAGGAGGCCGATATTGCCCATATGCGCGCCCATCTGACGGGCTGTGAGGTCGAAGAGATCAGCGACCGCGCGCTGCTCGCGCTGCAGGGGCCAAAGGCCGAGGCGGTGCTCGAGGCGCTGGTGCCGGGCGTGGCGGATATGCGGTTCATGGATGTGGCGATCATGGCGTCGGAGTATGGCGAGCTGTGGATTTCGCGGTCGGGCTATACCGGCGAGGATGGCTATGAGATTTCCGTGCCCGCGAGCGAGGCCGAGGAATTTGCCCGGGCGCTGCTAAGCCATGAGGCGGTGGAGCCGATCGGTCTTGGGGCGCGGGACAGTCTGCGGCTCGAGGCGGGGCTGTGCCTCTATGGGCATGACATTGACGAAGAGACGAGCCCGGTCGAGGCGCGTCTCACCTGGGCCATCCAGAAGCTGCGCCGCGCGGGTGGCGCGCGGGAAGGTGGTTTTCCGGGGGCCGAGCGTATTCTCGCCGAGCTCTCTGATGGGGCGGCGCGGCACCGGGTCGGGCTTCGCCCCGAGGGGCGGGCGCCGATGCGCGAGGGCACCGAACTTTATGCCGAGGCCGAGGGCGGCACGCCAATTGGGCGCGTGACCTCCGGCGCATTCGGCCCCACAATCGAAGCGCCGATGTCGATGGGCTATGTGCCCAAAGATGTCAGCGCAGAGGGTACGCAGCTCTTTGGCGATGTGCGCGGCAAGCGCCAGCCCGTCACGGTCGCGGCGCTGCCCTTTACCCCGGCCAATTTCAAACGCTGATCCAACGAGGGAGACCCCAAGATGAAATTCACAGAAGAACATGAATGGCTGCGCGAGGAAGACGGGCTTATCGTCGTCGGCATCACCGAGCATGCGGCAGAGCAGCTTGGCGATGTGGTCTTTGTCGAGCTGCCCGAGGAAGGCACCGAAGTGGCCAAGGATGACGAGGTCGTGGTGATCGAATCCGTCAAGGCGGCGTCGGATATCCTCGCCCCCATCGATGGCGAGATCGTCGAGGTGAACAGCGTGCTCGCCGATGAGCCGGCCAAGGTCAATGACGATCCGCTGGGCGATGCGTGGTTCTTCAAGATCAAGGCGTCGGACCCGTCGCAGATGGACGACATGATGGATGAAGCCGCCTACAAGGCCTTTATCGGCTGATCCCGCTGGCGGGGCCGCGCTCGTGGCCCCGCTCTCTCAAGAGTTTTCAGGGCGGTGCGGGCCAAGTGGCCCCCGTCCGCAGACCGGAGTCCGTCATGGCATTCGAACCCACCGACTATCTTCCTTATGATTTCGCCAACCGCCGCCATATCGGGCCGTCGCCCGAGGAAATGCAGGAGATGCTGCAGGTGGTGGGGGCCGGGGATCTCGACGATCTGATCGATCAGACCGTGCCGAAATCCATCCGGCAGGAGGTGCCTCTCAATTTCGGCAAGCCCAAGTCCGAGCGCGAGCTCATGCATTTCATGCGGCTCACCGCGTCGAAGAACAAGGTCATGGTGAACATGATCGGTCAGGGCTATTACGGGACGGTGACGCCGCCCGCGATCCAGCGCAACATCCTCGAGAACCCGGCGTGGTACACGGCCTATACGCCCTATCAGCCGGAGATCAGCCAGGGGCGGCTCGAGGCGCTGTTGAACTTCCAGACGATGATTTCCGATCTCACCGGGCTCGAAGTGGCGAATGCCTCGCTGCTTGACGAGGCGACGGCCTGTGCCGAGGCGATGACCATGGCGCAGCGGGTGTCGAAATCGAAGGCCAAGGCGTTTTTCGTCGACCGCGACTGTCATCCGCAGAATATCGCGGTGATCCAGACACGGGCCGAGCCGCTCGGCATCGAGGTGATCGTCGGCAACCCGGACAAGATGGAGGCGTCCGAAGTGTTCGGCGCGATTTTCCAGTATCCGGGCACCTATGGCCATGTGCGCGATTTCACTGATTACATCGCGGCCCTGCATGAGCATAAGGCGATTGCGGTGATGTCGGCGGATCCGCTGGCGCTCACCCTGCTCAAGGAGCCAGGCGAGATGGGGGCGGATATTGCTGTCGGCTCGACCCAGCGGTTTGGCGTGCCGATGGGCTATGGGGGGCCGCACGCGGCCTATATGGCCTGCAAGGATGCCTATAAGCGGTCGATGCCGGGGCGGATCATCGGGGTCAGTATCGACGCCCATGGCAACCGGGCCTACCGGCTGTCGCTGCAGACCCGCGAGCAGCATATCCGCCGCGAGAAGGCGATGTCGAATGTCTGCACGGCGCAGGCGCTCTTGGCGGTGATGGCGTCGATGTATGCGGTGTTCCACGGGCCGAAGGGGCTCAAGGCCATTGCGCAGCGCATCCATCGCAAGACGGTGCGGCTGGCCAAGGGGCTCGAAGAGGCGGGGTTCAAGGTCGATCCGCAGGTGTTCTTTGACACGATCACCGTGGATGTTGGGCCGCTGCAGGCGGCGGTTCTGAAATCGGCGGTGGACGAGGGGATCAACCTGCGTCGTGTCGGCGAGAGCCGGGTCGGCATTTCCCTCGACGAGGCGACGCGGCCGAAGAATATCGAAGCGGTCTGGCGGGCCTTTGGCATCACCCGGGCGGATGAGGATTTCACCCCCGAATACCGCGTGCCGGAAAACATGCACCGGACCAGCGCCTATCTCACCCATCCGATTTTCCACATGAACCGGGCGGAAACCGAGATGATGCGCTATATGCGGCGGCTGGCGGATCGCGATCTGGCGCTGGATCGGGCGATGATCCCGCTTGGCAGCTGCACGATGAAGCTCAACTCGGCCGCCGAAATGATGCCGGTGAGCTGGCGCGAGTTTTCGCGGCTCCATCCCTATTGCCCGGTCGATCAGGCCGAGGGCTATAAGGTGATGATCGACGATCTGAGCGCCAAGCTCTGCGAGATCACCGGCTATGACGCGATCTCGATGCAGCCCAATTCGGGGGCGCAGGGCGAATATGCCGGTCTCTTGACCATTGCCGCCTATCACCGGGCGCAGGGCGAGGGGCACCGCAATGTCTGCCTCATCCCGATGTCGGCCCATGGCACCAACCCGGCGAGCGCGCAGATGGTGGGCTGGAAGGTGGTGCCGGTCAAATCCGCCGAAACCGGGGATATCGATCTTGCCGATTTCCGCGCCAAGGCCGAGCAATATGCCGAGACGCTGGCTGGCACGATGATCACCTATCCGTCGACCCATGGCGTGTTCGAGGAACATGTGAAGGAGATCACCGCGATCACCCATGAGCATGGCGGTCAGGTCTATATCGACGGGGCCAATATGAACGCCATGGTGGGGCTCGCCCGGCCCGGCGATATTGGCGGCGATGTGAGCCATCTCAACCTGCACAAGACCTTCTGCATCCCGCATGGCGGCGGTGGTCCCGGCATGGGGCCGATTGGCGTCAAGGCGCATCTGGCGCCCTATCTGCCGGGGCATCCCTCGACCGGGGGCGGCGAAGGGCCGGTGTCGGCGGCGCCGTTCGGCTCGCCCTCGATCCTGCCGATCAGCTGGGCCTATACGCTGTTGATGGGGGGCGAAGGTCTCACCCAGGCGACGCGGGTGGCGATCCTCAACGCGAACTATATCGCGAAGCGGCTCGAAGGGGCCTATGAGGTGCTCTATCGCGGGCGCAATGACCGGGTGGCGCATGAGTGCATCATCGACACGCGGCCCTTTGAAGAGAGCGCCGGTGTCACGGTCGATGACATTGCCAAGCGTCTTATCGACAACGGGTTCCACGCGCCGACCATGTCCTTTCCGGTGCCCGGGACGCTGATGGTCGAGCCGACCGAGAGCGAGACCAAGGCCGAGCTCGACCGGTTCTGCGATGCGATGCTGGCGATCCGCGAGGAGATCCGCGACATCGAGGAAGGCCGGATCGACGCGGCGAACAACCCGCTCAAACACGCGCCGCATACGGTCGAGGATCTGGTGGGCGAATGGGACCGGCCCTATAGCCGCGAACAGGCCTGTTTCCCGGCCGGGGCGTTCCGGGTCGACAAATATTGGCCGCCGGTGAACCGGGTGGACAATGTCTATGGCGACCGCAACCTCGTCTGCACCTGCCCGCCGATGGAGGAGTATGCCGAGGCGGCGGAGTAAGCGCCGCGCGATACCGATGACGAGAACGCCCCGGTGGGATGCCGGGGCGTTTTTTATGTCTGGGGGAGAGGGGCGGCGCCTGCCCGTGGGGTGGCGCATCCCGCGATCTCGGTGAGGCGCTTTATCCCTCCTCATTCCTCCGGCTTGGCCTGAATGCGCGAGATTGGGCAAAGCGCCAGCCCGCCGGGACGGGCAGGCGCTGGCCCGGCGGCCTGCGGCCTTGTTCCGGGCCTGCGCGTAAGGGTAAATGGAGCGACATTTTCTCTTTGCGTTTTCGCGCGCGGACTGTACAGAACTGTCCACCAAGCGCGCAAGGCCGAGGTCCCCGGGCGATGACCAAGACGGAAACCTATCTCTTCTATCTGATCGAAGATTTCACCCATATGCCGTTCTCCTGCGCGGTCGAGCCCTTGCGGCTGGCCAATCATCTGAGCGGCAAGCCTCTCTATGAATGGAAGCTCGCGTCAGAGAATGGCGAAACGGTGCGCGCCTCGAACGGGGTCACCAGCATCGTTGACTACAGTTTCGAGGATCGGGTGAAATCCGACCGGCTCTTTGTGATGTCGGGGCTCAACACCTGGAAACATATCACCCCGGGTCTGATCAATGCACTGCGCCGCGAGCGGTCGCATGGGGCGCGGATCGGGGGCATGTGTTCGGCGGCCTATGTGCTCGCCCATGCCGGGTTCCTCGATGGCTGTCGGGCGGCGGTGCATTGGGAATATCACGACAGTTTCATGGAAGAGTTTCCCGATGTGTCGGTGGTGCGCAATGTCTTTGTGGCGGATGAGAAATTCATCACCGCCTCGGGGGGCACCGCGCCGGCGGATCTCATCCTGCATCTCATTGGCGAGACCCATGGTCAGGGGTTGGCCAATGAGATCGCCGATCAGATGGTCTATAGCGGGGTGCGCGAGGCCAGCGCCGAGCAGAAGGCGTCGCTTCAGGCGCGGCACGGGATGCGCAACCCGCATCTGGCGCGGGCGATTGGCCTGATGGGCGAGGCGATCGAAGACCCGCGCCACACCTCGGATATCGCCGGGGAAGTGGGGATTTCGACGCGGCAGCTCGAGCGGCTCTTTGGGCGCTATCTCAACTGTTCGCCGAGCAAATATTACCTCGAACTGCGGCTCAACAAGGCGCGCAACCTGCTCATCCAGAGTGAATGCAGCGTGACCGAGGTGGCGATGGCGGCGGGGTTCAAATCCGTCACCCATTTCGCGCGGGTCTATCGCGGGTCCTTTGGGGTGTCGCCGGGCGAACAGCGGTCGCGGCTGACCTGAACGGTCACTCTTGCGCGCGAAGCACGCGGGCGGGGCGGGCCTTGAGCGGGGCCCAGGCAAAGCCGAGCCCGGCCAGCAGCGTCACGCCGACGCCCGCCGCCACGATGATCAGCGCCGAGGGCCAGATCACCGCAAAGCCGGTGTGCATGACGAAATGGCTCACCGCCCAGCCGCCGAGAATGCCCGCGAGGATCGCCACCGCCCCGGCGGCGGCGCCAAGAAGCGCGGCGCGCAGCGCGTGGCTGGCGAGGATGCGGGCGCGTCCGGCACCGAGGGTGCGCAGCACGGCGGCCTCGAAGATGCGGTTGCGCTGATCCGCGGCGGCGGCCCCGATGAGCACCAAGAACCCGGTGACGAGCGTCGCCGCCGCGCCCCATGCGGTGGCGGCGGCAAGCCCTGCCAGCAGCCCCGACACCCGGTCGATGGCGTCGCGGACGCGGATCGCCGTCACATTGGGCATGGCCTCGGAGATGTCGCGCAGGATGGCGGGCTCGGCCTCTGGGGTGGCGTAGACCGTGGCGATGAAACTATGCGGTGCGGCCTCGAGCGCGGCGGGGTTCATCACCATGATGAACCCCATGCCGGCGGTGGAGAAATCGACCTCGCGCAGGGAGGTGAGCGTCGCGGTGATGTCGCGGCCAAGGATGTTGACGGTGATCTCGTCGCCGAGCGCGAGCCCCATTTCAGCGGCCTCTTCGGCGGCAAAGCTGAGCTGGGGCGTGCCGCTGTACTCCTCGGGCCACCAGGTGCCCTGGGTGAGGCGGGTGCGGTCGGGCAGGGCGTCCGCATAGGAGATGCCGCGGTCGCCGTTGAGCACCCAGTGATCGCCCGCCACTTCGCGCGCCGGTTGGCCGTTGATCCGGGTGATGATGCCGCGCAGCATCGGCGCGCTGTCGATGCGGTCGACGGCGGGATCGCTGTCGAGCCTTTGGCGGAAGGCGGGCATCTGGTCCTTCTGGATGTCGACGAAGAAGAAGGCTGGGGCCTTGTCGGGGAGGTCCTGCCGGATGGCGCTGCGCAGGTTGCCGTCGATCTGGCCGACGGCGGCGAGGACGCTCAGCCCGAGGCCGAGGGAGAGCACCACCGGCAGCGCCGAGCGGCCCGGTCCGCCGATGGCGCCGAGCGCCCAGAGCAGCGCCGGGCGGCGGCGGGCCAGCGGCCGGGCGCGGGCGGCGAGCCGTTCGATGGCGAGGCCTGCGAGGGTGAGCAGCAAGAGCGCCCCGGCGATGCCGCCTGCGGTCCAGACGGTCAGCCGCCAATTGCCGGAAAACAGCGCCGCGAGCAGCACCAGAAGGGCGGTGGCCCCGGCGATGGTGGCGAGATAGGGCCAGCCGGGCAGCGCCCAATCGCGCCGCTCAGAAGGGCGAAACAGCGTGGCGGCGCGCACATCGGCGGCGCGGGCCAGCGGCCAGAGAGTAAAGATCAGCGCGGCGAGCAGGCCATAGATCGCGGCCTCGGCCAGCGGTGCGCCATAGAGGCCGAACTCGGCTGGGACCGGCAGGCGGGTGCCGAGATAGGGGCCGAGGAGCCAGGGCACCAGCGCGCCGAGGGTGACCCCGATGGCGAGGCCCAGCGCGGTGAGGATGCCGATCTGGATAAAATAGGTGAGAAAGATCACCCGCCGCGACGCGCCGAGCGTGCGCAGCGTGGCGATGACCGTGACCTTGCCCGCGAGATAGGCCTGCACGGCGGTGGCGATGCCGACGCCGCCCACGGCGAGACCGCTCAGCCCGACGAGGATGAGAAATGCCCCGAGCCGGTCGACGAATTCCGCCACGCCGGGCGCGCCGTTGCGGGCATCGCGCCAGGACAGCCCCCGGTCGGGAAAGGCGCGGCCCAGCTCGGACAAGAGCGCATCGGGATCAGCACCGGGGGGCAGGTCGAGCCGAGTGCGGGTGGTGAACAGCGTGCCGGGGGCGAGCAGGCCGGAGCTGGCGAGATCGGCCTCGCGCAGCAGGCTGCGGGGGCCAAGCTCGAACCCGCCGGTGATGCTGTCGGGCTCAAACTCGAGCGCGGCGCTCACATGGAAGGCCTGTTCGCCGAGCGTGATCCTGTCGCCCGCCACGATCCCCAGCCTTGCCATGAGCGCCGGGTCGAGCACCGCGCCGGGCAAGCCCTCTGCGCCGTCGAGCGCGTCGGAAAGGGGCATGTCGGGGTTGAGGCGGACGCGGCCCACGAGCGGGTAGAGATCATCCACCGCCTTGACCTGGGTGAGCGCGCGGCTGCCGTCGGGGGTCACGGCCATGGAGCGAAATTCGGTCACCTGCGAGAGCCGGTCGGCGCGGGCCTCGAGCCAGGCGCGTTCGGTGGCATCGGGCGCGCGGTAGGTGAGCTCGACCTCGGCATCGCCCCCCAAGAGCCGGGCGCCTTCAGAGGTGAGGCCCGCCTGAATGGCGGCGCGGGTGCTGCCGACGGCGGCGATGGCGGCGGCGCCAAGGATCAGGCAGGCGAGCAGGACCCAGAACGGCCCGAGCCCGCCGCGCAGCTCGCGCAGGGCCAGCCGCGTGGCGCTGCGCAGGCTCATGCGCGAAGGCCCTCGGATGTGCGGGGGGCGGCGGCGCGGTCTTCGTCGAGGCGGCCGTCGGTCAGGTGCAGCACGCGGGCGCAGCGGGCGGCGAGGCCCATGTCATGGGTCACGAGCACCAGCGTCGCGCCATGGCGGTCGTGCAGGTCGAAGAGCAGATCGACGATGGCCGCGCCATTGCTGCCGTCGAGATTGCCGGTCGGTTCATCGGCGAGGATGAGCCGGGGCCGGGGGGCGGCGGCGCGGGCGAGGGCAACGCGTTGCTGTTCGCCGCCGGACATCTGGGCCGGGTAATGGTGCATCCGATGAGCGAGGCCCACGGCGCGCAGCTCGGCCTCTGCGCGGGCCTCGGCATCGGGGGCGCCGGCGAGGTCGAGCGGGGTGGCCACGTTTTCCAGCGCGGTGAGCGTCGGGATCAGGTGGAAGGATTGAAACACCACGCCGATATTGTCGCGCCGGAGCCGGGCCAGAGCGTCTTCGCCGAGCTGGCCGAGATCCTGCCCGAGGGCGGTGACGGTGCCGCCGGTGGCCCGTTCGAGCCCGCCCATCAGCATCAGCAGCGAAGATTTGCCAGAGCCCGACGGCCCGGTCACGCCGATGGTTTCCCCGGCATGGACATCGAGGGAAATGTCGCGAAGTATGTTGACGTCTCCCGCGTTCGACCGAAGTGACAAGTCAGCGTTGCGGAGCGACAAAAGGGGCGAGGTCATGCGAAAACACCTTGTGAATATGCCTTTGACATATGGGGGTTTGGCCCGGATGGGCAAGGTCGCCTTGCTGGCGATTTTAGCGGTTTTGCCGTTGCGCGGCGCTGTGGCGCAGGAAATTACCCTGTTGGCGATGGGGGATAGCCTCACCCAGGGCTATGGCCTGCCCGAGGAAGAGGGGTTTGTGCCGCAGCTCGAGGCCTGGCTTCGCGCTGCGGGGCAGGAGGTGCAGGTGATCAATGGCGGGGTGTCGGGGGACACCACGGCGGGGGGCGCGGCGCGGGTGGCCTGGGGGCTTGGTCCCGAGGTGGATGCGATGATCGTGGCGCTGGGGGGCAATGATTTCCTGCGCGGCATCGATCCGGCGGTGAGCCGTCAGAACCTCGACGCGATCCTGAGCGAGGCGGAGGCGCGGGAGGTGCCGGTTCTGTTGGTGGCGATGGCCGCGCCGGGCAATTATGGCGCGGAGTATAAGGCCGCGTTCGATGCGATCTATCCCGAGTTGGCGGCAGAGCATGGGGCGCTCTTGGCGGAAAGCTTCTTTCAGGGGTTGCCGGAGCGGGACCCCGATAAGCTCCGCCAGTATTTCCAGGAGGACGGGCTGCATCCCAATGCGCGGGGGGTGAGGCGCATCGTGGCGGGGCTTGGCCCGGATGTGCAGCGGCTCATCGATGAGGTGGTGGCGCCGTGAGGGGCGCGGATCTGGCCCCGGCACAGGCGAGCGCAAAGGAAAAGGGCCGCCCCCGGTGGGACGGCCCTTCAAAAGCGTGTCGCTGAGGCCTTAGGCCAGAACGATGTTGCCTGCCGATTCGCGGCCGTCACGGCCGGCTTCGAGGTCGTAGGTGACCTTCTGGTTGTCGGCGAGGCCGGTGAGGCCCGCGCGCTCGACAGCAGAGATGTGCACAAACACGTCTTTGCCGCCATCATCGGGGGCGATAAAGCCATAACCTTTGGTGGTGTTGAACCATTTTACGGTGCCATTGGCCATTCCGTAGTCTCCTTCATTATGCTGCCCACGTCGTGCGGCAGCCCGGCCCGTCAGTGCAGAATCGAGTGACTGAGCCGTGTAGAGGAGCAGGTATCGATAGTGGTAACGTCGCATTCCCGATATGTTCCCTGCGGTGAAATAAAACAAGGGGAATTATTTTTCCCATGCCCCATAGGCGTTTAGATGCCGTGAGGTCAGCGTTCACCGAGGTTAACGAGGTCGTTTTCGGGGATTCGCCGCATCCCGTCGGTGTTGCGGCGGTATCGCGTCGGTGGCGGCGTGCGGGGGGCAAGGACAATGTTAACGGACCGTCGGGCAGGGTTGGGAGGCGGTAAATTCGCCGCGTTGCAGCCGAGAAGGAGATCCCGATGACCGATCGTTCCGCCCCGCAGTCCCCCAATGCCCGCGCGCCGCGTCAGGGCCGTTTGACCAAGTCGGAACGGCTGGCGCGGGATGGGCTGATGCGCAGCCTGATCGAGCTGCAGGGCGACGGTTGGCTCGACCGGGTGCTGCGCGAGGAGATCCCCGAGGCGTGGCATACGCTCGAGGCGGATGTGGATGTGCGCGAGCCGAAGGAGAAGGTGACGCTCTATCTCGATCGGTCGGTGGCGCGGTTTTACCGGCAGATGGGGCGCGGCTATCACGCGCGGATCAACCGGCTCTTGGCGACCTGGGCGCAGATGAAGATCGCGGGCGAGGTGCAGCTCGACGCGCATCTGGCGCGGCGGGCGGGGGTGGAGTGAAGAGGGGAGGGTAGCGCCCGACCTAGAGGGCGATGGGCGGGCAGTTATGGCGCGCGGCCCTCGCCCAACGAGATGCGTGTGCTTCAGTTTGAAACCTAGCTAAATCGCCCTCGCGAAAGAGATCGGCGGGGAGGTCGGGCGATGCCCGGCTGCGCCGGGCGGTGGACCTGTTGGCCCGGAGCAAGGGCGCAGCCCGCCGGGCAGAGCCCGACCGCCCCCCGGGCGGGCTCTTGCTGAGGTGCCGGGAGGCAGAGGCGTGGCGCGGGGGGGCGAGATAAACTGCCCAAAGCAGCCGAGCACTTGCCCACCCGCGGTCGGGCGCTGACCGGCTTGGCGTCTTGGGGCCGTCTTGAGGGATAAGAAACGCCCCCGCAGCGGGCTGCGAGGGCGGTGAGGGGTTTGCGGCGGGCGCGGGGCCGGGATCAGCGCGAGAATTTCTTGTGCTTGATCCGTTTCGGTTCGAGCGCGTCGGGGCCGAGGCGGCGTTTCTTGTCCTCTTCGTAATCCGCGAAGTTGCCTTCGAACCATTCGACATGGGCCTCGCCTTCGAAGGCGAGGATATGGGTGCAAATCCGGTCGAGGAAGAAGCGGTCGTGCGAGATGACCACGGCGCAGCCGGCGAAATCGACCAGCGCGTCTTCGAGGGCGCGGAGGGTTTCGACGTCGAGGTCGTTGGTCGGTTCGTCGAGGAGCAGCACGTTGCCGCCCTCTTTGAGCAGACGCGCCATATGGACCCGGTTGCGTTCGCCGCCCGAGAGCAACGAGACCTTTTTCTGTTGGTCGCCGCCCTTGAAGTTGAAGGAGGAGCAATAGGCGCGGGAATTGACCTGGGCGTCGCCCAGTTCGATGATTTCGGCGCCGCCCGAGATCGCCTCCCACACGGTTTCATTGTCCTTGAGGTCGTCGCGCGACTGATCGACATAGCTCAGATCGACGGTGTCGCCATATTCGATGGTGCCGGCGTCAGGGGTTTCCTGCCCGGTGAGCATCTTGAACAGGGTCGATTTGCCGGCGCCGTTGGGGCCGATGACGCCGACGATGCCGCCGGGCGGCAGCGAGAAGGTCAGGTTCTCGATCAAGAGCTTGTCGCCCATGGCCTTTTGCAGCCCGTCGACCTCGATCACCTTGGAGCCGAGGCGGGGGCCGTTGGGGATGACGATCTGGGCGCGGGTGATTTTCTCGCGCTCGGACTGGTTGGCGAGATCGTTATAGGCGTTGATCCGGGCCTTTTGCTTGGCCTGGCGGGCCTTTTGGCCCTGACGCATCCATTCGAGTTCGCGTTCGAGGGTTTTCTGTTTCGACTTGTCCTCGCGGGCCTCTTGTTCGAGGCGCTTGGCCTTTTGTTCGAGCCAGGCGGAGTAATTGCCCTCGTAGGGGATGCCGCGGCCGCGGTCGAGTTCGAGGATCCAGCCGGTGATGTCGTCGAGGAAATAGCGGTCGTGGGTGACGATCAGGATGGTGCCCTTGTAGTCGATCAGGTGCTGTTGCAGCCAAGCGATGGTTTCGGCGTCGAGGTGGTTGGTCGGTTCGTCGAGCAACAGCATGTCGGGCGCTTCGAGCAGCAGTTTGCACAGCGCGACGCGGCGGCGTTCGCCGCCCGAGAGATCGGCCGGGCTCGCGTCGTCGGGCGGGCAGCGCAGGGCCTCGAGGGCGACGTCGATCTGGCTGTCGAGATCCCAGAGGTTGTTGCTGTCGATCTCGTCCTGCAGCGCCGCCATCTCATCGGCGGTCTCGTCGGAATAGTTCATCGCCAGTTCGTTGAAGCGGTCGAGTTTGGCCTTTTTCTCGGCGACGCCGAGCATGACGTTTTCGCGCACGGTGAGCGTGTCGTCGAGATGCGGCTCCTGCGGCAGGTAGCCGACCTTGGCGCCTTCGGCGGCCCAGGCTTCGCCGGTGAAATCGGTGTCGAGCCCGGCCATGATTTTCATCAGGGTGGATTTACCGGCGCCGTTGACGCCGACGACGCCGATTTTGACGCCGGGCAGAAAGCTCAGATGGATGTTCTCGAAGCATTTCTTGCCGCCGGGATAGGTCTTGGACACATCCTGCATGTGATAGACATATTGATAGGCTGCCATGGGTCGGGCTCCGTCACGAATAGCTGCGTTTGGCAGGCTGTGTAACGGGGCGGCGGGCCGGGGGCAATGGGGCGGCGGCCTTGTCTGCGCTAGCCATTGCTGATGTCGGGCAGGGCGATGGGGTGGGCGCGGGGGCCCTGGTCGGTGAAGAAGAGCGGCGAGGGCAGCGGCAGCATCTCGTCAAGCCAGCTCAGCATGTCGGCCACTGGCATCGGGCGGGCGAGGCCGAAGCCCTGAATGCAGGGGCAGTCGGCGCGGCGCAGGATGTCGAGCTGTCCCTGGGTTTCGACGCCTTCGGCAACCACATCCATGCCCAGTAGGCCGCAGAGCCGGATCAGCGAGCGGGTGATCACCCGGTTGCGCGGATCGCTTTCGAGGCGGCGGATCATCGAGAAATCGAGCTTGATCCCGTCGATTTCAAAGGCCGACATATGGGCGAGCCCGGCATAGCCGGTGCCGAAATCGTCGAGCGCCACATGCACGCCGAGACGGCGCAGCCGGTCGACGGCGGTGACGACGTCAAGCTCGCCGCCGTCGAGGATGGTGGTTTCGAGGATCTCGACGCAGACCCGGCCGGGGGCGAGGTTGCGCGATTGCAGCGCCCAGTCGAGCAGGCCGGGGTAGTTTTCATCGGCGAGCACCGGCGAGGAGACGTTGATCGACATGGTGAGGTGATGATGGCCGGCCTGATCGAGCGCCTGCAGCGCGTCGAGGGCGAGGTTCATCGAGATGTAATCGACATCGGCGAGCAGCTGTGAGCGGCGCGCCTCTTCGAGGAAGACGCCGGGCAGGAGCGTGCCGCGTTCGGGGTGATTCCAGCGAATGAGCGCCTCGCAGCCCGAAATCGTGTCGGATTCGAGCCGCAGTTGCGGTTGCAGATAGACCTCGAACTGGTTCTCTTCGACGGCTTCGCGGAGCTCGCGGGCGAGTTTCTGTTGGGCGCGGTAGCGGCGGCCGAGGAAGTCGGTGTAGAACACGACCTGACCGCGGCCGCCGTTCTTGGCGGAATAGAGCGCCTGATCGGCCTGCTGGATGAGCGCCTCGCCCGAGACGGTGTCGGCGCCGGCCATCGAGGCGCCGATGGAAATGCCGACATGGATGGTCTGTTCGTCCCAGTCGAGCGGCACGGCGATGTCGCGCAGCACCAGTTCGGCGCGGGTCATCAGCGCATCCTGGGTGGCGACGCGGGCGCAGATCAGCAGGAATTCATCGCCGCCGGTGCGACAGACGAGATCGTCGGGGCCGGCGTTGCGGCTCAGCCCCGCCGCGACATGGCGCAGGGTGGCGTCGCCCGCCGCATGGCCGAGCGTGTCGTTGATCTCCTTGAACTTGTCGAGGTCGATCTGCAGCACGCCGATCTGGCCGTCGCGGATATACTGCAGCACCGGGTCGGAGCGCATATAGGCGGTGAGCCGTTTGCGGTTGGCGAGCCCGGTGAGATCGTCATGGAAGGCGGCATATTCCAGCTCATCCTTGGCGCGGTGCAGGGCCGATTCGGTGTCGACCTGATCGGTGATGTCGCGGCAGCCGATGATGACCAGCTGCCCGTCACTGTCACCGTCGCTGCCGTCGCAATCGTCGAGCGTGATCAGCGCATGGGATTGCTGGTTCCAGAAGCGGCTGCCATCGGCGCGCATATGTTCGCTCACCCGGAAGCGATCGAAGAGGCCGCCATCGGGGCGGTAGCGGAAATTGGCGAGGTCCTCGGGCGAGGGGCGTTGATCGGGGGGCAGGATAAATTCGGAGGGGTGGCGGCCACAGATTTCGGCGCTGCTATAGCCGATCATCCGTTCCAGCGCCCGGTTCATCCAGACCACACGACCCCGCATGTCGACCACCGCGACCCCGTCGCGCAGATGTTCGAGCACCAGTTCGGAGAGCGGGCGATCCGTCGGTTCGCAGCCGGGCAGTTGCAGCCGGGGCCGGGTCTTGTCTTCGTCCTGAGGCACGTCGCACCTGTCCTAAGTGTCACTCATCACAGGCGACCATGGCAGGCAGCAGTTAATATCCGGTGGCCAAATCCCTTCCAAGATATTAAGCAAAGCGTTGGAGTTGAGGAGATATTGTGCGGTGATCGACATTCGCCTGCCCCCGTCCCGACCGGGCCAGACCATCGGGTTACTCGGTGGCTCGTTCGATCCACCGCATGAGGGCCATGCCCACATCACCCGCGAGGCGCTCAAGCGTTTCGGGCTCGACCGGGTATGGTGGCTCGTCAGCCCGGGCAATCCGCTCAAGGCCGAAGGGCCGGCGCCGATGGCGCGGCGGATGGCGGCGGCGCGCCGGATCATGGATCATCCGCGGGTCGACATCACCGATTTCGAGGCCCAGATCGAGACGCGTTATACTGCGCAGACGCTCGAGACGCTGATCGCGCTGCGGCCCGGTGTGCGGTTTGTCTGGCTCATGGGGGCGGACAATCTGCATCAGTTTCACCGCTGGCAGGATTGGCGCAAGATCATGGAGACGGTGCCGGTGGGCGTGTTGGCGCGGCCCGGCACGCGGACCTCGGCGCGCAGCTCCAAGGCGGCCAAGGTCTATGACGGCGCGCGGCTGCCGGGCAAACGCAGTCACGAGCTCATCCATCATGCGGCCCCGGCGTGGTGTTTCATCAACGTGCCGATGTCGACCCTGTCGTCGACCCAGTTGAGAAAGGCAGGGCATTGGCCTAAATCCTCAGGGGAAGAGGCCGCGCCGCAAGGCTGAGCGTGGCCCCGAGCAACGCCGAAACTGGCAGCCGAAGGTGGCAAGAGAGATGTCTGATTTTCCCACGAGACGGTTTTTCCTCGCCGGGGCCGCGATGGCGGCGTTGGCGGGCACGATCCCCGGTGCGGCGCTGGCCGAAGCGCCCGCCCGGTCGAAACGGCCGGTGGCGCGGCCCGGCAGCAGCAAGCCGGCCACGGCAGAAAGCCTGATCGAGGCGGCGGGGCTTGGTGGTTCGGTCGGGTTTGCGGTGGTGGATGTGGCGACGGGCGGGTTCCTTGAGGGCTATAACCCGGCAACCGGCCTGCCGCCCGCCAGTGTCGCGAAATCGGTGACCGGGCTTTATGCGCTGCGCACGCTCGGGCCGGAGTATCGGTTCGAGACCCGGCTGGTGGCCACGGGCCCGGTGAGCGAAGGGGTCATCAAGGGCGATCTGGTGCTGGCGGGGGGCGGTGATCCGCTGCTCGACACCGATGCGTTGGCGCAGATGGCGTCGGATCTCAAGGCGGCGGGGGTGCATCGGGTCGATGGCAAGTTCCGGGTCTGGGGCGGCGACCTGCCCTATGTCGAGCGGATCGACGATATTCAGCCGGTGCATGCGAGCTATAACCCGGCGGTGTCGGGGCTCAATCTCAATTTCAACCGGGTGCATTTCGAATGGAAACGCGCCGGGCAGAATTACGAGGTGTCGATGGATGCGCGGTCGGGCAGCCATCGTCCGGCGGTGCGGGTGGCGCGCATGGGGCTCGTGGCGCGGCAGAGCCCGCTCTACACCTATCGCAACGAGGGCGATCACGACACCTGGACCGTGGCGCAGCCGGCGCTGGGCAATGGCGGGGCGCGGTGGCTGCCGGTGCGGCATCCGGCGCGCTATGCGGGCGAGGTCTTTGCCAGTTTCGCGCGCAGCCATGGCATCATCCTCGAGCCGGGTGCGGCGGCAGAGGCGGCGCCCGAGGGCCGGGTCCTCGTCACCCATCAGAGCGAGACCTTGCGCGAGATCGTGCGCGACATGATGAAATATTCCACCAACCTCACCGCCGAGCTGATCGGGATGACGGCGACGGCCAAGCGCAACGGATTGCGCCCCGAGAGCCTGCGCGGCTCGGCGGCGGTGATGACCAGCTGGGCGCAGGAGGTTCTTGGCCTCAGGGACGCGCGGTTTGTCGATCATTCGGGCCTCGGCGATGAGAGCATGATCGAGCCCGGATCGCTGGCGCGGGCGCTGGCGGCGGCGGAGGATGAGGCGCTCATCGCGCCGCTGATGAAGCCGATTGCCCTCTATGGCCGCGATGGCAGGGTCGACCGCAATCACAAGGTCAAGGTGTTTGCCAAGACCGGCACGCTGGTCTTTGTCAGCGCGCTGGCGGGCTATGCCACGGCACCGAATGGCAAGCGGCTCGCCTTTGCGATCTTTACCGCCAATGAGGACAAGCGCGCCGCCTCGGACCGGGCGACGCAGGACAGCCCGCCGGGGGCGGCGGTGTGGAACCGCAAGGCCAAGAAGCTCCAACAGGCGCTGATCGAGCGCTGGGTCGGGGTCTACGCGGGCTGAAGAACTTGACTTTTTGCCTCAGGAATGATGGTTGGCCGCCAAAGGCAGCCAGGACAGAGACACCCTAGCCACTCGCAATCATATTTTCTGCGAGGGGTAAGACCATGCGATTTGGGGTTTCCATTCTGGCGCTGAGCGCCGGGGTATCTACTGGGTTTTCTGCGGGGATTTCTGCGGGGACGGCCTGGGGCCAGGCGGCGGGCGAGTTTGAGCTCGGGACGATTGTTCTCGAGGCGGGGGCGAAAGAGGCCGGTGAGGGCAAGGATGTCGAGGTCACGGCCGAGGATTTGAACCGCATTCAGCCCGCCGATCTTCAGGATCTGTTCAAGGGCGAGCCGACGGTGCAGGTGGGATCGTCGATCCCGATGTCGCAAAAGGTCTATGTCAACGGGGTCGAAGAGACCAACCTGGCCGTGACCGTCGATGGCAGCCGTCAGAACAACAAGATCTTTCACCACAATGCGACGACGCTCATCGATCCGGCGCTGCTCAAATCCGTGCGGGTGGCGCCCGGTGTGGCCCCGGCGGATGCGGGGCCGGGGGCGATGGCGGGCTCCATCGCCTATGAGACGCGGGATGTGGGCGATATGCTGACCGAGGGCGATGATTTCGGAGGGTTTCTCAGCAGCAGCTATGAGAGCAACGGCAATATCTTCACCAATGCCGCCAGTGTCTTTGGCCGCCAAGGCGGGTTCGAGGCGCTGGGCTATCTCAAATATGCCACCGGCGGCGACCGCGAAGATGGCGGCGGCAACGATATTCTCGCCTCCGGCACCGATCTGCTCAGCGGGTTGGTGAAGATCGCCTATGAGGCGGAGAGCGGCCACCGGATCGAGCTCTCGTATGAGCGGGTCAATGACGACGACGCGCGGCCCTATCGCGGCAACCTGTCGGCGATCACCGCGGGCCGTCCGGTGCCCGCCACGCGGCGCTATGATCTCGACCGGCAGAATGTGGTGCTCAGCTACAGCACGACGCAGCCGAGTGAGTTCTGGAACCCGACGGCGCGCATCGCCTATTCGGTGACCGATCTGGCGACGATCGACTATCCGAATGCGCTGGTGAATGAGACCACCTATGGCATGACCGACAGTCTCAATGGCGAGATCAGCAACCAGTTCAGCCTCGGGTCCGGGACGGTCGACGTGGGGCTCGATTTCTACGAGGACAGCGCGCGGATCGACTATCGCAGCCTCGACACGCCGGCGTGGAATTACGAGACCGGCGAGGCGGCGCGCAACATCGGCCTTTTCGTGCAGGCGCGGTTCGATCTGAGCGAGCGGGCGCGGGTGTCCTTTGGCGGGCGTCATGACTGGCACCGGTTCGAGGGCGTCGATGGCTCGACCAGCGACAGTTCGGGATTTTCCGGCAATCTCTCGGGGGAATATGACCTGAGCCAGGCGGTGACGCTGGCGGCGGGCTATTCGCATGTCTGGGCGGGGCCGACGCTGGCGGAGAATTACATCGCCAACCCGGGCTGGACCTATCCGGCCGAGGGGCTGCGCAGCATGGAGGCGGACAATATCTATGTGGCGCTCGGGGCCGAGCTCGGGGCGTGGAGCCTGCGGGCCAAGCTCTTTCAGACCGAGATCGAGAATGCCCGCACCCCGAGCTATGGCGGCGGGGCGGATCTCTATTCCGATGTCGAGACGCGCGGCTATGAGCTCTCGGTCGGCTATAGCTGGGGCGCAGGCTTTGCGCGGCTGGCCTTTGCGGATATCGACACCGAGATCAACGATCAGCCCGCCGACAGCGACCTTGGCCGCTATCTGACCACGCCGATCGGGCAGATCCTGTCGCTGGCGGTGGCGCATGAGTTCGCGGGCACCGGGCTCCGGGTTGGCGGCGATGCGCAGGTGGTGTTCTCGGAAGTGAGCTATGACCCCTATAGCGGCACGGCGGGGCAGCCTCTCGATGGGTATGAGGTGGTCAATGCCTTCCTCGAGTATCAGCCGCGCGGGATGGAGAATGTGACCATCCGCGGCGAGGTCAACAATCTCTTCGATGCCGAATATGTGAGCCGCGCCACCTATGGCCAGGAGTTCGGCACGGTGGTGCCGCTTAACGAGCCGGGGCGGTCGTTCAAGATCGAAGCGCGGGTGAGCTTCTGATCCAAAGGCCCGGGGCGGCGCGGTGGGATACCGTGCCGCCCTGTGTCCTGTGGTGAGGCTCTGTGCGGTCCGGTGAGGCCTCGTGAAGCTCTGTGACGTCCCGCCAGATCGCGCCGCGCGAGCCTATTGCGCCTGCCCCCGGAATCGCCTAAACGTCCGACACCACGACGGAACGGCGAGTTGGCGGAGTGGTGACGCAGCGGATTGCAAATCCGTGTACACCGGTTCGATTCCGGTACTCGCCTCCATCACCACGTTTCCGATAGATTTCTTGCAGTCTGGGCAAATTAGGCCCACTGATTTCATTGGAAATTAGATTACCGCCCATCTTCAGGAACAAGATTGACTGTGGGCAGCCAGCTTGTGTGGGTATCGAATGTGGGTATTCTCGGAAACAAGGATACTCACACTCTCGCAGGACAGATTCCCATGCCTCTCACAGATGTAACGTGCCATGGCGCGAAGCCCGATCCCACGGGAGAACCAAGGAAAAACACAATGTTCTACGGGCTGTATCGTTTGAACTATGATCCACGGACTCCGTGGGTTGGCGTCAACGGTACTCAACGAAAGCGGCCTGCCGTTGTTGAACGAACAGGAATGAGTGGTTTGGGTAGGAAAACGAAATGAAAATCGCAAACCCTTTGAACCCGGTACAGGTCGAATTCAACGAACTCTGCGCTAAAGGCGGCGGCGCGGGTGGTGGACCAGCGCGCACCAAGGTTCAGGAATTGCTGCATAACGGCAGCAAGACACTGAACAAGATGGCTTTCGATGAAATCTCGCAGCATCTGAAGACGTTTTCGTCCGCGAACCCGTGGCACGTCTGCTTTGCCGTGGGCTTGGGCTGGGGACATTTGGCGAAGATCGACGAAGACTTCACCGCCGCCGCTATCGAGGTGCTGACCGACCTAGACCCCGCCGCATTGAGCGTAGCAACGGCCTTCCACCTGGAACGTGGCCCGACCCCCATCGAACAGTCGCTCCGCGGCGGCTACCTGATGTTTCAAAGGGTCAATCTGCCCGCGACCCTGCCTGACGAATTGCGGATGATTGGGCGTGCGCAGGAACGATGGCTTTCGCCGCTCGTGTCGCCTTCGATGGACAGGCCGAAGTATATCGGCAGTTGGAACGCAACCGCGATGTTCATGGTGGCCCTGTTCTCCAAGCCCGCACTGGCGGCGACTCTGAGCGATCGTGAAGTCATGTTGCCGCCAGGTGGTCCGATCTTCAACGGTCTGAAAATCCTGCACAAAGCCAAGATTCTTAAAACACCTCCATCCGGGAACGAACTCGACGACGAAGCCTTTGAACCCGGCTCGATTTACGAGAACAACGCCCTGATGGCCGAACTTCTCCAAGGCAGATCAGGATGGAGCATGATCGACGTTCACTCGGGCCTCTACATGCTGGGCACAAGATACCCCGCTTCGAAAGGCTGGGCATAAGCCTGCGATCCCGCGCGCTAGGCGCAAGGATAGTCAGTCGTCTTTCATCCAGCGCTCGTGCCCGTCGCAGAACTCGCAGCCGGTATAGTGGCTGTGTTCCAGATCGCCCCCGCCGATCTGGGCTTCTTTCCTCCCTGCCTCGTGGAAGAAATGAATCATGCGATTGCGATGCGCGGCGATCTTGCCAAACTGGGTAGCGGCATCCGATGGGATGTTCTCGCCACAAGCATTCTTCAACCGTTTGATCGCATCCGCCTGCGATACGGTCTTTGCCTTTCCCATCAGGAAATCGTCCAATGTGACATCGGATGCGCGCTCCACGACAAGAGTCTAATGCTCCCGCATCAGTCGCGCTTTCAGGATCAGTTCAACCGCCGTTGCAAAGTGGATGACAGAATACTTCGGATGGGTCACGATTTCATCCACCGACTCCAAGCATTTAGATGATTGTTGACGCGTGGGCGTGTGTCTGGGCGTTCGGATTGTGCGCCGGTCTGGAGAGGGTGGTCGAGCGGGTTGGATGGAAGAGCGGCGACGGTTACTTTTCAACCTTTTCGCTGATTTCGCAGAGTACCCCGAGAACCAGTCCCAAGAAGATCAATGTTGCGCCTTGTCTCATCCACAGGGTGGATTGGCGCATGTCCATGCGATCGAAGTCTGGGGCGAACATGTCGGGCGCCACGATGAAGGCGCCGACGATCGCCGCGACGCCAATTCCCAATGCGAAGAAGCTCGCAACATAGCCTAGAGTCGTGAACATCTGTCCCTCCTGTTGGGTGTATCAATGGCTTTGCCTGTGCCTCAGGGTGATTGGTCTTTCCGGGCTTCGAATTTGGCCCAGACATGCATGTGGCCTTTTTGGCGGGCGTCGGCGAGCCACATCTTTTTTCGGGCGTCGGGGGGTTCGAGGTGGCGGTATCTGCCGCCGGAGAATTTGGGCCAGTCGATGGCCAGTCCCAGTTTCACCATTTCGCAGGAGAGGTCGCGGCCGTCTTCGAGGTAGCATTTGGCGACGGTGCGGCCGTGGGTGTCGGTCTCGAGGATTTCGGCGCGGATGGCCTGACCTTTGCAGAGGCGGACGAGCGCCCATTTGGCCTTTTGCCCGTAGGGGTGATTGATCTCGGGGGCGTCGATGCCGAAGAGGCGGATCTGGGTTTTGCGGATGACGATGGAATCGCCGTCGATGATGCGGGCGGGGCCGGTGAGGCAGGTGAGTTGTGGCGCGGGAGCGGCGGTGGTGGTGTCGAAGGGGGGAGGTTCTACGGGTCTGGGCGCGCGCGGTGCCCGGGGGGCTCTGGGTGGTCTGGGGGATCGGGACCGCTCGGGTCGTGTGACGCGGGGTGGCGGGCGGTGCCGTCTGCGTCGGCCGCGTTTGCCGAAGGCGAAGATCCCGACGACTATGAGACAGTAGAAAAATATATCCACGGGTCAATGCTCTATTGAAAAACTCAATGGCCTGAAAAAGCACGCGGCCAATTCTTTAACCTAATGGGGGCATTCGACGCTTTTGCCGCTGTGTTTGTCAAGTTTGGGGCAGGCGCGGGCCAGAGGGAGGCGCAAGGGGGCGCAGGGGGGGGCGCGGGCCGGGAGGGCCCGCGCGGAGGGTCAGTGGGCGAGCATTTCGGCCACGATGGCGGCGCCGCTGAGGGCGGCGGGGTAGTAGGTCGGCCAGTTGGTCACTTCGTCGAGCAGGGCCGCGCGGTCATTGCCCCAGTAGAGGTGATAGTGATCGGCGGGCTCGGGCGCGATGCGGTGGTCGCTGAACTGGATATAGGCAGGCGCGTCGGCGTCGCCATCGGTCTTGGCAAAGATGTAGCGGACGCCGCGGTTGCCCTTGGCATAGGTCAGGATTTCATAGCCGTCGCTGGCATAGGTGCCGGTGAGGGTCGCGCTTGCGCTGGTGAAGGTCACGGTGTCGCCCGCGATGGTGATCCGGTCGACATCGGTGGCGTAGCCGGTGTCGTAATAGGCGCGGTAATCGGCGGCGGATTTGTCGCCGCTCTCGGCCTTGCGGGCCATCACCGGGTCGAGCGTGCCATCCTGCAGATAGGGGTAGAGCGATTGCCACTCGCCCTGCCAGTCAGAGAGCGGGCGGGGCGCGATGTCGGCGTCGTCGAAATAGCCCTTATAGATCGCCTTGGCCTCGTCGTCCTTGGCGTGGTCGTGGGCGTGATCGTCATGGGAATGACTGTGGCCGTGATCCGAGGATTTGGAGCCGGCGAGCGCTGGGGTGGTTGAGAGGGCAAGTGCTGCGGCCAGCGTGAGAGCGGTGAGGGGGGATGTGCGGGGCATGGGGTCTCCAAAAGTAGTTATGATATAACGTAGCGATCCATAGGGCGCGGTGGGCCGGAGGGCAAGCGGATTGCGGGGGCTCGGCACCGGGGCTGCGGCGAAAATGCGGGTTATGGCTGCCCCTCGCATTATTATGTATGGACATAATGAAAAAACCGGGTAGAACTTCTGGCGAAGAGACGAGTCACCTCAGATCACCACAACGCGGAGCATGTCATGGGCAATCACATTCTCACCGAGCTGAAGCTCGCCAGTTTGGCGGGCGCGGGGGCCTATGGGCTGATCCCCGAGGGCGCGATTGCCATCGAGGGCGATGAGATCGTCTGGGCCGGGGCGCGGGGCGATCTGCCCGAGCGCTATGCGGGCTGGGCCGAGACGCGGCTTGGCGGGCGGTTGGTGACGCCGGGGTTGGTGGATTGTCACAGCCATGTGGTCTTTGGCGGCAACCGGGCGCGCGAGTTCGAGATGCGGCTCAATGGCGCGAGCTATGAAGAGGTGGCGCGGGCGGGCGGCGGCATCGTATCGACGGTGCGGGCGACGCGCGAGGCTTCGGAAGAGGCGCTGCTGGCCGATGCGCTGGGGCGTGTCGATGCCCTTATCGCCGAAGGGGTGACCACGCTAGAGATCAAGTCGGGCTATGGGCTCGACCAGGAGACCGAGCTGCGGATGCTGCGGGTGGCGCGGCGGATTGGCGAACTGCGGCCGCTCACCGTGGTGACGACGTTCCTTGGGGCCCATGCGGTGCCCGAGAGCCACAAGAATGATCCCGATAACTATATCGATACGGTCTGCATCCCGGCGTTGCGGGCGGCCCATGGTGAGGGGCTTGTCGATGCGGTCGACGGGTTCTGCGAGGGCATCGCCTTTGCGCCCGAGCAGATCGCGCGGGTGTTTGACGTGGCGCGTGAGCTTGGCCTGCCGGTCAAGCTCCATGCCGAGCAGCTGAGCAATCTCGGCGGCGCGCAACTGGCGGCGCACTATGGCGCGCTCTCGGCGGATCATATCGAATATCTCGATCAGGCCGGGGTCGATGCCATGGCCGGGGCGGGCACTGTTGCGGTGCTGCTGCCGGGCGCGTTCTATACGCTGCGCGAGACGCAGATGCCGCCGGTGGCGGCGCTGCGCCGGGCGGGCGTGCCGATGGCGCTTGCCAGCGATTGCAACCCGGGCTCGTCGCCGCTCACCTCGCTGTTACTGACGATGAACATGGGCTGCACCCTGTTTCGCATGACGCCGGAAGAGGCGCTCGCGGGGGTGACCCGCGAGGGCGCGGCGGCGCTCGGCCTCAAGGATCGCGGTCAGATCGCGGCGGGGCAGCGGGCGGACCTTGCGGTCTGGGACGTGGCGGAGCCTGCTGAGCTTGCCTATCGCATCGGGTTCAACCCGCTCTACAAACGTATTTTCGGAGGTCAGATATGACGGAACTGGTGGTGATGCCGGGCGCGGCCCGGCTCGACGATCTGGCGGCGCTCTATTGGGAGGGCGCGGGGCTGCGGCTCGACCCGGCGTGCCGGCCCGATATCGAAGAGGCGGCGCGGCGGATTGCCCGGGCGGCGGCGGGCAATGAGGCGGTCTATGGGGTCAACACCGGCTTTGGCAAGCTGGCCTCGGTCAAGATCGCGCCCAAGGATACGGCGACATTGCAGCGCAACCTGATCCTCAGCCATTGCTGTGGCGTGGGCGAGCCGGTGCCGGTGCGCATGGCGCGGCTGATGATGGCGCTCAAGCTGCTGAGCCTCGGGCGTGGAGCCTCGGGGGTGCGGGGCGAGCTGATCGACCTGCTCGAAGAGATGCTGGCGCGCGGTGTGACGCCGGTGATCCCGGCGCAAGGCTCGGTCGGTGCGTCGGGCGATCTGGCACCGCTGGCGCATATGGCGGCGGTGATGATGGGCGCGGGCGAGGCCGAATATGAGGGCCGGGTGATGCCCGGGGCCGAGGCGCTGGCGGCGGCGGGGCTGGTCCCGGTCGAGCTTGGCGCCAAGGAGGGGCTGGCGCTCATCAACGGGACGCAGTTTTCCACGGCCTTCGCGCTGGCGGGGCTGTTCGAGGCGTGGCGGGCGGCGCAGAATGCGCTGCTCATCTCGGCTATGTCGACGGATGCGATCATGGGCTCGACCGCGCCCTTGCAGCCGGAAATCCACAGCCTGCGCGGCCATCGCGGCCAGATCGAGGCGGCCGAGGCGATGAGCCGGGTGCTCGACGGGTCGGTGATCCGCGAGAGCCACCGCGAGGATGATGCGCGGGTGCAGGACCCCTATTGCATCCGCTGTCAGCCGCAGGTGACCGGGGCGGCGATGGATGTGCTGCGTCAGGCGGCGCAGACCCTCGTGACCGAGGCCAATGCGGCGACCGACAACCCGCTGGTGCTGCGCGATGCCGATCTCATCGTGTCGGGTGGCAATTTCCATGCCGAGCCGGTGGGCTTTGCCGCCGATATGATCGCGCTGGCGCTGTCGGAGATCGGGGCGATTTCGCAGCGGCGCATTGCGCTCATGGTCGATCCGACGCTGAGCCATGATCTGCCGCCCTTCCTGACGCCTGATCCGGGGCTCAACTCGGGCTTTATGATTGCCGAGGTGACGACTGCTGCGCTGATGAGCGAGAACAAGCATCTGGCCAATCCTTGCGTCACCGACAGCACGCCGACCAGCGCCAACCAGGAGGACCATGTCAGCATGGCGGCCCATGGCGCGCGACGCCTGACGCGGATGGCGCAGAACCTGCAGCGCATCCTCGGGGTCGAGGTTCTCTGCGCGGCGCAGGGCATCGAGTTCCGCGCGCCTCTGGAGACGAGCGCGCCGTTGCAGAAGGTTCTCGCGCGGCTGCGTGACACCATCCCGACCCTGGCCGAGGACCGTTACCTCGCGCCCGATCTTGAAACCGCGTCCCGGCTTGTCGCCGAGGCGGAGCTCGTCCGTGCCTGCGGCGTCGAGCTGCCGCTGCTCGACGCCTGACCGCCATCTGACCTACGGAGACTGACAATGACTGATCCCCGCAAGAACACCCGTGACATCTATCCCGCGACCGGGACCGAGATCACCGCGAAGAGCTGGCTCACCGAGGCGGCGATGCGGATGATGATGAACAATCTGCATCCCGATGTGGCCGAGAACCCGCATGAGCTTGTCGTTTATGGCGGCATTGGCCGGGCGGCGCGGACCTGGAAGGATTTCGATCTGATCGTCGACAGCCTCAAGTCGCTGGAGGCGGATGAGACCCTCGTCGTGCAATCGGGCAAGCCGGTGGCCATCGTGCGCACCCATGCCGATGCGCCGCGCGTTCTCATCGCCAACTCGAACCTGGTGCCGCACTGGGCGAATTGGGACCATTTCAACGAGCTCGATAAGAAGGGCCTGATGATGTACGGCCAGATGACCGCCGGGTCGTGGATCTACATCGGCAGTCAGGGCATCGTGCAGGGCACCTATGAGACCTTTGCCGAGGCCGGGCGTCAGCATTACGACGGCAGCCTCACCGGCAAGTGGATCCTCACCGGGGGTCTGGGCGGCATGGGCGGCGCGCAGCCCTTGGCCGCGGTGATGGCGGGGGCCTGCTGTCTGGCGGTGGAGTGCAACCCCGACAGCATCGATTTCCGTCTGCGCACGCGGTACGTGGACGAGAAGACCGACAGTCTCGATGAGGCGCTCGAGATGATCGCGCGCTGGACCGAGGCGGGCGAGGCGAAATCCGTGGCGCTCCTGGGCAATGCGGCGGATATTTTCCCCGAGATCCACAAGCGCGGCGTGCGTCCCGATATCGTGACCGATCAGACCTCGGCGCATGACCCGGTCAATGGCTATCTGCCGCAGGGCTGGACCATGGCGGAGTGGAAGGAAAAGCGCGAGAGCGCGCCGAAGGAGGTCGAAAAGGCCGCGCGGGCCAGCATGAAAACCCATGTGGCGGCGATGGTGGCCTTTCACAAGGATGGCGTGCCGACCGTCGATTATGGCAACAACATCCGTCAGATGGCCCTCGAAGAGGGGCTTGAGGACGCGTTTGCCTTCCCCGGGTTCGTACCCGCCTATATCCGGCCGCTGTTCTGCCGGGGTGTGGGGCCGTTCCGCTGGGCGGCGCTGTCGGGTGATCCGGAGGATATCCGCAAGACCGACGCGAAGATGAAGGAGCTTTTCCCGGAGAACACCCATCTGCACAATTGGCTCGACATGGCGCAGGAGCGGATCGCGTTCCAGGGCCTGCCGGCGCGGATCTGCTGGATCGGGCTTGGCGATCGGCATCGCGCGGGTCTCGCCTTTAACGAAATGGTGGCGAGCGGCGAGCTCAAGGCGCCGGTGGTGATCGGGCGCGACCATCTCGACAGTGGGTCGGTCGCCTCGCCCAACCGCGAGACGGAAGCCATGCGCGATGGCTCGGACGCGGTGAGCGACTGGCCGCTGCTCAATGCGCTGGTGAACACCGCCTCGGGCGCGACCTGGGTCAGCCTGCACCATGGCGGCGGCGTTGGCATGGGGTTCAGCCAGCACGCCGGTGTGGTGATCTGTGCCGATGGCACGCCGGAGGCCGCCAAGCGGCTTGAGCGGGTGCTGTGGAACGATCCGGCCTCGGGCGTGTGGCGTCATGCGGATGCGGGCTATGACGAGGCGCTCGAGTGTGCGCGCGAGCATGGTCTGCGCCTGCCGGGGATCCTCGGCAACTGAGGCTGAGGTTTAGGTAAGTTAGGAAACGGGGCGCGATCTGCGCCCCGTTTTGCGTTTTATTTTAGGATGCCGGTTACTTGAGGATGTTGGGCCAATTGTCCTGGGCCAGGGCGATATTGCCGGGGATGTCTTCTAGCCAGAGCTCGCGGGCGCGGAGGTTGGCGTTGAGATAGAGCTTGCCCTCGTAGATGGTCCAGGCCTCGGGGACGGTGGGCGCGATATAGCCTTTGGAGGCCGCATAGGCGCAATAGCCGCCGAATTGCGGGGCGAATTCCTCGGGGGCGTTGCGGAATTGGTCGAGGTTTTCGGCCGAGGCGAAATACCAGGTCGCGCCCATGTAGTCGGTGCTGAACTGCGGGTCGCCGGCGACGGGGCGGTTTTCGGTGAAATAGGCCACGGGATCGGTGCCGTTGATGGCGATGCCACCTTCGGCAAAGATCGGTGCGGTCGCGGCCAGTGCCACGCGGGGCAGGGTGGCGAGGGCGAGGGCGGCGGCGCTGACGGTCAGCAGGCTGCGGCGGGTGGTCTGGATCATGGGCATCGAGGTCTCCTCTTCTGGATGCTGATCCGAAGATGGCGGCGGTGGTGGCCTTTGCCTAGCGGCTCCGCGGGAATGTGAACGCTCTGTGATCGGCGCGCGGGCGGCCCGGATCAGACCGACAGGGTGGCGGCCACGGCGCGGGACCAGCGGGCATAGCGGCGGGCGCGTTCGTCCTCGGCCATGGCAGGATCGAAACGTCTGTCGAGCGCCCAGTCGCGGCCAAACTCTTGGGGCCCCGGGCAGAGGCCAATGTGATGCCCGGCGAGCCAGGCCGCGCCGAGCGCCGTGGTCTCGAGGATGCGCGGCCGGTCGACCGGCGCGCCGATGATGTCGGCGAGGAATTGCATGGCGCTGTCGGAGGCGCTCATCCCGCCATCGACGCGCAGCGTGGCGGTGCAGCTGTCGCCCGCGTCCCAATCGGCGCGCATCGCCTCCCAGAGATCGCGGGTCTGGTAGCCCACGCTTTGCAGCGCCGCGCGGGCGAGCTCGGCCGGGCCGGTGGCGCGGGTCAGGCCGAAACTCGCGCCGCGCGCCTCGGCATTCCAATAGGGCGCGCCAAAGCCGGTGAAGGCGGGGACGATGATCACATCCTGTTCGGGATCGGCTTGGGCCGCGAGGCTGGCGCTGTCTTGGGCGGTTGCCAGCACGCCCAACCCGTCGCGCAGCCATTGCACCACCGCGCCCGCGACAAAGATCGAGCCTTCGAGCGCATAGGTCGGCGTGCCGTCCAGCTGATAGGCCAGCGTGGTGAGCAGGCGGTTTTGCGAGGCGACCGGGTCCTTGCCGGTGTTGAGCAGGGCAAAACAGCCGGTGCCATAGGTGGATTTCATCATCCCCGGCTCAAAACAGGCCTGTCCGATGGTGGCGGCCTGTTGATCCCCGGCGACGCCGCAGATGGGGATCGCCGCGCCGAAATGGGCGAGATCGGACTGGCCGAAATCGCTGGCACAGTCGCGGACCTCGGGCAGCATGGCGCGGGGCAGGTCGAGCAGGGCGCAAATCTCGTCGGACCAGTCGCCTTGGTGGATGTCATAGAGCAGGGTGCGCGAGGCATTGGTGGCGTCGGTCGCGTGGGTGCGGCCCCCGGTCAGCCGCCAGATGAGATAGCAGTCGACCGTGCCAAAGAGCAGCTCGCCCCGGGCGGCGCGGTCGCGGGCGCCCTCGTGCTGGTCGAGCAGCCATTTCACCTTGGTCCCGGAGAAATAGGGATCGAGCAAAAGCCCGGTACGGGCGGAGATCATCGGCTCGTGCCCGGCGTCGCGCAGCGTGGCGCAGATGGCGGCGCTGCGCCGGTCCTGCCAGACAATCGCGCGGTCCAGCGGCTTGCCGGTGTCGCGGTCCCAGATCACCGTGGTTTCGCGCTGATTGGTGATGCCGATGGCGGCGATCTGATCGGCCGTGAGTCCGGATTTGTCGAGCGCCGCGCGGCAGGTCGCGAGCGTCGTTTGCCACAGATCCTCGGGGTCGTGTTCGACCCAGCCGGAGGCGGGGAAATGCTGGGCAAATTCCTCTTGGGCGCTGGCCACGGGGCTCAGGCCTGCGTCAAAGACGATGGCGCGCGACGAGGTCGTGCCCTGATCGATGGCGAGGATATGGCGGCGGCTCTGGCTCATGAAAGCTAGCCTAGTCGGCGGTGGCCGGGCTTGTCCATTCCGCCATGGCGGCGTCGATCTCGGCGATCTGGTCCGGGGTCAGCCTGAGCCCCAGACGCGTGCGTCGCCAGACCGCGTCCTCGGCGGTGCGGGCCCATTCATGGCGGATGAGCCAGCGCAGCTCGGCCTCGGTGAGCCCGGCGCCGAAATCGCGGCCCAGATCGGCGCGGTCTTTGGCGCCGGCGAGGATCGTCCAGGCCTCGGTGCCATAGGCGCGGATGAGACGCTGTGCCTCGGGGGCGCTGAGGAACGGGTGATCGGCGCGCAGCCGGTCGGGCATCTCGGCGGCCTCGGCCACCGGGAAATCGCCGCCGGGCAGCGGCACGCCTGCCGTCCAGTTCAGCCCCATGTCGGGAAAGTAGGGCGCGAGCCGCGCCATGGCGGCCTCGGCGAGGCGGCGATAGGTGGTGATCTTGCCGCCGAAGATATTGAGCAGGGGGGCGGGGCCGTCCTCGTTCAGGCTCAGCACATATTCGCGGGTGGCGGCGGTGGCCGAGCTTGCCCCGTCGTCATAGAGCGGCCGGACCCCGGAATAGGACCAGACGATGTCATCGCGGGTGACCGGTTTGGCGAAATATCCAGAGGCGAAGGCGCAGAGATAGTCGGTCTCTTCCTCGGTGATCTGGGCCGGGCTGTCGGGGGCGGGGTGATCCTTGTCGGTGGTGCCGATCAGGGTGAACTCCTGCTCGTAGGGCAGGGCAAAGATGATGCGGCCATCGCGGCCCTGAAAGAAATAGGCGCGGTCGTGGTCAAAGAGGCGGCGGGTCACGATATGGCTGCCCCGCACGAGGCGCACGGTTTCCTTGGATTGCTGGCCCGCCACATCGCGCAGGATGTCGGCGACCCAGGGCCCGCCCGCGTTGACCAGAACGCGGCTGTGGACCTCACGGGTGGTGCCGGTCTGTTGGTCGGTCAGGGTAAGCCGCCACAGATCATCCACGCGGCGGGCCTCGGTCACCCGGGTGCGGGGCAGGATCGTCGCGCCACGATTGGCGGCATCGCGGGCGTTGAGCGCGACGAGGCGCGAATCCTGCACCCAGCAGTCGGAATATTCAAAGGCGCGGCGGTAGCGCGGATCGAGCGGCACGCCGACGGGGTCGCGGGTCAGATCGAGCCGGGCGGTGCCGGGCAGGATTTTGCGGCCGCCGAGATGGTCATAGAGAAAGAGGCCGAGCCGGATCATCCAGGCCGGGCGGCGGCCGCGCATCCAGGGCATGATGCGGCTGAGCATGTTCGACGCGGGCGTGCCGGTCTCGAAGCGCATGTCGCGGTCGAGCGGCAGCACGAAGCGCATCGGCCAGCTGATATGCGGCATGGCGCGCAGCAGGATCTCGCGTTCTTCGAGCGCTTCGCGGACGAGGCGGAATTCAAAAAACTCGAGATAGCGCAGGCCGCCGTGGAAGAGCTTGGACGAGGCCGAAGAGGTGGCCTGGGCCAGATCGCCCTGCTCGGCCAGTATCACTGACAGACCACGTCCGGCGGCGTCGCGGGCGATGCCACAGCCATTGATGCCGCCGCCGATGACGAAGAGATCGCAATCGGGGGCCGGGCCGGTCGTGTGGTCGGGGGCGGTGGTCCTTGGCATCAAGCAACTCCTGCGGCCGCGTGGGGTCTGGGCCGATATACCCTGTGACGGGCGATCAGGGGAGAGGCCGGCGAAATTTCACCTAAAGCAATCACTGCGCGGATGTTAACCCTATATTAATCTCTGATGGCCGAATACTGGCCGAATTCGTTTGGGCGGCAGGGGGTGATGGAACCCATCTGTCTTGACTCATGCCCGGGGTCGCGGTTGTGTGACATAGGATTGTAACCATTCGGTGGCATGTCGGGACCCGAACAGCGGGTTTTGCGTGCCTGACAGGGTTGCAATACACGTGTAGGTGGTGAATAAGACCGGTATTTTGCCAGAAAGGTCTGGGTGTTATGATTGAGCGTATGACCCTTGGTTTGTTGGGGTTGGATCGCGGGCGCAAGCGTCTGGTACAAGTCATTGCCGACATTGCGATTATGATGGTGAGTTTTGCCGCAGCGATGGTTCTCAGGCTTGAGAGCTTTGCGCCGCTGGCCGATCCGTCCATTTGGCTCGCGCTGGCCGTCACGCTGCCCATCAGTCTCTATACCTTTATCCGCCTCGGCTTCTACCGTGCGGTGATTCGCTATATTTCGCTGCGCGCCGCGCAGACCGTGGCCATCGGTGTGCTGTTTTCGGCGGTGGCGCTGTTTCTCGTGTCGCAGCTTCTCAACCTGCCGGTGCCGCGTTCGGTTCCGGTGATCTATGCGCTGCTGGCGACCTGTCTGCTGGGCGGGATCCGGATGGTGATGCGCCGGGTCTTTGGTCGCACGGGCCGGGATCAGCACAAGGTCATCATCTATGGCGCCGGGGCCTCGGGCCGCCAGTTGCAGCGGTCGCTGGACGAGGGCGAAGAATACACGCCGGTGGCCTTTGTCGATGATGCGCCCGAGCTTCAGGGCGCAGATATCAGCGGGCTGCGGGTGCATTCGCCCGACCATATCGAGGCGCTGCTGACGCTCTACCGGGCCGATGTGATCCTGCTCGCCATGCCGAGCGCGAGCCGCAGCCAGCGGCAGGCGATCATGACCCGCGTGGAGAAACTGCCGGTGCGGGTGCAGACCATCCCCGGCGTCGCCGATCTGGTGAGCGGTCGGGCGCGGGTGAGCGAGCTGCGCGATGTGGCGATCGAGGATCTGCTGGGCCGTGATCCGGTGCCGCCAGAGCCAGAGCTGATGGCGGCCAATATTCGCGGCAAGGTGGTGATGGTCACCGGGGCCGGTGGCTCTATCGGTAGCGAGCTTTGCCGTCAGATCATCGATCATGAGCCGCAGACGCTGATCCTGTGGGAACTGTCGGAGCTGGCGCTCTATTCGCTCGATATGGAGCTGCGCGAACAGCTTGAGCTGCGCGGCAGCAATATCCGGCTGGTGCCGCTGATCGGGTCGGTGCAGAACCCGGGCCGGGTCGAGGCGGCGATGCAGCGGTTCGGTGTGCAGACCGTCTATCACGCGGCGGCCTATAAGCACGTGCCGATGGTCGAGCATAACGTAGTCGAGGGGCTGCGCAACAACGTGTTCGGGACGAAAACCCTTGTGGATCAAGCCATTGCGGCCGGGGTCGAGGCGTTTATCCTGATCTCCACCGACAAGGCGGTGCGCCCGACCAATGTGATGGGCGCGTCCAAGCGGCTGGCCGAGCTGGTCTGTCAGGCGGCCGCGGCGCGTAACACCGGCACGGTGTTCTCGATGGTGCGGTTCGGCAATGTGCTGGGCTCTTCCGGGTCGGTCATTCCGCGGTTCCGCGCGCAGGTCGAGGCGGGCGGTCCGGTCACCGTGACCCACCCCGAGATCACCCGCTATTTCATGACCATTCCCGAGGCGGCACAGCTGGTGATCCAGGCCGGGGCCATGGCCAAGGGCGGCGATGTTTTCGTGCTCGACATGGGCGAGCCGATCCGCATCGCGGATTTGGCGGAGCGGATCGTGCGGCTCTGCGGGCTCGAGCCCTATCACACCGGGCCGGATGGCGTGGCGCTCCAGGGTGAGACGGGCGATGTGGCGATCACCTATACCGGGCTGCGGCCGGGTGAGAAGCTCTATGAAGAGCTGCTGATCGGTGAGGCCTCGCAACCGACCCATCATCCGCGCATCCTGACCGCCACCGAACAGAGCCTTGGGCCGGACGCGCTCGAGACCTTGCTCGACAACCTGCTGAGCGCTTGCAAGGTGCAGGACGTGGCCCGGCTGCGCAAGCTGATCGCGGCGGCACCCACCGGCTATCGGCCCGACAGCGCCATTGCCGATCTCCTCTGGGAGGAAAGCGGTCGGCAGGCGGAACTGCGGCTCGAAGTCGGCGAATAGGCGGGGCGTCATCGTAGGGCGGGCAATTGGCCGCAGCCCTGTCGAAATCCGCGCCGCCTGCCGGTTTTTCAAGGGTCACCTGTGCGCAACAGCACAAATCTCTTGGCCTGTCTCGGCGTCGCGCGCCGTTGCCCCTTTCGTGCAATTGTGGCACAAAGGGAGGTACCGGATTGAGAATAGAAGAGTTTAGCCAATGACCGACTACGCCGCCCGGCGCATGATGATGGTGGACACGCAAATCCGCCCTTCGGATGTCACCAAATTCCCGATCATCGACGCCATGCTGAGTGTGCCGCGCGAATCCTTCGTGCCTTCGGCCCTGCGTGAAGCGGCCTATGTCGGCGAGAATGTCTCGCTCGGCGGCAACCGCGTGGTGCTCGAGCCGCGCAGCCTTGCCAAGATGCTCGATGCGCTGGACATCACTGGCGACGAGCTGGTGCTCGATATCGGCTGTGGGCTGGGATATTCCTCGGCCGTCATGGCGCGCATGGCCGAGGCCGTGATCGCCGTCGAAGAGGACGAAGACCTGGCGGAAGAGGCGCAATCGCTGCTGGTGGATTTCGGCGCGGATAATGTGATTTTGCACACCGGGCCGCTGGCCGAAGGGGCCGCCGAACATGGGCCCTATGACGTGATCACAATCCAGGGTGCCGTGGCGCATCTGCCGGACGGTATTTTGGCGCAGCTCAAGGATGGCGGGCGGATTGCCTGTCTCTTTGCCGAAGGGGCGCTGGGTGTGGCGCGTGTCGGCTATAAGATCGACGGGCAGATCAGCTGGCGTTACGCCTTCAATGCTGGCGCCCCTGTGCTGCCCGGTTTTGAAAGCCACGCGGCTTTCACCTTGTGATTTTCTAGGGCGGCACGTGGCCGTCGAGCAGAGCAATAAAGTCTAAAAATAGACACACCCGACCATTTTGGTGGGACATCGGGATTGGCAGGATGGGACATCTTATGAGTGTTTTTGACAAGCTTGCACGGCTGACGAAACGACGGGTGCAGATGCTGGCGACGGCCTCTGTGATGGCGGTGGCCATGGCACCTGTTCAGGCGGAAACACTCGCCGATGCGATGGTCGCGGCCTATAGCCATTCCGGTCTTCTCGATCAGAACCGCGCCCTGCTGCGCGCCGCGGATGAGGATGTCGCGTCGACGGTCGCGGGGCTGCGGCCCATCGTCAACTGGACGGCGGATGTGACGCGCAGCTTCTCCAATTCGCGCAGCTCGGCCACCGGGGCGGGCACGATCTCGTCCGGCGATACCGATGCCAATGTCGGGCTCGCGGCGCAGCTTTTGCTGTTTGATGGCGGGCGCACCCGGCTCGAGATCGAGGCGGCCAAGGAAACCGTGCTGGCGACGCGCCAGACGCTTCTGTCGATCGAACAACAGGTGCTGTTGCGCGCGGTACAGGCCTATATGAACCTGCAGCGCAATTACGAATTGGTGCGGCTGCGGCAGAACAACCTGCGGCTCATCGACGAAGAGCTGCGCGCGGCGCGGGAACGGTTTGACGTGGGCGAAGTGACCCGCACCGATGTGGCGCAGGCCGAAGCCCGACGTTCGGCCTCGGAGAGCGCGCTGGCGGCAGCCCGTGGCGATCTGGCGCAAGCGATCGAGGAATATGCGGCCTCGACCGGGCACCGCCCGAAGCGGCTCACCTCGGCGGGACCGCTGCCCAAGATTTCGCGCAGCGTCGAGTCGGCCAAGTCGGTGGCGCTGCGGCACCATCCCGACATGATCAAGACCCAGCATGACATTGCCGCCGCCGAGCTTTTGGTGCAGGCGGCCGAGGCGGCGACCCGTCCGACCGTGACGCTCAACGGCAGCCTCGGGGTCAATGACGAGTTCAACTCGAGCTCTTACAGCCATGCCGGCAGCGTCGGTGTGCAGCTCAGCGGGCCGATCTATCAAGGCGGGCGGCTCAGCTCGCAGGTGCGCCGGGCCGTGGCCCAGCGCGATGCGCAGCGCGGGTTGCAGCATGTGATCCGCCATTCGGTGCAGGCCAATGTTGGCAATGCCTATGCGATCCTGCGCGCCGCGCAGTCGCAGGTCGAATCGGGTCAGTCGCAGATCCGGGCGGCCCGTGTCGCCTTCCGCGGTGTGCAGGAAGAGGCCAAGCTCGGGTCGCGCACGACGCTTGATGTGCTCAACGCCGAGCAGGAATTGCTCAACGCGCAATCGACGCTGATCTCGGCCCAGTCGGACGTCTATATCGCGGCCTATGCGGTGCTGGCGTCGATGGGGCAGCTCACGGCGCGGGACCTCAATCTTGCGGTGCAGATCTATGATCCGGCGGCCTATTACAATCTCGCCAAAGACGCGCCCACCAACAGAAGCAAGCAAGGCAAGCAGCTCGACCGGGTCCTGCAAAAGCTCGGAAAACAGTAAAACGCGGCCTATCTGTTGTGCGATTGCCCCGGTGACGGTAAGCTGGGGCGAGGCAAGAGTGGTATAAAAACATGTCAGATCCCGTGACCAATGTGGAAATCGAGGATGTCCTTTCCTCTATCCGCCGACTCGTTTCCAATACGGGCGAGGCTGCGGAAGAGCAGGGGCAAGCCTCTGAGAAATCGCAGGATTTCCGTGCAGAGCGGGCGGCCAAACCGGTGGATGCGGGGATGGATCGTCTTGTTCTGACGCCGTCGCTGCGCGTTGATTCGGAGCCCGAGAGTGGGGCCGGATCGGACGCGGCAGAGAGCGTAGAGCCTGCCGAGGACGAGGATGATTTCGCGGTCAGTCTCACGGATGCCAGCCCGGTTCACGCGGTGTCGGATCTGCCGGATGCCGGCGAAGAAGCGCCGTTCATCGAGGCCGAAGACGAGGACGCGCCACATCTGGCGGATGTGACCGATCTCGGCCGGGATGCGGCCCTGTCTGAGCTGTTGGACACAGAGCTGTCTGCGACGGAATTGCCCGATGCCGATGCCGGTCCGGCCCCGCAAGAGGCACAGGCCATGGCCGAGGCGGCCGAGGTCGCGGCAGAGGACCGTGCGACGATCGATGCCGATGCGGCCTGGGGGGCGCCCGAGGGTGCGTTGCAGGCGCGGATTGCCGAGCTTGAGGCCGCCGTTGCCACCCGCGAAGAGGATTGGGAGCCCGATGGCACCACCTCTGAGGCCTATTCCGGCGGGCAGGTCGAGGCGCTGCCCTGGGAAGATTTCAACGGCTCCGACGATCTGTCGGAGGTGGCGGCGTCTGCGGATGAGGCGGCCGAGGTGGAGGCGATGGCCGAGCCGATGGCGAACCCGGCACCGCTTGGCAAGGATCGTCTGCAAGAGACGGAAGAGCCTGAGGCTTCAGAGCCCGAGAATGTTGCGCCGGAGGCCGCAGAGCCTGACGCCGTGGCCGAGGCCCGCGAGGAGCGCGCCAAAGAGGACGCGTTGGGCGCCGAGGGCGATGCCATTCTCGACGAGGAGGCGCTGCGCGATCTGGTGGCCGAGATTGTCCGGGACGAGCTTCAGGGCGCGCTGGGCGAGCGGATCACCCGCAATGTGCGCAAGCTGGTGCGGCGTGAAATTCACCGCGCCATGGCCATTCAAGACCTCGAATAGGCCGCAAGAGGACGCCGCGTCTCAGCCGGGCGTCGCCTCGCCGAGACAGGCGGGTGCTGCTGCCAGCTTGAGCAAAAGATCAATATCCATATGGGCCTCGAGATGCGCCGCCAGCTGGTCGAGCGTGGCGTCGACGCTGGCCTCGAAGTTGAGCTGCGACTCGGTGCCGAGCTCGGCCAGATAGGCGGCGCGGAAGGCGTCCGAGGCCAAAAGCCCGTGCAGGTAACTGCCGCGCACCCGGCCCGTCGCATCGCGCGCGCCCTCGGGCCGGTCACCGACCCGTAGCCAAGCGCGGGCGCAATCGGCCCCTTCGGTCTTGCCCAGGTGGATCTCATAGCCAGAGAGCGCCGTGCCGCTCTCTGGATGGCTGGCCTCGGTGAGGGCGAGGCGTTTTTCCGGGTGCATCACGGTGGTCACATCGAGATGACCAAGCCCCGCCACGCGCCCCGGGCGGCCCTCGATGCCTTCGGGGTCGTCGATCCACTGGCCGAGCATCTGATAGCCGCCGCAAATGCCGAGAACATGCCCGCCGCGCCGGATATGGGCGGCGAGGTCGATGTCCCAACCTTCGGCGCGAAACTGGGCGAGATCGGCGATGGTGGATTTGCTGCCGGGGATCAGGACGAGCTGTGCATCGCCGGGCAGGGGGCGGCCCGGCTCAACGATCTCGACACTCACCCCGGGTTCGGCGGCGAGGGGATCGAGATCGTCGAAATTGGCAATCCGGCCTAGCCGGGGCACCGCCACTTTGAATTCGCCACCGGGGCGCGAGGCGAGGTCCATCGCATCCTCGGCGGGCAGTTTCCACGCCTCGGCAAACCATGGCACGACGCCGAGCGAGGGCCAGTCGGTGCGCTCGGTGATCGCGGTGAGCCCGGCCTCAAAGAGGCTCGGGTCGCCGCGAAATTTGTTGATGGCAAAGCCCTTGATCCGTGCCGCGTCGCCCTGGGGCAGCACCGCCTTGGTGCCGACGATCTGGGCGATGACGCCGCCCCGGTCGATGTCGCCGACGAGGATCACCGGCACGCCCGCCGCCTCGGCAAAGCCCATATTGGCGATGTCGCCCTGGCGCAGGTTGATCTCGGCCGGGCTGCCCGCGCCTTCGATGAGCACCAGATCGGCACCGGCGCAGAGCCTGCGAAAGCTCTCGAGCACCGGGGGCATGAGGCTCGCCTTGTGCTGACCGAACTCGCGGGCGCGCATCACGCCGCGGCGCTGGCCCTGGACGATGATCTGCGCGCCGGTGTCAGTCTCTGGCTTGAGCAGCACGGGGTTCATGTCGGTATGCGGGTCAAGCCCCGCGCCGCGGGCCTGAAGCGCCTGTGCGCGGCCGATCTCGCCCCCGTCGACGGTGACGGCGGCATTGTTGGACATGTTCTGCGGCTTGAACGGCGCGACCTTGAGACCGCGACGCAGGCAGGCCCGCGCCAAACCGGCCACCAGCATGGATTTCCCCACGTTGGACCCCGCGCCCTGAATCATGATTGCCACTGTCATGAACCTGCCCCATCCTTGATCTGTCCCGTCATAGTCAAGCGGGTGGAACGAGGAAAGCCATGAACACACCCGCCCATGTGATTTTCGCGCTGGCGGCCTTTGCCCGACCGCAGGAGCGGCGGCGCAATCTGGCGGCGGCGCTGGGCGGGCTTGCGCCCGATCTGTCGCTTTATCTGATGACGGGGGCGGCGCTGGCGATGGGGTTTTCGCCGCGCGAGGTGTTCGACAAGCTCTACTTTTCGCAGCTCTGGCAATCGGTCTTTGCCGTCGACAATTCGCTCGTGCTCTGGGGCGGGTTGCTGGCGCTCTGCCTGTGGCGGCGCTGGTCGGTGGGGGCGGTGTTCGCGGGGGCCGCGATCCTGCATCTCGTCTTTGATTTCGCGCTGCACCATGACGACGCCCGGAGCCATTTCTGGCCGCTGAGCGACTATGTTTTCGTCAGCCCAGTGAGCTATTGGAACCCGGCCCATTACGGCGGGGTGGTCGGCCCGCTCGAGACGCTGGTGTCGCTGGGGCTCTGTGTCTGGCTCTGGTGGCGGTTGCAGGGGCTCTGGGCGCGGATCGGCATCACGATCCTCGCCACGGCCCAGCTCGCCCCTCTCGTGCTCTGGGGGCTGATGCTCGGCTAGGTGCGCGGGGAATAAAAAACCCCGCCACAATGGGCGGGGTTAGTGTCTTTAAGATGTCTCGCGTCAGGCGGCTTCGGCCTGCGCGGCAGCGTTGCGGCGTTCGCTTTCTTCACGCGACAGCGCGACAGAGGTGCGAACCCCTTTCGAGACAAATTCCATCAGCCCGGATACGACGCGCTCGTTGGGGTCGATTCCGGCGCAGCTCAGCACCTCGCGACCATCGCGCGAGCGCGCCCAGCGGGCGATTTGTTCCGGGCCGTTGCCATATTTCTTGTCGTCGGAAATGGCATCGTCCAGAGCGGCCAGTACGACAGCCGCGAAAAGTTTGCGTGCCCGGTTGCCTTGTTCGTTGTTGAACGCGGCACCGTCAACGAAATCCTTCATGGTTCGTCCTTGTTTGTTATTGCTCTTGTGTTTCAGGCGTGGCGATGCTTATGACGGAGTTTGATCGATTCGGATAGGCTTTATATGCATAGCTTTTATGCAGTCAGCGCATATCTTGTGCGAATGCGATACGATATCTCGTCTACTTGCTCCCATGCGTACATCAATATATAGACGCGCCCAGACTCCGATCAAGCTTTTGCTAAGGTTTTGCCACAATGCCCAAGATCAACGGAAATGAAATTCGCCCCGGCAATGTGCTCGAGCATAACGGGGGCCTCTGGTCCGCCGTGAAGGTCGACCACGTCAAGCCCGGCAAGGGCGGTGCCTTTGCCCAGGTCGAGATGCGCAACCTGCGCAACGGCTCCAAGCTCAACGAGCGCTTTCGCAGCGCCGACAAGGTCGAGCGCGTCCGCCTCGAGCAGAAGGATCAGCAGTTCCTCTACGAGACCGACGGCATCCTGACCTTCATGGACAGCGAAACCTACGAGCAGATCGAACTGCCCGCCGACCTGCTGGGCGATCGCCGCCCCTTCCTGCAGGATGGCATGATGATCACCGTGGAATTCTACGAGAACGAGGCGCTCAACGCGACGCTGCCGCAAAAGGTCGTCTGCAAGATCGTCGAGACCGAGCCGGTGGTCAAAGGTCAGACCGCGGCCAACTCGTTCAAGCCGGCGACGCTTGAGAACGGGGTCAAGGTCATGGTGCCGCCTTTCGTCGGTCAGGACGAAGAGATCGTGGTGAACACCGAGACCATGGAATATGCCGAACGCGCCTGATTGGCTGCACGGCTCAAACCATTAAGGCGCGCCCCGCGAGGGACGCGCTTTTTTCATGTCTGATAGGCACTTGGGGCCTACTGGGCCCTACTTGCGCAGCGCCGGTAGCCCCACGCCGGTGCATTCGAACCCGCCGTCTACGGCAATCGTCTGACCGTTGACATAAGAGGCGCGGTGCGAGCAGAGAAAGGCGATCACCTCGGCAATCTCGCGCTCGGAGCCATAGCGGTTGAGCGGGATCGCATCGTGATAGGCGTCAATGATCTCTTGGCTGTGCACCGCCATGGCGAGCTTGGTGCGCACCGGGCCGGGGGCGACGCAATTGGCACGGATGCCATATTCGCCAAGCTCGACCGCCTGCTGCTGGGTGAGCTGGATCACCCCGGCCTTCGACGTGCCATAGGCCACCCGCAGGGTCGAGGCGCGCAGGCCCGAGATCGAGGCGATGTTGACGATGGCGCCCTGGCCCGAGGCGCGCAGCATTGGCGTGGCTGCTTGCGTCATCAGGAACACCCCGTCGAGATTGGTTTCCATCACCCGCCGCCAGCGGGCGAAATCCGTCTCTTCGATGGGGCCGAAATCCGCCACGCCCGCGTTGTTGATGAGGGCATCAATGCCGCCAAAGGCCTCTTTGGTGCGGGTCATGATCTCTGCGACCTGATCGGGCTTGGACACGTCGAGCGGCAGCGCGAGAATGCGCTCGCGGCCCTCCGTGGCACGGGCCAACTCGTCCGCGTCCCAATCGACCATGGCGACCTGCCAGCCGTCTTCGAGCAAAAGCTCGGTCGTCGCCAATCCGATGCCGCGCGCGGCCCCGGTCACAATCGCGGTTTTCGTCATATCCGTCTCACTCCCCTATGACTGTTATTTGCGCACCCGCTGGGCCTATTCGGCCAGCCGCACGATGGCGTCACCGGCCTGCATATCGCCGCGGGCGCGGTCAAAGCGCAGATAGGCGATGGCCTGCGATCCGGCCTGCGTGTGCAAGGTGCCCACCGGCTTGCCCTCGGCGGTGATCTCGGTGCCAAGAGGCGCCGCGCCCTCGATCTCGACGGTGCGAAAGCCCTTGCGCAGCTCGGTCTTGTGTTTCATCCGCGCCGTCACCTCTTGGCCGACGTAACAGCCCTTGCGGAAATCCACCCCGTTGAGCCGCTCGAACCCGGCCTCGAGAATATAGGTCTCGGGGCCAAGCTCGCTGCCGGTCTCGGGAATGCAATGGGCGACGCGGATCGCGTCGAAATCGCTGCCATCTTCGCCGTCCTGCGCGCCATAGAGCCGCCAGCCCAGCGCCGGATGCCGCGGATCGGCCAGTGCGCCCTCGGGGGCCGGCCCGGTGCCGCGCGAGAGCTTCAGCGCGCTCTCGGACAGCTGCACATCGGCGCGCAGCCGGTACATCGCCAGCCGCTGCATGAGCATATCGCCGAGGCTTGCGTCGGCATCGAGGTGAATGGTCTCGCCCCGCGCCAGCAAAAAGAAATCGGCCATATACTTGCCCTGCGGCGTCAATAGCGCGGCATAGACCAGCCCCTGATCGAGCTTGCCCAAATCATTGGTCACCAGCCCTTGCAGAAAACTCCGGGCGTCCTTGCCGGAAATGTCGATGATACGGCGTGCCATGCTCTGTCCTCTTCTGTTGTCTCTTGTCATATAGGAGGTCTCACAGAGGGAACAGGGGCCAGAATGCGCGCGAAACTGACGGTGATCATTCCCACACTCAATGCCGAGGCCACGCTGCCCGTCTGTCTGGCGGCGCTGTTCGAGGGGGTTGAGGCCGGGCTCATCCGCGAATTGCTGATCAGCGATGGCGGATCAGGCGATGCCACGGCGCAGATCGCCGATGAGGTCGGGGCCGAGCTGGTGACCGGTACGGCCTCGCGCGGCGGGCAATTGCGGCGCGGCGCGGCGATGGCGCGTGGCGAGTGGCTCTTGATCCTGCATGCCGATACGCGGCTCGCACCGGGCTGGAGTGCGGCGGTGGCCGCCGCCATGGCGGCAGGACGGCCCGGCTATTTCAAACTGCGGTTCGACGCGCCGGGGCTCGCGCCACGTCTGGTGGCGGGCTGGGCCAATCTGCGGGCGCGGCTCTTTGGTCTGCCCTATGGCGATCAGGGACTTCTGATCTCGCGCCGGGCCTATGAGGCGGCGGGCGGCTATCCCGACATCCCGCTGATGGAAGACGTGGCGCTGGTGCGCAAATTGCCCCGGCTCACGCGGATCGAGGCCGAGGCGCTGACAGGGGCCGAGAAATACCTGCGCGACGGCTGGCTCCGGCGCGGGGCAGGCAACCTCTGGCGCCTCACCCGCTACCTGCTGGGGGCCGACCCAAACCGCCTCGCCCGGAAATACTGACCCCGGGCTTCTTCTGGCCCCAAATATCCCGGGGAGCGCGAGGGGCCGCGCCCCTCGCCAGCAAAAAGAAAAGCCCCGGATCACCGATCCGGGGCCTTCCACATCCAACGCGGGTGCGTGGATTATTCCTTGTCGAGCTCTTCGACAGCTTTCTGCAGGTCGTCTTTCGAGACCTCTTTGTCTTTGACCGTGGCCAGCTCGAGCACATAGTCGACAACCTTCTCTTCGAAGATCGGCGCGCGCATCTGCTGCTGCATCTGCGGGTTCTGCTGCACGAATTCAAAGAACTGGCGTTCCTGACCGGGGTACTGACGTGCTTCGTTCATGATCGCTTGGGTCATCTCGGCATCGGTCACCTGAACCTCTGCGCGCTTGCCCAGCTCGGCCAGCAGCAGGCCAAGACGCACGCGGCGCTCGGCGAGTTTGGTGTGCTCTTCGGTGGTCTCGATCTCGCCGTGATCATGGCCCTGAACCTCAGGGTTGTCATCATGCCAGAGCTGATGCGCGATCTGCTTGGCTTCGGCTTCGACCATCGCGGGCGGCAGCTCAAAGCTGACCATGTCGTCGAGCTGATCGAGCAGGCTGCGCTTGACCACGGCACGGGCGGCACCGGCATATTCGGCTTCGAGACGCTCACGCACCTGACCTTTCAGCGCGTCGAGATCCTCGGCGCCGAATTTCTTGGCCAGATCGTCGTTGATCTCGGCGGCTTTGGGTTCCTTGACCGCTTTCACGGTGCATTTGAACAGGGCTTCCTTACCGGCGAGATGCGCGGCTTGGTATTCTTCGGGGAAGGAGACGTTGACGTCTTTTTCTTCGCCTTCCTTGACGCCGATCAGCTGATCCTCGAAGCCGGGGATAAAGCTGTTGGAGCCGAGGACCAGCGGGTAATCTTCCGCCGCGCCGCCTTCGAATTCCTCACCGTCGACCGAGCCCACGAAATCGATGACGACCTGGTCGCCCTCTTTCGACTTGGAGCCCTTCTTGCGGTCTGCGAAATCCTGCGCGCTCTCGGCGAGGTTCGACAGGGCTTCGTCGACGTCTTTCTCGTCGGCCTTCACGACCATACGCTCGAGCGACACTTTCTTGAGGTCGAGCTCGGGGATCTCCGGCAGCGCCTCATAGGTCATTTCGATCTGGACGTCGTCGCCTTCTTTCCAGTCTTCGTTGGTCATCTTGACCGACGGTTCCTGGGCGGGGCGGTCGCCGCTGTCTTCGAAATGCTTGGACATCGCGCCATCGACGGCCTCTTGCATCGCTTCGCCCAGCACGCGCTGGCCGAATTGCTTCTTGAGCAGGGGCAGCGGTACCTTACCCTTGCGGAAGCCCTTCATTTCGATTTCGGGCTGGGCCTCTTTGAGCTTCTCGGTGACTTTGTCATCCAGTTCCTTGGCTGTCAGCACCATCGAGTAGCCGCGTTTCAGCCCTTCGTTCAGGGTCTCGGTGACCTGCATTGTTCGTCCTCATCCATTGCATTGGGCCGTGGAGGCGTCCACGGCGGTCAAAATCAGGGGCCGTAATATGGGGGCAAAGGGCGCGGCGCAAGCAGAGTCTTGGCGCATTGGGGTGTCAGCGCGACTTCCAGCTGTCGAGAGCCACCAGCGCGAGCCCCGCCGCCAGCCCCCAGAAGGCCGCGCCGATGCCCGCGAGGCTGAGCCCCGAGGCGGTCACCACAAAGGTCACGATGGCCGGGGTGAGATGGTGGCCACTGCCGAGCGCGGCGCTCAGCGATCCGGTGAAGGGCGCGAGCAGGGCGGTGCCCGCCACCACGGCGATGAGCGCCGGCGGAAAGCTCGCAAACAGCAGCACCAGCGACATGGCGACCAGCGCGATCGCGCCATAGCCCAGCGCATAGACCGGCCCGGTGAGCCAGCGTTTCGCGGGGTCGGGATGGACATCCTCACCGGTGCAGATCGAGGCGGTGATCGCTGCGAGATTGGTGCTATGGGCGCCAAAGACCGCGCTCGCCACCGAGGCGAGGCCGGTCACCGTCAGGATCGACCGCCCCGGCACCGGATAGCCGGCCGAGCGCAGCACCGCAAAACCCGGCAGGTTCTGCGAAGCCATGGTCACGAGGTAAAGAGGCAGGCCGACGCCCAACAGCGTGCCAGGCTCAAAGATCGGCCGGATCGGCGCGAACTCGGCGAACCCGCCCTGCCAGTCCGGTGTGGCGAGGCCAAGCCCCATGGCGAGCGCCACGCCCGCCACCAGCACCGCGATCACTGCCCAGATCGGCGACCAGAGCCGCACCACGAAGAAAAGCGCCAAGAGCGGCAGCACCAGCGCCTCGGCCCCGGCCACGGCGCGAAAGGCGTCGGCGACAAAGGCAAAGAGCACCCCCGCCAGCATGGCCGAGGCCACCTCGCCGGGGATGCGCGCGATGAGCCGTTCGAGCGCCGGGATCAGCCCGGTGAGCACCAAGAGCGCGCCTGCCAGCAAAAACGCCCCCGTGGCCTCGCCCATGCCGACGCCCGCGGTGCCGGCCAGAAGCGCCGCGCCGGGGGTGGACCAGGCGGTGATGATCGGCAGCCGGTGCCGCATCGACAGATAGCCGCTGGTCACCAGCATCGACAGGCAAAGCACGCTGATCCATGTGGCCTTTTCCGCGGCCGTGGCCCCCAGCGCATCCGCCCCTGCGAGCACGATGGCCACCGATCCGCCAAACCCCACGAGAACCGCCACCAAGGCTGAGAGAACAACGGATACGCGCATGGAAAACCCCGAAAAACATGTGTTGCCCCAATCTGTAACGCGGTCGCTCGCCAAGGTCACGGTCGGAGTGTCACGTGGCCCGTCCGTCTGGCGTCCAAGATTCCGCCGAAGCGGCACAGTGGCGCTTGATTACGCAGCGAACCCAGCTAGATTGTCGCAGTGTGACGTGTCACCGAGGGGCGCTTGGTAGCTTCCCGTTCGTGGCGTGGTTCGGGTGTGCAGGCTGATCGTTGGCCCCCCTTCGATTGCATGTGTTTGGTGACGTCGCACCCATGTTCTTGTCCTCGGTTTGCCTGGTTTGGCACCTGTTCCCGCGATCCTCCCCCTGCGCAGAGCGAGGCTCGGCACGGTGGGCAGTGGGGGCAGTTCGATCCCATCCTGTCCAACCCAACGAGGGCCAGAGTTGACACCAGAGTATCGACGCGCCGCGAGGCTGGGCCAAGGCCCGCTGATCCCCGAACTGTCCGAGATATGAGCGGCAACGCGCATCGGGCCCGGGACGCGTATTTCTTGCCCACCACGGGCGAGATGGCGTCGCGCATCCGCGACTTTGATTGGACAAGCTCGCCTCTGGGCCCGATAGAGACCTGGCCGCAGCCCTTGCGGTCGGCCTTGTCGATCTGCCTCTATTCGAGCTTTCCGACGGCGATCTACTGGGGGCCAGAGCTGCACCTTCTGTATAATGACGCCTGGGCGCCGATCCCGGCCGAGCGTCACCCCGGCGCGCTGGGCCGTCCGGGCAAAGAGGTCTGGCAGGACATCTGGGAGGTGGTTGGACCACAGTTCGAACGGGTGCTGGAGACCGGCGAGGGGTTTTCGACCTTTGACCAGATGCTGCCGATGGTGCGGGGCGGCAAGGCGCGCGAGACCTATTGGAACTACAGCTTTACCCCGATCTGGGACGAGGAGGGCCGCGTTGTCGGGGTCTTCAACCAAGGCAATGAGACGACCGAGATCGTCATGGCGCGTCGCCGCGCCACGGCCGAGATCGCGCGGCTGGGCCAGATGTTCCAGCAGGCCCCTGCCGCCATCGCCATGACCCGCGGACCGGAGCATGTGTTTGAGCTCACCAACCCAGCCTATGACCGGCTCGTGGGGCGGGAGAATGTCATCGGGCAGACCGTGGTCGAAGCCGTGCCCGAGGTGGTGGCGCAGGGCTTTGTCGATCTGCTCGACGATGTTTATCGCTCGGGCGAGGCCTATGTCGGCAAGGCGGTGCCGGTGACGCTCAACCGGGGTGACACGCCCGAAGAACATCTGGTCGATTTCATCTATCAGCCGCTCTTTGAAGAAAATGGCGAGGTGAGCGGCATTTTCATGCAGGCCACCGATGTCACCGACGCGGTCCATGCCGAACAGGCGCTGCGGCTCAGCGAAGAACGCTATCAGGCCATCGTCAATTCCATCGATCAGATGATCTGGTCGACGCGGCCCGATGGCTATCACGATTTCTACAATGACCGCTGGTATGAATATACCGGCGTGCCGCGCGGCTCGACCGATGGCGAGGCGTGGAATGGCATGTTCCATCCCGACGACCGCGCCCGCGCGTTTGAGGTCTGGGGCAAGAGCCTCGCCACCGGCGATCCCTATGAGATCGAATACCGGCTGCGCCACCGCAGCGGCGAATACCGCTGGGTCATTGGCCGCGCCCAGTGCCTGCGCGATGAGGATGGCCAGATCATCCGCTGGTACGGAAGCTGCACCGACATTCACGACCAAAAGCTCGCCGAGCAAAAACTGGCGGCACAGGCGGCGGCGCTGACCCGCGAGATCGAACAGCGGCAGAAGAATGAAATCGCCCTGCGCGAGAGCGAAGAGTTCAACCGCAGTATCATCGATTCGAGCGGCGATTGCATCAAGGTGCTCGACCTTGGCGGTCATGTCCGCTTTCTCAATTCGACGGCGCGGGTGCAGCTCGAGATTGATGACGAAACCACCGTGGTCGGGCGGCACTGGCTGTCGCATTGGCCGAAGGAGAGCCATAGCCTTGTGCGCGACGCGCTCGAACAGGCGCAGAACGGCCATGGCGCGCGGTTTTCCTCGTTCCGGCCCACCGACAAGGGCACGCCGAAATGGTGGGATGTGGTGGTGACGCCGGTGCTCGGGGCCGAGGGCACGACCGAACGGATCGTCTGCCTTTCGCGGGACATTTCGGCACAGATCCGCGCCGAAGAGGCCCGCGACCTGTTGCTGCGCGAGATGGATCACCGGGTCAAAAACCTCTTCTCCGTCGCCTCCGGCATGGTTTCGATGACCGCCCGCAACGCCGAAACGCCCTCTGAGATGGCCGACAAGCTCAAGGGCCGGTTCTCGGCGCTGGCCAAGGCGCATGATCTCATCCGCGCGGCGCTGGGGCGCGAATATCACCATGCCGAGGCGCGGCTCTCGTCGCTGCTGACCGAGATTCTGCGCCCGCATCTCGATTGTGGCCGCTCGGATCAGGTGGCGCTGTCGGGGCCCGAGCTCTACCTGCCGGTCGAGGCCAGCACCAGCCTCGCGCTGGTCTTTCACGAGCTGGCGACAAACACCGTCAAATACGGCTCGCTTGCTGCGCCGGGCGGCACGCTCGATGTCACCTGGGAGGAGCAGTCAGATCAGCTGGTTCTGTGCTGGAAGGAACGCATCGCCGAAGGCCGGTTGAGCGAGCCGACCGCGCAGGGCTTTGGCAGCCGTCTCGTCACATCGACCACCACCGGGCAGCTCAACGGGACGATCGATTACGACTGGCAAGAGGATGGCGTGGTGATCACGCTCACCATCCCGCTCGAGACGCTGGACAGCCCAACAGGTCATTACCCCGGCCCCTGAGGGACAGGCCCAACGAAAACCCCCGGCCCTGAGTGGGACCGGGGGCGATTTCAGACCAGAGCTGACCGCCGGGATCAGTGGTTGAGGATCTTCGACAGGAAATCCTGCGCGCGCTCGCTCTCGGGATTGCCGAAAAACGCCTCGGTTTCGCGATCCTCGACGATGGCGCCGGCATCCATGAACACGACGCGGTCGGCCACTTTGCGGGCAAAACCCATCTCATGGGTCACCACCATCATCGTCATGCCCTCCTGCGCCAGCTCGACCATCACGTCGAGCACCTCGTTGATCATCTCGGGATCGAGCGCCGAGGTCGGCTCGTCGAACAGCATCGCAATCGGGTCCATCGCCAGCGCCCGGCTGATCGCGACCCGCTGCTGCTGCCCGCCCGAGAGCTGACCGGGGAACTTGTCGATATGCGGCTTGAGCCCGACCCGGTCGATCAGCGCCTCGGCCTTGGCATTGGCCTCGTCGCGCGACCGGCCCAGCACCTTTTGCTGGCCAAGGCACAGGTTCTCGCGCACCGACATATGCGGGTAGAGCTCGAAATGCTGGAACACCATGCCGATGCGCGACCGCAGCTTGGTCAGGTTGGTGCGCCGGGCGGTGACCTCGGCGTCCTCGACCATGATCTTGCCCTCTTGCACGGGTTCGAGACCGTTGACGCATTTGATCAGCGTCGATTTCCCGGATCCCGACGGGCCACAGACCACGACGACCTCGCCCTTGTCCACCTTGGTGCTACAGTCGGTGAGAACGCGGAACTCACCATACCATTTCGAGACATTTTCCAGAGTGATCATGCGGTAGAGGCCTTTTTGAGGCGCCGGACAAAGAGCGATCCAGCGAAGCAGATGACGAAGTAGACGAGGGCGGCAAAGATATACATCTCGACCAGACGGCCCTCGGTGCGTGCGACGATCGACGAGGCCGTCATGAAGTCACGCAGCGATACGACAAAGACAAGGCTGGTGTCCTGAAACAGGATGATGCCTTGGGTGACGAGGATCGGGATCATGTTGCGGAACGCCTGTGGCAGCACGACATAGCGCTGGGTCTGCCAATAGCTGAGCCCGACGGCCTGCGCCGCATGGACCTGCCCCTGCCGGATCGACTGAATGCCGGCGCGGATGATCTCGGAATAATAGGCCGCCTCGAACATGACAAAGGCGATGAGCGCCGAGTAGAACCCGCCAATCGGCCGACCGAGCGCCAGCGGCACGAGGAAGTAGAACCAGAAGATCACGAGGATCAGCGGCACCGACCGGATCAGGTTCACATAGCCCGCCGCCGGCAGCGCCAGCCACCACAGGCCCGAGAGCCGCATCAGCGCCAGAAGCGTGCCGAGAACGATGCCGCCGATGATCGCCAGAAGCGTCAGCCAGAGCGACAGCTGCAGCCCTTGCCAGAGGAACGGCAGGTTGTCTGCAATAACGGAAAAGTCAAAATCACCCATCGGTCATGCCTTTCCCACGAAGCCCGGAATCTGGGTGTATTTTTCGAGCATCTGCGCAATCACCGTCGCCATCAGGGCGATGACCACATAGATGATCGTCGCGGCGGTATAGGCCTCAAAGCCTTGGAAGGTGTATTCGGCGATCTGTTGGCTCTGCGCCGTGAGTTCGAGCAGCCCGATGGTCAGCGCCAGCGACGAGTTCTTGAAGATCGTGAGAAACTCCGAGGTCATCGGCGGCACGATGAGCCGGAAGGAAATTGGCAGCAGCACATAGCGATAGGTCTGCGCGGTGGAAAACCCGTTGGCATAGGAGGCGGCGACGAGACCCTTGCCCACCGCGTTGATCCCGGCGCGCACCTGTTCGGCCACCCGGCTCGCGGTATAGAGGCCAAGCCCGATGACGGCGGTCACGAACTCGGGGTTCGGCATGTCGCGCTTCATCCAGCGGCCCATGTCTTGCGGCACGATTTCGGGCACGACGAAATACCACAGGAACAGCTGCACGAGCAGCGGCACGTTGCGGAAGATCTCGACATAGGTGGTGCAGAGAAAGGCGATGGGGCGGTTCGGCAGGGTCCGGCCCACACCGATGAGAACCCCGACCAGCAGCGCCAGAACCCAGGCGCTCAGCGCGACCGAAAAGGTCCAGCCGACACCGGAGATGAGCCAGCTGAGGTATTGCTCTTCAAAGAGCACACCCCAGTTCCAATTATAATCCATAGAGACTGTCCCAGGTAAAACCGGGGGCCCTGGGGCCCCCGGAGATCAGGTTATTCCGGCAGAGCGTTGAGCTGGAACGCCGCCTTCAGGAGGTCGGTCTGTTCCACGCCGAGGGGATCGAACCATTTTGCATAGATGTCGTTGATCTCGCCCGAGCGGAACACCGCGGCGAGGGCCTTCTTGCCGACAAGCTCAAAGGCGCTGTCGTCGCGGCGCACCATGAGGGCATAGGGGTCGAAGGAGAGGAAATCGCCGACAACGGCGAAATCATCGGGGGATTTCGACTTGGAGATCAGACCAAAGAGCAGGATGTGGTCGGTCGAATAGGCGTCGACCCGGTCGGTCTCGAGCGACAGCATGCCTTCGGCGTGGTCACGCACCGGCAGGATCTTGACGTCGAGGCCCTTCTCTTCGATCGCGGCCTTCACCGCGCGCTCGTTGGTCGTGCCTTGGGCCAGCGCCACGGCCTTGCCGTCGAGATCGTCGATGGTGGCGATGCCGCCATCCTTGCGCACCAGAAGCTTGGTGCCGGTGATGAAGGTGGTGGGCAGGTATTCGACCTGTTCCTGACGGGTCAGGTTGTTGGTGGTCGAGCCGCATTCGAGGTCAATCGTGCCATTCGCCATGAGCGCGATACGGGTCTTCGGGTTGACCGGCACATATTTGATCGAAATCTCTTTGCCGAGCTCGGCCGACACGGCCTCGACGATCTTGTGGCAGAGGTCGATGGAATAGCCGATGGGCTTTTGGTTCTCATCGAGATAGGCGAAAGGCACCGAGCTTTCGCGATGGCCGAGCACGATCTCGCCCGAGGCCGCGATTTTCTCGAGCGTACCGCCCGCATTCTGCGCGATGGCCGGAACGGCAAGGCTCGCCGCGATGGCTGCCGCCATGAAACTCTTGATGATTGTCATTTGGTTGTCCCCTTGTTGGATCAGGTTTTGGATCAGGTGTTGGATCTGATTTTTTGAACTGGAGTTACGCGGGTCATCTCTGTTCGAGGCCCCAAGGTGCAAGTGCGCTCGACCGAGAAGGGCGCGAGCGGCCCCCATGGCGACAGAACTGCGTATAGTTTAGGCAGGCTAGCCCGGTTCTTGGGCAAGTTGCAACGATCCGGCGGATGTTTTCGGCAGTCCCGAAAAGCCAAGGCCGGAAAGCCCGAATATTAGGCGTCGCGGGGTGGGACCGCCGGGGATGTCTCGCGGGGCGCGCTGCCGCCCGTGCGCCCCGCCGCCGCCAGCGTGATGGACACCCTGAGCCCCGGCGCATTGTCCTCAAGCCGCAGCACACCCTCGTGGAATTTCACAATCGCCGCAACGAGGCTCAGCCCCAGCCCGCTGCCCAGGGTCGTGCGGCTCCGCTCGAGCCGATAGAGCCGCCGCAGCACATTCTCGCGCTCGTCCTCCGGGATGCCGGGGCCGGTGTCGCTCACCTCCAGGCGCACCCTGCGCCCCAGCTGCGTGACCGAAATCGAGATTTCCGCGCCCGGCGGCGCATGGCGCAGCGCGTTCTCAATCAGATTGGCAAAGACCTGACCCAAGAGCGATTTGTCGCCGCGCACCAGAACCGGCGTCGCGGGCACCTCACAGCCGAGGTGATGGCCGCTGTCATCGGCGGTGGGCTCATAGACCTCGTAGAAGGTCCGGGCGAGCGCCGCGACATCGACCTCGTCGAACCGTTTGCGCGGCGCGCCGCCTTCGATCTGGGCGATCTGCAACAGCGCCTGAAAGGTTTTGACGATGCCATCCGTCTCGGCATGGGCGCGGTCGACAAGCTCGGAGGCATCGGTCGAGAGGCTGGTCTTCTGGCGCAGCTGGCTGAGCAGGACCGAGACCCGCTGTATCGGCGTCTTGAGGTCATGGGCAATATCCGCCGACACCTGTTTCAGCGCCGAAATCTGCTGTTCCTGCGCCGTCGCCATCGTGTCGATCCGGTCGCCGATCCGCGACAGGTCGTCGGCCCGCCCGCCCATCGGCGCGACGCGGGCGGCATAATCGCCGGTGGTGAGCCGGTCGAGCGTTGCGTCGATCCGGTCGAGCCGCCGGACCGAGCGCCGCGCCAGCAAGACACCGGCTCCGATCACGATCAGCGTGGTCGGGATCAGGCTGAACAGGAATACCGCGAGAAAGGCCTCCTGAATATCCTCGAGCGGCTCGGCGCTCAGCGCGATCATCATCTGCCCGCCATGGACTGCGGCGCTCAGCGCGAAATACTCGCCCTCGACCTCGGTCGCCTCGTCATCGAAAGAGACAATCGCATAGCCCTCGCCCTTGGAGACGAGCGCCGCGTTCCCGACATGCAGCCCGCCGGGCAGCACATAGCTCAGGATGCGGTCCTCCGGCGAGGCGGTGCGCGATTGCGAGCGCACAAAGGTGATCACTGCGGCGGTGTTGGGCAGGGCGCGAAAGCTCGCCATTTCCTGCTGCAGCGTCGAGCGCAGCGCCTCTTGCGTGTTGTCGCGCACGATCACATAGGTCGCGGCGAGGCTCAGCAGGCTGACCAGCGCAAAAAGCGCCGCCATCGCCAGCGAGAGCCGCAGCGGCGTCGAGGCCCATATGCCGCGCGCAGGCGTCACGGCTCAGCCCGCGATCCGATAGCCAGAGCCGCGCACCGTCTCGATGAGCTCTGTCTCGAACGGTTTGTCGACCTTGGCGCGCAGCCGGCTGATATGGGTCTCGACCACATTGGTCTGCGGATCAAAACTGATGTCCCAGACCGCCTCGAGCAGCATGGTGCGCGTCTGCACCCGGCCCTTGCGGCGCAACAGCTGTTCCAACAGCGCGAATTCCCGGGGCAACAGGTCGATGACCTGCCCGGCCCGCGTCACCTTGCGGTGCATGAGATCCATCTCGAGATCACCGGCGCGCAGGATCGTTTCCTCCTGCGTGGCGCGCGGCCGCCGCGCCAGGGCCGCCACCCGCGCCGACAGCTCGCCAAAGGCAAAGGGTTTGACGAGATAATCATCGCCCCCCGCGTTGAGCCCTTCGATCCGGTCGTCGACCCCGCCAAGCGAGGTGAGAAACAAGACCGGCGTGTGGTTCTTCGCGCCCCGGAGCGTCTTGACCAGCGCCATCCCATCGAGCCCCGGCAACATCCGGTCGATGATGAGCACATCATATTCCGTGCCGCTCGCCTGCAAGAGCGCCTCGCGGCCATTCTCGATCAGGTCCACCACATGGCCTTCCTCGCGCAGCCCCCCTGCGACATAGGCGCCGGTTGTCTTGTCATCCTCGACCACCAGAATTTTCATCATTCCCCCCGCCTCATGCCGGTGGCCCCCTCTGGGACCACCTTTGTTTTGCCATGGATTTCCGAAAGGTGCGACTTACTTGTCGCGGCCCGTCTTGGGTGCGCCGTCGTCATCCTCTTCGTCATCCTCCTCACCGTCATCCTCCTCATCGTCATCCTCGACATCCACAGTCATCGACCTGTCGGCCAGATGATAGAGCACCTCCTGCTCGGACCCGTCCGCCATTTCGATCTCGAACTCCACGACGCTGTTGCCCGGGGTCTCATCGTCGAACTCGGCCTCGACCACCGTGCCGCCGGTCTCGGTCTCAACCGCCGTGACGGCCTCGACCACGGCGGGGTTGGCCTCGAGAAAGGCTTGCAACTCGGCCGCATCCCCGCCGCCCTCAAGGTTTTGGGCATAGGCCAGCGAACCGGCGAGGATCGACAGGCCGAGCAGGCCGGAACTTGCGGCATAGGCGATTGTGCTGCGTTTCATACTCATATCTCCTTGGTCACTGAGCGGGACCATCCCGCCCGATGACACCGATTTACGATCTGGCCCTGCCGCCTGCCTGTCGCTCGGATTACATCTGTGTGATCTGCGCCATCTTGTGGCCGCTTGCGACCCAAAGGGAAAAACGGCGGGGTGCGCCCGCCGTTGCCGTCCTTCTCTCTATCTCGCGCGCTCAGGCCGTCGCGGGCGCGCCCTCCGGGTCTTGTCCCATGGTCTCAACCCTCTGCCCCGGTGCCGCCAGCCGCAGCGCCAGCGCGAACGCGGCGCCCAGCACCACGGCAAAGCCCACCGCCATGATCCCAAAGCCAAGCCCCGCCACCGCGATCACGGCAATGAGTGTGCGCGCGACGATTGATTTGATCCGATCCATCCGATCTCTCCTTGTTCCAACTGATAAGGAATATCGGCGGCCAGCCCGCCCCCCGCCTGACGCCAAGATTACATCTGTGTAATCTTCGCGCCCCGCGAAACCCGGGCCGAGGCGGCGGGCGATCACCGACAAGTGAGATTACAAATCTGTATAGTTCGCGTCAGGCACGGGTGAGGCCGGGCCGCCATCTCCTCTCTCATCACACCCGAGATGGAGGATTACATGTCTCGCAAAATATCCCTGGGTCGCACCCCGCTTGCCGTCGCTCTGGCCGCCGTTCTCGGCACGACGAGCCTCGTCGCCCTGACGCCGAGCTCGGCCCTCGCCATCCCGCCCGGCGGCTATGCCGATCTCATCGAAGATTTCAGCCCGGCCGTGGTGCTGGTCGAAGTGAGCGCCAAGCCGACGCCCGCCAATGCCGAAGGGCCCCTGCCCAATGACGAGTTTCTGAAAGAGTTTCAGCGCCGCTTTGGCGACCGGCTGCCCGAGCTGCGGCAATTGCCGGACGAGGGCGCGCGCCGTGGCGTCGGGTCGGGCTTTATCATCTCGAGCGATGGGCTCATCGTCACCAACAACCATGTGGTCGATGGCGCCTCCAGCGTCACCATCAAATTCGCCGACGGGTCCGAACATGAGGCGCGCGTCGTCGGCACCGATCCCCTGACCGATATCGCGCTTCTCGACATCGAGGGCAGCGATCTGCCGACCGTCTCCTTCGGCTCGTCTGAGGAGATGCGTGTCGGGGACGAGGTGATTGCCATGGGCAACCCGTTCGGCCTCGGCGGCACGGTGACCACCGGCATCGTCTCGGCCAAGGACCGCAACATCAACGCCGGGCCCTTTGACGAGTTCATCCAGACCGACGCCGCCATCAACCGTGGCAATTCCGGCGGTCCGCTCTTCAATGACCGGGGCGAGGTGATCGGCGTCAACACCGCGATCTTTTCCCCCGATGGCGCCAGCGCCGGGATCGGCTTTGCCGTGCCCTCCGATCTGGTGTCGCGCATCGTTGCCGATCTCAAGGATGACGGCAAGATCGACCGCGGCTGGCTCGGCGTCCGGATCAAACCGGTGAGCGACGAGGTCGCCTCGGTGCTCGGGCTCGACGCCGGTGAAGGCATTCAGGTCGAAGGCGTGATCGACGGCTCGCCGGCGGATAAGGTGGGGCTAAAGGCCGGCGACATCGTGCTGAGCTTTGACGGCACGCCGATCAACGAGGCCCGCGATCTGACCCGGGCGGTCGGCAATGCCGCGCCCGACACGGCCTCCAAGATCGAGATCCTGCGCCGTGGCGACCGCCAGACCCTCGACGTCACCCTCGCAAACCGCGCAACCGCTCAGGACGCCTGACGCAAGCGCGACGCCCCTGTCCCGGTGAGCATGGCGCCGGGGCAGGGCAATTGGTGGCAGGGTAATTGGCGGCAGGGCCTTACAGTACAGGTTTGAAAGAACTGACGGCGCGGGCAGATTGTCCCGCGCCGTCTTTAATGGGGCGAGCATCCCCTCGACGCTCTGCGAGATGCCGCACCGACGCAATGCCGATCCGCCGCTCGATACGCTTATCTCCGTCTGAAAGGGGACATCCCAAACAAACCCCGCTCATCCCTTGGGCAGGGGCCTCAGAAGCGGCTCAATTTCTGAGCGAGTGAAGTTTCCGCCCCAGAAAAAAGAAACATTCAGGAATGAATGTAAGTTGCGCGAATCGATTTCATGTGCTGTCAATTGATCAAAGGGGTGGCAAATGACTGACGACACGACGGAAAATCAAACCCGCAAACCGCCCAAGCGGCGGCGCACACAGGATGAACGCTCGGCCGCGACGATCGAGAACCTGTGCAAGACCACGGTCGAACTGATCGCCGAGATCGGTTTCGTGAATGTGACCACGACCAAGATTGCCCGGCGGGCGGGCATTTCGCGCGGTGCGATCCTGCATCATTTCGACTCCAAGGCCGATCTCGTGAAACGCGCGACTGCGCTCATGTGGTCATCGGTCGTCGATTGCGCCGCCGCCATCAGCGACGACCACAAGGATGGGGTGCTCGATCCCAAGGATCTGATCGACCGCGCCTGGACCGGCCTGATGAGAGATCAATATGTGACCGTCTCTATCGACATGATGGCCGCCGCGCGCGGCGATCCGGATCTCAATGAACATGTCGAACTCTGGATCAACCGGATGTTCGAGAGCTACCGCGAAACGGCGCGCGAGATTTTCTGCGGCACCGGGATGAGCGAGGCCGACGCGGAATCCCTGATGCTCGTCCTGACCTCGACGCTGCGCGGTCTGCGCGTCGCCCAGATGATCGAACCCGACCCGGACAAGGCCGAGGCCGCGCTCGCCACCTTGGCCAATCTCATTCGGGCGCGTCTCGCAAGCGAGGGGGCATCATGACGCCGATACTGCACGCCACAGGCATGAGCCGCAGCTTCGGGGGGGTGCACGCCGTGCGCGACATGTCCCTCGAGGTCGCCAAGGGCTCGATCACCGGCCTCATCGGCCCCAATGGCGCGGGGAAATCCACGCTCTTCAACCTGCTGAGCGGCGTCATCAAGCCGGACGGCGGCACGGTCGTGTTCAACGGCCGCGACGTGACCTCTCTCGCGCCGTGGAAACGCGCCCGGCTCGGCATGATCCGCACGTTTCAGCTGGCCCGCGAGTTTCAGCGCATGACGGTGCTGGAAAACCTCATGCTCGCGCCGCAGCTTCAGCTGGGCGAGACATTCTGGCCGAACTTCCTGACCCCCGGCAAGGTGCGTCAGCAAGAGGCGGAAATCTACGAAAAGGCCTGCGAGGTCATGGAGATCGCGCTTCTGGCCAAGCTGCGCGACACCTATGCCGGCGATCTCTCGGGCGGGCAGAAGAAGCTTCTGGAACTGGCGCGCACGCTGATGATCGACTGTGATCTCATCTTGCTCGACGAGCCGGGGGCAGGGGTCAACCCGGCGCTCATGCAGACGCTCACCGACATGATCCGCCGCCTCAACCGCGACCATGGCAAGACCTTCCTCGTGGTCGAACATGACATGGATATGATCGCCCAGCTTTGCGACCCGGTCGTGGTGATGACCCAAGGTGGCTACCTCACCAGTGGCCCCTTTGAGGAGATCCGTCAGAACCCGGCGGTGATCGAAGCCTATCTGGGGGAGACCGCCGATGTCTGACGCCCTGCTCAAGACCCGCGCCCTCCAGTCCGGCTATGGCAAGACCATCATCTGCCATGACGTTACGCTGGATCTCGCGCCGGGTGAAATCACCTGCATCATCGGTCCCAACGGGGCCGGGAAATCCACCCTGCTCAAGACCATTGCCGGGGTTGTGCGCCCGGTCTCGGGCAGTGTCACCGTGGCCGGGCGCGAGATTGCCGGATTGCCCGCCGCGCAGGTGGCCCGATCCGGCATGGCCTATGTGCCGCAAGAGGCGAATGTGTTTCGTCAGCTCACCACTCACGAGAACCTGACCATGGGCTCCTGGGGCGACAAGACCCGCACCCAGGAGGCCTGTGACCGGATTTACGAGATGTTTCCCGATCTCGCCCGGCTGCGTCAGACCCGAGCTGGCAACCTGTCTGGCGGGCAACGCCAGATGGTCGCCTTTGGCATGGCACTGATGCTCGCGCCCAAGGTGCTGTTGCTGGACGAGCCCTCGGCCGGGCTGTCGCCGCTGATGGTCGGGCAGATGTTCGACATCGTGCAGCGGGTCAATGGCGAAGGCGTGGCCATTTTGATGGTCGAACAGAACGCCATCCAGGGGCTGCGCATCGCGGATCATGGCATCGTCATGGCCGCGGGCCGGGTCGCATTGCAGGACCAGGCCTCGAACCTCTTGGCATCCAAAGAAGTATCTGAACTCTATCTGGGGTCGCGCTCATGAGCATGCAAATGATCTTTAACGCATTGGTCAATGCCGCGCTCATCGCGCCTCCGGCCATGGCATTCTCCCTGCTGTTCGGGATTCTCAAATTCCCGAATTTCGCCATCGGCGGCTATATCACGGTGGGCGCCTTTGCCGCCTATACGTTCAACGTGCCGCTGGGCTTGCCGCTGCCGCTGGCCGCTGCCGCCGCGATGCTGGTCACCGCGCTGGTGGTCTGGCTGATGCATGTGCTGGTCTTCCAGCCGATGGAAGAGCATTCGGCCATCACCTTGCTGGTGGTCTCCATCGCCCTGACCCTGATCATCGAGAATGTGATCCGGCTGTTCTTTTCCGCCGATGTGCGCGGCTTCGAGATCCCGTTAGAGCGGCCCTGGAAACTCTTGGGCGCGCGGATCACGCCGGAACAGGTGCAGATCATCATCTGGAGCCTCGTCATCGGTGTCGCGCTGCATTGTCTGCTGGCCTACACATGGATCGGCCGGGCGATGCGGGCGGTGGCGGACAACCCGATGCTGGCCGCCATTCGCGGGGTCAATGCGACCCGGATCACCGCCTTTACCACCGCCATCTGCGGCGCGCTCTTCGGGCTCACCGGTGTCTTTGCCGGTCTCGATCTGGTGATCGAGCCGCTGGTCGGCTGGAACCTCACCATCCCGATCTTTGCGGCGGCGATCCTCGGCGGCATCGGCTCTCCCTATGGGGCGATCGTCGGGGCGCTGCTGGTCGGGCTCGCGGAAGAGGCCACCATTCTCTTCCTGCCTTCAACCTACAAGATCGGCGTCGGTTTCGTGATCATCGCCGTGCTGCTGCTGCTGCGTCCGCAGGGGCTCTTTGGAACCGCGGAGATCAGAAAATGAGCGCATATCTCATCTCAATGGGCACCTATGTCGGGTTCTTCATGATCCTGGCGCTGGCCCTCAACCTGCAATGGGGCATCGCCGGGATGGTCAATTTCGGCATCGCAGGCTTCTACGCGATGGGGGCCTATGTCTCGGGCCTTCTGGTGGCCAAGCTCGGCGTGCCGGTGGGTCTCGCCATCCCGGCGGCCTGTGTCGCGGGCTGGGTGCTCGGCGGGGCGGTGGCGCTTTTGTCGGTGCGATTGCGGGAGGATTTTCTGGCCATCGTGACCCTGGGCGTCGGCGAAGTCATCCGCCTCATCGTGCTCAACGAGGATCAGATCACCGAAGGCCCGCGCGGCCTGCGCATCGACGGCCGCCCCTTTGGCGATCTCATCGGGCCAGAGCTCTACCCGCTCTTCTATCTCCTGCTGGTGGCGGTCTGCGTGCTCATCACCTATCTCGTCTGCGAACGCATCCGCCGCGCCCCGATGGGCCGCACCCTGCGCGCCATCCGCGAAGATGACGTGGTGGCCGAGGTGCTGGGCAAGAATGTCCTGATGCACCGGGTGCTCACCTTTGCCATCGGCGGCTTCTTCATGGGGCTCGCGGGCGCGCTCTATGCCCATTACGTCCAGAACATCAGCCCCGAGGTCTTCATGCCAGTGGTCGCCATGTTCATCTGGATGTCGGTGATCGTCGGCGGCGCTGGCAACAACCGCGGCATCCTGATCGGCGCCGGCACGGTGATGATCTTTCTCGAAGGCACGCGGTTCATCGGCGATTTCACCGATGTCCTCGACGCCGAAAAGATGTCGGCGATGCGGATCATCCTCATTGGCTTCCTGCTGATCGTGACCCTGCGGCTGCGGCCCCGTGGCCTGCTCCCCGAGCCGAAATTCAACGTCAAAAAGACCTAAGCGCCCACAGAAGGCGCATCCCAACCAAGCCAACAAGGAGTGAACCATGAAGTTTTCCATGACGAGAAGAAGTCTGCTGGCGGGAAGCGCCGCAGCCTTGATGACCCCCGCGATCCTGCGCGCCCAGGAGGCGGATATCGCCATCGGCTCGCTGACCCCCAACACCGGCGGCGGCGGGCCGTTCGGGCCGAATATCACCGCCTCGCACAAACGGGTGGCCGATGCGGTCAATGCCGCGGGCGGGGTTCTGGGCCGTCAGATCCGGCTCTATCAGGAGAACTCGGAGACCAACCCGGAAACCGCCGTGCGCGCCGCGGACAAGCTGATCAGTGTCAACAAAGTGTCGGCAATCATCGGCACGTTTTCGTCCTCGGTCACCCTCGGCATCATGCCGAAATGCCAAAGCGCCAACATCATCCAGATGTGCACCTCGTCGAGCGCCGACATCCCCATCGCCGATGAAAAAGGGCTGGTCTTCAACTTTCAGCCGCTGTCGCCGATCTGGGGCCGCGCCATCGCCGATCTGGTGCTGAGCCGGGGCCTCGAAAACTATGCGCTGATGGCGCTCAACAATGATTTCACCCGCTCGATGATGGATGGGTTCATCGAACGCGTCGGCACCGAGGCGCTGGTGCAGGACCCGTTCTACTACAACGCCGGGCAATCCTCCTATCGCTCGGAGGTGACCCAGCTCATCGAGAAATCGCCCGAGGCGGTGTTCATCCCCTCCTATGTTACCGATTTCACCGCCGTCTACAAAGAGCTCTACCGCCAGGGCTATGAAGGCGCGGTGATCACCATCTCGCTCTCCACCGGCGATCAGTTCAAGAGCACCGTCGGTGCCGCCGCAGACGGGGTGATCCATGGCTTCCCGGTCCCGGCGCTGAGCTCTCCGGCCTACAAGGAATATCTCACCGAGGCCGGGCTCGAGGACACCGGCTCGGTGCAGCACCCGTTCGGCACCGCCGGGCGCGACCAGATGTCGGTGCTGCTGCTGGCGATGGAAAAGGCCGGCACCACCGACAGCGCGGCCGTGGCCCAGGCGATCTGGGACGTGACCACCGGCGAGGGCAAGAAAACCGTCTACAACGTGGCCGACGGGCTCGCCGCGATCCGGGCTGGCGAAGAGATCAATTACTCTGGCGCCTCCGGCAGCATCGAATTCGATGCCGAAGGCGGCGTGCTTGGCCGCGACTTTCAGCTGTCCGAAATTCAGGACGGCAAGGATGTCGTCATTCAACGACTGGAATACTGACCCCATTACGGAGAGGGTCTCGGCCCTCTCCGACATACCCAATTGATAGGAGACCCGCGATGGCGCGCGTGAGAGATGTTGAAATTGATGAGGTACCGGCAGAGGTGCAGCCGATCTACGAACGCTATGCCAAGGAGTACGGCCCGTTCCTCAACCAGGTCAAAGTCTTCGCCCACCGGCCGCCGGTGCTCAAGCATATCATGGGCCTCTTGCTCGAACTGCATGACGAGGCGCTGCTGCCCAAACGCTATCTCGAGATCGCCCTTGTCACCGTCTCGACCATCAACAAATGCGACTATTGCATCGCCCATCACGCGCCCCGCGCCCAGGCCTATGGGCTGAGCCCCGCCGCCCTCGACAACATCCTCGACGAGAAGCCCGAGGGCTTTGACGATCTCGACATTCTGGTGCGCGATTTCGCCGAACAGGTGACCACGAAATTCCAGTATATGCGCGACGCCATCTTCGACGAGCTCAAGACGCATTTCAGCGAAGAGCAGATCGTCGAGCTGACCATGCGCATCGCGCTGTGCGGCTTTTTCAACAGGGTCAACGACTCGCTCCAGATCGAGACCGAAGAGGGCGTCGAAAAGCTGCTGGTGTGATCAGGTGAATTTCAGGGAGGCAAAAGATGTCTGACAAGGTGAACGAAGGGCTCTGGGCCTGGAAGCAAAGCGAAAACAACAACCGGATGATCGAGCTGCAGGCCGGGGCCGATGCGGTCGGAGAGGTCCGGCTCGGCTATTTCGGCGGCTCGGCCTTCCGGATCACCACCCCGGCCGGGCTCACCCTGATGATCGACCCCTGGCGCAACCCGCCCTGGGGGACGTGGAACTGGTATCTGTGCGACTTCCCCGAGGTCGAGGTCGATATCGGCCTCTCGACCCATGCCCATTTCGACCATGACGCGCTGCACCGCCTCCGGGCGAGCACGCTTTTGGACCGCCTCATCGGACGGTTCGAGTTTGCCGATGCGACCATCACCGGCATCGCCGACAAACATGTCTCGGACGCCTCCCATGCCGATGTCGACTGGGCCGGGCTGACGCGCAAGCTCACCCCGCTGGAAACCCTGCCGCCCAACAATTGGCGCTCCTTCGACAACACGATCTATGTGATTGAAACCGGCGGGCTGCGCATCCTGCACTGGGGCGACAACCGCCCCGATCCCGGCCCCGGTGTCTGGGACCAGATCGGCCAGATCGACGTCGCCCTGCTGCCCATCGACGGCTCCAAACACATTCTCGGCTATGATCAGGTCGCGGCCCTGCGCGCCAAGATCGGCGCCAAGATCGTCGTGCCGCATCATTATTTCATCTGGAACGTGACCCACCGCGCCTCGACCCTGACCACGCCCAATGAATGGATGGAAAGCCAGACCAACAGCCAATGGGCCGACAGCGGCGAGGTCGCGCTGCCCCGCGACTGGGTCAAATCCCAAGACGGGCTGGCGCTCTGCTTTGGCGAAAACGTCTGCTTCGAGCCCCCCCAGTTCGGCGCGGCCAAGGACAGCACGGAACTGGCCTGATAACGCGGGCCGCGCGCGCCCCTCGTCCGATCAGGGCAGGGGCGCGCGCGCTTATAAAAGTGGCTGTGCCGAAGAAAATGCCGCTCGGTCCCCCGCTCTGCGCCAGGGCTCTGCGACAAAGGCTTGACTTGGGATTAATTTGCAAACAGGCTGGTCGGTATGTCGAATCTGAGCAAAACCACCAGACGCACCCAGACCGAGCGCAGCGATCGGACGCGCAAGCTGTTGCATGAGGCGACCATCGCGCTCTTGATGGAGGTGGGCTATTCCAACACCACCACCCTTGGCATTGCCAAACGGGCCGGGGTGTCGCGCGGCGCTCAGACCCACCACTATCCGGAAAAGATCGACCTGATCGTCGCGGCGACCGAGGATATGTTTCACGCCTTCGCCGAAGGGCTGGCGGAACAGGCGGCGTTGCTGCGCGCCGGGCGTCTCAGCCTTGATGAGTTTCTCGACCGGGTCTGGCACCGGATGCTCGATGGTGACTGGTTCTATGCCTCGCTCGAAATCATCGTGGCGGCGCGCGGCGATGCCGATCTGCGGCAGCGTCTGCAACCGGCGATCCTGTCGCTGCATGGCCGGTTCGAAGCCATCTGGCGCGAAACTTTCGCGCCCGTCTCTGGATCGGACGCAGGACCGGATGCCGACCCGGCGGTGATCCTCAACATCGTGATGAACATGTTTCGCGGCATGGCGGTTCAGGCCGTGCTGCGACCCGACAAGACCTTTCTGCAAGAGATGCTGAAAGTCATGGCCGACATTCTGCGCACGCGGGTGACGCCAATCGTGGAGTAAGGGTTTTAGATATTAAAAACAGACCGGTATGTTTGTAACCGGCCGCAATAGTCCAACAGACTGGAGATCAAGACAATGAAGACGAGCCTGAAAATACTTGCCGCCGTCCTGATGACGGCGCTGCCGGCCACAGCCCAGGACGTGCCCGGCGTCACCGAGGACAGCATTAAGATCGGCGTCATGGGGCCGTTCTCGGGCAATGCCTCTTCCTACAGCAAGGCGCTGGTGGGCATGATGGCCTATTATGACAAGGTCAACGCCGATGGCGGGGTGCATGGCCGCAAACTGGTGGCGATCCCCGAGGACACCGCCTGCGATCCGAGCAAAGGCCTCGCCGCCGCCAAGAAGCTCATCCATCAAGATGAGGTCTTCATGCTGCATGGCAATTCCTGCTCGGGCGTGGCCGTCGCGGTCCGCCCGGTGGTCGAAGAGGCCGGGCTGCCCTGGCTCGTGGCCCATGCGGTGAGCGATTCCATCTCGGTGCCGCTGGCGCGCAATATCTTCCACGGCGTGCCCACCGGCTCGGCCAACGGCCGCGCCATGGCGCAATTCGTGCTGTCGAAACCCGATACCGCCCGCGTCGCCATCATCGAACATTCCAACGACTGGGCGCATAGCTACTCCAACCCGGCACGCGACTACCTGTCGGAAAACGGCGTGACCCCGGTGGTCGAGCTGACGATGGAACGCGGTCAGACCGATGCCACCGCTCAGGTGCTCAAGCTGCGCGAGCAAAAGCCCGATTTCATCATCGCCGCGATCTATGAGGCGGAAACCGCGATCTTCCTGCGCGATCTCAAGAAATACGGGATGGGGGACATTCCGGTGATGGGCACCGCCGGCACCGATCTCGAAAACACGCTCAAGCGGGTCGGCGATTTCGACACGGTCAAGAACTACTATGTGATCCACTCCTATGTCGATAATCTCGACGGGCCCAAGCTCGAGCCGGTGCGCCAGATCCTTGCCGAATACGCCCCCGACGAAGAGCTCTCGACCTTCAGCTTCGTCTCCATCGGCTCGGCCAAGGCGCTCGTCGCCGCGCTCGAGGCCGCCGGTCCCGACCTGACCCGGGACAAGCTCATCGCCGCGATGGAAGGGATCGAAAACTTCGAAACCGGCGTGCTGTCCGAGCCGATCACCTGGAGCGCGACAGATCACCAGGGCGTAAAAGGCTCTGCCGTGGCCGGCTTTGTCGATGGCAAGCCCGCCGTGCTGCGCGCCTGGAACACACCTTACTAATCCACAAGACCCAAGGCCGAAGGCACCGCGCCTTCGGCCCCCATTTCCGGGGAGTTTCGGACATGTTGATGCAACTCACGATCAGTGGGATCTCGCAGGGTGCGATCTATGCGCTCATCGCGCTGTCGCTCACGGTGGTCTACCGGTCGACCACGATCGTCAATTTCGGCCATGGGGATTTCGTCATGGCAGGCGCCTTCCTCAGCTATGTGCTGGTGGTGCTGCTCGGCGTCGCCTTCGTGCCGGCGGCGATGCTGGCGGTGGTGGCGATGTTCCTGCTGGGGCTCGCCTTTAGCCGGGGGCTGGTCCGGCCGATCCGAGGCGGGCCGCATATCGGCTTTGCGCTGATGTGCATCTCGGCGGGCTATGTGTTTCGCGGCATCGCGCGGATCGTCTGGGGGCGCGAAGTGCTGCCGATGCCGCGGGTCTTCGACATCAACCCGATCTTCATCGGCGATCTGATCATCACAGGCGACGCGATCTTTATCCTCTCGACCACCGCGATCATGCTCGCCGTCTTCTTTGGCGTGCTGGCGCTCACCGATATCGGCAAGATGGTGCAGGCGGTCTATCAATCGGCCCGCGGGGCACAGCTCATCGGCATCAATGTCGACCGGTTCAACGATTTCACCTGGGGCATCGGCGCCGCATTGGGCGCCATCGGCGGTATCCTCATCGCGCCGATCTCGCTTCTCCACCCGGACCTCGGCGCGAGTTTCCTGATCAAGGGCTTTGCCGCGATGACGCTCGGCGGCTTTGGCTCGCTCTATGGCGCGGTGCTCGGGGCGCTCATCCTCGGGCTGAGCGAACAATATGCCGGGGCCTATATCGACTCGGCCCTGATCGACATCACGGCCTATCTGGTCATCGTCCTCGTCCTGTTCCTGCGGCCCCATGGGCTGTTCGGGCGCAAGGCCATCGTGAAGGTGTGATGCGATGATGCCGACACAGACACAATTGCTCCTGCGCACGCTTCTCTTCTGGGCGGTCCCGCTGCTGCTGCTGGCGCTGCCGCTTGTCACCAATGCCTATGTGCAATTCATCGCCAACAGCATCGTGATCTTCGCGCTGGTGGCCCTGGGCTTCAACTTCGTCATCGGCAATCTCGGCCAGCTGGCCTTTGCCAATACCGCGCTCTTCGGGCTCGGCGCCTATGGCTCGGCGATCCTCGTCAACAGCTTCGGCCTGCCGTGGATCGTCTCGATCCCGCTTGCCGGCGTGGCCGGGGCGGCGGGCGGGTTCCTCGCCTCGGCGGCGGCGTTGCGCGGCATCCGGCTCTATTATCTGGCGATCATCACCCTGGCCTTTGGCGAGCTGATGCGCTGGCTCTATGTGCATGGCAAGTCCGTCACCGGCGGCACCGATGGCATGGGGCTCCCGGCGCAATCGCTCTTCGGCTTTTCGCTCACCGACGACCGGGCCAAGTTCTACATCTTCCTTGTGGTCGCCGTTTTGCTCTTCAAGGCGACGCTCAACATCCTGCGCTCGCGGGTCGGGCGCTCGGTCATGGCAGTGCGCGAAAACGAGGTGGCCACCGCCTCGCTCGGCATCCCGACGGCGCGGATCATCGTCTTTGCCTTCATGTGGTCGGGTTTCGTGGTGGGCTGCGCGGGCGCGCTCTTTGCGCTGCACACGAGCTATGTCTTCCCCGAAAGCTTCGGCATGCTCCACCTGATCGTGAGCTTTGCCATGGTGCTCGTCGGCGGGCTCGGCTCGGTGATCGGCGCGGTGCTCGGGGCGGCGGCGCTGACCATCCTGCCCGAATATCTGCGCAGCTTCCCGGGCATGGAAGAGCTCTTCTTCGGGCTCATCGTGATCGCCGTTCTGCTGGCGTTGCCCGACGGGCTGGCAAGCCTGCTGCGCAAGCTGTCGCCGATCTTTGTCGAACGCTATTACAGGGAGTGAGACGATGAGCAATCTTCTCGAAGTCGAAGGTCTCGACGTCCGTTTCGCCGGGCTGCACGCGCTGCGCGATGTCTCGCTGACGCTGGCCCCCGGTCAGATCATGGCGGTCATCGGCCCCAACGGGGCGGGCAAGACGACGCTCTTCAACGCCATCTCCGGCTATGTCCGGCCAAGCTCGGGCCAGGTCCGGCTGCGCGGCCATGACGTGGCGCGGCTCTCGCCCCATGCGATTGCCGAACATGGCATCCGGCGCACCTTTCAAAACGGCGGGCTGTTCCCGGCGCTCACCGTGCTGGAAAACGTGCTCACCGGGCTTCATGCCCAGACCGAGGGCTCGCTCGTCGATGTGATCCTCGGCCGCAGCCGGGCGCTCGCCTCGGAACGGGCGATGATCGCCAAGGCGCGCGATCTGCTGAGCCTCATGCAGATGGAGCATATGGCCGATACCCGCGCCGGCGACCTCTCGGGCGGCCAGCAACGGATCGTCGAGATCGTCCGCACCGTGGCCTCCGACCCGCCGGTGCTGCTGCTCGACGAGCCCGCCGTCGGCCTGTCGCCGCTGGCCCGCGATCAGATGATGGACATCATCAACCGCATGGCCGGGGAAAAGGGCGTCGGCATCCTGCTGATCGAACATGCGGTGGAACTGGTGATGGCCGGGGCCGACCGCATCATGGTGATGGCGGCGGGCCAGCACATCGCCGAAGGCACCCCCGCCGAAATCCGCGAAGACCGCGCCGTGCTGGAGGCTTATCTTGGACATGCCTGAGACATTGATGACAATCCGCGACCTGCACGTCGCCTATGGCAAGAAGCCTATCCTGCGCGGCGCGAGCTATGACATCCACAAGGGCGAATGCCTGACCCTGCTCGGCGCCAATGGCTCGGGCAAATCGACCTCGCTCAACGCTATCTGCGGCTTTGTCCGCCCCGGCGCGGGCTCGGTCCGGCTCGGCGACACAGAACTGGCCGGGCTCGCCCCGCATCAGATCTTTGCCCATGGCGTGGCCCAGGTGAGCCAGGCGCGCGACCTCTTCCCCGATCTCTCGGTCGAGGACAATCTGCGCTTGGGCGCGATGCGGCGCGGTTCCAAGACCTCGACCACGACGCTGGCCGGGATCTACGACCGGTTCCCCCGCCTCGCCGAACGCCGCAAACAGCCCACTCGCACCCTGTCGGGCGGCGAACAGCAGATGGTCGCCATCGGCCGGGCGTTGATGTCACAGCCGCGCCTCCTGCTGCTGGACGAGCCCTCAGGCGGGCTCTCGCCCGAGTTCTGCGAAGAAATCGCCCAGCTCATGGACGGGCTCAAGGCCGAGGGCGTGACCATGCTCATGGTCGAACAGAACCTCAAACTCGCTTTCCGCGCGGCGGACCGGTTCATCGTGCTGCGCGACGGGGCCGTGGTCGACGGCGGCGACGTCAAGGCGATGGAACATGACCACGACGCGATCATCAAAAATATTTACCTCTGAGACTGGATAGAGAATGACCAAGAATACTCTCCATGACGATCTGATCGTCTTTGACGGGCTGATCATTTCAAACTGGGGCGGCGACGTCTTTGACGCGATGCGCAAGGGCGGGCTGACTGCCGCGAATTGCACCTGCTCGGTCTGGGAAAACTTCCGCGACACGATGCTCAACATCGGCGCCTGGAACCGGATGCTGGCCGCGCATAGCGACCAGATCACCAAGGCCGTGACCGTCGCCGACATCCGGCGCGCCAAGGCCGAGAACAAGACCGCCATCGTGCTCGGCTTTCAGAACACCTCGGCCTTCGAGGATCGGGCCGAGTTTGTCGAACTCTTCAAGCAGCAGGGCGTCGGCATCGTGCAGATGACCTACAACACCCAGAACCTCGTCGGCAGCGGCTGTTACGAGAGCACCGACAGCGGGCTGTCGGATTTCGGCCATGACATCGTGGCGGAAATGAACCGGGTGGGGATGCTCTGCGACCTGTCGCATGTCGGCCCGAAAACCTCCGAAGACGTGATCCGCGCCTCGAAACGCCCCGTCGCCTATAGCCATTGCCTGCCGCATGGGCTCAAGGCGCATCCGCGCAACAAGACCGACGACCAGCTCCGCTTCATCGCCGATCACGACGGCTTTGTCGGGGTCACCATGTTCCCGCCCTTCCTGCCGCGCGGCAATGATTCGACCGTGGATGATTACGTCACCGCGATCGACTATGTGGTCAATCTCGTGGGCGAGGACCGGGTCGGGTTCGGCACCGATTTCACCATGGGCTATGACAAGCCCTTCTTCGAATATCTCAACCACGACAAGGGCACCGGCCGCCAGCTCACCGAGATCTGGGATGTCGAATTCCCCGACGGGCTCGAAAGCATCGCCGATTTCCCCAACCTCACCGCCGCCATGGACCGCGCCGGCTGGTCCGAGGGCAAGATCCGCAAGATCATGGGCGAGAACTGGCTCTCGCTGCTCGACCGGGTCTGGTGAGCCGCGCCTGATCTCCGGGGTGGCGGTCCGCCCGCCGCCCCATCCGGCGCGCCGCCTGACGCCGCCGCGCCACAGCTCTCATGTCATGATTTGAATGGTGCGGGTGGAGGGACTTGAACCCCCACGCCTTGCGGCGCCAGAACCTAAATCTGGTGCGTCTACCAATTTCGCCACACCCGCGTCCGACCCGCTCTTTAGCAAGCTGTCACGCGGGATGCGAGAGAAAATGCAACAGCCCCGACAGCCGCGCGCGGGGCGATGCGAAAAAGTGGCGACATTTACGGTTTCTTCAGCTAGGCTGACCATAATAACGAGCAGAAAACAAAAAGAGATACGCCATGGAACCGAAAACGGTCGGGCGCAAGCGGGGTCAGGCCCCCGTGGATGCATCCCTTGCTATGGGCGGGTTGCCGGTTGGCGCGCGCATTCTGACATTGTCGGGCGAAATGCCTGTCGAACATCTCATGCCGGGCGACCGGATCGTCACCCGCGACGCGGGCATGGCGGTGCTGCGCAATATCCGGCGGCGGCGTCTCGTCACCCGCGCGGTCAAGATCCTCGCAGGGTCGCTGGGCGACACGCGGCCCGATTGCGATGTCATCCTGCCTGAGGATCAGCATGTCCATGTCCGCGACTGGCGCGCCCGCGCCATGTTCAACCTGCCGGCCGCCCTCGTTCCGGCGGCGGCTCTGGTCGATGGCGAGTTTATCACCGCGCTGGGCGAGATCGAGATGGATGTCATCACGCTGATCTTTGACAGCCCGCATGTGCTCTATGTCGACGGGCTCGAACTGGCCGGGCATGACATGGCCCAGCCGCTGCACAGCGCGGCCTAACCCGCCAATCCCGCCAGAACCTGTGGCAAGGCCTCGGGCAGATCCTCCGCGATCAGCCCCGGGCCAAAGCCGCGCGCCGCCTCCGCATGCAGCCAGGTCGCCATCGTCGCCGCGTTCAGCGGCGCGTGACCCTGCGCCGCCGCGTGCAGCGGCGCGTGACCCCGCGTCGCCGCGTCCAGCGGCGCGTGACCCCGCGCCATGAGCCCCGCGATCATCCCGGCCAGCACATCGCCCGATCCCGCCGTGGCGAGCCAGGGCGCCGCCCGCTCGTAACAGGCCGCATGCAGGAAGGCCCGCCCATCCGGCGCGGCAATCACCGTATCCGGCCCCTTATAGAGCACCACCGCCCCCGCCCGCACGGCCGCCTGCCGGGTCGCCTCCACCTTGGACATCTCGCCCCCCGAACCCGAGGCCTCCGCCAGATCGGGAAAGAGCCGTGCGAACTCGCCACCATGCGGTGTCAGCACACAGCCCGAATGCAGCGGCGCGCGCAGCCCCACCTCTGCCAGCGCCGTCAGCGCATCGGCGTCGAGCACGCATCCCCGCCCATCCGCCAGCGCCACGGGCAGCAGCTCCGCCGCCCGCGCCACGCCCAGCCCCGGCCCAAGACACAGCGCGCCGAGCCGCCGATCCGTCAGCGCCGCCGCCAGATCCTCCGCCCCCTCGATCCGCTGCATCATCAGCGCGGTGATCTGTGCCGCCACCTCCATCTGCGCCGATCCGGGCACGCCGAGGCTCACCAAACCGGCCCCGATCCGCAGCGCCGCCCGCGCCGCAAGCCGCGCCGCGCCGCTGCGCCCGTACCCGCCGCAGAGCACCAGCGCATGCCCATTGTCGAACTTGTGTCCCACCTTCGCCAGATCCGCCGCCGCGGGCCGCTCGACACGCCGCAGCACCGCTTCGGGGCAGGGGGCCTGGATGCCGATATCCACGATCTCAAGCGCCCCGCAATGATCAGGCCCCGCCCCGAGATAATGCCCCGGCTTCGGCCGGTGAAAGCTCACGGTGAGCGCCGCCCGCGCTGCCACCCCGATGGGCTGACCGCGCTCGGCACAGAGCCCCGAGGGCAGATCGATGGCCAGCACCCGCGCCGCGAGGCCCGCCGCGCTCATCTCGGCCCAGCGCCGCGCTGCGCCCTCAAGAGGCCGCGAGAGCCCGATGCCGAATAATGCATCAATGATGACATCCGCCCCGGCACAGCCCGCCAGTACCGCGTCCAAGGCCGCGACCCGCCCCATGCTCCGCCACAGATCGTGATTGGCGCGGGCGTCGGGCGGCAATCCTTCCGCCGTCCCCAGCATCCCCACCGCCACCTGCCAGCCACGGTTGCGCAAGAGCCGCGCCACCACGAAGCCATCGCCGCCATTGTTGCCGGGACCGCAGAGAACCACGGCCTTGCCGGGCTGGTTGCCAAGCGCCGGCCAATGCGCCAAAAGCGCCGCCACCACGCCCCGCCCGGCGCGTTCCATCAGCGCCCGACCGGTCGCGCGGCCCGACTCGATTTCGCGGGCCTCAAGGGCGCGCATCTGGGCGGATGTCAGAATTTCGGTCAAGATTTCATCATTCCGGGATTCACTTCTGCCCAAATTTCGGGCGGACTGCCTAAATAATGTGCAATTGCTTTTGCCATGCCCCGCCCCATCTCTTTCGGCGAGCCTAGCCGATTGTACGCCTGCGCGGGAAGTGGTCGAACGGGCACAGAGTTTTTTTGCCCGTAACCGCCATGCCCGGGAGGCCGCCATGAAAAAGATCGAAGCGATCATCAAGCCCTTCAAGCTCGACGAGGTCAAAGAGGCCTTGCAGGACGTGGGCGTGCAGGGGCTTTCGGTGATCGAGGTCAAGGGCTTTGGCCGTCAAAAAGGCCATACCGAGCTCTACCGCGGGGCCGAATATGTGGTGGATTTCCTGCCCAAGGTCAAAATCGACGTCGTGCTCGACGACGATCAGGTCGATGCCGCCATCGAGGCCATCGTCGACGCCGCCAAGACCGACAAGATCGGCGACGGCAAGATCTTCGTCAGCCCCGTCGAGCAAGCCATCCGCATCCGTACCGGCGAAACCGGTTCGGACGCGCTGTAATCCCAGTTCCTAAAGACACTAGCCAGAGGATATTTTGTTATGAGCGCAACTGACCTGCTCAAGATGATCAAGGACGAGGACATCGAATATGTCGACGTTCGTTTCACCGACCCGCGCGGCAAGCTTCAGCACGTGACGCTGATGTCCGACCAGGTGGACGAAGACTTCCTCGAGGAAGGCTTTATGTTCGACGGCTCGTCGATCGCTGGCTGGAAAAGCATCGAAGCCTCCGACATGAAGCTGATGATCGACACCGACAGCGCCTATGTCGATCCCTTCTATGCCGAGAAAACCCTCTGCGTGCATTGCTCGGTGGTCGAGCCCGACACCGGCGAAGCCTATGAGCGCGACCCGCGCGGCACCGCCGAAAAGGCCGAAGCCTATCTCAAGGCCTCGGGCATCGGCGACGTGGCCTACATGGGCCCCGAGGCGGAGTTTTTCCTCTTCGACGACGTGCGCTTCTCGAACACGATCAACAAGGTCTCCTATGAGGTCGACGCCCAGGACGCTTCCTGGAACTCGGACACCGAATACGAGATGGGCAACATGGGCCATCGTCCCGGCGTCAAGGGCGGCTACTTCCCGGTGAACCCGATCGACGACGCGCAGGACATCCGTTCGGAAATGCTCTCGACGATGAAACGTCTGGGCATGAAGGTCGACAAGCATCACCACGAAGTGGCCTCGTGCCAGCACGAGCTTGGCCTGATCTTCGACAGCCTGACCAAACAGGCCGACGAGCTGCAGAAATACAAATACGTGATCCACAACGTGGCCCACGCCTATGGCAAGACGGCAACCTTCATGCCCAAGCCGATCGCCGGCGACAACGGCACCGGCATGCATGTGAACATGTCGATCTGGAAAGACGGCAAGCCGCTCTTTGCTGGCGACAAATATGCCGACCTGAGCCAAGAGGCGCTGTATTTCATCGGCGGTATCCTCAAGCACGCCAAGTCGCTCAACGCCTTCACCAACCCGGCGACCAACAGCTACAAGCGTCTGATCCCCGGTTTCGAAGCCCCCGTTCTGCGCGCCTATTCGGCCCGCAACCGGTCGGGCTGCGTCCGGATCCCATGGACCGAGAGCCCCAAGGCAAAACGCGTCGAGGCCCGCTTCCCCGATCCGGCGGCGAACCCCTACCTCGCCTTTGCCGCGCTGCTGATGGCCGGCCTCGACGGTATCAAGTCCAAGATCGACCCCGGCGAAGCCATGGACAAGAACCTCTACGACCTGCCGGCCGAAGAGCTCGAAGGCATCCCCACCGTCTGTGGCAGCCTGCGCGAAGCCATGGAAGAGCTGAAGGCCGATCACGACTATCTGCTCGCCGGTGACGTGTTCACCAAAGACCAGATCGACGGCTATATCGCTCTGAAGATGGAAGAGATCGAGCTTTACGAACACACGCCGCACCCGGTCGAGTTCGGCATGTACTACAGCTGCTAATCTCTCGTTCTTCTTACGAGAATTCGGCGGGGCGTCCTTCGGGGCGCCCCGTTTTCCTTTGGTGCGGGGATGATCAGATCGGGGCGCAGGGCGCTGGACATGTGGATTTTTGAGGCGGAAATTGGGCAAAAACGCCGGGGCTTTCGGCGCATTGTTTCTCAGTTGGCTATAATAATAAGGGCTTAGCGCGGCCCGCCCGCCGTAATCCTTTCGGAAACATTAACAAGAACTGACCATTATTGAATAATATTACCGCCCTTTTCCGACGCTCTTAATGGACCCAACGAAGACTCGGGATTGGATATGATGTTTACGACACTTTTCCAGAACGGTCCGCTGGCGCGGCTCATACAGCGCCGAGAGCAGGACAGGGGCGCGCGCCCCGATCTGCGCCCCGATCCACAGGGCGTGGCACGGTTCGGCGCGATTGACGACACGCTCGACCGGTTGCAGACCGAAGTGCCGGGGCTGCTGCCCGCGCATGGTGCCGCCGCGCTCGATCTGGCGCAGGCCCCGTTTGACGAGGTCGCCTCGGAAATGAAGAGCCAAGGCTTTGCCTGGCTGCTCTGCGCCGTGCTGGTGATGCTGGCCCTGCCCATCGGGCTGTTGGTGCTGCTCTCCTACCTGCTGCGCGGCGCGGATTTCCGACTGGCCGCCCATGCGGTCGCGCTCACCGGGCTGTTCATCGCGCTCGACACCAGCCCTGCAACCTCTGACACGCTGCATCAGGCCCTTGGCCTGCTGCAGTAACCCCCCTTTCAACAGGACATTTTGACATGACCTATACCGGACCCGGCCTTGTGGTGGCATTGCGTTTCGACGCGCGGCCCGACCTGGAATTTGCCGATATCGTGGAAGAGTTCGACATCGCCTTCCGCTTTGGCACCGATCACCGCGCGCTGATCTGGCAGGGCGACGACACCGCCTTTCTCGACCGCGAGAACCTGCGCCTCGCGCTGCGCTGGGTGACGCCGCTCCTGGCCAAGGACCCGTGGCATCTGGTGCTCGGCCTCGGCTCTGCGCCGGGCCATGAGAACCCGTTCGGCAGCTACGAGGTCTGCGAGGCCTTCTTGCAGCATATCCTCGAACATCTGACCAATTACCTGCCCCCCGATCAGCTCTTGCAGACCCCCATCGACAGCGCGCTCGACGCGACCCTGCTGACCGAGATGGCCGAAAACCTGCGCCTCGGCGAAGACGCGCTGCGCACTCGCGCCCGCCCGAAATCCTCCGAAGAGGCCGAAGCGGCAGAACAGGCCGAGCCCGCGCCCAAATCCCGGCCTGCCCCGGAAAAAGAACCGCACTCGCCCGAGATGCACGCCCTGCGCGAGGCCCTCAACGAGGCGGTACAAGACGCCGACCGTCTCGCCGATCAGCCGGGGGTCAGCCTGCCCATGCATATGACGATCTATGTGCTCGGCGCGACCATGCTCCTGCATGTGCCGCCGGTGGGCGGCGCGCTGCTCACCTATTCGCTCCTGCGCGACACGGTGGGCGACCGCTCCAAACCCAAGGCCGCCTGACGCCAAAGCGCTGATCCCAGAGCGCCGCGTCAAACCGGCAATCATGTCGCCTATAGGCCAGCATCACCGCCCCTTTTCCCCAAACTATCGGGGAAAAGGGAGGCCAGGCCATGAACCAGCATTACAGCGAGACCCGCAAGATCGACCCGAGCCGTGGCGCCACGCTCGGCGACAACACCCCCAATGACAACAACCGGATCGAGATCGGCCCGACCCAGCTGGCCTTTGGCGAATGGGCGACGGCCGGCCTCGCGCTGCCCGATCTGCAGCGGATGCGCGAATTTCGCTGGAACCGCCTGACCCAGGCCGTGGTCGACCGCGACTATGGCGGCGTGTTGATGTTCGACCCGCTCAACATCCGCTACGCCACCGACAGCACCAACATGCAGCTCTGGAACGCCCATAACCCGTTCCGCGCCCTGCTGGTCTGTGCCGATGGCTATATGGTGATCTGGGATTACAAGAACTCGCCCTTCCTGAGCACGTTCAACCCGCTGGTGCGCGAACAGCGGTTCGGCGCGGACCTGTTCTATTTCGACCGTGGCGACAAGGTCGACGTCGCCGCCGATGCCTTTTCCAACGAGGTGCGCACGCTCATCGCCGAACATGGCGGCGGCAATATGCGGCTCGCGGTGGACAAGATCATGCTGCACGGGCTGCGCGCGCTCGAGGCGCAGGGGTTCGAGATCATGGAGGGCGAAGAGCTCACCGAAAAGACCCGCGCCATCAAGGGGCCGGATGAAATCCTCGCCATGCGCTGCGCCGTCCATGCCTGCGAAACCTCGGTCGCCGCGATGGAACATTTCGCCCGCGAGGCGGTCCCGCAGGGCAACACCTCCGAGGATGACGTCTGGGCGGTGCTCCATGCCGAAAACATCAAGCGCGGCGGCGAGTGGATCGAAACCCGGCTCCTCGCCTCCGGCCCGCGCACCAACCCGTGGTTTCAGGAATGCGGCCCCCGCATCATCCAGAACAACGAGATCATCTCTTTCGACACCGATCTCATCGGCAGCTACGGCATCTGCGTCGACATCTCGCGCAGCTGGTGGGTCGGCGACGCCGCCCCGCCCGCCGATATGGTCTATGCGATGCAGCACGCGCATGAGCATATCATGACCAATATGGAGATGCTCAAACCCGGCGTGACCATCCCCGAGCTTTCCGAGCGCTCGCATCGGCTCGACGAGCAGTTTCAGGCGCAGAAATACGGCTGCCTGATGCATGGGGTCGGGCTCTGCGATGAATGGCCGCTCGTGGCCTATCCCGATCAGGCGGTGCCCGGGTCTTACGACTACCCGCTCGAACCGGGCATGGTGCTCTGTGTCGAGGCGGCGGTCGGCGCGGTCGGTGGCAATTTCACCATCAAGCTCGAGGATCAGGTGCTGATCACCGAGACAGGCTATGAGAACCTGACCTCCTACCCGTTCGACCCGGCGCTCATGGGCCGCTGACCGGGCGGCCTAATCAGGGGCAAAACGGGCAGGGCGGGGCATGACCCCCGCCCTGTGTCGTTCTTGCGCCGCCTATGTGCGGCGCTTGGCGCGGGCGGCTCAATAGGGGCCGCTGGCGCGCACATTGCCATGCCAGTTTTCCGGCGACGGGGTGGCGGCGCGGGCCGGGTCTTGCTCGGGCGCGGTGCCGCCGGTGAGGATCGCCGTGACAAGGCCGAGCGCCAGAACCATGGCGATCAAACGGGCGATGCGCGACTGACGCCGGTCTCTGGCTTCAGACAGGGCGGGGTGCAGAGTGATATTGTGGGCCATCTCAGATCTCCTTTGGGCCAACGTGATGCCGGTAATCTGAGGCTTTGCGCCACATAAGTAAAAAGAATGTTTATTGTGTTGGTGATCATTTCTCGTGATGAATTGCCTCATGACCCCACCGCGCGCCGCTGTAACATCTGCGCCGCCGTGCAACTCGCGCGACTCATAGGCCGACGCGATGCTGTCGTAATACCGACGTGATACCGACAGGGCATTTTCGGCAATTTCCCCCGGTTTTCCCGTTGGTTAACGCGAAAAAGCGTCGCACTGGCCAGAGCCCGTTCACCTATGTCAAACTCCCCGTGATCCCCTGTGCGCAGAGTCTCACCATCGCGTGACGGATGTGACAAGCCACTGGCGCCTCTGACCCCGCTTGCCTAGCTATCAACTACTGAGTTGAAAGGACCTGCCATGAGCTCCGAACGCTTTACTTTCCAAGGCCATACCGGTGCCATGTTGGCGGCGCGTCTCGACATGCCCGAGGGGCCGCATCTCGCCACCGCGCTGTTCGCGCATTGCTTCACCTGTTCCAAGGACATCCCCGCCGTGCGCCGCATCTCGGCCCGTCTCGCGGGCGCGGGCATTGCCGTTTTGCGCTTTGATTTCACCGGCTTGGGCCATTCCGAGGGCGAATTTGAAAACACCACCTTCACCTCAAATGTCGACGACCTGCTGCTCGCCGCGGCCGAGCTTGACCGCCGTGGTATGGCCCCCTCCCTGTTGATCGGTCACTCGCTCGGCGGCGCCGCCGTGCTCGCCGCCGCCCGCCGCATCGACAGCACCCGCGCGGTGGCCACCATCGGCGCGCCCTATGATCCCGGCCATGTCACCCATAATTTCGGCGATGCGCTCGACAAGATCGCCGCCGACGGCTCTGCCGAGGTGCCGCTTGGCGGCCGCAAGATCCGCATCGGTCAGGGCTTTGTCGAGAATGTCAAAGCCGAGGCCATCGGCCCCGAGATTGCCGCGCTGAAACGCGCTTTGCTGATCCTCCACGCCCCGCGCGACGAGACCGTAGGCATTGAAAACGCATCGGAAATCTTCCTGCAGGCCAAGCACCCCAAGAGCTTTGTCACCCTTGATGATGCCGATCATCTGCTGACCCGGCCACAGGATGCCGACTATGCCGCCGAGGTGATTTCCGCCTGGGCCCAACGCTATCTCGACCTGCGCCCGCCCGCGCCGCCGCCCGGCGCGCCCGAAGGCGTCGTGCGCGTCTCAGAGGCCGATTCCGAGGGGTTCTTGCAGGATGTGAACGCCGGTCCCAAACACCATGCGCTGGCGGACGAACCCGAGGCCTATGGCGGCACCGATCGCGGCATGTCGCCCTATGGGTTCCTCTCGGCCGGGCTCGGGGCCTGCACCTCGATGACCATCCGCATGTATGCCCGCCGCAAGGGCTGGCCGCTCGACCATGTGCGGGTCGATGTCTGCCACGACAAGGTCCATGCCCAGGACGCCGAGGCGAGCCATGAGGCCAAGATCGACCGCTTCTTGCGGGTGATCACGCTCGAGGGCGATCTCGACGAGGAACAGCGCGCCCGGCTGATGGACATCGCCGACCGCTGCCCGGTCCATCGCACGCTGGAACGCAGCTCGCATATCGAGACGCGACCGGCTTGACCCGGCTCGCGTCCTGCCCTAATTCAAGTCCCGCAGAGCGGGTATGGTGAAATGGTATCATAAGAGCCTTCCAAGCTTAAGGTGCGGGTTCGATTCCCGCTACCCGCTCCAGCCTTCCAGCCCGCCATCGCCTTTGAGAGTAACGCCTTTGTTGCCCTGTGCCCGCTAGCCCGGAGCAGCCGCACAGCGGCCCGGGCAGCGCCCGACCGCCCCCCTACCAACGAAAAAGGGCCACCCGCCGGGGTGGCCCTTTCGCTTTGGGATCAGTCCCTTGGCCTTACATCGCGTCGAGCAGCGATTCCGCGCCCGAGACGTCGCAGACGCCGGGGCTCTCTTCGGCCTGAAGCAGCGTCACCACGCCATCCTCGACCACCATCGCATAGCGTTTCGAGCGGTCGATCAGCCCGGCGGGCGGGGCCGAAAACTCCATCCCCATCGCCTTGGTAAAGCTCGCATCCGCGTCGCCCAGCATCGCAATGCCCGCTTCTTTCGCGCCGGTGCTCTCGCCCCAGGCACCCATCACGAAGGGATCGTTCACCGAGATGCAGATCACCTCGTCCACGCCCTTGGCCTTGAGCGCCTCCATGTTGCGCACGAAGCTCGGCACATGGGCGTTGTGGCAGACGCCGGTATAGGCGCCGGGCAGGGCAAAGATCGCCAGCTTGCGGCCCTTCGCCTTGTCGTCGAGCGACACTTGCTCTGGGCCGTCCGCGCCCATCTGCAACAGCGTCGCCGAGGGGATTTTGTCGCCGGTGGTAATAGTCATTGTCGCATCCTGTCTGGTTGGGGTAATCGGGTTCAGGATAAATATAGGGCTGGGGCCACAGCGTGACCATGCTGAAATAAATTTCGCGGAGGGAGAAATAAATGTCGAAAATCGTGGTGATCGGGGCCGGACAGGCCGGATCGAGCCTTGTGGCCAAACTTCGGACCCTGGGCCATGACGGCAGCATCACCCTCATCGGCGCCGAATCAGCTCCCCCCTACCAGCGCCCGCCGCTGTCGAAGAAGTATCTTCTGGGCGAAATGGAGCTTGAGCGGCTCTACCTGCGGCCGGAAAGTTTCTATGCGGATCAAGGGATTGACCTGCGCCTCGGCGCGACGGTCACCGGCATCGACCGCGATGCGCGCGAGGTCATTCTCGGCGACGAACGCCTGCCCTACGATCAGCTCGCACTGACCACCGGCTCGGCCCCGCGCCGTCTTCCGGCCGCCATCGGCGGCGATCTTGCCGGCGTCTTCACCGTCCGCGATCTCGCCGATGTCGACGCGATGGAGCCGATGGTCCGCGCGGGCGCGCATGTGCTCATCGTCGGCGGCGGCTATATCGGGCTCGAGGCGGCGGCGGTGGCGGCATCGCGGGGCCTTAAAGTTACGCTGGTGGAAATGTCGGACCGCATCCTGCAGCGCGTCGCGGCACCGGAAACCTCTGATTTCTTTCGCAAACTTCACGGCAACCATGGCGTCGACATCCGCGAGGGTGTCGGGCTCGACCGGCTCTTGGGCGACGGCAAGGTCAGTGGCGCGCGGCTCTCGGATGGCTCTGAACTGGCGGTGGATTTCGTCATCGTGGGTGTCGGCATCACGCCGGAAACCGCACTCGCCGAGGCCGCCGGGCTTGCCCTCGACAATGGCATCGCCGCCGACGCGCAGGGCCGCACTTCGGACCCGGCCATCTGGACCGCCGGCGATTGCGCCTCCTTCCCCCATGGCGCTGGCCGCCTGCGGCTCGAGAGCGTGCCAAACGCCATCGACATGGCGGAATGCGTGGCCGAAAACATGCTCGGCGCGGGTAAGGATTACGTGCCGCAGCCGTGGTTCTGGTCGGATCAATATGACGTCAAACTGCAGATCGCCGGGCTCAGCACCGGGTTCGACCGGATCGTGACGCGCCATGACGATGGCGATGCGGTGTCCTTCTGGTACTTCAAGGGGGATCAGCTTTTGGCAGTGGATGCGATGAACGCGCCGCGCGCCTATATGGTGGGCAAGCGTCTGATCGATAACGGGAAAACCGCCGATCCCGCCGCCATCGCCGACCCCGCGACCGAGCTCAAGACCCTGCTGAAGCCGTGAGGATCATCGCCGGAGAGCATCGCGGCAGGCGGCTGGCCTCGGTGGGCAAGGGCGACCGCGGCGCGCATCTGCGCCCCACCGCCGACCGCGTCCGCGAGAGCCTCTTTAGCGCGCTGATCTCCGGCTATGACGATCCGGTGACCGGGGCCGTGGTGCTCGATCTTTTCGCGGGCACCGGGGCGCTCGGGCTCGAGGCGCTGTCGCGCGGGGCCTCGCATGTGACCTTCGTGGAAAACGGGCGCGCGGGGCAGGGGCTCATCACCGAGAATATCGCGCTTTTGAAGGCGCAAACCGTCACACGGCTGGTGCGGCGCGATGCCCGGCGGCTCGGGCGGCATGACGGCAAACCGGCGGACCTCGTGTTTCTCGATCCGCCTTATGGCAAGAGCCTGGGAGAAGAGGCTCTTGCCGCGGCGCTTGCAGGCGGTTGGGTGGCTTCGGGCGCATTGCTCGTTTGGGAGGACAGCGCCGAAATCACCCCGCCATCAGACACGCATGTTCTCGACAAGCGCCGCTATGGGGAGACGGTGATCACCATCCTAAGGGCCGGCCCTCACCAAGAGAGCTGACGCCCGGATTCGATGGTAAAGGCGTGGTTTTGCCCCTCATGCACCCAGGCGAGGCCGGTGGCGGTGCGGACCACGGTGTAGCTCGTCCAGCCGACATGTTCCCACCAGCTTTCATATTGGCCGGTGTCCGGGTTGATCCGCCATTTGCCAAGGGCCGGCTCGCCTGTCTGCGGCATATAGAGCGTCGCGCCATTGGGGTCGAAGTAGGATTTATAGGGGGTGCCCTGCCAGAGGCCAGAGGCGGTGTTGCCCCGCAACAGCTGATAGACCTCTTGCCCGTTCAGAGCGGTTTCACTGGCCCCGGCCGACGCACCCGCCAGCAGCAGCGCACAGCCAGCCATGAAATATCTGCGAAACATACAGCATACCCTTTCAACAACATGACACAGCCCGCCCTGGCAAAGGCGGGGCCGTGTATTTCAGCATGAATTGTCGAAAAAGTCGACTCAACCGATGGGGAAGACGGCAATCGCCCTGAAATCATTGACATTCGTCAGGGTCGGACCGGGCACAACCTGACGGTCGATCGCCGCGAAAAACCCATGTGCGTCATTGCGGTCGAGCGCCTCTTGCGGGTCGCGCCCGGCCTTTTGCGCGAGGCCCAGCGTCTCAGGCCCGATCACCGCGCCCGCCACCTCTGCCGCGCCATCGACCCCATCCGTGTCACAGGCAATGGCATGGATCCCTTCGGCCTCCTCTAGGGCCAGCGCGAGAGCCAGCGCAAATTCGGCATTGGGCCCGCCGACCCCATCGCCGCGCCGGGTCACCGTGAGTTCCCCGCCCGAGAGCAGCAGCCGAGGCGCGTCTCCGGGGCGCAGCTTGCGCTGTTCGGCCAGCGCCAAAGCAGCCTGATCGCGGGCCACATCGCGGGCCTCGCCTTCGAGCGCATCGCCCAACAGCACCGGCACATAGCCCGCCGCGCGGGCGCGCTCGGACGCGGCCGCGAGCGACTGCGACGGCGCGGCATAGATGACATTCTCGACCGTCTCGAGGCGCGGATCGTCCGGGTGAACCACGCCGGAGGGGCGTGACAGCACCTCGGCTACGCTCTGCGGCAGGTCGAGCGCCCAGCGCTCGGCAATGGCGCGCGCCTCCTCATGGGTGCTCGCATCGCCCACGGTCGGCCCCGACCCGATAAGCGCCGGATCATCGCCCGGCACATCCGAAATCAACAACGCCACCATCCGCGCCGGATGCGCCGCCGCCGCCAGCTGGCCGCCCTTGACCCGGCTGAGATGTTTGCGCAGCACGTTCATCTGTCCGATGGGCGCACCACTGGCCAAGAGCCCTGCGTTCACCGCCTGTTTTTCCGCGAGGGTGATATCGCCCGCAGGCTGCACCAAGAGGGCCGAGGCCCCGCCGGAAATCAGCGCCAGCACCATATCCTCGGGCCCGAGCCCCGCCACCAGGTCGAGCATCCTTGCCGTGGCCGCCTGTCCCGCCGCATCGGGCACCGGATGGGCGGCCTCGACGATCTCGATCCCCTGACAGGGCCGGGCATAGCCATAGCGGGTGATCACCAGCCCCTCGCATGGCCCCCAGGCCGCCTCGACCGCCTCGGCCATCCGCGCCGAGGCCTTGCCGGCGCCGATCACCACCACCCGCCCTTGCGGTTTTTCCGGCAGCGCGGCGGCGAGGCTCTGCATCGGGTCGGCCACTTCGACGGCGCGATCAAAGAGACGGCGCAGGAGCGCCGGGGCGTCATCGGGCAGGGGCTGGGTCATCGGCAGAGGTCCATGAATTGCGGCTACCTTTAGCGCTATCACCGCCGCGACGCCCCTCTGTCAAGCCTCGGCACCGGGTTTCGCGGCTCTTTCCCCGGATTCCCGGCCCTATTGTCGCCACCGCCCCCTTGCTTTGCTTGACAAACCGAGGCCTGCAAGCGACAGACGCGGCCATGATCATGTCATTTCTTCAGGTCGCATTGGGCGGCGCCATCGGAGCCGCGCTTCGGTTCGGAACAGGGCTTGCCCTGACGCGTCTCGTGCCATGGCCGAGCTTTCCCGTGGCAATCCTCACGGTCAACGTGCTCGGCTCCTTCCTGATGGGGCTGTTCGTGATCTTCGCCTTTCTGCGCGGGTATGAGCAATGGAACCTCTTCGTGATGACCGGTCTTCTGGGCGGGTTCACCACGTTTTCGGCCTTTTCGCTCGAGACGCTGACGCTGTTCGAGCGGGGGCAATTGGGCTCGGCCTTTCTTTACGTGGCCTTGTCGGTGGTTCTGTCACTGGCCGCGATGGGCCTGGGTGTAGCATTGGCACGGGGGCTCTGGGCATGAGCGGCGTACAGACATTGGAAATCACCCCGGCGGATGCCGATCAACGGCTCGACCGCTGGCTGCGGCGGCTGTTTCCGCATCTCGGCCAGGGCCGCATCGAAAAGATGTGCCGCAAGGGCGAGCTGCGCGTCGATGGCGGGCGGGTCAAATCCTCGCATCGGCTGCAGGTCGGCCAGAGCGTGCGCATCCCGCCGATCCCCGCCCCCGACGACAGCGAAGACAAGGCCGCGCCGCCCCGTCCCCGCTCGCGGGTGAGCGATGAGGATGCGGCGATGATCCGGGCCGCGGTGATCTACCGCGACGATCACATCATCGCGTTGAACAAGCCGCCGGGCCTGCCGGTGCAGGGTGGCTCGAAACAGACCCGCCATGTCGATGGGCTGGCCGAGGCGCTGCGCTTTGATCTCGACGAAAAGCCTCGGCTGGTGCACCGGCTCGACAAGGACACCTCGGGTGTTCTGATCCTCGCCCGCACCCGCCAGATGGCCGCCGATCTCACTGCCGCTTTCCGCCACCGCAACACGCGCAAGATCTACTGGGCCGCCGTCGCAGGCGTGCCGCTGCCGCGCATGGGCACGGTGAAATACGGGCTGGTCAAGGCGCCGGGCCATGGCAAGGGCGGCGAGGGCGAAAAGATGCTCTGCATCCACCCGCGCGAGGTCGATAACACCCCCGGCGCGAAACACGCCACGAGCGATTATGCCGTGCTTGAGAACGCGGGCCAGCGCACCGCCTGGATGGCGCTGGTGCCGGTCACCGGCCGCACCCATCAGCTGCGCGCCCATATGGCCGAGCTGGGCCATCCGATCGTCGGCGACGGCAAATACGGTGGCTCGGGGCAGGAGAACCTCGGCGATGGCTGGGGCGCCCAGCTCGGTGGCGATGTCAGCCGCAAGCTGCATCTCCATGCCCGCTCGCTCACCATCCGGCACCCGGCCACCGGCGCGCGGCTGCACCTGACCGCGCCGCTGCCCGATCACATGGCCCGCACCTGGGATCTGTTCCAGTGGCGCGCCGCCGATGTGCCCGAAGACCCGTTCGAGGAACAGGAATGAGCGACGCCCCCCTGCGGCTGGTGATCTTCGACGTGGATGGCACGCTCGTCGACAGCCAGATGGATATTCTCGCCGCCATGGGGCAGGCGTTCGACCGGGCCGAGCTGCCAGTGCCGGCCCGCGACGAGGTGCTCGGCATCGTCGGCCTGTCGCTGCCCGAGGCGTTCGAGAGGCTCGCAATGGGCGCGCCCTCGGCCCTGCGCCTCAACATGGTCGAATGGTACAAGGACGCCTATGTGGCGCTGCGCGCCAAGGTCGGCGCGGCGCAGAGCTCGCCCTTCTATCCCGGCGCGCGCGAGATGCTCGACCGGCTGCACGCGGTGCCCGAGATCCTGCTCGGCGTGGCCACCGGCAAATCGCGGCGCGGCCTCGACAAGCTGCTCGAAGGCCATGACATGCGGCATTTCTTCGTGACCCAGCAGGTCGCGGATCACCACCCGTCCAAGCCGCATCCGGCGATGATCCTCGCGGCGCTGTCCGAGACGGGCGTCGCCCCGGACGAGGCGGTGATGGTGGGTGATACGGTCTTTGACATGGAAATGGCCCAGGCCGCCGGGGTGCGGTCGGTGGCGGTGAGCTGGGGCTATCACCCGGCAGAAAGACTGAGCCAGGCCAATGCGTTGATCGAGGATTTCAACGATCTGCCGGGGGTTCTGAACGGGTTTTGGGGGACCGAGATATGAGCGAATGGAAAGCCAGACGGTTTTGGAAAGACAGCAGCGTCGAGAGCGCCGAGGACGGGTTCACCGTGCATCTCGATGGCCGCCCGGTGCGCACCCCGGCGAAACGCTCGCTGATTCTGCCGACCGAGGCGCTCGCCCAAGAGGTCGCCGCCGAATGGCAGGCGCAGGACGAAGAGATCAACCCGCTCTCCATGCCCTTCACCCGCAGCGCCAATGCCGCCATCGACAAGGTGGCGGTGCAAAAGGATGAAGTGGCTGAAATGATTGCCGCCTATGGCGACAGCGACCTGCTCTGCTACCGCGCCGACAGCCCGACCGAGCTGGTCGAGCGGCAGTCGGCGGCATGGGATCCGTATCTCGACTGGGCCGAATCGGACCTATCGGCGCGGCTGGTTCCGGTGGCGGGGGTCGTCCATCAGCCCCAGAACCCGGCGGCCGTGGCCGCTTTGCGGGCCGAAGTCATGGCGCAGGACATCTATGCGCTGACCGCCCTTCACGATCTGGTGAGCCTCTCCGGTTCTCTAGTTCTCGGCCTCGCTGCACAGCGCGGAATTGCCCCGCCCGAAACCCTCTGGACCCTGTCGCGTCTCGACGAAGATTGGCAGATAGAACAATGGGGTGAGGACGAAGAGGCGAGCGAATTGGCAGCCACAAAACAGCGGGCATTCCTGCACGCGGCGCGGCTCTATCAGCTCTCGCGACGCTGAACCTGCGGGGCGTAAACCCTCGCGTTCAAACCGGTTTCCCTATGGTAAAGCGCTGGCGTAAATCATTGTTTTTGGTGATGCAGTACTTGACCTTTGAAGATGAATCCTTCCAAACTTGCGCCTATCGGAGGGGACCACCCTTCTGAACATCGGCCGGCCCTATCAGGTCGGAAAAAAAACCGCCTTTGGGAGAGGGCGGAAAATCAGGAAGAGGTAAACATGAAAAAATCCGTATTTCTTGGCGCGCTGACTGTCGCCGGCCTGGCGGCTGGCGCTGCAGCTGCTGGTACGCTTGACGATGTCAAAGCGCGCGGCAAGCTGAACTGTGGCGTGACCACCGGTCTTGTCGGTTTTGCAGCACCGGACGAAAACGGCCGTTGGGATGGTTTCGACGTTGGCGTTTGCCGCGCTGTAGCCGCTGCCGTTCTGGGTGACCCGGACGCAGTCGAATTCGTACCGACCACCGGCAAGACCCGCTTCACTGCACTGGCTTCGGGCGAAATCGACGTCCTGGCCCGTAACACCACCTGGACCTTCTCGCGCGACGTGGACCTCAAGTTCACCTTCGTCGGCGTGAACTACTATAACGGCCAAGGCTTCATGGTTCCGAAAGAACTGGGCGTGAGCTCGGCCAAGGAACTCGATGGCGCCACCGTCTGCATCCAGACCGGCACCACCACCGAGCTGAACCTCGCGGACTTCTTCCGCGCCAACAACATCAGCTATGAGCCGGTGCCGATCGAAACCAACGCCGAAGGTCAGCAGCAGTATCTTGCTGGTGCCTGCGACACCTACACCACGGACGCGTCGGGCCTCGCCGCCACGCGCGCCTCGTTCGAAAACCCCGCAGATCACGTCGTTCTGCCCGAAATCATCTCGAAAGAGCCGCTCGGCCCGCTGGTCCGTCACGGCGATGACGAATGGGGCGATGTTGTCCGCTGGACGCTGAACGCGCTGATCGCCGCCGAAGAGCTGGGCATCACCAGCGCCAACATCGGCGAACTGTCGGCCGCAGCTGGCGACAATCCCGAAGTCAACCGCCTGCTGGGCACCGAGGGCAACCTGGGTGAAATGCTCGGCCTCGACGCTGACTGGGCTGTCAAAGCCGTTCAAGCCGGTGGCAACTACGGCGAACTCTTCGAGAAGAACATCGGTGAGAATTCGCCGGTCGGTCTGGCGCGTGGTCTGAACGCCCAGTGGACCGATGGTGGCCTGCTCTACTCGCCGCCGTTCCGCTAAGTTCCTTGCGAAGGGCGCGGCCACGGTCGCGCCCTTTTGCGCTCAGTACCAATAAAAAACCGGACCCATTCGCTGCGTAAACGCGACACAATAACAACCGGGCCGGAACACGGGGATACTCCATATGACTGCAATGACCGACCCTGCTCGGGAGTCGTTCCGCCTGTCTATGCTGATCTACGATACGCGGTATCGATCTTTCACCATACAGGCCGTTGCCCTGCTCGGTTTCATGCTTTTCGGGGCATGGCTGATCAGCAACACGATCACCAACCTGCAAACCCTTGGCAAACCGGTTCAATTCGGTTTCCTGCTCGAACCGGCGCAATATGACATCAACCAGCGCCTGCTCGACTATAACAACCGCGACACCCATCTGCGCGCCGCCTTTATCGGCCTCACAAACACGCTTCTGGTGGCCTTTCTGGGCTGTATCGCCGCGACGATCCTCGGGGTCTTCGTGGGGGTTCTCAGGCTGAGCAAGAACTGGCTCGTGGCCAAGATCATGGCCGTCTATGTGGAAGTCTTCCGCAACGTGCCGGTCCTGCTCTGGATCGTGCTCGCCATGGCGGTGCTCATCGAAAGCCTGCCAAGTCCAAAGGATTTCCGGGGCGACAACGCCACCGCAAGCATGAGCTTCTTTGACTCGGTCGCCGTCACCAACCGCGGTGTCTATATCCCCGAGCCGCTGTTTTCGCGGTCGCTTGGCGACGTGCATCTGCTCGGCGATAGCCCGCTCCGGATGGACCTGTCGCTCGATCTGCTGGCCATCGTGCTGGTGATCATCGCGAGCATCTTCGCCATCAAGAAGGTCAACGCCCGCGCCACCGCGATCCAGAACAGCACCGGCCTGCGGCCCACCACATGGCATGTCAATCTCGGCATCTTCTTCGTGCCGCTGATCGTGCTGCTCATCGCGCTGGGCTTTCACCTCGGCTATCCCGAGCTGAAGGGCTTCAACTTCCAGGGCGGCACCCATCTGCGCAACTCGCTGACCGCGCTCTGGCTGGCCCTGTCGCTCTATACGGCGGCCTTCATCGCCGAGATCGTCCGCGCCGGTATCCTCGCCATCAGCCACGGCCAGACCGAAGCCGCCGGTGCGCTGGGTCTGCGGCCCAAGCGGATCATGAGCCTCGTGGTCCTGCCACAGGCGCTGCGGGTGATCATCCCGCCGCTGATCTCGAACTACCTCAACCTGACCAAGAACTCGTCGCTGGCGATTGCCGTGGGCTACATGGACATCACCGGGACGCTTGGCGGGATCACCATGAACCAGACCGGGCGCGAGCTCGAATCGGTTCTCATGCTGATGCTGGCTTACCTGATCATCTCGCTCTCCATTTCGGCGGTGATGAACTGGTACAACTCGCGCGTTAAATTGGTGGAGCGGTAATATGAGCGATACACATTCCGAAGCAGCCCGCGCCATCGCCTTTGTCCGGACAGACATGCTGCCCGAACAAGAGCCGCCGGCCACGACCATCGGTTTCGTCGGCTGGCTGCGCAAGAACCTGTTCTCCAGCGTCGCCAACTCGATCCTGACGGTGATCGCGCTTCTCTTCATCGCCTATGTGATGTCCGGGCTGCTGCCCTGGCTGTTTCAGTCGGTGTGGAACGCGGGGTCGCTCAACGAGTGCCGCGAGATCATGAACGCCACCTGGGGCGACACCCACGGTCATGCCTGCTGGGGCGTGGTCAAGGAGCGCTGGCTACAGCTGCTCTACGGGTTCTACCCCGATCACCTCTACTGGCGGGTGAACCTCGCCTTCGTGCTGACCTTGGTGGCCATGGCGCCGGTGCTGTTCTCTGAACAATTGCCGCGCAAGATGCTCATCGTCACCGCGCTCTATCCCTTCGTGATGCCCTGGCTCCTATGGGGCGGGTCGATCTGGGGGCCGATCGCGGCGGCACTGGGCTTTGTCATCGGCTACTACGCCTACAAGATCCTCGAACCTATCGCGGGCTCTTTGGTGGCGATCATCGCGGCGGTGCTGCTGCCGGTGATCTGGTGGTTCGGCCTCTCCGGCCTGATCACCGGGGCGCTGACAGACCTCATGCCCATCGGCATCGAGGCGGTGCAGAGCCGCAAGTTCGGCGGCTTCATGCTGGCGATCCTGCTCGGCATCGTGGCCATCGGCTGTTCGCTTCCCATCGGCATCGTGCTGGCGCTTGGCCGTCAGTCCGACCTGCTGCTGGTCAAAGCGATCTGCGTCGGCTTCATCGAATTCATCCGGGGCGTTCCGCTGATCACGCTGCTCTTTGTGGCGTCGCTTCTGCTGAACCTCTTTCTGCCGCCCGGCACGAATTTCGACATCATCCTGCGCGTGATGATCATGATGACCCTGTTTGCCGCGGCCTATATGGCCGAGGTGATCCGGGGTGGTCTCGCGGCCCTGCCCAAGGGCCAGTATGAGGGCGCCGACAGTCTCGGCCTCAACTACTGGCAGGCGCAGCGCCTCATCATCATGCCACAGGCGTTGAAAATCTCGATCCCCGGCATCGTGAGCACCTTCATCGGCATCTTCAAGGACACCACCCTTGTGTCGATCATCGGTCTCTTCGACGTCATCGGACTGAGCAACGCCATCCGGGCGGACACCGCGTGGAACGGTATCTATTGGGAACTCTTCGCGTTCATCGCGTTCCTGTTCTTCATCGTCTGTTTCTCGATGTCCCGTTACTCCATGTACCTGGAGCGCAAGCTTCAGACTGGCCATAATTAAGGAGATCACGCTATGTCTGATCTTGTTACCGACCGCGAAATCGATCGCTCCAAAATGCAGATCTCGGACGAGATCGCGATCCAGATCACCAACATGAACAAATGGTACGGCTCGTTCCATGTGTTGCGTGACATCAACCTGACCGTGAACCGAGGCGAACGGATCGTCATCGCCGGGCCGTCTGGCTCGGGGAAATCGACGATGATCCGCTGCATCAACCGGCTCGAGGAACATCAGCAGGGGCAGATCATCGTCGATGGGACCGAACTGACGTCGGACCTGAAAAACATCGACAAGATCCGTCGCGAAGTGGGCATGTGCTTTCAGCACTTCAACCTCTTCCCGCATCTGACCATCCTCGAAAACTGCACCCTCGCGCCCATCTGGGTGCGCAAGGTGCCGCGCAAAGAGGCCGTCGATACGGCGATGCATTTCCTCGAAAAGGTGAAGATCCCCGATCAGGCCAACAAATACCCCGGCCAGCTCTCGGGTGGTCAGCAGCAGCGTGTGGCGATTGCCCGCTCGCTCTGCATGAAGCCGCGGATCATGCTCTTTGACGAACCCACCTCGGCGCTCGACCCCGAGATGATCAAAGAGGTGCTCGACACGATGATCGAGCTCGCCGAGGAAGGCATGACCATGCTCTGCGTGACCCATGAGATGGGCTTTGCCCGTCAGGTGGCGAACCGGGTCATCTTCATGGACCAAGGCCAGATCGTCGAACAGAACGAACCCGAAGAGTTCTTCAACAACCCCAAGAGCGACCGGACCAAGCTGTTCCTCAGCCAGATCCTCGGCCACTGATCGGCCCCGGATCGGCCAGTGCTCTTTACCAATACGGAAACGCGCCGCCCTCTGCGGCGCGTTTTCTTTTGCGGCTGTGATGGGTGGCAGGTCGCTTAGCCCAACAGATCGCGCGGCACGGTGAAATTCACCACCTTGCCCGTCTCGGGCTCAAGCTCGGCCCAGGCGTCGATCCCGAAATCCGCGACCAGTGTCGCCCCCGTCGGGTAATCGGCAAAACGCCCATGGGCGGGCGGACGCGCCACCAACAGCTCGGCAAGCCAGGCGATGCCCGGATTATGGCCCAGCAGCAGCACACAGTCGCCCTCGGCCTTGCGCAGCGTGGCGATCATGTCGCCCGCATCGGCGAGATAGAGATCATGGGTGAATGTGGCCGGCACATCGTCAAAGCAGAGCATCGCGGCGCTCTCGCGGGTGCGGGTGGCGGTCGAGCTCAGGATCGCATCGGGCACATAGCCCTGCGCCCGCAGCCAGACGCCCAGCGCCTGCGCCGACTGCCGGCCCCGCTCGTTCAGCGGGCGGTCGTGATCCTCAAGCCCGGGATGGTTCCAGCTGCTCTTGGCATGGCGCATCAGGATCAATCGCTTTGGCATTTACTCATTCCTTCACAAAAACCTGTGACCATCACTTTCGGTGAAAATAGGACATATGCAGCGCCGATTGCGCCGGGTCGCGGTCAAATTTCGCGCTCACCGGACAGGCGAGCCGCGCCCGACAGCCGCCCTTGCGGCAGATCGCGCCGGGCAGCGTGTCGAGGTAATCATAGCAGTCGTCGACCTTGTAGAAATGCTGGTCGCTCAGCGCCCCCACCGGGCATCCGGTGGTGCAGGGCTTGTCCTCGCAGCTTTCGCATGGCGCGGCCTTGGGCGGCGTGGGCAGATCCATCTCGCCCGCGACCCGCAATCCGCCGCGAAACGAAATCATCATCCCCGCCCGGTCATGGACCAGCATCCGCACCGGGCTCGACCAGGCCCAGCCCGACCGCAGCGCCCAGCGTAGGAACGGCTGATAGGGCGGCCCGCCAAAGGGAAAGAGCGGCTCGGCCCCGATCTCCTCGGCAATGGCGGTGATCACCCGCGACGACCAGCGATCCATCGGATCGGGGGTCTTGTCCTGATACTCGGGCGAGGTCTTGAAGAGGGTCCAGAAATCCGCTTCCGGCCCCAAGAGCAGGATCGTGTCGCCTTTTTCATGCAGCGCGCACATCACGGCGAGACGCTCTTTGGCGGCGCGCTCCGCGATGCTGTCGAAAGTCACTTGCGCCTGAACGGCAACCATAGGCTCCACCCCAATTTCGCGGGCCGCTCGTCCTGCCACTGCAGCCCGGTCGTCATCCCGTCATGCCCGCCCCGCGGCTGCGGGATGTAAGTGCCAAAGATACGGTCCCAGATCGAGAGTGCAAAGCCGTAATTGCTGTCATGTTCGTCGCGGTGAATCGAGTGGTGAACCCGGTGCATATCAGGGGTGACGAGAAACCGACGCAATACCGCCTCGATACCGACAGGCAATTTCAGGTTGGAATGGTTGAACATCGCCGTCCCGTTGAGGATGATTTCAAAGAGGATCACCGCCAATGCGGGCAGGCCAAGAAGATAGACCAAGCCGATCTTGAGCAGCATCGACAGGGCGATTTCCACCGGGTGAAACCGGATCGCCGTGGTCACATCCACATCCCTATCCGCATGGTGCACCCGGTGCAGCCGCCACAAGAGCGGCACCTTGTGGGTCACCAGATGCTGCGTCCAGATCGCCAGATCCAACAGCAGGATCGCGACGACCACCTCGACCCAATAGGGCAGGGCCACGGCGTTGAAGAGACCCCATCCCTGCGCCTCGGCATCGATGGCTGCCCCCACCGCCAAGAGGGGCAGACCAAAGGCCAAGGCCCGCAGGGCGAGGGTGGATATTATGACGATAGACCAATTGGTTAGCCAGCGCTTGCCGCGCGGTTGCACGCGGGCGCGGCGGGGCGCATAGGCTTCGATCAGCGCGAAAAGCGCGAAGAGGCCGAGGAAGACGCTGAGGCGGATGAGGGCTTCGTTTTGCATGGGCAGACCTTAGGCGGCCCGGCGTGTCACGCAAGCAAAGCCGTCACTTTGCACGGATAATTGAACCGGCCCCGTGATCGGTGAAGAGCTCGAGCAGCGGCGCATTGGGCGCCCGCCCGTCAAGGATCACAACCGCGCGCACGCCGCCCTCGATCGCCGCCAGCGCGGTCTCGGTCTTGGGGATCATGCCGCCCGCAATCGTGCCATCCGCGACGAGATCGTGAATGTCCTGCGCCGTCAGCTCGGTGATCACCCGACCCTCCGCATCCCGCACCCCATCGATATCCGTCAACAACAACAACCGATCCGCCCGCAACGCCGCCGCAATCGCCCCCGCAGCCGTATCGCCGTTGATATTATAGGTTTCGCCGTTCTCGCCCGCGCCCAAGGGGGCGATCACCGGGATCATATCGTCGCGGAAAAGCGTGTGCAGAATCGAGGGATCGACCTTGGTCGGATCGCCAACGAGACCCAGTTCGGGATTGGCCGGGGTGCAGGTGACGAGGTTCGCATCCTTGCCCGAGAGCCCCACCGCGCGGCCGCCCTGCGCGTTGATCGCCGCGACGATCCGCTTGTTCACGCGGCCCGAGAGGACCATCTCGACCACTTCCATCGTGGCCTCGTCCGTGACGCGCTTGCCGTTGACGAATTCGGACTGAATGTCGAGACGGCCGAGCATCTCGTTGATCATCGGGCCGCCGCCATGGACCACAACCGGGTTCACGCCGACCTGACGCATCAGCACCACGTCGCGGGCGAAGGTTTCCATCGCCTCGTCACTGCCCATGGCATGACCGCCGAGCTTGATCACGACGATGGCGTCGTCATAGCGCTGCAGGTAGGGCAGGGCCTCGCTCAGCGTGCGGGCGGTGGCAATCCAGTCACGGTTCATAGGGCGTGTCTTCATCTCGGTGATCCTTGTTTGGCCGTTTATCGCCGCAAGCCCGCGCGCTTGCAAGGGGAAGCCAAACTGGGCGCGCCTCAGGGGCCGCACTGTGTCGGGCGGGCGTCGGCGCAGGGGTATTTGATACCAGAAAGAGCCGGGGCGTCAGACGAGGCTCGCGATCGTGGCGCGCAGGGTGGGGATGCCCCAGCCCTTTTCGCTCGAGGTGACGATCAGCTCGGGGAAGGCGGCGGGATGGGTGGCAAGGCGGCTGCGCACCTGTGTCAGAATCTTCTCGCGTTCGGCCTCTTTGACCTTGTCAGCCTTGGTCAGCACGGTCTGGAAGGTCACGGCAGAGCTGTCGAGCAGGGCCATGATTTCTTCATCGACGGCTTTGACGCCGTGGCGCGCATCGATGAGCACGAAGGCGCGGCGCAGGTTGGCACGGCCCGAGAGATAGGATTTGAGCAGCGCTTGCCATTTGGCCACGATGGGCAGCGGCGCATTGGCATAGCCATAGCCGGGCAGGTCGACGAGATAATGACTGTCGGCCATGGTGAAGAAGTTCACCTCTTGGGTCCGGCCCGGCGTGTTGGAGGCGCGGGCCAGCGCCTTGCGGCCGGTTAGCGCGTTGATCAGGCTCGATTTGCCGACATTTGAGCGGCCGGCGAAACAGACCTCGATCCGGTCGGCGGGCGGCAGGCCGGACATGGCGACGACACCTTTGAGAAAGTCGACCTCGCCAAGGAAGAGCTTGCGCCCGCGTTCAAGGGTCTGGGGGTCCGGGTCTTCGACGAGAGGGAAGGGGAGCGCCATGTCAGAGTACCTCGACCGTATCGCCTCGGCGCAGCGTGCCGCCTTGGCGCACCACGGCGTAGACGCCAAATTCCTGATGCCCAAAGCCGTCGCGCAGCGCGCCGAGCGTGTCTGCGTCGCGTTCGCCGGTGGCCGGATTGGCCGTTGTGGCCATGCAGCGGGTGATGCGTTCGCGGATATCAAGGATGGCCTCGCCGATGCGCAGGCTGCGCCCGAGCCAGGAGAATTCCTCCCAAGCTTCGGCGCCCTCGATATGAAGATTGCCGCGCCAGCGTTCCATCGACAGATCCTCGCGGCCCAAATGGCTCGCGACTGCGTCATGCGAGGCGCGGTTGAGCAGGCTGATCGAGGGGAAATCGCTATCGGTCATGCCGCGTCCCGGGGCGCGCACGAGCCGCGCAGGCTGGGCGCGGCCCTCGGACATCAAGGGGCGGATCCAATCGAGAAAGGCCTGCGCTTCATTGTCGGGATCAAAGCGCAGCGGGGCGAGGTCCGGGTGGCGCAGGGTCACGCGGTTTTCGGCCTCGTCACTTGTTGCGGTGATCGCCATGAGGCTGGGCTCTTTGGCGGCGCGCGAGAAATTGGCGCAATGGGCCCAGCCGTCGCCGTCAATTTTGGCCGCCTCATGCGCCACCGCCCAGCGCCGGTCCCAGGGCATGGTTTGCCCCGGGCTCAGCGTGACCTCGGTCAGGGCCTCGCGGCCATGCGACTTGATCGGGTGTCGCCAGAGAGCGGCCAGTTTCATCACTTTTTATCGTCGGTTTTGCGCGTGCGCTTGAAGCCCGACTTGATGTTGCCGAACACGTCCGGTTTGTACCCTTGGCTGCGCATGATGGCGTATTGCTGGGTAAAGGTGATCGTGTTGTTGGCGATCCAGTAGACCACGAGCCCGCTGGCAAAGCTGCCGAGCATGAACATGAAGATCCACGGCATCCAGGCGAAGACCATCTTTTGCGTCGGGTCGGTGGGCGCCGGGTTCAGTTTTTGCTGCAGCCACATCGAGATACCGAGCAAGAGCGGCAGGATGCCGATGAAGATCAGTGCCAGCAGCGAGCCGGGTTCGGGCGCGTTCCAGGGCAGTAGACCCCAGAGGTTATAGAGCGACGAGGGATCGGGGGCCGAAAGGTCGCGGATCCAGCCGATCCAAGGCGCGTGGCGCAGTTCGAGCGTGACGAAGATCACCTTGTAGAGCGAGAAGAAGATCGGGATCTGCAGAAGGATCGGCAGACAGCCGGAGGCCGGGTTGACCTTTTCCTTCTTGTAGAGCGCCATCATTTCTTTCTGAAGCGCCTGACGGTCGTCGCCTGCACGCTCTTTGATCTTTTCCATCTGCGGCTGCAGTTCCTTCATCTTGGCCATCGAGACGTAGGATTTATAGGCCAGCGGCAGCAGCACCAGTTTGATGATCAGCGTCAGGGCGATGATCGACCAGCCCATGTTGCCGATTTGCTGATTGAGCCAATGCAGCAGGGCAAAGATCGGTTTGGTCAGGAAGAAGAACCAGCCCCAGTCGATCGAGTCGAGAAACTTGTCGACGCCGCCCTTGTTTTGATAGTTGCGGATGGTTTCCCATTCCTTGGCACCGGCAAAAAGCTGGGTCGTGGCCTCGGCGGTCTGACCCGGTTCGAGGGTGATCGCGGGCTGTTTGACGGTGGTCTGATAGATGTTGCGGCGCGGGTCCTGGAAGGTCGACAGGTCGAACCCGGTTTCGCCGCGCGGGATCAGGGTGGTCATCCAGTAGTGATCGGTAAAGCCGGTCCAGCCATTTGTGGCGACTTTCAGCGGTGTGTGGTTTCCAGCGCCTTCGAAATCGTCGTAGTCGATCTCGTTGAGCTCGCCATCTGCCATCTGCACCGCGCCTTCGTGCAGGATGAAGAAATTCTTGAGGTCCGCCGGTTCGCCATGGCGCGCAATGATCCCGTAGGGGGCCAGAACCGGAGCGGCGTCGCCGGTGTTCTCGACCGTCTGGCGGATGGTGAACATGTATTTCGCGTCGACGCTGATTTCTCGGCGGAAGGTGAGGCCTTGGCCGTTCTCCCAAAGCAGGGTGACCGGGCTTTCGGGGGTCAGCGTCTCGCCCGATTCCACCGACCAGAGCGTGTTGGCGCCGGGGACGGAATCGCTGTTGAGACCAGTGCCCGGGGCCCAGCCGAAGAGTGCGTAATAAGGGCTGGCGCTGCCTGTCGGGTTGAGCAGGGTGACGATCTCGGCGCCGGGATCGAGGCTTTCGCGGTAATTATTGAGCGCCAGCTCATCGAGCCGCCCGCCGCGCAGCGAGATCGAGCCGGTGACTGACGGTGTTTCGACCGCGACGCGCGCGGCGCTCTCGGGGAGGGGCTCTGCCGGCGCAGTTGTCTCGGTGCTGACCTCGCCGCCAGCGCTGCCGGGGGTCAATGCGGTGTCGCCTGCCGGTGCAGAAGCCGTGGTCGTTACCGTGTCTGCGGGAAGATCCGTCTCGGCGGCGGGGAACAGCACCGTCCAGATGATGATCACCAGAAGGCTCAGAATACTCGCGAGAATGAGGTTCTTGTTTTGATCGTCCATTGCGCCGGATCGTCCATCTGTTTGAAGCGTTCCCGGCGGTTCAACAGAGTAGAGGCCCAAAGGTCAAGGGGATTCCCCTTGTATTGCGGCGATAGGGCGCGAATTGGCCGTGCCCTGTGCCGAGGCGGCTACCGGGGCTAGGGCTCCGGTGGGGATGGTCACTCGCCCAATCGGCCCACGTCGGGCAGATCGGCGCGGGTGGTGCCATGCGCGGCAAGCCAGCGGGCGCAGTCGGGGCCCGCCATGGGGGCGCTCACGACAAAGCCTTGAATGTGACGACAGCCCAATTGCGCCAGAATGGCGTGGTCTTCCGGCGTCTCGACGCCCTTGGCGAGGATCTCTATGCCGCGCGGTTCGCAGGTTTCGATCAGGTCGGTGAGACGCCTTTGGGCCGCTGTATCCCGGGCGATGTTGCGGGTCAGATTTGCCGAGAGTTTGAGGCGCGTGATGTGCTCGTGAAACGGGTGCTCTGTGTCGAATGCGCTGGCGGAAAAGTCATCGAGATCGAGCTGGCATCCCATCTGGTGCAGTCGGGCGATTGTTGTGATCAGTTCCGTGGCGCGGGTTTGGGCTGCTATGGCATAGGGCAGATCAAGGCAGATTTGCCCGGGCTCCACGCCAAACTGATCAAAGGTCCATTCCAGCTGTTGCGCGAGATCAACCTGCCCCAAGGTTTGCGGCGAGAGGTTGAGCGTGAGCTGCGGGATGTCGAGGCCGGAAGCCTGCCAATTGGCCCATTGCGCGAGGGCGCGGATCTGTACCTGTTCGTCGAGCCGGGGAATTTGCCCCGCCTTTTCCAGCGCGCCGACAAAGCCGGCTGGTGTCATGATCGTGTCTTTGCCCCGGTGCCATCGGGCCAGCGCCTCGATGCCCGAAACCCGCCCCGTGTCGGTGGAAATCTGCGGCTGATACCACGGCGTGAATTCGCTTCGGTCGAGACCTGCGAGAATGTCGGACAGTTGCGGCAGGTCCACACGTCCGCCGGACGGGGCCCGCTGGGCATAGATGCGCAGAGCGCCGGGCGGGTGCTTGCGGGCGAGTGCCAGCGCTTGCTCTGCTGCATCCAACAACGCGCCGCCGCCCGCATCCTCGACATCCGAGGCCAAGGCGAGGCCGATCGACACATAGATGCGCTGACCGCCACTGCCGAGCGGGAAATGCGGCTCGAGCGCGGCGTGCAGTCGGTTTGCCAAATGCAGCGCATTGCCATGCGAGAGGCGATGAACCGGTGCCATTGCGACACCAATGCGGTCCTCGGCCAGCCGCCGGACCTGATCGCGGCCTCGGACGACCGAGGCGACGCGATCATGTATCTGTTGCATCACAGTGGTGAATTCTGCCTCGCCCAGCCGGGCGCGCAGCGCCTCGGGCTCATCGGGGGCGATGAGCAAGCAGCCGGTGTGCCGTGAGGATTGCGCCGCAGCTTGCACCATGGTCCCGAGCATGTCGGCAAAGCTGTCACTATTGCGAAGACGCCGCTCAATGCGCAGCCCATCCTCGTCACCCGGGCGCAACAGGCCGATGAGCACGAGGATCACGGGCGAGCCGAGCGCCAACCCCACGAGAACCAGTTCACCCCCGAGCCAATAGCCCGCCAGCACCAAGGCGGGCAGAAAGGCAAGCATGGGTGGCCCGGTCAGAACGGGATAGAGGCGCTCATAGCAATCGTCGATCAAATCCCTCAGGCGCAAAGGCATCACATGGTCCCCGGTGGTCAGCCGACCCCGCAGCCGTGCGGGAAACACGGGGCCGCGGCATCGCTGCACGGGGATAGCATTTGCGGCTCAAGGCGCGCTTAACGGAGCGTGGGAATATCGTTAGAATTTTCGTCGATCTTGTCCGGATCACGCATCAGCCCGGCGAAATCAAAGAGCTTGGGATCGAGCAGATGCGAGGGGCGCGCATTCATCAGCGCGCGGAACATCACCTGACGGCGGCCGGGGCGGTTGGCCTCCCAACCGTCGAGGATCTTTTTGACCTGCTGGCGCTGCAGCCCGTCCTGACTTCCGCAGAGGTCGCAGGGAATGATCGGGTATTGCATGGCCCGCGAGAATTTCTCGCAATCCTCTTCGGCGACAAAGGCCAGCGGGCGATAGACAAAGAGATCGCCCTCTTCATTGACCAGTTTGGGGGGCATCGTCGCCAGACGCCCGCCATGAAAGAGGTTCATGAAAAAGGTTTCGAGCATGTCATCGCGGTGATGGCCCAGCACCACGGCGCTGCAGCCTTCTTCGCGGGCGATGCGATAGAGATGACCGCGCCGCAGCCGCGAACAGAGCGCGCAGAAGGTCCGCCCCTCGGGGACCTTGTCCATGACGACGGAATAGGTGTCCTGATACTCGATCCGGTGCGGCACGCCCATGTCTTCGAGGAACTTGGGCAGGACCGTCGCCGGAAAACCGGGCTGCCCCTGATCGAGATTGCAGGCGAGGATTTCGACCGGCAAGAGCCCGCGCCATTTCAACTCGTGCAGCACGGCGAGCAGAGTATAGCTGTCCTTGCCGCCCGACAGGCAGACAAGCCAGCGCGCGCCCCGTTCGATCATGCCGAACTGTTCAATCGCCTCGCGCGTCTGTCGCACGATGCGTTTGCGCAGCTTCCGAAACTCGGTGCTGCGGGGGGCTCCGTGAAAGAGCGGATGAATATCGTCGGCATCGTCGAGCATGTGGCGGACATAGAGCATGGCACTGCTTCGGGCAAGATGCCTCATCCGGTGTTGCCGGTGGTGTTGCCGGTAACGATGCGCTAGCGATTTGACATCAAACGTCAGAAGACCGGGAGAATCGTCATGGCACAGCCGCCCATCCGCATCGCGCTCAACGGGTTTGGACGTATTGGCCGCGCCATCCTCCGCATCCTGTTGCGCGAGGGGCAGGATTTCGAACTGGTCCTGATCAACGAGATCGAGCCCTTGGAAACCTGCGCCTATCTCTTTGAATATGACAGCGTCTTTGGCCCGTGGTCCGGTACGGTCGAAACCGGTCCGGAAACGCTGATCGTCGACGGGCGCAGCATCCCCTTTCTGGCGGCTCCCGATCTGAGCGCGCTCGATCTTTCTGGCGTCGATCTCGTGCTGGAATGTACCGGCATGGCCGGCGCGCGGCCGGTGGCCGAACGGGGCCTTGCCGCCGGGGCCGGGGCGGTTCTGGTCTCCGGGCCCTCGGCCGAGGCGGATATCACGCTGGTCCTGGGGGCAAATGATGCGGCGCTGGGGGCCGAGCGGATCATTTCCAACGCGTCGTGCACCACCAATGCCTTGGCGCCGCTGGCGCGGCTCTTGGACGATGCTTTTGGCATCATCAGCGGGCAGATGACCACGGTCCATTGCTACACCGGTAGCCAGCCCACGGTGGACAAGCCGCGCGGCGCGCCGGAACGTAGCCGGGCCGCGGCCCTGTCGATGGTGCCCACCACCACCTCTGCCCAGCATCAGACGGGGCTTGTGCTGCCCAAGCTCAAGGGCCGGATCGAAGCGCGCGCCATCCGCGTGCCCACGGCCAGCGTGTCCGCCATCGATCTGACGCTGCACACCGAGGCACCGGTGACGGTGTCCGAGGTCAACGCCGTGCTCGAGGCCGCGGCGAAATCCGGGCCGGTGTTTGGCTATACGCGCAAGCCGCTGGTCTCGAGCGATCTGCGGGGGCGGTCTGAATCGGTGATCCTCTGCGGGCATGAAACGTCGGTCTCCACAGGCGGTTTGCTGCGGGTCTTTGGCTGGTACGACAACGAATGGGGTTTCTCTTGCCGGATGCTCGATATGGCACGGCTGATTGCGCGCAGACGCGCTTGATTGCAGCGTTGCGCAATTACATACTCGCAACGCGGGGCCTGATCGTGTATGGATAGTTTAATGCTAAACCATTTGTGTAGCCGAGGAGATGCCCGTTCATGGCCACCCCGAAAAAGCCAAAGAAGCCAAATGTTTCAGCTGACGAGCTGAAAGGATTTTACCGAGACATGCTGCTGATCCGCCGATTCGAGGAAAAGGCAGGTCAACTTTACGGGATGGGGCTGATTGGCGGGTTCTGCCATCTCTACATCGGTCAAGAGGCGGTTGTTGTCGGTCTCGAATCCGCCACCAAAGAGGGTGACAAACGGATCACCACCTATCGCGATCACGGCCATATGCTGGCCTGTGGCATGGACCCGAACGGCGTCATGGCCGAATTGACCGGGCGCGAAGGCGGCTATTCCAAAGGCAAGGGCGGCTCGATGCACATGTTCAGCCGCGACAAGCATTTCTATGGCGGTCACGGCATCGTGGGCGCGAACGTCCCGCTTGGCGCGGGGCTTGCCTTTGCGGACAAGTACAAGGGCAATGACAACGTCACCTTTACCTATTTCGGCGATGGCGCCGCGAACCAGGGTCAGGTCTACGAGACGTTCAACATGGCGGCGCTCTGGTCGCTGCCGGTGATCTTCGTGATCGAGAACAACCAATATGCCATGGGCACCTCGCAGAAGCGCTCGACCTCGAGCCCCGACATCTACACCCGTGGCGCAGCCTTCGGCATCCCCGGCGAGGCGGTCGACGGGATGGATGTGCTCGCGGTGAAAGAAGCGGGCGAAAAGGCCGTGGCGCACTGCCGCTCGGGCAAAGGGCCCTATATCCTCGAGGTCAAGACCTACCGCTATCGCGGCCATTCGATGTCGGACCCGGCGAAATACCGGACCCGCGACGAGGTGCAGAAGGTCCGCGACGAAATGGATGCGATCGAACATGTGCGCGAGCTGCTCTTGCAGGGCAAGCACGCCACCGAGGACGATCTCAAGGCGATCGACAAGGAGATCAAATCCATCGTCAACGAGAGCGCCGAATTTGCCAAGACCAGCCCAGAGCCCGAAGTCTCGGAGCTGTGGACTGACATCTACGTCGAAGCGTGAGCGGGAGTAACTGATTATGCCAACTGAAATTCTGATGCCCGCGCTGAGCCCGACCATGGAAGAGGGCACGCTCGCCAAATGGCTCGTCAAAGAGGGCGACACCGTATCGAGCGGCGATATCCTCGCCGAGATTGAGACCGACAAGGCCACGATGGAGTTCGAGGCCGTGGACGAAGGGGTGATCGGCAAGATCCTCGTCGGCGACGGCAGCGAAGGGGTCAAGGTCAACACGCCCATCGCAGTGCTGCTCGAAGAGGGCGAAAGCGCCGATGATATTGGCGAGGCCAGCGCCGCACCGGCTGAGGCCCCCAAATCCGAGGACGCGGCCAAGCCTGCGCCGGCCAAAGCCAAGGCACCCGCCACGGAGAGTGAAAACCTCGCCCCAAATACCGAGCCGGACTGGCCCGAGGGGACGCCGATGAAGACGATGACCGTGCGCGAGGCGCTCAATTCGGCCATGGCCGAAGAGATGCGTTCGGACGAAACCGTCTTTGTCATGGGCGAAGAGGTGGCCGAATATCAGGGTGCCTATAAGATCACCCAGAACCTGCTCGACGAGTTTGGATCGAAACGGGTCATCGACACGCCGATCACCGAACATGGCTTTGCCGGGATCGGGGTCGGGGCCGCCTGGGGCGGGCTCAAGCCCATCGTCGAATTCATGACCTGGAACTTTGCCATGCAGGCGATTGACCAGATCATCAACTCGGCCGGCAAGACCAATTACATGTCCGGCGGCCAGCTCGGCTGTTCCATCGTGTTCCGGGGGCCCAACGGTGCCGCCGCTCGGGTCGGGGCCCAGCACAGCCAGGATTACGCGGCATGGTACGCCCAAGTGCCCGGCCTTAAGGTCGTACAGCCCTATTCGGCGGCAGATGCCAAAGGACTCCTCAAATCAGCGATCCGCGATCCCAACCCGGTGGTCTTCCTCGAGAATGAAATTCTCTATGGCAAATCCTTCGAGGTGCCCGCGCTTGACGATTTCACCATTCCCTTCGGCAAGGCCCGTGTCTGGCGTGAAGGCGAGGATGTGACCATCGTGAGCTTTGGCATCGGCATGACCTATGCGCTCGACGCGGCCGAGAAACTGGCCGAGGACGGGATCAGCGCCGAGGTGATCGACCTGCGTACCCTGCGCCCTATCGATTACGACACGGTCATCGCCAGCGTGATGAAAACCAACCGCTGTGTGACCGTGGAAGAGGGCTGGCCGGTGGCTTCTATCGGGAACCATATCTCGGCCACGCTGATGGAGCGCGCCTTCGACTATCTCGATGCGCCGGTCATCAACTGCACGGGCAAGGATGTTCCGATGCCCTATGCCGCCAATCTCGAGAAACTGGCACTGACTTCGACCGCCGAGGTGATCGAAGCGGTGCGCAAAGTGACTTACAAGTAAGGAGAGAGCGATGCCTACAGAAATTCTCATGCCCGCCCTCTCGCCCACGATGGAAGAGGGCACGCTTGCCAAATGGCTGGTCAAAGAAGGCGACACCGTCTCTTCCGGCGATCTGCTTGCCGAGATTGAAACCGACAAGGCCACGATGGAGTTCGAGGCCGTGGACGAGGGCGTTATCGGCAAGATCCTCGTCGCCGAGGGCAGCGAAGGGGTCAAGGTCAACACGCCTATCGCTGTGCTGCTTGAAGAGGGCGAAAGCGCCGACGACATCGGTGAGGCCAGCGCGCCCGCCGCTGAGCCCAAAGCCGAGGCGCCGAAATCCGACGCCGCGCCCAAACCCGAGGCGGCCCCGGCTGCGTCGGCGGCGCCAGCCGCGCCCAAGGCTGATGGCGAGCGCATCTTTGCCTCGCCGCTGGCCCGGCGCATCGCGGCGGACAAGGGGCTCGATCTGTCGCAGATCAGCGGCTCTGGTCCGCGTGGCCGCATCGTCAAAGCCGATGTGGAGAACGCGCAGCCTTCTGCCGCCAAACCCGCGGCCAAGGATCAGCCTGCAGCTGCCCCGGCCGCTGCCGCCCCTGCCGCTACGGGCCCGAGCAGCTCGCAGGTCATCGCCATGTACGAGGGGCGCGAGTACGAGGAAATCCCGCTCAACGGAATGCGCAAGACGATTGCCGCGCGTCTCACCGAGGCCAAGCAATCGATCCCGCATTTCTACCTGCGGCGCGATATCCGCCTCGACGCGCTGCTCAAGTTCCGCGGTCAGCTGAACAAGCAGCTTGAGGCGCGTTCGGTCAAGCTGTCGGTCAATGACTTCATCATCAAGGCCTGCGCCTTGGCCCTGCAAACCGTTCCCGCCGCCAATGCGGTCTGGGCCGGGGACCGGGTGCTTCAGCTCAAGCCGTCGGATGTGGCCGTGGCCGTGGCAATTGAGGGCGGGCTCTTTACCCCGGTTCTGAAAGATGCCGAGATGAAATCGCTGTCGGCCCTGTCGTCAGAGATGAAGGACCTCGCCAGCCGGGCCCGCGACCGCAAACTCGCGCCGCATGAATACCAGGGCGGCAGCTTTGCCATTTCCAACCTCGGAATGTTCGGGATCGACAATTTCGACGCCGTGATCAACCCGCCGCATGGGGCGATTCTCGCCGTCGGCGCCGGGGTCAAGAAACCGGTGGTTGGCGCGGATGGCGAGCTCAGCGTGGCGACCGTGATGTCGGTCACCCTGTCCGTGGATCACCGGGTGATCGACGGGGCGCTGGGGGCGCAGCTTCTCGACGCCATCGTGCAGAACCTCGAGAATCCGATGGTGATGCTCGCCTAGAATGGGTTTGATTTTAAGACCTAAACGCGCCGTGGGCCTTGGCCTGCGGCGCGTTTTCTTTGTGGGCAGCCCGAGAGGCAGGACCACACAAGTGCGAGTTTGTCGGGTTTCGTCTCAACATCTGCGACGTTGAGTTTCGCCGTCTATGCCGCACCAAGCTCCTTGGCGAGCTGGACGATCTGATCATAGACTTTGGCCGAATTTTGATCATCCAAGGCTGCGGGATGCGGCGGGGTGAACTCGCCAATGTCATTGTCGAAATATTTCCCCGAGGCCAGGGCGAACCTATCCGACAGGGCGGCGCGTGCGAGAATTTCCACCCCGATGCCAAGGTCCTTGCCGGCCACACCAAACCCGTCCTTGACCATTTTCGAGGCCAGAAGAGAGCCGGGGTTCACCGCCACGAATATCGGCCCGTTGCGATGTTTCGCGGCCATTTCGCGCGACCATATGGTCAGGGCGAGCTTGCTCTGGGCATAGGCCTCGAAATCGGCGAGCCGCTTGCGACCGGCCAATGCCTCCAGATCGACGGGCGATTGTGCGGCCGACGACAGGTTCACCACGCGCCCATTCTCGCCAAGCGTCGAGAGCAATGCGCGGGTCAGGATTTCGGGCGCAATGGTGTTTACCAAAAACCGAAGATCATGACCGGTTTTGGTCACCGGATCGGGGATTTTGTAGACACCCGCATTGTTGATGATCACATCAATCGCGTCGTGATCCCGGGCGATGTCACGGGCCAGCCGGAGCGTCTCTGCCGGATCGGACAGATCGGCGAGATAGCCGGAGGTGGTGCCGCCGATCTTGTCCCGTGCGGCGTCGAGCTTGGCCGCGCTCCGCCCGTGCAGGATGAGGCTATGACCCTTCGCCGCCAGATGTCGCGCGGTTTCGAGGCCGATCCCGTCGGTGGCGCCGGTGATGAGAATGGTCTTGGTCATGAGATACCCTTTCACTGGTGAAATTCAGGAAGCAACGTTTCTGCGATCCGTTCGAGCGTGCCCTCGGTCTCGGCCTGATTGAGCCGCAGGTTGAGGGCCACGTGGTTCACGCCAAGCTGTCGCAAGTCTCGGAGGTACTTGCGCAGATAGTCGACCCCGGAGCGAAACCCGAGGTGAATGGGCTGCGGCGCGGCATCCGCGTCCGGGACCAGATCGACATAGAGCGACTGCATCACGGGCCGGTCGGTGTCGCCCAAAGCGGCGAGGTTGCCGCGATAGGCGTCGATGATCTGACCTTGCGCCGTGGCGTTGCGCGGATAGGTCATCCAACCGTCGCCATGGCTGGCAATCCAATCCGGGCTCTGCCGGCTCGCCCCGGTGATCAACATCGGGATGCGGCCAGTCACCGGTTTGGGCAGCATATCAATCCGCCCGGAAAAGGCCCCTTGGTCAAAGATCCCCTCGGGATAGTCGCCCCCCATCGCGCGAATATAGTCAAAGCTGTCGCGAAACCGCTCGCCGCGATCCTCATAGCCCATGCCGAAGGCGGGGTACTCCTCGGGCCGGTCTCCCGACGCCACCCCGAGCACCAGCCGCCCACCCGAGAGCTGATCGACGCTGGCCGCCGCCTTGGCCACATGCGCCGGATGGCGCAGCGGCAGGACGATGCTCGCCGTGCCGAGGGTGATCGCGCGGGTCTGGGCCGCGAGATAGCCGAGATAGACAAACGGATCATAGAGCTGCCCGGCGTCGCCAAAGCTCGGCACGTTGAAAGGCACGTCGCGCAGCCAGAGCGCCCTGAACCCAAGTGCCTCGGCAAGCTGCGCCCGTTCGGTCGCCCGCTCCATGCTGGGCACCGGGCCTTGGTCATAGCGCTCAATAGGCAGGACGAGCCCAAGGCTCAGCTCGCCAGGGCGAAAGATCTGGTTATAGCCGGGGTTGAGCGTTGGAAACGGGCGAAGATCGGTCTGCGTGAGCATGGGTGGTCCTTGGATTGCGCGCTTAGGAAGGCGTTGACCCCAAGTATATCCCTTGCAAAACCTATAAAAACCGGGGCAAACTTGTTTCTGATTTCGGTATTTCAATATAATCGCGGGGCGAACACCGATGGACACAGACGCGCTTCGGCTCTTCGTGCGGGCCGCTGACCTGCTCAATATCAGCGCTGCTGGCCGGGATCTCGGTCTGGCCCCCGCGGTGGCGAGCGCCCGGCTGGCCAAGCTCGAGGCGGCGCTCGGGGCGGAATTGCTGCACCGGACCACGCGCAAGGTGTCGCTGTCGCTGGAAGGGGCGGATTTCCTGCCCTTCGCACGCGAAATTCTGGCGCAGGAAGAGGCCGCCCGCGCGGCGCTCGGGTCGGGCGGGCTGCAGGCCGCAGGCACGCTCCGCTTCGCCGCGCCGAGCAGCTTTGCCCAGCTCTACATTGTGCCGCTCTTGCCGGAATTTCTGGATCAATACCCCGGGGTGAGGCTGGATCTGCGCCTCTCCGATAGCCCCTTTGACGCCATTGAGGGCAGTTTCGATCTGGCGCTGCGCAACAGCCCGCTGCAGGACAGCAGTCTCAAGGGCCGCAAGCTTGCCGAGGATCGCCGCATCCTCTGCGCCGCGCCCTCCTATATCGCCACACATGGTGCGCCCGCGACGCCAGAGGATCTCGCCGACCACAGGCTCATCGCGTTTCGCGATCAAGGGCCGCGGCCGCTCTTGCACAAGGACGGCGGGCAGAGCAGCTATCATCCCGCTCTCTCCAAGGGACAGGTGATCATAGATGACGGGCTGAGCCAGAAACTCCTGACGGTGCAGGGCGCGGGCATTTCGCTCAATTCACTGTGGAGCGTCCATGCCGAGCTTGGCTCCGGCGCGCTCACCCGTGTTCTGCCTGACTATGAGCTCGACGATCAGGCCAAGCTCTGGCTCGTCTATCCAAGCTCCCATGTGCTCTCGCCAAAGGTGCGGGTGTTCATGGATTTCCTGATCGGCAAGATTGGCCGAAACCCGGTTTGGATGACCTGAACGCCCCGTCTCAAACGGGCCGGGTGAGTCTTTTTTGCCACCCTCCATCTTGCTGAAATAATAGGCGCATTTCGGGAATTGCAACTTATGGCTGTGTGTGATTCTTGCCGTCTCGCACGATTGTGTGCGGTACAAACTAACTTACGGTGAACATTGTGAAGACTTTGAACAGCAGTAGATTTTTCGCTTGTGCCCTGGCCGCTCTGCCGGTCGCCGCACAGGCACAGGATTTTTCGGGCGCGGTGACCTTGGGCTATGGGCTTGGGTCGATTTCCAACGGCGGCGGCGACATCGACTCGCTGACGCTGGATGGCAGCGGCGCGATCCAGTTCCAGAACGGCTGGGTGATGGGCCTCGATGCGACCTTGGCCAAGATGAACCCGGAAGGGCCGGGCGATTTCGACACGACCGATCTCGGGGTGAATTTCGCCTATCAAATGGCCTCGGGCGCGACCATCGGCGCCTATGGCGATTTCATGAATTTCGACACGACCGGTCCGGTTCTCGGCAACACGGACACCGAGGTGACCTCCTACGGTCTCAACGGCGGCTATGTGAACGACAGTTTTGGCGCCGAATTCCATCTCGGCATCAGTGAGGTCGACGGTGGTGGCGACTGGACCGATTATGGCGTGACCCTGCGGTTCCGTCCGACCGACGCCACCCGGATCGGCGGCCACTGGATGATGAGCGAAGGCGATGTCGCGGGCGGCGGATCGTTCGAGATCACCAGCATCGGTATTGGCGCGGATCACAGCTTCGGGCGCGGTTTCTCGGCCTTTGGCGGCGTGAATTTCGTCGATGCCGATCAGATCAACACCGATGTGACGACCTATGGTGTGGGCGTCGGCTATGATCTCTCGGCCGTCACCAGCGCGCCGATCAACCTGTCGCTGGAACTGGCGCGCAGCGATCTGGACGCCGGTGCCGGCTCTGTCGAAGAAGACACCGTGCGTTTCGGCGTGACCTTCGCCCTCGGCAATGCCAAGCGCGCGCCGGAAAACAGCGTCGCACGTTCAGTCATGACCCCGCGCCACAATGCGCTGTCGACGCTGATCGACACGGCCTATTGATCGCTTGGGGCACATTGCCCACACATGAAAAAAACCGGGCAGTTTCGCTGCCCGGTTTTCTTTTGTCTTATCCGTGGACCGTGGGCTTAGCGCACGCCGAGCAGCTGATCCATCGCCACCGAGGGCTGATCACAGCCCGCTTCGCCGACGATCTTGGCCGGAACACCCGCCACCGTCTTGCAGGGCGGCACTTCGGATAGCACGACCGAGCCCGCCGCGATGCGCGAGCAATGGCCAACCTTGATATTGCCGAGAACCTTGGCCCCCGCGCCGATCAGAACACCGTCGCCGATCTTGGGATGGCGGTCTTCTTCTTCCTTGCCGGTGCCGCCGAGCGTCACAGAATGCAGCATCGAGACATTGTCGCCGACCACGGCGGTTTCCCCGATCACGATGGAATGCGCATGATCGATCATGATGCCCTTGCCCATCCGGGCGGCGGGGTGAATGTCGATGCCAAACACCTCGGAACAGCGCATCTGGAAGAACCGCGCCATATCCTTGCGTTCGTTATGCCAGAGCCAATGCGCCACGCGATGCGCCTGCACCGCCTGAAACCCCTTGAAGAAAAGCATCGGCAGGATGAACCGGTCACAGGCCGGGTCACGGTCGTTCACGGCGACGATATCGGCGCGCGAGGCCAGCGAAATATTGGGATCTGCGGCCAGCGCCCAATCACAGATTTCGCGCAGGATCTGCTCGGGCATCTCGCTCGAGGCGAGTTTCAGAGAGATCCGATAGGCGAGCGCCGATTCGATGGTTTTGTGGTGCAGGATCGAACTATGAACCAGCCCGCCCATGAGCGGCTCCTGGGCGATCGTGTCCTTGGCTTCCTCGGTGATCTGCTTCCAGACCGGGTCGAGTTCCGAGAGTTTTGCATGTGCTTTGGCCATATCCGTGCTCCTGTGGCTCGGCGCTGAGTATATCAGATAGGGAGGATGCGCAAAATGCAAAGCCGTGATCGGATAAATCAACGATATGAATGACCAATTTTCAGATGCGATGCGGCGCGGCTGGGATCTGCCCCGCCGCGCCGTCTGGTTGTGTGCCGCTCGCCCCAATGGCTAGAGCGTCAGCTCAAGGCCCGCCCAGGCCCCCGCGCCGAACCGGCCCGACACCTGCGCCACCTCGATCGTGATCGCGCCGCTCGCCCCATCCGCCGCCTGCGCGCTCTGGGCATAGGTCCAGGTCGGGCTCTCGCTCATCGCATCGCGCAGCACGGTTTCCCCCTGCCGCACCCGAATGGCATAGAGCTCCTGCTCTTCGCCCAAGGGCACATCCGGCGTGTCCCAACGGTCGCCATCGATCCGTGTCCGGCGGATCCAGCTCAGCGTCACATCGCCCGCCGCCCGGTGCGCCCTCAGATGCACCGGCGACAGCGGCCGCAGCCCCAGCCCCTCAAAGGCGATCACCGCATGCTGATAGGACGGGTCATCCACGGGCCGACCAGCCGGGCCGATCCGGTAATGCCGGGCACGTCCGCGCGCCGCCTCGGGCAGGGAGATCTGCGCCGGCAGCCCGTCGAGCATCACCAGATAGCTGCCCACCGGCCAATGATCGGGCATGGCCACATCGGTGCCAAGCTGCCCGCGCAGCCTGTGGCGCAGGATATAGGTGTTGCTGGCGACAAGCTCGGCCTCGGCAAATTGCATGAGCTCCCAGCCCTCGGGCGTGCCATCGCCAATGGCACAGAGATTGGCCCCCGACAAAAGATCCGCCTCCGGCACATTGTCGAGCGTGCCATGCACCATCCTGACGGTGAGCCCCTCCCCACGATCCCAGAGCCCCTTGCTGGCCCGCGCCAATGGGGTCTGCGTGACACCGATCCGCGCCCGCAGCTCGGTCAGATGGTTGAGCTGATAATTGGCGTCACTGTCCGAGGCATAGAGCGCCGCCGCCCCCGGCCAGGGCTCGCCGCCCACGGCGAGATGCGGCGCATGGGGCGTCTCGGCCCCGGTCATCAGCGGCAGATCGAGGAAGAGCGGCAGCACCGGCACCGGCGCGGTAAAGCTGCGGCTGCCCGGCGGCAGATCCTCGATCATCTGTGGGCGATAGGATTCTGGCTCGATCCGCACCGCTTCGATCATCTGCTGGCTGGCAAACTGCTCGACCCGGTCGATGCGGAAATGCCCGGTGCCCCCGGCCTCTGCCAGTGACACCACATCGCCCGCGCCGATCTCGGCCCGTGACAGCGGCAGGGCAAAGCGCAGCGTATCGGTCGCCACCCGCGCCTCCGAGAGCCATCGTTCGACCGTCGCGCGCCCCTCGCCACGGGTCATGGCCAGCGGCATTTCCGAGGTCGAGACAGTGTGGGTCGCATCGTCCGGCAGGATCGATTCCTCGGCGATCACCTCGAAATCCGCATCCGCCTCGATGAACCGAAGCCGCACCCGCCCGGCGATCTCGGCGGCATTGGCGCGGGTCTCTTCGAGGGTGCTGCCCCCCTCCTCATCGCGCACCAGATCCTCGTCACTGAGCAGATGATCGCTCTCCCCATCGCGCATCCGAAAGCTGAGACATCCGCCGCGTTCCACCGCATCGAACCCATAGCGCAGCATGAGCGGCTGCAAAAGCGCCCGCGCATCGCTCACCTCTTCGCTGGCATAGCCGCGCACCACGCCCTCAAGGCGGCTCACATCGAGATATTGCACCCCGGCGCGGCGCGCGATTTCTTGCACGACGGCGGCCAGCGCGGGCTGCGACACCCGCCCGTTGAGCCAGTGACCCTGCGCATAATTCTCCCCATCGGACCAGAGCGCCCGGGCATTGGGAAAGGCCGGATAGGGCCGCGCATCCCAGGCCCAGGCATAGGCATGATCCATGTCGATCATCGGCCCGTCATATTCGACCGATTGCGGATTGTTCTCCGGCGCCGACCAGTATTCGACCATCGCCCGCAGATACTGCGCCTGAATGTAATCGTCGCGATAGCCGTCCGAGAAAAACGGCAAGCTCGATTCCGAGGATTTCGGGTCGAGAAACTTGTTGGGCTGGTTGCTGCCCTTGTCCACCGCCGCACAACCGAACTCGGTAAAGCGGATCGGTTTGGACATCGGCACCCAGGGCGTCGGCACTTCCTGGCGCACCCCGTCGATCCGGTCGTGATGGCCGTTTCGCCACCAGTTGCGCATGTCCTTGTAGCGCCAGACCCAAGGCTCTGCCTCCGCCTCATCGGTGATCGGCGTGCGGATCTGCGCGGCGCGGGCGGTGTCGGAATGGTAATACCACTCATAACCCTCGCCGCCCTCGATATTGGCCTTGAGGTAATCGGGATTATAGATCGAGCCCCAGCTCGCATCGGCATGATCGCGGCCTTCGCGCCAATCCGACAGCGGCATGTAATTGTCGATCCCGATAAAATCGATATTGGCATCGGCCCAGAGCGGGTCGAGGTGGAAATGCATGTCGCCCGGCGCACCCGGCGGCTGATAGCCGAAATATTCCGACCAATCGGCGGCATAGCCGATCTTGACCTCGGGCCCGAGGATCGCCCGCACCTCTGCGGCCAGCGAGATGAGCTGATCCACTGCCGGAAACCCGCCGCCCGCGCCGCGGATCGTGGTAAGCCCGCGCATCTCCGACCCGATGCAAAAGCTCTCGACGCGCCCCGCCGCCGCACAAAGAGCGGCGTGATGCAGGATGAACCGGCGATAGCCCCACTCGTTTGGCCCGGCATAGCTCACCGGGCTGCGCTTGACCGCGCCGCCATAGCTGAGAAGCGACGTGGCCCCGTCGCCGGGCTGCGCCACCTCCGGCGTGACCGGCGCGATGGTGAAATCCGCCGCCGCCGCCGTGCCGAAGAACGCCGCCACAGCCGCATCCGCCGCCGCCGTGCCATCGACGCTGCCCGCCCGCCCCGGCGCGATGGGCAGGGTGATCCGTCCCCGCCAAGGCAGCACGGGCTGATCGCCTGCGTCGCTATAGGGATCGGGCAGGCCATTGCCCGCCACCTGCTCCATCAGGATGAAGGGATAGACCATCACCTCCTGCCCCGATTGCTGCAACCCGAGAATGGCCTCGATCACCGCCGCATCCGAGGGCGTACCGCCATAGATCATCCGGTCGTCGCCATCGCGCGGCACCGGCTGGGCGCTGCTGCGGCTGAGCCCGGCCACCGACCACGGCATGTTGTCCGCCTCATATTGCTGCTGCTCGACCTTGGGGTGCAGGCGGCAGGCATCACAGCGCAGATCATCCCCGAACCAGCTCACGATAAGAGATGTCGCGCCGCAATTGGGCAGCTCGCCGGTCATCGCTTCGAGAGAGGTGGCGAAATCCGACTTGCCGGAAACGGTGTTCACATTGGCAAGCCCGGTCGACCCCGGCCCATAGCGCATCGCGACCGGGCTGGTGGCGAGGGCATATTCGCCACTGCCGGGCAAGAGCGCCACGGCCCGCAGCCCCTGCGCCGGGGCGCTGGCGCCACCGGGGGCCTCGGCCGGGGCCGGGCGGGCCACTTCAAAGGTAAATTGCGGCACGCGGTTGGCAAATTGGCCAAGGTCGAGATCCTCGATCACCACATAGGCGATGCCGCGATAGGCGGGCACGCTGCCCGCGCCCTCGACCGCCTCGATACAGGGATCGGGAAGCTGGTCGCGCGTGCCTCTATAAACCCGCATGGTGATGCTGTCGGGGGCGATCTCGTCGCCATCGGCCCAGACCCGGCCAAGATGGGTGATCTCGCCCTCGCAAATCGCAATGGCAAGGCTGAGCGAATAGCTATAGCTGCGCGTCGTCGGCTGGGCGGGGCGGGGCCGCCCCTTGCCGCCACCCCCGCCGCCGCTCACCGTCACATCCTGACGGAACTCGGTGGCCCAGATCACCTGACCGGCAAGCCGCATGCGCCCAAAGACCTGCGCCACCGCATCGCCTTCGCCCGCCCCGGTGAGGCGCAGCCGGTTGACCCGCCCGGTCTCGACCACATCGGATCCTTGCCCCATCAGCCGCTGGTCAAGCGACCGGCCAATAAGCCCCCCGGCAAACCGCCCGATGGCGGCACTCGACAGCCCGAGGACCGAGCCCCCGATAGAGCCGCCGATCGCGGCCCCTGCCGCGGATAAAACGATAGTCGCCATCAGAGCATCTCCTTCATGGGTTGGCCCGTCTCTGGTGCCGCCGGAAAGGCGAACCGCGCCACGATCCGCCGCTGCCAGGGCGCGGTGAGCGGGCTTTCGACCACGCCATGCCCGCTATAGGCGTGAATGAAACTGGCGCTGGTTCCGGTCCGGGCGGCCAGCCCCAGATGCTTGGCCACCGCGCCGTCGCGCATCCGAAAGAGCAGCACATCGCCCGGCTGGATCTCGTTACCGGGGCAGGGGGTGAGGTGGCGCAGCGCCGCCCGCCAGAGCCGCTCGTCCCGGCCCGGCTCGGACCAGTCGCGCGAATAGGCCGGCGGGCGCTCCGGCTCTGGTCCGAGCAGCTCGCGCCAGACACCGCGCAACAGCCCCAGGCAATCGCAGCCCGCCCCCTTGCACGAGGCCTGATGCCGATAGGGCGTCCCGAGCCAGCCGCGCGCGGCGGCGACGATCTCCGGCCTTGCCCCGCTCATCTGCGGCTGCCCCCGGACAGATCACCGGATTTCGCCGGATCGGTGAGGCTCCAATCATCGCCGGGAATGTCCGGGAAGCCCTGAAAATTGATCAGGTTGTTGAATTTCTCGCGGCAGGTCGCCATCCGCTTGTCACAGCCCGCCACAAGGCGCAGCGCATCGCCCGGCGCGATCTCGGCCCGGATCGGATGCCAGAGCTCGATCACCCGGTCGTGGCCCTCGGCCCGGTCGCGCTTGATCATCCCCGACAGCCCCGCCGCCGCGCCGCTTTCGATGTCGAGCCGCCCCTGCCGGAACCAGCCCGGCTCGAACCCCGAGAGCGCGGCAAAGCGAAAGACGCGGCGGTCCTCGACACTCTCGGCCGCGAGGGTCGCGTGATAGCCGGGCGCGTCAAGGTCAACGCCACAGGCCGCATCGCCGAGCACCGCGCCACAGGGTTTCTGATAAACCCGCCCCAAGGGCCGGTTGAGCAGATCGGTCAGCCCGCGCAGCTCGGCCTCGAACCCGGCCCCCGCCCGGCGCAGCTCGCCAATGGTGCCGCGAAACAGCATCTGGCGCTGGCTGACATCGGCCCAGTTCACCAGCCAGGCGCGGATCTCCGCCCCGTCATAGCGCCCGGCCTCAATATCCGCCTCACAGATCGCCTCATGGCTCAGCGCCCCCAGCGCCTCGCTATTGTCCACCGACAGGCCCGTCGATTGCTGCAACGCCCCGGCGCTGAGCCCGCTGTTGGCGCGAAACTCGATGCCGTCGAAGGCGAGCGACAGATCGTGATCGGTAAAGCCGAGCTGGACTCCGTCCCGCCGCCGCACCGCCCAGGCGCGGCAGGTGGTGGTCTCGCCGGTCCGAAGATGGGCCAGAAGGCCTGCGTCAAACCCGCTCATACCCGGATCTCCACCACTGGCACATTGGGCATGTCCCCGGCCTGAAAGCTCGCCACGCTGGTCTGGATGCGGTCGGTGTCGAACCGCACCGGCACGTCGAATTCGAACCCGGCGGTGATCTCGAGCCCCTCGTTGGGCGGATGCGCGAATGTGATGATCCCGGTGGTGGTGTCGACCTCGTAATGCACCCCCTCCTGCTGCTCGTCGCCCGAGAGGCCAATGCGCACCGTCCCCGCCACCGGCTTGGTGATCGGACGACGATAGATCTGCTCGCCCGAGCGATAGGCCTTGATGAGCGGAAAGCTCGCGGTCACATCATCCCCGATGGCGATGATCTGATCGTGATAGGCGGGCTCGGCCAGCGCCGGACCGGATTTGTAATCCGACCAATCCTTCCAGCGGAACCCGTGCAACTGCGCCTGCCGCGCCTCGAAAAAGGCGATGAGCGTCTCGATATCGTCGAGCCCTCGCATCGCCACCCCGGCATCATAGCGCCGCCGCGAATGGGCCCAGGGCGTGTTGCGCTCCTCGTGACCATTGGCGAGCGTCACCACATCCGTGTGCCGCTCCGGCCCACCGACCGAGCCAAAGCTCAGACTGGCGGGAAATCGAACCTCGTGAAATCCCATGACATGCCTCCTTTCGGGTTACCTGTTGCGCTGGCCACGGCCAATGGCCCGGCCCAGTTGCGCGGCGATCTGGCCCTGGCTGCGGCGAAAGCCGCCGACATCGGGCGTGGTGATGTTCATCACCACATTGACCGGGCCGCCGCCGCCCGCGCTGCGCACCCCAAGCTTGCCATCGGCGCCGCGCGCCAGCGGCATGATCGCCTCCGGTCCCGCCTCGCCCATCAGACCGACGCCCCGGCGCATCGGAAAGGTCACCGGCCCGTTCACCACCCCGCCATTGGCAAAGGGCATGACGCGGCCCTGGGTGAAACTGCCGCCATCGGCGAATTTGAACAGCCCGCCCATCAGGTCGCCGACCCCCTGCGCCAGCATCCCGCCGACATGGTCGGTCACCGGCCGCATCGCGGCGTTAAAGGCGGTGTTGATCATCGAATTGGCGAGGCTGCGCAGCGAGGTCGACAGGCTGTCGCCCTCCACCACAGCACCGCGAATGGCCCGGCGCAGCCCGGTGCTCACCCCCCGCTCGAGGCTCGCCACATCGCGCCCCGCCCCGACAAAGGCACCCTGCACCCGGCCCAGCTCGCCGTGAAAGGCCGCGGCCATCCCCGCCGCCCCGGCAAGCCCGCTCTCAAGCTGCGCCAATTCGGCGTCAAACTCGCTCATCTCATCCAGTTCGGTCATGGTGATCGCCTCCTGCGCAATCGGGATAGCTCTGCATCAACTCGTCGAGCCCGCGCCGCCCAAGCGGCGCGATGCCCGCCCCCCGGCCCAGCATCAGGCCGAGCTCGGCCGGGGTCAGCGCCCAGAATTCGGCGGGCTTCAGGCCAAGCCCGCAGATCCCCGCCCGCATCAAGCCGGGCCAGTCAAAGGTGCTCATGGGGTCTGGCCGGGCGTCTCGGGCAGGGCAAAGGCCCGCGCCAAGAGCTCGGCCGCCGCCCGCGCCGCCGCCACCGGCCCGCCCTCGATCTCGGCCCCCAAAAGATCGCCGGGCCCGCCCTGCCAGCCGCCGCCGCGCAGCCCCGCCACGATGAGCGCGAGCACATCGCGGGTGCTGAACCGGGCGCTCTCGAACCGCTCGACCAGCGCCACCAGCCCCTCGGCCCCGAGCTGCGTCTCGAGCTCGGCCAGCGCCCCGAGGGTGAGCCGCAGCACCTGCCGCTCGCCATCGATGCGGATCGCCACCTCGCCTGCCCATGGGTTCGCCATGATCAGACCAGCGCGGTGAAGGTCAAAAGCCCGGCCGAGGCGAGCGACAGCTCATAGGTGGCCTCGCCGTCATGGGTGCCGGCATATTCGATCGAGGTGACCTGAAACGCCCCCTCCACCGTGCCGAAATCGGGGATAATGACCTGAAATTCCGGCGTCTCGCCGTCAAAGAAGATCTGCCGCACCCGCTCGTCCGAGGCCGCATCGCGGAAAATGCCCGAGCCGCTGATCGCCGCCGATTTGACGCCCGCGCCGGACAGCAATTCGCGCCAGCCGCCCTGGCTCTCGAGGCTCGTCACATCGACGCTCTCGGCGTTGAAACTGATCCGCGTGGCGCGCAGCCCCGCCACCGATTGAAAATTGCCGTCGCCGGTGAGATCCACCTTGATCAACAGGTCCTTGCCGTTCTGAACTGCCATTGTCTCTACTCCGTTGGAAATCTGTCTCTGGGTCTGATGTCTGGGTCTGGTCTGTGGGTCTGCTTCGTCAGGCCGCCGCCTCGTCGGTGCGCACCCGAAAGGTGAGATCGATGCGCCGGATATCGGCGGTGCCGACCCGCCGCGCCTTGGCCCGGTAAAAGCTCAGATGCGACACCGCCCCCCGCGTCAGGCTGAGCGGCGTCGCGGCCAGCGCGTCATTGATCGCCCCGGCCACCTCCTTGGCGGGCTGGAACCCGGCGCCATCGGTCACCACCGACAGGATCACCCGATGCCAGGCACCGCGCCCGGTCTGGTCGCTGGCGGCGCGGGCATCCTCGGGGCCGAGCACCACGTAAAGCGGCGGCAGCGGCCCTTCGGGCAGCGCGTCATAGATCGCGTCGCCAATCAGGGCGGTGAGCGCGGCATCGGTGCTGAGCCGGTCATAGATCGCGCTTTGCAGCGCAGAGGATGGGCCATAGCTCATAGCGAAATCTCCTCGTCGCAATGGCAGGTGAGATACCGCGCCTCGGCGTCGCGCTCGGTCACGGCGGTGATGGCAAAAATCCGGTCGCCCGCGCGAAACCGCTGGCCGGGCCGGGGCCGCGACGGGTTGCCCACCGGGGCGGCGCGCAAGGTGATGCGAAAGCTGCCCCGCGACACCGACACTGCGCCCTGCGCGGCCTGCCGCCCGCTGCGCGGCACGACCTCGGCCCAAAGCGTGCCAAGCGCCTGCCAGCTCTCGGCATAGCCGCCCGCGCCATCCGGCGTGCGCGCACGTGTCTCGAGGGTGAGCTGTCGGGTGAGCTGCGGCACGCTCATGCGCCCGGCCCCCCGCCAAGAATGCGCACCGTGCGATAGCGGTCGATGAGGCTGCTCACCCCAAAGGGCATCGGCCCGCCGCTCGGCGCGGCCTCGGCGCGGTGCTCATAGTAATGCGCCGCCAGCAAGAGCACCGCCTGACCGAGATCGGCGGGCAGCTCGGCCCAGCCCGGACCAAAGCCCGCGGTAAAGCGGATTTCAGCCGCGCCGCCGGTGGGGATGCTCGGCAGACAGGTGCCGGTGGCCGCCACCATCGGGCGCTGCATATCGGGGATGAGCTTGTAGCTCGTGGCCTCGACGGGGATCGGATCATCCATCCGATCCCGCACCGTCAGGCTCAGGATGAGCGACACGGGCGCCACCGGCAAAGGCTGCTCGCCGCCGTCGCGCCACTGCCGCAGCTCCCAGGAAAAATCGCGTTCGATCAGGATCTTGCCGGTGCGCGCCTCGATGGTGGCAAGGGCTGCCCGGAGAAAGCTCTCAAGCACCGCATCCTGCACGTCATCATCCGAAAACCCGGTGCCGAGCCGCAGATGCGCCCGAAACTGGGCCAGCGGCAGCGCCATCAGCGGTATGGCGGTTTCTTCTATAAGACTCATGGTTTTGCTCCGAAACGACCGGCCCCTCTGAGGGTTGGTTCTCCGCGTGGCACCCCCGGCCCGAAGGGGCAGGCAGGGCAGGGCCGTGGCTCACGGAGTGCGGGGAAGGGGGGCGGGCAGACCCGCCCCCGGCCCGGCTCAGGAGAGGCCGAATTTCAACAGCTTGATCGCTTTGAAATCGCTGACATCGCCGCCGATGCGCTTGGTCGCATAGAACAGGACATGCGGCTTGGCGCTGAACGGGTCGCGCAGCACCCGCAGGTCGGGACGCTCGGCCACGGTATAGCCCGCGCCGAAATCGCCAAAGGCCACGGCCATCGCGTCTGTCGCGATATCCGGCATGTCCTCGGCGATCAGCACCGGATAGCCCAAGAGGCGCGCAGGCTCTCCCGCCGCGAGACCGTCGGACCACAGGAAGCGGCCATCGGCATCCTTCATCTTGCGGATGGTGCCCGCCGTTTTCGAGTTCATCACGAAGCTCGCATTGGCGCGGTACTCGGCGCCCAGCGCATAGACCAGATCGACGATCTCATCGGCGCTGGTGAACCCGCCCGCCGTGCCGGTCGGCACATAGCCGAGATTGCCCCAGCTCCAGACGTCATTGTCCACCGTCGGTTTGGTCAGAAAGCCGGTGGGCTTGTCGATGCCGTCGCCGCTGACAAAGGCCGCGGCTTCGGCGCGGGCGAACTTTTCGGCGATCCGCCCGGCAAGCCAGGTTTCCACGTCAAAGGCGCTGTCGTCGAGCAGACGCTGGCTGGCCTTGGGCAGGGCGCTCAGCTCATGCAGCGGGATGGTGATCCGGTCGATGGTCGGCGTGCCGGTCTCGGTGGTGCTGCCGGTCTCGGTGGCCCAGCCATGGCCCATCTCGCTATGGTCGACGAGCACGTCGAACGAGGTGGCCTCGACCGTCACCACATTGGCAATCGCCCGGATCGACGCGGTCGACGACAGGGTCGACCGGATCGTCTCCGAGGTCTGCGGATCGACGAGATAGCCGCCATCGCCCGCCACCGCGCTCGACATCGCCTTCCCCTCGAGCTCGATCCCGCGCAGCCCGTCGTCATCGCCATTGCGCAGATAGGTGCCAAAGGCCTTGAGATGCGGGGCACCCGCGTCATGATCCATTGCCAGCGCAGGGCGCGCCGCGGCCAGTGTCTTGCGTTCCATCATGGTCAGTTTCTCTTCCTGTTGCTGAAGCTTGCTGTCGAAATCGGCCCGAAACTCGGCGAGCCCGGTGAGGAAATCCGCCATCGCGGTTTTCACCTCGGTGACCGCGGACACACCCGTCCCGGCCCGAGAAGTCGTCTCGGTATCTGTCATCATCTCATCCTGTGTTCTGGTGGTGGTCGTGGTCCCCGGCGCTAGATCCGCGCCAGTCTCTGCCGCGCACCCCGAAGGGTCCGGGCCAGCTCACGCAGATCCTGGGGATCGGGCGCATCGCCCTTGGCCCCAAGCCGCGCGCTGGGCAGCATCGGAAAGGTCACCAGCGACACTTCCCAAAGCTCCAGCTCGTGCAAGTGCCGTTGGCCCTTGCTGTCCTTGGTGGCGCGCCGGGTGCGATAGCCGATGCTGAGCCCGTCGATGGCCCCCGCCCGGATCAGCTCGGCCGCCTCCCGCGCCCGCGCCACCCCCTCAAGAAGCCGCCCCTTGACGAACAGCCCCCGCGCATCCTCGCGCACCTCGTCCCAGAGGCCGATGGGCTGGGCCGGGTCATGCTGCCAGAGCATCTTGACCTGCCGCCCCTCCGCCGCGAGCCGCGCCAGCGACGCCGCATAGGCCCCCGGCTCGACAATGTCGCCGCCTTGATCGGCCGCGCCGAAAAAGCTGGCATAGCCCGCGATCCCGAGGTCCTGACCCAGCGCCAAATCGTCACTAAACCGGCGAAACTTGTGTTCGAGCCCGCCCCTATTGCCGTTCTCTACCTGCATCCGTCGTCTCCTTCTCGCCACCGCTCAGGCGGCCCAGATATTGCCCTGCACCAAGAGCGACATGACCCCGCCCAGAATGCCCGCGATGATCAGCCAGACCAGCCGCGCGATATGTCCTTCGATCCGGTCGAGCCGCCGGTCGATCCCGTCAAACCGCGCCTCCATGAACTTGCGCTTTTCGGCCGCCACCGCCCGGTCGGTCTCGATCGCGGCGAGCATCGCCTCGGCCTGCGCGATCCGCTTCTCGAGATGGCGAAACATCGCCTGGCTGCTCTCAAAGGGGATGTAGGCCAGCGTTGCCTCGGCCGGGGCGCGCTCGCCCGTCACGCCTCCTCCTCCTCGGCAGGCAGGCCAAGCAGCGCGCGTTTCTCGGCCCGGGTCAGGAACTCGGCCCCCGCCACCCGCGCCCAGAGCGCATCGCGCTCGCCCGCCAGCGCCGGCACCTGATCGAGATCGGGACAGAGCCGCGCCACCTCGGCGCCAAACCCGGTGAGCCAATCCGACAGGCTCGCCGTGACCCGCTGCGCCAGCGGCAGCACGGTCTGACGGTAAAACGCCCGGTTGGCCTCCTGGTAATTGGCATAGGTCGCGTCGCCCGGAATGCCCAAGAGCATCGGCGGCACCCCATAGGCGAGCGCGATCTCGCGCGCGGCGCTTTCCTTGGTTTTCTGAAACTCCATGTCCGAGGGGCTGAACCCCATCGGCTTCCAGTCGAGCCCGCCTTCAAGAAGCATCGGCCGCCCGGCGTTGCGCGCGCCCTGATGGTGGCTCTCCATCTCGCTCACCAGCCGGTCATATTGATCCGGGCTGAGGCTGCCATGGCCCTCGGCCCCGCGATAGACAATCGCCCCCGAGGGCCGCGCCGCATTGTCGAGCAACGCCTTGGACCAGCGGCTCGCGCTGTTGTGCACATCGACCGCCTGCGCCGCCGCTTGCAAGGGCGAGAGACCATAATGGTCATCCTGCGGATGAAAGCTCTTGAAATGGCAGATGACAGGCGGGCCGCTGCGCGTGTCGAACCGGTGTTTCGACCCGCCCACCGCATATTCATAGCCCATCGGCCAGCCATCCGGCCCGGGGATCACGCTCATCCGGTCCGAGCGCAGCACATGCAGCTCCTGCGGCAGACCGCCCGCCGCCTCATCCGCGCCCACCGCCTCGAGATAGGCATTGCCGGTGAGCAACAGCTGACCATAGAGCGCCTCAAGAAGCTCGGCCCGCCCCTGCGCCGGGTTGGGACGGCGCATCAGGCTGAGGATCGGGTGATCGGCATAGCGCGCACAGCTGTCCTGCAACACCAGCGGCAGCGCGGCGGCGGCCTCGGCCACCATCTTGACCGACCGAAACCCCACCGGATTGCCGGCAAACCCGTTGCGGGTGAGGCTCACCGTATCGCGCGGGCTCCAGGCCACGCGTCCAGCCCCAGTCCAGGCTCCGGGCCAAGCCATGACCGGCCCGGCGGCGCTTGCCTTGCTCTCGGTGGGGCGGGCGGCGCTGGCGGTCGCATCGGGGCCGCTGGCCGTCTGGCGAAGAAAGTCGAGGATCATGCTTGGCTCCTTGTTCCGGCCTGTTGGACTGGCCCTGCCGTCTCCGGCTGTGTCGCGTCTGGGTCTCAGCAGACCCTGAAAAGTTTAAGAAATGTGAATCACACCGCACGCACCCTCGGGTGCCGCCATTTCGCCGCCGGCGCGATGACCAGCTCATGCAAGGCCCAGACCAGCGCATCGGCCCGGTCCGGGCTGCCCCGTCCCTCATAGCCGCGCGTCGTCATCGCCCGCATCTGATCCTCGAGCCGGTCGAGCCCGGCCATGTGATGCACCCGCCCCTGCTCATAGAGCGCCGCCACCGGCTCGGCCCGGGCCTGTTTGCCCCGGCTCGCATGGACACCCCGGAACGGGATTAGCGGATCAATCTGGCGCAGCACCGTCTCGACGAGATCGCCGCCCTGATTGACTTCGGCGACCATCTTGTCGGCGCCGAATTCCTCCATGGCGCGGATCGCCGCCCCGGCCCAGCCGGTGGGGCTCATCCCGCTCACCGACCGATCGGCCAGCACATAGGCCCGCCACTCCTGCACCGGCCCGCTTTGATCGACGCCCGCGACGATGATGCCGCATTCATCCGACCCGGCATGGCCCGTCACCGGCGGATCGACCGCCACCACGATGCGGCTCAGCTCCGGCAGCTTGCTCACCCGCGCCGCATCGAGCGCGGCGAGGCTCCAGAGCGCGCCTTCCGCCTCTTCGAGCAAAATCCCGTCAAGCTCCTGCCGCCCCAGCCGCGTGCCGACATAGCGCGCCCGCACCTCGGCGAGAAAGCTCTCGGCCAGATGCGCCCGGTTGGCCTCGGTCGGGGCTTGCGTCACCACGGTGCTCGGGGCTGCCAGCACATCCTTGAGCACGCCTACATTGCGCGGCGTGGTGGTCACGCAAATCTGCGGATCGTCGCCCAGCCGCAGCGCGAATTGCAGCATGTCCCATGTCGCCCGCGCCTTCTTCCACTTCGCCATCTCGTCGAGCCAGGCGCCATCGAACTGCGGCCCGCGCAGCGCCTCGGGATCATGCGCCGAAAACACCGCCGCCTCGGCCCCGTTGGGCCAGACCAGCCGGCGACGGCTCGCCTGCCATTCCGGGCGACGATCGGGGGGCGAACAGGCCAGAATGCCGCTCTCGCCAAAGATCATGACCTCGCGCACCTGATCGACCGTCTCGCCGACAAGGGCAATCCGGCGGCACCGCCCCGGCGCGCCGGGCGTCGCACCCTCCACGGCGGCGCGCACCCATTCGGCCCCGGCCCGCGTCTTGCCCGCGCCACGCCCGCCCATGATGGCCCAGGTCTTCCATTTACCTTCCGGCGGCATCTGATGCGGCAGCGCCCAGAACTCGAAAAGATAGGGCAGCGCGAGGATTTCCGCGTCACTCAGGCTGTTGAGGAACCTCTCCTGCCGCACAGGCCCGCCGGAGGCGATCCAATCGGCACCCGATCGAATGCCGTGCTGCGTCGAGGTCGAGCGCCGTTGCGGCACTGGTGTCTGTGTCTCGTGTCTTGCGTCTTTCAAGGTCCGCCTCCGCTTCAAAGGCAATGCGCAACCATTGCCGTATGTCCGAAATCAACCGCCCCGAGTTGCCCAGGATTTCGGGCGGCCCGTCGCGCAGCTTGCTCTGTATCCGTTCCAGGTCCCGGGTCATGTCGCTGAGCTGTTGCTCCAGCCGCCGGATCGAGGTGCTGAGCCCCAACCCGTCATCGCCATATGCCTGTGTCGTCATGCCTGTTCGTCGCCTCCTGTTGCTTCGGAGCGTTCAGTGGGATCAGCCTCCCCCTCAGGCGTCAGGATTTTGTTAACCCTCCGTACGCTGGGCGGCGCTGGGGCTGGGCCGGGGTTTTGGGACGGTCTCGAACGGCCCAAAATCCACACTGTCGTAATACCGACGCGATACCGACGTGCTGCCGACAGGACATTTCGGGGCGTTTTCGGCCAAGGCGCACCGCCGTCCTGCCGCCGTGATACCGACGCAAAACCGACCCTCCATTTCGCCATAGTTCTGGCTTTCCAACCCGCGGTGATCTGGCTAGAAATTTGTCATGACACTTGCCCCCGCCGATCCCGCCTTCCGCGCCCGCCTCGCCGCCGAACTCCCCGCCTCCGCCTTCCGCGAGCCGGCCCCGCATTACGTCGAAGAGCCCCGTGGCCGCTGGCAGGGACAGGCCGGGGTGATCGTCGCCCCCGCCTCCACCGAAGAGGTCGCCACAACGCTCCGCATCGCCCATGCGGCGGGCGTCGGCGTGGTGCCCTATGGCGGCGGCACCGGGCTGGTCGGCGGACAGGTCATGCCGGAAGGCCCCGCCCCATTGGTGCTGAGCCTCGAGCGGATGACCCGCGTCCGCGCCCTCCACCCGAGCGAGAACACGATGATCGTCGAGGCCGGCGCCATCCTGTCGGACATCCATGACGCCGCCGCCGGGGCCGACCGGCTCTACCCGCTGAGCCTCGCGGCCAAGGGCACCGCCCGGATCGGCGGCATCCTGTCGACCAATGCGGGCGGGGTGAATGTGCTGCGCTATGGCAATGCCCGCGACCTCTGTCTCGGGCTCGAGGCGGTGCTGCCCGACGGCACGATCTGGCACGGGCTCAAACGCCTGCGCAAGGACAACACCGGCTATGATCTGCGCAACCTGCTGATCGGCGCCGAGGGCACGCTCGGGGTGATCACCGCCGCCGCGCTGCGCCTCGTCCCGGTGCCCGCAGGCGAGGGCACGGCGCTGATGGCGGTGCGCGATCCCGATGCCGCGCTGGCGCTGCTCGACATGGCTCAGGCGCAGATGGGCTCGGGGGTGAGCGCCTTCGAGATCATCCACCGCCAAGGGCTCGATTTCCTGCGCCAGACCCTCCCCGACGTGCGCCAGCCGCTCGACGAGCCGCCGGAATGGTCGGTGCTGATCGAAGTCGGGCTGCCGCGCGGGCTCGACCCGGCCGAGGCGCTCGAGACGCTCTTCGCCGAAGGCTTTGAGGCCGGTCTCGTCCATGATGGCGTGGTGGCCCAGTCCCAGGCCCAGCGCGACGCGCTTTGGGACATGCGCGAACATATCCCCGAGGGCAACCGCCGCATCGGCGCCATCGCCTCGCATGACATCGCCCTGCCGCTCGGCGAGCTGCCCGAATTCATCCGCCGCGGCGCCGCGCTGGTGGCGGATCTCGGCCCCTACCGGATCAATTGCTTTGGCCATCTCGGCGACGGCAATCTGCATTACAACATCTTCCCGCCCGAGGGCGAGAGCCGCGACGCCTACCGCGCCGAGGCCCCCGCCATCTCGCGCGCACTGCATGATCTGGTGGCCGAGCTCGGCGGCTCGTTCAGCGCCGAACACGGCGTCGGACGGCTCAAGGTGGGCGATCTCGAACATTACGGCGACCCGGCCAAGCTCGCCGCCATGCGCGCCATCAAATCCGCCCTCGACCCGCGCGGCATCATGAACCCCGGCGCCGTACTGCGCCTGCCCGAGAGCTGAGCCGTCCCAAGGTCTGAGCCTCTTTCAGACCCTGCCCCAAGAGCTGACCAAAAAAAACGCCGGGGCAGGGCCCCGACGCTTTACTGCTCGTTAAAGCTTTTGCGGCTTACTTCCAGTTGACCTCGTTGAAGATCGCCTGTGCCTTGGCGGCATTATCCCCGAACGACGCGGTGTTGGTCGCCGTGTCGGGAATGAAGAAGCCCAGGCGCGCGGTGTCCTCGTCGAGGCCCACACCCGGAACCGCCGGGTATTCGTTGTTCTGGCTGGCGAAATGCTGCTGCGCAAATTCGCTGGTTAGGAATTCGAGAAAGGTTTTCGCGGCCTCGGCATTCGGGGCCGATTTCGTCATCGCAGCAGCGGCGAGGTTGAGATGCGCGCCACGGTCGCTCTGGTTGGGCCAGACCCAGCCAATACCGTCGATGCCCGAGGTCAGACCTTCGACATCCTTGTCGTAGCCGCGCAGGAAGTAATAATGGTTCGCCACGGCGATATCGCATTCGCCCGACACGAGACCGCGGAGCTGATCGGTGTCGCCACCTTCAGGGTCACGCGCCATGTTGGCAACGATCCCGGCGGCCCAATCCTTGGCAGCCTCTTCGCCATTGGCTTCGATCAGCGAGGCCAGCAGCGATTGGTTGTAGATGTTCTTGGACGAGCGGATGCAGATCTGGCCTTTGAGGCTCGGATCGGCCAGCTCTTCATAGCTGCGCGGCGGGTTCTCGACGCGGTCCTTGGCGTAGAAGATGATGCGCGCGCGCTGCGACACGCCGAACCACATGTTCTCCGGGTCGCGCAGGTGCTTGGGCACGGCATTGGCGATCACGTCGGACTCCACCGCTTGCAGGACGCCAGCCTCTTCGGCGCGGCCCATGCGGCCGATGTCGACGGTGATGAACACATCTGCGGGGCTGTTGTCGCCCTCGGCGCTGAGCCGCGCGATGAGCTCGTCGGCCTCGCCTTCGATGCGGTTCACGGTGATGCCGGTTTGCTCGGTGAACTTGGCATAGAGCGCATCGTCCGAATCGTAATGGCGGCTCGAATAGACATTGACCTCGTCGGCCATTGCGGTGGTGCCAAGGGCGGCCAGTGCAACAGCAGCGCTGGCACGGCGGGCGAAAGTCAGGCAGTTCATAGCGATTCCTTGCTTTTCCGACTAAAATACTCGGAACCCTCTCTGGAGAGTCCGACTAATTTAGTCAAGTCAATTCCCGCGGGGCGAAATCACATATCTGCCCTTGGCATGGGATGCTGGGGCCCGCATATGTGACAACGCTGCGTAAAACTTGCGCGGAATGAAAAGCTTGCCCATGCTGGACGCAGTAGAGATCGCGCGGCAACGACCGCGCAGGGGAGGAGATTAGGATGAGTTTCACGACACGTCAGGACGTGCTCGATATCGAGGCAGAAGGCAGCTGGGATCAGCTCGACAACCCGCGCACGCTCTATCAGATGCTGCGCAACACCGCCGAGGCCTTTCCCGACCGCCCCGCCATCAGCTATCAGCTCATGTCGGGCCCCAAGGACCCCGCCGAAACGCTGAGCTGGTCCGAGTTCCACGCCAAGGTCTGTCAGGCCGCGAACCTGTTCCGCAGCCTCGGCATCGGCGAAAACGACGTCGTGGCCCTGGTCCTGCCGAACAGCATGGAAACCGCCATTGCCACCATCGGCGCGGCGGTGGCCGGGATCGTCAACCCGATCAACCCGCTGCTCGACGCCGAACAGATCGGCGCCATCCTGCGCGAAACCAACGCCCGCGTCGTGGTCACCCTGCGCGCCTTCCCCAAGACCGACATCGCCCAGAAAACCGCCCTTGCCGCGGCCCAGGCGCCCAATGTCAAAACCGTGCTCGAGATCGACCTCAACCGCTACCTCAGCCCGCCCAAGAGCTGGATCGTGCCGCTGATCCGGCCCAAGGTGCCGGGCCCGCGCCCCGCCGATTGCCGCGATTTCAACAAGGAAATCGCGCGCCAGAACAAGAGCCTCGATTTCGCCGACAGCGCCGGCGACCGGGTCGCCGCCTATTTCCACACCGGCGGCACCACCGGCATGCCCAAGGTCGCCCAGCACCGCTATGACGGGCTCGTCTACAATGGCTGGATCGGGCATAAACTGCTCTTCACCGAGCATGACAATGTCATGTGCCCGCTGCCGCTCTTCCACGTTTTCGCCTGCCATGTGATCTTGATGGCGATGATCAAATCCGGCGCGCATGTGGTCTTTCCGACGCCTGCGGGCTATCGCGGCGATGGCGTTTTCGACAATTTCTGGAAGCTCTGCGAGCGCTGGAAAATCAGTTTTGTGATCACCGTGCCCACCGCCGTGTCGGCCCTGATGCAGCGCCCGGTGGATGCCGACCTTTCGACCGTGCGCAACGCCTTTTCCGGCAGCGCGCCGATGCCGCTCGAACTCTTCAAACGGTTCGAGAGCGCGACCAACATGAAGGTGATCGAAGGCTATGGCCTGACCGAGGCGACCTGCCTTGTGTCCTGCAACCCGCCCGAGGGCGAAAAGAAGGTGGGCTCAGTCGGGGTGCCCTTCCCGCATACGGATGTGAAGATCGTCAAGAACACTCCCAACGGCCCGGTCGAATGCGCCGCCGACGAGGTGGGCGAGATCTGCATTTCGAGCCCCGGCGTCTATGCCGGCCACACCTATACCGAGGCCGAGAAAAACGCCGATCTCTACTATTTCGACGAATATCTGCGCACCGGCGATCTCGGTCGGCTCGACGGCGATGGCTATCTCTGGATCACTGGCCGGGCCAAGGATCTGATCATTCGCGGCGGCCATAACATCGACCCCGCGGAGATCGAAGAGGCGCTGATGGCGCATGATGCGGTCGCCATGGCCGGGGCCATCGGTCAGCCCGACGCTCATTCCGGCGAACTGCCCTGCGTCTATGTCGAACTGGTCGAGGGGGCCGAAGCGACAGAGGCCGATCTGGCCGAGATCTGCAAAACCCATGTCAAGGAACGCGCGGCCCTGCCCAAGCATATCGAGATCCTCGACGAGCTGCCCAAGACCGCCGTGGGCAAGGTGTTCAAACCCGATCTGCGCAAGCGGGCGATCACCCGGGTCTATGACGCGGCGCTGGCCGAGGCCGGGGTTGCGGCGCGGGTGGCCGAGGTCATCGACGACAAGAAGCGCGGCCTCGTGGCGCGGCTCGAGGCGACCGGCGACGGTGCGGATGACGCGGCTGTGAACGGGGTGCTCGGTGCCTTTACCCGGCCCTGGGAATGGAAAACCGACTGAGCTCGGCCACTTCAAACCAGACATGAAAAAGCCCCCGGCGCCGCATGGCTCCGGGGGCTTTAATCTTGTGGCGTGACGCCTGAGGCTTAGCCCAGCGCGTCCGAGCAGCGTTTGCAGGTGTCCGCATGTTTATGCGTGCCGACATCGGGCAGGATCTTCCAGCAGCGCTGACATTTGCCGCCTTCGGCCTTCTCGAACACCACGGTGATGCCGTCGGTCTCGGGCATGCGGAAGGCTTCCGACGGGCTCGGGTCCTTGGTCAGCGAGATGTCCGAAGTGATGCAGATATCCTCGAACGGCACCGATTTCAGGATCGCCAGCGTTTCCGGTTCGCGCACATGCACCACCGGCGCCGCCTCGAGCGACGAGCCGATGACCTTCTCGGTCCGCTGCACTTCGAGCGCGGCGGTGACGACACGGCGGGCGCGACGCACCTGCGCCCATTTCGCCGCCAGCGGCTCGTTGAGCCAATCGGCGGGGGTGGCCGGCATGTCGATGAGATGGACCGAGCTCTCGTCACCGGGGAAGCGCGACAGCCAGACCTCTTCCATGGTGAAGACGAGGATCGGCGCGAGCCATGTGGTCAGACGGTGGAACAGTAGGTCGAGCACGGTGCGCGCGGCCCGGCGTTCGGCGCTGTCGCCATCGCAATAGAGCACGTCCTTGCGGATGTCGAAATAGAAGGCCGACAGATCGACGGTGCAGAACTGGAACAGCGCCTGGAACACGCCCTGGAAGTCATAGGCGCCATAACCCTTGCGGACCTTGTGATCGAGCTCGGCGAGACGGTGCAGCACCCATTGTTCGAGCTCGGGCATGGCCTCGGCCTCGACCCGGTCGCTCTCGTCGAAATGGGCCAGCGCGCCGAGCATGAAGCGCACCGTGTTGCGCAGACGGCGATAGCTGTCGGCGGTGCCTTTGAGGATCTCCGGCCCGATCCGCTGATCGGCGGTATAGTCGGTCTGGGCCACCCAAAGGCGCAGGATGTCGGCGCCATATTGGTCGACCACCTGCTGCGGCACGATGGTGTTGCCGATGGATTTCGACATCTTCAGGCCCTTTTCATCGAGCGTGAAGCCATGGGTCACCACGTTGCGATAGGGCGCGCGGCCGGTGGTGCCCACCGACTGCAGAAGCGACGAATGGAACCAGCCCCGGTGTTGGTCGGTGCCTTCCATATAGACATCGGCGATGCCATCCTCGGTGCCGTCCTCGCGGTCGCGCAGCACAAAGGCATGGGTCGAGCCGCTGTCAAACCAGACGTCGAGAATGTCAAAAACCTGATCGTAATCCTCGGGGTTCACGATGCCGCCGAGGAACCGTTCCTTGGCGCCGTCCTGATACCAGACATCGGCGCCGTCGACCTCAAAGGCCTCGGCGATGCGGGCGTTGACCTCGGGGTTGCGGAGCAGGAAATCCTCCTCGGTGGGCAGCGCGCCTTTCTTGGTGAAACAGGTGAGCGGCACGCCCCAGGCCCGCTGACGGCTGAGCACCCAATCGGGGCGCGCCTCCATCATCGAATAGAGCCGGTTGCGGCCGGTGCGCGGCACCCAATTCACATTGTCGATCTCGGTCAGGGCGCGTTCGCGGATGGTCTTGCCATGGGTGTCGAGCCCATCGCCCACCACCTTGTCGATGGCGGCAAACCACTGCGGCGTGTTGCGGTAGATCACCGGCGCCTTGGAGCGCCAGCTATGCGGATAGCTGTGCTTGATCTTGCCACGCGCCAGCAGCCCGCCGACCTCGACCAGCTTGTCGATCACCGTCTTGTTGGCATCGCCCTCGCCGCCCTTGCGGTTGAGGATGTATTTGCCGCCAAAGAAGGGCAGGCCGGGCCGGAAAGACCCGTCGTCGAGCACGTTATAGGTGATCACCTGCTCGAGCATGCCGAGATCGCGGTAGAGCTCGTATTCCTCCATCCCGTGCGAGGGCGCGCAATGGACGAAACCCGTGCCTTCGGTGTCGGTCACGAACTCCGCCGCGCGGAAGTCGCGAAGGTCATCCCATTCGCCCTCACCGCCTTCGGCCCCGGCCAGCGGGTGCTGCAGCGAGAGACCGGCGAGCTCGTCCGTGGTGACGTCGCGCAGGCGTGTCCATTGATCATCGCCAAGACGCGCACGGCCAAAGACATCGGCGGCCAGATTGTCGGCCAGCAGATAGCGGTCGCCGACATTGGCCCAGCATTCGTCGGGCGTGCCAGTGACCTCGTAGAGCCCATAGGCAATGTCCTTGCCATAGACCACGGCCTTGTTCGACGGAATCGTCCAGGGGGTGGTGGTCCAGATGACGACCTGTGCGCCATCGAGATCGCCGCCATTCACGACCTTGAACTTCACCCAGATGGTAAAGCTTTCCTTGTCGTGATACTCGACCTCGGCCTCGGCCAGCGCGGTCTTTTCGATGGGCGACCACATGACGGGTTTGGACCCCTGATAGAGCGTGCCGTTCATCAGGAACTTCATGAACTCTTCGGCGATCACCCGCTCGGCGTGGAAATCCATCGTGAGATAGGGTTTTTCCCAATTGCCGGTGATGCCCAGACGCTTGAATTCCTGACGCTGCACATCGACCCATTCATCGGCGAACTTGCGGCATTCGGCGCGGAAATCGTTGATCGGCACCTGATCCTTGTCGCGGCCCTTCTTGCGGTATTGTTCCTCGATCTTCCATTCGATCGGAAGCCCGTGACAATCCCAGCCGGGGATGTAGCGCGCGTCAAAGCCCATCATCTGATGCGAGCGGACGATCATGTCCTTGATCGTCTTGTTGAGCGCGTGACCGATATGCAGGTGGCCGTTGGCATAGGGCGGGCCGTCATGCAGGGTGAAGGGCTTGCGCCCCTCGGCCTGACGCAGGCGGTGATACACGTCGAGCTTTTGCCAGCGGGCGAGCCATTCCGGCTCGCGCTTGGGCAGGCCCGCGCGCATCGGGAAATCGGTTTCGGGCAGGTTCAGGGTGTCTTTGTAGTCGGGCGTCTGGGTGTCAGCGGCGCACATTGGACGGCGTCCTTCGGTTCGATAGGTCGGAGGGTCAGGTCTGGGGCGGCGCGGAAAGGTCCATACGCCTTGTCCCGGCGGCTCGTCTGGATCAGAGCGCCGGGCAGGTAATTCGAATAATGATCGCGTCTATCCGCAACATGAGGGCGTTATAAAGTGGCGGTTGGGCGGCGTCCAGACCGCGTTTTCGGGCGCGGGTTATTCCCCCGCGCCGCTGCCCGATTTGCTGTCGAGCCAGGCCAGCAAGAGCCGCGCCTGATCGTCGAGCCAGAGCCGGAAACTGTCGACTTGGGCGACGTAGGCATCGACCTGATCGGCCGCTTGCGGGACGTTTTCCTTGATCATCGGCGCCAGCATATAGGCCAGCAGGCCAAGCCCGGCGAGGATGAGGATCAGAAAGAAGCCAAAGCGAAAACCGCCGCGTTTGCGGGGCGGCAGGGCCGGATAGTCATCTTCGTTGAAACTGCCCGCCGCGGCCTCGCCTTCGGAGCGCAGGGACGAGTTGATTTCGTCGATATCGGGCAGCAGGTCGCGGCGCGAGGTCGGGTCGATTGTGGCGCTGGCGATTTCGGCGTCATCCTCGGGGTCCGGTTCGCCGCGCAGGCGGGCCATGCGGGTGCGGGCCTCGCGGGTGCGGCGGCTGGTCTCGTCCTCGTCGTCGAGGCCGAGCTCTGGCTGGGTCTCGAGCCGGGCGCGTTCTTCGGCGCGGGCGCGGCTTTCGCGTTCGGCCTCTTCTTGCAGGATGCCGCGCACCTCGGGATCGATGGCGCGGCGGGGCTGGCCGGCGAGGGGGGCGTCGCTCGCGGCGGCGTCGTGATCCTCGGGCTCTGGGTCCTGCCACATGTCGCGGGCGATGTCTGCGTCGCTGTCCTCTTCGGAGGCGAGGGGCGAGCCTGCGGCGGCGGCGGTGCCGCGGCCGAGGTCGGGCAGGTCGTCCTCTTCGTCATCGAGGGCCGTGTCGTCATAATCGTCGGCGTCCTGAGACGGATCGTCCTGCGGGTGATCGGCGGTTTGCGGCAGGTGATCAGGGTGGTGCTGAAACCATGTATCCCCGCAATTGGAGCATTGCACGTCGCGTCCCGCTTCGGGGATCACGTCGTCAGGCACCTCATATGTCGCCTCGCAATTGGGGCAGGTCAGTCGCATGAAATCACCTGTCTGAACCTCTTGGCCGGTCCCGTTGCCCGGGCCGTCTTGTCCTTGCCAACACCATAAGGTGTAAAGGATTGGCGGAAAAGAGCAAAGGATTTGCGACCCCCGATTGCAAGAGGCGCGGCTCTGAGGCATTTAGGAAACGGGCAGGATGGGAAAGGGCGCGTGTGATCGAGCTTGAAAATGTGGCCTATAGCTATGGCGGGGGCGAGTTGCTCAGCGACATATCGCTGCGACTGCAGCCGGGGTCTTTCCATTTCCTCACCGGGCCTTCGGGGGCCGGGAAAACCACCTTGCTGAAGCTGTGCTATGGCGCGCTGTTTCCGACGGCGGGGCAGGTGCAGTTGTTTGATCGGGACGTGCGATCGCTTGATCGGGACGACATCGCGCTGGCGCGGCGGCGGATCGGGGTGGTGCATCAGGATTGCCAGTTTCTCAACCATCTCAGCGTCGAGGAAAACATCGCCCTGCCCCTGACGGTGTCGGGGCGCGATATGCTCAATGAAGGGGCCAACCTGCGCGAGCTGGTGAATTGGGTCGGTCTCAAATCGCGGGCCGAGGCGTTGCCGCCAGAGCTCTCGGGTGGGGAACGGCAACGGGCGGCGCTGGCGCGGGCGGTGATCATGTCGCCCGATGTGATCCTCGCCGACGAGCCCACCGGCAACGTCGATTGGGAGATGTCGCAGCGGCTGTTGCGGCTGTTGATTGAGCTCAACCGGATGGGCAAGACGGTGATGATCGCGACCCATGACCTCGGGTTGATCCGCGCCGCCAAGAGCCAGGTTCAAGCGCGGGTGCTGCGCATCTCAAACCGGCGGCTGCAATTGGCGGGGGCGGATCTGTGAAAGAGCTCTTTGGTCAATTTGTTGAACGTTTCTCGGGGCTTATCATTGGTGATAGCCAGGCGGACCGGGTGGTGCCGCCGACCGGGTTTACCGCTTGGTTGACGCTTTTCAGCGCCGGGGCGATGGCCTTTCTCGCGGTGTTTGCGCTGGCCTTGTCGCTGGCCACGTCGCGGCTGGCGGATCGTTGGGGCGACGAGCTGGCGCGGGCCTCGACGCTGCGGATTTCGGCCCCTGAGGGGCAGATCCAGGCGCAGACCGATGCCGCGCTCAAGGTGCTCAAGACGACGCCGGGGATCGCCTCGGCGCGGACGCTCACCAGTGACGAACAAAAGGCCCTGCTCGAGCCGTGGTTCGGCCCCGATCTGCCGGTCGAGCGGCTGCCCATTCCGCGGCTCATCGAGATCATCGAAGAGGGCGACGGCTATGACGCGGACGGGCTGCGGCTGCGGCTCTCGGCGGAGGCACCGGGGGCGGTGCTCGACGATCATACGCGCTGGCGCAAGCCGCTGATCTCGGCGGCGTCACGGCTGCGGCTGCTGGGCTGGCTGTCGCTTCTCCTGATTGGCGGCACGATGGCGGCGATGATCACGCTGGCGGCGAATGCGGCGCTCTCGGCCAATGCGCAGGTGATTTCGGTGCTGCGGCTGGTGGGGGCCACGGATGGCTATATCGCGCAGGCGTTTGAGCGTCGGTTCACCCTGCGCGGGCTGATGGGGGCGGGCGTCGGCATGATCGCCGGGGTGCTCGCGACGCTGATCCTGCCGAGCACGGATGTGGCGGGCGGGTTCCTGACCGGCCTTGGCTTTCAGGGTTGGCATTGGCTCTGGCCGCTGTTGATCCCGCTTCTGGCGGGCGCGGTGGCCTATGCGGCGACCCGGGCGGCGGCGCGGCGGACGTTGGAGAATATGGCATGAGCTATGCGGTCCAATGGCTGCGGTCGCTGATCTATGTGATGCAGATCTATTTCATGATGCTGCCCATCGGGGTTGTGTACCTGCCTTGGGCTCTGCTCAGCCGCCGCGGCGCGATTGGCGCCTGCAAGGCCTGGTCGCGCTGGGCCATCTGGTCGGCGCGCTGGATGGTGGGCATTCGCACCGAGGTGCGCGGCACGCCACCGCAAGGTGAGGTCATGATCGCGGCCAAGCATCAATCCTTTCTCGATATCATTCTCATCTTCATGTCGATCCCCGCCGGCAAGTTCATCATGAAGCGCGAATTGGTCTATGCGCCGATCATCGGGCAATATGCGCTCAAGCTGGGCTGTGTGCCGGTGGATCGCGGCAAGCGCAGCCAGGCTATCAAGAAGATGGTTAACGATGTCGAAAAGGGCCGTGCCGCGCCCGGGCAGCTCATCATCTATCCGCAGGGCACGCGCATTCCGCCCGGGGTCAAGGCACCCTATAAGGTCGGAACCGCCGTTTTGTATCAAGAGCTTGGCCAGCCCTGCGTGCCGGTGGCAACGAATGTGGGCCTGTTCTGGCCGAAGCGGGGGATCTATCGCAAGCCGGGGTTGGCGGTGGTGGAATTCCTACCCGAAATCGCGCCGGGCAAGAGCAAGGAGGCCTTTATGGCCGAGTTGGAGCAGGCGGTGGAAGGCGCGTCGGAGCGGCTGGCGCGCGAGGCAGGGTTCGAGGGCTAGGCGATGACGGAGTGGGTTGAGGATATTGCGACGCTCGAGGCGATCTATGGGACGCCGGGCGCGGCCTCGATCCGCAAGGTGGCGCATCGGATGACGCCGCTCTATCGCCAGTGGATCATGGCGTCGCGGTTTTGCGTGCTGTCGACCGTGGGGCCGGAGGGCACCGACGGAAGTCCGCGCGGCGACGATGGCCGGGTGGTGACCGAGCTCGATGATCAAACCCTGCTCATGCCCGATTGGCGGGGCAATAACCGTATGGATTCGCTGCGAAATATCGTGACGGATGACCGTGTGTCTCTGATGTTCATGGTGCCGGGATCGACCAATGTGGTGCGTATCAACGGGCGGGCGCGGATCAGTGTCGATGCGGCGCTCTGTGACCGGTTCGAGGACCGGGGGCGGCGGCCGAGATCGGTGATCGTGATCCGTATCGGCGAGATCTATAGCCAATGCGCGCGGGCGGTGATGCGGGCCGGGCTCTGGGGGCCGGATGAGAGCGCGGGCCTGCCCAGTATGGGCGATATTCTGGCCGAGCAGACCGACGGGGAAGTGGGGGGCGCGGCCTATGATGCAGCCTGGCCCGAGCGCGCCGCCAAGAGCCTGTGGTGAGGCCCGCGTTAACCACGATTTGGGACGTCGGTATCCTGTCGGTATTACGGCAGCAAGACGACAGTGGGTCTTTTCGCCACAGCGGGTCGCGTTAACCTTTGCACATCGGGCATGAAACAGCGGGCATGAAACAGCGGGCATGAAAAAGGCGGGCATGAAAAAGGCGCCGGAGGGGATCCCCGGCGCCTGATGTCGTTTTGCGGGGCGGGATCAGCTGTGGATCGCGCCGTCGCCACAGGCCAGCGCCGCCTCGCGCACCGCCTCGGAATAGGTCGGGTGGGCGTGGCAGGTCATGGCGAGGTCTTCGGCGGAGGCGCCGAACTCCATCGCGACGCAGACCTCGTGGATCAGGTCGCCGGCGCCCGGGCCGATGATGTGGCAGCCAAGGATGCGGTCGGTGTCCTTGTCGGCCAGAAGTTTCACGAAGCCGTCGCCCGCAAAGACCGCCTTGGCGCGGCCATTGCCCATGAAGGAGAACTTGCCGACCTTATAGGCGCGGCCTTCTTCCTTGAGCTGGTCCTCGGTCTTGCCGACGGTGGCGACCTCGGGGTGGGTGTAGATCACGCCGGGGATGACGCCATAGTTCACATGGCCCGCCTTGCCGGCGATGACCTCGGCGGCGGCCATGCCTTCGTCCTCGGCCTTGTGGGCGAGCATCGGCCCGTCGATCGCGTCGCCGATGGCATAGATGCCCTTGACGTTGGTCTGCCAGTGATCGTCGGTCTTGATCTGGCCGCGCTGGGACATCTCGACGCCGAGCGCCTCGAGCCCGAGACCGTCGGTATAGGGTTTGCGGCCGGTGGCGACGAGCACCACATCGGCGTCGAGCACATGTTCGCTGTCGTCCTTGCGCAGCTTGTAATGGACCTTGGCCTTGGTCTTGGTGGCCTCGGTTTTCTGCACGGCGGCGCCCATGATGAAAGACATGCCCTGTTTCTTGAGCATGCGCTGCACGGTTTTCTGCACCTCGGCATCCATGCCGGGGGTGACCGCGTCGAGATATTCGATCACCGTGACCTCGGAGCCGAGGCGGGCATAGACCGAGCCCAGTTCGAGCCCGATGACGCCGGCGCCGATCACCACGAGTTTCTTGGGCACCTTGGGCAGTTCCAGCGCGCCGGTGGAGGTCACGACGATTTTCTCGTCCACCTCGACACCGGGGAGCGAGGCGGCCTCGGAGCCGGAGGCGATGATGATGTTCTTGGCCTCATGGACCTCGTCGCCGACCTTGACCTTGCCCGCTTCGGGGATCGAGCCCCAGCCCTTGAGCCAGTCGATCTTGTTCTTTTTGAAGAGGAATTCGACGCCTTTGGTGTTCTGGCCGATGACGTCGTCCTTATAGGCGAGCATGCCGGGCCAATCGACCGAGGGGGATTTGCCCTTGAGCCCCATCTTGGCGAAGTTGTGTTCCGCCTCATGCAGCATATGCGAGGCGTGCAGCAGGGCCTTGGACGGGATGCAGCCGACGTTGAGGCAGGTGCCGCCGAGCGTGTCGCGGCCTTCGACGCAGGCGGTTTTCAGTCCCAGTTGCGCGCAGCGGATGGCGGCGACATAGCCGCCGGGGCCTGCACCGATTACGATGACGTCATAGCTTGCCATTGGGTTTGGTCCTTTTGTCAGTGGCGGGACGGGGGGCCAGCCCCCCGAACCCCCCGGGATATTTCGCGCCAGAAGATGCGGCGTTGGGCGGCATCATAGCAGCGCGGCGAAGAGCATGGCCATGGTGGCGAGAAACCCCACGGCCCAGACCAGCGAGCGCCAGGGGCGCAGGCCGAAGTAATAGGCGGGCACATAGGCCAGGCGGGCGGCGAGGTAGATCCAGGCGCAGGCGGCGGTGAAGGCGGTGGACTGGCCCGAGAGGGTGGTGACCAGCACCGCGATGGTGAAGAGGATGAGCCCTTCGAAATGGTTGGTGAGCGCCCGTTGCAGCCGCCCGCCATGGATCGAGAGCGGCCGCGAGGGTTCGCGGTCGCGGGCCGACATGGCATAGCCCGGGCCCACGTCGAGATTGGCCTGCACCGAATAGGCGAGGAATTGCAGCCCCTGGAGGAGGGCGGCGAGGGTGAGGGCGTTGAGCTCGGGGGTCATTGGGGGGTCTGAGCCTCCTCACGGGAGGGCGTGAGACGCCCTCCCAGGGTCGGGCGTTGCCCGATGTCACGAGACCTGCGCAAGGATCAGAGATCCATCAGCAGGCGGCGGGGGTCTTCGAGCGCTTCTTTGACGCGGACGAGGAAGGTGACCGCGCCTTTGCCGTCGACGATGCGGTGGTCATAGCTCAGCGCCAGATACATCATCGGGCGGATTTCGACCTTGCCGTTGATCGCCATCGGGCGGTCCTGGATCTTGTGCATGCCAAGGATGCCCGATTGCGGCGGGTTGAGGATCGGCGAGGACATCAGCGAGCCGTAGACGCCACCGTTGGAGATGGTGAAAGTGCCGCCCTGCATTTCCGCCATGGAGAGCTTGCCGTCGCGGGCGCGGGCGCCTTTTTCGGCGATGGCCTTTTCGATGGCGGCGAAGGACATGCTGTCGGCGTCGCGGATCACCGGCACGACGAGCCCGGTGGGGGTGCCGGCGGCGATGCCCATATGCACGAAGTTTTTATAGACGATGTCGGTGCCGTCGATTTCGGCGTTGACCTCGGGCACTTCTTTGAGCGCGTGGCAGCAGGCCTTGGTGAAGAAGGACATGAAGCCGAGTTTGACACCGTGTTTCTTCAGGAACAGGTCCTTGTACTCGTTGCGCAGCGCCATGACCTCGGTCATGTCCACCTCGTTATAGGTGGTGAGCATCGCGGCGGTGTTCTGGCTGTCCTTGAGGCGGCGGGCGATGGTCTGGCGCAGGCGGGTCATCTTGACCCGTTCCTCGCGGGCGGCATCGTCGGCCGAGACGGCGCGCGGGGCGGCGGGTGCTGCAGGGGCCGGGGCCGAGGCGCTGGCTCCTGTGGCGGCACCGGCGGCGGCGGCGCGGGCCACGTCATCCTTCATCACGCGGCCGTCGCGGCCGGTGCCGGTGACCTGGTCGCGGTTGAGACCGGCCTCGGCCATGGCCTTTTTGGCGGAGGGCGCGTCTTCGACATCCGAGCGGCCAGAACCAGAGGCGGCAGGGGCCGGGGCCGCGTCGGCGGCGGAAGCCTCGGGGCGGGTGTCGGGGGTGATGGTGCCATCGGCCGAGCCGGAGAGCACCGCGAGACGGCCATTGGCCTGCACGGTGTCGCCTTCTTGGGCCAAGATTTCGACGATGGTGCCAGCCGCCGGGGCGGGGACCTCGACCGAGACCTTGTCGGTTTCAAGCTCGCAGAGCATTTCGTCCTGGCTCACGCTGTCGCCGACCTTTTTGAACCAGGTGGAGACGGTCGCCTCGGTCACGGATTCGCCAAGCGTCGGCACCATGACATCGGTGTTGCCTTTGGCCGCGTCGCCACCGGAGGCGGGTTTGGCGGCGGGGGCGTCATCCTTGGGCGAGCCCGTGTTGCCGGCGGGTTTGGCATCGCCCGCGACGATGGTGGCGAGCAGGGCGTCGACGCCGACGGTGTCGCCTTCGGCGGCGACAATCTCGCCCATGGTGCCAGCGGCGGGGGCGGGCACTTCGACGGTGACCTTGTCGGTTTCCAGCTCGCAGAGCATTTCATCCTGCGCCACGGCATCGCCCGGTTTCTTGAACCAGGTGGCGACGGTGGCTTCGGTCACGGATTCGCCCAGCGTGGGGACGCGAACTTCGGTGCTCATGAATTAATTCCCTTCGATGGTGAGCGCGGCGTCGACCAGCGCTTCTTGCTGTTGCTTATGTGCCGAGGCCAGGCCCGTGGCGGGCGAGGCCGACGCCGAGCGGCCGGCATAGATGGGGCGGGTGTGCTTGGCCTTGATGCGGGTCAGCACCCATTCGAGATTGGGTTCGATAAAGCTCCAGGCGCCCTGGTTCTTGGGCTCTTCCTGACACCAGACGACATCGGCATTGGTGAACCGTTCCATTTCCTTGACCATGGAGATGGCCGGGAAGGGGTAGAACTGTTCGACGCGCAGCAGGTAGACATCGTCGAGCCCGCGTTTGTCGCGTTCCTCGAGCAGGTCGAAATAGACCTTGCCCGAGCAGACCACGACGCGGCGGATTTTATCATCGGCCACCAGTTTCGTGTCGGAATGGCCCTGTTGCGCATCGTCCCAGAGCACCCGGTGGAAGGAGGAGCCTTTGGTAAAGTCTTCCTTGTTCGAGATGCAGAGCCGGTGGCGCAGCAGCGATTTCGGGGTCATCAGGATCAGCGGCTTGCGGAAGGTGCGGTGCAGCTGACGGCGCAGGATGTGGAAATAGTTGGCGGGCGTCGTGCAGTTGGCGACGATCCAGTTGTCCTGACCGCACATCTGCAAGAAGCGTTCGAGCCGCGCCGAGCTATGTTCCGGGCCCTGGCCCTCGTAGCCATGCGGCAGCAGGCAGACGAGGCCGGACATGCGGAGCCATTTGCTCTCGCCGGAGCTGACGAACTGATCAAACATGATCTGCGCGCCATTGGCGAAATCGCCGAACTGGGCCTCCCAGAGGGTGAGGGCGTTGGGTTCGGCCAGCGTGTAGCCATATTCAAAGCCGAGCACCGCATATTCCGACAGCATCGAGTCGATGACATCGAAATGGGCCTGCCCCTTGCGGATGTTGTTGAGCGGGTAGTAGCGCTCTTCGGTGTCCTGGTTGATCAGGCCGGAGTGGCGCTGGCTAAAGGTGCCGCGGGTACAATCCTGACCCGAGAGGCGGACCGGGAAACCTTCGGTGAGGAGCGAGCCAAAGGCCAGCGCCTCGGCCGTGGCCCAGTCGATGGCCTTGCCGGTCTCAAACATGTTGGCCTTGTTTTCCAGCAGGCGCTGCACGGTCTTGTGCAGCGGGAAACCGTCCGGCGCGGTCGACAGGGCGCGGCCGATTTCATCGAAGGTCTTGGCCTTGATGGCGGTTTCGCCGCGCTGGTAATCCTCGTCCTTGCGGTCGAGATGTTTCCATTTGCCGTCGAGCCAGTCGGCCTTGTTCGGGCGGTAATCCTTGCCGGCCTCGAACTCGTCCGCGAGGAAGGCCTGGAACGCCGCCTTCATATCCTCGATCTCGCCCTCGGGGATGAGACCGTCCTTGATCAGCACGTCGGTGTAGAGCGACAGGGTGGTCTTTTGCTTTTTGATCTTCTTGTACATGACGGGGTTGGTGAACATCGGTTCATCCCCCTCGTTATGGCCGAAGCGGCGATAGCAGATCATGTCGATGACCACGTCCTTCTTGAACCGCTGGCGGAACTCGATGGCGACGCGGGCGGCGTGCACCACCGCCTCGGGGTCGTCGCCGTTGACGTGGAAGATCGGCGCCTCGACCATCAGCGCGATGTCGGTCGGATAGGGCGAGGAGCGCGAGAAATGTGGCGCGGTGGTAAAGCCGATCTGGTTGTTCACCACGATATGGATGGTGCCGCCGGTTTTATGGCCGCGCAGGCCCGAGAGGCCGAAACATTCGGCCACGACGCCCTGGCCGGCAAAGGCCGCGTCGCCATGCAGCAGGATCGGCAGCACCGAGATCCGGTCGCTGTCGTTGTTCTGGTCCTGTTTGGCGCGGACCTTGCCGAGCACCACGGGGTTCACCGCTTCGAGGTGGCTCGGGTTGGCGGTGAGCGACAGGTGCACGGTGTTGCCGTCAAATTCGCGGTCGGACGAGGCGCCGAGGTGGTATTTCACATCGCCGGAGCCGTCGACATCCTCGGGCTTGAAGCTGCCGCCCTGGAATTCGTTGAAAATGGCGCGGTAGGGTTTGCCCATCACATTGGCGAGCACCGAGAGCCGGCCACGGTGCGGCATGCCGATGACGATGTCCTTGACGCCGAGCTGACCGCCGCGCTTGATGATCTGCTCCATCGCGGGGATCAGGCTCTCGCCGCCGTCGAGACCAAAGCGTTTGGTGCCCATGTATTTGACGTGAAGGTATTTTTCGAAGCCTTCCGCCTCGACCAGCTTGTTCAGGATCGCCTTGCGGCCCTCGCGGGTGAAGGTGATTTCCTTGTCATAGCCTTCGATCCGCTCCTTGAGCCAGGCGGATTCCTCGGGGTTGGAAATATGCATGTATTGCAGCGCGAAAGTGCCGCAATAGGTGCGGCGCACGATGCTGAGGATCTCGCGGATCGAGGCCACTTCGAGACCGAGCACATTGTCGATGAAGATCGGCCGGTCCATGTCGGCCTCGGTGAAACCGTAGGATTTCGGATCAAGCTCGGGCCGGTAGGGCATTTCGCGCAGGCCGAGCGGATCGAGATCGGCGACGAGATGGCCGCGGATGCGGTAGGCGCGGATGAGCATCAAGGCGCGCACGCTGTCGAGCACCGCCTGTTGCACGGCGGCGTCGGAAATCTCGACGCCTTTTTCGGCGGCCTTGGCGGTGATCTTGCGGGTCTTATCGGCGGCTTCGACCTCGGGCGGGTAATCCCCGGTCAGCGCCCCGGTGACATCATCTTGGGGCATCGGCGGCCAGTCGGCCCGGGCCCAGGAGGGGCCGGCGGCCTCGCGTTTGACCTCGACCTCGCCATCCCCGAGCTGGGCGAAGAACGCCTGCCAGGCCTCATCCACGGCGTTGGGATCGGTGGCGTAGCGGGCGTAAAGCTGTTCGAGATACTCGGCATTATGCCCCTGCATGAAGCTGGAGGCATGGAACTGATCATTGGGGGATTGGTCGGTCATGATGTCACCTCTATTGGGTTGGGACCGGTGGTAACGCAAAACCTGCGCCGGGCCGGGGCCTGCGCAGGTCGGTTGGGAGAGCGAGCGGGGGCGGCACAGCGGCCGAGCCGTCCGGTGGGACGGCCCGGCCACGATATGCGCGCGGCCCGGTCACTTACCCGATGGCGGCCAGAACGGCTTCGCCCAGACCTGCGGGGCTCTCGGCGACGACGATGCCTGCGGATTTCATCGCTTCGATCTTGTCGTCGGCCCCGCCCTTGCCACCGGCGACGATGGCACCGGCATGGCCCATGCGGCGGCCCGGAGGCGCGGTGCGCCCGGCGATGAAGCCGGCGGTCGGCTTCCAGCGGCCTTTCTTTTTCTCATCGGCGAGGAACTGAGCGGCCTCTTCTTCGGCGCTGCCGCCGATTTCCCCGATCATGATGATGCTCTCGGTCTCGTCATCGGCGAGGAACCATTCGAGCACGTCGATATGTTCGGTGCCCTTGATCGGGTCGCCGCCGATGCCGACGCAGGTCGACTGGCCGAGGCCCACATCGGTGGTCTGTTTGACCGCCTCATAGGTGAGCGTGCCCGAGCGCGACACGACGCCGACCGAGCCACGTTTGTGGATATGGCCGGGCATGATGCCGATCTTGCAGGCGTCGGGGGTGATGATGCCGGGGCAGTTGGGGCCGATGAGGGTCGATTTCGAGCCTTCGAGCGCGCGTTTGACGCGCATCATGTCGAGCACCGGGATGCCTTCGGTGATGCAGACGATGAGCGGCATCTGGGCGTCGATGGCCTCGAGGATCGAGTCGGCCGCGAAGGGGGGCGGCACGTAGATCACCGATGCATCCGCGCTGGTGCGGTCCATGGCTTCGTGGACGCTGTCGAAAACGGGCAGGTCGAGATGGGTCTGACCGCCCTTGCCGGGGGTCACGCCGCCGACCATCTGGGTGCCGTAGGCGATGGCCTGTTCACTGTGAAACGTGCCCTGCGAGCCGGTGAGGCCCTGGCAGATAACTTTGGTATTCTTGTCTACGAGGACTGCCATTTTGGCGTTCTCCTTTGAAATCCGTTGGGGCGGGGGTTGAGGCCCGCCATGGCGAAAGGACGGGCGCCGGGCCCGCCCGTCGCGTTAGCCCTTGACCGCCTTGACGATCTTTTCGGCGCCATCCTTGAGGTCGTCGGCGGCGATCACATCGACATCGGAATTGTTGATGATGGCCTTGCCCTCTTCGACATTGGTGCCTTCGAGGCGGACGACGAGCGGCACCTTGAGGCCCACTTCCTTGACCGCGGCGACGACGCCCTCGGCGATCACGTCACAGCGCATGATGCCGCCGAAGATGTTGACGAGGATGCCTTTGACGTTGGGGTCGGAGGTGATGATCTTGAACGCCTCGGTGACCTTTTCCTTGGTCGCGCCACCGCCCACGTCGAGGAAGTTGGCGGGTTCGGCACCGTAGAGCTTGATGATGTCCATGGTCGCCATGGCGAGGCCCGCGCCGTTCACCATGCAGCCGATTTCACCGTCGAGCGCGATATAGTTGAGGTCGTATTTCGACGCTTCGAGCTCTTTGGGGTCTTCTTCGGTGGTGTCGCGCAGCTCGGCGATGTCGGCGTGGCGATAGATCGCGTTGCCGTCAAAGCCCATCTTGGCGTCGAGGCATTTCAGATCGCCCGCGTCGGTGATGATCAGCGGGTTGATCTCGAGCATCTCCATGTCCTTTTCGAGGAACATCTTGTAGAGCGTGCCCATCAGCGAAACGCATTGTTTGACCTGCTTGCCCTCGAGACCGAGGTTGAAGGCGATGCGACGGCCGTGGAAGGGCTGATAGCCGGTGGCCGGATCGACCGAGAAGCTGAGGATTTTCTCAGGGGTGCTTTCGGCGACTTCCTCGATGTCCATGCCGCCCTCTGTGGAGGCGACGAAGGAGACGCGGCTTGTCTGCCGGTCGACGAGCAGGGCGAGGTAGAATTCCTTTTCGATGCCCGAGCCGTCTTCGATATAGATGCGGTTGACCTGTTTGCCGGCGGGGCCGGTTTGTTTGGTCACCAGGGTGCGGCCGAGCATGCGCTTGGCCTCTTCGGCGGCCTCTTCGACCGATTTGGCGAGACGCACGCCGCCTGCTTCACCGGCGCCGGCCTCTTTGAAGGAGCCCTTGCCGCGGCCGCCCGCGTGGATCTGTGCCTTGACCACCCAGAGAGGGCCGTCCATTTCGCCTGCGGCGGTCTTCGCCTCTTCTGCGCGAAGCACGACCCGGCCATCGGAAACCGGCGCGCCGTAAGAGCGAAGCAGCGCCTTCGCCTGATACTCGTGGATGTTCATAAACCTATCCCGTGTTGGTGCGATTGCCTTGGTATACTGGGCAGGTTGCGAGGGAATTAAAGCGGTTTCTGGGCTGTTGCGGAAAATTGCGCGGATTTTCGCGGATTTGTGATCACATGATATTTTCCTGTGATCACAAGGGCGGCTGCGTCCTGTGGAAAGAATCACCGCCGCGATGTGCCGGGGCCCAGTGGAGGGGGGATGGCGGCACTGTGCCACAGCGCGGCAATGGGATCAAACCGGCGCGGTTTTGTGCAGGGGCGCAGGGAGGCCAAGCCATTCGTATGCAAAGAAAAAAGGGCGCCCCGAGGGACGCCCTTTGCAGTCATGCCGCGGCGATCAGGCCAGCGTGCTGTCGATGCCTTTGCAGGCCTCGACGAGACCTTTGACCGCGTCGACCGATTTGTCGAACATCGCCTGTTCGTCGGAGGTCATCTTGATGTCGATGACCCGCTCGACACCGCCGGCGCCGATGACGGTGGGCACGCCCACATACATGCCATTGAGGCCGAGGGCCCCGTCGACATGGGCGGCGCAGGGCAGGACGCGTTTCTGGTCCTTGAGATAGGCTTCGGCCATTTCGATGGCGCTGGTGGCCGGGGCGTAATAGGCCGAACCGGTTTTCAGCAGGCCGACGATCTCGGCGCCGCCGTCACGGGTGCGCTGAATGATCTGGTCGAGCTTGTCCTGGGTGGTCCAGCCCATGTCCACCAGGTCGGGGAGCGGGATGCCAGCGACGGTCGAGTAGCGGGCCAGCGGCACCATCGTGTCGCCATGGCCGCCGAGCACGAAGGCGGTGACATCGCGCATCGAGACGCCGAATTCGAGGCTCAGGAAGTGACGGAAGCGGGCGCTGTCGAGCACGCCGGCCATGCCGCAGACCATGTTGTGGGGCAGGCCGGAGAATTCGCGCAGGGCCCAGACCATGGCGTCGAGCGGGTTGGTGATGCAGATCACAAAGGCGTTGGGCGCGTGTTCCTTGATGCCTTCGCCGACGGATTTCATGACCTTGAGGTTGATGCCCAGCAGGTCGTCGCGGCTCATCCCCGGTTTGCGCGGCACACCGGCGGTGACGATGCAGACGTCGGCCCCGGCGATATCGGCATAGGATTGGGTGCCCTTGAGCGAGGCGTCGAAGCCTTCGGAGGGGCCGGATTCCGCGATGTCGAGGGCTTTGCCCTCGGGCATGCCTTCGGCAATGTCGAACAGGACGACGTCGCCGAGTTCCTTCATCGCCGCCATATGGGCGAGCGTGCCGCCGATCATACCGGCGCCGATCAGGGCGATCTTGGGTCTGGCCATGGGAGTGTCTCCGCATCAATGTGAATGTTGCCGAGTGCGTAGCCCTTTGCCGCCTTGCGTGCAAGGGTGCAGCGTGCCGCAGGGGGCAATTGTGTACTGTTGTGTACCGTAATTGCGGGGGATTTTGGCAGGCATGGGCGTTTGAAAGGCGGGCCGGATGGGCGAGATGGGCTGGGAGGTGATGGCGGTGGGCGCGGGGGCGGCGCTCTTTGCGGGCATCTCGAAGGGGGGATTCGGATCAGGCGCGGCCTTTGTCGGGGCGGCGGTGCTGGCGCTGTTCGTGTCACCGGGGGCGGCGCTGGCGATCATGTTGCCGCTGTTGCTGGCGATCGATGCGGCGTCATTGCGGGCCTATTGGCGGCAGTGGGATTGGGCGCTGGCGCGGCATTTGCTGCTGGCGTCGGTGCCGGGGGTGTTGCTCGGGGCGCTGGTCTACCGGGTGGCGGATGCGGATCTGTTCCGGCTCATCATCGGGGTGATTTGTCTCGGCTTTGTCGCCTGGCGGCTTTGGCCGCGCCGTGACGCCGCGCGCCGGGATCTGCCGCCTTGGGCGGTCTGGGCGCTGGCAGGGCTCGCGGGGTTCACCAGCTATGTCAGCCATGCCGGCGGGCCGGCGGTGGCAGTGGTCCTGTTGGCGCGGGGCGTGACGAAAACGGTGTTTCAGGCCACGACGGTTCTCGTCTTTGGCCTGATGAACCTGTTGAAATTCGCGCTCTATGCCGGGCAGGGCATGTTCAGCCCGGCGACGCTCTGGCTCGACCTGTGGTTGCTGCCCTTTGCGCTGGCGGGGACGTGGATTGGCGTGATGGCCCATCACCGAATTCCCGAGCGCTGGTTCTTTGGGCTCACCTACGGGTTGCTGATCGTCACCGGGCTGCGGCTTGTGCAGGTGGCGCTGAGCTAGGCGTCGCTGCCCTCGGCGGGCAGCGCCTCGGCCATGGTTTCATAGGCCTGACCGGAGGCCACGAGGCAGGCGATGCCGCGCGGGGTGGTGACGATGATGGTCCAGCTGCCGGAGATCGGTGAGGCAAAGACCTCGATCACCGCGTTGTTGGAGCCGAGCCCCATGCTCTGCCGGGATTCGCCGTATTTTGTGGCGAGCCGGTCGACGACCATGTCACGGGGCGCGCAATTCTGTGCCTGACCTTCGGCGGTGAGCCCGCCGGAGAGGAAGGCCAGCCCGGCCGTGCAGGCGATCATCAGTTGTTTTCTCATGTCGCAGTCCTTTCCAGATGGTTGGGCCCCTGTCACGCCGGGGGTCGGTTCACGCCCCGGCTCTGGGTACAGCCTGCCGAATGATCCCTGAAAACACGGTTAACGCCGCGTGCTTTGCCCCGAAAAGAGGGGTGTCGCTGCGTTGCGGCATGAAAGGGCTTGAACATTTCGGGCAAAAAATGGCATCCCTGCGCAAGAAAATTTCACACTCCCCGAGAGGTGCCGCCGATGGACATGACCAACCACCCCTATCGTTCCGTGCTCTATATCCCCGGCTCGAAGGAGCGGGCGCTCGACAAGGCGCGAAGCCTGCCGGCGGATGCGATCATCTTCGATCTCGAGGATGCGGTGGCCCCGGATGCCAAGGCGGAGGCGCGCGAAACGCTGGCCGCGTCGCTGCGCGAGGGGGGCTATGGCAAGCGGATCAAGATCGTGCGGATCAATGCGCTCACCACGGAGTGGGGGCTCGAGGATGTGCGGGTGCTGCGCGATGCGGGGGCCGATGCGATCCTCTTGCCCAAGGTCAATTCGCCGTCGGATGTGGATGCGCTGGCCGATCTCTTGCCGCCGACCATGCCGATCTGGGTGATGATGGAGACGCCGGTCAGCGTGTTCAACGCGCGCGAGATTGCGGCGCATGGCCGGGTGGCGGGGCTGGTCACCGGGACCAATGATCTGATCAAGGATCTGGGCTGTCGGTCGCGGGCGGATCGGATGCCGCTGATGACCGCGTTGCAGACCATCGTGATGGCGGCACGGGCGGCGCGGATCGTGGCGATTGACGGGGTCTATAACCGGTTTCGTGATGGCGATGGGCTCAAGGCCGAGTGCGAGCAGGGGCGGGATCTGGGCTTTGACGGCAAGACGCTGATCCATCCGGCGCAGATCGAGGGGGCCAATCAGGCCTTTGCGCCGACCAGTTCCGAGATTGATCTCGCCGAGCGTCAGATCAAGGCCTATGAAGACAGCATGGCCTCGGGGCAGGGGATCGCGGTGGTCGACGGGCAGATCGTCGAGAACCTGCATGTGGTGGCCGCGCAACGTATTCTCGCCAAGGCGCGTGCCGTGGCCGAGATGGCCGAAGGGTAAGGGAGTAGAGACATGAAGATTTACCGTTTGCTGACCGAAGACGACACGTCGAAATTCTGCCACAAGGTGACCGAGGCGCTGAGCAAGGGGTGGGAGCTCTATGGCAATCCGACCTATGCGTTCGATGCGTCAAACGGCGTTATGCGCTGTGGTCAGGCGGTGACCAAGGAGGTCGATGCCGAATACAGCCCGGATATGAAGCTGGGGGCGCAGTGATCATGGGGGCGGCCAAGACCAATCCGGGGCGGTTTTTCGAGGATTATACCGTCGGCGAGACCATCCATCACGCGGTGCCGCGCAGTGTCGGCGCGGGAGAGCGGGCGCTCTATCATGCGCTCTACCCGGCGCGGCATGCGCTCTATTCCTCCGATGAGTTTGCCCGGTCCTGTGGCCTGAAGCAGAGCCCGCTGGACGATATTGCCGCCTTTCATGTGGTGTTCGGCAAGACGGTGCCGGATGTGTCGCTCAATGCGCTGGCCAATCTGGGCTATGCCGAGGGGCGGTGGCTCAAACCCGTCTATGCCGGCGATACGATCCGGTCGACGTCCGAGGTGATCGGGGTCAAGCAGAACTCGAACGGGAAATCCGGTGTCGTCTGGGTGCGGACCAAGGGCCATAACCAGCGCGACGAGGTGGTGATCGACTATGTGCGCTGGGCCATGGTGCGCAAGCGCGATCTCGACGCGCCGGCGCCCGAGGTGGTGATCCCCGAGCTCAAACCCGCGCTGGCGGCAGAGGATCTGGTGGTGCCCGAGGGGCTGCGGTTTGACGAGTACGATTTCACGCTGGCGGGTGAGGCGCATCGCTGGGGCGATTACGAGATCGGCGAGACCATTGACCATGTCGATGGGGTGACCGTCGAAGAGGCCGAGCATATGATGGCGACGCGGCTCTGGCAGAACACGGCCAAGGTGCATTTCGATGTCTCGTCGCGGCCCGATGGGCGGCGGCTCATCTATGGCGGGCATGTGATTTCCATGGCGCGCACGCTGAGCTTTAACGGTTTGGCCAATGCGCAGATGGTCGTGGGGCTCAATGGTGGGGCGCATGCGAACCCCTGTTTCTCGGGCGATACGATCCGGGCCTGGTCCGAGGTTCTCGACAAGGCCGAGACCGGGGTGCCCGGCGTGGGCGCGATCCGGCTGCGGCTTGTCGCGACGAAGGGCGGCGCGCCCTTCATGCTCAAGGGCGAGGATGGGAAATACCTGCCCGATGTGATGCTCGACCTCGATTACTGGGCCTTGATGCCGATGTGATCCTGAGGTGGATTAATTGCAGACCGGCCCCGTATCCGAGATGCGGGGCCGGTGTCGTTTGAGGGGGTGTTTTGGGGCGCTGGTTGCGCGCTCAGCGGCGCACATGCACCGAGCAGGAAGCGAAGCGCATGACCCGGGCCGCGGTCGAGCCGAGCAGGAAATCTCGCAGCCCCGGTTTGTGCGAGCCGATCACGATACAGTCGATGTCGGAGCCTGCGGCATAGTCGACGATGCTGCGGGCGGGGTGGCCTTTCTTGATCACCGGCTCGACCTCGGGGTGGTCGGCGAGTTTTTCATGCATTTTCTCGCGAGCGGCCTCAAAGCTGGCGCGGACCACCTCTTCGTCGAGATAGACGCCGACCGTGCCGCTCGGCATTTCATAGATATGCAGCGCGGTGATCTTGCCGCCTTCGGCCAGAAGCTTCTTGGCGACGTCGAGCGTTTCGGGCGAGATCCCGTGATCGAGCGCCATGGGAACGAGGATGTGTTTGTACATGGTGTGTCTCCTCAGAGGGCGGCGCGTTGGGATCAGCCCCAGGGCCGCAGGATGATTTTCGGGCTGGCCACCCGGCCCGCGCGCAGATCGGCAAAGGCCTCTGCCCCGTCGGACAGGTTGCGTGTCTCTGTCCAGTCGAGCGGGCCGAGGCGGTTGTCGAAGATGGCCTGGGCCGTATCGCGAAAGTCCTGCGCCGTATAGGTATAAGTGCCGATAAAGGTGATCTCTTGCAAGGTCATGCGGCGGATGTCGAGCCCGCCCGCATCCTCGCCGAGGCCGATATGGGTGATCACCCCGCCGGGGCGGGTGAGGGCGCTGGCGCGGGCGCGGGTGGCGGCGAAGCCTACCGCATCGACCACCAGATCGAAGAGACCTTCGGGGGTTTCCACGGCATGCACGGCGCAGCGGTCGCGCAGAAAGGCGCGGCGGGCGGGCTGGGGCTCGGCCAGGGTGATGTCATAGCCGCCCATGGCCCGGAGCGCGAGCACGGCGGCAAGGCCGATGGCACCGCCGCCGATGACCAGCGCCCGGGGCGTGATGTCGTCGGGCAGGGCGGCAAGGCCGAGGCGCACGCCATGCCAGCTCACCGCCAGCGGTTCGGCCAGCGCCGCCTTGGTGAGGGGCGTGGCCTCCGGCACGGTGACGAGATTGCGGGCGGGCATGGTGACATATTGCGCGAAAGCGCCTTCGCGGGGCGGCATCGAGATGATCTGCCGCGTGGCGCAGAGGTTTTCGCGGCCCGCCAGGCAGGCGGGGCAGGTGCCGCAGGTGACCAGCGGGTTGATGGTCACCCGTTCGCCGTCGCGGGGGCCGCCTTCGATCACGCCGGCGCCCTCATGGCCGAGGATCAGCGGCGCGGGGCGGCGGTCGTCATGGCCGAGATAGGCGTGCATGTCCGAGCCGCAGATGCCCACCGCCTCGATCCGGATGAGCAGGTCCTCGCCCTCGGCGGCGGGGGGGCGTGTGTCGCGATAGCCGAGCTGTTCGGGGGCGTCGTAGATGAGAGCCTTCATTTCGCGGTGAACCCCCCGTCGACCATCAATAGCTGTCCCGTCACATAGGACGAGGCCTCGGAGCAGAGAAAGAGCAGCGGCCCGTCGAGATCGGCCAAGGTGCCGTTGCGGCCAAGGCAGGTCTGGGCGGCGTTGCGGGCGGCGCGGTCGGGGTCGCTGAACACGGCTTGGGTGAGCTCGGTCGGGAAGAAGCCCGGCCCGATGGCGTTGGCGGTGATGCCATGCGGCGACCAGGCCTCGGCCATGGCGCGGGTGAGCTGGGTCACGCCGCCCTTGGTGGTGCCATAGGCGATCCCGCCGGGAAAGGCGCGGCTGCTTTGCAGGGAGGCGAAGTTGACGATGCGGCCCCAGCCCCGGTCGCGCATGGCGGGCACGAGGGCCTGGCTCAGAAAGAACGGGGCGGTGAGGTTGATCGCGAGGGTCGCATCCCAGCCCTCTTGCGTGACCTCGTCGGCGGGCTGGCGGGTGTTGAGCCCGGCGGCATGAACCACGATATCGGGCGCGCCAAAGGGTGCGGCGATGGCGCGGGCCACATCGCCGAGCGCGTCGTGGTCCGAGAGATCGGCGGCGATGGCGGCGGCGCGGTCCGGCCCGAGATCGTCGCGCCAGGCCCCGAGCGCCTCGGCCCGGCGGGCGACGCCCACCACCCGCGCCCCGGCGCGGGCGAGCAGGCTTGCCGCATGTTGGCCGAGGCCAGAGCTGGCCCCGGTGACACAGGCGATGCGGCCCGTGAGATCAAAGAGCTGGGAGGGGTGCATCGGCTCAGCCATGGGCGGTCAGATCGAAGGTTTCGTCGGGGAAATACTTGGCGAGGCGCACATCGGCGGCGCGGGCGTGGCCCTCCATCCCTTCGAGGCGCGAGATGCGGGCGGTGGCCTCGGCGATGGGTTTGGAGCCCGTGCGGGTGGCGCGCTGCCAGGTTACGATCTTCATGTATTTATGGACCGAGAGCCCGCCGGTATAGCTCGCCGCGCCGGAGGTCGGCAGCACGTGGTTGGTGCCGGTGGCCTTGTCGCCATAGGAGACGGTGGTCTCTTCGCCGAGGAAGAGCGAGCCGTAGCAGGTCAGCCGGTCGAGCCACCAGTCGAGATCCTCGGCCTGCACCGTGAGATGTTCGGGGGCGTAATCGTCGGAGGTTGCGGCCATTTCCTCGCGGTCGGCGCAGAGGATCACCTCGGCATAGTCGCGCCATGCGGCGGCGGCATTGTCGCGGTTGACCTCGGGCAGGTCGTCGATCAGCGCGGGCACGCGGGCCATGACATCCTCGGCCAGGGCGCGGTCATCGGTGACCAGCCAGACCGGCGAGTTGTAGCCATGTTCGGCCTGGCTCACCAGATCGGTGGCGACGATATGGGGGTCGGCGGTCTTGTCGGCGAGGATGAGACTGTCGGTCGGGCCGGCGATCATGTCGATGCCGACGCGGCCAAAGAGGATGCGCTTGGCTTCGGCGACGAACTGATTGCCGGGGCCGACGAGGATATTGGCCTTGGGCAGGCCGAAGAGGCCGAAGGTCATCGCGGCGATGGCCTGCACCCCGCCCATGGCCATGATTTTGTCCGCACCGCAGATATGGGCGGCATAGACGATGGCCGGGTTCACGCCGACGCCGGGGCGCGGCGGCGAGCAGGCGGTGATATGTTTGCAGCCTGCGACCTTGGCGGTGGTCACGGTCATGATGGCGCTGGCGACGTGGGAATAGCGCCCGCCCGGCGCGTAACAGCCTGCCGCATCGACGGGGATCGCCTTTTGCCCGGCAATCACCCCCGGCACGATCTCATATTCGACATTGGCGACGGTCGATTTCTGCTGCTCGGCAAAGCGTTTCACATTGTCATGGGCAAAGCGGATGTCGGCCTTGAGCTTTTCCGGGACGAGGGCGCAGGCGGCGTCGATTTCCTCGGCGGTGAGCATCACGTTGCCGTCGTATTTGTCGAATTTCGCTGCATAGTCGAGGGCGGCCTGATCGCCGCCCGCTTCGATGTCGGCGAGGATCTTGCGGACCGTGTCATGCACGTCCGAGGCATCGGAGCGCGAGGTGAGATGAGCTTTTTTCAGATAGTCACGGGCCATGGGGGATCCTGTCGCAAAGGGGTTTCGGGGGCCGGGCGGGGTGCCGCGGGAGAATCTCTTGAGAGGCAATGTAAGCGCTTGCATGGCGTTATTGCAAGCGCTTACATTTGTGCCATGCGCGGCGGGCCCGATCTGGCGTCTGCTGCCGCGACAGATTAGAGTGCGCCCATGACAGATGTCCCGCCCAACCCCACGCTCGAAGATGTCGCCCGGATGGCCGGGGTGTCGACGGCCACAGTGTCGCGCTGTCTCAACGCGCCGGACAAGGTGGTGGAACGCACGCGGGTGCGGGTGCTGGAGGCGGTGCGCGAGCTGGGCTATCTGCCGAATTTCGGGGCGCGGGCGATGGTGGCGCGGCGCACCAACACGATCGGCGCGATCATTCCGACCATGGCCAATGCGATCTTTGCCCGCGGTCTGCAGGCGTTTCAGGAAGAGGCGCGGCGGCTGGGCTATCAGCTCTTGGTGGCGAGTTCATCCTATCGGGCCGATCTCGAGGAAGAGCAGGCGCGGGCGCTGGCGGCGCGGGGGGCGGATGGGCTGTTGCTCATCGGGTTGGAGCGGGCCGAGACGCTCACCGCGTTTCTGGCGCAGCGCGGCCTGCCGGCGGTGGTGGCCTGGACCTATGGGGCGGAGGCGGCGCTGCCGACGGTGGGGTTCGACAATCGCGCGGCGATGCGGGGGCTGGCGGAGGAGGTGCTGCGCCTCGGGCATCGGCGGGTGGCGATGATCAGCGCGCCGGTGGCGCATAATGACCGGGCAAGGGCGCGGCTTGAGGGGCTGCGCGATGCGCTGGGGGCGGCGGGGCTCGGAACGGGGCTTCGGGTCATCGAGACGCGCTATGGGCTGGACGAGGGCGGCGCGGCACTTGCGCGATTGATGCAGGGCGAGACGCCGCCGACGGCGGTTCTGTGCGGCAATGATGTTTTGGCGGCGGGGGCGATCCGTCAGGCGCGGGCGCTCGGGCTGCGGGTGCCGGAGGATGTCTCGATCACCGGGTTTGACGATCTCGAGCTGGCGACGCTGGTCACGCCGGCGCTCACCACGGTGCATGTGCCGCATCAGGAGATGGGGCGGCTCGCGGCGCGCTGTCTTGTTGAAATGGTTGAACAATCCATGCGGCCACGGCCGGCGCCGCTGGCCACAGAGCTGCGGCTGCGCGACTCGCTCGGGCCGCCGCCCGTGGTCTGAGGCGGATTTCGCCATTTGTGATGACATCTTGTGATCACGAGAAAGAAAGTGTGATCACAAGATGTGGATTTGTCGGCAATTGGCCGCATAATCCGCTTATTTCCCCTGTGCAATCCGTTCTGCCACGTTAAAAAGGGGCAACTGACGCGGCGCAGGAGGCCTGCCTCGCATCACCAAGCCTGGAGGACGCGACATCATGGCAGATGTGAACAGGGGCGACCGCCCGCTTTCACCCCACCTGACGATCTATCGGCCGCAACTGACCTCGATGACATCGATCCTGACGCGGATCACCGGCAACGCGCTGTTGCTGGGGGCGCTGCTCATGGTCTGGTGGTTTCTCGCGGCGGCGACGGGGCCGGAGTATTTCGCCACCGTTGACGGGATCGTCACCAGTTTCCTCGGGGATCTGATCATGGTCGGATCGCTCTGGGCGCTGTGGTATCACCTGCTGGCGGGCGTGCGGCACCTGATCTGGGACAATGCCTTGATGCTCGAACTGGAGCGGGCCGAGATGCTCGGCTGGTCGGTCATCGCGGGATCGGTCGTGCTGACCATTCTCACCATCATCATCATCTGAGGGGCCAGCCATGCGTTACCTGACTGACCGCAAGCGCGCTGTCGGCCTTGGCTCTGCCAAGTCCGGTGTGCATCACTTCTGGGCGATGAAACTGTCGAGCGCGGGGCTTCTCGTGCTGGTGCCGTTGTTCATCTTTACCTTTGGGCCGATGCTCGGCGCGCCGCATGCCGAGGTGGTCGCCTATTTCGCCCGGCCCTTCCCGGCGCTTGTCGCCGCGCTCACGATCATCGTGGGGTTCAAGCATTTCCGCGATGGCGCGCAGATCATGCTTGAGGATTACGTGCATGGCACGGCGCAGAAGATCTGCATCATGGCGCTGACCCTGTTGAGCTATGGTGCCATGGCCGCGGGCCTCTTCGCCATCGCCAAAATCGCCCTTTGAGACCGGAGACATAACGAATGGCTGCTTACGAATACGAGACGCATGAGTATGACGTCGTGGTCGTCGGGGCCGGTGGCGCCGGTTTGCGGGCGACACTGGGCATGGCGGAACAAGGTCTGCGTACGGCCTGTGTGACCAAGGTTTTCCCGACCCGGTCGCATACCGTGGCCGCGCAGGGCGGCATTGCCGCGAGCCTTGGCAACATGGGGCCGGACAATTGGCAGTGGCATATGTATGACACGGTCAAGGGCTCGGACTGGCTCGGCGATACGGATGCGATGGAATATCTCGCCCGCGAAGCGCCCAAGGCGGTGTATGAGCTCGAACATTACGGCGTGCCGTTTTCGCGCACCGAAGAGGGCAAGATCTATCAGCGTCCCTTTGGCGGCCACACCACCGAATTCGGGGAAGGCCCGCCGGTGCAGCGCACCTGTGCCGCCGCCGACCGGACCGGTCACGCGATCCTGCACACGCTCTATGGGCAAAGCCTCAAGCAGAAGGCCGAGTTCTATATCGAGTATTTCGCCATTGATCTCATCATGTCCGACGATGGCGCCTGCACCGGTGTCGTCTGCTGGAAGCTCGACGATGGCACGATGCATGTGTTCAACGCCAAGATGGTGGTGCTCGCCACCGGCGGCTATGGCCGGGCCTATTTCAGCGCCACCTCGGCCCATACCTGCACCGGCGACGGTGGCGGTATGGTGGCCCGTGCGGGGCTGCCACTTCAGGATATGGAATTCGTGCAATTCCACCCGACCGGCATCTATGGGTCGGGCTGTCTCATCACCGAAGGGGCGCGCGGCGAAGGCGGCTATCTCACCAACTCCGAAGGCGAACGGTTCATGGAGCGCTATGCGCCCCAGTACAAAGACCTCGCGCCGCGCGATTATGTGAGCCGCTCGATGACCATGGAAATCCGTGAGGGCCGTGGTGTTGGCGAGCATGGCGATCACATCCATCTCAACCTGAGCCATCTGCCGCCCGAGGCGCTGCAGCTGCGGCTGCCGGGGATTTCGGAAAGCGCCCGCATCTTTGCCGGTGTCGATGTCACCAAAGAGCCGATCCCGGTGCTGCCGACCGTGCATTACAACATGGGTGGTATTCCGACCAACTATTGGGGCGAGGTGGTGAACCCGACCAAGGACGATCCGAACGCCATCGTGCCGGGGCTGATGGCCGTGGGCGAGGCGGGCTGTGCAAGCGTGCATGGGGCGAACCGTCTCGGGTCCAACTCGCTCATCGATCTCGTGGTCTTTGGCCGCGCCGCCGCGATCCGGGCGGGCAAGGTTGTCGATCCCGACACGGCCGTGCCTGCGACCAACCTGGCGCAGGTGGACAAGGCCTTTGCCCGTTTCGACGGCTTGCGTCATGCCGATGGGGCGATCCCGACCGCCGAGCTGCGGCTCGAGATGCAGAAGACGATGCAGGAAGATGCAGCCGTGTTCCGGACCTCGAAAACGCTGGCCGAGGGGGTCGAGAAGATGACCGCCATCGCGGGCAAGATGGGCGATCTCAAGGTCACCGACCGCACGCTGGTGTGGAACAGCGACCTGATGGAGACGCTTGAGCTGACCAACCTGATGCCCAATGCGCTGGCGACGATCCACGGGGCCGAGGCCCGCAAGGAAAGCCGTGGCGCCCATGCGCATGAGGATTTCACCAGCCGCGACGACGAAAACTGGCGCGTGCATTCGGTGGCGCGGGTCGAGGACACCGAGGTTGCGCTGAGCTATCGCCCGGTGGTCGAAGACCCGCTGACCGACGAGAAATCGGGCGGCATCAGCCTCAAGAAGATCGCCCCGAAAGAGCGGACCTTCTGATGCGAGCAGCGCTCACCTTGTTGGGTTTGGCCCCAGTTCTGTCCTCTCTGGCCGCGTGCCAGATGGGCGGGCCGCAGGTGTATCCTGTGGCCGAGCCGCCCAAGACGGGTGGGCCGACCGAGCATGTGGAGGGCTGCGCCGTCAAGGCCGGGATCAACGGCGAATTCGACACCGAAGTGTTCTACGATCAGGGCTATGCCATCGTCACGGTGCAACCGGGGCGGGGCGTGTCCTCGGATCAGGCGGACAAGGCCAATGCCTGTCTCGCGGCGCAGAGGAGACGCATATGATACGCGGGCTTATTCTTGCGGGCGCTCTGGCGCTGACGGGCTGTGCGGCGACCAATGACGCGGCGGACAATCTGGCGCGCGACCGGGCCAAGACCGTGGTCAACCGCGTGGTGTCCGAACGGCTGCCCGGGGTCAACGCGGCGCCGGTCACCGATTGCATCATCGATGCGGCCTCGGCCAAGGAAATTCTGAACTTCGCCGCGGCATCCGTCGCGGGGATCACCCAATCCACGATCGAAGAGGTTCTGGTCATTGCCCAGCGCCCCGAGGCCGTGAAATGTATCGCCCAGAACAGCATCACGATGCTGGGCGGCTGAGACGGAGACTAGGAAATGGTTCAACTCACCCTACCCAAAAACTCCCGCATCACGCGTGGCAAGACCTGGCCCAAGCCGGAGGGTGCGACCAATATCCGCAAGTTCCAGATTTACCGCTGGAGCCCCGATGACGGGCAGAACCCGCGTGTCGACACCTATTTCCTCGACATGGACAAATGCGGCCCGATGGTTCTCGACGCGCTGATCAAGATCAAGAACGAGATCGATCCGACGCTCACCTTCCGCCGGTCCTGCCGCGAGGGGATCTGTGGGTCCTGCGCGATGAATATCGACGGGATCAACACGCTGGCCTGTATCTATGGCATGGACGAGATCAAGGGCGACGTGAAGATCTATCCGCTGCCGCATATGCCGGTGGTCCGGGACCTCATCCCCGATCTTACCCATTTCTACGCCCAGCATGCCAGCATCATGCCCTGGCTCGAGACCAAGACGAACCGTCCGGCGAAGGAATGGAAACAGTCGATCGAGGACCGCGAAAAGCTCGACGGGCTCTATGAATGCGTGATGTGCGCCAGCTGCTCGACCTCCTGCCCGAGCTATTGGTGGAATGGCGACAAATACCTCGGGCCGGCGGCGCTCTTGCATGCCTATCGCTGGATCATCGACAGCCGTGACGAGGCGACGGGCGAGCGGCTCGACGATCTGGAAGATCCGTTCAAGCTCTATCGTTGCCACACGATCATGAACTGCACCAAGACCTGCCCCAAGGGGCTCAACCCGGCGAAGGCCATCGCGCATATCAAGAAGCTGATGGTGGAACGGGCGGTCTGATCCGGGCTCACCGGGACTGGATGAGTTTGCGACAGGGCGGCCTTGGGGCCGTCCTTTTGCGTTGTGGCTCAGTCGCGGCCGATGAGGATAAAGCCCACGCCGCCGACCACCAGCGCGCCACCAACGAGCACCTGGGAGCTGAGGCTTTCTCCGAGGAAGAGCACGCCGCCCAGCACCGCAGAGAGCGGCAGGAGCAGCAGGAAGGGCGCGACCTGGCTCACCGGGTTGCGGCGGATCAGCGTGTACCAGAGCCCATAACCGAGCGCCGTCATGATCAGCCCGAGATAGGCCACCGCGACCCAGACCACCCAGCCCGCGCCGGTGATCGCCGCCCATTGCCCGGTCTCGAAGATGAGCGAGGAGACCAAGAGCTGTGGCGCGGCCATGACGGCGATCCAGGCGGTGACGGTGAGCCCGTCGATCCCGTCGAGCCGCCGGATCATCGCCTGTCCCACGGCCCAGATAAAGGCGCCTGAGATGACCAGCAGCACCGAGATCCAGGCCGCCGCGATCTGTGGCGCGCCGGCGATCTGCCAGACGCCCACAAAGGCCAGCGCGATGCCTGCCCATTTGCGCCAGCCCGGGGCTTCGCCCAAGAACAGCGCGCCGATGAGGACGAGGAAGGGCACTTCGAGCTGTACGATGAGCGCCGCCGCGCCAGCGTCGAGCCCCTTGAGCCCGGTGAAGGTCAGCGAATATTGCACCGTCGAGGCGATCAGCGCGATGAGCGCCAGCCGTCCCAGATGCGCCCGGGGGATGCGCACGAACCACACCAGCGCCAGGGCGGTCACGAAGAACCGGAAGGACATCAGGAGGATCGGGGGGAAGTAGCCGATCGCCGCCTTGGCAAAGACAAAGCCCATCCCCCAGGCCATCGCCACCGCCACGCCCATCAGCATGTCGATGAGGCGCAGGTTGGTGGCGGGGCCGAGAGGCGGGGCGATCATGGTCATGCCCCAAGCGACCATGGGGGGGACGGGCCTGCGCGTCTGTCTGCGACAGGGGGGTCGCTTTCGGCGGGCTAGGGCGCGGGCGGGATCAGGACGAAATTGCCGACATGGGATTTCTGCAGAAACTCCTTCTGCGCCGTGACGATCTCGGAGAGGGGGAAGGTCTTGGCCAGCAGCGGTCTGATTTCGCCCGCCTCGATATAGGAGATGAGGTTGGCAAAGACCGGCGCGTCCCAGGCGGTGGTGCCGATGAGGCGGATGTCCTTGAGATACATGTCGCGCATGTCGAGGCTCACCATCGGGCCGGCAATCGCGCCGGACGAGACATAGCGGCCGCCGCGTTTTAGCAGTTTGAGCATGGTGGGAAAGCCCGGCCCGGCGACATTGTCGACCACGAGGCTCACGGACATCTCGCCAAGGGTCGCCACCAGATCCGCGTCGCGTGAGAGGACCTGATCGGCGCCGAGATCGCGGATCAGATCGGATTTGGAGGGGCTGGTGATGGCGATGACGCGGGCGCCACGGCGGCGGGCGAGCTGGACCGTGGCCGAGCCGACGCCGCCCGAGGCACCGGTGACCAGCACGGTGTCGTCCGGGCCGAGTCCCGCGCGATGCAGCATGTTCTCGGCGGTGCCATAGGCGCAGGGGATGGTGGCCAGTTCCGCATCGGACCAGTCGCAGCTGACGGGAAAGACCTCGCTGGCCGGGACCTTGACGAATTGCGCGAAGGCGCCGTCGAAATCGGAGGCCATCCAGATGTTGTCCATCACCTCATAGCCATTGGGCCGCATGCAGGCGCGGACCAGCGCCCGGGTGCCCATGAGCGCCGCGTCGACGCCTTGGCCGAGCGCCACGACGCGGCCACAGCAATCGGTGCCTTGGATGATCGGGAAGGGGGTGGCCCCGTTCCAGCCGCCATCGTCCTTGTCCTCGGCGCGGGTCTCTTGGGCGTCGGCCTGACCGCTGGTGTCGGTGGTCACGGAGGAGGAATACCAGCCAAGGCGGGTGTTGATTTCGGTGTTGTTCATTCCCGCCGCCAGCACCTGCAGGAGGACCTCACCGGGGCCGGGCTGCGGGATCGGCATGGGGCGGTAGTCGAGCTTGTCATAGCCGCCATTGCCGGTGGTGACGACGGCCATCATCTGGCCCTTGGGGGCGGTGGTCGGGCTGGGAGCTTTGGACATGGCGGCACCTTTCGGAAAAGTCATGCCCATAGTCTAGCGCGTTGCGGCCCCTGTAACAGGGGGGACGCGGCGGCAGGGCGTGGGTTTGCGTCAGCCGTGCCGCTGGGGCCGTCGCTTAGGACATCAGCCGTTTGCGCAGGGCGGGATCGGGCAGGGCGCACATGTCGGTGCGGCCCAGGAGGCGATAGCGGTTGCGGGCGACGCGGGCATAGAGCCAGTCTTGCACCGGGCGGGGCAGGAGGCGGAGCACCGACAGGGCGCGCCAGAGGCCGCCAAAATGCTGGGCCACGCGGATTGTTGCGTCGAGCGAGCTATAGGCGCGGCCCTCGGTCAGGTAGAGCCACGAGTTCGGGTCGTCCGGGTCCATACCGTAATGCCGCAGCAGAGCGGCGCCCAAGGGCGTCTGAATGGGCAGGATGCGGAATTCCTCGCGCCGGTCGTGGCGGGCGATCCAGCGGGCCCCTCGGGCGCAAAGTGCGCATTGCGCGTCCATCACCGCCAGATGACGCAGCGCGTCGAATGTCGGCACCTCGGGGTCGTCGAGGTAGGAATAGGGCGGGCGGGTGATCTCCATATTCTAACGCTAGCGATCCGTAATGCGCGGCGCAATTGCGCGAATTGTCCCGCTTTGCCCTGGTTTGTCGCGCTTTGCTCTGGTCTGCCCCGGTTTGTGCCGATTTTGTCCCGCAGGCCTGCCGTCGCAAAGCGTGGCGTGATAGGCCAACCCCCGGGCAGGATGGCCGAGAAATCTTGCCAAGAGATGAACAGGAGGTGCGAATGCTGATCATTGCGGGGCTGTTGGCGGCGTTTGTGCTGCTCTTGATCTTTGGCAAGCGGCGCGGGCGGCTTTGCCGGTGGCGACGACAGGGGGCGGGCGCGGCGCCGGGGGAGAGCCTCTATCGCTGTATGTATTGCGGGGCGGAGGCCTTTACATCGGATGGCAATCCGCCTTTGATCTGTCCCAGAGAAGACCCCCCGCAGAAAGGATGAGGCCATGACCCGCCCCAAGGATGCCGAGGCGCGCCGCGCCATTGCCCCTGTGATTTGCTATCCGAACGAGACGCTGCCGGCGGTGCCGCTCGATCTCTACCGGGGGGCCCGGGCAGGGGCACGGAAGGTCGACGAGGCGCTGGCCGCGCCGCGCGAGGCCTGTGCCTTTCGCGTCAAGGCGGGGCAGTTCTTTCGGATTTCGAGCGTCGAAGGCCCGCAGGTCGGAGATCTCAACCTGTGGAATGCCAATGACCTGAACGAACGGTTTTATTCCGGGAAATCAAGAGCTTTGCACGGCACCCACCTGACCACGGGCGAGCGGATGTGGTCGAGCTTTCCCTATCTGCGGCCGATGGCCACGATCATCGAGGACACGCTCGAATGGTACGGGATGGATGGGTTTGGCGGGTCGGTGCATGATGTGATCGGGACGCGGTGTGATCCCTATACGGGCAATCTTTTGCAGGGCTCGCAATATCATCATTGTTGCCATTCCAACCTGATCCGGGCGCTGGCGGAGGCGGAGGGGCTGAGCCTCAAAGAGGCGGAGCCTTTGGTGCATGATGTGCTCAATGTTTTCATGTGCACCGGGTTCACAAGGGACACGGGGCAGTATTTCATGAAGGCGAGCCCGGTGCGGCCCGGGGATTACCTTGAATTCTTTGCGGAAATCGACCTGCTCGGGGCGCTGAGCGCCTGTCCGGGGGGCGATTGTTCGTCGGAGCATTCGAGCGATACGGCGGCCTGTTATCCGCTTCTGGTGGAGGTGTTCGAGCCGGAGGCAGGGGCCCTCGGGGCGTGGCAATCGCCGCCGGTCAATGGCTATGATCGCAGCCACGGGATGGGCTGAGCGGGGTCGCTAATTGCCCGAAAATGGCATGTCGGCAGGACGTCGGTATTACGGCGGTAAAGCGACAGTGGAGGTTTTGAGCCCTCTGAGGTGAGACGCTTGCGGTCTCAGAAGAGAAATGAGTGCCCTCTAACAAGGGCCGTCGCGCCCCAGTCATGGCCTTCACGTCTTCTTAAGGCTGAAGCGGTAGAATGATGACAGGAGGGCATTGACGCGGTGTCTTGTAAGGCGGCTGCAATGAGATCGAGCAACAGCTTTACCGTGATACGTCTTGGATGAAACAAACCGATTTTTGAGTGACGATCTTTGGCCATCAATTATCATCCCAAACGCGGGACTATAGTTTGTGCGAATTTCGATCAGGGCTTTAAGGTGCCAGAGATGGTCAAAAGACGCCTATGCCTCGTCATCTCTCCACCCATCCAAGCCAGGCCGGGCCTGTGCACCATCGTCCCCTTGAGCAAATCTGAGCCGCAAGAGATACAGGCCTATCATTACAAGTTTCAGATACCGTTTCAGCTTCCCCGAAGATGGGGGAACGCTTCCCGATGGGCAAAGTGCGATATGATCTGTGCGGTCGGGTTCCACAGGTTGGATTTGTTGCGATTGGGTAAGGACCAAAATGGGGCGCGGCAATACCAGCTTAATACACTGTCCCGTACGCATTTACGTAACATCAACAATTGTGTGTTAGCGAGTTTGGGACTTCCGCCTTTGACAGAATAGGCAGGCATTCCTATATTTAGATTGTGGCGGCGCTGCTTCGGCATCCGCATTAAGACCCTACCAAGGGCCACTGGCCGACGACGCGACACCAAGCATCAGGCCAGTGCTGAGAGGCCCCTCAAGCCCAGCTTGGGGGGCTTTGCTTTGTCAAAGAGGTGGTTTGAAGGCTGACCGCCAAAGCAAAAGGCCCCGGAGCGATCCGGGGCCTTTTCTGTGTCTTGAGGGTGCCGTGCCTTAGTGGGCGTGGCCCTTGTCCCAGTCTTCCTGCTTGGGCAGGATTTCGAACGTGTGTTCGGGGGGCGGGCTGGGCAGGGTCCATTCCAGCGTGTCGGCGTATTCGTTCCAGTAGTTGTTCTCGGTGACGCGGGCGCCACGCAGCAGGGTGTAGATCACCACGCCGAAGAAGAACACGAAGCTGGCGAAGGAGATGAACGCGCCGAGCGACGACCACCAGTTCCACAGGCTGAACGCCTCGGGGTAGTCGATGTAACGGCGGGGCATGCCCTGACGGCCGAGGAAGTGCTGCGGGAAGAAGGTCAGGTTGGCCCCGAGGAACATCACCCAGAAGTGCAGCTTGCCGGCCCATTCGGGATATTGGCGACCGGTCATCTTGCCGAAGTAGAAGTAGATCCCGGCGAAGATGGCGAAGATGGCGCCAAGGCTCATCACATAGTGGAAGTGCGCCACGACATAATAGGTGTCGTGATAGGCGCGGTCGACGCCGGCCTGGCTCAGCACGATGCCGGTGACACCGCCCACGGTGAAGAGGAAGAGGAAGCCGAAGGCCCAGAGCATCGGCGTCTTGAACTCGATCGAGCCGCCCCACATGGTCGCGATCCAGGAGAAGATCTTGACCCCTGTCGGCACCGCGATGACCATGGTCGCCAGCATGAAGTAGCTCTGCTGGGTCAGCGACATGCCAACGGTGTACATGTGGTGCGCCCAGACCACGAAGCCCAGACCGCCGATGGCGATCAGCGCCCAGACCATCGGCAGGTAGCCGAAGATCGGTTTGCGCGAGAAGGTCGCGATCACGTGGCTGATGATGCCAAAGCCCGGAAGGATGATGATATACACCTCGGGGTGGCCGAAGAACCACAGGATATGCTGGTAGAGGATCGGGTCGCCGCCGCCTGCGGGATCGAAGAAGGTCGTCCCGAAGTTACGGTCGGTGAGCAGCATGGTGATGGCACCGGCCAGAACCGGCAGGCTGAGCAGGATCAGCCATGCGGTGACGAAGATCGACCAGGCAAAGAGCGGCACCTTGAACAGGGTCATGCCGGGGGCACGCATGTTCAGGAAGGTGGTGATCATGTTGATCGCGCCGAGAATCGAGCTCGCACCCGAGACGTGGACGGCGAAGATCGCGAGATCCATCGACATGCCGGCCTCGGAGGTCGAGAGCGGCGCGTAGAGCACCCAGCCCACGCCCGAGCCGAGCTGACCATTGCCGCCCGGTGCCAGAAGCGAGGCGACGCCCAGCGAGGTGCCGGTGACATAGAGCCAGAAGCTCAGGTTGTTCATGCGCGGGAAAGCCATGTCCGGCGCGCCGATCTGCAGCGGCATGAAGTAGTTGCCGAAACCGCCGAAGAGCGCGGGAATCACCACGAAGAACATCATCAGGACACCGTGATAGGTGATCATGACGTTCCAGAGGTGGCCGTTGGGGGTACAGTCCGCCGCCGCATCGGCGATGAAACGTGCGCCTTCGAGGCACATGTACTGGACACCCGGTTCCATGAGTTCGAGCCGCATGTAAACGGTGAACATAACCGAGATCAGGCCGACGAATGCCGACACGATCAGGTAAAGGATACCGATATCCTTGTGGTTGGTGGACATGAACCAGCGGGTGAAGAACCCGCGGTCATCGTGATGGTCATGGCCATGAATGGCTGCGTCTGCCATTTGCGCCTCCTGCTGCATGTGTGCGGGCGCAAAACGGCATATGCCATGGGGCCCGGGATCATGCGCCGTTTTAGAACGCCGGGCGGGGCGGGGCAATGTTCGAAATTGCCGCAGATCAAAGTTTTTAGCGCCTGAGGTGGGCTTGGATAGGGGTTGGGTCACGGTTGGGTTAGGCTCGGGTCGGGCTCGGGCGCGTGTGGCGCATCGGGGGCGGCGGGCGGCTTGCAGGCGCGGATCCGAGTCGGGTCTGGACAAAATGTCCAGTCCGCAGGTGCGGCGCGGGGTGCGATTGGTCAGGATGGCCGGGAGGCTGTCACGGGGTGCGAAGGGGCTGGCATCCCGCGAAACAACCTGTAAGGGTCCGCGGACTATGGGACGGAGGGGTCGGCGGATGGTCGATCTGTGGAGCGGGCTGGCGCAGGCTTTCTGGCTGGTCGTGACATTTGACAAAGAGCTTTTGGAGATCGCGCTGCGGTCCTTGCAGGTCACCTTGTCGGCCCTGCTCATTGCCTGTGTCATCGCGCTGCCCCTGGCGGCGCTGCTCGCGGTGCGGCGGTTTCGGGCGCGGCGCATGGTGGTGGCGGTGCTCAACGCGCTGATGGGGCTGCCGCCGGTGGTGGTGGGGCTGATCGTCTATGTGATTCTCAGCCGCTCCGGGCCGCTTGGGGCGCTGGGCCTGTTGTTCACGCCCTGGGCGATGATCATCGCGCAGGTCATCATCATCGTGCCGCTCATCGCCTCGATCGCGCATCAGTCGCTGCGCGATCTGTGGCATGAGTATCATGATCTGCTCATCTCGATGAATGTGACGCAGCGCCAGAAGGTGGCGACGCTCCTCTGGGATGCGCGGCGGGCGCTGTTGACCGCGGCGCTGGCCGGGTTTGGCCGGGCCATCGGCGAGGTCGGCGCGATCATGATCGTCGGCGGCAATATCGACCATGCGACGCGGGTGCTGACCACGGCGATCGCGCTCGAGACCGGCAAGGGCGAGTTTGCGCTGGCGCTGGCCTTGGGTTTTGTCCTCATCGCGCTGGCGATCTCGGTCAATCTGGCGATCCATTGGGTCGGGCGGACGGAACGGGAGGGGCGCTGGTGAGCGGTTTGTTCCCTCTCACGGTTGCTGGGGCCACATCGCGGCGGGCCGGGCATCAGCTCGTCGGGCCGGTGGATCTCACCCTTGGCGGGGAGGGCGTCACGGTGGTGATCGGGCCGAACGGGTCGGGCAAGACGACGCTGTTGCGGCTCTTGCACGGGGCGGCGCGGCTCAGCAGTGGGCGGCTTGACTGGGCGTGCAGCACCGAAGAGGCGCGTCGGCGGCAGGCCTTTGTGTTCCAACAGCCGGTGATGATGCGGCGCTCGGTTCTCGACAATATCGCCTATCCGCTCACCGTGCGCGGCACGAAGCGGGCGGCGGCGCGGGCGCAGGCGCGCGTCTGGGGTGAACGGGTGGGTCTGGGCGAAATGCTCGACCGGGCGGCGCCGGTGCTGTCGGGCGGCGAGCGGCAAAAGCTCGCGATTGCGCGGGCGCTGATTGCCGAGCCGGAACTGGTGTTTCTCGACGAGCCCTGTGCGGCGCTCGACGGGCGGGCGATGCGCGAGATCGAAGAGATCCTTGGCGCGGCGCGGGCCAATGGCACGCGGCTCATCCTGTCGACCCATGACATGGGGCAGGCGCGGCGGCTCGCCGATGAGGTGGTGTTCCTGCTCAAGGGGCGGGTGCATGAGCGCGCCCCGGCAGACAAGTTTTTCAACCAGCCCGAAACGCCACAGGCACGGGCCTTTTTAAGAGGAGATATCGTGGAATGAAACGGACGATTATGGCGGCGGTATTTGCGCTGGCCGCGACCGGTGCGGCGCAGGCCGAAGAGATGAAAATGGCGGTGACCACGTCGTTCCATAATTCCGGGCTGTCGGATATTCTGCTGCCCGCGATCAAGGAAGACACGGGCATCGATGTGCAGCTGCTCGTGGTGGGCACGGGGCAGGCGATCAAGCTCGGCGAGGCGGGGGATGTGGATGCGATCCTCGTCCATAGCCGCAAGGCCGAGGAGGCGTTCCTCGCGGCGGGGCATGGCACCCATCGGCGCGAGATCATGTATAATGATTTCATCTTTGTCGGCCCCGAGGATGATGCCGCGGGCGCGGGCAAGGCCGAGGATGCCAAGGGCGCGCTGGCCGCGATTGCCGGGGCCGAGGCGGATTTCGTGAGCCGGGGCGACGACAGCGGCACGCATAAGAAAGAGCTGAGCCTGTGGGCCGCCGCCGGGATCACCCCCGCGGGGGCGTGGTACAAGGAGGTCGGCGCCGGCATGGGCGCGTCTCTCAACACGGCGGCGGGCATGGGCGCCTATATCATGTCGGACCGGGCGAGCTGGCTCAACTTTGGCAACAAGGCGGGGCTGGATATCGTGTTCGAAGGCGATCCGGTGCTCTTTAACCAATATGCCTATCTGCCGGTGAACCCGGAGAAACATGGGCATGTGAAAAGCGATCTGGTGGCGCAGCTCGAAGACTGGCTGGTGTCGGACCGGGCGAAAGAGCTGATCGACAGCTATACGATCGGGGGCGAGACGCTGTTCGTGTTCAACGCCGATCAGATGGCCAAGGCGGCGGAATAAGCCCAGCGCCCAAGAGGTATGGTAGGCGGTATGCCCGCCCTGCGACGGCAGGGCGGGTTTTTTGTTCACGGTTTTTTAGAGGCTCTCTTCTACGATGTGACTGTCCCATGAGGGCGGAGCCATGGAGGAGATGATCGTATGTAGCTGTGTTTGGAGGGTTTCTCGGAGGCTTGTGCCGCGCGTGGTGTCGTGCTGCTCGGACGTGGTGCCGGACCAATGTCATGCAGTGCCCCTGTCAGGTAGAGCAGGTGTCATGTGGCGCTGGGGTCATGCAGTGCTGGGGTCATGCAGTTCTCGAGATCAGGCAGTACCGATGTGATCGCGCGGCGGCGGCGACATCAGGCTGTGCCAATTGATCACGCTGGGCCGATCAGGCTGTGCCAATTGATCACGCTGGGCCGATCAGGCTGCGCCAATTGATTGCGCTGGGCCGCTAACGCGCACGCCAGCACATTTTCCGACGGGCCAGCACAGATCCCGACGCGTCAAAATGGGTGTCCCGGCACGCCATCCCGATACGCCTTCCTGGCGCGCCATTGAGTGGCCCGACACGCCAAGGCTGCGTGTCACGGAAGGCGCGCAGGTGAGGCCCTGTGTGGGCTCGCGTGTGAGCTCGCGTGTGACGCCCTAAAAGTGGTCAGTGGGGAGTGCGGGGCCCCGGGTGAGACCCTAAGAGCGTTCAGTGGGGTGTGTGATCTTGCCCATCACTCGTCCAGCGATCCGTGGATGGCGAATTGGTCGAGACCGGCCTCTTGCGGGGCGATGGTGCGAAAGGCTTCGCGGACGCCGGCCTCGGTGAGCTCGCGGGCCACCGTCAAGAGCGTGTTGGGCTCGTGATCTTCGCAGAGCTCGGCCATCTGGGCGATTTCCTCGGCGGCGACGGGGCGGGCCGTGGCGGCATTCGGGGCGCCGTAGTAGGTCACGAAATGTTCGGCCAGCAGATCGGTGAGCGCCTCGGCCTCGGCGGGTTCGACCTGGGTCACGGCGACAAAGGTCACGCGGCCGCCGGTTTCGAGACCGAGCCAGCCATTGGCGAAGGCCTGGCGCGCCTTGCCGGTGAGATCGGCCTCGGTCCAGTTGGAAAATTCGAACCCGCCGGGAATGCACCATTCGCCGGTGCGGGCGGGGCTGGCGAAGACGCGCTGGTCGCTTTCGTCGAAATGGATCGCACGGGCGAGTTTCATGGGGCTGTCTCCAGAAGGGTGGTGAGCGGAATGAGGCTTGTCGTCTCGCCCTGACGCAGGAGGAGGCCGAATGCCTCATCCGTGCCGAGGAATGTGCCGGTCTGCGGCTTGCCCTGGGCATCCGTCACGGTGATCTCTTCGCCGATGCCATGGGCGAGGCCGCGCCATTCGGCATGGAGCGCGCGGGGGCCGTCCTCTTCCCAGCGGGTGAGCCAGCTCAGCGTGTGGCGCGCCCAGGCCTCGAGCAGGGCGGGCGGGTCGACCTCGGCGCAGCCTTCGGAGAGGAGCGCGGTGTCGTCGGGGGCGTGGCCGGTGTCCTCGCTCGGCGGCAGGATCGGCACGGTGAGCCCGATCACCAACCAGTCGGGCGTGGCCTCGGGATCGTCGCTGGCCGCCATCGCCCGCAGCCCGCCACAGCGCGCGCCGTTGACGCGGATCGCGCCGGGCCATTCGAGATGCACCGCCACTTCGGGCGGGGCGAGCGCGCCGAGCGCGTTCTGAAACCCGACGCCGCAGAGCGGCAGCATGGTCATGGCGCGGGCGAGCGGCAGTTCCGGGGCGACGACGAGCGCCGCTTCGATGCTGGCGGCCCCGAGGTGATAGGCCACGAGCCCGGCGTCACAGCCGAGCACGGCGCGGCGCACCGCATGGCCAAAGGCATCGCCCGGCACCGCCTCGCCCCACATCAGCGGCGGCAGGGTGAGCTCGGGCTGCTGGCTCATGCGACGCCCTCGGTTACCAGATGGCTGGCGATGGCGTGGAAGGCGCGGGCCTGTGGGCCGTCCGGCTGGCTCACCGTGATCGGTGCGCCGCCGTCGGAGGCGAGGCGGATCTGCAGGTCGAGCGGCACTTCGGCGAGGAGCGGCACGCCGAGTTTTTCGGCCTCCGCAGCGACCCCGCCATGGCCGAAGACATGTTCTTCATGGCCGCAGGACGAGCAGATATGGGTGCTCATGTTCTCGACCATGCCGAGGATCGGCACTTTGAGTTGCTGGAACATGTCGATGCCTTTGCGGGCGTCGAGCAGGGCCACGTCCTGAGGTGTCGAAACAATGATCGCGCCGTCGACATGGGCCTTTTGCGCGAGGGTCATCTGGACGTCGCCGGTGCCGGGCGGCAGGTCCACGAGCAGCACGTCGAGCGCGCCCCATTGCACCTGCATCATCATCTGTTGCAGCGCGCCCATGAGCATCGGGCCGCGCCAGACCACCGCCTGATCTTCGTTGGTCATCAGGCCGATCGACATCATCGTCACGCCATGGTTGCGCATCGGCAGGATGGTCTTGCCATCGGGGCTGGCCGGGCGGCCCGAGACGCCGAGCATGCGCGGCTGGCTCGGCCCGTAGACATCGGCATCGAGCAGTCCGACGCGACGGCCCTGTTGCGCCAGCGCGCAGGCGAGATTGGCCGAGACGGTGGATTTGCCGACCCCGCCCTTGCCCGAGGCAATGGCGATGATGTGGTTCACGCCGGGGATCTTCTGCGGGCCCGAGGGCTGGGCCGCGCGCGAGGGTTTGAGATCGGGCGGCGGGGCCTTGTCGCTATGGCCGGTGAGCACGATAGAGACGGAGGCGACCCCGTCGAGACCGGCGAGCGCGGTTTCGGCCGCGGCCTTGACCGCCTCATAGGCTTTGGCGTGGGCCGGGTTGATTTCCATCACGAAGCGCACCGCGCCGGTGGGCTCGATGTTGAGGGCGCGGACGACGCCGCTGGCCATGATGTCATCGCCGCTGATGGGGTCGGAGATCGTCTTGAGCGTGGCAATCACGCTCTCGCGGTCGGCGGTCTTGGTGGTCACGGGGTCAGTCCTGCCCTTTGATCGTGCCGGTGACCTCATGGGTCATGTCCAGCTCTTCGATGGTGATGGTGGCCTTGACGGCAAAGCTTTTGCCGGCCGTGTCGGCGCCGCGCATGGCCTCTTCGATGGCCTGTTGCGAAGTGACGCCCACCTGTTTGAGGAATTTGCGCATCGACATGTTGAAATCATCGCTCATGGTCGTCTCCGTTTGTCCAAAGTTGACGGGGCGCGGGGGGCGGGCCTAGTCTGGCCCATGGCCCTGCGCATGTTGATCCTGGCCTTTGCCGCCGCCCTGCTGCCCCTTGCGGGGCGGGCCGAGGAGGCGCCGGTGCGACTCTACGCGCCTGAGGCCTTGGTCGAAACAGGGATTTTCACCTATATCCTGCCGCGCTTTACGCTCAAGACCCGTATTCCTGTCGATTTGGTGGGGGCGGGCGACGCGGAAGTGCAGCTCGGCCCCGAGGGGCAGCCGGTGTTCGAGGGGCTGGGGCAGGTCTGGCATGTTGAGGCGCAAGGCACGCCCCGCGAGAACGCGGCGCGGTTTGCCGCGTGGCTTGGTGGCGAGGTGGGCGGGCGCACGGTGACCGCCTATGCGCCCGAGGGTGTGGCGCTGTTCCGCCTGCCCGAGATCGCAGAGCAGGCCGAAGCCGCGCCGGTCTATGAGGGCGATGCGCGGCTCGGACATGAGGTGTCGCGGGCGCAATGCGCGCGATGTCATGGCGTTGATCGGGCAACGCGCGGGGCGGGCATCGGATCGACGCCGAGTTTCGCGGTGCTGCGCGGCATGCCGGATTGGGAGCTGCGCTTCGCGGGGTTCTACACGCTCAACCCGCATCCGGCGTTCACCATCATCGACGAGGTCACCGAGCCCTTTCCCGAAGAGCGTCCGTCGCCCATCGTGCCGATCCGGCTCAGCCTCGAAGAGCTCGATGCGATGTTGGCCTATGTCGCGGCGATGGAGGCCGCGGACCTTGGAGCACCTCTCACCCATCAGTGATCGCGCCGCTTGGTGAAGTAATCTTCGGTGGTGCGGGGGCGCGGGCGGTCCTTGCCGGCGAAAGGGTTGTTCTCGGCGTGGTATTGCGCGCCGATGCGGCAATCGTCGCACATCTGGATCAGCTTGAGCCGTTCGGGATCGGCGAACATGCTGTGACCTTCGAGCTTTGCGGTGATCGCCTCGATGGTGGATTTCACGCCGAAGAGCGCGCCGCAGTCGATACAGGCAAAGGGTTCTTCCTCGTTGAGCACGGTCTGGGACAGCGCGGCATCGGTGAGGTCGAGCCGGGGCTCATAGGTGATCGCGTCCTCGGGGCAGATATTGGCGCAAAGGCCGCATTGCAGGCAGGCGTCCTCTTGGAAGCGGAGCTGTGGCAGGTCGGGATTGTCGCCGAGCGCGCCGGAGGGGCAGAGCGAGACGCAGGACAGGCAAAGCGTGCAGGCGTCGGTGTCGACGAGCACCGCGCCATAGGGCGCGCCCTCGGGCAGCGGCAGGTGATCGGTGCCGGGATGCAGCGCGCGGGCGGCCTGTCGGGCGATCTGGCGGCGGGTGCCGAGGGGGCGCTGTGGCGTGGCGACCGGTGCGGGCGCGGTTTCGGCATAGAGCGCGTCGGCCATGGCGTCGGGATCGGGCGTGTCCATGAGATGCACACTGTCCGGCCCGCCGATGGCGCGGGCCAGCGCCACCTGAGCCGCGAGCGCGTCGCGGTCGGCATGGGGGCCGGGCAGCAACGTGACGCTGGCAAAGCCCGCGGCGAGGGCGGCGACGGTTTCGGCATGGCCGAAAGCGCCGAGCGCGGAAATCTCGAGCGGGATCACATCGGCGGGCAGGCCGCGCCCGTGGCGGGCGGCGAGGCGGATCATCTCGGCCCCGTGGCTGTCATGGGCGAGAAGCCGGGGCGCGGTGCCGCCAGCGGCGAGATAGGCGCGGGCCAGCGTTTGCACCCGGCGCATGATGAGATCGACGGGGGGCGCGTCATAGCTGATCGCGCCGGAGGGGCAGGCGGCGGAACAGGCACCGCAGCCCGCGCAGACCATCGGGTCGATGGTGACATGATCGCCATCGGGGGTGATGGCCCCGGTCGGGCAGAGATCGAGACAGCGGGTGCAGCCGGTCTGTTCGGCGCGGCTATGGGCGCAGAGCAGCGGCTCGGTCCGCACGTAGAGCGGTTTTTCAAAGGTGCCGACGAGATGCGAGGCGGCGAGCACGGCGGCGGCCATGGCGGGCGGATGGTTGGGATCGGCGCGCAGATAGCCTTCGCGTTTCTCGGGCGCGGGAAAGAGCGGCGTGTCGCCACGCAGATCGAGCAGGATGTCGCATTGCGAGATCGCGCCATCGCGGGGATCGGTGAGGGTGAGGGGGCCGCGACCGCCGGGTTCGATCTGTTGGAAGGCGTCGATGACCACGTCGAACTGGCCCAGCGCACCCGAGGCGCGGCGCAGGTTGCCGGAGATCACGTCATAGGCGCGGCTGTCGGGGATGTCGCTGCCTGGGGGCAGGAGCACGGTGACGCCGAGATGGTCCTTGAGCTGTTCGGCGGCGGCGAGTGCCGCATCGGTTGCTCCAAGGATCAGGCAGAGACCTTCGGAGATCACGTCGAGCGTCTTTTCCGGGGCGGCGGGCAGGGCGGCCTCGGCAATCAGGGCGGACATTTTGGGCAGTTTGGAGGCGTTGTCCTCGCTCCAACCGGCGCGGTCGCGCAGGTCGAGCGTGGCGGGGGCGGGGTGGCCCAACTCGTCGGCGAGCGCCTCGAAAACGCGGGTCTCTTGGGTGCAGCAAAAAATTGCATCGCCCTCGGCCAAGGCGGCCGCGGCGCGGTCGAGCTGGGTGGTGCAGAGCGCCGAACAGGGCGCGCGCACGTTGTGGCCGGTGGCCTCGGAAAGCGCCTCGGAATCGATCTGCTGCGTGCCCAGACAAGAGCATGTTATCAATGAGTTGGCCAAGATTTTCTCCCATTCCGGCGCGCCGGTTTTTGCCCGTTTTTCGCGCCGTTCCAGCGGAAAGAAAGCCATGTTTCCGACCGTCCTACAACCGGTTTTCGGTGTCGCGGCGCTGGCGGTGGGGGCGGTCCCGGGCCAGCCGAGGTGATTCGCGGTGGGGTGATTCGCGCATCCTGCAGTGCAGCAAAAAATCCAAGGAAAACAGTCGGGTTAGACAAAAGGTCCGTGGTCGTCTTGGCGGGGGTCGGTGGCGGGCCATTTTGTCCGCCGGGGGGCCTATTGTGCGCCGCGGTACACATTTTGATTTGCGCCAAGGCGGGGTCGGGCGCAGTCTTGATGTCAGGGAGGAAGACTAGGACGTGATCCACAATCCTAACAGCTATAGGGTGATGCCGGTGGGCATCGTCCTAAGACGGTCGCCGGGTGTTACGCGCTGGGCGAAATGGGTGTGGACGGCGTCTGCGGTTCTGCCGGGGGCCGGGCCTGCCGATTGGCGCGAGCTGCGCCGTGATGGCGAGGCGGCCGAGTTTCATGCCGCGACCGAGATGCTCGAGCTGCATGGGGCGGAGACGGAGGCCTATCTGCATGGGCTGACCGCCGAGATCCCGAGCCTTTATGTGATCATGCGCGAGACGGCGGGGGAGTGCCCTCTCGAGATCGTGCAGATCACCGCCTCGCCCTATGAGGCGCAGGATTACACCGACAGTGGCGAAGAGATCGTCGAAAAGGTGCCGATGCCGCATGGGCTGGTGGCCTGGGTGCGGGATTTCGTCGAAGAGTTTCATCAGGACGAGATTTTCGTGAAGCGCAAGCGCGACAAGAAACGCATCGACATTGTCGAGGACGGGGTCGGCGATCCGCGCATCGACAAGGCGGCGGATATCTATGCCTCGCCGAGCCTCAAGCGGAGGCGGTTGCAATGAGCCGTGATTTCTGGAGCCGACGTCGGGCCGCTGTCGAGGCCGAGAGCCAGGCGCAGGCGCAGGCACTGAGCGAGGCCGAGCTGGCGGCGCAGGAGGCGGCGCTCGAGGCGCGGGAGGATGACGAGATCCTCGCCGAGCTGGAGCTGCCCGCGCCCGAGACGTTGGAGACGCCGGAAGCGGTGCGCAATTTCCTCAAATCGGCGCTGCCGATGCGGCTGCGCAACCGGGCGCTGCGGCAGCTCTGGGGGATGAACCCGACCTTGGCCAATCTCGACGGGCTGGTTGATTATGGCGAGGATTTCACCGACAGCGCCACCGTGGTCGCCAATATGCAGACCATCTATGAGGTGGGGCGCGGCATGGTGAAACGGGCGCTTGATCTGCCCGAGGAGGACGCGCCGGAGGCGGAGGCCTTGGTGGCCGAGGCTGAGGCGGAGCCCGAGGTGTTGGCGGCGCTGGACGAGGAGGCCGAGGAGTTGGCCGAGGGGCTTGCCGGGGCGGCGGCGGAAGACGCGGTGCCCGGCGAGGGGACCGCCCCAGATGTCGCAGACCAGAGACCCCAAGAGACAGACAATTTTGCCGATGCGCCTGAGCCGATGCCCGCCCCGTCGCGGCGGATGCGGTTCAGCTTTGCGCAGGATGCCGGCGTGGAAAGGACAGCATGAGTTCAGCGAGCACCTCAGAGGTCAAAGCCAACCCCGCCATTGCGGCGGAGGACCGGCTGCGGGCCGATCTCTATAATTTCATCGGTCTGCTTTTGGCGGGGCCGCCGGATCAGATGCTGCTCGACCAGACGGCGGCGCTTCAGGGTGATGAGAGCGAGTTGGGCCAAGCGGTCAGCGCGCTGGCCAAGATGGCGAAGCTGTCCAAACCCAAGGCGGTGGAGAGCGAGTTCAACCGGCTGTTCATCGGGCTCGGGCGGGGCGAGTTGCTGCCGTTTGCGAGCTATTACCTGACCGGGTTTCTCAATGAGAAGCCGCTGGCGCTCTTGCGGCAGGACATGTCGGCGCGGGGGCTGGCGCGGTCGGAGACGGTGTTCGAGCCGGAGGACAGTATCGCGAGCCTGATGGAGATGATGGGCGCGATGATCGTGGGCCGGTTTGGCCCGCCCGCCGATCTGGCGCAGCAAAAGGCGTTCTTCGGGCGCCATATCGGCCCTTGGGCCGGGCATTTCTATGCCGATCTCGAAGGCGCGAAGAATTCGGTTTTCTACGCGCCGGTGGGCACGGTGGGGCGGCATTTCATGGCGATCGAGGCGGAAGCCTTTCGCATGAGCGCCGGATAGGACGTGAACCGCGGGGCAACCCGCAAACGAGCGGCGGGCAACCGTCGGAACCATGGAGGAGGACCCGATATGAGCGAGGAAAAAGAGGCCACACGCCGCGATTTCCTGAAGCTGGCGGGCACCGCGGCGCCTGTGGCGGCCGTGGCCGTGGCCAGTGGCACCACAAGTGCCGAGGCCGCCGAGCCGGACCTGTCGTCGAACAAGATGCAGGATACGGCCCATACCCGCGCCTATCTCGCATCCGCGAGATTCTAAGCACGAGGTGAGGCCCGGCGACGCCCGGACCTTGTGAACCCGGCCATAGGCGACTGGTTGCGTGACGCCCGACTGCCCAAGGCCATGAACCTAACCAAGCAAGCCCGGCCCCAGGCCGAGTTGGCAAGGGAGATGAAACCATGTTGAGGAAAAAGACCAACGGGGTTGCGCGACGCCCCCAACGGACAAGTATCCTTTCCGAGGCAGCCAATGCCTCGGTGGACCGCCGCGCGTTTCTGCGCGGTTCGGGTCTGGCCATCGGGGGTCTGACGGCGATTGCCGCGACAGGCGGCACCGTGACCCAGGCCAGCGCCGCAGGCGCGGTGACCGGTAAGGTCGATCTGAAGAAATCCGTCTGCACCCATTGCTCGGTCGGCTGTACGGTCGTGGCCGAAGTGGCGGGCGGTGTCTGGGTTGGGCAGGAGCCCGGTTGGGACAGCCCGTTCAACCTTGGCAGCCATTGCGCCAAAGGGGCCTCGGTGCGCGAGCACGCCCATGGCGAGCGCCGTCTCAAATACCCGATGAAGAAAGAGGGTGGAGAGTGGAAGCGCATCAGCTGGGAGCAGGCGATCAACGAGATCGGCGACCAGATGGAAGGCATCCGCGAGGAAAGCGGCCCGGACAGTGTCTATTGGCTCGGTTCGGCGAAGCATTCGAACGAGCAGGCCTATCTGTTCCGCAAATTCGCCGCCTATTGGGGGACGAACAACGTCGACCACCAGGCGCGGATCTGCCATTCGACCACCGTGGCCGGTGTGGCGAACACATGGGGCTACGGCGCCATGACCAACAGCTACAACGACATCCACAATTCCAAGGCCATTTTCATCATCGGCGGCAACCCGGCGGAGGCGCACCCCGTCTCGCTCTTGCATGTGCTGAAGGCCAAGGAGCAGAACAACGCGCCGCTGATCGTCTGTGATCCGCGGTTCACCCGTACGGCGGCCCATGCCGATGAATATGTGCGGTTCCGTCCGGGATCGGACGTGGCGCTGATCTGGGGTATTCTCTACCACATCTTCGAGAACGGCTGGGAGGATAAGGAATTCATCCGCACCCGTGTCTGGGGGATGGATCAGATCCGCGAAGAGGTGGCCAAGTGGACGCCCGAGGAAGTCGAGCGGGTCACCGGCACGCCGGGTAGCCAGCTCAAGCGGGTGGCGATGACGCTCGCCAACAACCGTCCCGGCACCGTGATCTGGTGCATGGGTGGCACGCAGCACACCAATGGCAACAACAACACCCGTGCCTACTGCATCCTGCAGCTGGCGCTGGGCAACATGGGTGTCGAAGGCGGCGGGACCAACATCTTCCGTGGCCATGACAACGTGCAGGGCGCGACCGATGTCGGCGTGCTGAGCCACACCCTGCCGGGCTATTACGGTCTGTCGGCCGGGGCCTGGGCGCATTGGGCGCGGGTCTGGGAAGAAGATTCCGAATGGCTCTCCAATCGGTTTGCCAAGGTCACCGGCGCCGATGGCAAGGAGAAGTCGCTTCAGAACCTCACCGGCATCCCGGTGTCGCGCTGGATCGACGGGGTGCTGGAAGATCCCGCGAACACCGACAACCCGGACAAGGTGCGGGCGATGGTGCTCTGGGGGCATGCGCCCAACTCGCAGACCCGGATGACGGAAATGAAGACCGCGATGGAGAAGCTGGACATGCTGGTCGTGATCGACCCGTATCCCACCGTCTCGGCGGTGCTGCATGACCGGACCGATGGCGTCTATCTGCTGCCGGCGGCCACCCAGTTCGAAACCCGTGGCTCTGTCACCGCTTCGAACCGGTCGCTGCAATGGCGCGAGCAGGTGGTTGATCCGCTGTTCGAATCGAAGCCCGATCACGAGATCATCGCGCTGTTTGCCAAGAAGTTCGGGTTCCACGACCGGCTCTTCCGCAATATCGAGCTGGAAGAGGACGGGCTGACCCCGAATGTCGAGGACACGCTGCGCGAGATCAATCGCGGCATGTGGACCATCGGCTATACCGGGCAATCGCCGGAGCGGCTCAAGCTGCATATGGAGAACCAGCACACGTTCGATCGCACCACGCTGCGCGCCAATGGCGGGCCGGCGGATGGCGATTTCTACGGTCTGCCATGGCCGGCATGGGGCACGCCCGAGATGAAGCATCCCGGCACGCCCAACCTCTATGACATGTCGAAGCCGGTGGCCGAAGGCGGTCTGTGCTTCCGCGCCCGGTTTGGCGTGGAGCGCGATGGCGACAACCTGTTGGCCGAAGGGGTGTCGAACCCCGGGGCGGAAATTCAGGACGGCTACCCCGAGTTCACCTATCAGATGCTGGTGGATCTCGGTTGGGACGGCGACCTGACGGATGCCGAGAAACGGTCGATTGCCAAGGTGGCCGGTGTCGATGTGGCCGGTGACGTGGGTCAGAGCGACGACGGTGAGGACAAGACCACCGAAGGCGCGCAGCTCACCCAGCCCAGTGGTGAACAAGGCGCGGCGGAAGAGGTCGGCGAACAGTCGATGTCGCCTTTCCCGTCCGACTTCAACGAGCGGGCCTCGACGATCAACTGGAAGACCGACCTGTCGGGCGGCATCCAGCGGGTCGCGATCAAGCATGGCTGTGCGCCCTTTGGCAATGCCAAGGCGCGGGCCGTGGTCTGGACCTTCCCGGACCCGGTTCCGAAGCACCGTGAGCCGCTCTACACCAACCGGCGTGACCTGGTGGAAGACTATCCCACCTATGAGGACCGCAAGTTCTATCGTCTTCCGACGCTCTATGCGTCGATCCAGAAGCAGGACTTTTCCAAGGACTACCCGATCATTCTGACCTCGGGGCGTCTGGTGGAATACGAGGGCGGCGGGGATGAAACCCGGTCGAACCCGTGGCTGGCCGAATTGCAGCAGGACATGTTCGTCGAGATCAACCCGCGTGACGCCAACAACCTTGGTGTGCGGGACGGCGCGCAGGTCTGGGTCGAAGGCCCGGAAGGCGGCAAGGTCAAGGTGATGGCGATGGTGACCGAACGGGTGGGCGAAGGCGTGGCCTTCATGCCCTTCCACTTTGGCGGCCATTTCCAGGGCGAGGACCTCAGGTCGAAATACCCGGATGGGGCAGACCCCTATGTTCTGGGGGAATCGACCAACACGGCCCAGACCTATGGCTATGACAGCGTGACCCAGATGCAGGAGACCAAAGCGACTCTCTGCAAGATCATGCCAGCGTAAGGAGGACATCCAATGGCTAGAGCAAAGTTCCTGTGTGACGCCGAACGCTGCATCGAGTGCAACGCCTGTGTCACCGCCTGTAAGAACGAACACGAAGTGCCCTGGGGCATCAACCGCCGTCGGGTGGTGACGATCCAGGACGGCAAGCCGGGCGAGCGGTCGATTTCGGTCGCTTGCATGCATTGTTCGGACGCGCCCTGTATGGCGGTCTGTCCGGTCGATTGCTTTTACCAGACCGAGGAGGGCGTTGTTCTGCACTCCAAGGATCTGTGCATCGGTTGCGGCTATTGTTTCTACGCGTGCCCCTTTGGCGCGCCGCAATATCCGCAGGCGGGCAATTTCGGCAGCCGTGGCAAGATGGACAAATGCACCTTCTGTGCCGGGGGCCCCGAGGAGAACAACAGCCAGGCTGAGTTCGACAAATACGGGCGCAACCGGATCGCCGAGGGCAAATTGCCGATCTGTGCGGAAATGTGTTCCACCAAGGCCCTGCTGGCGGGGGATGGCGATGTCGTGTCGGCCATCTACCGCGAGCGCGTGGTCGCCCGCGGCTTTGGCTCGGGCGCCTGGGGTTGGGGCACAGCCTATGACCAGAAGGGCGGCTAAGCCGGTCCAAGGGACGGGGGGCCGCGTGCCGCCCGTCCACAGTCTTTTCCAAGGGCGCGCGTGGCCAGGGGCTGCGCGCGTGCCTTCGCCGCAATTCAGGAGACAGACATGTTCCGCCATCTGACGGCATTGATGATGCTTGTTCTGCTGGGGATGAGCCTGCCCGCGCCCGCGACGGCGCAGGGCACCGCCCCGGCCCCCGACCGTTCCGCCACCGGCGGCGCGCAAACCCTTGAGGATATTCTGGCCCGGCAGCGTGGCGAGAAGATCGACGATTCCTTCCGGCGCGATGCCACCGGGGGCGAAGCCCAGAGCGCGCCGGGGCTCGGCCCGCTCGGCGGGGCGTCGGATTCGGAGATCTGGCGGGCGCTTCGTTACAACGAGGCCGATACCCGCGCCTCGGCGGGCGGCGAGCTTGGCCAGGTTCTGGTGCAGGATGGCGGCATGCGCTGGCTTCTTTTCCGCGAAGGGCCGCTGTTGAAATATGGTGGGTGGCTCTTATTGGGGACGATGGCGCTCTTGGCGCTGTTCTACCTGCTGCGGGGCCGGGTGCGGGTCGATGCCGAGGCCACCGGCCGCACGATCACGCGGTTCCAGTTCTTTGAGCGGTTTTCCCATTGGCTCCTGGCCGGGTCGTTCATCCTCTTGGGGCTGACCGGGCTGTTGACCCTGATGGGGCGGAAATTCATCGCGCCCTATATGGGCAAGGAGTTCAACGCCAACCTGCTGGTGGCGTCGAAATTCATCCATAACAACGTAGCCTGGGCCTTTATGCTGGGGCTGATCTTCGTCTTTGTCCTCTGGGTCTGGCACAATATTCCGAACCGCAGCGACCTGACATGGTTTGCCCAAGGTGGCGGTATTGTCGGCAAGAAGCACCCGCCGGCGAAGAAGTTCAACGCAGGGCAAAAGATCGTTTTCTGGTCGGTGATCCTGCTCGGCGCGTCGATCTCGGCTTCGGGGCTGTCGCTGCTCTTTCCCTTCGAAATGCCGCTCTTTGCAAAGAGTTTCGGCATTCTCAACGATATCGGGGTGATGGGCTGGATCGGGCAGGAGCCGCTGCCGACCCATCTCGCGCCGCAAGAAGAGATGCAATATGCGCAGCTCTGGCACGCCATCGTGGCGTTCGTCCTGATGGCGGTGATCATCGCGCATATCTATATCGGGACGCTCGGTATGGAAGGCGCGCTTGATGCGATGACCAGTGGCGAGGTGGACGAGGCCTGGGCCAAGCAGCACCATTCCATCTGGCTCGACGAGGTGAAGGCCAAGGAGGCCGAGGGTGCCTCGCGCACGGCGACGCCTGCGGAATAGAGCGATGCGGGCGCCGCTGATGGGGATAGTGGCGGGAACGCTCTGCGCCGGGCTGGTCTCGGCGCAGGAGTTCACCACGCTCAAGGGCCATGGCGGGCCGATCATGGGGCTGGCGGTGGATGGCGCGGGCCGTGTCGCCAGCGCCAGTTTCGACAATTCCGTGGGGCTCTGGCAGGGGCGCGTGCCCGAATGGCTCGAGGGGCATGACGCGGCGGTGACAGCGCTGGCGCTCGGGACGGGCGGTGTTCTGGTCAGTGGCGGCGATGATTTCGCGGTGCGCCAGTGGGTGCCCGAAGAGCGGCTGCTCGGTCAGCACGCGGGCAAGGTGGCGGCGTTGGCGATCAGCCCGGATGGGCAATGGGTGGCCAGCGGCGGCTGGGACGGGGCGGTGCATCTTTGGCCGCTGGGTGCAGGCGTGGCGCGGGAATTGCCGCGGCCCGGCGCTGGGGTAAACGATCTTGGGTTCTCGGAGGATGGCGGCACGCTCTATGCGGCGACGCAGGCGGGGGCGCTGATGCGCTATGAGCTGGCGGGCGAGGCGGTGCCACTGCCGCTGTTGCAGCATGGGTTCGGGATCAATCAGCTCGTCGTGACAAGGGATTGGATCGCCTATGGGGCGGTCGATGGCGGCACGCGGGTGATCGGCCATGACGGGGCGGAAATCGCGGATTTCACCCTTGATCGGCGGCCCATCTTGTCGCTCGACCATCACGCCGAGAGCGGCCAATTGGCGGTGGGCGACGGGCAGGGCTATATCATGATCCTCGACACTGAGCGCTGGCAGATTTCCCGCGATTTCCGGGCGATGCGCGAGGGGCCGGTCTGGTCACTGGCGTTTTCAGGCGATGGCGAGATGATCTATGCGGGCGGCATCGAGGATGTGATCTATGGCTGGCCCATGGCGCTTCTTGATACGTTCGAGCCGGCGGGGGACGGCGGGCGCAGTTTCCTGCGCGATCCCGAGACCATGCCCAATGGCGAGCGGCAGTTCATGCGCAAATGTTCGATCTGTCACACGCTCGAGCCGGGGCCGTCGCGCAGGGCGGGGCCGACGCTCGCGGGGGTGTTCGGGCGGCGCGCGGGCACGGTGCCGGGATATGGCTATTCGCCAATCCTGCAAGGGTCGGATATCATCTGGGATGACGCGAGCATCGATGCCCTGTTCGACAGCGGCCCCGACCATTATATTCCGGGCTCCAAGATGCCCATGCAGGTGATCCAGAACCCCGAGGACCGGGCCGATTTGATCGCCTTTCTCAAACAGGCAAGCAGGAAAGAGACACAAGAATGAAAGCCATCCTAACCGGATTTATCGCCATCGCCCTGATTTCGGTGGCGGCCTATTACGCGCTCAACGGCGTCGGCTATTCCTCGCAGGACAAGTTTTCCAGCGACAGCGTCCGGGTGGAGTGAGCGCGCGGCATGGACACCGCCAAGATCACCGACAGTGACAGCCCGGATGACATCGGCACCAAGCTCGCCGGGGCATCGGTGCTTGTCGTCGATGACGAGCCGGGGATGCGCAATTTCCTGACCAAGATCCTCGGGCCACGGGTCAAGCGGGTCGAGCAGGCAGCATCGCCGCGCGAGGCGACGCAGAAGCTCGACGAGGCGCATTTCGATCTGGTGATCGTGGACAATGTGATGCCCGAGGTGACCGGGCTCAACTGGGTGATCGAGCAGCGGCGCAAAGGGTTTTTCGCCGATACGATCCTGATCACCGCCTATGCCGATCTCGAGACCGCGATCACCGCGCTGCGTGCCGGGGTCAGCGATTTCGTTCTCAAACCGTTTCGAGCCAATCAGATACTCAGCGCGGTGGAGCGCACGCTTGATCGCAAATATCTGCGGCGGGACAATGTGCTCTTGCGGCGCGAGCTGCATGGCGGGGCCGAGCGCGGGCCGCTTTTGGGCAAGTCGGAGGCGCTGCGCGAGGTGCGCGGCATGCTGTCCAAGCTTGCACCGCTGCCGACGCCGTTGCTGTTTACCGGCGAGAGCGGCACCGGCAAGGAATTGGCGGCGCGGCAGCTGCATGATCTGTCGGACCGCGCCGAGGCGCCCTTTGTGGCGGTCAATTGCGCGGCCATTTCGCCCGAGCATATGGCGGCCGAGCTCTTTGGGACGATCACCGAGACCGGGAGGCTCAAGCCCGGGCTGTTGCTCTTGGCCGATGGCGGGACGCTGTTTCTCGACGAGGTGGCGCAGATGCCGGGGCCGATGCAGGCGGCGCTCTTGCGGGTGCTGGAGGATCAGCGGATCCGGCCGGTGGGGGCGGAGCGAGAGATCCCTCTCAACCTGCGGTTTCTCTTTGCCACCAATGCCGATTTGCCGGCCGCGGTCAGCGCCGGGCATTTCCGCGCCGATCTCTATCACCGGATCAATGTGGTCGAAATCACCATGCCGCCGCTGCGCGAGCGGTCGGAGGATATTGTCGAGCTGGCGGCGCTCTTCATGCGGCAGTTTTCCACGGCGCTGGGCATGCCGGCGCTCGAGCTTGATGAGGAAACCCTGCTCAAGCTGCGGCGCTATGACTGGCCGGGGAATGTGCGCGAGCTCAAGAATATGATCGAGCGGTCGGTGATCCTCGGGGCGTTTCCCGAAGAGTTCGCCGGGCAGGGCCGGGTCACGGGGAGCCGGGCGCTCGAGACGCTCGATCTGGTGACCCAGCGGCATATCTTGCATGTGCTCGACCTCTGCGAGGGCAACCGGGCCGAGGCGGCGCGGCGGCTTGGGGTGTCGCGCAAGACCATCGACCGCAAGATGGCGGCATGGTCGGAGTGAAGCACCGGAGTTTGCGCGGGCGGTCGGGGCTGGCTAGGCTGGCCGCGACGCCACGCCGGAGCCTGCGATGAAATCCGTCCGCCTGCGCCTCTTGTTTCTGGCGCTTGCCCCTCTTGTGATCCTGATGCCGCTGCTGTTGCTTCTGGGCATGACGCGGTGGAACGCGGATTACGACAAGGTGCTCATCGCCAATGTGGAAAGCGATCTGCGCATCGCCGAGCAATATCTGGCGCGGCTGATGGCAGGGACCGGCAATGATCTGCGGGCGGTGACGGATTCGGTCGAGTTTGCGCAAGTCATGGCCGGGGGCGAGGCGGCACGACGCAGCTATTTCCGTGAGAAACGTGACGCGCTGGGGCTCGATTTTCTCTATTACCTGCCCCGTGCCGATGCCGGGCCGCATGCGGCGCGCTGGCCTGTGGTTGCGGCGGCCATGGCCGGAGAGCCGGAAACCCAGATCGATATATTTCCGCCCGAGCTCTTGGAAGGGTTGCAGCCGGGGCTGGCGGCGCGGGCGCGGGTGCCGCTCATTGCGACGGAGGCGGCTGTGCCCACCACGCGCGAGGTGGAAGATCGGGGGATGGTCGTGCACGCGGCGAGCCCGGTGATGCTCGCGGGGCGCGAAGGGGTGTTGGTCGGGGGCATATTGCTCAACCGGAACCTGCAGTTCATCGATACGATCAATGCGCTGGTTTATCTCAACGCGGTGACTGGTGGCGATCGGCAGGGGACGGCGACGCTCTTTCTCGAGGATGTGCGGATCTCGACCAATGTGCGGCTCTTCGAGGATGTGCGTGCGTTGGGCACGCGGGTGTCGGCGGCGGTGCGGGGGGCGGTTCTCGACGAGGGGCGGACCTGGCTCGACCGGGCGTTTGTGGTCAACGATTGGTATGTCTCGGCCTATATGCCGATCACCGACAGTTTCGGGGCGCGGGTGGGGATGCTCTATGTCGGGTTTCTCGAGGCGCCCTTTGCGGCGGCGAAGCGCGCGGCCTATGTCTGGATGATGGCGGCCTTTGCTGCGGTGCTGCTCTTGTCCGTGCCGATTTTCCTGTGGCTGGCCAAGGGGATATTCGCGCCGCTCGAGCGGATGACCCAGACCATGCGCGATGTCGGGCGCGGCAATCTCTCGGCGCGCAATGGCGATGTGGGGGCGCGGGACGAGATCGGGCAGGTGGCCGGGCATCTCGACGATCTGCTCGATCAGGTGCAGGACCGCGACCGGCGGCTCAGGGCGTGGAACGAAGAGCTTAACACGCGGGTCGATCAGCGCACCGCCGAGCTGCGGGCGGCGAATGCAAAGCTCGAAGAGACGTTTCAGCAGCTGGTGATGAGCGAAAAGCTCGCCTCGATCGGCGAGATCACCGCCGGGGTGGCGCATGAGATCAACAACCCGGTGGCGGTGATCCAAGGCAATATGGACGTGGTGCGCGAAGTGCTGGGCGAGGCGGCGCGGCCGGTGGCGACCGAGATCGATCTCGTCGACCGGCAGGTCGGGCGCATTCAGGCGATTGTCGGCAAGCTCTTGCAATTCGCGCGGCCGAACGAGTTTTCCGACTGTGCCGAGATGGTCGATCTGCGTCCAGTGGTGGAGGACAGTCTGGTGCTTGTCGGGCATGTGATCGCCAAGGGGCGGATCACGGTCGAGACCGAGTTTGGCCCGGCGCCTTGGGTGCGGATTTATCCCGGTGAGCTGCAGCAGGTGATCATCAACCTGATCATGAACGCGGTGCAGGCGATGGGCGGGGCGGGGACGCTCTGGCTCGCGCTGTCGGAGGCGGCGCGCGAGGGGCGTCGCGGCGCGCAGATCGTGGTGCGCGACAGCGGGCCGGGCATTCCCGAGGACAAGATCGCGGCGGTGTTCGACCCGTTCTTTTCGACGAAACAGGCCGAGGGGACGGGGCTCGGCCTGTCGATTTCGCAGACGCTGGTGCAGAATGCCGGTGGGCTTATCTCGGTGCGCAACCATCCCGACGGCGGGGCCGAGTTCCGGGTCTGGCTGCCCGCCGTGGAGGAGGAGAGCCCGCCGTTATGAGCCGCTCTCGGTCGGGGCAGGGCCAACGGAGGCGAGCCAGGCGGCGACATCGGCGGCATCCTCTGCCTTGAGCTTTTGGGTCATCCGGGTGCGCGCGCCATTGTCGTCGAGCGTGGTTTTTACAAAGCCCACCGGGTCTTGCATGAATTCGGTGAAATTCTCCGCGTCCCAAACAAAGCCGGTTTCGCCCAGCGCCTGCATGGCAGAGCTATAGCGGAAATCGGTGCCCGCGGCGGGGCGGCCGATCAGCCCGTAGAGATTGGGGCCGGCCTTGCCGCCCTTGAAGATCACCCGGTCCCCATCGGCAACCGTGTGGCAGGCGCGGCATTTCTTGAAGGCCTTTTCGCCCGCCTCCGGATCCCCTTCGGCATGAAGGGGCAGGGTGGTCAGGGCAAGGGCGATCAGGCTGGCAAAGCTCAGGCGAACGGTCATGGGTGTCTCCTCCGGGCTGGCGTGTGGCGTTGAGGGTGGGCCATTCGGGCGGTTGGATCAACCAGCAGGTTTGTCGCATGTGGGATCGGCGGCAAAGACGGCGTCGAAGGTGCGGCGCAGGGCGAGATCGACATCCTCCATCACCACCGGCAGACCGAGATCGACGAGGCTCGTGACGCCATGGTCGGTGATGCCGCAGGGCACGATGCCGGTGAAATGATCGAGATCGGGTTCGACATTGATCGAGATGCCGTGAAAGCTCACCCATTTGCGCAGGCGGATGCCGATGGCGGCGATCTTGTCCTCTTGCGGTGCGCCGGTGGCGGTCAGCGGCTTGTCACTGCGGGTGACCCAGACGCCGACGCGCCCGTCGCGGATTTCGCCGCGAATGTTGAATTCATCGAGCGTGGCGATCACCCAGGCCTCGAGCTGACGGACGAAACAGCGCACGTCGCGGCCACGGGCACCGACGTCGAGCATGACATAGACGACGCGCTGGCCGGGGCCGTGATAGGTGTATTGTCCGCCGCGTTTCGACGTATGCACGGGGAATCGGTCGGGATCGGTGAGATCCTCGGGCCGGGCCGATGTGCCAGCGGTGTAGAGCGGCGGGTGTTCGACCAGCCAGATACATTCGCGGGCCTCGCCCCGGGCGATGGCCTCGGCCCGGTCCTCCATGAAACGTACCGCCTCGTCATAGCCGGTGAGGCCCGGGGTGGTGATCCATTCCGGGGAGGCGGGCTGGGCAGGGTCAGATTGGGCAGGGGACTTGAGGGGCTGTGACATGGCAGGCAATCCGGGGTGAGAAACCATGCCTGTCATAGCGCATGGCGCGGGGAATTACAGCACCGCGAAAAAGGTGCATTTTACCCCTTTTCAATGCCGCGCACCTGTCCTATACGCCGGGAACCAATCCACGTGCGGTCGTGGCGGAATTGGTAGACGCGCAGCGTTGAGGTCGCTGTGGGGTAACACCCGTGGAAGTTCGAGTCTTCTCGACCGCACCATTTTTCTCTGGATGTATATCCTGATGAGGCCCGCCATTGGTGGGCCTTTTGCCTTTGGGCGGCATGCCGGTTTGAGCGGTGGCGGCGATTTGCTATGCTCTGGGCAGGATGTGGAGGGGGCGCGATATGAACAGGCGAAATCTGTTGGCGGCGGGCGGGGCGGCCGGGCTTGCGGCAATGGCCGGGCGCGGATTTGCGGCGGGGGCCGAGGGCTACGCTGTGCCGCCGGAAGAGGCGCCCCATGCGCGCAGTTTCATGCAATGGCCGGTAAACCGGAAGGTCCATCCCGATCCCGTTTTCCTCGATATGGCGCAACAGACCATCGCGGATATTGCCAATAGTATCGCAGAGTTCGAGCCGGTGATCCTGCTGGCGGACAAGGCCGACCATGCGCGTGCGCGCAAAAAGCTCTCGGCGCGGGTCGAGCTGTGGGACATTCCCACCGAGGATCTGTGGTGCCGCGACGCCGGGCCGATTTTCGTCGTCAATGGCGCGGGCGATCTGGCGGTCAGCCATATTCAGTTCAATGGCTGGGGCGAGAAACAGGTCCACGCGCACGATGCGCAGATTGCGGCGCGTGTGGCCGAGCGGCTTGGTCTGCGGCTCTTGCCAAGCGGGCTGCGCGGCGAGGCGGGCGGTGTCGAACAGGACGGGCACGGGCTTTTGCTGGCGCATGAAAGCAGCTGGGTGAATGACAATCGCAACCCGGGCCTCTCGCGTGACGAGATCGAGGCGCGGCTTTTGGCGGCCTATGGCGCGGAGAGGATGATCTGGTCGGACGGGGTCTGGGGCGAGGACATCACTGATTACCACATCGACAGTCTGGCGCGGTTCACCGGGCCGGGGCGGGTGTTGATCAACCTGCCGGATGATCCGGATATGGGCGATCCGTTCCATCTGGCGGCGCTTGGCACCTATGACCGTCTGCTGGCCGAGGGCCTAACCGTCGAGGTGATCCCCGAGCCGCATCGGCGGCGGATCAAGAGCCTCGATTTCGTGGCGTCCTATGCGAATTACTATGTGTGCAACGGGGCGGTCATTGCGGCGGAATTCGGGGATCGCGAGGCTGATGAGATCGCGCGCGCGGCCCTGGCCCGGCATTATCCCGGGCGCGAGATCGTGACGCTCAATGTCGATCCGCTCGGCGAGATGGGCGGTGGCATCCATTGCGCGACGCAACAGATGCCAGCCGTCTGATCATTCCGCCGCGTGGCGGGCGGGGGGCTTGGCGATGAGGCCGAGATAGCCCTCGTAAAAGCTCTGGATGCCCCATTCCATCGGGTTGAGCGGGCCGGGTTGGAAGAATTGCGAATTCACGCCTTCCTGATTGTGGCGGATGATCCGTTCATCATCCAGCGAGGTCACATGCCAGAGCCAAGTGAGCGCGTCGACGTCATAGTCGCGGCCCTCTTCGGCGTCTTCATGGACGAGCCAGACGATCTGAATATCCGTCTCTTGCAGCCCGCGCGGCACAAAGCGGTAGCCCACCACGTGATCGGCATAGATCAGGAAATTGTTGAGCGGGCCGATCTGCAGGTCGGTCGCGCCGCCGTCAAGGCCGGTCAGATCGCCGAGCAGCGGGGCGAGCGCGGTGCCGTCGCGCGAGCCGGTTTCGAACCCGTCATAGAGCGGGTAGCGCCGATAGTAGGTGTCGGCCCCGGCACCGCCCGCGGCCGCGCCGCTCGTGTGATAGATGTCGGTGGGCAGGCCGATGGCGGCAGAGCGGGCCTGTAGAGGCTCCATCAGCCCTTCCATCTCATGCGGCGCCTTGAGCGTGTGCGAGCGTGCGTATTCCTTGTGAGACGGCGCGCAGTGGTAGCATTCCATGTAGTTTTCAACCGCGAGCTTCCAGTTGGCGGGCACCGGGTAGCTGGCGCTATGGGCGATCTTGAGCCGGTCGAGCCCGAAGGGCGCGGTGAGCGGCGCGAGATCGGCCAGACCGGCGTCGATGGGCGGGGCGTCGGCGCTGGCACAGACGAAGATCAGCCCTTGGAAGACCCGGAGCTGGGCCGGGAAGAGCCCCCATTTGCCGGGGTCGAAATCGGGGCCCATGGCGCGGCCCGAGCGGAGCTGACCCGACAGCTCGAAGGTCCAGGCGTGATAGGGGCAGACGAGAACGCGGGCATTGCCGGAACTCTCGGTGCAAACGCGCGAGCCGCGATGGCGGCAGACGTTGAGATGGGCATGCAGCGCGCCCTCTTTGTCGCGCACCACGATGATCGATTCCTGCCCGTAATCGAAGGTGATGTAATCGCCGGGATTGGGCAGCTGGCTTTCATGGCCGACCCAGATCCAGCTCTGGTTCCAATAGGCGGCGATGTCGTAATCATAGATGTCCTGCCGCGTGTAGAACTCGCGGGGCAGGGCGAGCCCGTCTTGGTGGCGGGCGATGAGCGTGTCGAGATCGGAGGGACGGTTCATGGCTGTGTCTCTTCGCTAAGGTCGGTGATTTCACGGCGGAAGAGGTTGCGATCCACTTCTGCCGGGTCGGCTTCAAAACTGCGGGCGGCCAGATGGCCGTGATAGACCGCATCGGCGATGAGCGCGGGCATCGCCGCGTCGCCGATGAGGTCGAGCGTGGTCAGATCGCCGCGCGCCTTGAGCGCCTCATAGAGCGCGGTCTCGCGGTGGCGTTCGGTGACCAGGAGGGCGGCGTCGCAGGGGATGTCCTCTTCGCGGCCCGAATAGGTGCAGGCGACGCGCATCGATCCGGCGTCGACCGCGGTCAGTTGCCGGGTCACATGCAGGCTGACGCCCATCTCGATCAGGCGCGATTGCACGCGGTGCTGTTCGAGGGTGAGATCGGTCCAGGTCGAGACCATGAGGCCGGGGGTGATGAGGCTGACCTCATAGCCCTCCTGCACGAGCTTTTCCGCCAGAACGCCCGCGATATAGATCTGGTCGTCATCATAGATCGCGATGCGACCCTTGGGCGGCAGGTGGCCTGCCATGATGTCATCGGGGGTATAGATGGAGGCGTCAGGGGCGATGCGGGGCGGGCTGCGCAGGGTGGTGCGGCCGATCCCGTCGCGCCGCCACTTGGCCCCGGTGGCGATGAAGACATTGGGAATGCCAAGCTCGGCCACCGCGTCGGCGTCGAGCGGGCTGTCGGTGAAGAGATCGACATTGCCGCGCTGGCGCAGTTCGTTGAGGCGGTAATCGGCCACGCGTTTCCAGGCGCCGAGCCCGGGCAGGGCGCTTTCGCGGGTCACGCGACCGCCCAGCTCAGGACCCGCCTCGGCCAGCGTCACCGCATAGCCGCGCCGCGCCAGTTGCAGCGCGCATTCGAGGCCTGCCGGCCCGCCGCCGACGACGAGTGCCGCCTCTTCGCGGCCCTTGGGGGCGATCTTTTCCGGATGCCAGCCGCGCCGCCATTCCTCGCCCATGGTCGGGTTCTGGGTGCAGCGGATCGGCACGCCCTGGGTGTCGGCGCTCACGCAGATGTTGCAGCCGATACATTCGCGGATTTCGTCGATGCGGCCCTCTTCGATCTTCTTGGGCAGGAAGGGATCGGCGATGGAGGGGCGGGCGGCGCCGATCAGATCGACGATCCCCTTGCGGACCATCGAGACCATCAGATCGGGCGAGGTCAGACGGCCAACGCCGACCACCGGTTTGTCGCCCACCACCTTTTTGACGAAGGAGATATAGTCGTTCTGATAGCCGTCCTGGGGCTGAAACCGGGTGGTCATGGAATCATTGGCCCATTCGCAGACATTCACGTCCCAGAGATCGGGCAGATCCTTGAGCATCTCGACCACGGCGCGGCCTTCTTCGGCGGCCTGCATGCCATCGGCACCAAGCATTTCGTCCACGGCAAAACGGAAGGCCACGGCGCAATCATCGCCCACCGCCTCGCGGGTGTCTTCGAGCAATTCGCGGGTGAGCCGCACGCGGTTTTCGAGCGAGCCGCCATATTCGTCGCTGCGCTGGTTCATATGGGGCAGCATGAAATGCTGGGCGAGGGTCATATTGTGACCGGCATAGACATAGATGATGTCAAAGCCTGCATCGCGGGCGCGCAGGGCGGCGTCGCGGTGCCAGCGGCGGAAATCGCGGATGTCGGATTTGTCCATGGCGCGGGCCTGTTTCGGCAGCGCATAGCTCAGCGACATATCGGAGGGAGCGAAGATCGGCCCGCGGGTGAGCAGGTTCTGCGCGTGGTTGCCATTGTGGACAAGCTCGATCGCGGCGAGCGAGCCCTTGTCATGCACGGCATCGGTGATGAGGCGCAGGGCGGGGATGTCGCGGGCGTCCCAGATGCGGTTCTCGGCAAAGGGCGACAGGTCCGAGGTCGGGTGAATTTCCGCCTCCTGGGTGGACACGACGGCCCAGCCGCCTTCGGCCTTCATGGCGCGATTGGCGGCCTCGGCGCGGGGGCGCACATGGCCCATGCCGTTGCAATGGGGCACTTGGTAGAAGCGGTTCCGGGCCGTAACAGGGCCAATCTTTACAGGGTCGAACAAAAGGGAATAGGGGCTCGCCTGGGTCATCCGCGATCCTGCAACAAGAGGTGGTATTGGGCGCGCCGGGGCCAGAAGAGGCAGCCCCGGCGCGTGGGAGAGAGGGGCTTAGAAGCCGGATTTGATGCGCTCGAACTCCTTCAGCATCCGGGCCTCAAGCGCGGGATCGACCGCGTCGAAGAAGAGGCTGCCTTCAAAGAATTGATCAACGTCGTCAAAGCCATAGGTGGCGATCAGCTCTTGATCGGCGATCTCGAAAGCCTCGGCGTTGCCATGCGGGTAGCCCCAGCTTTCGATGATGTATTTGCCGCTTTCCTTGGCCGAGAGGGCGTTGAGCAGGTCATAGACCTGGTCGTCGGAGGCGGTGGAGGATTTGAGATGCACATAGCCACAGACCCAGGTCGCGATGCCCTTGTCCACGTCGCGCATCATCTTGGCGGGTGTGTCGTTCCAGATCAGGTTGAGCTCTGACTGGTTCCAGGCCCAGCCCATCTCCAATTCGCCGCTGGCCATGGCCTGATCCATCTGACCGGCGTCCGACCAGTAGAAACGCACGTTGGGATGGACCTTGCGGAGATAGTCCGAGGCCTCTTGGAACTGTTCGTCGCTCATCTTGGTGTAATCGGCGGCATTGCCCGTCGCCAGCGCCGCGAGCGCATAGGCCGAGGAGGCGGCGTCGGGGATGGCGACCTTGCCCTGATAGGCCGGATCGGCCAGCAATTGCAGGGAAATCGCGTCATCGGCGATCTTGTCGGTGCGGTAGATGAGCCCGGTGTTGCCCCATTCGAAGGGCATCATATAGACCTCGCCGTCGATCATGATGCCGTCGACCTCTTTGATCTGCGGCAAAAGCGCGTCCCAATGGTCGAGCTTGGCGGGGTCGAGCGGCTTGATCAGATCGGCGGCGACCCATTTGCGCACGGCGTCCGAGCAGGGGTGGGCGAGATCGGCGGTAAAGCCGGATTGCAGCTTGGTGAAGGCCTCTTCCTGGCTGCCGAAGAACGTGTAGGAGGGGGCTTCGTTATACTCCTCCATGTAGCTGCCGAAAAAGCCGGTATCCTCATATCCGGACCAGTCGAAGACGGTCAGATCCGCGCCGCCGGCGGTGGCTGTGAGCGGTGCCGAGGCCACGGAAAGCGCCAAGGCGCCGAGTGTCATTTTCTTCATTTTTTATCTCCCTGTTTTTGGTCTGTATTGCGACGGTATTCTAGCTGTCCCGTCCGAGGTCGATCACCGAAGCGCTCTGGACCCCGAGCCAGACGGCATCGCCGGGTTTGAAATCGATACTGTGAAAGTAATTTGGCACGGAGGCGGCGATGGGTGTTTCGACCCCGTCGAGCAGCACGCGGTAATGGATGTTCTCGCCATAGAAGGCGACGTCGCGCACGGTGCCCTTGGCGACGGCATCGTAATCGGCGGGCCGGTCGGCGGCGATTTCGAGCTGTTCGGGCCGGATGCCGACCAGCGCCTGGGCGCTGCGGGCGGTGACATTCGGGTTCTGGTCGATCCGCATCCGGCCAAAGCCGGGCATCGTCACGTCAAGCGCGCCGCTCGCGTCCTCTTTGGCATCGGCGGGCAGGAAGTTCATGCCGCCGATGAAATTCGCCACCGCCCGGTTGCGGGGCCGGGCATAGAGCACGTTGGGAGCGTCGACCTGCACCAGCTCGCCATTGAACATGACGCCGATCCGGTCGGACATGGTCATCGCCTCATATTGGTCATGGGTGACCATGACGAAGGTGATGCCGAGGCTTTGCTGCAGATGGCGCATCTCGAACTGCATCTGTTCGCGCAGGTTCTTGTCCAGCGCCGAGAGCGGTTCGTCCAGCAAGAGCACCTTGGGGCGCATCACGAGGGCGCGGGCGAGGGCCACGCGTTGACGCTGGCCGCCCGAAAGCTCGGTGGCGCGGCGCGATTGCAGCCCGCCCAGCTCGACCATGTCGAGCGCCTCGGAGACGCGCTGATCGATCTCGGTGCGGGCGATGCCACGGCCGCGCAGCCCGTAGGCCACGTTGTCGCCGACATTGAGATGCGGGAAGATGGCGTAGCTCTGAAAGACCATATTGGTCGGACGTTTGTTGGCGGGGATGTCGGACATGTCCTGCCCGTCGATCAGCACCTGTCCCGAGCTCGGCTCCTGAAACCCGGCGATCATCCGCAGCACCGTGGTCTTGCCACAGCCCGAGGGGCCGAGCAGCGAGAAGAATTCGCCCTGCCGCAGCGACAGCGAGACATTCGACACGGCAGTGAATTTGCCGAACCGCTTTTCCAGGTTCTGGAGGTCGATGATCGGGGTGTCGGACATGAAAACCTCAGGCTGATTTGGAGGAGGAACGGCGGCGGAAATATTCGGCAACGACAAGCAGCAGCACCGAGGCCAGCAGCAGCACAGAGCCGAGGGCCAGTGTGTTGGGCAGCTTGGCCGGGAAGCGGATCTGGCTCCAGATATAGACCGGCAGGGTCGGCTCGTTCCCGGAGAGGAAGAAGGCGAGCACGAACTCGTCAAAGCTCACCGTGAAGGTCACAAGAAAGCTCGACACGATGCCGGGGGCGACCACCGGCAGCGTCACCCGGCGGAAGGTTTCGAGCACGGTCGAACCGAGATCATAGGCCGCCTCTTCGAGCGAGGCGTCGAAATCGTCAAAGGCGGATTTCATGATCGAGACCGAGAACGGCAGGGCGAGGAAACTATGGCCGAGGATCACCGCGGTGAGCGAGGGTTTAAGCCCGATGGAGATGAAGAGCACCAGCATCGACGAGGCGACGATGATGCCGGGGATCACCAGCGGCAGCATGACGAGCCCTTCGGAGGCCTCTTTGCCGGGGAAGCGGTTGCGCACATAGGCGCGGGCCGCAAAAAGCCCCATGGAGGTGGCCAGAAGCGCAGTGGTGATGCCGACGATCAGGCTGTTGCCGAGCGCGTTCAGCAGCGTGTCCTGCGCGCCGAGCTGGCGATACCAGTCGAGCGTCCAACCCTTGATCGGAAAGGCCACGATGGTGCCATCGTTGAAGGAAAATAGCGGCAGCAGCAGCACCGGCAGGTAGAGGAAGGCCAAGTAGAGCGTGGTGTAGATCAGCAGGCCATTGGCGCGTTTCATCGGATGCGTCTCCCTGCTGCGGTGAGGCCCAGCGCGAAGACGAGGGCGACAAAGCCCACCGCCAGCATCGCCAGCAGCGACAGGGTCGCGCCGAGCGGCCAGTTGTTGGCGGCGCCGAACTGCACCTGAATGAGATTGGCGATCATCTTGCCATCCGAGCCGCCGACCAGCGAGGGGGTCACATAATCGCCCACGGTGGGGATGAAGATGATCAGGCTGGCGGCGATGATGCCGGGAATGGTCAGCGGCAGGGTGACGCGCAGGAACCGGGCGACCGCGCCATTGCCGAGATCGGTGGCGGCTTCGAGCAGGCTCGGGTCGATTTTCTGCAGCGAGACATAGATCGGCAGGATCGCGAAAGGGGCCCAGGCATGGGCGAGGGTCAGGACCACGGCGAATTCATTATAGAGCAGGAAGGTCAGCGGCTCGTCGATCATGCCGGTGACCATGAGGGCCGAATTCATCACCCCGTTAAAGCCGAGGATGAGCTTCCATGCGAAGACGCGGAGCAGGTAGCTCGACCAGAAGGGGATGGTGATGAGCAACAGCCAGAGCGTTTTCTTGCGGGCGCGGAAGGCGATGAAATAGGCGATCGGATAGGCGGTGAGCACGGTGGCCACGGTCACCGCGCCGGCAATCAGGATCGAGCGGATCATCAGATGCCGGACCAGCGGATCGGTCAGCGCCTCGCGGTAATTGGCCCAAGTGGGGGTGCGATCGATGCTCACATAGGTCTGGGTCCACATGGAATAGGCCACGAGGATGACCAGTGGCGCCGCAACCAGCAGCCCCACATAGAGCGTGGCCGGTGCAGCAAGGGTCAGGCCCCTGGAGGTGTCGCTTCGCAGTTTGAACATTTGTTCCCCGATCCGTCTGTCGCCGGGGAAATCCCCTAAATGGACGCTCGTCCATTAACCATTGCGCAGCGGGGTGCCTTGTGTCAATCTTCCTGTTACAGTGCCGATACATTTTCAGTGAGGCCGATGCCCAAGCTCATGAAAGATATGGAAAAGTCAGACGCCCCATCTCGCGGGCGCAGCGGCGGACGGCAGCCTGAGAAGAACCGGCAGCTGTTGATCGATGCCACGCTCGACACGATTGCGATCCACGGAATCACCGAAACCACCGTCAGCCGGATCATCGAGCGCGCCGCGCTGTCGCGCGGGATGATCCACCTGCATTTCGGCGGTAAGGACAATCTTCTCGTGGCGGCGGCGCAGGCGTTCAACGAGGCCTATTACGACGAGATGGAGCGGCAGATGACCGGGCTGCCCGACGCGCCGGCCGAGACCGTAATGGCGATTGTGCGGGCGGATCTGAGCGCCGAGCTGCTCAATGAACGCTCGGCCAAGATCTGGCATGCGTTCCGGGGGGTGGCGAGCGCCAACCCCGAGATCGCCCGGTTCAGCGACACCCGCGATTTCCGGCTGCGTCAGACCCTGCGGCAGGTGTTCGACCGGATCGCTGATGGCGAGGGCCATGCGGCGGACAGCCGGCTGGCGCGGGATGCGACCTATGGCACGCTGGTGATGATGGAGGGGATGTGGACCGACTTTCTCACCCATATGGACGCGTTCGATCGCACCGAGGCCGAGCGTATCGTGCGGCGGTTTTTGACGGGGCTGTTTCCCGACAGTTTCTAGTCGGTATCGCGTCGGTGCGGATGTTCGGGCGGCGCGTGGGCCGGGATGATCCGCATGGGGGTGTTTTGCCGGGGAGCCGAGGCCGGAGGCGGCGGGCTGTGGCGCGCGCACACCTTTCCCAAAATATCGCTTAAATTTTGACAGGTGCCATTTTGTCGCCACATTCGCATAGACATGATCGCACAACTAATGGGTGAATCTTGTGTGAGTGCTTAAAACAATAAAAAAAGCCGAGGCACAAAATGAAAATTCTGATCGTTGACGATCAGCCGCTCTTTCTGGAGCTGATGACGAAGTATCTGGGAAATCTGGGGTATTTCGACACGCACCCTTGCACGTCTGGCGAAGAAGCGCTGCGTGAGATTCGAAAGTCGGAGGTGCCGTTTGACTGCTGTCTGCTCGATATTCGGATGCCGGGAATGGATGGGATCACGCTCTGCCGGGCCATTCGGGCCGAGGCGGGCTATGACACCACGCCCATTCTCATGGTGACGGCGCTGTCGGATAAGGCGCATGTGGATCAGGCGTTCCGCAATGGGGCTAATGATTACCTGACCAAGCCGCTCGACAGTATCGAGCTCGGCGCGCGGATCCGTATGGCGCGGGCGCTCATCGAAGAGCGCCAGTCGGCGCTGCGGTTGCGCGATCAGATGGATCAGGTGGAGCGGGCCGAGAACACGCTCGGCTTTGGCGATCAGATCACCCTGGACGAGGGGCATAACACGCTGCCTTTCGCGGGGTTTGAAAACTATCTGCTGCGGCTCGGGCCTCTGCGCTTTGTGACGCAGGCGGTGGTCGGGCTGCATGTCAGCAATGCCTCGCAGATCTTTTTGCAATCTTCGCAATCGGAATTCGTCGATATCCTGCGCGAAGTGTCTTGCGCCATTGCCGAGAGCCTTGGCGACAGCCGGGCGATGCTGGCCTATGCCGGGGCCGGGGATTTTTGCGTGGTGCAGACAAAATCCGGTCGGCTCGTGAGTGAGCCCGAAGAGGCCGAAGTCATGGTCAATGACCGGATCGCACAGCGGCTCGCGGTGCTGGAGACCTGCGCCCTGCCGATGCCACGGGTGCAGATCGGGGCGGCGCAATCGAGCGGTGTCTTCGCGCGGGTCGATCCGGCGGAAATGGTCGCGCGGGCCATCTCTTCGGCGCGCGGGCAGGACGAGACGGCCAAGGCAGCGCGGTATGAGACCGAGGAGTATCGCCATGCGGGATGATCGCAAGATGACGGATATGCCTGCCGCGCTCAGCCAGGCCATCGCCGGGATGCGGCTCAGATTTATCGACACGATCGAAGAGAAAATCCTGCATCTCGAAGCCGCGCTGGCCGATCTGCGCAGCGGCAATGACCCGATTGAGGCGGCGCGCAAGATCGAAATGGCGTCGCATAGCCTCGCGGGGCTTGCGCCCAGCCTCGGTTTTGCCGACATAGGCGCGGCGGCGGTGACATCGGAAGTGGCCTGGTCCAAGGCGCTCGAAGAGCGTGACAGCGACCCGGCGCTGCAGGCCGCATTGGATGCGGTCGAAGCCCTGATGGACCGTCTCGAGGCCGAATTGCCGGAGTGACGCTCCGTCATGAGGAGGTTTAACCGGGTATTAGTGTATCTTCGCAAGAATACCTGACGAAGTCCCAATGCTCGTTCAGCGCGAGTGAATCACAAGGTCTTTGAGTGACAAGAGCGAGGTCAAATACCGGACGCGTGCCGTTCATAACGCCAGCAGCGATTGCTGGCGGGCTTTTGATCGCGCTGTTTCTCGGCGTGGCGATCTATCTGGCCGAGGATCGGCGGGCGACGGCGTCTCTCAAGGAAGAGCAGCAGAATGCCGCCCGGTTCCTCGAACGGTTGGGCGACAAGTTTGATCTCTACCTCCATGATCAGGAGTTGCGCGCGCGTGGTGTGGCGACGGCGCTCGAGCTTGATGAAAGCATTGATCAGACCCGATTCACCCATATTTCGAGCCGGTTTACCGAAAACGAACCGGCGATCCTGAACCTCGCCTATCTGATGGATGGGCGGATCGAGCTGGTGCATCCCTATGAGAGCAACAAGCAGGTTGTGGGGATCGATCTGCGTGAAAGGCCGCTGCAATATGCGGCGATCGAACGGGTGCAGCGGACCGGGATGACGGAATATCAGGGGCCGCTCATTCTGTTGCAGGGGCAGCCGGGTGTGTTGGTCCGGATGCCGGTGTCGCCCATTCAGGCCGACGGCGAGGGCACGCCGGTCACCCGGGTGGTGTCGCTGGTGCTTGATGCTGAGGCGCTGCTCGAGGCGGCGCTGGCGATGACGGTCATGGAAAACGCCGAGTGGGAAGGCTACCGGGTCGCGATCCGGTCCGACGAGGCGGGCAATGGCAGCCGCGAGGTGGTGATCGGCGATGCCGCCACGCTCGAGGCCGAGCCGCTGTCGCAAACCTCGGCGATGAAGGGGATGGCGCTCGATATTTACGCGGCGCCGATGGCCGGTTGGGGCAGCAAATACGAGCCGCATTGGGAAACCTATGTGAGCCTGTTCATCATGGCGGCGATGATCTGGGGCGCGGCGCTGGGGCTGCGGCAGCAAAATCTCGAACGCCGTCGGGCGCAGGTGCAGCTCAAACTGGCGGTGGACAGCCTGTCGGACGGGTTCATCCTGCTCGATGAAGAGTATCGTATGGTGCTGTTCAACCAGCCCTATCTCGATCTGCATGACAAGATTGCCGATGCGATCAAACCCGGGGTCTATTTCAAGGATATTCTGGCGCTCGGGATCGAGCGTGGCCAGTTCCCCGATGCGGTCGGGCGCGAGGAGGAATGGCTCGCCGAGCAGCTCAAACCGCCGGGCGAAGACGGCAATGATTTCGAAGTGGCCTTCAGCGGCGGGCGCTGGGTGCGGATCTATGAGAAGGGCACGCCGAATGGCGGTCTGGTCGGTCTGCGCAGCGATATCACGCGGCAGGTGGAAACCCGGTATCGGGCCGAAGTGGCGGAACAGCTGGCGCAGAAGTCCAAGGATCTTCTGATGACGGCGATCGAGACGCTGCCCGATGCCTTCGTGCTCTATGATGCCGAGGATCGGCTGGTGGTTTGCAACCGCAAATACAAGGAATTCTACAAGAAAAGCGCCGAGGCCATGGTGCCGGGCGCGCGGTTTGTCGATATCCTGCGCTTTGGGCTGCGGCATGGGCAATACCCGGAGGCGCTTGGCCGGGAAGAGGAATGGCTGGCGGACCGGATGGCGAGCCACCGGGCGGCGGATGACATCATCGAACAGCAGCTCGACGATGGGCGCTGTTTGCGCATCCTCGAGCGGCCGACGCCGGATGGCGGGCGGGTGAGCCTGCGGATGGATGTGACCGAGCTGGTGCAGAGCCGGGCGCGGGCGGAACAGGCCGAGCGGCGGCTGCGCGACGCGATCAACGCGATGCCGGCGGGGTTCTGGCTGACGGATGGCGATCGTCGCCTGACCATGTTCAACGATTATTATCTGTCCCTCTATGAGAAGAGCGCGCCGGCGATCAAGATCGGCGTCTCGGAGGAGGATGTGGTCGCCTATGGGCTCGAGCGGGGCGAATATCCGGAGGCGGTCGGGCGCGAGGAGGAATGGCTCGCGGCGCATCACAAGCGGATGGATGGCGGCGAATATCAGTGGGAATATCCGCTGCAGAACGGCCGCTGGGTGCGGTCCTATTCGCATCCGACCTCGGATGGCGGGCGGGTCGGCATCCGGGTCGACATCACCGAGTTGAAGAAGCAGGAAACGCAGCTTCTGTCGTCGAACGAGAAACTGCGCACCGCGCTGAGCGAACGTGACGCTGCCGAGAAACGGTTCTCGGATGTGGCGGAGATCAGCAACGACTGGTTCTGGGAACAGGATGCCGATCTGCGATTCACCTATATTTCCGAAGGGTTCGAGCGGCTGTTTGGCGGCGATACGCGCAAGAGCATCGGGATGAAAATCTCGGAGATCGTCGAGGCGCTCAGCGGGTTGAAAGAGGTGGCGGATTGGGAGCTGCTCTTTGCCGCGCAGGACCGGCGGGAGACCTTCCGCAATCTTGTCTATCCGGCGCTGAGCTCGGACCGGCAGCCGAAATGGATCCAGATCAGCGGCGTGCCCTTCTACGACGACAATGGCAATTTTGCCGGTTATCGCGGCGTCGGCACCGATATCACCGTGCTTTATAATGCGCTGCAGGAGGCGGAGGCCGCGAATGTGGCCAAGACCGATTTCCTCAATGTGATGAGCCATGAGCTGCGCACGCCGCTGACGGTTATCCTGGGCTATAACTCCTTCCTGGCCAAGCCGGAGCTCTTGACCTCGGTCAAGGAGCTGCGCGAGGCGGCCAGTGCCGGGGATTTGACTGCCACCGGCGCCATCGAACATCTGGAGGCGGTGCAGCGCGAGGTCGGGAAATACGCGGGCAAGATGGAAGATTCCGGCAAGCATCTGCTCAAGCTGATCAATGAAATGCTGGATCTGGCCAAGATCGATGCCGGCAAGCTCAAGATCGATCCGGTCGATCTTGAGCTCGAGCGGGTGGTGCGGTCGGTGCTCGATCAGTTCAGCAATGCGGCGCATGAGAAATCGGTCGATCTCGTCGGGGCGATCGGCGAGCTGAGCGTGTTTGCCGATGAAATGCGCCTGCGTCAGATCCTGATCAACCTTGTGGGCAATGCGCTCAAGTTCACCGACAAGGGGCAGATCCGGATCGAGGCCGAAGTGAAGGGCGCGGATGTGGCGATCCATGTGCGCGACAGCGGCTGTGGCATCCCGGCCAAGGAGCAGGCGCTGATCTTTGACCAGTTCAATCAGATCGATTCCTCGGCGAGCCGGGCCAAGGGCGGCACCGGGCTCGGCCTGACGATTTCGCGACGGTTGGTCGAGCTTCAGGGCGGGCGGATTTCGGTGACGAGCGAAGAGGGCAAGGGCAGCGTCTTTACCTTTACCCTGCCGATGGAAGAGCGAAAGCCCAGCGGCGACAGCGGCGCGGTGCCGACCAAGGTCGCCTGAGCCGGCGGGGCGCGCGCGCCGGTTTCGTGAGAAACTGCCTTATTTTCGCCGTTCTTTGATCAAACTGGGACCGTCTTCCCCCGGCATTTTAATCAAAAGAGATTGAACCGACCACTCGACTGTTGGGGTGCGAGTGCTTGGAAGCACAGGTTGGCAAATGAAAAGTTCTTTACGAGTATTCTGGGTCTTGAGTGGTGCCTTGTTCGTCACCGCCGCCATGTCCATCTTCACCTTCTTGAATCTGGTTCCGGCGGATCATTCCGGCTCGCTCTGGATGATCTACGCGGCCCATTGGGCGCTGATCATCGGGCTTCTGGTGGTGGCGTTTCGGCGCGGCAGCGAGACGATGCGCCTGCGGGAGCACCTGTTGAAAAGCCAGCAGGCAGAGCTGGCGTTTCGCGAAAAAGCCATCAATGAACATGCGATGATCCTGACCACCGATTCCGAGGGTAAGATCCTCAGCGTGAATGAGAATTTCACCAATGCCCTCGGCTTTCGCGCGAATGGGTTGCGGGGCTCGGAGCTGCGCCACTTTCTGGGCGCGGCGGACAGCGCCCCCTATGAGGCGATTGCCCGTCAGACCAATGGCGGCGATGTCTGGAGCGGCGATCTCGAGGTGCTGAGCGCGAGCGGCAAGCTGCGCATCCTGCGGACCACGGCGGTGCCGCTGTTCAGCACCGGGATGGGCCATCTCAAGACCATGTATTTCTGCAATGACGTGACCAAGCAGCGGAGCGGCGAGCAAGAGCGGCAATTGACCCGCTGCCTGCAGCTGCTGCCCGAGGATGTCTATCTCGTCGATATGGACTCGGGCAAAATCTTGTTCATGAACGATGCGGCGCTGCGTCGGATGCGCTGGCCGGAGGGCGAGTACCGGACCTATGGGGCCGACCGGCTGCCAGACCCGTTTGGGGCCGCAATTCGCGATCTTTGTGCGCAGGAGGCGCCGACGGATGCCTCCGAGACGCTGCAATTCCTGACCGAATGCCATGGCGTGGCGATGGAGGCCAATGTCCAGATCATCGAGACCGTCGATGGGCAAAAGCGTTTTGTGGCGGTGCTGCGCGATATTTCACAGAGGATGGAGGCCGAGGCCACGCGCCGGAACTTCATGTCGATGATGACCCATGAGCTGCGCACGCCGCTCACCTCGATCAAGGGCGCGGTGCAATTGCTGACCGCGGGGACGGCGGGGCCGCTCGAGCCGGGGGTGATGTCGCTGTTGCGGATTGCCGAGAACAATGGCGAGCGTCTGCTGGGGCTGGTGAATGACATTCTCGACCTGAGCAAGCTCGAGGCGGGCAAGATGGAATTTACCATGGGCCGGATGGATCTGCGGGCGCTGATCGATGAGGCCATCGAATCGGATGCGGGCTATGCCACGGGGCTGGGGGTCACGCTGCGCTGCAAATCGCCCGAGACGCCGCTTTGGGTGACGGGCGACAAGGGACGGCTGTTGCAGGTTCTGACCAATCTCATGTCCAACGCCGCCAAGTTTTCCGAGACCGGCAGCCAGGTCGAGATCAGTGCCCGCCCGAATGGCGACATGATCCGGGTGGCGATCAGCGACCGTGGTCCGGGCATTCCAGAGGCGGCGCGCGCGGGTCTCTTTGAGCCGTTCAAACAGGCGGGTGCCCAGGACAAGGGCCGCATCAAGGGCACGGGTCTGGGGCTCACCATCGTGAAGGCGATTGTCGAACATCACGATGGGCGGGTGGATTTCGTCAGCGAGCTTGGCAAGGGGACGACGTTTTACTTCGACCTTCCCCAATGCGCGCAATCCACGAAAACCCGTCAAAGCGCGCTGGACCACGCGGCGTAATCCTGTAAGTGTGAACCACAATTTGACTGGAATATGGGCCCGCAGTGGCAGCTCGGCCTGAATTTCGACGTGATTTCCCTGTATAGGGGTCATGAATATTCTTTGAGTTATCTAAGGATATGCTACTATGGGCGAAGTCGTAGACTTTAAGGTTCACATGACGGCACAGCGGTTTAAAAAAATTCTTCACGCCGAAGATGATCCGGATATTCGCGAGATTGCGCGGATGTCTCTCGAGATGATCGGTGGGTTTGAAATTCTTCAATGCGCTTCGGGCGAAGAGGTGTTGAAAGCGGCGAATGATTTCGCGCCGGATATGTTTCTCATGGATGTGATGATGCCGGGGATGGACGGGCGGGAATCTGTACGCCAGCTGCGGCAGAGTGCGAATTTCGCAGAGACGCCGGTGGTGTTCGTTACCGCCAAAGCGTCGAATGTGGATGTGGATCAGCTCAAGGAAGAGTTTGAAGCGGCGGTGATCACCAAGCCCTTCGATCCGATCACCTTGCCCGACCAGCTCAAGGAAATCTGGAGCCGGATGACGCCGGAACCTGCTGGCAGCTGATCTAGGCTGACAGGTGAGATTGATAGACCCCGCGCCCGATCAGGCGCGGGTTTCTTTTTGTGTCTCAGCTTGTGTCGCAGCTTGTGTGTCCGTCGCGGGCTGCGTGTCGGAAGCGGAGGCGTCATCGACAATCTCGGCATCGACGATGTCGGCCTCGGGGGCTGTCCCAGAACTGGTTGCGGCATCGGTCTCGGGGCTCTCGGCCTCGGGCTCAGCCTTGGGCGATTGGGCCGGTTCCTCGAGCGCGCCGACAATCAGCGGCAGCATCGCCACGCCGGTGGGCATGGCCGGGGCCGCGCCGGGGGCGTTGCGCCATTCGAGCGTGTCGACTGCGTGGCAATGGGCGCAGGTGGGGGCCCATTCATGGTGGATATGCTGGCAGTTCTCGCAGATCCATTGCGGGCCGCGCGCGGCGGCGACGGCGCGGGCGAGCCAGCCTTTGACCACCGTGTCATTGGCGCCAGCGCCGCGTTCGATGGCGGCCATGATGGTCAGCGAGCGGGCGTCGGGCGCGGTTTCGGCGAGGGTGCCGAGGGCGCGGCGGGCGGCGGGGAAATCCTCGGCCGCGATTTGCAGCTCGGCCTCGACGAGCTTGGCCTCGGGGTGATCGGGCGAGAGTTTGAACAGTTTGGCAAAGCGTTTGAGGCGCTGGTCCGGGGTTTCATCCGGCTCGATCGCGGCATAGGCGGCGGCGAGATCGGGGTGCGGCTGGCTCTCCCAGGCTTTGCGGATGACCCGCGTAGCATAGCGTTTAGAGCCGTCCTCGATATAGGCCTGCGCGGCCATGACGGCGGCGGGGACGAGATGCGGCGACAGGCGGTTGGCCTCGATCGCGGTCTCCTTGGCCTCGATCGTGCTGTTCTCGGCGGCGATGTCGCGGGCCTCGGCGAGGGCGAGGATTGCGTCGCGGCGACGGTGCAGATCGCGCGGCAGGCTACCGTGCTTGAGCTTGGCGTTGAGCGTGGCGCGGGCGCCTTTCCAATCAGCCTGACCGGCCTGAAGCTGCAGCAGCGTGTCCTGCACCTCTTCGTGGGTCGGTTTCAAGCCAAAGGCGGTTTCGGCCAGTTTGAGCGCGGTGTCGGTGTCGCCTTCTTCGATCTTTTGCTTGAGCAGGCCACGGACGCCGACAAAGCGGGTCTTGTCGTCCTTGAGCAGGCGTTTGTAGACCTCTTCGGCGGTGCGACGGTCGCCGGTGAGCTCGGCCGCTTGGGCGGTGAGCAGGTTGGTCAGCTCGGGTTTGTGAAGGTATTTCTCGGCCCGGGCGGCGCGGGACATTGCGAGTTTGCCCTCGCCCGAGGCCAGCGCCATCATGCCTTCGGTCAGGGCGCGATAGCCCTTTTCCTGCCGGTTGCGGTCGAAATAGCGCGACATGGCGGTTTCGTCGCCATTGATGAAGCGCAGCAGGGCGACCAGCAGCGCGCCGAGTTTGAGCAGCAGCCAGAGCATCAACAAGAGCAGCGCCAGCGTGATGATCGCGTTGAGCGGCGTCAGGTTGACCTCATAGCCGGCCATGACGATTCGCACGCCGCCTTCGAGGCTCAGCAGATGCATGGCGGCAAAGCTGGCGGCCAGGATGAGGCCAAGGAAAACAACGATCTTGATCACGGACCAAAGCATGAATGCGCCCTTTCGGCGTTAGTTGAGCTGCGCGCCGAGCGTGTCGGCGGCTTGGGTGGCGGTCAGGCGGGTCTGGGCCTGGTCGACCCAGCCGGCAATCTCGGCCTGGGCGGGATCGGGAAGGGCGGCGAGCTCTTCCAGCGTGGCGGCCAGTTGCCCGTCGCGGAGGGCGGCCTCGGCGCGCGAGAGGATGGCGTCGGGGTCGTTGCCTTCGCGCGGTTCGAGCGAGCGGACACCGAGCTGTGAGTTCAGGAAGCCGAGCACGCCCGAGCCTGCATGGGCGTCGGGATCGGCGCGGCGGGCGGCCTCAAGGGCGCGGCGGGCGGCGTCCGGGAAGCTTGTTTGCAGGGCCGCGAGGGTCGGCGCGCCGCTGTTTGCGATGGCTTGGAGGTCGCTGGGGATCTCCTGCCCGGTGTTGGCGAGATCGTCGAGCGCCTCGGCGAAGGGGCTGCCATTGTCGAGCGCGGTGCGGACGCGGGTGAGGGCGGCGCGGCGGAGGGTGTCGCGGGCGGCGGTGCGGGCCTGGTCGTCTTTTTGGGCGGCTTCGGCGAGGAGGCGGTCCATTTCTTCGCGGAGCTTTTGCAGCTCGTCGGAGGAGACGGCTTCGCCCGCCGGGGCGGCGCGTTGGGCGAGGGTTTCGGCGGCGGCGAGACGGTCGCCAAGGGCCGAAAGCTGGGCCTCGATATCGGTGATCTGATCGGGGCTGACGGTCTCGGGCTGGGCCGAGGCCATGTCCGCAAGCTGTTGGGATAGCGCGGAAATTTCCTTGTCCTGCTCGGCGAGGCGGGTTTCGAGACGGCTCAGGGCCTCGTCATCGCCCTTGGGCAGAAGGCCGAGTTGCGGCAACAGGAGATAGGCGGCCAAGGCCCCGACCAGAGCGGCGGTGACGCCGCCGAAAAAGAGCGCGCCGAAGCCCGCGCCGCCACCGGTTTCAGAGGCGGGAGGCGTCGGGGTGGGCGGGGGTGTGGCCGCAGATTTCGACGTCGGTATCTCGTCGGTATTTCGACTGTTTTGCGACGGTGCGTTTTTGGCGCTGTCCGCCGGTTTGTCAGCGGGCGTTTCGGCGGCTTTGTCGGCAGGTTTCGCCGTGTCAGATTTGACGGGTTCCGATTTCACCGGGTCCGGCTTGCCGGTCGCGGGCTTGGCGGCGGTGTCGGGCTTTTTGCTCGTGTCTGGCGTTTCCGGCTTGGCAGACGCGTCAGGCTTTGCGCTGGTCGCAGCTTTGGCGGCAGGCTCAGGCTTGGCGGCCTCGGGCTTTGCGGCCTCAGGCTTGGCGTCGGATTTGGTAGTGGCCCCGGTAGTGGCCGCGGTTTTGGCCCCAGTTTTGGCCTCGGGTTTGGCTTCGGGTTTGGAAGCGGCTTTGGCGGCCGTGTCCTCGTCGCGTTTCGAGTTCTTCTTGTCACTGGACACTTAGCTCACCCTCTCTGCGCGGACGCGTTTTGTTAACCACCCTAAGCCACCTTACTGTGGCGAATTTTCTCCCTCAACCCGCTTCGCGATTTCCCACGCGGCGGGCAGCGCCATCAGTATCGCCTCGGCATCGGGCCGGTCGGCGACGATCACGGCACGGGCCGCACCGCGCGGCACGCGCGCCGCGACCGCGTTGCTGAGTGCAAGCACGACGAGCGGCGCCCGGGCGGCGGCGTCTTGGAAGAATATGTGGCAAGTGCGGGGGGAGAAAAGGGGCAAAATCACCGCAGTCTCCCCTTCGAGGAGGGTTCGGGCCTCGGCGGTGAGCGGGCGCTGATGCTGATGATAGACCGCGTGATCGAGCGCCGCATGGCCCATGGCGCGCAGCGCTGCCGCCACATCGCAGGCCATGTGATTGCCATGCAGATGCAGCGCCGGGGTGGGCGGCGGCGAGTGTTTGAAATGGTCGAGAAGATGCGCGGCATCGGGGGCGACATGGCGCAGATCATGGCCCGCCGCGCGGGCCAGCGCGCCCAGTTTCGGCCCGACCACCCAGAGCGGCAGGCCGAGAGGGGCGGCAAACAGCGCGTGTTTCGACGTCAGGATCAGGCTCATCGCATCGCCGGGATCGGGGATGGCGAGGGGTTCGATCTCGATCAGGGGGGCGCGGACCACCGGCACATCAGCGCCGAGCACATGGCGGGCGTCGCGGGCAAATTCCACGTCGTCGGGGCTGGGCCGTGTGATCAGCAGGCTGGGGGCCATGTCACCTCCGTGACGGTTGTTTGCGCGTCGTCCCGGTGTTACCTGCCATGGGACAAGACCGCAACGGGCAGACCGATGAGCGACACCACGACCATACTCGGAATTGAGAGCAGTTGCGACGACACTGCGGCGGCGATTGTGCGCGTCGGCGGGGCTGTGCCGGAGATCCTGTCATCGGTGGTCGATGGGCAGACGGAGCTGCATGATGCCTATGGCGGTGTTGTGCCCGAGATTGCGGCGCGCGCCCATGCCGAGAAGGTCGATCTCTGCGTGCGCGCGGCGCTCGATACGGCGGGGATTGGCCTTGGTCAGGTGGATGCGGTGGCGGTGACCGCCGGTCCGGGGCTTATTGGCGGGGTGATGTCGGGGGTCATGTGCGCCAAGGGGATTGCCGCCGGGGCGGGGCTGCCTCTGATCGGGGTGAACCATCTGGCGGGGCATGCGCTGACGCCGCGGCTCACCGATGCGGTGGAGTATCCTTATCTCATGCTGCTGGTGTCGGGCGGGCATTGTCAGTTCCTTCTCGTCGAGGGGGCGGAAGAGTTCACCCGGCTCGGCGGCACGATCGACGATGCGCCGGGCGAGGCCTTTGACAAGGTGGCGCGGCTCTTGGCCTTGCCGCAGCCGGGCGGGCCGTCGGTCGAGGCGGAGGCGGCGCTTGGCGATGCGGCGCGGTTCAAGCTGCCGCGGCCTCTATTGGATCGGCCGGGCTGTGACATGTCGTTCTCCGGGTTGAAGACCGCCGTGCTGCGCGCCCGCGATGGCGAGATGCAGGAGGGCCGTCTGTCGCGCCGGGTGCGGGCCGATATCTGCGCGGGGTTTCAGGCCTCGGTTTGCGATGTGCTGGGGGAAAAGACGCGGCGGGCGCTGGAGATTTATCTGGAACAAGCGCCGGCGCGCCCGGTTCTGGCGGTGGCGGGCGGGGTGGCGGCCAATGGGCCCATTCGCGCCCGGCTCATGCAGGTGGCCGAGGCGGCGGGGGCCGCGTTTGTCGCGCCGCCCTTGCGGCTCTGCACCGATAATGCGGCGATGATCGCCTATGCGGGGGCCGAGCGGTTTGCGCGCGGGCATCGCGATGGGATGGATCTGGCGGCGCGGCCACGCTGGCCGCTCGACAAGGCGAGCCCGGCGATGCTCGGCTCTGGCAAGAAGGGGGCCAAGGCATGATCGGAGTGATGGGGGCCGGTGCGTTCGGCACGGCGCTGGCGGTGTCGCTGGCGGCGAAAGGCCCGGTGGTGCTGGCGGCGCGGACCGAGGCGCAGGCGGAGGACATCCGGCAAGCGGGCGAGGTGGCGCGGCTGCCCGGTGTGACATTGCCCGAGGCGGTGCAGGTCGGGGCGGGCGTTGCGGCGCTGGCCGGTTGCGACATCATCTTGCTGGCGGTGCCGACCCAGAAGCTGCGTGCGATGCTCATGGACGCGGGCGGGGTGTTTGACGCCAAGACGCTTGTCGCCACCTGCAAGGGGGTCGAGCAGGGCAGTCAGAAGAGCCCGTCGCAGGTCATTGCCGAGGTCTGTCCCGAGGCCATGGTGGCGGTGCTCACCGGGCCGAGCTTTGCCGCCGATATTGCGCGGGGGCTGCCGACGGCGCTGACGCTCGCCTGTGCCGACCGGGCGGCGGGCAAGGCGTTGCAAGAGGCGCTCAGCGTGGCGCATCTTCGGCTCTATCGGAGCGAGGATGTGACCGGGGCCGAGCTTGGCGGGGCGCTCAAGAATATCATCGCGATTGCCTGCGGCGCGGCGGTGGGCGCGGGGCTTGGCGAGAGTGCGCGGGCAGCGCTCATGACGCGGGGCTATGCCGAGATGGCGCGGATGGCCGAGGCGATGGGGGCGCGGGCCGAGACGCTTGCCGGGCTGTCGGGCTTTGGCGATCTGGCGCTCACCTGCACGTCGGAACAGTCGCGCAACCTGCGCTATGGGCTGGCGCTTGGCCGCGGCGAGACGTTCGACAGCGGCGTCACGGTGGAGGGCGCGGCGAGCGCGCCGGCGGTGGTGGCGCGGGCCGAGGCGCTCGGCATCGAGATGCCGATCACGCGGGTCGTCGTCGGCCTCGTGTCGGGACAATTGCGCGTCGCCGGTGCGATGGATATGTTGCTCTCACGACCATTGAAGGAAGAAAAATGCTGATCGCTCTTATTGGCCGGGACAAGCCCGGTGCGTTGCAGGTGCGGCTCGACAATCGGGCGGATCATGTGGAGTATCTCAAGTCGTCCGGGGCGGTGAGCCAGGCCGGTCCGCTTCTTGATGAGGCGGGGGAGATGTGCGGCTCGCTCGTGGTGCTCGATGTGGCGGATATGGCAGAGGCCGAGGCCTGGGCGGCGGCGGATCCCTATGCCAAGGCGGGGCTCTTTGCGTCGGTCGAGCTCGTCCCGTGGAAGAAGGTCATCTGATGCGCTACTGGCTGTTCAAGTCGGAGCCTGCGACCTGGAGCTGGGAGGACCAGCAGGCCAAGGGAGAGGCGGGCGAGGAATGGGACGGCGTGCGCAATTACCAGGCGCGCAATTTCATGCGCGAGATGGCGGTGGGGGATCGCGGGTTCTTCTACCATAGCCAGACGGAAAAGGCGGTGGTGGGCATTGTCGAGGTGATCGCCGAGGCCCATCCCGACAGCACGAGCGATGATCCGCGCTGGGAGTGTGTCGATATCCGGGCGGTGGCGCCGGTGGCGCGGGCGGTGACGCTCGACGAGATCAAGGCAGAGCCGCGGCTGGCGGAGATGGCGCTGTTGCGGCAATCGCGCCTGTCGGTGCAGCCGGAGCGCGAGGCGGAATGGCGGATCGTCTGCGAGATGGCCGGGGTGGCGCCCTGAGCCGGTAAGACAGGGCGCGGCATCTGTGCTAGGATGGGGCGGAGGGACGCCCCATGAAAGATCGCTATGATAACTCAATCTCGACCGGATCAGCGCGGGCGCGGGATGCCTATGTTCGCGGGCTGGATCGGTTTCTCGGGGCGGAGCTGGGTGTCGAAGAGGCGCTGAGCGAGGCCATCGCGGAAGACCCGGATCTGGCGCTGGCCCATGTCACGCTGGGCCGGTATCGGCAGGTGATGGGGGACCGGGCGGGGGCGCAGGCGGCGATGGAGGCGGCCCGGGGCTGTGGTCGCGAGCTCAGCCCGCGCGAGGCCGGGCAGGTGGCTATTTTCGACATGTTGATCGCCGGCAAGACGGCGGCGGGCTATGAGGCGGCACGGGCGCAGCTGCGGGAGTTTCCGCGCGATGTGCTGACGGCGCAGGCCTGTCTCGGGGCGCTGGGGCTCATCGGGTTCAGCGGCCGGGCCGGGCGCGAGGCGGAGAACCTGGCGCTCGCCGAAGAGCTGGCCCCGGCCTATGGCGCGGATTGGTGGCATCAGGGGCTCTTGGCCTTTGCCCAGCTCGAGACCGGGCAGCTCGATCGGGCCGAGGGCAATATCACCGCCTCGCTGGCGGGCAATTCCCGCAATGCCCATGCCGCGCATATCCGCTCGCATCTGTTCTATGAGCGGGGCGAGACCGACGCGGGCTATGGGTTCATCACCGCGTGGCGGCAGGGCTATGACCGCCGCGCCCAGATGCATTGTCATATCTCGTGGCATATCGCGCTCTGGGCATTGGAACGTGGCGATGTGGACGAGATGTGGCGGATCATCGACCGTGATGTCGATCCGCGCCAGAGCTCTGGCCCGCCGATCAATGTGGTGAGCGATCTGGCGGCGGTGCTCTACCGGGCCGAGATGGCCGGGGTCGAGGTGCCGCAGGCGCGCTGGCAGGTGATCGCGGATTACACGGCGGCGCATTTCCCGAAGCCGGGGCTGGGCTTTGCCGATATGCATGGGGCGCTGTCCTATGCGATGGCGGGGCGGCCGGAGGCGCTCGACCGGATCATCCAAGGCGCCAAGGGGCCGGCAGCCGATCTGGTGCGCGACCTGGCCGAGGCCTTCGGGGCGCTGGCGGCGCAGGATTGGGAGCGGGCGGATCATCTGCTCACCCGGAGCCTCGCCGATCATGCCCGGATCGGGGGTAGCCGGGCGCAGCGCGATTTGATCGAGTTTGCCTCGCTCATGGTGCTGTTGCGGCTGGGGCGGAAGCGGGAGGCGCGCCGCCAATTGGCGATGCACCGGCCCCGGATCGCGCTGCGCAATTCGCTGGCCGGGATGTGAGGCTGGGGTTGCCGGGCCACGGAAACACTGGACCGGCGGGCGAATTGGGGACAGTCTCGGGGGAGGTTATTGAGGAGAGTGGATATGGTGGCGTGGATTTCGGTCATTCTGGCGACGGTGGCGGCCTTTGCCTTGGGGGCGGGGTGGTATGGCAAGCTGTCGGGGCCGTGGATGCGGGCGGCCAAGGTGCCGGTGGGGGCGGATGGCAAGCCCAAGGGCAGTTCCAACCCGATGCTTTATGTGATGGCCTTTGGGCTGCAATTGCTGGTGGCGGGGATGATGCGCCATGTCTTTGCCCTGTCGGGGATCGACAGTATTTTTGCCGGTCTGGTGGCGGGGCTTGGGATCGGGCTGTTTTTCATCACGCCCTGGATCGCGCTCAACAATCTTTATAGCCAGCGGCCCGTGACGCTGACGCTGATCGATGGCGGCTATGCGGCGCTGGGCTGTGCGGCGATGGGGGCGGTGCTCGGGCTGTTTTGAGCGGTCCTGTGCTGTTTTGAACGGTCCTGTGCTGTTTTAGCCGGGGTTCAGACATGTCAGCGGAGGGTTCGGCGCCGATCGCTGAACCCTCCGCTGCCCCACGCGCACCCGTCTCCCACGCGCGTAAACAATGCCTTTGAAGGTTCGGCCATCCTGGTCCGAATAGGATGAGGATAGCGCGGAAGGGGGGCGGCTGGCAAAGGCTAAGTCCCTAAAACACCGTTCAAATTGAGGCGGACCCCGGGGATGCGGCGCGGCCTTTCCGGGCAGAGGCCTAGCAGGGGAGAGGCCGCAGTCTCGCGCGTGCGGCCTCCTGTTTCGGCGAGCACCCGGTCAGGTGATGTCTTGCACCTTCATGACGAGATCGCCCCAGTTGCGCTGATTTTCGATGTCATGTTCGAGGCCTTGGTCGTCGGCGATGGTGAACCGTTTGATCGCGGGGGTTTTGCTCGTCGCCTGGTAGAGCCAATAGGCCTCGGCCTTCAGCGCCTCGGCGATCGGGGTGTCGATGGATTCGTAGACCATCTGTTTGCAGGCGTTGATGGAGGCGGCGGGGAATTGGGCGATGCGATGCGCCAGGGCATCGACATAGGGGCCGATCTCGTCGGGGTCCAAGGCCTTGTTGATCGTGCCGAGCCGTTCCGCATCATCGGCGTCGTAATCCTGTGCGCTCAGGATGATTTCCATCGCCTTGCCGAGCCCGGTTTGACGGGCCATGCGGGAGGCGCCGCCGCCGCAGGGCAGGATGCCCATGCCCACTTCCATCTGCATGAACTTGAACTTGCCACGCGCGGCAAAGCGCATGTCGAGGGCGAGCGCCAGTTCATGGCCGCCGCCCCGGGCAAAGCCTTCGAGCTTGGCGATGGTGGCCTGGGGGACCTTGCTGATCCGTTCGCAGACGGCCTGCAGGTCGAGCAATTCCGCCTCGTCGCGCGAGACCGGCTCTTGCGACATGTCCTTGAGAAGTTCGGTGTCGTAATGGCAGACCCAGATTTCGGGGTTTGCCGATTGAAACACCACCACCTTGACCGCGCGGTCCCGTTCGAGCCGCATGGCGAGGCTGTTGAGATCCGCCAGCATCTCCTGGCCCTGCACATTGACCGACCCGAAATCGAAGGTGACGGTGGCGATGGCCTCTGTCACGTCGACGGTGAAGGTTTGGAAATTCTCGTATTTCATGGTCTGTCCTCCGATGGGGAAACCGCCGGGCAAGGCGCTGCACGGTTGGGTTTGGGCGGGGGTATGGGCCGCCTGACGAGGGAGGTTATTCGGTAGGGAAATTATATAAACTAGGTGAATACCTATTTAGAATTCCGAAATTGGATATAATTTGGGGGCCGCTTCATGGGGTCGGCGGGGGGCTTGCGGGTCCGGCAGGGGCCGGGATGTGACGTGTTCGGAGGGGCTATTGTCGATTCATCGTTAGCTTTTTGCCGACCGACACCTTATGTAGATCGGGTTTCTTGCATTGGGAGATAGGCCCATGAACATGCACCCGAGCCAGGTCCAGAGCTCGCCGGATCGTGATGATGCGCAGGATGCGCTCGACACGTTGCGGACATGGGCCATGTCGGCCACGCCCGAAGAGGTGGCCGATCTCGATCCGGCGGTGGCGCGTCTTCTGCCGGGGCAGGAAGTGTCGAATTACCCGGCGCTCGCCCGCGCCTATCCAGAAGAGTTCGAGGTGGATGACGCCTATCGCGCCACCATGCCGGATCTGCAGAACGGGCCGACCTCTCTCATCCGGGGGGCGCGGCAGCAGTTGCAGCATGTGGGGATTTCCAATTTCCGCCTGCCGGTGCGGTTTCACCGCCGCGACGAGAGCGACCTGACGCTCGAATCCTCGGTCACCGGGACGGTGAGCCTCGAGGCGGGCAAGAAGGGCATCAACATGTCGCGCATCATGCGCAGTTTCTACAAACATGCGGAAAAGACCTTTAGTTTCGAGGTGATCGAAGCGGCGCTCGACGATTACATCACCGATCTCGACAGTATCGATGCGCGCATTCAGATGCGGTTCTCCTATCCGATGAAGATCCGGTCGCTGCGCTCGGGGCTTGAGGGCTATCAGTACTATGATTTCGCGCTCGAGCTGGTCGAGACGGAGGGGGTGCGGCGCAAGTTCATGCATCTCGACTATGTCTATTCGTCGACCTGCCCCTGTTCGCTCGAGCTGTCGGAGCATGCGCGGCGGGAGCGGGGGCAGTTGGCGACGCCGCATTCGCAGCGTTCGGTGGCGCGGATTTCGGTCGAGCTGGTGGGCGAGGATTGCCTGTGGTTCGAGGATCTGATCGACCTCGCGCGGCGGGCGGTGCCCACCGAGACGCAGGTGATGGTCAAGCGCGAGGACGAGCAGGCCTTTGCCGAGCTCAACGCGGCGAACCCTATTTTCGTTGAGGATGCGGCGCGTCTGTTCTGCAAGGAATTGCTGGCCGATGGCCGGGTGGGCGACTTCCGGGTGGTGGCGAGCCATCAGGAAAGCCTGCACAGCCATGACGCGGTGAGCATCCTCACCGAGGGCCCGACCTTTGCCGCGCAGAGCCTCGATCCGAAGCTGTTCAACACGCTGTTTCACGTCGGCTAAACGTCGGTATTTCGAACGCCGTGAGCTGGAGACGTCGCGGGACGCTATCAAGGCCAGTCTGGACAGCGGCCCAGGTGTTCTAGCCGATGAAGTCTTTGCCGAGCTACGTGCCCGCTTCGCCTTATCGGCTTCATCGCGCTCGACAACCCGCCCCGTGCTTTGTTCTACGTGGCCGAGATCGAGGCGAAGATCGCAGAAAATCGGCGAGCGCCCCGGCAGCTTCCAGAAACGGGATGATCTGCACCCCGGTCTCCGCCACGCTCCTCATGGCCGCTATCTGATCTTCTCGTGCGTGTGCTGCAAGGAGCGCGGGACCAGCCGAGGATGTTCTCGCTCAGTGCAGCTTGTTCCGGTCGATCTGGCGTGGGCTTGATGGGGATGCAATCCGCAAGGTCGGGTCTGCCAGCTCGATGCGATAGACCTTGTAGGGGTCATGGAAGGGGCGGTGCGCGCGCTGTAACATAAACGTCGGGTCTGGTCCGTATTTGCGTTGCAGCTCTTCTATAATTTCAAGGGTGGCAGAGGTGCTGAACACTTCCGTCACCTTCTTGGGGTCATCGTCGCTCAATGGCCTAACCTACCAGCCGCTTACGGGTTTTGGCCGCTTTGCGTTGCTGGGCCTCCATCGCCTTGCGCTGTTCGCGGTTCAGCGTCCGCTGCGGCTTGGTCGCGGCCATCGGTGCATGGGTCACGTTCAGTGGCTCATTGCGTGGCATCTCTGATAGTGCCACGTCCTTGAGCGGTTGCACGGGGCCGCGGTCGAGCACCATGGGAGCAGGCAGGCGTGGGCCTTGGCTTTCCCATTCAGCGGCTTTGTAGATGTCTTCGAGCGTGGTGCCAGAGCAGGCCAGCACAAAGTCTTCCGGCTTGGGCAGCGTGTCACCAAAGTCCCAGGTGAACGGGACGCCAGGACTATCGCCGACATGGATCAACTCGTCATCGCCGACGACACCGCGGTTGCATTCGATCAAGTCTGCCACAGAGACGGATTTGCATTCTTCGCCCGTACCGATGAGAAAACGCGTGCCGAGGCGGATGCGGCCTTCGTCGGTTTGCTCGAATGCGCCGTCTGCTTTGTGCCTTCCGGCGATTGCGCGGACGAAGCCGTCACGCGGGCTGTCCACGGGGACATTGGTGGCCGCGCGGATCAGCGTGCCGTCCTGTTTCTGGATCACACCATCGTCGCGCAGCACGTCGATCAGGGTCTCGTACTTGTAGGACTTCTTGCTGTCCGGGCGGTAGTAGACGTGGCCAGGCGTCACGCGGGTGCCGTGGAAGTTCAGCAGGATTTTGGCGTTGTTCTGGAACGTCCTAGTGACAGGACCAGGCACCAGATTGCCGTCGTCGTCAAACGACACGACGAGGTCACCCACCTGGATCAACTCAATAGGCTTCTTCCAGACCTTTGCGCGCACCGCGTCCTGATCATAAATGCCATCCGGTCCGGGATTGAGATCAGGATCAAGCGGCCACATGTCGATGGGGACTTCAGGGCCGAAGCAGCTTTGATCACTCTCGGAAAGAGCGGTCGTATATGCCCGTAAGAGAGTCGAGTCGCCTGTATCTTGGGCATGCCGGAACAATGAAACAGCGTCTTCGGCGGAGAGCGAACCGTTGTTTAGGCCAGATTTGATTGATTCAGACAGGAACTCCGCAAATTCTTCACGTGTGTAAAAGCTATAGTCTTCATCGTTTGAAAGACCTGTGGCGAGAAGTTGCGGCAGGTAACCAATATTCTCGTTGTTCAATAGATTGCCAATAGGAAATGTGACATAGTTAATCAACAAATCTTCTTCGCCGTTCTCGCGTAGATTTGTGATTGTCTCGGGCACAATGCCGTAATGAAAAGATCCCCAAATGCCACCAAAAGTATGGTTTATTTGGTCGGTATTATCTTGAAATTCATCCCTAAACCCTGATCCTTCATTTATTCTTCTACCGTCGATATCAATGACGTTTCCGTAAAAAAAGTCACCTGTCCCTCGCCAACGACCATGGATGCTCTCACCTACAAAAACTTCTTTGAGGTCTTCAATAATCATCTCAGCCCGGTTGTAAGGGTAGAGAACGAGAGGTTCCCCATTCGGGGAGTCATAATAGGTAGGGGGGAATTCAGTGTCATATAGGTTAATCGCTAGTTGCGTTGCATTAACCGCTACTCGAAGGTGGTTGGTTCCACCACTTGGGATGTTTTGATATTGCTCAACAACGAAATCATAAATTGCTTGTCGGCGATCATGGTCACTCATTGAATTCTGCCTCCGCATTCATTAGAGATGTGTGGCGGTATTGCGCAACCGAGACCGGGTAAGCACAATACCTCTGATGCAATACTTCTGAATCCTGCTTCAAAGTCATCCGGGGAGTTCTTACCTCTGATTTGGTTGAAGATGTATAATGTACCATCTATACTCCTATCAGCAGTGATATGGTCGCCCAGATCATCATATTCTATAGCGCTAATTGCAGGGCAATTTGTATGAAGGAAAGCAAGGTCATTTTTTGTTGTGGTTTCTAAATAGGAACCCAAAGTAAAACTTGAAGCCAAGGCGACGATCACGACAACTAGTATTGTCAATATTCTTTTTTTCAACGCGCCATGTCCAGAGCAAAGAGATCTGCTTCAGACAGAAGCACAAATGGTCGTTTTTGTCATCATGAGTAATGATCTAATTTCGTTGACCAAGCACGGCGACTCTGGCGACATCTTGACATGTTAACATCACAACCTGATCAAGTGTTGGAAGAGCGGGCAAATGAAAATCATCTCAATCCTCAACCCGAAAGGCGGCAGTGGCCGATAACTCGGCGGTTCAAGCGGCGCAACTCTCCGATTTAGTTTTAGTTGTGACGAAGCCATCAGTGATGGATCGGCGTGCAACTCCGTCGGTGACACGGCGGTGCGAAAAACGGTTGCGACACATGAAAAACCCCGGCGCGGTGGCCGGGGTTTTTTGCTGTTTGGATGTCCTCAGCTGGCCTAGTTGGCGGCCAGGGTGGCGCTGCTGGTCAGGAGGCTCGGGACGAGCTGTTGCACGACGCGGTTCCATTTGGTGATCGGCTGTTCCGAGAGGAAGACCACGTCATTGGGGCGCATCTGGAACTTGGTGGCGAGGACCAGATTGGTGGCGTCGCGGTAGTTCAGATTATAGGCGGTGATCCGGTCGCTGCCGGGTTGGCCGCGCAGCACATAGACGCGGGCCGGGTTGGCCGTCATGTTCTGCGAGCCGCCGTTTTCAAAGAGCGCATCGGCGAGCGAGGCGGTCTTGCCAAAGGGCAGCGGGAAGCGGCTCGGGGTTTTGACCTCGCCGGTGAGATAGACGAAATCGCGATCCACCGAGTCCAGTTCGAGCCGCGACAGGAAGTTGCTGCGGGCCTCTTCGAGGGCGCTGCGGCGCAGGTTCATGGCGCTGTTCATCTGGTTGAGCGCGTGAATCTGGGCGTCCTGTTTATAGGTGGCGAGGGCGATCTGTTCGGTGAAGAAGGCCTGCGCGTCTTCGAGCTCGAACGTGGTGTCGACAAAGATCGAATCGCCCGCCGCGAGCCGGGTTTTCTGCACCCCGGGGCGTTTGAGATATTCGGTCAGCGGCACTTCGTAGAGCTCGCCATCGCGGTAGAGGCGGATGAGCGTGTAATCCTCGTCGCGGGTCGAGATGCCGCCCGCCGCCGCCAGCGCCTCTTCGAGGGTGAGCGAGACGAGGGTGATCGGGACCACGGCGGGTTTGGACACTGCGCCGCCGACAGAGACGCGTTTCGAGTTGAACTCGGACACTTCGAGCGAGAAGGACGGGTCCATCTGGCTCGAGATCAGGCGTTGGAAGACCTGCGCTTCGGCTTCTTCGAGGGTCAGGCCCGCGACCTTGATACGGCCCACGTCGGGCACGGCGATGGCGCCGTCATCCTGGACGGTATAGCCTTGGCGGCGGTTCTGGGCGGCGAGAAGCCCCGACAGTTCCTCGACCGTGTTGCCCGCGTCCGGCGAGCTCAGCAACAGGACATCGCCGACACCGACCCGGTAGGGCACGACAGGGGCGCTTGGCGGGGTGCGCATGGGCAGGGCGGTGGGTTTGATCTGCCGGTCGACGACGGGTTCCGGCGAGCTGCCGACGCCATAGATGCCGGCATCGGTGCCAGCGGTCTGAAAGAAGGCGGCGGGCAGCGTTTTCGGGGTGTAGGTGGAGCGGTTGGCACTGGCGACGGTGGCAGCGTCGAGCCGGACGACATCTACATTTGGCGAATTTGCCGGCACCTTTGGGCTAATATAGGCAACACCACATCCGCTGACCATCAAGGTCAAAGCTACCAACACTACGAATCTCATTCCGAACATATCCCCCGATAATTCCCTAGCCAGTTGCCAGAGAACCGGCGCAGGTTTCAAGCCCTCGGCCTAACGGAAAGGCCCAAGGATGGGGTTTTTGTCACAAATAATTTCCCGCATAGGTGGAAATCCGCGGGCCAACATCGCCTGTGGTGTTCAGGGCACGAGCCGCTCGACCGCGCGCATCGCGCCCAGGGATTTGTCGTAGACCAGCGTCAGGATGCGTTTGCCGCCCAGATGCGGGGCGAGCCGGGTGGTGAGGGTCGGCAGGGCGCGGGTCGCCCCGGCGGCGCAGGTGGCGGCGATAAAGCCGCGTCGGGTGAGCTTGGGCATCGGGTCTCCTCGGCCTGGGATCACACAGTAGAGCTATGGGGCGGCGGGGGCTGTTTCAAGCCTTGGCCTGCGCGAGGCACTTGCCGGAGGGGCGCGCATGGCGCTATCTCAGGGCCATGACACATGCACGTTTTACCCGCCTCGCCCAATCCCTTCCCGCCTCGGTGCCCTTTGTCGGCCCCGAAGAGCAGGAGCGCACGCGCGGCGCGCCCTTCGACGCGCGGCTCGGGGCGAATGAGAATGTCTTTGGCCCGTCGCCCAAGGCGATTGCCGCGATGCAGGCGGAGGCGATCGAGATCTGGAAATATGCCGATGCGGCGAGCCATGATCTGCGTGCCGCGCTGGCCGGGCATCTCGGCATCGAGATGGGCAATATCGTCGTGGGCGAGGGGATTGACGGGCTCTTGGGCTATCTCGTGCGGCTGCTCATCGAGCCGGGCGATGCGGTGGTGACCTCGGACGGGGCCTATCCCACGTTCAACTATCACGTGGCCGGGTTTGGCGGGGTGCTGCACAAGCTGCCCTATCGCGACGATCACGAGGATCTGCGCGGGCTGATGGCGCTGGCGCGGGAGAGGGGCGCCAAGCTCATCTATTTCGCCAATCCCGACAATCCGATGGGCAGCTGGCTCAGCGGGGCGGATGTGGTGGCGGCGCTCGAGGATCTGCCCGAGGGCTGTCTGTTGCTGCTCGACGAGGCCTATATCGAGTTTGCGCCCGAGGGCACCGCCGCGCCGGTCGAGATCGAGGATGAGCGGGTCATCCGGATGCGGACCTTTTCCAAGGCCTATGGCATGGCGGGGGCGCGGATCGGCTATGCGCTCGGCTCGGCCGGGTTGATCCGCAATTTCGAGAAGATCCGCAATCATTTCGGTATGGGCCGGGTGGCGCAGGCCGGGGCGTTGGCGGCGCTGCAGGATCAGGACTGGCTGCGTGAGATCTGTGACAAGGTGGCGGCGTCGCGCGAGGCGATTGCGCGGATTGCCCGCGACAACGGGCTCGACCCGCTGCCGTCGGCGACCAATTTCGTGACGGTGGATTGCGGCGCGGATGGCGATTTTGCCCGTGCCGTTCTGGGCGGGTTGGTGGCGCAGGGGGTGTTCGTGCGGATGCCTTTCGTGGCGCCGCAGGATCGCTGTATCCGCATCAGCTGTGGCACAGAGGCGGATCTGGCGCGGCTGGCCGAGGCGCTGCCGGAGGCGCTGCGGCGCGCGCGCGGCGGTTAATCCGCCGCCAGCGCCCGGGCCGCCGCCGAGACGCCGCCCGATCCATGCGGGATGTCGAGCGCGGCGAGCCCCGCCTCGATTGCACCGAGCGCGCCCAGCACCATATGCGCATTGACGTGGCCCATATGCCCGATGCGGAAGAACCCGTCGGCGGCGGGCGTGCCCTGTTCGGCCATGCCGAGCCCGATGCCCAGCGTGACGCCGGCCATCTCTTCGGTCCAGCCGCGCAGGCGGCTGGCGTCGGGGGCGGTGAGCGACAGGGCGGTGACCGCGTGGCTGCGCAGCGCGGAATCGGAGATGTTGAGCCGCATCGCGCCGTCGCGCGCCCAGCAGTCGGTGGCGGCCCAGATCGCGCCGGCGAGGCGGGCGTGGCGCTGCCAGATCGCGTCGAGCCCCTCTTGGCGGATCATGTCGAGGGCCACGCGCAGACCGTAGAGGTGATGGGTGGGCGCGGTGCCGCCGAAATACTGGTAGAAGGCCTCGGGCTTGGCGCGGGGTGTCCAGGACCAATAGGGGCTCACCCGGTCGAGCCGGGTTTGCACCGCATCGGCGCGGTCGTTGAACCAGACAAAGCCGAGACCGGGGGGCAGCATCAGGCCCTTCTGGCTGGCCGAGACCATGACATCGACGCCCCAGCGGTCCATCTCGAACCGCTCGCAGCCGAGAGAGGCGATGCAATCCACCATGAGGAGCGCCGGGTGACTGGCAGCATTCATCGCGGCACGAACGCTGGCGATGTCATTGCGCACGGTGCTGGAGGTGTCGACATGGGTGACGAGCACGGCCTTGATCTCGTGGGTCGTGTCGGCGCGCAGCGCGGCCTCGATCCGGTCGGGGTCGATGGTGGCGCGGTTGCCGAAGTCGAGCAGATCGACCTTGGCGCCCATGGCCTCGGCATGGCGGCCCCAGCCCAGCCCGAAATGGCCGGTGGCGAGCACCAGCACCCGGTCGCCGGGGGCGATGGTGTTGGCGAGCGACGCCTCCCAGGCGCCATGGCCATTGGCGATATAGATGGCGACATAGCCGTCGGTCTGGGCCACATGGCGCAGATCGGTGGTGAGCCCGTCCATCATGTCCACGAGCTCGCCCTGATAGATATTGGGGGCGGCGCGGTGCATGGCGCGCTGGACCGCGTCGGGCACGACCGATGGCCCTGGAATGGCGAGATAGCTGCGCCCCTGTGCAAACCCCATATCACTGATCCTTCTGACAGATATTGCGGGCGACTTTAGGCACCGGGCGGGCAAGGTCAATCGCTGTTGCGGTCGGGCAGGCGGGCCAGTGCGGCGGGCGGTGTGCGGGGTGGCGCGCGGGGTGGCCAAGCTTGCCTCTGGGCGGCGGGACGCCTACATGGGGCGCGAACACTACAAAGGCTCGGGACCTCATGACGGTATTTTCACGGCTCAAGACTTGGGAAGCCAATCTGCGCGCCAGCTACAACACCGATCTCAGCACGCCCGAGAACCGGCGCCGCGCCCATATCTATAACCTGTGGTTCGATCATGCGATCCTGCGCACGGTCTGGACCAATTTCTTTGAGGTGGCGCCGGGGGTCTGGCGGTCGAACCATCCGACGCATCGGCGGTTTGAAAAGCTCAAGGCGATGGGGTTTCGCAGCGTGCTCAACCTGCGCGGATCGGGCGGGGCGGCGCATTACCTGACCGAGGTAGAGAGCTGTGAAAAGCTCGGGCTGACGCTGGTCAATGTGACGCTGCACGCGCGCTATGCCGCGCCGCGCGAGGATATCCTGACGCTGCTCGAGGCGTTCCGCCAGATCGAGAAACCCTTTGTCATGCATTGCAAATCGGGGGCCGATCGGGCCGGGTTTGCCTCGGCGATCTGGCTTCTCGTCATGGAGGGGCGGCCAGTGTCCGAGGCGCGGCGGATGCTGAGCTTTAAATATGTCCATATCCGGCGCTCGAAAACCGGGGTTCTCGACCATATCCTCGATGTCTATGAGGCGCGGCAGGCCGAGACCGGCATCGGCTTTGAGGAGTGGGTGCGCCAGGAATATGACAATGAGGCCCTCCAGCGCGAGTTCGAAGCGACCTACAAGCCGTGGTTCTGACCTTTAGCGGATGACGATTTCGTCGCTGCGCATCAGGCCGAGCACATCGCGGGCCTGCTGATCCAGCAGATCGAGATCGAGATAGCTGTCCGACAGGCGCCGGGTCAGGTTTTCCATCCGTGCGACCTGAGATTCGAGCGCTTCGAGCCGGGCCTCGAGGGCGCGGGTCTCGGCCTCGATCTCGGCGCGGCGGAACAGGCCGAAATCGCCCTGCACCGCGGCAAAGGTGAAATAGAGCCCCAATGCGAATGTGATCGCGAAATAGATGAGAACGCCCATGGCGGGCGGCTTGCGAATGCTCACGGTATCTGCCTCGGTTTCATGCCTCTTGTCGGGCAACAGATGCAAAGTGCCATATCGCGGGGCGCTTGTGAATCCCCTTTCCAAAACATGGGGCTGGCCTGTAGCATTCCAGCAAGGGGGACGATCATGCGCCATTTGCCCGCCCAGACCATGAGCGACACCCATGAGGTGACGAACCAGCCGCCGCCGCGCGGCAACCGCAGGCTTTGGGCCGATGATCCGGCGCTGCGCGATCATGCGGCGGCGGCGGGGGCGGAGGGCGAACAACTGTCGGACTATGGCGCGTTGATGGGCCATGCCGAGGCGGCGGTGGCGGCGCGCGAGGCGCGGGATTATCCACCACAGGCGCGGATTTTCGACGCCGGCGGGCGGCGGCTCGACGAGGTGCGGTTTCACCCGTCCTATCATCAGCTTCTGGAGGCCGGGATCGGCGCGGGCTATGCGGCGCTGCCCTGGGAGGGGCGGCCGGGCGGTCATGCGACCCATGCGGCGATGGTCTATCTCACCAGCCAGGTCGAGCCGGGCATCTGCTGTCCGATGACGATGACCTATGCGGCGGTGCCGGCGCTGCGTTCGGATGCGACGCTGCTGCGGACCTGGGTGCCCAAACTCACCTCGCGGGTCTATGACGGGGCGGCCAAGCCGCTGGCGCGCAAACCCGGCGCCACCATGGGCATGGCGATGACCGAAAAGCAGGGCGGATCGGATGTGCGGGCCAATGCGACGCGGGCGGTGGCCGAGGGCGAGATGTACCGGCTGCGCGGGCATAAATGGTTCTGCTCGGCGCCGATGTCGGACGGGTTCTTGATGCTGGCGCAGGCACCCGGCGGGCTCAGCTGTTTTCTGGTGCCGCGCTGGCTTGACGAGCGGCGCAACGGCATCCATCTGCAGCGGCTCAAATCCAAGCTCGGCAATCATGCCAATGCCTCGGCCGAGATCGAGCTGGTTGATGCCTATGGGCATCTCCTGGGCGAGGAGGGCGACGGGGTTCGGGTCATCCTTGACATGGTGCATCACACGCGGCTCGATACGGCGCTGGCGCCGGCGGGGCTGATGCGGGCGGCGCTCGATCATGCGTGGCATTGGGCGCGGCATCGGCAGGTGTTTGGCCGGGGTCTCGCCGATCAGCCGCTGATGCGCACGGTGCTGGCCGATCTGGCGCTCGATTGGGAGGGCACGCTGGCGCTCGGCCTGCATATGGGGGCGGCGTTCGACCGCGATGACGAGGCGTCGCGCGCCTTTGCCCGGCTCGGCGTGGCGCTGGCGAAATATCTTGGCAACAAGCTCTGCCCCGGGGTGGTCTATGAGGCGATGGAGGCGCTCGGCGGCATGGGCTATGTCGAGGATACCGAGCTGCCGATGCTCTACCGCGAAGCGCCGCTCAACTCGATCTGGGAGGGCTCGGGCAATGTGATCTGCCTCGATGTGCTGCGCAGTCTGCAGAAACTGCCGCTGGCGGGCGAGGTTCTGAGCGCCGAGCTGAGCGAGGCCACGGGCCAGTCGCGGGCCTATGACATGGCGCTGCGCACCCATATGGAGCGGTTCACCCGGCTGCCTGACGAGGGCGAAGCGCGCTGGTATGTCGAGAGCCTTGCGACGCTGCTCACGGCGTCGGTGCTCATCCGGCAGGCGCCGGGGCCGATCTCGGACGCCTATTGCGCCACCCGTCTCGGCGGCGCGCGCGGGCGCAGCGCCGGGGCGGTGCAGGGGCTCGACACCGACGCGATCCTCGCGCGGCTGGGCGGGTAATTTCACCCGCGCATCAAAAAGCCCCGGCCGGAGAAGGCTCCGCGCCGGGGCTCTTTCTGGTTTCAAATACCCCTTGCGCGACAGGCGCTCGGGGCGGGCCGTGGGCTTAATCCGCGACTTCAGCCCGCGCGCTTAGCCCGCGACGGAGGCGTCATAGATGCTCTGCACCGTGGCATCGAGCGTCGCGTTGAACTCGGCGTCGCTCTGGCTGGCCGAGAGGCCCTCGGTCAGGGCGCGCGAGAAGCTGGCGATCATGCCGGTGTTTTGCGACAGGCGGTTGTTGGCCTCGTCGCGGCTATAGCCCCCCGAGAGCGCCACGACGCGCAGCACGCGCGGGTGGTCGACCAGCGGTTTGTAGAGGTTTGCGGTCTCCGGCAGGGTCAGCTTGAGCATCACGTCGCGGCCTTCGGGCAGGGCGTCGAGTTGGGCCTTGATCTCGGCCAGAAGCAGGTCTTCAGCCTGGGCCTTGTCGGCGATCGAGATGGTGACCTCGGGTTCGATGATCGGCACGAGGCCCTTGTCGAGGATCTGGCCGCCCACGTCGAATTGCTGGGCGACGACGGCTTTGATGCCGCTCGGCGAGGCGGCGTTGATGACCGAGCGCATCTTGGTGCCGAAGATGCCCTTGTCATTGGCGCGGTCGAGCAGCGCGTCGAGATCGGGCATCGGTTTCATCAGCTGCACGCCGTCGGTCTCGTCGGCGAGGCCCTTGTCGACCTTGAGGAAGGGGACGACGCCGCGCTCTTCCCAGAGATATTGCGCCGAGGGCTTGCCGTCCATGACGCGGTCCATGGTCATTTCAAACAGGATCGCGCCGATGATCCGGTCGCCGGTGAAGGCCGGGCTCGAGGCGATGCGGGCGCGCATGGCGTGGATCATGTCGAACATCTCGGCTTCGCCCGAATAGGCGTCTTCTTCGACGCCATAGAGGCGCAGGGCCTTGGGGGTCGAGCCGCCCGATTGGTCCAGCGCTGCGATAAAGCCTTTGGCGCTGCGGATCTGCTCTGCCTGACGTGTCTTCGACATGGATGATATCCCCTCGTTACCTTTGCCCCCGCTTCTAGGCGAGCGGGGCATGCGTTGCAATCTTGGTGGCGCTAACGCCTGTTGTGTTGGTGGTCTGGCGCTCAGCCGCCGAGCGCCGCGACGCCGGGCAGGGTCTTGCCTTCCATCCATTCGAGGAAGGCGCCGCCGGCGGTCGAGATATAGGTGAAATCCTCGGCTGCCCCGGCCTGGTTGAGCGCGGCCACCGTGTCGCCGCCACCCGCGACCGAGATCAGCCCGGCTTCGCGGCTCAGCCGTGCGGCCTCTTGCGCGGCGGCGTTGGTGGCGGTGTCGAAGGGGGCGATTTCGAACGCGCCGAGCGGGCCGTTCCAGATCAGCGTCTTGGCCTTGGCGAGGACAGCGGCGACGCGGGCGACGCTTTGCGGCCCTGCGTCAAGAATCATCGCGTCTTCAGGGCAGGCATGGGCGGGGACCACTTCGTTTTCGGCCCCGGCGGCAAATTCGCGGGCGACGACCACATCGGCGGGCAGCAGGATTTCACAGCCCGCGGCCCCGGCCTTGACCATGATCTGACGCGCGGTGTCGGCCATGTCATGTTCGCAGAGCGAGGCGCCCACGTTGAGCCCTTGCGCCGCGAGAAACGTGTTGGCCATGCCGCCGCCGATCACCAGGTGATCGACCTTGTCGACGAGATTGCCCAGAAGGTCGAGCTTGGTCGAGACCTTGGCCCCGCCGACCACGGCGACCACCGGGCGTTCGGGCGCGCCGAGCGCCGCCTCGAGCGCCTGCAGCTCGGCCTGCATCAGGCGACCGGCGCAGGAGGGCAGGTGTTCGGCCACGCCTGCGGTCGAGGCATGGGCGCGGTGGGCGGCGGAAAAGGCGTCGTTGCAATAGATGTCGCCGAGACCCGCGAGGCGAGCGGCAAATTCGGGATCATTGGCCTCTTCGCCGGGATAGAAGCGGATGTTCTCCAAAAGCAGCACTTCGGCGGCGCGAGCCTCGCCGGTGAGGTTCTCGGCCCCTTCCAGCGTTTCGACAAAACCGACCTTGTGGCCGAGTGCCGCCTCGAGCGCGGGCAGCACGATGCGCAGCGACATGTCGAGCACCACCTTGCCCTTGGGGCGGCCGAAATGGGCGATGAGCACCGGGATGCCGCCTTGCGACAGGATATGTTCGACGGTGGGGGCAATCCGTTCGATGCGGGTGGCGTCGGTGACCTTGCCGTTTTCCACCGGCACGTTGATATCGACCCGGGTCAGCACACGCTTGCCCGCCAGATCCATGTCATCAAGGGTTTTCCAGGCCATCTGATACCTCTTACGCCGCGATTTCGCGCCTCTCATGGCGCGAAGCCGCCGGGGCGTCAACACCTCTGCTTGGCAATCGCGCAGCAAAGTCATACCTATCGGGACAAGAGATATATCAAGGAGGGCCCCATGGCCGAGATCAAAGACCCCGAGAACACCATCCTGATGGAACTGAAAGACGGTACCGTGACCATCGAGCTGCTGCCCGATGTGGCGCCGGGCCATTGCGACCGCATGAAAGAACTGGCGCGGTCGGGTGCCTATGACAACGTGGCCTTTCACCGGGTGATCGACGGCTTCATGGCGCAGACGGGCGACGTGGCCAATGGCAATATGGAAAAAGATTTCAACCTGCGCATGGCCGGGACCGGCGGCAGCGATCTGCCCAATCTCAAGGCCGAGTTCTCGGGTGTTCCGCATGACCGTGGCACGCTCGGTGCGGCGCGCAGCCAGAACCCCGACAGCGCCAACAGCCAGTTTTTCATCAACTTCAGCGACAACCATTTCCTGAACCGTCAATACACGGTCTATGGCCGCGTCATTTCGGGCATGGAACATGTCGATGCGATTACCCGTGGCGAGCCGCCTGCGAGCCCGGACCGGATGATCAGCGTCAAGGTTGCCGCGGATGCGTAAGGCCCTTATCGCCGCGCTCGGCGTGGTTCTGGCAGGTCCGGCGCTGGCCACCGGGATCGATATCGAAGTGGCGGGCGAGGCCAATGGCACCGTCTCCATCGATCTGTTCGAAGATGTGGCCCCGGCGCATGTGGCGCAGATCACCGCGTTGGCCAAGGACGGCGCCTATGACGGGGTGGTGTTCCACCGGGTCATGGACGGGTTCATGGCGCAGACCGGCGATGTCCGCTTTGGCCGCGAGGGTGACACCTCGGGCCGGGCCGGGATGGGCGGCAGCGATCTGCCGGACCTCAAGGCCGAGTTTTCGGACCTGCCGTTTGATCGCGGTGTCGTCGGCATGGCGCGCAGTCAGAGCCCCGACAGTGCCAACAGCCAGTTCTTCATCATGTTCGAGCCGGGTCATTTCCTCAATGGTCAGTACACGGTGATCGGCAAGGTGACGGCGGGCATGGAGGTGGTCGACGCGATCAAGCGCGGTCAGGGCCAGTCCGGTGCGGTGCCGGGCAAGCCCGACGTGATGACTTCGGTCACGGTCACCGAGTAGGGGCGCGCGTGACCGGCTATGCGCCTCTCGATGTGCCCAAGCCCGTCGCCGACGGGATCTGGATCATCGATGGGCCGCCGGTCACCTGCCGCCGGATGCCGCACCCGACACGGGCGGTGGTGATCCGGCTTGAGATGGGCGGGCTGTGGGTGCATTCACCCACGGCCTGGACCCCGGAGCTCGGTGCCGAATTGGAGGCGCTGGGCAGGGTGGCGCATCTGGTGGTGCCGAACCCGCTGCACACCACCCATATCAGCGACTGGCAGGCGCGCTATCCCGAGGCAGAGACCTGGGGGGTAGAGGCCGCCGTCACGCGGGCCGCGCGGCAGGGGCAGAGCCTGCATCTCGATCATCTGTTGGAGGCGCCGGTGCCCTGGGCGGGCGAGATCGGTCAGCTTTTGATCGCGGGCAGCCGTCGCCACACGGAATATGTGTTTTTTCACAAGGCGAGCCGCAGTCTGATCCTCACGGATATTCTGCAAAGCCTCGAGACCGCGCATCTGCCGGTCTGGATGCGGCCGCTGGTGTGGTTTTCCGGGGCGGATGACAGCGATGGCCGGATGCCGAGCCTGCTGCGCCGGGCCTATGGCGACAAGCGGGCGCTGGCGGCGTCGCTGCGCGAGATGATCCGCTGGGGACCGTCGCGGGTGCTCTTGGCGCATGGGCGCTGCTATATGAAGAACGCGCGTGGCGAGCTGGAGCGCGCCTATCGGCGGGAGCTGCGCAAGGGGCTCTGGGATGAGGTGGCCGAGGCGGCGGCGAAGGCCGAGGAGTGAGCTAAGTTTGAGAGGGCGGATGAAGGGGCAGGCCCCTTCATCCTAAGCTGTTTCAGGCGGGCAGGTGGATGTTGAAGGCCGCCCGGATTTTCGCGTCCACTTCGGGATCAAACCGTGCAGCGGCGCGGCGCGACAGGATCTCTTCCTTGCGGGCGATGGCTTTGGCCACGAGGTTGGGTTTGCCGATCTCGGCCCATTCCTTGGGCGAGGTGCGGTCGCCCAGCGCCGGGTATTGGTAGTCCGATTGCATCCGCGCCAGCGTCTGATCGGTGCCGAGGTAATGCCCCGGCCCGCCAAGGCAGACCTGCCGCATCTGGTCGAGCGCGAGGGTTTCGTCGGTGACCTCGATGCCGCGCACACAGCGCAGGGCGTGGCCGATGAGATCGTCCGACAGGATCAGCGATTCGTGGCAGAAGCCCAAGAGCGAGGCGTGCATGCCCGCCGCCTCATAGACCATGTTGAGCCCCGAAAGACCGGCCATGACGTTCGAGCACATGGCCTCCCACCCGGCCTGCATGTCGGGCAGTTTGGCATCGGTGATGCCGCCGACCGCGCCGCCGGGCAGCCCGTAGAAATGGTGCATCTGGGCGCAGGCCGAGCTCAGCAGCGCCTGTTCGCCCGAGCCGCCGGTCATCGCGCCGGTGCGCAGGTCGAGGCCGAAGGGCCAGGTGCCGAAGATCGCCGGGTGGCCCGGCTTGACCGCGTTCACATAGACCAGACCGGCGAGGCATTCGGCGGTGGCCTGCACCACCGCGCCAGCGATGGTCGAGGGGGTTGTAGCGCCCGCCATGCCCGCCGACAGCAGCAGCACCGGCATGCCGCCGTTGATGCAGTTTTCCATGACCTGGCAGGCTTCGGTGGCGAATTTCATCGGCGGCACGACGAAACAGTTCGAGTTCGACACGAAGGGCCGGGCGCGCCAGGCCTCTTCGCCGCCTGCGATCAGGTGCAGCAATTCCAGGGCGGAATGGACGTAATCGGGTTCGGTGAAGGAGGTGCCGACATGTTTGAACGTGCCGGAGGTGCAGGCGTAGACCGTGTTGAGGTCCATCTCGCGGTTGTCGGGGATGTCGCGGGCGACCATCGGACGCTGTACGAAATGGATGTTGTCGAGCGTGTCGCAGATGCGGGCCGCGTCATGGAGATCCTGCACGGTGCTGTCGCGGTAGTTCTGGCCGTCGATGTCGACCATGCTCACCGCGGCGCCGGCGGTGCCGTAATGGACGCGGTTGCCCTTGAGCAGGAGATCGTGGCGCGGGTCGCGGCCACAGAGGGTGATTTCCTTGGCGGCCTGTTGCAGCGCCGCGTCGACCACCGCGCGCGGGAAGCGCAGCCGCCCGTCGTCGCCGAGTTTCACGCCGACGCGGGTCATATGTTCGATGCCCGAGGGCGGCGCATCGGCGAGGCCGATGGTTTCCAGCGCCTCGATGGCGGCTTCGTGGATGGTTTCGATCTGTTCTTGGGTCAGCACGCCGTAGCGGCCGCCCTCCATGCCGGGGCGGATCGAGCGCAGTTCATCGGTGACGGGGGCTGCGCGGCTGGCGCGACGGGCGGCACGGCCACCGGAGCGGCGAGTTTGCATCTGGGTCATTGGGGGTCCTTGGGAAGCGAGATTGCGTGAGGTCTGAAGTCGGTGTCAGACCGGCAATGGCCGCCCGCGCGCTGCCCGTCCGCGGGCCGCGCCTATCGTGTAGATTACCAATGCGATCTTGCTGCATGGGCTCATGAATCGGTCACTCCAAGCCGAATGATCCCGATTTGGACGCCATGCGCCGGGGGCAGTCTGTCCCATTCGCGACAGATGTCGCAAACAGGACAGGTTTGGAGATTTTTCGTTACTGCGCGGGTTCTGCGTGTTGCGCGGCGAGCTCTGCCGCCAGCTCGACCAGCCGCGCGACTGCCGCGACGAGCAGGTCATCGGCGACGGTCAGCGCCACGCGGACATGGCCCGCGGCGGCCTGACCAAAGCTTTCGCCCGGCATGACGGCGACATGGTGCCGATCGAGGAGCCCGTCGGCAAAGGCTTCGCCGCTGAGCCCGGTGCTGCGGATATCGACCATGACATACATGGCGCCATCGGCGGGGATCGGGCGGGCGGCGTTCTGGCCCTCCATCTGCGCCATCACCAGATCGCGGCGGCGGCGGAAGGGTTCGGCAATCTGCTCCTCGAAGGCTGGGCCGAGATCGAGGGCAAAGGCGGCGGCGTGCTGAATATAGCCGGAGATGCCATAGGTCGTGTGGGTCGCGAGATTGGCCATATGGGCGATGGCCTCTTCGGGGCCGACGACCCAGCCGACGCGGCTGCCGGTCATGGCGTGGCTTTTCGACATCGAGCCGATGACCAGCGTGCGCTCGGCCATGCCGGGCAGGGCGCGGGGCGACAGGTGATCGCCGTTCCAGACCTGGGTGTCATAGACCTCGTCCGACAGAAGCCAGAGGCCCTTGTCGGTGCAGATTTCGGCGATGCCTTCGAGCGTCTTGCGGGTGTAGACGACGCCGGTCGGGTTGTTCGGCGTGTTGACCAGCAGCGACCGGGCGTTGCCAGCCGCATCGGCCGCGCGGGCGATGTCCTCGGGCTGCGGCTGAAACCCGTGGCGGGGCCGGGCCTCGATGGCGAGGGGGATGGCGCCGACGGTGCGGATCGTGCCGGGGTAGGTGGTGTAATAGGGATCGATATAGAGCGCCGTGTCGCCGGGATCGCAGATCGCGTGATGGGCGGCAAAGAGACCGCCCTGACCGCCGGGCACGATGAGCACATTGGCAGGGGTGGTGGGCACGCCGGTGCGCTCGCTCAGCCGGGTGGCGATGCGGTCCTTGAGCTCGGGCTCGCCGTCGAAGGTGGTGTAGCCGGTGTGGCCGGCATGGGCGAAGCGGTGCAGCGCGTCGAGGATCTGGGCATCGGTGCGGATGTCATGTTCGCCGATGGTGAGCATGGTCACCTCGGTGCCGTCGCGTTGCATCCGGCGCGCCTTGCGATAGATGTCCCACCCGTCCGAACCGCCGCCGGTCAGACCCGTGATCGTCTTGGAATAACGCATCGCGATGCCTCCTCAATTCCGTCAAGTGATGTGTGATCGCCCGAGACGTGGCCGAGCCGGGCAGGGCTTGTCAATCACATTCGCCTTATTTTTGGGCAGAGGATCGGTCGGGCGGGGTGTCGCCCAAGAGGTAGCGCGGCCCGGAGCCGAGCCGTTTTGCCCGGTCGCGCGGGTTGTAGAGCGCGCAGGTCTTGAGCGACAGGCAGCCGCAGCCGATGCAGCTGTCGAGCTTGGTCCGCAGGAGCTGCATCCGGGCGATGCGGGCGTCGAGTTCGGCCCCGAAGCGGCGCGAGATGCGCGACCAGTCGGCTTTGGTCGGGGCGCGGTCGGCGGGAAGCGAGGAAAGCGCCTCGCGGATTTCGGCGATGGTGAAACCAAGCCCTTGGGATATTTGCACGAAAGACAGGCGGCGGATGTCGGAACGGGCATAGCGGCGGTGGCCGGAGGCGTTGCGCCCCGGCGCGATCAGCCCCTCGTCCTCGTAGTAGCGAATGGCCGATGGGGCGAGGCCGGTGCGGTCGGAAATGCTGCCGATACTCAGTGCGGAATTTGATAAGCTGTTGGTTTTCATCAAAACTTACCTGTTGATCTCAAGTTAACTTGAGAAAGTAGAGTGTTTTTCGAGATAAATCAAAGGAAAGGACATCCCATGCATCTCGAACATGTGAACATCACGGTGCCGGACCCGAAGGCCAGCGCCGCCAAACTCGCCCAGATCTTTGGCTGGAAAATCCGCTGGCAGGGGGCGGCGATCAATGACGGGTTTTCCGTGCATATCGGCGATGACGAGAGCTATCTTGCGCTCTACCGGCCCGGGCGGCCGCTCGAGCCCATGGGCGAGACCTATAGCTATGTCGGCGGCATCAACCATGTCGGCGTCGTGGTGAAGGATCTGGCCGCGACCGAGGCGCGGGTGCATGAGGCGGGCTATAAGCCGCATAACCACGCCGATTACGAGCCGGGGCAGCGGTTCTATTTCGACGGGCCGGATGGGATCGAGTTCGAGGTGGTGAGCTATGCGTGATCGCCGCTGATCTCGGGCACCATGTGAGACGCCTCCGGCCATAGCCTGGCCGGGGGCGTTGTCCTGTCTTGCGTGCCGTGATCGCCGGAGTTGACGAAAGCCGCAATCGCCACAGTTTTCCCAAAGAGGCCGCGACTTTGCCGCAGGGGCGGGAGGGGGCGGCCCGGTGATCTGGAGGCGAGAGCGGGATGGCGTTCGAACTCATCGCGGGCAGTTATTGCGGGGCGGCCCCGGTGCCGGAGACCGCGCTTGACGCGTGGAATTTCGATCCCTTTCTGCTTTTCGCGCTGACGGCGCTCTTGATCCTAATGCGGCGCGATGCGCGGGGGGTGGCGGCGGTGGCGGTGCTGACGCTCGCCTTTGTGTCGCCGCTCTGTGCGCTGTCGGTGGCGCTGTTCTCGGCGCGGGTGGTGCATCATTTGCTTCTGGTGCTGGTGGCGGCACCCTTGCTGGCCGTGGCCCTGCCGGGGCGCGCGGGCCGGGGATCGGCGGCGGTCTGGTTCCTGCTGTCGACCGCCGCCTTGTGGCTCTGGCATGTGCCGGCGGCCTATGATTTCGCACTGCGCGATATGGCGGTCTATTGGGTCATGCAGGTCACGCTCTTGGGGACTGCCATCGGGTTCTGGCGCGCGGTGCTCGGCCAAGAGCCGGGGTTTCAGGCGCTGCTCTGGGCCTTGGCGGGGCTCATCCAGATGGGGCTCTTGGGGGCGTTGCTCACCTTTGCGCCCCAGGCCCTCTATGCCGCCCATGTCGTCGCGCCGCTGAGCTGGGGGCTGACGCCGCTGGGCGATCAGCAGCTTGGCGGGTTGATCATGTGGGTGCCGGCGATGCTGCCCTATCTGGTGATCATCGGCCATCTCGCGCGGCAAAGCTGGGGGCGCGCTGGGGGAGCAGAGACGGCGGGAGGAGAGACTGCGGGAGGGGAGGCCGGATGATGGATCTCGTGGCGCTGATCCCGCATGTGAAGGCCCTGCATATCGGGATGCTCTTGCTGTGGTGCGCGGGGCTTTTTGCGCTGCCGGTGATGCTGGCGCGGCATGATGCGGCGATTGGCCAAGAGGAGTATGCGCGGGTGCGCCGGGCGACCCATTTCACCTATACGATGTTTCTGACCCCTGCCGCCGTTCTGGCCATCGCCTCGGGTACGGCGCTTATTTTCCTGCGCGAGGTGTTTGAGCTCTGGCTTTTCGTCAAGCTGGTGGGCGTGGCGCTCTTGGTGAGCTTTCACGTCTGGCTTGGCTATGTGCTCGTCCATGTGGCCGAGCGGGCGGGCCCCGAGGAGGTGCCGCACCCGGGCTGGCCGCTGGTGATCTTGGTGGGGCTTGTCCTCGGCTTGCTGGCGCTGGTGCTGACCAAGCCCGAGCTCAACGAGATCCCGATGCCCGGATGGCTCAGCGAGCCGAGGGGCGTTCAATTGCCCTTTGACGTTCCCAGACGATAGTCGAAAACGAGTTTGCCGCCATGCCATCCCGTCACCATCACCACGAGCACGTTAAAGCCCGACAAGAGGATGCCATAGGGCAGGATCGCCTCTTCGAACCCTTGCAGGCGATAGCCCCAATTGGCGCCGAGCAGCGACAGCAGCATCACGGCGATGACGAAATGGGTCCAGGCCGGGGCGCGGATGCGGATGCCGGGGACGAGCAGCAGCTCTGCCGTGCCGGTGAGCCCGGCCAGCAGACCAAAGAGAAAGGCCGTGCCCGCCGCCCAGACCGCGGCGCGTGCCCAGAAGAGATCGCCCGACAGCCAATAGAGCGCGTCGGCCCCGAAGGTGCAGAAGGTCAGCGCCACGGGGAAGGCGACGCTCATCGCGTGGATCGGGTGGCCCCAGATGCCGACGAAAGTTTCCGTCTCGTCATAGCTCGGGTGATCGGCGATCGGATCGACGAGCGGTTCGGGCGGGGGCGCCTTGCGGCTGTGCGGCGCGGGTTTGTGGGGGCTGGTGTCAGACATGGGCGGGGCCTTTTTCGCTATGGGTCTGTCGGTCTAACGCTCTTGGCGCTGCAAGGTTGCGAAGAAACCCTGTCGGTCGTTCATCCGGCGGGGCCGGCGGCCTCGGCCATCGCCTCATTGTGGCGGGTGTTGCTGATTGGGGCAACGCTCATCTTTGGGTTTGTGGCGGGGTTGATTGCCTGGGGCTGGCGGCGGCCGCCGGGGGCGGTGAACGAGCGGGGCTTTGTGATCGGGCTTGGCTTCGTTTTTCCGGTGGTCGTGCTGCTGGCGCTTCTGGCCTATGGGCTGGTGATCGGCGAGCGGCTCTTGCCCCGGGCCGCGCCGGAGGTGGTGCGGGTCGCGGCAGAAGGGCGGCAATGGGCGTGGCGGTTCAGCTATGAGGATGCGCCGGAGCGCGAGACCGAGAATCTGCTGCATATCCCGGCGGGGCGGCCCGTCGATGTGGCGATCACCTCGGTCGATGTGATCCATAGCTTTTGGGTGCCGCGTCTGGCGGGCAAGCTCGATGCGGTGCCGGGGCATGTGAATACCCTGCGGATCGAGGCCTATGAGCCGGGGCGGTTTGCCGGGCTTGGGGCCGAGTTCAACGGGCGCGGCTATCGCGCGCATCGGTTCGAGGTGGTGGCCCATGAGGAGGCGGCGTGGCAGGCGTTTTTGCGGGGAGAGACACCATGAGCAGCCTCAAGCGACATCGCGCCCTGAGCCGGATCTGGGCGTCCGATCCGGGCTGGAAGGGCTGGTTCACCACGGTCAACCACACCGATCTGGGGCGGATGTTCCTGACGGTGGCGGTGTTTTTCTTTGTGGTGGGCGGGGTTCTGGCGATGCTGATCCGGGCGCAGCTCGCCACGCCGCGATCTGCCTTCCTCGGGCCGGAGCATTACAACCAGGTGTTCACGATGCACGGGACCATCATGATGTTCCTGTTCGCGATCCCGGTGTTCGAAGGCTTCGCGGTCTATCTCTTGCCCAAGCTGCTCGGCTCGCGCGATCTCGCCTTTCCGAGGCTCACCGCCTACGGGTTCTGGTGCTATGTCTTCGGCGGGTCGATGATGATCTTTTCGCTTCTGTGGGGCATCGCGCCGGACAGCGGCTGGTTCATGTACCCGCCGCTGTCGTCAACGCTGGGCGCGCCGGGGATCAATTCGGATTTCTGGCTCATCGGGATCACCTTTGTCGAGATTTCGGCGATTGCCGCAGCGGTCGAGATCACCGTGACGGTGCTGCGCTATCGAGCGCCGGGCATGTCGCTGTCAAAGATGCCGATTTTCGCGTGGTATGCGCTGGTGACGGCGGTGATGATCCTCACCGGGTTTCCGCCGCTGATCCTTGGGTCGATCCTGCTCGAGCTGGAGCGGGCCTTTGACATGCCGTTCTTTCAGGCGGCGGCGGGGGGCGATGCGCTGTTGTGGCAGCATCTTTTCTGGCTCTTCGGGCATCCGGAGGTCTACATCATCTTTTTGCCGGCGGCGGGGGCGATTTCGACGATCCTGCCGGTGATGGCGCGGACCGGGCTGCTTGGCTATGGCTGGATCGTGGCGGCGGCGGTGGCGCTTGGGGTGCTGAGCTTTGGGCTCTGGGTGCATCACATGTTCACCACCGGCATTCCGCATCTGGGGCTGGCGTTTTTCTCGGCCGCCTCGACGCTGGTGGCGGTGCCGACGGCGGTGCAGCTTTTCATCTGGATCGGCACGCTGGCGAAAGGCGCGCCGCGGCTGCATCTGCCGATGCTCTGGCTGCTGGCGTTTTTCGCGACCTTCGTGATTGGCGGGCTGACCGGGGTGATGGTGGCCATCGTGCCCTTCGACTGGCAGGTGCATGACACCTATTTCATCGTGGCACATCTGCATTACGTGCTGATCGGCGGGTTTGTCTTTCCGATGCTGGCGGCGCTCTATTATTGGTTGCCGCATTTCACCGGGCGCAAGACCTATTTCAACCTCGGGCCGACGGCGTTCTGGCTCGTCGTGATCGGGTTTCACGGGACGTTTCTTCTCTTGCATTGGGCAGGTCTTCTGGGGATGCGCCGCCGGATCGACAGTTTCGAGCCCGGCCAAGGCTGGGAGGCGATCAACCTCATCGCGTCCGTGAGCAGTTTCGTCATGGCCATCGGCTTTGCCCTCATTGCGATCGATGTGATCGTCTCGGTGCTGGCCTCGGTGCGCGGGTCGCGCGATCCTTGGGGGGGCAGCACGCTCGACTGGGCGATGCCGACACCGCCCGCCGCCTATAATTTCGCGAGCCTGCCGGAGGTGAGCGCCCGCGATCCCCTTTGGGCCGATCCGGACCTGCCGGCCAAGATCGCGCGGGGCGAAGGCTATCTCGGCGATTGGGCGCGGGATCGGCGCGAGACGCTGACGGTGGAGGTGACGACCGGCGCGCCGCGCTATGTGGTGGTGTTTCCGGCCAACACGGGGTTTCCCATGGCGATGTCGGCGGTGACGGGGCTGTTTTTCCTCGGCTTGCTGACCAAGGCCTATTGGCTGGTGCCTCTCGCGCTGATCGGCGTGGTGGCGATGGCGCTTTACTGGGTCTGGGGGCTGTTGCCCCGGCGCGGGGAAGGGGCGGTGCCGGTGGGGCGGGGGCTGTCGCTCGTCACGGCGGCCGAGGTGGCCGATCCGCCGGGCTGGTGGGGGTCGCTCTTCTTGCTCTTGGCCAATGGGACGTTCTTTGGCTCGCTGCTCTTTGGCTATAGTTTCTACTGGACCATTGCGCCGAACTGGCCGCCGCCGGCCTATGCCGAGTTGAGCCTTGTCGGTTGGGCGCTCTTGGCTCTGGGTGTGGTGCTGGCGCTCTTGGGCACGCGGGGCGGCGCGGGCGCAGGCCATGCGCTAGCGGTTCTGGGCACTCTGGCGATTGCGGCGGTCGGGGCGAGGGTGCTCTGGCTGGTGCCGGACCCGACGGTACATGCCTATGACGCGACGGTCTGGGTTCTGGTTGGCTATGGCATCCTGCATCAGGGGATTGCCGCGCTGATGAACGGGGTGATCGTGGCGCGGGGGATTGCAGGCCACGGGGCCGAGACATGGCAGGGCCCGGCGCGGATTGCGCGGCTCTGGACCGATTATGGCGGGATCACGGCCGTGCTCGCCTATGGGGCGGCGGTTTTGCCGGGGGCGCTGTCATGAGGGGGGTATCATGAGAGCGGTTCTGAGCCTGTCGCTGCCCTTGACGCTCTGGCTTGCCGGGTTCAGCGGGCTTTACGCCCTGCATGGGCTGTTTTGTTCGAGCCGCTGGGTCGAGGGGAGTGCGGTGCTCTGGCAAAGGCCGGTTCTGATCGGGGTCGGGCTGCTGCTGATCGGGGCGCAGCTGATCCTCGCGGTCGCGTTGCAGTCAAAGCGCTGGCGCGCGGAGGATCGGACATTGCGGCGGGTGAGCTTCCTGCTGTCGCTGGCGGCGGCGGGCAGCACGGTCTGGATCCTCCTGCCGTTGGTCTTGGTGACGGGGTGCCGCTAGCGCCAATCGCTTGACCCTCATGTGCCTCCCGGCCTATGGTCGCGCCATGACCAAGAGCTGCATCATCATTTGCTGCATTACCTGCTGAGACATTTCGGCGGGCCGGTCTTCTATTTCCAACATGTGATGAAGTTGCTAAGCCCGCCGCGGAGCCCCCGTGCGCGAGGATAACATGACCGAGATCAAACTGCATAACAGCCGGAGCCGGACCAAAGAGGTGTTCACGCCGCTCGATCCGCAGAATGTGCGCATGTATGTCTGTGGGCCGACGGTCTATGACCGGGCGCATCTTGGCAATGCACGGCCAGTGGTGGTGTTCGATATGCTCTATCGGCTGTTGCGGCATGTCGCCAAAACGAATGGCTGGGGCAAGGTCACCTACGCGCGCAATTTCACCGATGTGGATGACAAGATCAACGCGCGGGCACTGGCCTCGGATCGCCGAATTGAAGAGATCACCGCCGAGACGACGCAATGGTTTCTCGACGATATGGCGGCGCTCGGCGCGCTTGAGCCGGATCACATGCCGCGTGCCACGGCCTATATTCCGCAGATGATCGCGATGATCGAGGGGCTGATCGAAGGGGATCACGCCTATGCTGCCGAGGGGCATGTGTTGTTCCGGGTGCGGTCCTACAAAGCCTATGGCGGGCTGTCGGGGCGGTCGGTCGATGACATGATCGCGGGCGCGCGGGTCGAGGTGGCACCGTTCAAGGAAGACCCGATGGATTTCGTCCTGTGGAAGCCGTCGGATGCGACCCAGCCGGGTTGGGAGAGCCCTTGGGGCTATGGGCGGCCCGGGTGGCATATTGAATGTTCCGCGATGAGCTATGAAATCCTCGGGCCGAGTTTCGATATTCATGGCGGCGGCAATGATCTGATGTTCCCGCATCATGAGAATGAGATCGCGCAGAGCTGCTGTGCCCATCCCGAGGGGGAGTTCGCACAGGTCTGGATGCATAACGAGATGCTGCAGGTCGAGGGCAAGAAGATGTCCAAGAGCCTCGGCAATTTCTTCACGGTGCGCGATCTGCTCGATCAGGGGATTCCGGGCGAGGTGATCCGGTTTGTGTTCCTGAGCACGCATTACCGCAAGCCGATGGATTGGACGGCGGAGAAGGCACGGAATGCAAAGAATACACTCGACCACTTCCTGGGGCTGATTGTTGGAGTAGAGCCGGGCGAACCTGATGACGAAGTGGTTCTCGCCCTTGCTGATGATCTGAATACGCATAAAGCGCTGACCCGACTTCACACGTTGGCCAAAGAAAAGAAGGCTGATGTACTAAAGGCTTCGTTGTTGTTTCTCGGGTTCGACCTTTCGACGTTGGAGTCAGGGTGGTTTGGCGAGGAGCATTACGATGGGCTCGCGCCCTTGGCCGAGCGCTTGGGTCAGGTCCGCGCGGCGGCGATGGTGAGCAAGGATTTCTCTGAAGTGGACCGGCTCAAATCGGCGTTGCTAGAGGCCGGGGTCGAGGTGCGGATGAGCAAAGAAGGTGTCGAGCTTGTGCCGGGGCCGAATTTCGATCCGAGCCGGCTGGAGGGCCTGTCATGAGCCGCGCTATGGTAAGGGCTGTCCCCGGCCGCGGGTGGGGGAGAAACCCCCGCCCGGGGGGGCGGTCGGGGGCTGGCCGTGACGCGGGCGTCACGACCGCTTGGCGCGCGGAGGGGATGGCATGACCCGCGAACGGATCTACCTCTATGACACGACGCTGCGCGATGGGCAGCAGACGCAGGGTGTGCAGTTCTCGACGCTTGAGAAACAGGCGATTGCGCGCACGCTCGACAAGCTTGGCGTTGATTATATCGAGGGCGGCTGGCCCGGGGCGAACCCGACCGACAGCGCGTTTTTCGAGGATGCGCCCGAGACCCGTGCCATCATGACCGCCTTTGGCATGACCAAGCGGGCGGGGCGGTCGGCGGAGAATGACGAAGTGTTGGCGGGGGTGCTCAATGCCGGGACGCGGGCGGTCTGTCTGGTGGGCAAGACCCATGATTTCCATGTCGAGACGGCGCTTGGCATCAGCCTTGACGAGAATGTCGAGAATATCGAGCGGTCGATTGCGCATCTGGTGGCGCAGGGGCGCGAGGCGCTGTTCGATGCCGAGCATTTCTTTGACGGCTACAAGGCCAATGCGCCCTATGCGCTCGACTGTCTCAACGCGGCCTATCGAGCGGGGGCGCGCTGGATCGTGCTCTGCGACACCAATGGCGGGACGCAGCCCGGCGAGATCCATGACATCACACGCGCGGTGATCGCGGCCGGTATTCCCGGCGCGCGTCTGGGCATTCACACCCATAACGACACGGAGCAGGCGGTGGCGGGCAGTCTCGCGGCCATCGAGGCGGGGGCACGGCAGATCCAGGGCACGCTCAACGGGTTGGGCGAACGCTGTGGCAATGCCAATCTGACGTCGATCATCCCGACCTTGATGCTCAAGGAGGTCTATGCCAGCCGGTTCGAGACCGGGGTGACGGCGGAGGCGCTGGAAGGGCTGACCCATGCGAGCCAGATGCTCGACGATATTCTCAACCGGGTGCCGCGGCGACAGGCGGCCTATGTCGGGGCCTCGGCCTTTGCGCATAAGGCGGGGCTTCATGCCAGCGCGATCCTGAAGGACCCGAGCACCTATGAACATATCGACCCGGCGGCGGTGGGCAATGCCCGCATCGTGCCGATGTCGAACCAGGCGGGGCAGTCGAACCTGCGCCGCCGTCTCGCCGAAGCGGGGCTGAAGGTCGAGGCCGGTGATCCGGCGCTCGCGCGCATTCTCGAAGAGGTCAAGACGCGCGAGGATCGCGGCTATACCTATGACAGCGCGCAGGCGAGTTTCGAGCTGCTCGCCCGGGCCGAGCTTGGCCAGATGCCCGCGTTTTTCGAGGTCAAGCGCTACAAGGTCACCGTCGAGCGGCGCAAGAACAAATATGATCAGATGGTGTCGCTCTCCGAGGCGGTGGTCGTGGTCAAGATCGACGGCGAAAAGACGCTCTCGGTCAGCGAAAGCATGGATGAGCATGGCAGCGACCGGGGACCGGTGAACGCGCTGGCCAAGGCGCTGGCCAAGGATCTCGGGCGCTATCAGAGCGCCATTGACGACATGCGGCTCGTCGATTTCAAGGTGCGGATCACCCAAGGCGGCACCGAGGCCGTGACCCGGGTCATCATCGACAGTGCGGATGGGCAGGGGCGGCGCTGGTCCACGGTGGGCGTCAGCCCGAACATCGTGGATGCCTCCTTTGAGGCGCTGCTCGACGCGATCAACTGGAAGCTTTTGCGTGACGGCTGATCCTCTCGATTTCACCGCTTGTGCCGAGCTGGTCCGGCGGGGCGACATGCCCCGGTTCCGGGCCGCGATGGCGGCACCGGTGGCGGCGCGGCGGGTGCTCTTGCCGCTCTATGCGTTCAATCTCCAAGTGGCGCGGGCGCCTTGGGTGACCAAGGAGGCGATGATCGCCGAGATGCGGCTCCAGTGGTGGCGCGATGCGCTGGCCGAGATCGCGGCGGGCGGCATGGTGCGGCGGCATGAGGTGGTGACACCGCTGGCGGCGGTGCTCGACCGGACGAGCGCCGAAGAGCTCGACGAGCTGGTGCTGGCGCGGCGCTGGGACATCTATCGCGAGCCGTTCGAGGATGAGGCGGCGTTTCGCCAGCATCTCGATCACACGGCGGGGCATCTTTTGCGGGCGGCGGTCCGGGGGCTTGGCGGCACGCCGGGGGCCGAGATTGGCGATGCCGGGTTTGCGCTCGGTCTGGCGAATTGGCTGCGGGCGGTGCCGGCGCTTGAGGCGGCGGGGCGGGTGCCCTTGGTCGATGGCCGCCCGGAGGCTGTGCAGGCGCTGGCGCAAGAGGGGCTCGACCGGTTGCGGGCGGCGCGGCGGGCGGGTGTTGCCGCCGAGGCGCGGCCTGCGATGATCTCGCTCTGGCAGGTCGAGGGGGTGTTGCGCCGCGCCGCACGTGATCCGCGCCGGGTTGCCGATGGTGCGCTCGAGCCGTCGCCGTTTCGGGATCGGCTCGGGCTTGTCATCACGGCGGTGACCGGGCGCTGGTAGCGCGCCCGGTCTGAGAGATCAGGCGGCGGCTGCCGCGGCGACGGCCCGGCGTTCCGAACGGGCAAAGATCACATAGTAGAAGACCGGCGCGGCAATCAGCGTCAGCACGCTGGCAAAGGCCAGACCGCCCATGATCGTCACCGCCATGGAGACGAAGAACGCATCCCCCAGAAGCGGCAGCATCCCGAGGATCGTCGTCGCCCCGGCAAGAACCACGGGCCGCAGACGCGACACGCAGGCCTCGACGATGGCTTCGCGCAGGGGGCGGCCCTCGGCGCGGACGAGGTCGATTTCTTCGACGAGAACGATGCCGTTCTTGATGAGCATCCCCGACAGCGACAGAAGGCCCAGCAGCGCGGTGAAGGTGAAGGGCAGCCCGGTGCCCAGCAGGCCCAGCGCCACGCCATTGACCGACATCGGCACCAGAAGCCAGATCACGATGGGCTGGCGCACCGCGTTGAACAGAAGCACCGAGATCAGCACCATGATGAGCAGGCTGAGCGGCAGCTGGCTGTTGAGGCTCGCCTGCGCGTCAGAGCTGCTCTCATATTCGCCGCCCCAGGTCAGCGCATAGCCCTGCGGCACATGGATGGCCTCGACCGCCTCGCGGATCTGGCCAAAGACCTCGGCGGCGGTGCGGTTCGGCGGGATATCGGCCCCGACCGTCAGCGTCGCCACCCGGTCGCGGCGGTGGATGAGCGTGTTCTGCACCTCGGCATGAAGCCCGTCGATCACCTGTTCGATGAGCATGAAATCCTGTGCGTTCTGCGACCAGACCGGCTGATCCCGGAGGGTGCTGCTGGCGTCGGGGGATTGGCGCACGATGATCGGGATCTGCCGTTCGCCTTCGCGGTAGACGCCGCCGGTGATGCCGTCGGTGGCAAAGCGCAGGGTGGAGGCCACGTCATCGCGGCTGATCCCGGCGCTCTGGGCGCGTTCGGTGGCATAGTCGGGCCGGATCACCAGTTCCGGCTCGCGCCAATTGGTGCGCGGGTCGAGCACATCGGGCGAGGTCGCCTCCATCACCTCGATCACCTGCTGGCCGATCTGGCGCAGCACGACCGGATCGGGGCCGGAGACGCGCAGTTCGATCGGATCGCCGCCGCCGGGGCCAAAGACCAGACGGCGGGTGCGGAACTCGCCCTGCGGCAGGGCTTGGCGGCCGAATTTTTCGAGATCGGCGCGCAGGGCGGGGATCGTGTCGATGCTCTCGGTGCGGATGATCATATGCCCATAGCTCGGGTTCGGTTTTTCCGCGGAATAGGTGAGCATAAACCGCGTCGCGCCGCCGCCGGCATAGCTTGTGTAGGCTGTGACCTCGTCGCGGCTGTCGAGCCAGTCTTCGATCACCGCGAGATCATCGGCGGTGTCATGCACGGTGCTGCCCTGCGGCAGTTTGTAATGCACGAAGAAGAGCGGCGTGTTGGAGTTCGGAAAGAACTGCTGGCGGATCTGGCCAAACCCGATGAGGCAGAGCACGGTGATGCCGACAAGCCCCGCGATCACCAGCCAGCGCGCCTTGAGCGCGGCGCGCAGCGTGGCGGCATAGGCGCGGAACATCGCGCCGCCATAGGCATCGGCGCCGCCTTCCGTGCCACGTTTGAAGAAGTAATGCCCCAGAAGCGGCGTCACGGTGATCGCCAGACCCCAGCTCAGCAGGAGCGAGATGCCGATCACCGCGAAGAGCGAAAAGAGAAACTCGCCCGTGGCGTCGGGGCTGAGCCCGATCCCGGCAAAGGCCATGATGCCGATGACCGTCGCGCCGAGCAGCGGGATCTGCGTCTTGCCTGCCGTGTCCTCGGCGGCTTCGCGCGAGGATTTGCCCTGCTGCATGGAAATCTGCATGCCCTCGGCCACCACGATGGCATTGTCGACGAGCATCCCCATCGCGATGATGAGGGCCCCGAGCGAAATCCGCTCCATCTCGATCGAAAAGATCGCCATGAAGAAAAGCGTGCCGACCACGGTCAGCAAGAGCGTGGCACCAACCACGGTTGCGGCACGCCAGCCCATGAAGAGCGCCAGCACGCCGACCACGATGGCCACCGACATGGCGAGGTTGACGAGGAAATCATTCGATGCCTCCTCGACCACGAGATGCTGTTGGTAGATGGGGTTCAGCGTCACGCCATAGGGGATTTCGGCAAAAAGCTCGGCGATGCGGTCGTCGACGCGGTGGCCGATCTCGACGATGTTCTCGTCGGCCCGGCCCGCCACGCCGAGCGAAAAGGCGGCTTCGCCATTGTGGCGCAGGAGGAGCGAGGGGTGATCGACCGGACCGCGATGGACCTGAGCCACGTCAAAGAGGTTGAGCACCTCGCCATTGACCCCGATCGACAAGCCCGAGATGTCCGACACGCTGTCAGAGCCTTCGGGCGCTTCGATCACGGTGCGGCGGTTGCCATGTTCGACGCTGCCCGCCGAGGCCACGGAATCGGCGGTCGCGAGCGCCTCAACCACGGCCTGCGGCGGGACATTGTGGGCGACCGAAATGGCAAGCTCGGGCTCGACGAAGATCGCCTCTTCGGGCAGGCCCGCGAGTTCGACATCGGTGACGCCATCGACCGCGAGCAATTCCCGGCGCAGCCATGTGCCGAGGCGGTAGATCTCGGCATCGGTATAGCCGGGGGCGGTGACCGCATAGTAAAGGCCAAAGACATCGCCGAACCCGTCATTGACCAGCGGGGCCTCGACGCCCGAGGGTAGGTTGCGCGCCGCGTCGCGGACCTTGGCGCGCAGCTCGGTCCAGATATCGGGGAGCATGTCGCCGTCATAGGTGGAATGAACCTCGACCTCGATCAGCGAGCGGCCGGGTTGGTTGACCGAGGTGATCTTGTCGATCTCGCCCATCTGTTGGATGGCGGATTCGAGCGGCTCGGACACTTCGCGGGCCACCTGATCGGCGGAGGCGCCGGGGTAGCTTGTCGAGATGACCGCCTGTTTGATGGTAAAGGCCGGGTCTTCGAGACGGCCGAGCGAGGCAAAGCCCCAAAGCCCGCCGAGAAAGCAGCCAAGGATGAGAAGCCAGGTCAGGATCGGCTTGTCGATGGAGGCGCGTGCGATGGTCATGGGCTGCGGTCCTTACTGTGGAAAGCCGGTAAAGCGGCGCACCGCCTGCCCGTCTTCGAGCGCGCTCGCCCCGGCGGCGACGATCACATCGCCGGGCTTGAGCCCCTCGGTCACGCGAAAGCTGCCATCATCGGCGACTTCGATCTCGACGGTGCGGGCGCGGACATGGGCGCCCGCGTCGCTCTCGTCAAAGAGCATCACGGTGATCGAGCCATCGGCGGCGGGCACCAGCGCCGAGCTCGGCACCGGCAGGCCGGTGGCCCGCTGGGCAAGCAGGGCGCGCACGGTCACCGACGAGCCGGGCAGAACCTCGGGGGCGCGGTCCTCGGGAAAGGCCATGGTGACCTTGAAGCTCTGCAGCGATTGCGTGGCATCGGTGGTGAATTCGCGAATTTCGAGCGGGTAGCTGTCCGCATGGCCGAGGAACCGCGCCTCGAGCTGGATGTCCTTGTCATTCCCGGCGCGCTGAAAAAGGATTTCGGGCACTTCGACCTCGACCCGCAGTTCCGACATGTCATGCAACCGGACCACCGGCGTGCCGGCGGCGACGGTGGTGAAATTGGCCACCAGCCGTTCGGCCACCAGCGCATCAAAGGGCGCGGTGAGCGTGGCATGCGACAGCGCGCGTTCGGCGTCGCGCTGGGCCACGGCGGCGAGGCCTTCGGCGGTGCGGGCGTCCTGCTGGGCGGCCTCGCTCACGGTGGCGCGGCTCAGCTGCAGGAGGCGGTTGAGATCGCGGGCGGCCTGTTCGCGGCGCAGACGGGCCTGTTCAACGGCGAGCTCCAGAGGCTCGGGATCGAGCCTCGCGACGAGATCGCCCTTGGCGATGGATTCGCCCTCGATGAGCGGAAACTCGATCAACTGCCCGCCGGTCTGGAAGGCGAGATCAACGGTCTGACGCGCCACCACCCGGCCATAGAATTCGCGGGTCATGCCGGCCTCGGCCGGGGCCACGGTCAGCAGTTTGACGGGCCGGGGCGGGGTGTCGTCACTGGCCATGGCAGGCCCGGTCAGCGCGGTTGCAAAGCAGAGGATGAGAGCAGCAAGACGTGTCAAAACGGCAATCCTTTCGGCAGGCCCTTGGCCATGATGTGAGAGCGGATTTTCAAAAGAAGATCAGAGAATTGCTGGAGATCAGCCGCATCGAGCCCGGTCTCCTCGCGCAGCGCCAGTTTGAGCATTTCGCCCAGTTCGGCGCGGGTTTCCTCGCCCGTTTCGGTGAGTTCCAAAAGCCAGGCGCGGCGGTCCTTGGGATCGCGGCGGCGTGTCACCAGCCCCTTGGCCTCGAGCCCGTCGGTGAGCGCGGTCATGGTCGAGGGCAGCGTCTGCATGGCGCGGGCAAGATCGCCCATGCGGCGCGGCTGCGACAGCCGGATGAGGGTGAGCCGTTCCTGTTTCGACAGGTCAGGTTTCTCACAGCTCAGCCGGTCATGCAGCGACCAGTAGAGCATGACGATGCTCAGCATCACGTTGACGTCTGGGTGGTCGATATCGCTCAGGTCCGGCATTGCGGCTCCGCTCGGAATCAAGGGGTTGGCTGGATATAGTTCATAATTTGAAATATTGGAATGGTGAAATTTGTGTTGTGCCACGGGCGCGTTTCGGGCGGGGTGGCCCTCAGGTGCGGCGGCCCTGCAGCACCAGCCAGACGAGCGCGCTTCCCGCCAGCATCAGCGCCGGGATCATCGCGAGATTGACCGCGGTCCAGCCGGCCTGCGCGGTGCCGCCCGAACAGTTCATCAACCCGCCCGAGGCCAGTGACGCGATGGTCACGCCGCCGAAAACGAGCAGATCGTTGAGCCCCTGCATGCGGCCCCGCTCATGCGGCTCATGCGCTCCGGCGAGCATCGAGGTGGCGCCGATAAAGCCGAAGTTCCAGCCGAGCCCCAGAAGAACCAGCGCGAGGAAGAAGTTTTCAATCTCAACGCCTTGCAGCGCGACGACGCCCGCGCCTGCGAGAATGACGAGCCCCAGCCCCATGATCTTTTCCACGCCAAAGCGGGCGATCAGATGGCCGGTGAAGAAGGAGGGCGCGAACATCGCTAGCACATGGCCAGTGACCACATCGGCGGCGCGATCCTGGCTAAAGCCACAGCCCACCACCGCAAGCGGCGTCGAGGTCATCACGAGGTTCATCAGCGCATAGGAGACCATGGCGCAGATCACCGCCACGGCGATGCGCGGGGTGGTCAAAAGCTCCCACCGGCTGCGGCCACGGGGGGCGTCGGCGGCGGGGACGGGCGGGCGCGGAATGTCGAGAAAGAGAAACAGCAGCGCGCCAAAGAGGTTGATCGCGATGATCGCCGCATAGGTGCCAAGGAAGGGGATGACGACGGCCTGGCTCGTCACCTTGACCAGCTGCGGGCCGATCACCGCGCTCGCCAGCCCACCGGCCAGCACATAGGAGATGGCCTTGGGGCGGAAGGCGTCGCTGGCGGTGTCGGCGGCGGCAAAGCGGTAAAACCCCTGTGCCGACATATAGATGCCGGAGATCAGGCTGCCCATGAGGAACCAGAAAAACGACGCCTGATAGAGCCCGTAAGCCGCCACCGCGGCGCCGAGCGCACCGGCGAGCGTGCCGAGCATAAAGCCCACCCGACGGCCATATTTCTGCATGATCGACGACAGTGGGCTTGCCGCCAGCATCGAGCCGAGCACGATCAGCGAAATCGGCAAGGTGGCAAAGCAGACATTGGAGGCGAGCGACTGCCCGGCGAGCCCCGCCACCACGAACATCATCGCCATCTGCGCGCCGAGAATGGCCTGTGCCAGCACCAAAACGGTGACGTTGCGGCGGGTGCGGGCGTCCGTCCGAGGGAGGGGCATATCTGTCATGGGCGAAGTGCTACGCCCGTTTCCTGGGGTCCGCAAGGGCGTGGGATGTCGCATCCTCTGGGCGCTTGCCGCGCTGGTGGTGCGCGTTGGTCGCAAAACTGTGCTGGGGCGATTTACCATTGCCCGCCCCCGCCCTAGTGTGCCCGCGCAAGGAGGCCGCGCCATGACGGAACGCATCATCGAAACCCTCGCCGATGTCGAGGAGGGCGCCGAGGCGCTGGCCGCGCTCTGCCCGCGGCTGGGGGCGGCGCGGGCGCTCTGTGGCGATCTGCCGTTGCGGCGCAAGCCCGAAGGCTTTGCCGAATTGCTGAGCGCCATCGTCAGCCAGCAGGTCTCGGTCGCCTCGGCCAATGCGATCTGGGGGCGGGTGGCGGCGGCGGGGCTGACCACGCCGGAAGCAGTGTCAGCGGCCACGGAGGAGAGCCTGCGCGAATTGGGTCTCAGTCGCCAAAAGGTGCGCTATGCCAAGGCCCTGGCGGCGGCGGGCATCGATTTCGACGGGCTGCGCGAGATGCCATCGGAGGCGGTGATCGCGCGGCTCACAGAGGTTGCGGGCATCGGTCGATGGACCGCGGAAATCTATGCGATGTTCAGCCTCGGGCGGGCCGATGTCTTTGCCCATAATGACCTCGCGCTGCAAGAGGCGGCGCGGGTGCTCTATGAGCTCGAGACGCGACCGAAAGAGCGGCAGATGCGTGAAATGGCGCAGGCCTGGAGCCCTTGGAGATCGGTTGCCGCGCGTCTTCTTTGGGCCTACTACAGGGTTGAAAAGCAACGGGAAGGGATCAGATGACACGGGTTTTGGAAGCGGGGCGCCGGGCGCCGGTCTCGGGCGAGACACGATCTGCGGTGGTGTTCCTGCATGGCTATGGTGCCAATGGCGCGGACCTTCTCGGCATTGCCGATGTTCTGGGCGAGCATATGCCTGACACGCTGTTTGTCGCCCCGGATGCGCCGGAGACGATCCCGATGATGCCGTCGGGGCTGCAGTGGTTTCCGATCCCGTGGATTGATGGGTCGTCCGAGGAAGAGGCCGAGCGCGGTCTCTTGGCGGCGGCGCAGGATCTCGATGCATTTCTCGATGCGCTGATGGTGGATGAGGATTTGCTGCCCGAGCAGGTGCTGCTGTTCGGGTTCAGCCAGGGCACGATGATGTCGCTGCATGTGGCGCCGCGGCGGGAGGATCCGATCGCCGGGATCGTCGCCTTTTCAGGCCGGTTGCTGCGGCCGGAGCTGCTGGCCGATGAGGCGGTGACGCGGCCTCCGGTGCTGCTCATCCATGGCGATGCCGATGACGTGGTGCCGGTGCAATCTCTGCCTGAGGCGGCCGAGGCGCTGCAAGGCGCGGGCTGGAAGGATGTCTATGCCCATGTCATGAAAGGCACCGCCCATGGCATCGCGCAGGACGGGCTTCAGGTGGCCCTGGCCTTCATGCGGGATCGGCTCGGCTACGCCTGATTTTCCGTATCTATCCAGATGGTTACGGGGCCATCATTGACAAGGCTTACGGCCATGTCGGCGCCGAATTCGCCGGTCTCGGTGGGGATGCCGAGCCGGCTGAGTTCGGCGGCAAACCCTTCATAGAGCGCGCGGCCCTCGTCGGGGCGGGCGGCGGTGGAGAAGCCGGGGCGGTTGCCGCTGCTTGTGTCGGCGGCGAGGGTGAACTGGCTCACCACCAGGGCGCTGCCGCCGATGTCGAGGAGCGAGCGGTTCATCTTGCCCTGATCATCCTTGAAAATCCGCAGCTTGGAGATCTTGGCGGCGAGCTTGGCGGCGGTGGTTTTATCGTCGCCCTGCATGGCGCAGACGAGGATCAAAAGCCCGGGGCCGCAGCGGCCGATGAGGCGGTCATCGACCTTCACCGAGGCCTCGGTCACACGTTGCAGAAGGGCGCGCATCGGGGGCTCCTGTGGTGGTTGAGCGGGCAGGAGTAGGGCGAAAATGCCATGTCGGCAAGTCGTCGGTATTACGACGGTAAAGCGACAGTGCGTCTTGTGCCCCTTTGCCGGATCGGGAAAACATGCCCGGGAGCGGGTCGGAAGAGGAAGGACAGACAGGCATGATCAGCCCAGAGGCCATTGCATGGATCGTTTTCCTGCTGCTCGCGGCGTTGGTGCTGTGGCTGGGCTGGCGGCTCTTAGCGGCGCGGTCCAAAGCGGCGCGCCGGTCGATCATCATCGATGGGTCGAATGTGATGTTCTGGGACGGTGGCACGCCGCGCGCCGAGACGGTGCGGGCGGTGGTCGAGACGCTGGGCCGGGAGGGCTATCACTCGGTGATCTGGTTTGACGCGAACGCGGGGTACAAGCTCTTTGGCCGTTATGCCGGGCCGCGCGATCTGGCGCCCTATCTCGGGGTGCCGCCGCGGCAGGTCTTTGTCGCGCCCAAGGGGGTGCCGGCCGATCCTCTGGTGCTCGAGGCGGCGCGGAAGCTGCGGGCGCGGGTGGTCAGCAATGACCGGTTCCGCGACTGGCGCGAGAGCTTTCCCGAGCTGGGCGATGCGCGGCGGCTGGTGCGCGGGGCGACACGGGGCGGCGATGTGCGGTTGCGGCTCTGAGGTGGGGAAATCTTGAAAAGATTTCCTGTCGCAGTCTTTTCAAGACTGCGGTGGGTCGGTGAGAAATCGGACCGGCGCGCGGTTGCAGAAAATGACGAATTGACCGCCGTTCTCCGCCACCTGATAGCCGCGCCGGTGAATTTCGGCCCAGAACAATCCCATGCCCGCAAACCGTTCCACATCCCGCGCCTTGCGCCGGATCACGCCGCCCTCTTGCACGGCTTTGGAGGCGAAGAGATCGCGCAGCCAATTCTCTGGGGTCAAAGGCGAGTTACGGTTTTGCATTCCCGCAGCATGGCGCGGGCGTGGTTAAACGACGGTTAACGCACGCGCGGGACAAGGCCGCAGGCCGCCGCGCATCGCCGGGCCGCCCCCCGGCACGGCGATTTGGCTGGCGACACCCCGAGACGGATGGGGCGGAGGGGCGTGGCCGGGATAAAGCGCGATCCTGAGCGGGGGGATCGCCGCACCGCGGCCCGACGTTACCGCCCTTTCCGTTTCACATTGCCGCCGCGCTGGCCGGGGCGACCTGCGGTGGAGCGGCCGCGGGCGCCTTTGGCGGCCTCGCCTGCCGCCTCGATGGCGGATTGCCGGGCGAGCGGGTCGTCGGCCACGGCGAGATCGACCGCCTCCAGCCGCTTGACCTCGTCGCGCAGGCGCGCGGCCTCTTCGAATTCGAGGTTCTCGGCGGCCTTGCGCATGTCGGCGCGCAGCCCTTCGAGCACGGTTTCGAGATTGCCGCCATGCAGGGATTTGTCGATCGTGGCGGTGACGCGGGATTGATCGGTGTCGCCCTTGTAGAGCCCGGCGAGAATGTCCTCGACGTTCTTCTTGACCGTGGCCGGGGTGATGCCGTGTTCCTCGTTATAGGCGATCTGCTTGGCGCGGCGGCGCTCGGTCTCGCCCATGGCGCGTTCCATCGAGCCGGTGATGCGGTCGGCATACATGATCACCCGGCCATCGGCGTTGCGGGCGGCGCGGCCGATGGTCTGAATGAGCGAGGTTTCCGAGCGCAGGAACCCCTCCTTGTCGGCGTCGAGAATGGCCACCAGCCCGCATTCGGGAATGTCGAGCCCCTCGCGCAGCAGGTTGATCCCGATCAGCACGTCAAAGGCCCCGAGCCGCAGGTCGCGCAGGATCTCGATCCGTTCGATCGTGTCGATGTCGGAATGCATGTAGCGCACGCGGATGCCCTGTTCATGCATATATTCGGTGAGATCCTCGGCCATGCGCTTGGTCAGCGTGGTGCAGAGCGTGCGATAGCCCGCCGCCGAGACCCGGCGCACCTCGTCGAGCAGGTCATCGACCTGGGTCTCGACCGGGCGGATTTCGATCTGGGGATCGAGAAGCCCGGTGGGGCGGATCACCTGTTCGGTAAAGACGCCGCCGGTCTGTTCGAGCTCCCACGCCGCCGGGGTGGCCGAGACAAAGACCGATTGCGGCCGCATCGCATCCCATTCCTCGAATTTGAGCGGACGGTTGTCCATGCAGGACGGCAGGCGAAAGCCATGTTCGGCGAGGGTGAATTTGCGACGATAGTCGCCCCGGTACATGCCGCCGATCTGCGGCACGCTCACATGGCTTTCATCCGCGAAAACGATGGCATTGTCGGGGATGAATTCGAAAAGTGTGGGGGGCGGCTCGCCCGGGGCGCGGCCGGTGAGATAGCGCGAATAGTTCTCGATCCCGTTGCAGACGCCGGTCGCCTCGAGCATTTCGAGATCGAAATTGCAGCGCTGTTCGAGCCGCTGCGCCTCCAGAAGCTTGCCCTCGCCGACGAGCTGATCGAGCCGCTGGCGCAGCTCTTTCTTGATGCCGATGATGGCCTGCTGCATCGTCGGTTTCGGCGTCACATAGTGGCTGTTGGCATAGACGCGGATCTGATCGAACGTGTCGGTCTTTTCGCCGGTGAGCGGGTCAAACTCGGTGATCGCCTCGAGCTCTTCGCCGAAAAAGCTCAGCTTCCAGGCGCGGTCATCAAGGTGGGCGGGCCAGATTTCGAGACTGTCGCCGCGCACCCGGAATGAGCCGCGCTGAAACCCGTGGTCATTGCGGCGGTATTGCTGGGCCACGAGATCGGCGATGACCTTGCGCTGATCATAATCCGAGCCGACCTTGAGGTCCTGGGTCATCGCGCCATAGGTTTCGACGCTGCCGATGCCGTAGATGCACGAGACCGAGGCCACGATGATCACGTCGTCGCGTTCCAGAAGCGCGCGGGTGGCCGAGTGGCGCATCCGGTCGATCTGTTCGTTGATCTGGCTTTCCTTCTCGATGAAGGTGTCGGAGCGCGGCACATAGGCCTCGGGTTGGTAGTAGTCGTAGTAGCTGACGAAATATTCGACGGCGTTGTTGGGAAAGAAGCCTTTGAATTCGCCGTAGAGCTGCGCCGCGAGGGTCTTGTTCGGGGCGAGGATGATGGCGGGGCGCTGGGTTTCCTCGATCACCTTGGCCATGGTGAAGGTCTTGCCGGTGCCGGTCGCGCCCAGCAGTACCTGATCGCGCTCGCCCTCGGTCACGCCTTGGGTCAGCTCGGCGATGGCGGTGGGCTGATCGCCGGCGGCGGAAAACTCGGTCACCATTTCGAACCGCTTGCCGCCCTCGAGCTTGGGCCGCGCCTTCACATCCGGCGCGGGGGCGTGCATCATCGGCTGCGAGCCGTCGGAATGGGCATAGGGCATAAGGGATTCCTTTGTCTGGACCCAGAATGTGATGTTTTTCCGCCGAGCTTCAAGCGCCGAGGGGCGGGGCGGGGGCCCTGCGCGGTGCTGCTGACCATAATTGTCAGGGGTTTGCGCGGTGAAACGACCCGAAACACGCCGCGGGCCGGTCCTTTTTTGGCCTTGATCGAGGGCTAGTCATGGGCGACATCACAGCAGACGGTGCCACGCGCCCCCTTCGGGCGGGCCACAGGGATCGCGCGAGGCAGGCCAGACGGGCCAAGGCCAGAACGGCCAAGGTAGGAGACATATGCAGGTCATCATTCACGCCGGTGCGCATAAGACGGACGACGACAAGCTGGTGAAATGCCTGATGGGCAATGAGCCGATCCTGTCGGAGCTGGGAACAGCCGTGCCGCATCCCAACAGCTATCGCAAATTGCTGCGCGATCTTCTCAATGAGGGGCTGCAGTCCGGGCTGCCGGCGGACACGCGGGCGCGGGTGCTGGAAAAGATGCGGGTGCCGGAGGGGACAGAGCGGCTTATCCTCAGCAATCACGGGTTTTTCGGCACGCCGCGCATGGCGGTGAATTCGGGGCTGTTCTACCCGGCGGCGGTGGCGCGGTTGCGGCTGTTTCAAGAGATTTTCCATCTCGACGATGTCGAGCTTTTCCTCGCGCTGCGCGATCCCGGAGGGCTGTTGCCGGCGCTGGCGCATGAGGCGCGGGCGCATAGCGTGTCGGAATATATCGGCGGTGGCGAGCCGAGGGACATCCTGTGGTCCGACATGCTCTCGCGGATCAGCCGCGAGGTGCCGGATCTGCCGGTGACGGTCTGGTGCAACGAGGATACGCCGCTCATCTGGGGCGAGGTGCTGCGCGAGATGGCCGGGGTCGACGCGACCTTGCGGCTCGATGGCGAGTTCTACCTGCTGCATGAGATCATGAGCGGTGCCGGGATGAAGCGGTTCCTCGCCTATGTCGATCAGCATCCCGATATGAGCGAGGTGCAGCGGCGCCGGGTCATCGTGGCCTTTCTCGACAAGTTCGCGAAGGAAGAGGCGCTTGACGAAGAGCTCGATCTGCCGGGCTGGACCGACAGCATGATCGAGGATCTGTCAGTGATCTATGACGAGGATTGCGAGGCCATTGGCCATATCCCCGGCGTGACGATGATCACACCCTAAAGCCGGGGCTGGGATCACCTTGATATTTCCGGGAAAAATGCACCGGAACGCAGTGTCACAGAGCTGATACAATTGAAAATAGCGCGGCGATCTAGTACCCTGAGACACCTCGGGTTTCGAGGGTCGTCAGGATTTGCACGCTTTTTCAGGCAGTTCTGGCGAAATCTACCTGTTTGAGTGCGTGTTGTTCCGTCGCGTTTTGGGGCGGGCCCTGTGATCCGAGCGCTGTATCGCCTCCGCAAGGCGTATACACAGCCTTCATGACAGGGCCGTGACACTCTGCGCGGCTTGGCCTCTGGGCCGCCACAGCGCAAGAGCACCTGTTTGATTTGAGTATGGCCGCGTCTGCCAGTGAAAATTATTTTGGCTTAGGAGCTTCGCGCTCATGATCGACCCTGTATCCCTTGCCGATCTGACCTGTCGGCTGCAACGCGCGCCCGCGTTTTCCGACCCGGTCGGCGCGGTGGGGGCGGTGTTGTCGGATGTGGTCGCGGCCCCCGAAGAGGCGGCGGATGCCACGTCGAAACTGGCGGTGGCCACGCCCGAGGGGACGTCGGTCTTCGTCACCGTGTCCGGCGATGGCAATCCCGATCTGGTGGCGCGCGGGGTGCGCAAGCTCACCAAGATCCGGCGCAAGCTCTCGGATCGCTATGCCGAACCGATTGTCGAGCCGCTGGAGACGGGCGAGTTCGAAGGGCGGTCTTTCGCGATCTGGCCGATGCTTGGCCAGCTGCCGCAAGGCCGGTTGTCGCGCTATCTCACCAAGCGGGGGCTGCGCGTCAAGGTGATGGACTGGCTGTCGGGGATGCTGGTCGAGACCAAGGTCCCGGCAGGCGCGCAGGAACAGAGCCGGATTGCCGCCAATCTGGCGCGGCTGAGCGCGGATGCCGCCCATCCGGACCTTTTGCGCCGGGCGGCGGATGCGGCGGGCGAGCGTTTGGCGACGGGGCGCTGGGCGCCGGTCAATTGCGCGCAGCATTCCGATCTGTGGATGGGCAATGTGATGATGTCGGGGCCCTCCGCAGCGATGCCTTTCGGGGTGATCGACTGGGCCGGGGCGCGGTCGGCGGGCTATCCATTCTTTGATCTCTGCCGCTTTGCGATCAGCAGCAACGCGCCCTCCAAGCTCGTCGACGAGCATGTCGCGCGGCAGCTGCGCGTGTTGCATGGCGAGCGGGCCGATGTGACCTCTTATGTGCTCTGTGCCTTGGGCGAGATGCAAAGCGATCTCGAACATTTCCCGGAAGAGATGTTTCGCGCCATGGCGGAAGAAACCACAGTGTTTGCCCGGCAATTTTCGCAGTAAAGAGCCGTATGTCTGATCGATCTGCCTTGAAATCTGGCTCCGGCCTGTCCGATCCCGCCCCGGGGGCGCGCGGGACGCGTCCGCTGTTTCGTCCCGTGGTTCTCGAGGTGAACCCGCATCGGGTAGAGCTGCACACGCTCGAGCCGCATCTGCCCTGGGTCGTGTGGTCGGCGCAGAACCTGCCGCAGCCGGTCTATCGGCATGGGGTGCTGCGGCTCAAATATCTCTTGGGGCGGCGCGGGGTCTATCGCGGCACCTGGGATTTGCGGGCGCGGCCTTTTGAGCAGCGCGAGGAATACCGGCTCGTCGCGGATCTCTATCAGAGCCTGCCGGAGTATCGGCGCTCGCGCTGGTATCAGCAGGGGCTCGAGTTGATCGGCGTGGGCGGGGTGTTTACCCACAAGACCGAAGCGGCGCGGGATGTGGCCGAGCTCGACGCGCTGTTCGAGGGCTATCTCGTCGATCTGCTCGAGACCATGGCGCGCGAAGGCTATCGTCAGCGGCCGGGGGCGGATCTGCCGGAGGCGATGATCGGGCGCGATGGCACGCTGATCAAGACGGCGCATGGCACGCATCGGCTGGCCTCGGCCAAGGCCGCCGGGGCGTCGGGGCTGTTTCCGCTGCGGGTGATCGGGGTGCATCGCCGCTGGCTCGCGGCGCTGCCCGATGGCGGCAGCGAGGCGGCAATTGCCGCGGCGCTCTCGGAGATCGAGGCGCGCTATCGCGAAGAGGCTCAGCCGGTGGCGCCGAGGCGGATCAATTCGGCAATCCCGTCCTGATGCAGCCAGATCGCGGTGCCGCCCAGAACGAGCATCGCCAGCAGGAACACCAGATCATGCAGCCGGTCCCAAGCGCCATGCGCCCGGGCGAGCCAGATGATCGCGGGCAGGGTCAGCAGATGCGCCGCCCCCTGTCCGGCAATCGCACCGGCGATGCCGAACGTGGCGATGCCTGCCAGGCTCAGCGCCAGCATCAGCACCGCCTTGATCGCCACCACCACGAAGAATTGCCGGGAATTGCCCTGCGCCAGCGCCACCTGATCATAGGTGAGCCCGATGGCGAGCGGCATCTGCGCACAGGCCACCAGCACGAGGATCACGCCCGAGACCGCATAGCGCGGATCGTAGAGGATGTCGGTGATCACCGGGCCAAGGAGGGCCAGCCCCGTGAGCAGGAGGAACATGCCGCCGGTCACGCCAAAGCGCAGCTTGCGGATGCGGGCAAAGTTTTCGCGTGACGCGCCGGGGGGCTGTTCGCGGTAGAGCGGGATAAGCACCTTGCGCGTCACCTTTTCGATGAGCATCACCGGAAAGCTCGCGAGGAAAAAGCCGATGGTGTAGAGGCCGAGCGCCTCGGCGCTGAGAAACTTGCCCAGCACGATCTTGTCGCCCTGGGCCACGACAAAGCCGCAGATCGTGCTCAGGAAGATCCATTTGCCGAAGGAGACGATTTTCGCCGCCGCCGCCCGGTTGAGGCGGAGCCGGTTGCGATGGCCGGGCAGGCCGAAATGCATCGCGGCGAGAAGGACGAGCGTGTTGGCGAGGCTGCCATAGACCAGCGCCCAGACGCTCTGCATCTGCCAGGCGAGGAGGATCATCAGGCTGAGCCCTATGGCCTGGCTCGCCACTTGCAGCACGGTGAGCTGTTTCACCCGCAGGTGCCGGTGGGCGGTGGCGACGCGGGTCGGCATGAGCCCGGCGACCACCAGTTCGAGCCCGGCGATGGGCAGGATCTGCGCCAGGAGCGGTTCGTTGAAAAAGCCCGCGACCGGCAGCGCCATGACGCAGGCAAAGACCCAGAGCATCACGCCGCGCCCGACCTGAAGCGTCCAGGCGGTGTCGAGATAGACCGGATCGTCGCCCTTGTCGTCCTTTTGGATCCAGGGGCGCAGGCCGATGTCCGAGAACATCTTCATCCCGACGATGAAGACGCTGACCAGCGCCATGAGGCCGAAAGCCTCGGGAAAGAGCAGCCGGGTCAGGATCAGGTTGCCGGCGAGCCGCAGGCCCTGGGCGCCAAGGATGCCCATGGCGATAAAGCCCGAGCCGCGCAGCACGCGGTCGATGATCGTTCTCTGGCCGTGGCCCCCGTTCCGCGATGTCACGCGCCGTTGCTCCCCTCTTGCCGCGCCGGTGGCACGGCCCCCAATCCGCGCCTTACACCGGCGCGTTCCTTCTCACCTAGCAAATGCCCGGCCAGATTGCATCGGTGGATTTCACCGGCGGGGGGTGGATCGGGGGCTCAGTCGCGGATGAACACCGTGTCGCCGCGCCGCACGGTGCGGCAGACCCGCATCTGATCGAGCGCCTCGGGATGGTCGAGAGGGTTGCGGTCGAGCACGGCGAAATCGGCCAGCTTGCCGACCCGGATCGAGCCGCGATTGTCCTCCTCAAAGACCTGCCAGGCGGCGTCGATGGTCTGGGCGCGCAGGGCCTCATAGGCGCTGATCTTTTCCGTCTCGCCCAGAAGCTGCCCGGAGGCGGTGCGCCGGTTGACCGCGCAATGGGCGAGATGCAGCGGCCGCGTCGGGGTCACGGCGGCGTCATTGTGGATCGTGTAGCGCAGCCCGTGGCGGGCGGCGGAGGCGGCGGGCGAGATGCGCTGTGCCCGGTCGGGGCCGAGGAACGTGTCGAGATGCCGGTCGCCCCAAAAATGGATATGGGCCGAGAAGAAGCTGATGGTGACGCCGAGGGTCGCACAGCGGGCGAATTGATCGTCGCGCATCACCTGACCGTGGATGATCGTGTGGCGGTGATCGTCGCGGGGCAGGGCGTCTTGGGCTGCGGCAACCGCATCGAGGAACATATCGGAGGCGGCATCGCCATTGCAGTGGCAATGGATCTGAAACCCCATCCGGTGCAGTTTATCGACCTCTGAAAAGAGGTGCTCGCGGGTGATATAGCTCATACCGCTGGGGGCCTCGGGGTGGGCCGGGCGATGGTAGGGCAGGCTCAGAAAAGCGGTCTGGAGCTGAAACGCGCCATCGGTAAAGAGCTTGCGCGGGCCGAGGGTGAAATAGGGCGTGTCGGGCCAGTCGAGCGCGTCGGGGCCTTGGCTCAGCGCCGGTTCCTCGGCGCTGATGGGCAGCAGCAGGATGTCGATGCCGGGATCGCGCCCGGGGGGCAGGCTGGCGAAATGGTCGATCATGTCGCGCGTCGCGCAGGCGTTTTGGGCATAGGTGACGCCATGGCTCAGATATTCATCGCGGCAGGCGTCGAAGCCTTGCCAGAACCGGTCGCGGTCGATGAGAAAATCGGTGTCGCCCATGCGCCCCATGGCCGAGAGCCCTTCGATCAGCCCGGTCAGCCGCCCGGTCTCGGTATCGCGGCCATAGCGGCCGCCGGTCGGGTCGGGCGTGTCGCGCGTGACGCCATGTTCAGCCAGCGCGCGGGAATTGGCGACGCCATTGTGGCCGGAGGTGTGCAAGACCCAGACCGGATGGCGCGTCGAGACGCCATCAAGCTCGTCCCGCGTCGGCATCCGACCCTCGGCCAGAGCGGTGTTGTCGAAATTCACCGCCATGATCCATTGGCCCTCGGGCGTCTCGGCCGCCTTGGCGCGGAGCCGGTCGAGGGCGGTGGCGATGTCGCGGCAATCGCCGCGCGGCGGGGCGGCGATATCGACGCGGAAGAGCGCGACAAAACCGGGGTCGGGGAAATGCCCGTGCGGGTCGAGAAAGGCGGGGATCATCGTGCGCCCGGCGAGGTCGATCATCTCGGTGCCCTCGGGCAGCTCGGCGCGCAGCGCAGCCTCTGATCCGGTTGCGGCAATGCGGTCGTCCTTGGTCAGAACGGCGCCCACCTCGGGGCTGTCGGTCTCCATCGTCAGGATGGGACCGTTGAAATAGAATTTATATGACATGGCATCCGGTCAGTTCAGGTTGGAAATGCGGTGCCCCCGCCCCGGTCCGAGAAAGGGACAGGGGCAGGGGCAGGGGCTTTGGCGTCAGACCATCCACCAGCGGTCGAGAATGCGCCGCCCGTCAAAGCCGCGCACCCAGGAGAGATCGCCATGGGCGATATTCGCGGTGCGGGCGTGGATGTCATTGGCGAACATCGGGGTGATCGAGCCGCCTCGGTCGCGGAGGATCACTTGCATGTCGCGGTACATTTCGGCCCGCAGCCCTTCGTCGAGCTCGGCCCGGGCGGTGACCATCAGCTCGTTGAATTGTGGGTCATCCCATTGCGTGTCATTCCACGCGGCCTCGGCGGCGAAACCGGTGGCGAACATCGTGTCTTCGGTGGCGTAGCCGCCCCAATAGCTCGCGACCCAAGGCTTTTTCTGCCAGACATCGGCCCAATAGCCGTCATTGGCCTCGCGCGCGACATTGATGTTGATGCCTGCCGCCTTGGCCGAGGCCTGATAGAGCACCGCCGCATCCAGCGCCCCGGCAAAGGCCGCGTCGGCCGCGCTCAGGTTGAGCGCCGCATTGCCCAGCCCGGATTTCTCCATGTGGAACTTGGCCTTGTCGGGATCATAGCTGAGCTGTTCGATATCGCTGGCGTGATAGCGGTAGGAGGGTCCGATCGGGTGGTCATTGCCCACCACCCCATGGCCGAACAGCACCTTTTCCACCAGCTCTTCGCGGTTGAGCGCATATTTGAGCGCCAGCCGCAGATCGGGATTGTCATAGGGCGCGGTCCGGGTGAGCATCGGGAAGGTGTAATGCAGCGGGCCAGCGCCCTCTTCGACGATCATATCCGGGCGACGGGCAAGCAGGGCCACCGTCTTGGGTTCGATCTTGTCGATGCAATCGACCTCGCCGGTGATCAGCGCATTGGTCCGCGCCGCCGGATCGGTGATCGACATGAGCGAGACCGTGTCGGCAAAGGCCGAGTTGTCGCCGTTCCAGTAATTCGGGTTGCGTTCGAATTCATAGATCTGGCCGGGCTTTTCGGTCTTGAGGATATAGCCGCCGGTGCCGCCCGCGCGCCAATCGATGCTGTTATCCTTGGCCGGGTAGATGCCAAAGATCGCATCGCCGAAATTAAAGGGAAAGTCGGCATTGCCTGCCGAAAGCTCGATCACCACGACCTGTGGCCCGTCGGCGCGAATATCGACGACCGTGTCCAGCAGCGGCTTGCCCACCGATTTCGACGTCTCGCCGCGGTGGTAGTTGATCGAGGCGATGACGTCCTCGGCCTCCATCGTCTTGCCATTGTGAAAGACCACCCCCTCGCGCAGCTTGAAGGTCCAGATGCGGGCATCGGGCGAGGTGCTCCATTCGGTGGCCAGCCCGCCGACCAGTTCGCCGCTGGGCGCAAGCTCGGTCAGGGTGTTGGTGATGCCATAGGCCGCCGTCCATTGCAGCCCGTTGAGCAAGGTGGCCGGGTCGAGCGTGTCGGAGGTGGCGCCATGGCCCATCGCCAGCCGCATATGGCCGCCCCGTTTGGGGGTGGCGGCCATGGCCTGGCTATAGAGGCCCTGACCGACGCTCAGCGCCACGCCAAGCGCCGCGCTGCGGCCGAGGAAGGCCCGCCGCGACAAACGCCCCTTGCGCAGTTCCGCAACGAGCCAGTCGGTCTCTGTTTTGTGGTGGGTCACGATATCATTCTCCTGTCGGACGCGTTTTGACGATTCTTTATTGGGGCCAAGGATCGAAGCCGCGGTTGATTCTAGAAACTTCGCGGGTTTTAGTGGTTGTACGCGTTTTGCTGTAAACTCGCGTCAGACTGCGAAGGTTTTGCCCCATGACGGAAGATTTTTCTCGCAACCTGCGGAGCCTCTGCGCCGATCGCGGCAGCATTGCCCAAGTGTGTCGCGACATCGGGCTCAACCGGCAGCAGTTCAATCGCTACCTCAGCGGGGCGGGCATGCCAGCCGCCCATAACCTGCGCCGGATCGCCCGCTATTTTCGCTGCACCGAGGCCGAGCTCATGGCGCCGCATGAAGAGTTCGAGCGCCGCCGCAAGACCGACCGCGTGGCGCGCCATGCCGGGCCGCTCGATCTCTTTGCCGAGGCGTTTCAAACCGGCTCCAGCGAGATGCGCCGCTATCTCGGCTGGTACCATTCGCATATCACCTCGCCGTCCTGGGAGGGCTACATCCTGCGCGGGCTGAGCTGCATCTACGAGCGCGACGGTTATGTTCTCGTCCGGTCGCTCGAGCGGGCCACGTCGCGCGATGGCACTATTGTGCATCGCGCCCGGTATGATGGCGTGGTGACACGGCGCGGCGGGCGGATCTATATCCTCGAACAGGAGGCGAGAAGCGAGGCCAGCGTCGATGAGACCATTCTCATGCCGTCGCCCCGGCAGAAGGTGAACTATCTGCAAGGCATCACGATGGGCGTGGCGACGCGCCCCTATCTGCTGCCCTATGCGTCGCGGTCGATCTGGAAGAAACTCGGCGCGCAGGTGCCCGCGCGCGAGGCGCTCGGCGCTTGCGGCGTGCTGCCCTTCAACAGCCGCAAGATCGACCCGACGATCCGCAGCTACCTGAGCACCGAGACGCTGACGGTGTCTTGGGGGGGGTGCTTCCTCCGCGCAGGGTTGGCGCGTCGGGAAAGTGGCTCAGAGCTTGGACAAGTTCCTTAGGGGCGGGAGGCGGCGTGGATGTCCTGTGGCAACTCCTCGCTCCATTTCCGAAGCTCGTCGAGGAACCCCAGGGCGCTGCGCCCGATTTCGGTGATCTCGTATTGTACGGACACCGGGGCGGTCGCCATGACCTCGCGTCGCACCAGCCCCTGCGTTTCCAGTTGTCGCAGACGTTCGGTGATCATCTTCTTGGACGCGCCTCCCACCATCCGGGCCAGATCGTTGAACCGCACCGGGCCATCTTGGAGGTGCCAAAGGATCGAACCGGTCCATTTTCCGCCGATGATCCGCATTCCCTGTTCGATTGCGCAAGGCTCAAGACAGGCCTCATAGACTTGCCGCCTTCCCTGTGCATCACTCTCAACCCTGGCCTTCATAAGATGTCTCCATCATCGTGGTTTAAGGTTACAAAAAGTATACTGGTTGATTTTGGTTTCCTGCAATCGCAATTTCTCTCGCACCGCCCGCGCGTCAAGCCGGGCCCGAAAGAGACAAAGGAACCGACCATGAGCAACATTTTCATTCTGAACGGCGCGCAGCCCTATGACTTTGCCCCCGGCACCCTGAACGCCGCCCTGACCGACCGCGCCCGCACCCTCCTCGCGACACAGGGGCACCCTGTGCGGGTAACCACCGTGGCCGAGGGCTATGACGTCGATGCGGAGATCGAGAACCATATCTGGGCCGACACGGTGATCATGCAATTCCCGGTGAACTGGATGGGCGTGCCGTGGTCGTTCAAGAAATACATGGACGAGGTCTATACGGCCGGCATGGACGGTCGCCTGACCAAGGGCGATGGTCGCCGCTCAGAAGCGCCGAAGGAAAACTATGGCATGGGTGGCGCGCTGACCGGCACCCGTTACATGCTGTCGGTCACATTGAACGCCCCCCGCGAGGCCTTCGATGACCGCTCAGAGCCGTTCTTCCGCGGTGACAGCCTCGATGATCTGTTGCAGCCGATGCATCTGAACGCCCGTTTCTTCGGCATGACGCCGCTGCCCAGCTTCGCAGCCTATGATGTGATGAAGGCGCCCGAGATCGAGGCGGATTTCGCCCGCTTCGATGCTCAGCTGAAGGCGGTGATCGCGGCGGCCGAACATGCCGCGGCCTGACGGCGTGTCTGGATCAGCAGCGACCTAGCAAAGCGGGTGCAGCAGGTTTCGGCTGACCCAGCCGTGGCGATCTGCGAAACAGCCTGAGCTCTTAATCGCTCGAAGATATGGCACCGGGTTGCTTCGCATCGCCACACCCAATTCGCGTGAACCGACGTGTCGCTCAAGGAGACGCAGCCGGATCAAATCCCTATAGGCATCATCGGTTGATCGGGAAGTAGATGGTGCCCCCACACGGACTCGAACCGCGGACCTACTGATTACAAATCAGTTGCTCTACCAGCTGAGCTATAGGGGCCTCGATGGTGTGGCGCGGGGTGTGCGCTTGCATCGAAGCGCCGGGGTCGGGGGCCGCGGGGCGGGTCGACTCGGCGCTGGTGGTCAGCCGTTTACCCGGCTTCGCGTGCGAGGACAAGATCGGAGTTTGGTCGCGGGGCGGCTTGGCCCCACGGGTCTAGTCCCGGTGCAGGTCGCGGGCGTCGAGATGGCTGTACCAACGGGTCAGAAGCTGGGCGCCGAGGCCCGAGAGCGGTTTGTAGGGCACGGTCGGAAAGCCGAGATCGTCAAAGGCGGTGTCGGCCTCGGGCTGGCCGAGGATCTTGCGGGCGAGTTTCATGCCGAAATAGACACTGCGCGTCACGCCAGAGCCACAATAGCCCCCGGCGAGCCAGACGCCGTCATAGCGGCCAAGATGCGGGCTGTGATCGGGCGTATAGGCCACGGAGCCGGACCAGACATGGCTGAACCCCACATCCGAGAGCTGTGGAAAGACGCGGGTGACAGGGGTGGCGAACGCACGGCGCTGGGTCGCGGCGGGGCCGCCGGGCCGGCCGAGGCGACCGCCAAAGATGAACCGCTCGGCGTCGGGGCTTGGCCGATACCACATGAAGATGCGGCCGCTTTCGCCGAGCATCCGCCCCTTGGGGGTGAGGTCGCGCATCACCTCGGCCCCGAGCGGCTCGGTGGCCACGGCGGCGGTGCGGATCTGCACCACGCGACGGTGCATGGCGCGGGTCGCGCCATCGGCATAGGCGTTGGTGGCCATCACCACCTCGCGCGCCACGGTTTTGCCCTGCGGCGTGGTGAGCGTGGTGGCGTCGCCCTCAGGACGCAGCCCAGTCACCGGGCAGTGGCAGTGTATCGCGACGCCGGCGGCCTGCGCCTTTTGCGCCAGCCCCAGCAGCAGTTTGCGCGGGTGCACGCCGCCATCGCGGTGATAGACGACGCCGCCGCGATAGGCGGCACTGCCGATTTCGCGGTGCTGCTCTGCCTCGGGGATCATCTCGCAGGGCAGGCCGAGATGCCGCGCGAGCCAGTCGCATTCGCGCCCCGTTGCCTCGTAATCGGCGCGGGTGCGGGCGCCGCGAAACCGGCCGCGCATCTGCAGATCGCAGTCGAGGCCCTCGTCGGCGACGAAGCCTTCGAAATACTCCAGCGCGCGCAGCCCTTCGCCCATGATGTCGAGGGTTTTCGCCGCGCCATAGCGGGCGGTGAGCCCGGCGACCCCCAGCTTGTGAAAGCTCGGGCCGACCATGCCGCCGTTGCGCGACGAACAGCCCGCGCCAAGCCCGCCCGCCTCAAAGAGCGTGACCTGCCGTCCCGCCCGCGCCAGATGCAGCGCGGTGGCCAGCCCGGTATAGCCCGCGCCGATCACCGCCACATCGGTGCGGGCGGGCAGCGGCAGGGCGGGCGTCTCGGGCGCGGTCACATGGTCCCAAAAGACGCTCTCGTCAGGGCGCAGGTCAGTCACGCAGCACCCATCGGTCGCGATGCCGCGCGGTCGGGAACCGCGCCTCGAGGCCAAGTTCGTTGATCCGTTCGATGCTCGCATCAAAGAGGCTGCGCATCACCGGCAGGCCTTCGGGGGCGAGCGCCACCTGGCGCAGGATGTCGGCCCGGTCGGCATAGGCATCGACCAGAACCCGCAGATCCTCCACGGCGGTGGCCTCCGAGATGTCAATGCGCAGGTCCTGCGCGTCGATCCCATGTTCGCCAGTGACCCGAAGCGCGGCCGAGCGCAGCGGGCCGATGATCTCGCCGCCCGCGTCGCGCCCGGCCTCCAGCGCCCGCATGAGACGCTCGCCCAAAGGCAGCTCGGGATCGGCGACAAAGGCATCGGCCATGGCACGGGTCACCTGATCATTGTCGAGGATATTGCCCAGCGCGAGACAGTTTTCGCCGGTGTGATGGGTGTAGATCGAATACATCCGCCGCCCGTGATAGACGGCGGTCTGGCCCTTGGCGTCGAGCGCGCCGATCTGCCGCCATTCGATGTCCTTGGAGGAGGCACAGACCTCGGTCACCGTGTCCTTGGCGGATTTGCCCTGCGCCAGAAGCGAGATGCCGAGATCGCCGAGACGGCTGTCGGTGCGGTGCTGCGACAGCATCGCGCCCTTGCCATGCACGAGCCGGACACAGCGCCCGCCCACCGCCAGATCAGATGTGGTGATGGCCGCGCCAAAGGCGCCGGTGCGGGTGCAACGTCCGATGATGGAAAAGGTCACTTGCGGTCTCCTGAAAGAAGGTCAGACGGGGTCGGTGGCGGGCAGGGGCACATGGCGGTCCTCGGTGTCGAACCGCTGCCACATGGCGTCGGTGGCCTCCTGCGCCTCGGTGATGGCGGCGCGTTCGTCGATCGTGGTGAGCACCCGGTCGCGCATCAGGAAGCGGCCGTCGACCATCGTGTCGGTGACCACGCCGGGATGGCCGTAATGCACGAGGTTCGACAGCGCCGAGACGCGCGGCGCCATGGCCGGGGTCATCAGGTCGAACATCGCCAGATCGGCCTTTTTGCCGACGGCAATCTCGCCGATGCCGGGATGGTCGAGCGCCTCTGCCGCGTTGCGGGTGACATAGTTGAAGACCTGCTGCGGCCCGGGGCTGACCGCGCGGGTATAAGCGCCGCGATGCAGGGTCTGGGCCAGTTTCATGGCGTGGAACATGTCTTCGGTCATGTTGTCGGTGCCGAGCACGATCTTGACCCCGTGATCGAGGATCGCCCGCATCGGCAGCGGATGCGGCCCCTTGGCGGACATCGACGCCGGACAATGGCCAAGCCAGGTGCCGGTCTCGGCCAGCCGCGCCACGTCGCTCTCGTTGCAGAAGGTCCAGTGGATCGCGATGAGATCGTCGCCGAGGAAGTCATTCTGATCGAGATATTCGGTGGAGGTGCAGCCATGCAGCGCCTCGACCTGTTCCTTTTCGCTGATGATCTGGCTCAGGTGGACGGTGCGGCGCAGCCCGTGTTGCCGCGCCAGCGCCTTGAGCTGGCCGAGCATCCAGGGGCTGCAATTGTCGGGGCCATGGGCCGCGATCATCACCCGCACCCGGTCGTCTTCGCTGCCGTGGAACCGCTCGATGAGCGCTTCGGTCCGGTCGAGGAAGGTCTGGCCAAAGTCGCGGTCAAAACGATAGCGGCCCCGGCCCACCTCGGTGGTCACCGCATCGGCACAGCTCTCGGCGAGCCAGAGCCGCAGGCCGGTTTCGATCATCGCGGGGGCGTAGTCGGCGACATGGCGCAGCGGGTCGACCATGGTCGTGGTGCCGGATCGGATCGCCTCGGCACAGGCGAGCCGGGCAATCGCCGCCCGTTCGCGCGGCTCGAGCAGATAGGAGGCGGGCACCATATACTGATAGACAAGGTTCCCCTCGATATCCTCGACCGTGCCGCGCAGCACCAAGAGCACGGCATGGGTGTGGGAATTGATCAGCCCCGGTGAGACGAGCTTGTCCGACATGTCGATCGGCTCGAAACTGTCGAACTCGGTGCCGTCGAGCGTCTCGGGCAGGGCGACGATCTGGCTGCCGTCGATAGCGATATGGCCGGCGGTAACCTCGGGCAGGCCCGAGGCATGGGTGATATAGCGGGCGTTTTTCAGCAGCAGGCGGGTCATGATCTGCGCAGGGCTCCGAACAAGGTGGCGAGAAGGGTGAGAAGAACCAAGAGCGTGGCCACCGCCGCAATGGTCGGGTCGATATTGTCCTGAATGCCTTCCCAGATCATCTTGGGCAGGGTCTGCACCCGGCGCACGGTGATGAAGAGCACGCCGACGATCTCGTCAAAGCTGACGATGAAGGCAAAGATAAAGCCGCTCAGGATGCCGGGTTTGATGGCCGGCACGATCACCGCCCGCACCGTCTGCAGCACCGAGGCCCCGAGGCTGCGCGCGGCGCGCGGGATGTTGCGGTCGAGATTGGTGAGCGAGGCAAAGACCGAGATCGACACATAGGGCAGGGCGAGCAGCGTATGGGCGAGGATCACGCCGAAATGCGTGTCGATCAGCCCGAGCACCACCCAAAAGCGGTAAAAGCCCAGCGCCTGCACCACCGGCGGCACGAGGATCGGCGTGATGAGCACCCAGCGGGCGACCATCGCGGCGCGGTCCGACAGGAACCAGCAGCCGATGGCAAAGGCGGTGCCGAGCACGGTGGCGCAGCTCGCCACCACCAGCCCGACCCAGATGCTCGTCCAGGTCGCGCCGAGCCAATCGCCGTCGGAGAAGTAATTGGCGTAATGCTGCAGCGACAGCGCCTCCTTGGGCAGGCCGATATAGCTCGTATCGGTGAGCGAGATCGGGATCACCACGAGGATGGGCAGCACCAGAAAGGCGATGATCAACCAGGCGCCGGTCTGAAAGAAGATCTGAAAGGTCGAACGGGCCATTATTTCCGATCCAGCAATGTGGCACGCAGGTTCACAAAGCGCGCGGCGACAAGAAGGACGAGGGCGGTGGCGACCAAGAGCGCCACAGACAGCGCCGAGCCGAGCCCCCAGTTGAGGAATTCCTGAATCTGGTAGGTGATATATTCCGAGATCATCAGAACACGGCCCCCGCCGAGCAGCGCGGGCGTCACGTAGAAGCCCAGCGACAGCACAAAGACCAACAGCGCGCCGGACATCACGCCGGGCATGGTCTGCGGGAAATAGACATTGCGAAAGGCGTACCATTCGCTGGCCCCGAGGCTGCGGGCGGCCTGCACATAGGCGCCCGAAATGCCGCGCATATTGGTCAGCATCGGCAGCACCGCAAAGGGCAGCATGACATGGATCATGGCGATCACCACGCCAAACTCATTATGCATGAGCTTGAGCGGCGCCTCGATCAGCCCGGCATCGCGCAGCGCATCATTGACGATGCCCGACCGGCCCAGAAGCACGATCCAGCTGAACGAGCGGATCAGCACCGAGACCCAGAACGGCAAGATCACCAGCGCCACCATCAAGGGCGTCAGCCGCGAGGCGTAATTGCTGATCGCATAGGCCACGATATAGCCGAGCAGAAGACAGCCCACAGTGGTCACCGCCGCCACCCGGAAGGTGATGATGAAACTGGTCTGCACGGCGCTCGACGCGGCCATTTTCTCGAAATTGCCAAAGCCCGTCACCGGCTCGGTAAAGGCGATTTTCCAGATGCCCAGAACCGGCACGATGTAGAAGATCACCATGATCGCAAGCGCGGGCAGGACGAGCATCCAATAGCTGAATTTTTCGGTGACGCGGGGCATGTCGGCTCCTGGCAGGTCGGGAGGGGACCGGGGCCAGAGCGGCCCCGATCCAAGAGGGATGTCCGTGAGTGGTCTTAGTTGATCAGCGCATCCACATAGAGCTCTTCCGCCGAGACCTGGTTCTTGGCGTACCATTCATCCTTGTAGAGGATCTGGGTCGCGAGGTTCTCGGGGCTCGACGGGTTGAAGGGCGCAAGCTCTGGCGGCACCATGGCGGCGGCCTCCGGGTTGATCGGGCCCGAGCCGATCTTCTTGAGCCATTCGACCTGCAGTTCCGGTTTCTGGCCATGGGCGATGAATTTCATCACCTCGTCGCTGCCCGCCGGGTTGTCCTTTGGCACGACCCAGATGCCGGGGGCGATGACACCGCCCTGGAAACTTACGTCAAAGCTGCCTTCGGGCATCTGATCCTTGAGCAGATGGGCGCGGGTCGACCAGATGTTGCCGATGGCGACCTCTTCTTGCAGGAACAGGTTCTGGCTGTCGCTGCCCGAGCCCCAGACGATGATATTCTCGCGCAGCTCGCGGAATTTGGCGATCGAGGCCTTGATACCATCCTCGGTGCCGAGCGCGTCATAGACCTCGGCGAGCGGCACGCCACGCGCCTGTGTCGCGCTTTCGAGCATACCGCGCACGGATTTGCGGAAGGTGCGCATGCCGGGGAAATCCTTGACGTTCCACACGTCTTCCCAGGTTTGCGGAACATTCCCGCCAAGCATCTTGGGGTTGGTCGCCAGCACGTAGGAATAGACGTAATTGCCGACGCCATTGTTATAGGCGGTGCCCTCGAGAACCTTGCTTTTGTCAACGATGGAATAGTCGATGGGCTGGGTCACGCCCTGCTGTTCGAGGATGATGGCTGACCCCGCGCCGCTGTCGCAGAGGTCCCAGACCACCGCGCCGCTGTCGACCATGGCGCGGATCTTGCCCGCCGAGGGGCCAGAGCCGTCGACCGTGACCGGGATGCCGGTCTCGGCGGTGTAGGTGTCGCAGAGCACTTCTTGCAGCACGTCCTTGGCCGTGCCGCCCCAGTTCACCACGATGATCTCCTTGGCCTGGGCCGTGGCCCGCGAGCCGAGCGCCGGCAGGATGCCGAGCGCGCCCATCGCCGCGATGAACCCGCGCCGGGTCAGGCGGCCTTGCTTATAGCGTTCGACCGCGATCTCCGCGATGTCGCGCTTGGCTTCGAAATCGGTTGTCTCTGTCATGTCTTGTCTCCTTGTTGGATCAGTGCGGGACGGTGATCTCTTGTCACCTTGTGGGTAATGTCATGCGCCCGGCGGTCGGGGGGCGGGGCGTCTCACGCGGCCGTATCCGGGGTCGCATCCGGGGCGAGCACGACGCCCGCGTCGCGGTCCCAGCCGATGCTCACGGCGAGGCCGGGGGCGGGGGTGATGTCGGTTTTCCATGTCGGGCGCGAGACCAGCAATTCGCCAAGCCCGGGATGGGTCACGATGACCTGACAGCGCTCGCCGAGATAGCTCACCTGTTTGACCGTGGCGGGCAGGATTTCCTCGCCCGGTGCCGCGAGGCGGAGCCGTTCGGGCCGCAGCGCGATGCGCACTGCCGCGCCCTTGGCATGATCGGTGTCGGTCTCGACCTCGAACCCGGCGCCGGCGGCGGAACAGCGCAGAACCTGCCCGTCGCGGGCCTCGATCTGGGCTTCGATGAAGTTCGATTTGCCGAGGAAATCGGCCACGAAACTGTTGTGCGGCCGGTTGTAGAGCGTGTCGGGCGCGCCCTGCTGCTGGATCGCGCCATCCTTGAGGATCACGATCCGGTCCGACATCGACAGCGCCTCGTCCTGATCATGGGTGACATAGATGAAGGTCACGCCAAGCTGATCATGCAGCGCCTTCAGCTCCCATTGCAGATCGGCGCGCAGCTTCTTGTCGAGCGCCGAGAGCGGCTCGTCCAGAAGCAGCACCTGCGGCTGAAACGACATGGCGCGGGCCAGCGCGATCCGCTGTTGCTGTCCGCCCGAAAGCTGGGTCGGCAGGCGGTCGGCAAAGGCCCCCATCTGCACCAGATCGAGCGCATCCTGCACCCGTTCGGCAATCTCGGCGGCGGGGCGTTTGCGCACCTTGAGCGGGAAGGCCACGTTTTCGCGCACGGTCATCGTCGGAAAGAGCGCATAGCCCTGAAACACCATGCCAAAGCCGCGCCGTTCCGGCGGCTCGCTGGTGATGTCCTCGTCGCGCAGGCGCAGCTGTCCGTTATCGAGCTGAATGAACCCGGCAATCGCGCTCAGAAGCGTCGTCTTGCCCGAGCCCGACGGCCCCAGCAGCGTCAGAAACTCGCCCTCCGCCACATCGAGGCTCACATCGTCCAGCGCATTGACCGCGCCATAGCGTTTCACCGCATTGGTGATGGAAAGAATGGGAGAGGTCATGATGAGCAAACTGTCCGTATCTGTTGCGAGGCGGCGCTGGGCGCCCGGATCGTTGCCACATGGGACCATGGGGGGTGAAAACAATAAAATAAAAAAACGGCACGCCAGTATAATCTGGGATTATTCACGTGCGGGTCAGGCGGGGGCGGAAGAGGCCTCCTTGAGGTAGTCGGCAAGAAAGCTCTGAAACTGAAGCGCGATATTGGTGGTGGGGAAGAGGTTCGAGGTGATGCCATGGGTCTTGAGCGGCAGCGAGGGGGTGATCGGACGCACCGCGATACCCTCGGCGGGCTGGCCGATGAGGCCGAAACTGTCGACCAGCGCCACCCCCAGCCCGTTGCGCACCATCTCGAGCGCGGTGGCGGTGTGGCGCACCTCGCAGAAATACCGCCGCTCCAGCCCCTGTTGCGAAAACAGGCTGTCGATGGCCTGCCCGAGCGGCGTCCGCGCGCCATAGGAAATATGGCGCACCTGGTTGAGATTGGTCACCGACACCCGCTGCAACAGCGCGATCTCGTGATCCGCCGGGCAGATGCATTTCATCTCGCCATCGCCGATTTCATGGACGGAGACCGCAGAATGACGCGGCGGGGTGATCGACAGGCCAAGATCGGCACGTCCGCTGACCAGACGGCGGATGATCTCGTCAATGCTGCCGAGCTCGATCGAGAGCTGCAATTTCGGCCGCGTTTTCATGAAAAGGCTGAGCGCCCGGGGCAGAAGACCATGGCCGATCGAGGGGGTGGCGACGATGCTCAGCCGCCCGATCGTGCCGCCGCGCAGCTCGTCGACAATGGCCGCGATGCGCTTTTGCTGCAGGAAGAGATGCTGCGCCTCCTGCGCGATATGAAGCGCCTCCTGTGTCGGCACAAGCCGCCCGTGTTTGCGCACGAAGAGCGCGAATCCCACCAGGTCTTCGGTGTGGCGGATCATGTTGCTCACCGCCGGCTGGCTCACCGCCAAGAGCTCGGCCGCCCGCGCTGTGGTGCCGACTTCGATGACGGTGCAAAGCACCTCGAGCTGCCGCGCGTTGATCATAGTGATATAATCCAGAGTTATTTCATGGGTCTGATATTTTATTTCACACTGATGTTCTGCCTGTCTAGCTCTGATCTGGACGCAGAGCAGGAGGGGATGATGGCCCGCAAGGAAATTTTCGCAGTGGCCCAGATGGGGCCGGTCCATCTGGCCGACACCAAGGCGCAGGTGGTGGCGCGGCTCATCGACATGCTGCGCGAGGCGCATGGCCGGGGCGCGCGCTGGGTGACTTTCCCGGAACTGGCGCTGACCACCTTCTTTCCGCGCTATATCTACGACACGCCGGAAGAATATGACCAATTCTTCGAAGAGGGCCTGCCGTCGCCCGCGATGCAGCCGCTCTTTGAGGTGGCGCGCGATCTCGGCGTGGGGTTTTACCTCGGCTATGCCGAAAAGACCGAAGACGCGGGCCAGACCCGCCGTTTCAACACTTCGGTGCTGGTCGGGCCGGACGGGGCGCTCTTGGGCAAATATCGCAAAATCCACCTGCCCGGCACGGTCGACCCCATCGGCGATCTGGAGTTCGAACATCTGGAAAAGCGCTATTTCGAGGTGGGCGATCTCGGCTTTCCGACCTTTGCCACGCCCTCGGGACGGTTCGGCATGTGCATCTGCAACGACCGCCGCTGGCCGGAAACCTTCCGCGTCATGGCGCTGCGCGGGGCCGAGGTGTTCATGCTGGGCTACAACACGCCGACCCGCAACATCCACCATCCCGAACCTGCCCATCTGCGCGAGTTCCACAACCGGCTGAGCCTCGAATCCGCCGCCTATCAGAATGGCGCATGGGTCATGGCGGCGGCGAAATGCGGCTCGGAAGACGGGTTTGCGATGATCGGCGGCTCGGCCATCGTGGCCCCCACCGGCGAAGTCGTGGCCCGCGCCGTCTCCGAGGAGGATGAGGTCATCAGCTACGACTGCGACCTCGATCTCGGGGCCTATATCCGCCGCTCGGTGTTCGATTTCGCGCGCCACCGCCGCATCGAACATTACGGGCCGATCACAGACCAAACAGGCGTCGAGGTGCCCTCATGACCTTCTCTCTGGCCGGGCGTGACCCGGAAACCGGCGACATCGGCTTTGCCGTGGCCACCTCTTCGGTCTGTGTCGGCGCCCGGGTTGGCGCGCTGGCCGAGGGCGTCGTCGTGCTCTCGCAGGCCCGCACCGATCCGCGGCTGCATCAGGTCGGGCTGCGCGCTTGGGAACAAAGCGCAAGCGCCGAGACCACGCTTGCCGCCATGCAGGACGCCGCCACCGCGCTGCATTGGCGACAGCTCGGCGTGCTGCCCGCGCAAGGCACGCCGCTGCATCACACCGGGGCCTCCTGTCTCGGGGCCTGCGGCGGGGTCACCGGGGATCACGCGCTGGCGCTGGGCAATTTCTTGGGCTCCGACGCGGTGCTTCCGGCCATGATCGCCGGGTTCGAGGCGGCCAAGGGGCACCTGTCAGAGCGGCTCATGGCGGGCATGCTCGCGGGCGAGGCGGCGGGCAGCGAACGCGACCCGCTGCAATCGGCCTCTGTCGTGGTGCTGGGGGCCGAGGCGCTCAAGGATGTCGATCTGCGCATCGACGATTCCACCGATCCGCTGGCCGATCTCTACCGGTTGCTCGAGGCCTGGCTGCCCAAGGCCCCGGCCTATCGGCTGCGCGCGCTCGACCCCGATTCCGCGCCGCTGTCGAGCACGATCGAGCATCCCGACCGGGCCTGAGCCGCCTCACAGCACGAGGACCAGCGACAGAACCCCCATCGCGGCGAGGCTCAGCGCCCAAAAGAGATCGAGGTTGAGCCAACCGCGCGACAGGACTTCGAGCCCGATCCAGCGATAGACGCCCCAGGCCAGCGCCCCACCGGCAAGCGTCATGCAGAGCGTATGGGCCAGCGCCACCCAAAGCGCGGTGCCGATCGAGCTGCCCATCAGCGCCCCGGCGGCGGCATGGCCCGGCTCTGCCCCGGCCAGATCGCAGAGCCCGAGATAGATCGGCACCAGCATCAGCCCCGCCCCATGCGCCAGCGCCACGAGAAACGACCACAGCGCGAGGCGCGAGGGCGGCACCCGCGCGAGAAAACGCGGATGCCGCCGGTTGATCAACAGATAGGCCCCGGCCAGGATGAGCAAGAGCGCCGCCCCGATCTGGATCTCGCGCTGCCATGCGACGAGCGTCACGAGGGCCGAAAAGGGCAAGAGCATTGCCAGCATCGCCAGCAGATGCCCGACGGCCAGCGCCAGACAGGCGCGCCACAGGCTCTGTGCCCGGCGCTCCATCAAGGCGGCGGACACCGCCAGCGGCCAGCCCATGCCGGGATTGATCCCGTGATAGAGCCCCGAGGCCGCCACCGCCGCCCAGAGCGCCGCCGCGCTGTCCATCCCTGCCGCCACTCAGGCCCGTCCCGGCACGGTCAGACCGAGGGGTAGCAGAAGCTGTCGGTGGAACAATCGCCCCCCTCGAGACGGATCTGATGGCTGCGATAGCCCTTGGGGAAGTCGACCCAAAAATCCTCGGCCAGGGTTAGCCCGCCGGTCTCGCCCACTTCCGCCATGACCATCGCCGCGCCCCGGTCGCCGGGATAGAATTGATCGTCCCAGGTGGAATAGAGCGAGTTGGTCCAATAGACCCGTTTGCCGTCGCGGCTGATCTCGACCATCTGCGGCCCATAGCCGAAATCGCGGCCATTCGGGTGTTTTGTGCGGCTGACGATGCCGCCCAGCTCCACCTTGCCGGCGAGCTCGGGCTTCATCGGGTCGGTGACGTCATATTGCAGCATCTCGCCGGTGCCCCAGCAGGAGACATAGAGGAACCGGTCATTAAGGCTCAGGTCGATATCGGTGACCAGCGGCGGCACCGCCTCGAACCCTTTGAGAAGATCGGGCAGATCCTCGGCTTTGGCCGGTTGCGGCGGGATCGTCGCGGTTTTCTTGGCCTCGAATGTGCCGTCCTTGTTGCGCCACCAGGTCCAGATCGACCCTTCGAGATTGGTCGTGTCCACCACCACACCGCAAAACCCGTACTCCTTCACCGGGTCATGGGCGGGCCTGATCTCGAGCGCCATCTGGTGGTTTTCACCAAGATCGATGGTCTGGATATTCCGGCGGCCGCGCAGATCCCAGAAATGGATGCTATGGCCGTATTTGTTCGACAGCAGGTCCTCGGGGACGAGGCCGTTTTCGAATTGCGGCGGGATGCCCCATTCGGAACTGACCATGTAATTGCGCGGCAGGTTCCACCAGAAATCGTAATGCTTGTCCTGCAGGCCGCGATCCATCTCATAGCGGCCGATGATGTCGAAGGTTTCGCAATCCATGATGAAGATGCCCGGCGGGCCATCGGTGCCATCCTTGCCACCGCCGCCCAGCGTGCTGACATAGATGCCTTCCGGGCCGCAATGGATCGTATGCGGGCGGGAATAGCCGGTCTTGGCAAAGACCTCTTCCGGCTCGATGATCTTGTGGATCTTCGCTTTGCGCGGCTCTTTCACATCCACCACATAGATGCGGCTCGACCGGATGCCCGGGATGATCAGATAGCGCCGTTCGAGAAAGGCATGGCCCGAGAGCGGCGACAGGGCCGAGGAACAGGCGTTCCAGCCGAAATGGTGAAACTCGTCGCCGGTGTTGGGCATGATCACCTGATGCACGATCTGGCTATAGGTCTTGGAGCTCGGGTCGACATCGACAATCGCCAGCCCGTCGGGCTGTGATCCATCGGGGCTCAGCATCAGGGTAAAGGCCAGCTTTTCCGGGGGCGCCTGCATGGCGAGTTTCGGGCTGGCGTGAAAGCTGGGGTCGGGCCGTAGAGTCATGGTCAAATCCTTTCTAGAGAAGGGGTCACGCACTGCTTCGATCTGGCCGTCTGTCCTCGGAGCCTGCCACAAGGGGCGATTCTAAGCAAATTCCGGCGGTGTCAGAGCGGTCTCGCGCTTGGGCGCCACGTCCCATGGTCCTCTGCTCCGGCGAGGCGGGGCAGGGCGGTCCTGCGGGTCTTTGCGATTGCCGCGCTGCGGCGTGAAATATCCGTTGATTTTTTCACGGACCCGAGTCATCGTGAAATTCGATACGTTAATTTCACGGATGTGATAGCCCATGCAGCAGACCGACATCACCCGCAGCCAGACCCTCGGTGCCGATCTGCGCGCCCTGCGCAAGGCGCGCGGTGTGACGCTCGCGGCGCTGGCTGATGCGCTGGGTCGGTCGGTCGGCTGGCTAAGCCAGGTCGAACGTGATCTCTCCGAGCCCTCGATCAGCGACCTGCGCAAGATGGCGGATGTGCTCGGCGTGCCGATCTCCATGCTTTTCGGTCAGGCCATGGCCCCGGCCGAAGAGGCGGGCCATGTGGTGCGGCGCGGCGCGCGGCGGCAGATCGGCTCGGGCGAGGGTGGCCTGCGCGAAGAACTTCTGTCCCCCGATCTCACCGATGATTTCGAAATGGTGCATTCCACCTTCGCCCCGCACAGCCGCGCGGGCGAGACGATCCAGCGCGCCACGCAAGAGGTCGGTGTCATCATCTCGGGCAAGCTCGACCTGATGATCGAAGGCCGCCTCTACACCGTCGGGCCGGGCGACAGTTTCCGCATTCGTGGCGAGGCCCATGAATGGATCAACCCTTACGACGAACCGGCGGTGGCGATCTGGGTCATCGCCCCCCCGGTCTACTGAGGCCCCGCGATGAGCTGGTCCGACTGGAGCGTCTTTGCCCTTTTCTGGGTGGTGTTCGTCACCACGCCGGGGCCCAATGCCGTCAATTGCATCACCAACGGGATGCAGCTCGGCTTTCGCCGGAGCCTCTGGGGCGTGCTGGCCATCCTGACGCAGGCGAGCGTCTTTCTGCTCGGCTCGGCGGCGGGGGTGACGGCGCTCATCCTTGCCTCGCCTTCCGCCTTTCAGGCGTTGCAGATCCTCGGCGCGCTGGTGCTGATCGGGCTCGGCATCCGGGGCTGGATCATGGCCTCGCGCCCGGTGCCCACGGTGACCGACACCGAGGCCGCGCAGCCCGCCCGCGCCATCTATATGAAGGCGCTGGCCATCGCCACGATCAACCCCAAGAGCGTCGCGGGCTATCTCGCCGCCTTCAGCCAGTTCGTCGCCCCCGACGTGCCCATGGCCGAGCAGCTCTGGGTCATCTTCCCCACCGCGCTCAGCCTCACAGCGCTGAGCTATATGGGCTATACCGCGCTTGGCGCGGGGCTGGGCCGGGCGGCGCTTGGCGCGGTGTTCAACCGCTGGCTGCGGCGCGGGCTGGCCGCCTGTTTCATCCTCTACGGCCTGCTTCTGGGCAGCGCCGCCCTGCCGGGGCGGGGGGCATGATGCGCGCCACCTGCCTCTGTGGCGCGGTGCGGTTCACGAGCCCCGCGCTCGAAGATCCGCTGGCCTGCCATTGCCGCGAATGCCGTCAGCAATCGGGTCATTATTTCGCCGCCGGGCGCGCCCGCTGGGACGCGCTCCTGTTCGAGGCCGACGCCGGGCTGCGCTGGTACCGGGCGAGCGATAGCGCCAGCCGGGGCTTTTGCGGGCAATGCGGCGCGACGCTCTTTTGGCGCGGCGACGACAGCCCCTATGTCCGCGTCGCCCTCGGGGCGCTCGACGGGCCGACCGGGCTGCGCCTCGGCCGCCATGTCTGGACCGACGAGGCGGGCGATTACTACGCGATTGCCGATGATCTGCCACAGGAGGGCGAGGGATGAGCACGACAGGCCACAGCGGACGCTGCCTCTGCGGAGCGGTAAGGTTTCACACCCAGGCCACCCCCAAGGGCGCCTCGGTCTGCCATTGCAGCCAGTGCCGCAAGCAATCGGGCCATCTCTGGGCCTCGGCCTATGTGCCGCGCGACGCGCTCGACATCACGGGCGAGGTCACATGGTACGCCTCGAGCGAGGCGGCGCATCGCGGCTTCTGCGCCACTTGCGGGTCCAATCTCTTCTGGGCTGCTCATGAAGAGGACACGATGAGCTTTGCGCTCGGCGCGCTCGATGGCCCGACCGGGCTCCGGCTCGAGAAACACATCTTCACCGCGGACAAGGGCGATTACTACGACATCGCCGACGATCTGCCGCAGAAGGCCTGAGATCATGTGGGACATACTGACAGGGTTTGATCCGGCGCTGCTCTGGGCCTTTGTCGGGGCGGGGCTTCTGCTCAACCTGACGCCGGGGGCGGATTTCATGTTCGTCTCGGCCAGCGGCATCGCAGGCGGGCCGCGCGCCGGCATGGCGGCGGCGATTGGCATCTCGTTTGGCATCGCGCTGCATCTGATCCTTGCGGCGGCGGGGGTCTCGGCGATGCTGGCGGCCTGGCCCGCCGCCTATGATGCGATCCGCTATATCGGCGCGGCCTATCTCGTCTTTCTGGCGGTGCAGGCCTGGCGTCACGCGGGCGAAGTGGCTCAAACCGATGCCGCGCGCCGCGCGCACCGGGCGATCTGGCGCGGCTTTGTCACCAATGTGCTGAACCCCAAGACCGCGCTCTTCATCTTTGCCTTCATCCCGCAGTTCACCGATCCCGTCCTCGGCCCGGTCTGGGCGCAGATCCTGATCCTCGGCGCGATCTTTATGGGGGTGGGGCTTCTCTTCTCGCTGACGCTCGGCGCGGCGGCGGGGGCCTTTGCACATGTTTTGCGCCGCCGGGCGCGGGCTTTGGGCCGGATCTCGGCGGTGATGTTCGGCGGGCTGGCGGCCCGTCTGGTCTGGGACTGAGCGCCCGGACCGACCCGAATGCGGCCACGGCAGGGACTGCCAAGGCCCAGTAGTTGAAAACACCCCCCGCGCGACGGGGCGACACAGGAGAAAGACATGGCAGATCTGCCGAAAAAAGCGAAAGTGGTCATCATCGGGGGTGGCGTCATCGGCTGTTCCTCGCTCTATCATCTGGCCAAGAAGGGCTGGACCGACTGCGTTCTGCTGGAAAAGAACGAGTTGACCGCAGGCTCGACCTGGCACGCGGCGGGCAACGTGCCGACCTTCTCGACGAGCTGGGGCATCATGAACATGCAGCGCTACTCGACCGAGCTCTACAGCCGCTTGGGCGAAGAGGTCGACTATCCGATGAACTACCATCAGACCGGCTCGATCCGGCTGGCCCACACCCGCGAGCGGATGCAGGAATTCGAACGCGCCGCCTCCATGGGCCGCTATCAGGGCATCAAGATGGAGATGTGGACCCCGGAAGAGGCCAAGGAACGCTATCCCTTCATGGAGACCCATGATCTCGCGGGCGTGCTCTATGACCCGACCGATGGCGACATCGATCCGGCACAGGTGACCCAGGCGCTGGCCAAGGGCGCGCGCGACATGGGCGCCAAGATCATCCGCTTCTGCCCCGCCACCGGCGTCACGCAGGAAAAGGACGGCAGCTGGATCGTCCACACCGAACAGGGCGACATCGCCTGTGACTATGTGGTGAACGCCGCGGGTTATTACGCCCAGCGCGTCGGCGAATGGTTCAAGCCCTATGGCGGGCGCACCGTGCCGATGATGGTGATGAGCCATCAATATCTTCTGTCCGAAGAGGTGCCCGAGGTCGAAGCCTGGACCAAGGAAAACGGCGGCAAGCTGCCGCTGATCCGTGACGTGGACGTATCCTATTACCTGCGTCAGGAAAAGCACGGGTTCAACCTCGGCCCCTACGAGCCGAACTGCCGCGCCCATTGGACCGATGACAGCGACCCGATGCCCGATGATTTCAGCTTTCAGCTCTGGTCCGACGATCTCGACCGGATCGAGGATATCGTCACCGACGCGATGGAGCGGGTGCCGCTGCTGGGTCAGTCGGGGATTTCCCGGGTCATCAACGGCCCGATCCCCTATGCGCCCGACGGGCTGCCGCTGATCGGGCCGATGCCCGGCGTCAAGAACGCGTTCGAGGCCTGTGTCTTTACCTTCGGCATCGCCCAGGGCGGCGGCGCGGGCAAGGTGCTGGCGGAATGGATCGTCGATGGCGCGACCGAATGGGACATGTGGGCGGTCGATCCGCGCCGCTACACCGATTACACCGATCACGATTACTGTGTGAAAAAGGGGATGGAGGTCTATGGCAACGAATATGCCATGCATTTCCCCCATCACGAATGGCCCGCCGCGCGCGACAAGAAACTCAGCCCCGTGCATGACAAGGTCAAGGCGCTGGGCGGTGTCATGGGCGCCTATAACGGCTGGGAACGGGCCAATTGGTACGCCAAGCCGGGCGACGATACCTCGCTCGAGGCGACGCATACCTGGGGCCGCTCCGGCCCGTGGGAGGCGCGGGTCCGCGAAGAATGCGAAGCGGTGCGTGATGCCTGTGGCGTGCTCGACCTGCCGGGCTTCTCGCGCTTCCGCATCCAGGGCGCGGGCGCCGATGAATGGCTGCGCGGTTTCGTGACCGGCGGTCTGCCCAAGGTGGGCCGGATCAACCTCGTCTATGTCGCCGACACGCGCGGCCGCATCGTGACCGAGTTCAGCTGCATCCGTCTCGACGAGGATGATTTCGTGCTGATCACCGCCGCCACCGCGCAATGGCATGATGGCGACCTGATCCGCAACGCGGTGCCCGAAGGCGTCACCGTTTCGGAGACCACCCGCGACCGCGATGCGCTGCTGCTCGCCGGTCCCAAGAGCCGCGATCTGCTGGCGCCGCTCACCGATGCCGATCTCTCGGCCGGTTGGCTCACCCATCAGCATTGCACCGTGGCGGGCAAACCTGCCTTCCTGATCCGGGTGAGCTTTACCGGTGAACTCGGCTGGGAGGTGCATGCCGCCAATGAGGACATGCCCGCGATCTTTGACGCGATCATCGAGGCCGGGGCCAAACCCTTTGGCATGTACGCGCTCAACAGCCTGCGCATCGAAAAGGGCTACCGCGCGTGGAAGGGCGATCTCTCGACCGATTACACCCTGCTCGAAGGTGGGCTCGAGCGCTTCGTCAAACTCGACAAGCCGCAGGACTTCACCGGCAAGGCGGCGCTTCTGGCCGAGAAACAGCAAGGCCGCAAGAAGGGCTTTGTGACGCTCAAGGTCGATGCTGGCGAGGCCGATGCGCCCTATATGTCGCCGCTCTGGCACAAGGGCGAGATCGTCGGCGAAACCACCAGCGGCGCCTGGGGCTACCGCGTCGGCCATTCGGTCGCGCTTGGCATGGTGCGCGCCGATCTGACGGTGCCGGGGACCGAGCTCGAGGTGGAAATCTACGGCGAGAAACGCCCCGCCACCGTGCAAGAGGATCAGCCGATGTGGGACCCCGAAAACGCCCGCATCCGCGCCTGATCCGCACCCCTTGAACATGACACGGCCCGGTGCATTACCCGGGCCGTGTTGCGTTTCAGGCTTTAGAAAATCGCGCCGGGCAGCCAGGTCGCCAGCGCGGGCCAGGCCCAGACCAGCGCGATGCCGAGGATCTGCAACCCGATAAAGGGCATCACCCCGGCATAGATATGCCCCGTCGTGACCTCCTTCGGCGCCGCCCCCCGCAGATAGAACAGCGAAAAGCCAAAGGGCGGCGTCAGGAACGAGGTCTGCAAATTGATCGCGATCAGAATGCCGAGCCAGATCGGATCATGCCCCATCACGATGAGCGTCGGCATCACCAAGGGCAGCACGATCACCGAAATCTCGATGAAATCGAGGAAACAGCCAAGGATGAACACAAAGATCATCACAAAGATGAGCGCCCCGGTCGGCCCCCCCGGCAGGTTGCCGAGAATGGCCGCCACCCGGTCCTCACCGCCAAGCCCGATGAAGACGAGCGAAAACACCCCGGCCGCAAGGATCGTGGCAAAGATCATCGCGGTCATGGTGAGGGTCGATTCCACCGCCGCATGCACCACTTTCTCGCGCATCGCCCCGCGCAGCGCCGCGAGGATGCCGATCGCGCCCGCGATGGTCAGCAGGATGTAGAACCCGCCGAGCGCCATCTGCCCGCCGTCGAGATCGCTGCGCTGCAACCTGACCGGAAAGATCCCCACCAGCACCGCCAGCACCACCAGCGCCAGAATGCCAAAGCCGATGAGCCGCGGCGCATAGCCAAGCCGCAGCCCGGTCATCAACAGCGCGCCAATGCCGCCCACCGAGGCGGCCTCGGTCGGCGTGGCAATGCCGCCAAGGATCGCGCCCAGCACCGCGAGGATGAGCGCAATCGGCGGCACCACCGCGCGCAGCACCTCGGCCCGCTCCGGGCGCGGCAGATCGGCGGCGGCAGGCGGCATGTCCTGCGGCCGGATCATCCCGCGGATCAGGATATAGAGAAGATAGAGAAGCACCAGCGCCAGCCCCGGCCCCATGGCGGCGGCAAAGAACTGGCCGACCGACAGCGCCTCGACCGAAAACTTGCCCTGCTCATATTGCGCCTGCTGAAAGGCGTTGGACATCACATCGGCCAGGATGATGAGAAGGGTCGACGGCGGGATGATTTGGCCGAGCGTGCCGGCGGTGCAGACGATGCCACTCGCCACCCGCGGATCATAGCCCGAGCGCAGCATCGTCGGCAGGGCGATCATCCCCATCGCCACCACGGTGGCGCCGACAATCCCGGTCGAGGCCGCCAAAAGCGCGCCGACCAGAACCACGGAAATGCCGAGACCGCCGCGCAGCTGGCCAAAAAGCCGCCCCATCGTGTCGAGAAGATCCTCGGCAATCCGGCTCTTCTCCAACACCGCCCCCATCAGCACAAACAGAGGAATGGCGATCAGCACCTCATTGCTGATGAGCCCGAACACCCGCTGCCCAAGCGCGCCCAAGAGAGAAATATCCATCGCCCCGGTGGCCCAGCCGAGAAAGGCAAAGCCCACCGCCACGCCCGCAATGCTGAAGGACACCGGATAGCCGGTGAGGATCGCCGCCATCAACGCGGCAAACATGATCAGGTCGAGATACTCGGTCATTGGTCGGCCTCAGGGCGCAGCAGGCGCAGAATGCCCGACAGGGATTGCAGGATAAGCAGCACGCAAAAGGCCGGGATCAGGGTCTTGAGCAGGAACACCCCCTTGATGCCCCCGACGGAAATCGGCCCCTCGAAAATCGCCCAGGCGTTGCGCACCGAGGGCCAGGACCAATAGAGCAGCACCAGCATCGACGGGATCAGAAAGGCGAAATGCCCAAACAGGTCGATCCGCCGCCGGGCGCGGGGGCCGAGCTTGGAATAGAAAATATCGACCCGTACATGCCGGTCGAGCAAGAGCGTATAGCCCGCGCCCAGCATAAACAGCGTCGCATGGAGATAGAGCACGCTCTCCTGCACCGCGATGGAATTGACGCCAAAGACATAGCGCCCGACGACGATGCCGAACTGGATCAGCAGCATCACCAGCGCCAGCCAGCGGATCCCCCGACCGATGACGCGGTTGATCGCGTCGAACAGATTGGCCAGCTGTTCCATTTGCCCCCTCCCTTGATGGCAAAGCCCCGGCGCAGGGATCAACCTTGCGCCGGGGCCCTTGTCTTGTGGTCTATCAGTAGCCCATCACCGAGGCACGGGCATTCATCTGACCGTTGTCGGCATAGGTCATGTAACCCCCGATGAGATCGCGGTACGCGACAAAGCTCTCGGTGATCCGCTTGACCAGTTCGTCCTCGTCCTGACGCAGCTCGTCGATGACCTCGGCGGCGGCGACACCCATGGCGGCAATCACCTCCTCGGGGAACTTGCGGACCTGAACCTCATGCTCGTCCACCAGCGTGCGCAGCGATTGCGCGTGTTTGGTGGCATATTCGGTCCAGACCGGGTTGTAGAGGCTCTCGCAGGCAAAGCTCACCACCTGCTGCAGGTCTTCGGGCAGCTCGGCAAAGACATCGGCATTGACGCCGCATTCCTCGGCCGAGGAGGGCTCGCCGACACCGGGCCAATAGTAGTTCTTGGCAACCTGGTAATAGCCAAGCGCGCTGTCGGTCCAGGGGCCGATGAACTCGCCGGCGTCGAGCGCGCCGGTCTGCAGCGCCTGGAACATCGCCGGGCCGCTCATCGCCTGCGCCGCCATGCCGAGCTTGGAGGCCATCTCCGAGGCAAGACCCGTGGTGCGGAACTTGAGACCCTTGAGGTCTTCGACCGAATTGATCTCGGTCTTGAACCAGCCGCCCCATTGCGGGCCAGAGTTGCCGCAGAGGAAGGGCTTGATGCCGAACCGGCCATACATCTCGTCATAGAGCTCCTGACCGCCGCCATGGGTCAGCCAGCCGACCTGTTCATCGGCACGCAGGCCAAAGGGCTGCGACCCGAAAAGAAGGATGCCCTTGGATTTCGAGCCCCAATAGGCGGGCACCGCGTGATAGAGCTCGGCCGTGCCTTCCGACACCGCGTCAAAGACGCCGGGGCCGGGAACGATCTCACCGGCGGCGAAAAGCTTGACCTCGATCCGCCCGCCCGAAAGCGTGGTGATCCGGTCGGCGAGATTCTGTGCCGCGACGCCCGGCCCGGGCAGGTTCTTGGGCCATGCGGTGACCATTTTCCACTGGCGCTTGTCCTGGGCAATGGCCGGGGCGGCGAGGGCCGAGGCGGCGGTGCCGACCGCGCCCGCGGCGAGAAATTTGCGTCTGTCCATTCTGTCAGTACTCCCTGTCTGATGATCTCGGTGCCATTTGAAACAGCGACTGGACGGCATGACATGGCCGCCCGTCGCAACGCGTGACTGGATGGCCCGTATTGACATGTGCATACATAATAATGTCAACGCATTTCTGGCCACAGCCCCCCGGCAAAGGGGCTGCAGCCTTCAAATTGCACAAGAATTCAGCACTGCCGCGATACTGTCGAAATACCGACGTGTTACCGACGTGGCGATTCTCAGGTATTTTGGCCTTGGGTGAGCTGGGTCAAAATGCGGGCATAGGTCTCGGCCCCCTGCGCCCCGGTCACCAGATGTTTGCTGTCAAACACCACCGCCGGCACGCCCTGGATGCCCTGCCGCAGCCAAAACCGCTCATGTTCCCGCACGATTTCGGCAAAGCGCTGATCTTCCAAAACCGCCAGCGCCTCGTCTCGGTCGAGCCCGATTTCAGCCGCCACATCGGCCAGAACGCCCCTGTCCGACAGGTCGCGCCGATGGGTGAAATGGGCGCTGAACAGCGCCTGTTTCAGGTCATGCTTCCGCCCCATCTCGCCCGCCCAATGCAAGAGCTGATGGGCGGCAAAAGTGTTGTGCATCCGCATGTCCTCGGCAAAGCGAAACTCAAAGTCCAGATCCGCCCCGATGGCCGTCATCTGGACCCGGCTCTGCTCCGATTGCTCGGGAGAAGATCCATATTTTTCAATGATATGCTCGCGCAGGTTTTGCCCTTCCGGCGGCATCTCCGGGTTGAGCTCGAACGGGTGCCAATGGATCTTATGCCCCGTGCCGGTCGCCTCCAGCGCCGTCTGAAGCTGGCGATATCCGATGATGCACCAAGGGCACATCACGTCTGAAATGATGTCGATACGAAGCGGGGTCTCGGTCATGGTCTCTCCGATCTGCCGGGGCAGGTTTGGGGTGGCGGGCTCTGCCTCTCACATAAGCGATCGCCGCCGAGTCTCAACCGCCCATTTGAGCAATCACTCAAAATTGAGGAGGGCAAAAACGCGGTCCCGTTTCTTCTGGCCGACAAATATCCCGGGGGTCCGGGGGCTGGCCCCCGGAAGCCTTCCGAGAATCACCCTTGCATTTCCCGAGTATTTCACTCAGGTAGGGCCGTGAATGGCCTGTCACGCGGCAGGCCCCGCCACCGCAGACCGCAGGAGCCCCTCCCATGACCCGTCTCACCGCGACCACCAGTATCCTCGCCCTCAGCCTCGCCAGCGCCGCGCCCCTCTGGGCCGAAGCCCCTGAAAAGACTGAGGTTCTCAACACCTATGCCGATATCGCCGCAGCCGGCTATGGCGACAGCCTGACCACCGCCCGCGCCCTGCAAGAGGCCGTCGCGGCGCTGATCGCGGACCCGTCCGAGGCCAATCTCGCCGCCGCCCGCGCCGCCTGGATCGACGCCCGCGTGCCCTATCAGCAGACCGAGGTTTTCCGCTTTGGCAACGCCATCGTCGACGATTGGGAAGGCAAGGTGAACGCCTGGCCGCTCGACGAAGGGCTCATCGATTACGTCGATGCCTCCTATGGCGGCGCCACCGATGAAAACGGCTTTGCCGTGCTAAACGTCGTGGCCAACCCCAAATTTACCCTCTCGGGCCAAGAGGTTGACGCCAGCGATATCACCCCCGCGCTGCTCGCCGAGACGCTGCACGAGGCCGATGGCGTAGAGGCCAATGTCGCCACCGGCTATCACGCGATCGAATTCCTGCTCTGGGGGCAGGATCTCAACGGTCACGCAGCAGGCGCGGGTGATCGTCCCTGGACCGATTTCGCCTCGGGCGAGGCCTGCACCAACGGCAATTGCGACCGCCGCGCCGCCTATCTCAAGGCCGCAACCGATCTTCTGGTCTCGGATCTCGACTGGATGGCGGCACAATGGGCGAGCGACGGCGCGGCCCGCGCGACGCTTCTGTCGGATGAGGATGCCGGCATCTCGGCCATGCTGACCGGCATGGGCTCGCTCTCCTATGGCGAACAGGCGGGCGAAAGGATGCGCCTTGGCCTGATGCTCAACGACCCCGAGGAAGAGCATGACTGCTTCTCCGACAACACCCATAACAGCCATTACTACGACGGTCTCGGCGTCCAGAACGTCTATCTCGGCGCCTATACCCGCGTCGATGGCAGTAAGGTCGAAGGTCCGTCGCTCGCCGATCTGGTGGCGGCGCAGGACGCGGCGCTCGATGCCGAGATGCAGGCCAAGCTCTCGACGACCATGGATGCCCTGGGCGCGCTCAAGAGCGCCGCAGACGGCGGCTTCAGCTATGACATGATGCTCGAGCGCGGCAACGACAAAGGCGAGGCGCTCATCATGGGCGGGGTCAACGGCTTGATCGATCAGACGCGCAGCATCGAACGTGTGGTGGCCGCGCTCGGGGTCGATGGCATCGCCTTTGAGGGCTCTGACAGCCTCGACAATCCCGAGGCCGTTTTCCAATAAACGGATCCGGTGCGGCGCCCATGTGGTGCCGCGTCCTGCCAAGAACGGTTCCTGCTATGCCTAGCCTTCGCCATGCGCTGCTGATCCTTTTCGCCGTCTTGCCTGCGGGCTCAGTCGCGCAAAACACGGCAGAGCCCTTTCCTTGGGCCAAGGTGCAGGATGATCCGCATCTCTCGGTCGTGCCGCGCAGCGCATCCGAGGCCGCGCGGATCGCCAAGGTGCTGACAACACACGATGATTTCACCGCGCCGCAGCCTTTTGAAGAACTGTCGGGCGGTGCCGCCACGGTGCGCAACACGGGCGACGCCAATGCGTTTTCGCAGCCCTCCAAGACGGTGGATTTCGAGGGCGAGCTGACCTTCAAGCTCGGCAATGGGCTTTTCCGTAAACTCTGGGTTTCCTCGCCCTCGTCGACCTTGGCGTCGGACGGGCTCGGCCCGTTGTTCAACGCCCGGTCCTGTCAGCGTTGCCACCTCAAGGACGGGCGCGGCCACCCGCCAGAGAGCGCCGAAGACAGTTCTGTCTCGATGTTCCTGCGCGTCTCGGTGCCGGGCGGGCCGGAGGATGGGATCGACGAGATCGAAGGCTATCTCGCGACCCGGCCCGAGCCGACCTATGGCGGCCAGATGCAGGATTTCGGACTGCCCGGGCAACGGGCGGAGTATCGGCTCGATATCCAATATGACGAGGTGGAGGTTGCGCTGGCCGGGGGCGAGACCGCCTCGCTGCGCCGCCCAACCTATGTGGCGGCAGAGCTGGGCTATGGCCCGCTCCATCCCGACGCGATGCTAAGCCCGCGTGTCGCACCGCAGATGATCGGGCTGGGGCTGCTCGAGGCGATTCCGGCGGCGGATATCCTCGCCGGTGCCGATCCAGAGGACCGCGATGGCGATGGCATTTCTGGCCGTCCCAATATCGTCTGGTCGCGCGAGTTTGATCGCCCCATGCTTGGCCGGTTCGGGCTCAAGGCCGGGATGCCGACCATCCGCGAGCAATCGGCGGCGGCGTTTTCCGGCGATGTGGGGATCTCGAGCACGCTCTACCCGGACGCTTGGGGCGATTGCACCGAGGCGCAAGCCGATTGCCGCAGCGCCCCGCATGGCGATGGCGACATAAGGGGTGTCGAGATTGACGATGAGGCGCTCGATCTCGTGACGTTTTACAGCCGCAACCTTGGTGTGCCTGCCCGGCGCGATGTGGCGGACCCCGAGGTGCTGGCGGGCAAGCGGCTCTTTCACGAGTTGGGCTGTGCCAGTTGTCACCGACCGAGCTTTGTCACCCATCGGCTCGACGGCCAGCCCGAGCAGAGCTTTCAGCTGATCTGGCCCTATACCGATATGCTCTTGCATGACATGGGCGAGGGGCTGGCCGATCATCGGCCCGAGGCGCGGGCGACGGGGCGGGAATGGCGCACGCCGCCGCTCTGGGGGATCGGGTTGACCGAGCAGGTCTCGGGGCATAGCTATTTTCTGCATGACGGGCGGGCGCGGTCGCTTCTCGAGGCGGTGCTGTGGCATGGCGGCGAGGCCGAGGCCCAGCGCGATGCGGTCATTGCCCTGCCACAAGATGAGCGCGCCGCGCTGATCCGCTTTCTGGAGAGTTTGTGATATGAAACACTGGCTGGCACGCGCTGTCTTTTGTCTCGCCCTGCCGGGGGCGGCCCTGGCCGATGTGGCCGATCTTGATGGGGCGGTGGACGGGCATATCCTGCCCGGCTTTCGCGCGCTGAGCCAGAGCACCGGGGCCTTGGCCCGCACGGCGCAGGATCATTGCGCGCCCGAGGATGCGGCCCTGCGACAGGCCTATGGGCAGGCCTTTGACGATTGGATCAAGGTGAGCCATCTGCGTTTTGGCCCGTCCGAGGAGGAGGGCCGCGCCTTTGCGCTGGCCTATTGGCCCGATCCGCGCAGCAAGACGCCCAAGGCGCTCGGGCAGCTGATGGCCGAGGCGGATCCGGTGGCGGAAAACGCCGCGCGCTATGCCGATGTGTCGATCGCGGCGCGTGGGTTCTATGCGCTGGAATATCTACTCTATGATCCCGAGTTCAGCGGGGATCTGCCCGCCCCACAGGCGGGCTATCGCTGTCAGCTGATACAGGCCGTGACGGCGGATATGGCGGCGACGGCGGCGGTGATCTGGCAGGGCTGGGACGGGGACTATGCCGCGCGGCTGCGGGCGCCGGGCGAGAATGACACCTACCGCACAGAGGCCGAGGCGGCGCAGCAGCTCTTTACCGCGCTTTCGGGCGGGCTCGAGTTCACCTCGGCGATGCGGCTCGGGCGACCGATGGGCACGTTCGACCGGCCAAGGCCGCAGCGTGCCGAGGCGCGCCGGTCGGGGCGGTCGCTGCGCCATGTGGTGCTGTCGCTGGAGGCGATGCGCGAGCTGACCGGGTATCTCGCGGCAGGCGCGCCCGATGTGGCGCAGGGGCTGGATGCGGCGTTCGCCAAGGCGCTGGCGGAGGCCGAGGCGCTCGATGATCCGATCTTTGCCGAGGTCGCCACACCGCAGGGGCGGCTTCATGTCGAAGTGCTGCAGCAGGCGGTGGAGGAAATCCGGCACAGCCTTGCCGAAGACCTTGGTCCGCGTCTCGGCATTGCGGCGGGCTTTAACGCGCTGGATGGCGACTGATGCGCGGGCGGCGGCGGTTTCTCGGCGGTCTTCTGGCGGCGGGGGCTTTGCCAGCGACGGGTTGGGCCGAGCTAGGCAGTCCTGAGTTCCTCGCGGCGGCGCGGCGTGCCTCGGGTGACTATGCGCTCTTTGGCCTGAGCGGCGCAGGGGCGGCATTGTTCCAGCTGCCCTTGCCGGGGCGCGGCCATGCGGCGGCTGCCCATCCGAGCCGCGCGCTGGCGGTGGCCTTTGCGCGCAGGCCGGGGCGGTTTGCGCTGGTGATCGATTGTCAGAGCGGCAAATCCCTGGCCGAGCTGTCGGCCCCCGAGGGACGGCATTTCAGCGGTCATGGCGCGTTTTCCCGTGATGGCGATCTCTTGTTCACCGGTGAAAACGCCTATGATGAGGGGCGCGGCATGATCGGCGTCTGGGACATGCGCGAGGGGCTGCGCAGGGTGGCGGAATTTGCCTCGGGCGGGGTCGGGCCGCATGATCTGCGGCTGATGCCGGATGGGGCGAGCCTGGTGGTGGCGAATGGCGGGATCGAGACCCATCCCGACGCCGGGCGGGCCAAGCTCAACCTCGCGACGATGCGCCCCAATCTGAGCTATCTGTCGCTCTCTGGTGACTTGCTGGAACAGCACGAGCCGCCAGCCGAGTGGCATCAGCTCTCGACCCGCCATTTGGCGCTGCGCCCCGATGGGCTGGTGGCGCTGGCCTGTCAGTGGCAGGGCGATATGGCCGATGTGCCGCCGCTCTTGGTGCTGCACCGACGCGGCGAGGCGCTGCAATTCTGTCAGGACGATGAGGACCGGATGACAGAGCGGCGGATGCGCGGCTATGCGGGCAGCGTGGCGATCTCGGCCTCGGGCGAAGAGATCGCGATCACCGGGCCGCGCGGCGGTCTGGCGCTTGTGTTCGACACCAGTGGGCGGCGCGTGGCCGAGATCACGGAGCCGGATATCTGTGGCACGGCAGCGGGGCGTCAGGGGCTGGTCTTCACCACCGGCACGGGCCGGGTGATCGGCGCGGCGGCCACGGCCCTGCCCATGTTGCATCCGGTCAACTGGGACAATCACCTCGTGGCGATTGCCCCGGTCTAGGCCGCGTCAATAGTCCTTTTCAAAGAAGATCCCGATGCCGGTGTCGCCATCGGTTCCGGCACTGCCGCGCAGGGTGATCGTCTTGCTCACATCGTAGTTGAGATTGATCTCTTGCGTGCCATCGCTGGCGGCGCTGACCTCGGAATAGACCTTGTCCGAGATATAGGTGCCGGCGGTCACTTCGGTTTCGCCCTCGGAATTCGTGGTCACGTCGAGATTGGCAAACCCCAAAGATTCCCGCAGCTTGCCCACGACCCCGCCACCGCCACGCCCGGCAAGGGTGGCCACCGCACTGGCGAGTTGCGCCGCCTGAAAGGCCGAGATGGAATCGATGCCGCGCCCAAAGATGAGCCGCGCGATGACCTCGTCCTGCGGCAGGTCGGGATCGGAGGTGAAGGTGATCTCGGGATCGCTCGCCTCGCCCTCGACGCGGATGCGCACGGTCACGTCATCCTCGGCCTCGGTTTCTGCGACAAAGCGCAGGTAGGGATCGAAGGAGCCCTGCAGCGACACGCGCCCCTCGGTCAGGTCGAGCCGCTTGGTCAGAATGTCGAGACGCCCGCGCAGCAGCTCGAAATAGCCGCTGGGGATGACATCCGACGTGGTGCCACGAAGGCGCAGCCGCCCGCCCAGTTCGGCATCAAGCCCACGTCCGCGCACAAAGATGCGGTTGGGCGCGTTGATCAACAGATCAAGCGGATAGGCCGGACCGCTCGCGCCGCTGCCGCTGCTGGTGCCATCATTGTTCAGCCCGGCGCGTCTGAGCGTGGTGTGCACGGCGGCGGGGGCGCCCACGTGGTTGATTGGCGGCAGGTCGGCAAAGCTCAGCCCGCCGGAGGAGGGCACGCGCAGCTCGGTCTCGCCGAGGTTGATCTGACCGCCGATGCGTGCGCCGCCGGTGAGCGGGCCGTCGATGGTGACCCGGCCATTGACCGTGGTGGCAAAGAGGTCCGGATCCTGCACGCCGAGCCCGGCGAGATCAATCTGTATCGCGGCGGGGTAGGGCGCGCGCAGGGTGATCGGGCCGCCGATCCGGAAATTGCCGCCGGTGCCGAGCGTGCCAGAGATATCGGGTGTCGCCTGCCCGCCGCTGAGCCGGACCACGCCGCCGATATTCTCCACCGCGCGGCCCAGGGTCGGCAGCGCCAGCCGCGCCTGTTGCAGCCGCGCCTCGCCGGAGACGGAATTGAGCGCGGGCGGGCCTGCGACGCGCAGGTCAAAGGCGACCATCCCGGCCAGAGATCGCGGCGCGATAAAGCTGTTGGCGAGGGCGAGCGGGGCAGAGCCCGTCGCCCGGATGTCGAGCCGTTCGCCATGGTTGATGACATCGCCCGTGATCGTCGCGTTGATGTTGTTGGGGCCTTGCGCGGCGATGTCGAGCCGCATCCGCTGACCGGTCTCGTCCAGCACCGCAATCGTGCCGCGGGCCGTGGCAGGGCCGTTGAAGCCGGGCGCAAGCAGGCCGAGATCGCTCAGCCGCACCGACAGGCTAATCGGTTGGCCGGGGCCGTTGCCAGAGGCGTTGGCGTCGAGCCGCGCGGTGTCGAGGCGCAGATATTGCAGATCGGGGGCCTGACCCTTGGCATAGCTGCCCGCGCCGGTCAGGGAAATGTCGCCAGCCACCAGCCGGTCCAGCTCGGCCATGCCGGTGCGCACGGCCCGGCCCTCCATGTCGATGCTGGCACTGAGCGCGCTTGCGTCGAGCTTGCCCTTGCCTTCCGCGTCGAGCGTGACCTGTCCGGCGATGGGCCGCCCCACCAGCCCGGCAAAGCGCGACAGGTCGGCGGCGTCGAGCGACAGGGCACCCTCAAAGGGCCGGCCCGGTTCCGAGAGGAATGCCTCGCCCTCGGCCGCGATTTTGGCACCGCTGCCCTCGGCCTCGAGCGCCAGAATGCGCAGCGCGCCGCCCTTTTCCCAAGTCACCGCAGAGGCGAGCGTGCCTTCGCCCGAGAGCTTTGGATCGAACTGCGACAGCTCAGCGGCATGGGCGCTGAGCGTGATCTGGGCGCTCTCGCTGCTGATGAGCCCGGTGCCATTGGCCTTGAGCGCGTCGCTGTCTAGCGACAGATCGCGCAAGGACAGCACATCGGTGTCGCGGCGGGCCGAGATATAGAGCTGGGTCACCGGGGCGAGCGCCGCATCAAGCCGTGGCTCGCCAATGGCAAGCCCCGCCGTCGTCGTGTTCAGGGTCAGGTCAAACGTGCCGAGCGGCAGATCGGCCAGCCCCGGAATGTCGCGCGAGGTGCCGAGGGCGTCTGCCCCGGCAAGTTCGACCCGGCCATCGAGCCGGGCGCGGGCCTGACCCGCTAGCGGGCGCTTGGCGAGGGTCGCAAAGCGCGACAGGTCCTCGACCGTGGCATCGAGTTTCGCATTGAGCGGCAGTGCCTTGTCTTGCAGGTCGAGCGTACCCGCCCCCGCAACCCTCGCCCCGGCGGCCTCCAGCGTCATGTTTTCAAAGCGCAGCGGGCGGCCGGCCTTCCACGCCAGATCGCCGGTGAAACTGGCCGGGCCACTGAGGCTCGGTTCGGTCAGCGACAGCTCTTCGAGACGGGCGGTGACGGCGATTTCGCCCGCTTCGGCGTCGAGCGCGCCTTCGGCTCGGGCCGACAGCACCTCGTTTTCGATCCGGAGCTGATCGAGAACGGTGCCGTGCTGGGTCCGGTACATGTCCACCAGAACACGCGACGGGGGTGCGATTAGCGGATCGGCGCGGCTGTCGCCGATGCCAAGCCCATCGGTGTTCGCGACCAGCGCGATATCGAACACACCGCCCAAAAGCTTGGCCGAGGCAGCGAGATCGGCCTCGAGCCGCCCGGTGAGGGGGCGGTCGGCGAGGGCGGCAAAACGGCTGAAATCCGGGGCGATGAGGCGGGCATGACCGGCCACGGGATAGCCGGAGGCAAGCCCGTCGATACTGCCGTACCCGGTGACCGCGACATCGCCTGCACGCAGGTCAAAACCGGTGACCGTGACGGGCAGCTTGGGCTGCCATGTCAGGGCGGCGGTGCCACTGAGATTGTCGCCTGCGGCCTGGGCCAGCGCCGGGTCGCTCAGCGCGAGACCGGAGAGGGCCAGCGCAAGATCGGCCGTGACCTGCTCAAGACTGCCGTCGCGGGTGATCTTGCCGGTGCCGGTAATCTCTGCATCGGCGAGGGAGAGATCGGGCCGGTCGAGCCCTTTGAGCGTCACCGCCGCGCGCCAATCTTCGCTGCTTGCGGCGTCGAAATCCGCCGTGAGCGTGGCGCGTTGCAGCGTGGTGACAGGGCCAGAGCCCGGCAGGCGCACCGCCTCGGGCGTGTCGCCCGCGTTCCCCAGCCGCCCGGTGAGGGCAAAGCTCTGCGGCCAGCCGTCGGCGTCGAGCCGCAGATTGCCATCGAGCTGCACCGCTGCCGCGTCGATCATGAGCCGGTCGAGCGTCAGCCGCTTGTCGGCATGTTTGATCCCGGCGATGTCGAGCTTGGCGGTCTCGCCAAAAAACGCGTGAAACTCGGGCGCGAAAAGCGGTCGCATATCGCCCTGCAGCAGGGCGGTGAACTGATAATCGGCGGCGGCACCTTCGGCCTCGGGGTTGAGCGCGGCAATGCCGATGGCCCCCGACACGCGGGGCGTGCCGTCAGTGGCCAGCGTCACCCGCGCCTCGTAATCCGACAGCGGGGCTTCGCCGCTGACACTCAGCTGAATTTCGGGCTGGCCGGGGATCTTGAGCAGCTTGGAGACAAGCCCGCCTTCGGCCTCGTCAATGGCAAGTTCGAGCGCCAGCACCCGGCTTTCCTGTTGGAAAGAGGCCGCAAAGTCGAACTTGTCGTTGCGATCCAGGCGGCGAATTTCGAGCTCTGCTTTGCCCTCGCCCTCGGTCAGGCTCAGGCTGCCGCTGGCCGAGAGCTGGGCAGGTTCGCCGATCACAGGTTTCTCGAGCGTGATCTTGTCGATGCGCACCTGTCCGATTTCGACCGACACGGGTAGGTCGGGCAGGGCGAAATCGGTGGCCTCGGCATCTTGTGTCGTCACGCCGCCCTCCGAGATGGGCGGGCGGGCGATGATGAGCTCTTCTGCGGTCAATTCCTGCACCGACAACCGCCCCGACAGGAGCGCGCTGCGCGACCACAGCAGCGAGGCATCGCGCAGGGTGAGCCAGACGCCCTCCTCATCCGAGATGGTCAGCTCTTGCAGCGTGGCATTGGACGACAGAGCGCCGCGAAAGCCGGTGACGCGCACCTCGCGGCCCGCACCGGAGAGCGAGTCCTGGATCAGCTCTTCGAGATAGGTTTTGTCATCTTCGGGCACGGGGTCGCTGGTGCTCGCCGGGGCGCTTTCCTCCTGGGCCAGCAGGGGGGCGGGCGTCAGCCCGAGACAGGCGATGAGCGAAAGAAGGGCGAGCGCGCGCATCAGAAGGCCTGCCCGATGCCGATGTAGAGTTCAAAGGACTTGCCCGCGTCATCGTCGAGCGGGGTGGCCACATCGACCCGGATCGGACCAATGCCGGTGTCATAGCGCAGCCCGAGCCCCGCGCCGGAATGCCAATCGCCGGTGCCGCCGCCAAAGGCATCGCGCCCGACATAGCCGGTGTCGGCAAAGCCCACGAGGTCGATCTTGCGGGCCACGGCGGCGCGAATTTCGGCGGAAAAGGCCATGAAGGAGCGCCCGCCAATGCGGTTGCCGCCGCCGAGATCCACGGCGAGCGATTGATAGCCCTGACCGCGCACCGTGCCCGCGCCGCCGGAGTAAAACAGCATGTCCGCCGGCACATCTTCGAGATCGGCGCCGGTCACCGTGCCAAGCTGCGCACGTCCGGCGAGCACGATATCTTCGTCGCGGCCCAAGGCGAAATAGCTCCGCGTGTCCGAGTAAATCCGCGCCCCGCCGCCGGACTCGTTCAGCCCGAGGAAGGGCGTCACTTCAAGCCCGAGATAGACGCCGCGTGTCGCATCGAGCGGGTCGTTGCGATTGTCGAAGGTGAGCTTGCCGGGGAAAAGGAGATGCTGGCGCGTGCGGTTGCCGAGATCATCCTCGATCTCGGAATATTGATAGGCCACGCCCAATTCGCCGGTCAGGTTGTCGTTGAAAATATGGCTGAGCCCGGTGCCGATGCGCAGGCTGCTTTCGTTGTAATCGGGCTCGTCGAGTTCCTGCAGGCGGAAATCGAAGTAATGCGAGGTGTCCGGGGTAAAGATCGCGGGCCGGTCGAGACGGGCCGAAAGGATATAATCGATGCCATCGGTGTCGCCGCCAATGCCGCTGACCTCGCCGTCGATCCGCAGCCGTTCGGCACCGCCCCAGAGGTTGCGATGCAGCCAGAAGGTGCTCAGCGTGATGCCTTCGAGCGACGAGAGTTCGGCGCCAAAGCCAAACCGCCGGGGCTTGGTGTCGGTGACTTCGACCGTCACGGGCAGGGTGTTGCCGGGGCCGATCTCATCGGCTTCGTTGAGCACGACAGAGCGGAACGCCCCGGTGCGGCGCAGCCTGTCCGCCGCGTCCTTCATCTCTTCGGGGGAATAGATCTCGCCCTCTGGCAGGCCCGCGATGGCGACGATCCTCTCGCTGCGCACGCGGCTTTCGCCCTCGTGGATCAGCGGGCCAAAGCGCAGCCGCGGCCCCGGTGTGAGACCGATATCGACGTTGAGCCTGCGGTCGGGGTGATAGGCGGTGACCGACTGACCGGCGACATCGACCTTGGCATGGCCCTGATTGCGCCAGCCTTCGATCCCGGCGCGGGCGGCGGCGGGGACGAGCCCGCTATTCGCGGGCTTGTTGGGGGCAAAGCCTTCGGGGATCTCGGTGCCGGCGGCGAGCGGCGCGACACGGGCGGTGCCAAAGGTGAACCTCGGCCCCGGCGTCACGTGATAATCGATGCGATTGATGGTGCGCGGCGTCGAGAGCGGATCGATCTCATCGGCTTCGCGGCCATTCACGCGGATGCTCACCGTGCCGCCGTAAAACCCCCGCTCATAGAGCGCGCCGACAAGACGCGCGTAATCGGCACGGGCGGCGGCCATGTAATCCTGATTGGTGCTGGCGTCCTTGTCCCTGAGATCGCTGGTGAGCGTGGCGCTCTTAAGATATTCGGCGAAATCGCGGTCCTGACCGGAGACCTTGAACCCAAGTTCGACAGCAAAAGCAAAGCTGCCCGTCACCGACAGCAGCCCGGCCAACAGCGCCGGCTTGATACGTTTTGATTCGAACACTAGCAACGTCCCCCGATCCGCTTTTATTTCATCGCAGCCCCTGCCCGACTACAAGAGATCGTGATCTCTCCGTTCGGCGAAATTTGGCCGTAGCGGTTTTCCCGGCAACGCGCGGGGCCGCGAATTTGTTCCCAGTCTATGTCAGGCATGAGGGCAAAAAAACAGGCGCAATCATGCGCCTGTCCAGGTTCAGGGAGATAAAATCAGAGGTCAGGAGGCGGTGAACATGTCGCCAAACTCGTCGCGCAGGATGTTCTTTTGCACCTTGCCCATGGTGTTGCGGGGCAGTTCGTCGCGCAGGATGAGCTTGCGCGGATGTTTGAACCGGGCGAGCGCCTGAGACACCGCGGCCATCATGGCGTCGAGATCGGGCGTGGAGCCTTTCTCGGGGACGATGATGCCCAGCACGGTTTCGCCGAAATCCGGATGCGGCACGCCGATCACCGCGCTTTCGAGAACGCCGGGCTGTTCGTCGAGGACGAGTTCGATCTCTTTGGGGTAGATGTTATAGCCGCCCGAAATGATCAGGTCCTTGTTGCGGCCAACGATATGGACATAGCCATCCTCGTCGATCTTGCCCAGATCGCCGGTGATGAAAAACCCATCTTCTCGCAGCTCGGCGGCGGTTTTCTCGGGCATCTGCCAATAGCCCTTGAAGACATTGGGGCCGCGCACTTCGATCTGGCCAACCTCGCCATCTGGCAGGGTTTTTCCGCTGTCCGGGTCCGTCACCTTGAGCTCGACCCCCGGCAAGGGGAAGCCCACGGTGCCGGCGCGGCGGTCGCCGTCGTAGGGGTTTGAGGTGTTCATATTGGTTTCGGTCATGCCGTAGCGTTCGAGGATGCGGTGGCCGGTGCGGGTCTCGAACTGGACATGGGTTTCCGCCAGAAGCGGGGCCGAGCCGGAGATGAAAAGCCGCATGTGTTTGGTCAGCTCACCGGTAAAGCGGGCATCGTCCAGAAGCCTTGTATAGAAGGTCGGAACGCCCATCATCGCGGTCGCCTTGGGCATCCAGGCGATCATGTCGTCGAGGTCGAATTTGGGCAAAAAGATCATCGCGCCGCCGGCCAGAAGCGTCACATTGCTCGCCACAAAGAGGCCGTGGGTGTGAAAGATCGGCAGCGCATGGAGCAAAATATCCGCGTCGGTAAAGCGCCAGTATTGCGTCAGTGTTACGGCGTTGGACAAAAGGTTGGCTTGGGTGAGCATCGCGCCCTTGGATCGGCCTGTCGTGCCGGAGGTATAGAGGAAGGCCGCGAGATCCTCGTCAGAGCGGGCGACGGTGTCAAAGCTCTCGGGCTGATCCGACGCGCGGTCGCTGAGGCTGCCGCTGCCATCGGCGTTGAGCGTGACCACCTGCGCCCCGAGCTTGGCCGCGACCGGGGCGAGCGTCGCCTCGGATTTGGCGTCGCAGACGATGAGCGCGGCACCGCTGTTGTCAATGAAATAGGTCAGCTCGTCGACGGTATAGGCGGTGTTGAGCGGCAAGAAGACGAGACCCGCCTGCACGCAAGCCCCGTAGAGCGCCAGTGCCTCGGGCGATTTGGCGATCTGGGCCGCGACACGGTCGCCGGGCTTGAGCCCGAGGGCGGTCATGGCATGGGCGATCTGGGCCACTTTGGCGAGAAAGGCGCTATGGGTCAGGACCGTGCCGTCGGGCAGATGCAAAAACGGCGTGTCCTTGCCCGCATGGGCCCCAAAAAGCCGGTCGTAAAGAGGATTGGCCATACGCGTTACCTTTCTTTCTTGGCGGTGGGCAGGGCGGTTTTCGCGAGGGATTTCACCTCTGCCGTGGCCATGACCGATTTGGTCGTGGCGAATTTTTCGTGGTTCTGTTCGACTTTATCGAGGTCGTATAGATAGTTGACCATGGCGCCGCCAGACTGGCTTTGGCCCTTGGGCGAGGTGTCGGCACCGGCATGCACCGCGTGGACAATCGCGCCATTTCCAAGGTGGAACCGGGCCACCGGATCAAAGGGCAGATCGCCGCGCCCCTTGGCCGAGAGCAGGTAATGCGCGGCGAACGCCTGCATCTGTTCCGGCGTGGCCTTTTTGTGGTCGATCTTTTCGCGGTCGAGCCATGTGGTCAGGCCGGGGATCGGCGACAGGGTCACGAAGGTCTTGAGCCCGTCGAGTTCCGCCGCGAGATCGGCGGCCACCTGTTTGATCAGCGAATTGCCAAAGGAAATGCTGGCAAGCCCCGCCTGACAGTTGGAGATCGAATAGAAGACCGCCGTATCCGCGCGCGAGGCGGGCATGGCGGCGCGGTCTTCGGCAAGCAGCGCCTGCACCGAGGAGGGGATGCCCTGGGTCAGGGCCACTTCGACGAAAATCAGCGGCTCGTCGGGCATGGCCGGGTGGAAGAAGGCGAAACAGCGCCGGTCGGCCGGTTGCAGGCGGCGGCGCAGATCGTCCCAGCTGTCGATGGCATGGACCGCCTCATAGGCGATGATCTTTTCGAGAATATGCGCAGGACTGCCCCAGTTGATCGGGCGCAGCACCAGAAATCCGCGATTGAACCAGGAGGCAAAGAGATGACGGAAGTCGAGATCGAGCGCCTCGAGCTCGGGCGTGCCCCGCCCGAGCCGCAGGAGATCGGCGCGCATATCGACCAGCGCCTCGGTCGCGCCGGGGACGCGGTTGAGCCTGCGGATCAACTCCTGCCGCCGCGGTTCGGCGGCGGTCATGAAGTTGCGATAGCTGGCCTTTGAGGGTTCGCGCTCATAGGCGTCGAGCGTGCTGCGCACCTGTTCGGGGTCGATGTTCATCTCGGTGGCGAGATGGTGAAAGAACCCGAGCTTGGCCTCGTCATCGAGCGCGGCATAGCCGTTCAGGATGTCTTCGGCCATGGCGAGGCCCGAGGTCTCGCCGGTGCTGCCCACCAGATCGCGGGTCAGATCGGCCAGCGGTCGGGTGGCCTTGCGCCCCGTGTCCGGCTGCCGGTAGCGGCGTTCGAACACGGTCGAGAGAAGATCGGCCAGCAAGGTCATACCGCGGTCCCCATCACCACATCGGGCAGCCATGTCGCGAGCCCCGGGAAGAGGCAGAGCAAGATGATCGCCAGCACCATGCAGGCCACGAAGGGCAGCGAGCCGGTGAGGATCGTCTTGAGCGAGATGTCCGGCGCGATGCCGTTGATCACATAGAGGTTGAGGCCGACGGGCGGCGAGATCAGGCCGATTTCCATGTTGATGGTCAGCACCACGGCGAACCAGATCGGATCGAACCCGGCGGTCAGGATGATCGGCAGCAGGATCGGAGCGGCCATCAGGATCACCGCGACGGGCGGCAGGAAGAACCCGGCGATCAGCAGGAAGATGTTGATGCAGAGCATCAGAACCCAGCGGTTGACCTCGAGCGTGCCGATCCATTCGGCGATGGACTGGGTGATGAAGAGCGAGCTCAGCATATAGGAGAAGACACCGGCGGCGGCGATGATGAAGAGGATCATCACGCTTTCCTTGGTGCTGTCACGCAGCACGACCCAGATCGCGCCGGGATGCCAGAGCTTGTAGATCACCATGGCGATGACGAGGCAGAGCAGGGCGCCGACGGCGGCGGTCTCGGACGGCGTGGCGATGCCGCCATACATGGCATAGAGCACGCCGAGGATGATCGCGAGGAAGGGCAAGACGCGCGGCAGGATCTCAAAGCGTTCCTTCCAAGTGTAGCTGCCCGCGTTGAGCACCGCCGCATCGCCCGAGCGCCATGTCGAATAGAGCGACCAGGCCATGAAGAGCCCGACCAAGAGGAAGCCGGGGATGACACCTGCGAGGAACAGCCGCCCGATCGAGGTCTCGGTGGCGATGCCGTAGACGATCATGGTGACCGAGGGCGGGATCAGGATGCCCAGCGTGCCACCGGCGGCGATGGAGCCGGCGGCGACGCCGTCGGGGTAGCCGCGTTTGCGCATTTCGGGGATGCCCATCTTGCCGATGGCGGCGCAGGTGGCGGGGCTCGAGCCGGACATGGCGGCGAAGAGCGCGCAGGCGCCGAGGTTGGAGATGACCAGCCCGCCGGGGATCCGGGTGAGCCAGCGTTCGAGCGCCTCGTAGAGGTCGGCGCCGGCCCGGGTAGAGGCGATCGAGGCCCCCATGATGATGAACATCGGGATCGATAGAAGGGCGAAATCGTCGAGCTTGCCAAAGAGGATTTCGGGCATCAGTTCGAGCGAGCGCATGCCGTCAAAGACGATCAGGAACCCGGCCGACACGATGAGCAGACCCATGGCGACAGAGACGCCGGAGAAGAGGACGAGGATGGTGGCGAGGGCAACAATCCCTCCGAGTACAAGCGGATCCATGATCAGTTCTCCAGACCGAAGGGGGTGTCGATGCGCAGCAGGAGTGCGACGAAATCAGCGATGAGCTGTAGCAGCAGAAGGCCAAAGCCTATGGGCATGGAAAGGTAGGGAATCCAAAGTCTTACGCCCCAGACCGTGTCGGATTTCCAGCCCCGTTCATAGGCGAAGTGCCAGTAGTCATAGCCGTACCAGAACATCACGGCGATGATACTGATCGACAGCACTTGGGTCAGCACGGCGAGCGCGAAGCGGGCGCGGGGCGCGAGGCTCAGCGGGATGAGATCGACATTCACATGGCCGCGCAGGCGCTGGACATAGGGCAGGCCGATGAGGGTGGCGCTGATCACCAGATAGATCACCGCTTCGGTCTGCCAGACGGTCGAGCCGTTGAGGACGAAGCGGATGACGATCATCTGACAGGTGATCGCCACGGCGGCGACGATGGCCCCGGCTGCGTACCAGCCGGCGAGGGTGGAAAGGGCCGCGACGGCCTTGAGGAAGGTGTTGTTGCCCGTATTGGCAGCAGCGGCAGAGCTTTGTCCGGCCATGATCGCCTCCTTGAATTTTGAGTGCGGGTGAGGGCGCGCCGGAGGTGGCGCTGCGCCTCAAATGAGGGGTCGGTGACGCGTCGGTATTGCGTCGGTAAAACGACAGTGTGGATTTCGGGGCGGCGCGGGCCGCCCCGAGGCCGCGATCATTCGACCGCGAGCGCCTTGTCGAGCAGGTCCTGACCGTCGGCCACCTCTTCGAGGAAGGCCTTGTAGGAGGTCTCTTTGGCCAGCTCGCGCCAGGCGTCGAAATCCTCGGAGGTCATTTCGGCAATCTCGACACCGGCTTCGCGGAACACGTCGACCGAGGCCGCGTCTTCTTTCTTGGCCTCTTCGAGGTAGAAGGCCTCGGCCTTTTCAGAGGCGGCGAGAAGCGCCTGCTGCTGGGCTTCGGTCAGACCGTCGAAGGTCGATTTGTTCATCAGCAGCGGCTGATACATGAACCAGAGCGCCACATCGCCCGCGGGCGTATAGCATTTGACCTGTTCGTAGATGCGGTAGCTCACGAAGGACGAGGACGAGGTGTTGGCCGCGTCGAGCACGCCGGTCTGCATGGCGTTGTAGATTTCCGACGAGGCCATCGAGGCGATGGAGGCGCCAGCGCCTGCGAGCATCTGTTCAAAGGCCTTGCCGGCGGCGCGGGTTTGCAGCCCTTCGACATCGGCGGGTTTGGTGATGCATTTGTCCTTGCCGGCGAAACCGCCCGCGAGATAGCCGTGCACCAGAACCATCACGTCATCTTCGGCCATCTTGGCCTCGAGCGCCTCCATGAAGGGCGAGTCGCTCAGCCGGGCGGCGTGATCGTGGTTCTTCACAAGGCCGGGCATCAGGGTGAGGTTATAGGCGGGTTGCTGACCGCCGGCATAGCTCAGCGGCAACACGGTCATGTCGAGCTGACCCCGGCTCAGCGGTTTGTACTGCTCGCGCGGCTTGAACAGCGATTTCGAGCCGAAGATCTTGATCTCGAGATCGACATCCGCGGCGGCGACCTCATCGGCGACGATCTGCGCGACCTTGTGACGGATGTCTTCGTTGGACCACTGATGCGACAGGCGCAGTTCGGTGGCATGGGCAAAGCTCGCCGAGACGGCGAGCGAGGCGGCGGCCAAGGTGGCCTTCCAGGTGACTGACATTGTTTTCCTCCCTTATCGAACGACAGGCATCTGCCCGGCGCGTGCCGTAGGGTAAGAGCATAATGTTTTTCAAGTCAACTTTTTTGTATACAAAACTATACAGATTGCTTTTCAGTTCCGGGGATCGTAAACTCGATGCCATGGAACAGCGTCGCGCCGACAATATTGCAGAAGCTCTGGAAGAGCGCATCTTTAACGGGACCTATCCCAATGGGGAGCGGCTCGACGAGGTGCGATTGGCCGAGCAGTTCGGCGTCTCGCGCACGCCGCTGCGTGAGGCATTTCAACGGCTTGCCCTGTCGGGGCTGGTCGAGCTCATCCCGCGTCGCGGGGCGTTTGTGCGCCAGCCCGGGCCGATCGAGCTCATGGAGATGTTCGAGGTCATGTCCGAGCTCGAAGCGATCTGTGGGCGGCTCGCGGCGCGGCGGATCACGGAAGAGGCGCTGGCCGAGCTGCGCGATGCCAACAGCAAGTGCAAGGCCGCCGTGGCGGCGAATGACACGGATCGCTACTACACCGAGAACGAGCGATTCCATCGGGTGATCTATCGCCAGTCGGGCAATGGGTTTCTCGAACAGGAGGCGGCCAAGCTGCACAAGCGGCTCAAACCGTTTCGGCGGCAGCAGCTGCGGTTTCGCGGTCGGATGGGGCAGTCGATGGCCGAGCATGAGGCGATTGTCGCGGCGCTGTCGGCGGGGGATTCGGACCGGGCGGGGCAGGTGTTGCGCGACCATGTGGCGGTGCAGGGCGAGAAGTTCCATCACCTCATGGCGAGCCTGAAGAGCGCCGCCGAGTAGCGGGCGGGCCATTCACCATCACATCAGAGGTTAGCCGCGCCGCGTCACCGGGGCCACCGAGGCGCGTTCGACAATCGCCCCATCGAGGCGCACCGGGCCGAGCGGTGTGCCATTGTCGAGGTGGTCCATCAATTGCGTGCCGACCTCGGCCCCCATCCGCGTGGCGGGCAGGTTGATCGTGGTCAGCGCCGGTGCGGTTTCCCCCGACCAGTCGAGATTGTCGAAGCCCATGACCGAGACATCCTCGGGGACGCGCAGCCCGGCCTCGGAGAGGGCAAAGAGCGCGCCGAGCGCCAGAACGTCGGAAAAGCAGAAGATCGCGCTCGGCCTGTTGGCGGATTGCAGCAGGGCGCGGGTGGCGGCTTTGCCCCCGGCGACATCGAGCGAGGTTTCGTGGAAATCGAGTGTCAGCCCGTCGCGCTGGGCGGCCTGGGCCCCGGCCTGACGGTCGCGGGTCCGGTCGCTTTCGGTCAGGGGGCCGTGCAGCACGGCGATATGGTGGTGGCCGTGACCGGTGAGATAGTCCATCGCGGCGCGGGCGAGGGCGGTGTTGTCATAGCCGATGGAGGGGGCGGCGGAGGCGGGCTGCCAGATCGAGCTATAGACATGGGGCACGCCGCGCTGGGTGAAAAGATCGAGCAGATCGGGGTGGTGATCGGCGCCGCTCAGGATAAACGCCTCGGCCCCCATGCCGAGCAGTTTCTGCGCGGCGGCGAGTTCTTCGTCGAGATCGCCATGGGAGATGGCGATGACGAGGGAATAGCCGCGCTGGGCGAGGCTATGTTCGATGCTCGCGATATATTTCGCAAAGATCGAGTGTTCGATGGTCGGGATGATCGCCGCCACGGTTTTCGAGCGGCTGGTCGAGAGCGCGCGGGCCGCCGGGTTGGGCAGGTAGTTCAGCTGTTTGCAGGCAGCGAGCACCTTGTCGCGGGTATTGGGCGAGACGTTCTTGCCGCCATTCATGACGCGCGACACCGTGGCGATGGACAGGCCCGTTGCCTTGGCCACATCGCGGATCTTTCCCACTGGTCTCGTCATCACTGCCTCATCCCTCGTACAGGCCCTTGATACCGCGCTGAAAACCCGATGTGCAAGGCCGATGGTTTTTATCATAGCTATGTCTTGCGCTTATGTAACCGGTTAGAATTATCTTGACGGATCAAATTGTAACCGGTTACAAAATTTGGAATCGGCGCCGGAAAGCAGAGCGTCACGGAGGTATGAGAATGATTGGCACAGAGTTGTCAGACCCGCTGGCGCGCCGGCGGTACCAGGGGCTTAAATCCTCGCGCCCGATGGCGGTGGATGTGCGCTGGGGCGAGGCGGGGCGGATTTCGGTGCGTGCCGGGTCGATCCTGTCGATCACCAATGTCGACGGCGGCGGGGTGGCCTGGGTCACGACGCTCGGGCCTGAGGCGCGGCAGTTTTCGGCCGCGGCGCTCGATCTTGGGGCGGCGGCGGAGGTGACCCTCGATCCCGAGAGCTTTGACGCGCGGGAGATGGCGGGGCTGGCGGCGTCGCGGGACAGCAGTCTCGAGGGCGCGACGGGCTGCAAGATTTTCGATGCCGAGACCGAGGCGGGCGAGCTTTTCGTGACCAAGGTTCTCGAGGATGCGACGCTCTTTGTGATCGCGCCGGTGAGCCGGGAGTTTCTCAGCGTAGGCGGCGGCGGTCGCTTCGCGGTTCGGGTGCAGCCGCCGGCGGGGGGCAGCAGTGACGTGATCCTGCCCGATCCGCTGGGCAAGGTGGTGGATGAATGGCGGGTGAGCCGGGGTACGGCGCTCGCCTATGAGCTCAAGCGCGGGCAGTTCGTGCAGGTCATCGATGTCGAGGGCCAGCAATGTTCGGATTTCATGGCGATGCGGGCCTCGTCGCTCGATGCGGGGGTCGAGCGGTTCATCGACAGCACCGTGTCGCGGACCATGGCGCGCAATGCCTATCCGTCGCCCGGTCTGCATGACAAATTCTTTGATCAGGACATTCGCCCGCTGTTGTCGGTGCGCCAGGACACGGTCGGGCGGCATGACACGTTTGCGCTCGCCTGTACGGCGCGGGGCTATGAGGAGCGCGGCTTTCCCGGGCATCTCAACTGTTCCGACAATATCAGCGCGGCCTTTGATCCCTATGGCATTCAGGCGCGCAAGGCCTGGCCCGCGATCAATTTCTTCTTCAACTCCTGGATCGATCAGGCCGACCACCGGATCGCCAGCGACGAGGCGTGGTCGCGGCCGGGCGATCACGTGGTGATGGAGGCGCTGACCGATCTGGTCTGTGTTTCGACCGCCTGTCCCGATGACGTCGACCCGATCAACGGCTGGAACCCCACAGATATTCATGTCCGCATCTACGAGGAGGACAGTTCGATTACACATTCCGTTTCATGGCGGGCCAATCCCGAGGATGCCGAACAGCTGACCCGGCATTCGGCGTTTCACCCGCGCACCTCCAAGCTTACCACGTCGTTCCACGTGGCGCGGAGCCTTTGGATGCCGGTGCATTTCGATGCCACCGGCACGGTCGAGGAATATTGGGCCTGTAAGAAGGCCGCGACCATTCAGGACATGTCGGGGCTGCGCAAGTTCGACGTGGTCGGGCCGGATGCCGTCGAGCTCTTGCAGCATTGCATGACGCGTGACGTCGCCAAGCTATCGCAGCATCGCGGCTTTTACGCGCTGATGTGCGACGCGCGGGGCAGTGTTCTCGATGACGGGACCTTGTTCCGGCTCGAGGATACCGCGTTCCGCTGGTGCTGTGGCTCGGACAATTCGGCGCTGCATCTGCGGGAGCAGGCCGAGGCGCTGGGCCTCGATGTGCGGGTGTTGTCGTTGGGCGACCGGGTGCAGAACCTTGCCATTCAGGGGCCGAAGTCGCGCGATATTCTGCGCGAAGTGGTGTTCACCCAGCCGTCGCGTCCGGCGCTCGACAATCTCAAGTGGTTCGGCTTCACCGTGGCGCGGCTGCATGACCGGGATGGCCCGATGTTCATGCTGTGCCGCACCGGGTTCACCGGTGAGCTCGGCTACGAGATTTTCTGTGATCGCAATGACGCGGTGGAGATCTGGGACGGTCTGATGGCGGCGGGCGAAAAGCACGGGCTGACCCCGATGGGCAGTGCCGCGCTCGATCCGCTGCGGCTCGAGGCCGGGCTGATGATCGCGGGGGCCGAGTTTGGCCCGGACAGCGATGCGATGGAATCCGGTCTGGGCTTTGCGGTGGATTTCAAGAAACCCGCCTTTATCGGCCGCGAGGCGCTGGAGCGGAATGCCACGGCACCGCGCCGCAAGCTCGTCGGGCTCAAGTTCACCGGGATGGAGGCGCCGCATCATGGCGATCCGATCTTTGTGGGCCGCGAACAGGTCGGCGTGGTCACCAGCGGGGCCATGTCGCATGAGCTGGGCCATGCGATTGCCATGGCGCGGGTCGCGATTGAATGCGCCGAGACCGGCGGCACGCTGGAGGTGGGGCGACTGGACGGGCATATGAAACGGCTGCCCGCCACGGTGGTGGACCTGCCCTTTATCGATCCCAAGAGAGAGAAGGCGAGGGCATGAGCACAGAACCCAAACGGAATGTCGTCGTCACGCGCAACGTCTGGAAAATCTTTGGCCCGCGCGCCGAAGAGGCCATGGCGGCGGTGCGCCGGGACAACCTGAGCAAGGCGGAGGTTCTCGAAGAGTTTCAGGCCGTGGTCGGCGTGCGGGACGTGTCGATCGAAGTCGGCGAAGGCGAGGTGTTTTGCATCATGGGCCTGTCGGGGTCCGGCAAATCGACGCTGGTGCGCCATATCAACCGGCTCATCGAGCCGACCGGCGGCGAGATCCTGATCAACGGGGTCGATGTGAACGGGCTCGGGGCCGAGGATCTTCGGGCGATGCGGGCCGACAAGATCGGCATGGTGTTTCAGAACATGGCGCTGTTGCCGCATCGCACGGTCCGCGACAACATCGCCTTTGCCCTCGAGCTGCGCAACGTGGATGCCTTCACCCGTGCCGAGCTGGCCGATCGGGTGATCGAGCTGGTGAGCCTGCAGGGCTATGGCGACCGGTTGCCGGGCGATCTGTCGGGCGGGATGCAGCAGCGTGTGGGTCTGGCCCGGGCGATGGCGGCCGATCCTGATATCCTGCTGATGGACGAGCCTTTTTCGGCGCTCGATCCGCTGATCCGGCGCGGGCTTCAGGATGAGTTCCTGGCGCTGTCGAAGACGATGAAGAAGACCACGCTGTTCATCACCCATGACCTTGATGAGGCCATTCGCATGGGGTCGCGGATCGCGATCATGAAGGATGGCGAGATCGTGCAGACCGGTACGCCGGAAGAGATCGTGACCCAGCCCGCCGATGATTATGTGGCGGATTTCGTGGCCGGGATTTCCAAGCTCAAGCTGATCTTTGCCCATTCGGTGATGCGCCCGGTGGAGGCCTATGAGCAGGGCGGTCGCAAGCTGCCGCCCATCGATCAATGTCCGCAGGCCGATCCCGAGGATGACCTCGATGCGCTGGTGGGCCGGGTGGTCGGTCAGGACAACCCGATCGTCATCATGAGCGACAACAAACCGGTGGGGGTGGTCACCAAGGACGCCCTTCTCCGCGGCATTCAGGGAGAGGTGTGAGACCATGAGCAGCGACACCGATATTCGCAAACCATTCCTCGATTTCGCGGGCCACAACGGCAGCTATTACGCCGATGTGTTTCTGAAGATCCAAAAGGCCACGCTTGGCCGGGGCCATGTCAATGTGACCGCCATGATCGGCAGTTTCGTCTGGGCGGCGCTGCGCGGCAATTGGGGGCTCTTCGTTATAGGCTTTGTCATCGATCTGATCACCGCGGTGAACCTTGCGCTGGTCTATAAATATTCGAATGCGGCGGTTGAGAATGCCGACAAGGCCTATCTCGTGGCGCGCTATGAAGGCTGGTCGCAGACCCATCTCATCGGGGCGATTGTCACCTTTGTGCTGGGGCGCATCCTGTTCGGATGGCTGGCCGACCGGTTCTATGCCAAGCAATATGAGAAATGGCGCACCGATCACAGCGTCAACAACGGCGTCGAGATGCGGCGGCTCGTGCTCGGGCTGCTGGTGGTGGCGTTGATCGCGCCCTTGCTGCTCTATCGCACGACGCAGTTCGCGCCGGATGAGCGGACCTGCATCAAGCAGGATCGGGCGCTGGCCGAAGGCGAAGCGGTGCCGTTCAAGGATCGGTTCGACTGTTTCGTGATCGGCGAGTTTCCGACCTTTATCTGGATCGACCGGCCGGACGAGATCAGCTATCCGCGCGACGACAATGGCGAGCGGGTGATCAAGCGCACCGCGCCGAGCGCCGATGCGCCGCCCGTCAGCCTCAACACCTATGTGTCGCAGAGCATCGATGACGGGATCAGCTATCTCACGGTGTTCTACGGGTTCCTCTTTGACGGCATTACCAATGTGCTGCGCGGCATGCTCGGGGCGATCACCTCGGTCTTTGTCGGCACGCCCTGGCCGATCACCATGGCGGTGCTGCTCTTCGTGGCCTATCGGACGGCGGGGCCGCGCACCGCGATCTTTGTCGGCGCGTCGCTCGCCTATCTCGCGCTCTTTGGCTTCTGGCAGACGGCGATGGACACGATGTCGCTTGTCGTGGCGGCCTCGATCATCTGTGTGGTCTTTGGTCTGCCGCTCGGCATCTGGGTGAGCAAGTCGCGGCGCGGCAAGGCGATCATCACGCCGATCCTCGACGTAATGCAGACGATCCCGAGCTTTGTCTATCTGCTGCCGGCGATTGCGTTCTTTTCCATCGGCAAGCCGCCCGGCATTCTCGCCACGGTGATCTTTGCGATGCCGCCGATGGTGCGTCTTACGGCGCTGGGCATCCTGCAGGTGCCGGAGAATACCAAGGAGGCGGCGCTCGCCTTTGGGGCCAACCCGCGGCAATTGCTGACCAAGGTGGAGCTGCCGCTGGCGATGCCGTCGATCATGACCGGGATCAACCAGGTGGTGATGATGAGCCTCTCGATGGTCGTGGTGGCGGCGCTGATCGGCGCGGGCGGCATGGGCTATATCGTGACCGAGGCGCTGGAGAATACCGAGACCGGGCGCGGTGTGCTCGCGGGGATCGGGATCGCATTGCTGGCGATGATGATCGACCGGGTGGTGCAGAAGGCCAATACGCAAAACTAATAACGACCAAACGTGCCGTCCCGGAGGGGGGCGGCACAACCAACAGGAAAGGGAAAACACCAATGAAAAAGATGACACATATGCTGGCGGGCGCGATGCTCTTGTCCTCGGGGGCGAGCGTGATGGCGGCCGAGGATGCCACGGTCGCGATTGGCGATCTCACCTGGACCGGGGCGCAGGCCATCGGCCATGTGATCCAGGCGGTGATCGAAGGGCCGCTCGGGTCGGAGGCGAAGATCGTGGCCGGTCTGTCCGACGGGTCGATCATCGCGGCGGGGATGGACAAGGGCGATGGCTCGGCCGATGTCTATACCGATCTGTGGATGCCGAACCGGCAGGCGCTCTGGGATGAGTTCATCGACGGCGCGCAGACGGTGGGCCACAATTCGCCCTATCTCGGCACGCAGAAGATGTATGTGCCCTCCTATATGGCCGATCGGATCACCTCGATGGAGGATCTGAAGGACCCCGAGATTGCCGCGATGTTCGACAAGGACGGCAATGGCAAGGGCGAGTATTGGGCCGGGGATGCGGGCTGGAAATCGACGCGCATGTGGCAGGTCAAGTTCAAGAGCTATGGTCTGTCCGAGCTCTGGGAGCCCGAGGTTCTGCCGGATGCGACCTTCAAGGCGCAGCTCAAGACCGCGGTGCAACGCGAACAGCCGATCATGTTCTACTACTGGACGCCGGAATGGGTGCATGCCGCCTATGACCTGACCGCGATCGAGGAACCGGCGCGGACCGAGGGCTGTGAGGATGTCGATCTCGACAAGGAAGATTGGCTCGAGGCGTCGAGCTTTGCCTGTGCGAGCAAGGATGCCGAGATTTTCGTGGCCTATTCCAAGTCGCTCGAGACCCGCAACCCGCCGGTGGCCAAGTTCCTGAGCCAGATGCAGCTCGACCCGGCAGTGGTCAATGGCTGGATCCTCAAGATCGGCCGTGACAAGCTCGACCCGCGTGACGTGGCCGAGGAATGGGTGGCCGAGAACATGGATGTGGTCAACGAGTGGATCAAGTAAGCTGATCCAGCGCTGATCCAACGCACATCAGGACGCCCCGCCGGGATCGATCCCCCGGCGGGGCGTTGTCATGTCTGGGGTTTGGCGCGTGCCCGCAAGAGCGCGATCAGTGCGGCGTCGCGTTCGGCCTCGAGCGTGGCGATGTCGCGCCCGGCGCAGGCGGTGGCGACGCCGGCGATGAGCGTGTCCTTGATCTCCGGGCTGAGGCGCGGCGTGCCGAGATCCTGCCAGCGGCGTTCCTGGCTCGGGCCGAGATGGTCGAGATAGCCGGCGATGCCGCCCGCGCCGCCGCCGAGATGATAGGCCATATGCGCGCCCAGTACCGACCAGCGCAGCCCCGGCCCGTGCATCAGCGCGCGGTCCACCGCTTCGACATCGGCGATGCCCTCGGCGACGATATGCACCGCCTCGCGCCAGAGGGCGGAGGCGAGCCGATTGGCGATATGGCCGGTGGCGGGAATGTTGAGCCGGACCGGGACGCGACCGGCGGCGCGGTAGAGCGCCTCGGCCCGGTCGAGCCGCGCCGGGTCGGGGCCGTAGAGTTCCACCAGCGGCACGAGATGCGGCGGGTTGAACGGGTGCGCGGTGATGAGCCGCTGCGGATCGGTGAGACCGGGGGCGAGATCGTCCCAGGTCAGCGAGGAGGTCGACGAGGCGAGGATGGCCTCGGGCGGGGCCAGGGTTTCGATCTCGGCATAGAGCGCATGTTTGACCGGGATGCTTTCCGGCGCGTTTTCCTGGATGAGCGCGGGTTCGCGCAGGGCAGCGGCGATGTCGCTTACGAAGTGAATGTCGCCGCGTGGGCCGTGACCGTCGAGCTCGGTCAGATCGGCGCGCGGTTTGGCGAGCCGGTCCGGCGCCGTCTTGAGCGTCTCGGGCTGGGGATCCCAGAGCGTCACCCGCGCGCCGTGATGGGCAAAGAGCGCGGCCCAGCCGATGCCGATCAGACCGGCGCCGAGGATGGTGATGGGGAGATGGTCGAGATCAGCGGTCATGGGGGCTCCTGCCGGTTCAAGCTTCGCGTTCTTCGAATTCATCCTGCGAAAACTTTTGTTTTTCAAATGATGCGGGCTTTGACATCCTGCGGCGCAGCAGGCGTGTGAAAGGGATGAGAATGCAGAGCTTTGAGATGCTGATCAATGGGGCGTGGGTCGCGGCCGGGGATGGCGCGAGTTTCGATACGGTCTCGCCCGCCGATGGCAAGGTCTGGGCCAAGATCCCTGAAGCCACGGAAGAGGATGTCGACCGGGCGGTGCGCGCTGCCCACGCCGCCTGTTACGAGGGGCCGTGGTCGCGGATGACACCGACGGAGCGGGGCCATTGTCTGCGCCGTCTGGCGGAGCTCTTGAAGGACAACGCCGAGCGGCTCGGCGAGATCGAGACCCGCGACACCGGCAAGATGTTCAAGGAAACCCGCTGGCAGGCGAATTACATCGCCGAGTTCTTTCACTTCTATGCGGGCTGTGCCGACAAGATCCATGGCGACACGCTGCCCATCGACAAGCCGGATATGTTCGTCTTTACCCATCGCGAGCCGCTGGGTGTGATCGCGGCCATCGTGCCGTGGAATTCGCAGCTCTTCCTGACGGCGGTCAAGATCGGCCCGGCGCTGGCGGCGGGGAACACGGTGGTTCTCAAGGCGTCGGAACATGCCTCGGCGGCGATGCTGGAGTTCGGCAAGCTCATTGCCGAGGCGGGCATTCCGGATGGGGTGGTCAATATCGTCACCGGCCATGGCGAGCCTTGCGGTCGGGCGCTTACCTCGCATCCATTGGTGGCGCGGATTTCCTTTACCGGAGGGCCGGGGGCGGCGCGGCATGTGCTGATGAATTCGACCAAGAATTTCGCCGAAGTGTCGCTCGAGCTTGGCGGGAAATCGCCCTTTATCGTGTTCGAGGATGCCGACATCGAAAGCGCGGTCAATGGCTCGGTCGCGGGGATTTTCGGGGCCTCGGGGCAGAGCTGTGTCGCGGGCTCGCGGCTCATCGTGCATGAGGATGTGGCCGATGCGTTTCTCGCCCGGATGGTCGAGATCGCCCGCGCGGTCAAGATCGGTGATCCGATGGCGGAGGAGACCGAGATGGGGCCGCTCTGCACGCTTGGGCAGCTCGAGACGATCGAGCGCGAGGTGGCGCGAGCGGTCGAGGAAGGCGGTCGGGTGCTCTGTGGTGGCAAGCGGGCCGAGGCGGGCGAGATGTATTTCGAACCGACGATCATCGACTGTCCCTCGCCGGATCTGCATATCGTCGATACCGAGCTGTTCGGCCCGGTGCTGTCGGTCCTGCGGTTTCGCACGGAGGACGAGGCGCTGCGGCTGGCCAATGACACCGAGCATGGGCTGGCGGCGGGGATTTTCACGCGCGACGGGGCGCGGGCGCTGCGCATGTCGCGGGCGGTGCGGGCCGGGATCGTCTGGGTCAACACCTATCGGGCGATTTCGCCGGTGGCGGAGTTCGGCGGCATGAAGGGATCGGGCTATGGCCGCGAGAGCGGGTTTCAGGCGATGTATGATTACACCCGCCCCAAGACGGTGTGGATGAACGCCTCGTCCGAGCCGCTGGGCTCGATGTTCGTGGCGCGCTGATGCCTTGGGCGGGCGGCACCTATTACGAGGTGAGCGGGCCGGAGGGCGCGCCGGCGGTGGTGCTGATCCATGGTCTTGGCCTCACGGCGGCGGTGACATGGGAGGCGATTGGCGCGGCGCTGGCGCGGGAGTATCGGGTGATCCGCTATGATCTCAACGGTCATGGGCAGAGCGCCACGCCGCCGGGCGACGCGAGCCTCACGGCGCTGTCGGAGCAGGTGATTGCGCTGATGGATGCGCTTGGGGTGGCGCGGGCGGCGCTTGTGGGGTTTTCGCTCGGCGGGATGATCAACCGGCGGGTGGCGATGGATCATCCGGATCGGGTGCGCGGCCTCGGCATTCTCAATTCGCCGCATGAGCGGGGTGAGGAGTTGCAGGCGCGGGTCGAGGCGCAGGCGCAGGCGGCGGGCGAGGGCGGGCCCTTTGCCACCATCGATGCGGCGCTCGAGCGGTGGTTTCGGCCCGAGTTTCGCGCCGCGCAGCCCGAGAGCGTGGCGCGGGTGCGGGCGGCGGTGCTGGCCAATGATCCGGGGGATTATGCGGCGCATCGCTGGGTTCTGGCGCATGGGGTGCGCGAGCTGATCCGGCCCGTGCCGCCGATCATCTGTCCGGCGCTGGTGATGACGGGCGAGGAGGACAGCGGTTCGACCCCGGCGATGAGCCGGGCCATTGCGGCCGAGATCGAAGGCAGCGATTGTCAGATCCTGCCGGGGCAGAAACATCTCGGGCTGATCGAGGATCCGGAGAGTTTCATTGGGCCGCTGCGCGGGTTTCTGGGGCGGTTGCCGGACTAGCGGATAATTCCGACTATTTCATTTAGGTATTGAAGGCGGCGCCGAAATGTGGTGAGTCCGCTCGCAAGACCGAGCCAAGGGGGGCGCCTCTGAGCCAGGGACAGATAGAGTTTCTCTGCCACCCAGCCGGAGCCCCCTCGATGCGTATATCCCCGATCCTATCCGTTCTCAGCGCCGCGTTTCTCGCGCAGGCGGCGATTGCCGAAGAGGCGGTCAAGCCTGCTGACGAGAGCCTTGAGGGCAAGCTGTCGCTCGAGCTCAATGCGGCGCAATCCGGCGAGGGGGGCTGTATGCTCACCTTTGTGGTGATCAATGGCCATGACGCGGATATCGCGCGGGCGGTCTATGAGACGGTGCTCTTTGACAAGGCGGGGCAGGTGGATCGGCTCACGCTGTTTGATTTCGGGCAATTGCCGGCCAAGCGGCCGCGGGTGCGGCAGTTTTCGGTCTCGGGCACGCCCTGCGACGGGCTTGGGCAGATCCTGGTGAACGGGGCGCATGCCTGTGAGGCGGCGGCGCTCGACGAGGGGGCCTGTGAGGCGGGGCTCGAGGTGACGTCGCGGACCGAGATCGAGGTGCTGGGATGATCGAGCTTGTCAAATCCGCCGTGATGCAGGCCGCCGATCTGGGCGGGCCGGTCGTTTTGGTTCTCATTGCCACTTCCATCGCCACGGTTGCGGTGATCTTCTACAAGCTCTGGCAGTTTCTGCGGGCGGGCGTCGGGCGGCACAAGGCGCTGCGCGAGGCGGTGACGGCCTGGGACGCGGGCGACCGGGCGGCGGCGCGGGCGGCGCTGGGCCGGTCCAAGAGCTATCTCGCGCCGGTGATCGATATGGGGTTTTCGGGGCAGGCCGATGATCTCGACCGGTTGCGCAGCGAGGCCGAGGCGCGGTTTGCCCGGCTTGAGCGGGGCTTTCGCTTTCTCGATACGGTGTCGCAGCTGGCGCCGCTTCTGGGGCTGTTTGGCACGGTTCTCGGCATGATCCAGGCGTTTCAGGCGTTGCAGGAGGCGGGGTCGCAGGTCGATCCGTCGATCCTGGCCGGGGGCATCTGGGTGGCGCTTTTGACCACGGCGGTGGGGCTTGCGGTGGCGATGCCCACGTCGATGGTGTTGAGCTGGTTCGAGAGCCGGATGGATGCGGAGCGGGTGATTGCGGATCACGCCATCCTGTCGGTGCTGCATCCGCAGGGGCGCGGGGTTTCGGCCGCGAGCGCAGAGATGCCCGTCGCGGGACAGGCGCGCCATGCGTAAACGGCAGGCACGGCGAAAGCTCTCGATGACGTCGCTCATCGATGTGATCTTTCTGTTGCTGCTGTTTTTCATGCTGAGTTCGACATTTTCCAAATTCGCCGAGGTCGAGCTGAGCGCGGCGGGCTCGGGCGCGGGGGCCGTACAGGGCGAGACCCGGCCGATGTTCCTGCGGCTCGGGGCCGAGGGGCTCAGCCTCAATGGGCGCGAGGTGGCGCTGGATGCTTTGCAAGATTTGGTGCGCGGCGAGATGCCGGAGGCGGGCGAACAGCCCTTACTGGTGAGCCTGCAGGACGGGGTCAATGCGCAGCGGCTTATTGACCTGCTGGGCGTGCTGCGCGGTGTCGGCAACCTGTCGGTCACGGTGTTGGGGGCGTCATGATCAAGCCACGGCAGAGATCGAAACGCGAGCCGACCATCGCGCTCATCAACATCGTTTTTCTGATGCTGGTGTTCTTCATGGTGGCGGGGACGTTGGCGCAGCCGCTCGATCCCGAGTTGAAGCTGGTGAAGACCGAAGAGCTCGACGGGATCGCGCCGCCCGATGCGCTGGTGGTTCATGCCGATGGGCGGCTGAGCTATCGCGGCGCGGATGTGGCCTCGGCGGAGGCCTATCTGTCGGCGCGTGAGGCCGAGGGCGAGGAGATCGCCGTGCGGCTGGTGCCGGACCGCGATCTTGACGCGGGCGCGCTGGTCACGCTCACGGCGGAGCTGCGCCGGGCGGGGGCCGCGCGGGTGCTGGTGGTGACGGAACGGGGGCTGCAATGATCGTGACGTCGAGATGGGCCAAGCTGATGGCCGGGGTGGCGGCGCTGGCGCTGCATGGCACGTTGGTCGTGGGGTTCGTGAGCGAGACGCCGGTGGAGGTGGAGAGCGGCGCCGGGGCGGCGGAGGCGCGGATCGGGTCGAGCTTTGCCGATATGGCGGCGGGGACGCTCAGCGCCGAGCCGGCTGAGGAGATGAGCAAGCCGGTGGAGCAGGCGGCGCTGGTGCCGCCCACGCCGGTCGAGACGCCGGTTGAGCAGCCGCAGGAGGTGCAAGAGCGTTCAGAGGAGCAGCCCGAGATGGCGCAGCCGGTGACCCCGGCGCTGACGCCGTCGCATGATCCGCAGCGGGCGACGGTCCTCACGCCTGCGCCGCAGATGGCCGCGCCGGTGCTGCCGCAAGAGACGGTCGAGGCGCAGGACGAGGTGGCGCCGCAAAGCTCGGTCCGGCCCAAGCAGCGGACCCGGGAAGAGCCGCCCAAGCCGCAAAAGACGGCCAAGACCCCCGCGCCGAAGACGCCCGTAAAGCAGGCGCCAAAGCCGCAGAAGAAGGCCGCGAGCGCGCCGCAGGGCAATGCCAAGCAGAACGCGCGGGCCGGATCGGCCACCGGGCGCGAAGGGGCCAAGGCGGCGCAGCAGGGCGTGGCGCAGGGGCAGAAGAACCGCGAGGCGGGCAATGCCCGGGCCAGCAATTACCCCGGTCAGGTGATGAAGAAATTGTCGCGCGTGTCGCGGCCCCGGGTCGGACGGCGCGGCACGGCCGTGGTGGCCTTTACCATCGCGCCCAATGGCAGGCTGGCGGCGGTGTCGATCGCGAAATCCTCGGGCCATGCCGAGCTCGACCGTGCGGCGCTGCGGGTGGTGCAGCGGGCGGCCCCGTTCCCGCCGCCCCCCCAGGGCGCGCGGCGCTCCTATTCGATCAACATCAAGGGCGGGTGAGCCGGTCGAGGGCCGGGTGCCGGGGCGTGTCTCAGCGATAGGCGGCGTTCGGAGGATGTGCGCTTGCCTGAGGCGGTTGGCGGGTTTGAGGGTGAATTGACCCTCAGCTTCGACGTTTTTAGCCGATGGAATGTCCCAAAACATCCCACCCTTCCCCCGCCTGCGTCCTATATTCGCGGAGGGTCGGAGGAAGATCGAATGACGACACGCGGGTATTGCCTATGTCAGAAAACAAGTTGGTCCTATGTGGGGGATCAAACATGGACCTGTTATTGCCATTGCGATGACTGCCGCCGGAACTGTGCCGCGCCGGTGGTTGCTTGGTTCGGTGTGCCGAAGAAGAGCTTTGAGTGGACAGGTGATACGCCTCGCACTTATGAAAGCTCGAAGGGCGTTTTCAGGCATTTTTGCGGGACATGCGGGTCGCCCATTGGGTTTGAAGCGGATCACTATCCGGGCGGTATGCATCTCTATGCCGCCTCGCTGGAACGCCCGGAGGATTTCAAGCCGACCTTTCACGTCAACAAGCAAAGCAAGTTGCCTTGGCTGCAAATGACGGATGATCTCGACGCGTTCGAAGGCACATTGCTTCACTCACCCAACGACCCGGACGGGTATCAGTAGTCGGGAGAGCGGCTGATTTTCCTTCAGGTTATAGCGTCTCGGGTTGCCCGCTGCGCAAAAAAGGCGCGGTCCGGGGACCGCGCCAGTTGGGACACATTCCTTGTCCGGCGTTTTGCCGGTTTGCTTCTGCTTAGAAGGTCTTGGCCAGCGTCAGCTTGACGTTGCGGCCGGTGGCGGCGCGGGTCGAGAGATGCGGCTGATATTGTTTATCGAAGAGGTTTTCGACACCGATGCGGAACTCGGTCCCGGCCCAGACACCGCTCTGCGGGGCGATGGTGGCGCGCAGGTTATTCGTCACATAGCCCGAGGAGCGCACGCCATTGACGGTGATGTCATCGGCGGCGACGGCTTCCCAGCTAAAGTCATAGGTTTCGCCGATCTTCTTGCCGAGGGTCAGGCGCGCGGAATTGGCGGCCAGATTGCGCCAGTCCTGTTCGATCTGGGCGGCGGTTGTTTCCGAGCCATCGGCGATGTTGAGATTGGCATCCATATAGAGGCCGTTTTCCAGCGCGTAGGAGGCCTCGATCTCGATGCCTTGGGTGTTGATCTCGTCCAGATCGGTAAAGACCGGGATACCGCCGACGATGGTCGTCGAGACGAAGGAGGTCACATCCCAGAGCTTGGTGTCATAGGCGTTGATCTTGAACGACAGGCTGTCACCCGCGCGGAAGGCATCGCGGCGCTCATAGGCGGCGCCGATCTCATAGGTGCGGGATTTCTCGCTCTGGGTCACGCGGGCGATATTGTCGAGATCGTCGATGGGCGGCAGGACCTCGGTATAGGCGGCGCTGCCGAAGACGGACCAGCCATTGCCGAAGGCATAGCGCAGCGACAGGCCGCCCATCAGCGCGTCATTGCTGTAGCGCCCGTCATTGGGGGCGGTCGAGCCCTGGATTGTCGAGCTTTCGTAGCGCAGGGCCGGGGTCACGGTCCAGGCCTCGCCGATCTGGATTTCATCCACCGCGAAGACCGCCCAGCGGTCATCTTCGCCGCCCGGGGCCGAGGAGGCGTTGAGCCGTTTGCGGTTGATGAGCTCGACCCCGGTGACGAGCGAATGGCCAAGCGCGCCGGTGTCGAAGCGGGCGCGGTTCTTGAGCGTCAGAGTGGTCGTTTCATACTGATGATCGGCGTCGAGCAGCGGGTTGCCCGGGATCACTGCGGTTTGAATGATTTCCTCATTGGCATAGGAGAGCTGCGCCGTGAGGTCGATCAGGTCATTGCCGAGCGGGTTGTAGCCATAGCGCAGCATGAAGGTTTCGCTGTTCACCTCGCGGTCGACATTGCCAAAGGTGGTGGTGCCGAAACTGTCGTAGGGCACGTCATATTCGGTGCTCTCGGTGCTGGTGTAGGAGGCGGTCAGGCTATGTTCGTCATTGTCGCCAAAGGTGAGCCGGGCCTTGGCGAGCCAGGAGGGATCGTCGACATCATTGGCGGCGGGGTTGATCAGATTGCCATCGCCATCGCTCTGGGTGCCGAGGGTGCGGCGGGTGTGGCTGAGCAGGAATTCGAGTTTTTCGGTGGGCTGCCAGGCGAGGATGCTCGAGGCGGTGAGGCCGGCGCCGTTGGATTGAAACTCGAAGGTCTGGCGATAGGCAAAGCCGGGGGTGCTGCCGGTGAAATCCGAGGCGTCCTTGGTTTCGAGCCGCACGACGCCGCCGACGACGCCCGAGCCATATTCAAACGAGCCGACGGTGCCCCGGATCACTTCGACCTCTTTGTAGAGGGCGGGATCGGTGAAGAGCTGATTGCCGATGCGGTAGAGCTCTTCGCTGCCGCGGGTGACGCCATCGACCTGAATGAGCACCTTTTGGTCGGTGCCATAGGTGCTGTTGGCGCCGTAGCCCCGGATGTTGATGCCCGAGCCCTGCGCCGTGGCGCCGTTGACGAGGGTCACGCCGGGGACGGAATCGATGAGTTCGGCCATGGTCCCGGCTTGCCGGTCGGCGATCTCGCGGCTGTCGATTTCGGTCACGGCGGTGGCGGTGTCGGTGGCCACTTCGCGTTTGCTCTTGCCAAGTGAAATGGTGCCGAGAAAACCGTCGTCCGCCTCTTGTGCGAGGGCGGGGGCGGCTGCGAGGATCAGGCTCAGCGCCGTGGTTCCCAAGAGTGTGTGTCGCGCATGTCGCGTCATGGTTTGTCCTTCCGTTGTGCCAGTGGGCGTTATTGGCCGAGTGGCTTGCGGAGGGCTTGCGCGGCGAGTTTTCAGAGGTGTGAGAAAAGGCTCTTGTGTGGCCTTAGTTTTTCAGACTAAAACTGTCAAGAATTATCCGGCAGCAAAATCGCCGGAAGCCACGTCGCGCCCCGAGACCCGGTGCGGTGCAGCCATGGACCCCCAATTTCCACGAGGTGAACATGGCTGATTTGATGCCGACCCCGACCCCTGAAGAGATCCGTGCCGCGCGTGCGGAGCATGCGAAACTGCGCGACCGCGATCTGGCGGCGCGGCTGGGCATCACCGAGGCGCGGCTCGTCGCGGCGGATTGCGGCGCGGGGGTGACCCGGATCGACCCGCATCCCGATGCGGTGATGGGGGCGGCCGGAGAGCTTGGCGAGGTGATGGCGCTGACCCGCAACGAGAGCTGTGTGCATGAGCGCGTCGGGCGCTATGAGAATTACCGGTCGGGCCAGCATGCCTCGATGGTTCTCGGCGACGAGATCGACATGCGGATGTTCCCGTCGCATTGGTGCCATGGGTTCATGGTCGAGCGCGAGAGCGATCTGGGGCTGCGGCGCAGCCTCCAGGTCTTTGATGCGGCCGGGGATGCGGTGCACAAGATCCATCTGCGCGACAGTTCGACTGTCGGGGCCTGGGATGGGCTCAAGGCGCGGCTGACACTGGCGGATCAGTCGCCGCAGATCGAGCTGGCGGCGCGCCAACCCACCGAGGTGGCAAAGTCTGAGCCGGCCAAGCTCGACATCCTGCGCAAGGAATGGGCGCGGATGACCGACACGCATCAGTTTCTGCGACTCACGTCTAAGCTGCGGATGAACCGGCTCGGGGCCTACCGGATTGCCGGTGCGCCATTTGTGCGGGCGCTGGCCCCCGAGGCGGTCGATGTGGCGCTGCAGGAGGTGTCGGAAGAGGGGTTTGAGGTGATGATCTTTGTCGGCAACCGGGGCTGTATCCAGATCCATTCCGGGCCGATCCAGACGCTCAAGCCCATGGGGCCGTGGCAGAATGTGATGGACCCGCGGTTCAACCTGCATCTGCGGCTCGACCATATTGCCGAGGTCTGGGCGGTGGACAAGCCGACGCAGCGCGGTCCGGCGGTGTCGCTTGAGGCGTTCGATGCCGAGGGCGGGCTCATCCTGCAGATCTTTGGCGTGGGCAAGGAAGGGCGGGACAGCCGTCCGGCCTGGCGCAGTCTCGTGTCGGGGCTGCCCGGTCTGGCCGAGGAGGTGGTATGATGCGCGGCAGGTTTACACGACGGGGCGCGTTGCTTGGGCTGACGGCGGCGGTGATTGGCCTCGGGGCCGGGCTGCGGGCAGAAGCTGCAGCAGAGGCTGCCTCAGATTCAGAGCGGATCGTGACGCTTGGCGGCACGGCAACCGAGATCGTCTATGCGCTGGGTGCGGGGGCGCGGCTGGTGGCAAGAGACACCACGTCGAACTATCCGCCCGAGGCGCTGAGCCTGCCGGATGTGGGCTATGTCCGGGCGTTGTCTGCAGAGGGGGTTCTGTCGATGGCCCCCGATCTCATCCTCGCCGAAGAGGGCGCGGGTCCGCCCGAGGTGGTGGCGTTGCTCAGGGCAGCGGATGTCGATTATATCGAGCTGCCCGAAGGGTTTAGCCGCGACATGACCGTGAAGCGGATCGAGATGGTCGGCGCGGTGCTGGGCCGTGAGGCGGAGGCCGAGGCGCTGGCGGGCGAGGTTCTGGCGACGCTGGACGCCGCTGCTGAGGCCGCGAAAGCGCAGGCCGGCGACGCGCCGAAACGGGTGCTTTTCGTGCTGTCGGCGCAAGGGGGGCGGATCATGGCGGGGGGCGATGAGACGGCGGCGAAGGCGGTGATCGAGCTGGCCGGTGGGGTCAACGCGGTGAGCGGGTTCAGTGGCTACAAGCCCTTGACCGATGAGGCGGTGAGCCTCGCGCGGCCGGATGTGATCCTCATGATGGATCGCGGCGGGGATCATGACATGGCGGCAAAAGAGCTTTTGGCGCTGCCGGCGTTTCAGCCGACGCCGGCTGCTGAGAGCGGCGCGGTGATCCGGATGGACGGGCTGCGTCTCCTGGGCTTTGGCCCGCGGGTTGGCGCGGCGGTGCGGGACCTCAATCACGCGCTCTACGGGGGCTAACGTCATGGTGGCGGCCACGGAAAATGGCATGATCCTCAACGGGTTGCGCCAATCACGGGCGCGCAGGGCGCATCTGTGGCTGGGCCTGTTGCTGCTCGGGTCCTGCCTTGCGAGCCTTGCCATCGGGGCCTCGGGCACGTCGCTCTGGCAGGGGGTCTGGCGGGCGCTGAGCGGCGCCGAGATCAGCCAGATGGAGCGGGTGATCTTGTGGGATATTCGTGCGCCGCGCACCGGGCTTGGCCTTTTGGTCGGGGCGGGGCTGGCGGTGTCGGGCACGGTGATGCAGGGGCTGTTTCGCAATCCGCTGGCCGATCCGGGCATCGTCGGCGTGAGCAGCGGCGCGGCCTTCGGGGCGGTGAGTGCCATCGTTTTGGGGGGGCTGCTTCCCGTCGGTATTGCGACGGTATTCGGTCAGTACCTTGTACCGGTCGCGGCCTGCCTCGGGAGCTGGGCGGCGGTGAGCCTTCTTTACGTGGTGGCGACCCGGGGCGGGCAGACCTCGGTGGCGACGATGCTCTTGGCCGGCATCGCGCTCGGGGCGCTGGCGGCGGCGGGGATGGGCCTGCTCATCTATATGGCCGATGACCAGCAGCTGCGCGACATCACTTTCTGGCAACTCGGGTCGCTCGGCGGTGCGAGCTGGGCCAAGCTCGGGGCGGTGGCGCCGCTGTTGATCCTGTCGGTGGCCGCTGCGCTCGGCCTCGGGCGGGCGCTCAACGCGCTGAGCCTTGGCGAGGCGACGGCGCTGCATCTCGGCATTCCGGTGCAGCGGATCAAGCGGCTCGCGGTGCTGACGGTGGCGGTGGCCACGGGCGCGGCGGTGGCGATGACCGGGGTGATCGGGTTCATCGGCATCGTGGTGCCGCATCTGCTGCGGCTGGCGACGGGGCCGGATCACGGGCCGCTGTTGATCAATGCGGCGCTTCTGGGCGCGGCGCTGCTCTTGTGGGCGGATGTGATCGCGCGGGTGGTGATCGGCCCGGCGGAATTGCCCATCGGGATCGTGACGGCGCTGATCGGCGCGCCGGTCTTCCTCTGGATCTTGCTGCGCAGTCGTGGGGTGATGGGGCTATGAGCGTCGAGGCACGGGAGATTGATGTCGAGATCGGCGGGCGGGGCTTGCTGCGCGCGGTGGGTCTCACGGCGCGGGCGGGCGAGGTCACGGCGATTGTCGGGCCGAACGGGTCGGGCAAGACGACGCTGATGCGGGTGCTGACCGGCGAGCTCAGGCCCGATGCGGGGCAGGTGCATCTTGGCGGCGAGCCGGTGGGGCCGGAGCACGCGGCGCGGATGGCGCAGCGGCGCGGGGTGTTGCCGCAGGCCTCGCATCTGGCCTTTCCCTTCACGGTGGATGAGGTGGTGCGCATCGGGTTGATGTCGGGGCTGTCGGCCGGTGATCCGGCGCTTGGGGCGCGGGCGCTGGCGGCGGTGGGGCTCTCGGGCTTTGGCGCGCGGCGCTATCAGGCGCTGTCGGGCGGCGAGCAGCAGCGGGTGCAATTGGCGCGGGTGCTCTGTCAGGTCTGGCAGCCGGTGCGGGCGGGGGCGGCCAATTGGCTCTTCCTCGACGAGCCGGTGGCGAGCCTCGATATCGGTCATCAGCTCAGCATCATGCAGGTGGCGCGCGACTATGCCGATGGCGGTGGCGGGGTGATCACGGTGATGCATGATCTCAACCTCACGGCGATGTTCGCGGATCGTGTGCTGTTGCTGGCGCGGGGCGAGGTGCGGGCCGAGGGGACGCCGGGCGAGGTGCTCTGTGATGAGGTGCTGAGCGCGGCCTATGGCTGTCGGCTCAGGCTCAACACGCCGCCGGTGGGCGCGGTGCCCTATCTCTTGCCACAGGCGGCGGGGGCCGGGGGGTAAATCTAGGGCTGGGCCTCGGTGGCGCGGGAGACTTCGCGCAGGAGCCAATCGGCGAGCGCGGTGGCGGCGCTGTCGGGGGTGGCGGTGGTGCGGGTCACGAGGAAATAGCCGTCGGTCTTCATCGTGCCGGGGCCGAAAGCCTGGACCAGCCCGCCCGCCCGCAATGTCGCGCCACCGAGGAACCAGTCGGACATGGCAAAGCCCGCGCCGCGCCGGGCAAAGGCCATGGCATCGTGATGCGAGCCTGCGTAGATGTCGCGGGAGGGGCGGAATTGTTCGAGCCCGCGATGGGCGAACCAATGCGCCCATGTCTCGCCATTGTCCTCATGGATGATCGTCGATTTGCGCAGGATCGCGGGGTCGAGCGGCAGCCCGCCACGGGCCAGTTCGGGGGCGCAGACCGGGAAGATCTCGGTCTGCATGAAGGGGGTCACGCGGAAGCCCGGAAAGACATGGGCGGAGAAGACGATGGCCATGTCCACATCGGCGGGCAGCAGGGTCATGGCGCGGTCGGAATAGCTCAGCCGGAGGGTGAGGTTGGGGTAGAGGTCGAGAAACTCGGCCAGTTTCGGATTGAGCCATTCCACCATGAGCGAGACCGGCACCGCCAGCGACACCTGACCGGCGTAGCGATCGGCGGTGAGCGACAGGGCGGTGGCGGAGATTTCGTCAAAGCCCGACTGGATGGATTGCAAGAGCCGTTCGCCCGCCGCGTTCAGTTCGATCCGCCGCCCGCGCCGGTCAAAGAGCGCGATGCCCAGGGCGGTTTCGAGGGCGCGGACCTGATGGCTCACCGCGCTTTGGGTCACGTTGAGCTCTGCGGCGGCACGGCCCATATGTTCGTGACGGGCGGCCGCCTCGAAGGTTTGCAGCGCGTTGAGCGAGACCCATTTGCGGCCGATTTTCATGGGGGATGCGCCCTGTGAGATGAGATGGATGCGCCTATTTGGGCATTTCTGTGCCTTTATCTCAAGCCCTTCTCATCAGGACTGGGGTGACCGCGCCCGGGGAGGCGCGGCCAGAGGATCAGGCGGCGTGCGAGAGCTCTTGGCGAACGCTCTGCGCCTGAGGTTTTTCGATCAGCGCGCCATGGAGGGCACGAATGGCGGGCTCCATATCAGCGCGGTCGAGGATGAATTGCACATCGACATTGCGTGGGCCCTGGGTGGCGCCGATGGCCTCGAGCCCGGCGGCGGCGATGGCCTGCAGCCCGCGGGTCAGCACCGAGAGGCCCGAGAGATCGCGGCCCACGGCGGCGACCAGCGACAGGCGGCGGGTGGTGATTTCGGCGGCGGGGTAGAGCGTTGCCAGATCCTTTTCCACGCGGCGCAGCGTTTTTAGCGAGCCGTCGAGATAATGGGTGATCGTGTTGGCGTTCGAGACCTTGGAGACGATGCGCACATTGTGCCGCGCCAGCACGTCGAGAATGGCCGCGTCATAGCCTTTGACGCCGACCATATCCTGTTCGAAGACCTCGAGGCTCACGATGTCGAGCCCGGTGACGATTTCGACGGCGGCGCTGTCGGCGGGCAGGTCGTCGATGAGCGTGCCGGGGTCGTCCGGTTCAAAGGCGTTGGTCACGCGCAGCGGCACGCCGGCCTGACGCAGGGTCTTGGCGGCCTTGGGGTGGATCGCCTCCATCCCGAGGTTGGAGAGCTGATCGGCGACGTCGTGATTGGTGCGGCCAAGCTTGCGCACGGCGTCAGGGCCGACGAGGTTGGGATCGCAGGAGGAGAGGTGAAACTCCTTGTGGATGATCGCCTCGCGGGCCTGTGTCAGGGCGGCGAGCCGCGAGAATGTGACCTCGGAATAGCCCCGGTCATATTCGCCCATCAGGCCTTCGGCGCATTGCGCATAGCCGGTGACAATGGGCATTTCGCTCGCAGGGTCGATGCCGGCAAAGGCGTCGCGGATGCGTTCGTCGAGCGAGACATTGCCTTCGTCGCGCCAGCCCGAGAGATCGACAAACCGGGCGTTCACCCCGGCGCGTTGCAGCAAAAGGGTGGTGGTGAAGGCGGAATGCGCCTCGCCCAGACCGGAGAGCAGTTCGCGGGTCTGGCCCATATGTTGATCGAGGCGGAAATGGCCATAGGCGCAGAGCCGTTGCAGGTCGATCAGGCAGCCGCGGGCGCCGTGGATGCGTTCGTCGACGAAACGGTCGGCCTCGAGCAGGTCGGCCTTGTGGTCGAGAATGGCGGCATGGGCCTCTTTCATGGCGTCCGCCACGCGGTCGAGCTGATCATGCCAGCGATGCGCGGTGTCGTCATTGGCGAAGGAGGCATAGACCCCCGGCTCGCCCGATTTCTTGTGCTCGAGCAGCAGGTTGGTGATGCCGCCAAAGGCCGAGACCACGAAGACGCGGTTGTAGAGATCGGCGGGTTTGCGGGTGCCGATGAGCAGCGTGTCGCGCAGCTCGCGGAGGCGGGACATGGAGGTCCCGCCGATTTTCTCGACCGTGTGGGTCTGTCGTGTCGTGTCGGTCATCTGTCTGTCCTATGTGAGCGGCGCGTCCTCGATCCGCAGCGCCGCGATCTCGGACCGGGTGCCGAGATATTCGGGGCGCGGGTCATCCGCCGCGAAAGGGTCGCGGGGCTGGTTCGAGAGGGCGTTGAAGACGAAGAAGGCGTTGGAGCGCGGGAAGGGCGTGATATTGCCGTTCGAGCCGTGGATCGTGTTGCAATCAAAGAAGATCACGGTCCCGGCCTTGCCCGCGGCGTAATCGATGCCGAATTTCTTCGCCATCCAGTCCAGCGCCTCGGGGGAGGGCGTGCCGATTTCTTGTTTCTTGAGAGAGGTTTTGTGGTTGTTCTCGGGCGTTTCGCCTTGGCAGCCGACGTAATGCATCTGCGAGCCGGGCATCAGCATGAGGGGCCCGTTGAGCGCGTCATTGTCGGTGAGCAGGACCGAGGCCGAGAGGGCGCGCATCCGGGGCAGCCCGTCCTCGGCGTGCCAGGTCTCGAAATCCGAGTGCCAGTAGAATTCCTTGCCGGTGAAGCCCGGTTTGTAATTGAGCCGCGACTGATGCAGGTAGACCTCGTCGTTGAGGATGCGGCGGGCGATGCCCGCGACCCGTTCCGAGCGCGACAGCCGGTCAAAGAGATCGTGATGGGTCTCGAGCTGAAACAGCGTGCGCAGATCGCCCGAGCCCGGTTCGCGGATCGCATTGGGGCCGAGCCGTTCGGGGGCCGAATTGCGCAGATCCTGCGCCGCGTCGAGCAGCGCCGAGACCTCGTCATCGGCAAAGAGGTCGTGTTTGACCAGATAGCCGTCCCGCTCGTAGCGGTCGAGATCGTCGCGGCTCAGGTGATCGGTGGGGGTCTTGTCGCCCCAGATCACCGGATCGACGCGATCGCGCCAGACCTCGCCGGTGGCGAGCCGGGTCGGGTACAGGTCCGCATTGGCGTCACTCTTGATGTCACTTACTTTGTTCATGTTGCGTCTCCTTTCCTGTGATCCGTCCCGGTGTCCGTGGTGATTTGCGCCCTTTATCAGGCGTCTTCTGTCAGCTCGTCGGGGGCGGCGTAGGAGCCGTCCTCGCGGTGCACCTCATTGCCGGTGACCGGCGGGTTGAAGCAGCAGGCCATGACCAACTCTTCTTCGGCGCGCAGCACGTGGCGGTCATGTTTGTCGAGCGCATACATGACGCCCGGCGTGATCTCATGGGTTTCGCCGGTGGCCAGATCGGTGATCGAGCCCTTGCCCTTCATGCAATAGACGCTTTCGAAATGGTTCTTGTATTCGAACGTGTGCTCCGAGCCTTCCTCGAGAAAGGTGATGTGGAAGGAAAAGCCCATGTTGTCGTCAGCCAGCAGCATGCGGACCGAGCTCCATTTCGCGTCGGTGACCACACGGTCGGGTTCCGAGGCGACGATCTTGTTGAAATCTCTGACGATCATGTCTGTTACTCCGCTGCGATTTTGTTGGGTGCGGCGAGGGCCTCTTGGGTGGCCTCGCGCAGGATGTCGAACCCTTTGCGGAAGGTTTCCGCAGGGGTGGTGAGGGGGGCGAGCACCTTGATCACTTCGTCCTCGCTGCCCGAGGTTTCGATGACCAGGCCCTTGTCATAGGCGCGCGCACAGATGTCGCCCGCCAGATCGCCCGAGCCCACATCGACGCCCTGCATCATGCCGCGGCCCTTGAGGCGGGCGTCGGGGATGAGGGCGGCAATGTCGGCCAGCGCATCATGGACCAGCGTTTCCTTCTCGGCCAGAGCGCGGGCAAAGCTGTCGTCGGCCCAGAATTTCTCGATCGCGACGCGGGCGGTGACAAAGGCGTGGGTGTTGCCCCGGAAGGTGCCATTATGTTCGGCCGGGCCGAAGATGTCATACTCCGGGCGGACCAGCACCATGGCCATCGGCAGGCCAAAGCCCGAGACGGATTTTGCCATGGTGACGATGTCGGGGGTGACGCCCATGTTCTCGAAGGAGAAGAAGCCGCCGCAGCGGCCACAGCCGGCCTGAATGTCGTCGATGATCAGGAGCGCGCCGTGATCCTTGGCGAGCTTGGCGATGCGGCGCAGCCAGTCGGGGCTCGCGGCGTTGAGGCCGCCTTCGCCCTGCACGGTTTCGAGCAGGATCGCCGCCGGGGCGTCAACGCCGCCGGAGCTGTCGTTAAGCATCGCCTCGACGAAATCGGCGGTGTCTGTGTCGCCGGGGAAGAACCCGTCGAAGGGCATGCGCGTCACGCCCTTGAGCTCGGTCCCCGCGCCGCCCCGGTGATAGGCGTTGCCGGTGGCCGCGAGCGCGCCCAGCGTCACGCCGTGAAAGCCGTTGGTGAAGGCGATGATGTTGTCGCGGCCGGTGACCTTGCGGGCGATTTTCATCGCCGCTTCGACGGCATTGGCGCCGGTGGGGCCGGTGAACATCACCCGGTGGTCCATGTCGCGCGGTTCGAGAATGTGACGCTCGAACGCTTCGAGAAACCCGGCCTTGGTGTTGGTGTGCAGGTCGAGACCATGGGCGATGCCATCGCCCGCGATATGGTCGATCAGGGCCGATTTCATATCCGGGTCGTTATGGCCGTAGTTGAGCGACGAGCAGCCTGCCAGAAAGTCGATCCAGCTGTTGCCCTCGGCATCGGTCAGATGCGAGCCGCTGGCGCTGGCGAAGGTGGCGGGCATGCCACGGCAATAGGAGCGGGCTTCGCTCTCGCGGCGTTCAAAAATAGTCGTGTTGTCGGTCATGTCCTTAGGCATGCGACGTCCTTTCAATCTGAGATGTGGGGGGGAGTGATCAGGCGGCGCGGGCCAATTGGCTGCGCGGCAGCGTGATCGTCACCATATGTTCGGTGTCGTGATGCCCGTCGAAATGCGCCTCGCGTTCGAAATGAGGCGCATCGCTCAGCGTGCCGCCGAGCTGTCGGGCAAAGCTGCGAAACAGGGCCCAGGAGGCCGCGTTGTCGCGGGTGATGGTGGTTTTAAGAGCGGTCGCGCCGTCGCAGGCGTCACGTTCGAGCAGTTCAAACAGCATCTTGCGGCCAAGGCCCATGCCGCGGGCGCGGGGGCTGACGGCGACCTGCCAGACAAAGAGCGCGTCTTGGTCGGGGATCATATGGCCGGAGACCCAGCCGAGGATGTCGCCATCGACTTCGGCCAGCACGCAGGTGTCGCGAAAGTGGTCGGCCTGCACCAGGTTGCAATACATCGAGTTCTCATCGAGCGGTTTGCAGTCCTGGATCAGTGCCCAGATATCGGCCCCGTCCGTCGCATCAGGTTTGCGCAGGCGGGGCGCAGGCGTTCGGGCCTTGCTGTCGGTCTTGCTTTCAGTGTCGTTCGGCATCGGTCGTACCTCTCTTATTTTTTGATAAGCTAAGTAGATGAGTCCCCCATATATTTCAACAGTCGAAGCAAAGAATTCGTAGAACTGTCATGTTTTGCGGAGAAATCGCCCGGAATGCGGGTGGTTTCAGGGGGAATTCTAAGGGTTTCGCTTGCCTTCTCTTTTGGGAAACTTAGTTAGGCAAAGTTAATGGATTGTTGATGGAGAGGGGGTTTTCGTGCATTTATGGTCTATGGATACGAGACCCAGAGACCGGCTTGACGAGAGCCTCATCGCCTTGCGGCGCATTTTGCGTGCGACCGAGCTCTATGCGCGCGATCTGGCGCGGGGCGTGGGGCTTACCCCGGCGCAGCTGCGGGTGTTGCAGATCGTTGACAAGGCCGACAGCGTGACGCCCAAGGCGCTGGCGGGGCAGATGGGGGTCAGCCAGGCCACGGTGACCGCGCTGGTGGACAAGCTGGTGGCGCAGGGGCTGGTGCGGCGGCTGCCGTCCGAGACCGACCGGCGGCAGACCAATGTGGTGGTGACCGCGCAGGGGCACGGGCGGTTGCGCGATGCGCCCGATCCGTTGCAGCAGCGCTATGTCCGGGCCTTTGGGCAATTGGCCGATTGGGAGCAGGCGCAGCTTGTGGCGTCGCTCGAGCGGGTGGCGGATATGCTCGATGCGCAGGATATCGATGCGTCGCCGGTGCTCACGGCGGGCGAGCTGCATGGCGGACGGCAGAGCGAGTAAGTCGGACGGGATAGACGGCAAAACGGGCGGCCCTGCGAAGAGCCGCCCGCATTTTTGCCTGTAGGTCGCGTTTAGCGATCGTTGCCCGCCTCAGGGAGAAAGCGGCCCGGTTCGGAGCTGCTGCGCGGCAGGGGCCGGTCTTGCGACATGGCGGCGTGGTGCTGGTCGAACTCGGTCGGGCTGATGCTGCCGTCTTGGTTCAGGTCGAACGTGGCAAAGCCGTTGCCGGACATCACCGTGGCATGGCCCGCGCCATTGGCGTCGGGTTTCATGTGATGGCCGGTGATATAGCCGGTGTTGGCCAATGCCGCGCTGCCAGCGGTGAGGGCGGCGATCAGGGTCAGGCCTGTTGTCAGGTTGCGTTTCATATTGGTCTCCTTCTGCTCGTGTTGCTGATAGGTCCAATATGTCGGTGTCGCGCGGCACGGCAATCGGCGGCGGGGCTGGGTTTGTATCGCTTTGTCGCGGGGCGCTATCGCTGCGAAGATCGGTTACATATTTCCTTCTCAGAGTTGATACATCCCGTTACGAAATCGGATAGTTTGCCTGCTATGACCAAGATCCCACATATCCTTGTCGTTGATGACAGTGCAGATATTCGCAACGCCGTGGCGCGCTATCTCGAAAAGAACGGGATGCGGGCGACCCGGGCCGAGGGGGCGGCGGCGATGGACCGCGAACTTGCCAAGGGGCGGTTCGATCTGGTGGTGCTCGATGTGATGATGCCGGGCGAGGATGGGCTGTCGGTCTGTCGCCGGCTGACGGCGGAGGGCGTGGTGCCGGTGATCCTCTTGACCGCACTCAGCGAAGAGATGGACCGGATCGTCGGCCTCGAGCTGGGGGCGGATGATTACCTGGCCAAGCCGTTCAACCCGCGCGAATTGCTGGCGCGGATCAAGGCGATCTTGCGCCGCACGGCGCGCGAGGAGGTGCATGGCGGGGCCTTTGGCGGGCGGCGGCTGCGGTTCGGGCATCTGGTGCTCGATACCGATCGGCGCAAGCTCTGGGATGGGCGCGAGGAGAGCGAGGCGCTGACCACGGCGGAGTTCAAGCTCTTGACCGTGTTGCTCGAGCGGCCGCGTCTGGTGCTCAGCCGCGAGCAGTTGCTTGACCTCACTTCGGGGCGGACGCCGGGGTTGTTTGACCGGACCATCGACAATCAGATCAGCCGATTGCGGCGCAAGGTCGAGCGTGACCCGATGCGGCCGCAGCTCATCACCACGGTGCGCGGCGGCGGCTATTGTCTGGCGGCGGATGTGGAGCCGCTGCCGTGACGGGGCGGGTGTTCGACAGTCTGCGCGGGCAGATCGTTCTGCTGACGCTGGGCGCGCTGACGCTGGCGCAGGCGGTGAGCCTGTGGCTCTTTGTTGATGAGCGGAGCCTTGCGGTGCGGGCGGCGCTTGGGGCCGAGGCGGCGGGGCGGGCGGCCAATGTGGCGCATCTGCTGGACGAGGCGCCGGAGGCGTTGCGGGGCGCGATCCTGCGGGCGGCGGATTCGCCCCTCGTGCGCTTTGCCATCGATGCGACGCCGGCGGTGGATCATCTCGACCACGGCGATGAGGGCGGCGTCGAGGCGCGGATGCGGCATATCCTTGGGCAGGGGGATGCACGGGAAATCCGCATCGAGCTGCACGAGGCGCATGGGGATTTGCTGCCGCTGGCCAGTGCCGGGGAGGAGCCGCGCGAGGGCGGGCTCACCCGGCTTGAGCTGACGCTGTCGCTGGCGCTGGCGGATGGGCAATGGCTCAACGTGGATACGCGGTTCAACCGGCCGCCGCTGCAATGGCCGGTGGTCTCGACGCTCAGTTTCGGGATCAGCGCGGCGCTGTTGCTGGTGGCGCTGTTTTGGTTCCTGCTCAGCCGTCTCACCGGCCCGCTGCGCGAGGTGGCGGCGGCGAGCGAGCGGTTTGGGCGGGGCGAGGCCGAGCCTGATCTGCCCCTGAAAGGGCCCCGCGAGCTGCGCCATCTCACGGCGCGGTTCAACGACATGAAGACGCGGATCAGCCGCCATATCGAGGATCGCACGCGGGTTCTGGCGGCGCTCGGGCATGATCTGCGCTCGCCGCTGACGGCGCTGCGGGTGCAGGCGGAGATGGTCGAGGAGGAGGATCTGCGCGCGGGCATGATCTCTTCGGTCGAAGAGATGCAGGCGATGGTCGAAACCACGCTCGCCTATGCGCGGGGGATGAGCGAGGCGGAGCCGCGCGAAGACGTGTCCGGGCGGGATTTTCTCGCGCAGCTGCGGCAGGACATGCTCGGCGGGTTCGAGATCGGTCCCGGCGAAGATCACCGGATCAGCCTGCGGCCCCGGGCGATGCGCCGGGCCTTGCGCAATGTGATCGAGAATGCCCAGCGCTATGCGGGCGGGGTGCCACGGGTGACGCTCTGCGGGACGGCGCGGGAGCATCGCATTCTCATCGAGGATGAGGGGCCGGGCCTGCCCGAGGCCGAGTTGGAGCGGGTGTTTGACCCGTTCTATCGGCTGGAGGGATCGCGGTCGCGCGAGACGGGGGGGACGGGGCTTGGCCTGTCGATCGCGCGGACCATCCTGCGGGCGCATGGCGGCGATGTCTATCTCGAAAACCGGCCGGGCGGCGGGCTCTGCGCGGTGCTGGTGCTGCCGGAGGTTGCCAAGGGGTAGGCCCCCCGACGGCGTGCCGCCGGGGAGCCCTATTCACGTGAGGGATCAGAACATCAGGCGGGTGCCGAAGACGAGGGAAAACTCGTCCGTTTCCTCGCCCGCGGCGCGCAGCATGTCGCCGGTGTCGCCAAAGCTCTTCTCATAGCTGAAGCCCACATAGGGGGCGACGGCGCGGTCGATCAGGTCATAGCTCAGCCGTGCGCCGACCTCGACCGTGGCGCCGCCCGCGCCTTGGTTGCGGGCCGCGTCATCCTTGAGCGGCATGGTGACCTCGAGGCTCGGCACGAGGATGAGCCGGTTGGTCAAGAGCCCCTCATATTCCACTTCGACCTGCATATAGGGATGATCGGAGAGGTAGAGCCCGGCGTCGATTTCGAACCATTGCGGGGCCAAGCCGCGCGCGCCCAGCACCGCGTTGTAGCGGTCGGGTTCGCCGTTGGGGGTGCTGGCGTGAACGCCGGCCACCCCGTCGAAGAAGGGCGAGATCGGGAATTGGTAGAGAAGCTGGTTGTCGAGCCCCTCGTAGTCGCCCGAGCTCAGCCCCATTTCGCCTTCGGAGCGCCAGACGAATTTGCCCTCGTCGCGGCCGACGAAGAGGTCGAAATCCCAGGCGAACCCGTCCTCGCCGTCGCGTTCGCGATATTCGAACTGTTCCGCCTGAAAGCCCCACAGGAGCGGTTCTGCGAGGGCCGGGGCCGCCAGAAGCGGCAGGGCCAGAAGCGGTGCGATAAGTTTTTTCATGTGAGATATCCTTTCACGTGCTGTGCCGGTCATCCGGGGGATCATTGGACGATGACCTTGCGGAACATGCCCGCTTCGGCGTGGTAGGAGAGGTGGCAATGGAAGGCCCATTGACCGGCCGCGTCGACCTCGGTTTCGGTATAGACCGTGGTGCCGGGGGCGATGCTGACGGTATGTTTGATCGGGTCCCATTTGCCTTTGCCCGTGTCGAGGATGGTCCACATCCCATGCAGGTGCATCGGGTGCGACATCATCGTTTCATTGACGAATTTGAACCGCACCCGTTCGCCGAGCTTGAGGCGGATCGGCTCGGAATCCTTGAGCTTCTTGTCGTTGATCGACCAGATATAGCGTTCCATGTTGCCGGTCAGGCGCAGTTCGATCGTCCGGGTCGGGGCGCGATCGCGGTAGAGCGGACGGCTGGCGCGGAGGTCCTTGTAGGAGAGGAATTTGCCGCCGTTATAGGCCACGGGTTTGAGACCGCTGCCGGGGGCGTAGAACTCGCCGGGTTCGGCGGGCTGCATCATGTGGCCCATGCCGCCCATGTCCATTTTGCTGTGGTCCATGCCAGCCATGTTCATGTTGCCATGATCCATCGTGCCTTTGGCCTTGGTGCCGTGGCCCATGGCGGCGTGATCCATCGTGCCTTTGGCTTTGGTGCCGTGGCCCATGGCCGCGTGATCCATCGTGCCTGCCGATTTGGTGTCCTTCTGCATGGTGCCGTGGCCCATTTTGGAATGGTCCATTTCCTTGGCGGCGGGGGCCGTTTCGGTCATTTTGGAATGGTCCATCTTGGAGTGGTCCATTTTGGAATGATCCATCGCGGGCGCGGCGGGTTCAGCCGGTTCGGCAGCCATCTGATGCTGGCTGTGATCCATCTCTTCATCCATCGGCATCTGATGCTGGCTGTGATCCATGGTGCCTTGCGACGAGACATGGCCCATGCCGCTCATGTCCATGTCACCATGCATGCCGCCCATCATGCCGCCCATATCGGCCATGGTCAGCAGCGGTTTGCGGCGCAGGCGTGGGACCGGACCTGCGAGGCCGAGCTTGGGCGTCAGCGTGCCGCGCACGAGGGCGGTGCGGCCCATGGATTCGGCGACGATGCTATAGGGTTTGTTGCCGCGCGGCTGCACGATCACGTCATAGGTTTCGGCCACCGCGACGCGCAGCTCGTCCACCGCCACCGGTTTGACCGGATTGCCATCGGCCTGCACCACGAGCATCTTGAGCCCCGGGATGCGGAAGTCGAAATAGGACATGGCGGAAGAGTTGATGATCCGCAGCCGGACCTTTTCGCCGGGTTTGAAGAGGCCGGACCAGTTCTGCCGGGTGCTTTGGCCGTTGATCAGCGGCACAAAGCCCTGCACATCCTCGATATCGGTGGGCATCATGCGCATCCGGCCCCACATGCCGCGTTCCTGCAAGGTGGATTTGAGCCCGTTGGCGCGGCTGTCGCGGACGAGGTCCTGAAAGGTGCGCTGCGAACGGTTGTAGTAATCGGCGGACATCTTGAGATTGCGGAAGATGCGATTGCCATTGTGCGGGTGTGTGTCGGTAAGCTGCACGACGTAATCGCGCTGGGATTTGATCGGCTCGCCGCCTTTCGGTTCGATCACGATGGCGCCAAAGGCCCCGTCGGGTTCCTGAAAACCGGTGTGGCTGTGGAACCAATAGGTGCCGGATTGCACGATCGGGAAACGGTAGGTGAAGGTTTCGCCCGGTTTGATGCCGTTGAAGCTGATGCCGGGAACGCCGTCCTGACGGAAAGGCAGGATGAGACCGTGCCAGTGGATCGAGGTGCTTTCGCGCAGGTTGTTCTTGACCCGGAGGGTGACGGTTTCGCCTTCCTTGAAGCGCAGGATCGTGGGCGTCTGGCTCTTGTTATAGCCGACGCCGGTCTTGGTGAATTCGCCAGTGTTGATGCGGATCTTGTCCACGGTGATGTCATAGGTGCCCGCGAGCGCGCCGAGGCTGCCCGAGAGGGTGAGTGCGGCGGCCAGAAGCGCCGGCTTGAAACGGGATATGGAAATCATCTCCATGCCTTTCATGAGGTATCGAAACGTGCCGCAAAGGGTCTGCGGGACGTGATCTGTCATTGGAAAAGGGGGGCGACGCGGCAGGTCTTGGATCAGACCGAGGGGTCAGAGGTCAGGCTGGCTGACCGAAAGCGTCGCGCAGGAGATCAGAGGCGCGGCGGTGGCGTGTCGATCTGGGGGGCGGTGCCATTGCGGGCCACGAGCGGGATCACAAAGCTGGCGTTGCGCCCGATACGATGTGTCGTGGGGCCCATGGGCCCGGCGGGCAGCAGGGTGATACAATGGGCCGCGGCAAGGCTGCAGCGGGCTGTATCGGCGTGATCATGGGCGCTGCTGCAAGGGATGGCGGCGGCTTCCATAGCGTTCATGGCGTCTTGGGCCATCGCGGCATGGGTCGTCTCCATCCCGCCGCCCTGATGCGCCATCGTCATATGCGGCAGGGCCGTGGCCGCCAGCAGGGCCAGCAACAGCACAAAATTCCGCAATGTTGACACGATACGCTTCATTCGGTCCGATCACATACGAGCCTTGAGCTGGCTCGTGGTGAAACTGCCGCAACCGGGCGGCTAAGGCAAGCTTACAATCCGTTACAATAATGGGCCTGTTCGCAGAGGCGGGCGCGGTCGATCCTGCCGCCGTGACGGTCCTTCTTTTACGGAGGGGCCAAAATCAGGTTTCAGGTACAGGCAAGATGAAAGGAACAGACATGAAGATCGGAACTCTTTTCGGGATCGGCGCGACGCTGGCACTTCTGAGCGGGCAGGCCTTTGCCGGCGCGGGCCATGGTGCGGCCAACGGGATTGGCGAGCCGGGCAAGGCAGAGAATGTCGACCGGGTGATCGAGGTCGAGATGGATGAGATGAAATACAGCCCCAAATCCATTGACGTCAAAGAGGGCGAGACCATCAAATTCGTGGTCAAGAACGTCGGCAAGCTCGTCCATGAGTTCAATCTCGGCACGGATGAGATGTGGGATGCCCATAAGGACGAGATGCGCACCATGTTCCAGAAGGGCATGATGACGATGAAGCGGCTCAACCATGCCAAGATGATGGAACATGGCATGATGCATGACGACCCCAACAGCGTGCTGCTCGAGCCGGGCGAGATGGCGGAGGTGATCTGGACCTTCTCGGAAACCGCCGAGATGGGCTTTGCCTGCAATGTGCCGGGCCACCGCGAAGGCGGCATGGTCGGCAAGATCGCAATGAACCACCACTAAGGCACGGGCCTTTGGCAACGAGGCTTGGCGATGACCGGGGCCGTGGCACGGGCCCCCGAGATCAGAATTTGATCTCGGGGGCCTGCGCTGCGGCCTCGGCGATTTGCGGAAGCTCACGGATCAGCGAGACATGGACCGTGGTATAGCTCTCGGACGTCCACAGCGTTGCCTCTACGGCCGCGGGCGGCAATTTGGCATCGGTGCGATCGAGCCCGTCGCGGCTGAAGGCGATGGGCTGGCCCCAGCCGATGGTTTGCCGCGAGACGCCGCCTTCGAGGCTTCGGGTTTCGGTCACGAAGGGCGACCAGCCGAACCGCTGTTTGAGCGCGTCTATCACCGCCGCTGTCACGTCGCCTTCGATGACCTGCCATAGGGTGGCGCGGCTGACCTCACCGTCTGCGAGCGTCACCTGCATACAGCGCATGCCCGCATGATCGGTGCCGCCGGGCGCGGGCCCCAGAGCGGCAAGACAATCGGCGCCTCCGGCGGTGAGGCTGTCGTCCGAGCTCTTCTGAATTTGACCGAACTCTTGGGTGAGTACGGTGGTTGCGGCATCGGCGCTCATGCTGCCGGACACGCCGAGGAGGGCAAAGTCGCTGGCGGTTTTCGTATGGTCGCGGGGAATGCCGACATAGACGTCTTCGACAGGATAGGCGCGGCCGGAGAGATCCAAGTCAGCCAGTTTCGGAAAGACATTGCGCAGCATGTCGGGCGAGAGCAGCAGCGCGGTGCCGGGGGTGTCGACAAAGTTCTGCACCGCCTCGGCCAGGGTTTGCCGTTGTGATTGAAACGGCAGCTCGGGGATGATCTCGAACTTGAGCTCTGCGGCGGTGGTGATCGCATAGGACATCTGGCCGCTGCCGATGGCGACGGAGAGATCACGCGGGTGGAAGAGATGGGTCGCGGGGCCGGTTTCGCCGCGACGCCGGAGCAGGACCACCGGCGGGTTGCCGGCCACCAGAGTGTCATAGGAGGTCTTGGCCGCGACCTCGCCCAGATCGCGGGCGGGGGGGAAGGCGCTGATTTCCAAGTCGATATCATTGGCGAGTGCGATCAGAAGCCTGCCGATTTCGCTGGTGTTATTCGTGCCCTGCGCCTGGGAGGGAAGCAGGTTCGTGGCGGCGAGGATCAACACGGCTTCGGGGTTTTGACGCAGCCCGTCGACCAAGAGATGGGCCTGATATTCGTCCTGAGGGCGCGGCCAGTCGATGGCCAGATCGCGCGTCGCCCTTTGGTGAAACGGATGCGCGCCCGGTCCGATGAACACCTCGCTCACCTTGGTGGCGCCCTTGTGCTGCAGGAAGATCGCGTTGGCGCCCTCTGGCATCTGCGCCCGCAGATTGGCGAGCACCTCTTCGGGGCTCTGCCCGGGACCTTTGGGGCTTGGGTCGTCCTCTTTGTTGCCAAGGGTGAACAGAACCTTTTCGGGTTGCAGCAGCAGCGGATTGCTGTCCGGTTCGAGCAGTTCGGCGTGCCCGAGGCGGGCGCTCACCATGAGAGAGCTGTTGTATCTATCGGTGACCTGAAGGGGGATCACAAAGGCCCGTATCGGCAGGGTGCGTTGGCCTTGGAGGCGCGTATCGAGCTGTTGGGCGTCCTCGCGCGTGTAGGGCAGAAAGGACAGCGCGTTCTGGTCGAGCCGTGTGCTGATGGCCTTGGGCTCTAGTTCCAGCGGGCGTTGCAATTCGGGCAGGCCGAGGGCGACCGAGGAGATGGGATAGCCGTGTTTGTCGAAGTCGTAATTGCCAAGCCGCGCCGTGCCGACCAGCCAATAGCGGGGCAGGCTGGTGTCGATGGGGATCTCTGCGAGCTTGGCCAGAAGATCTTCGTAGCGGGCGCGTTTGTCATAGATCGAGAGCTCGTTGGGATGCGCCAGGCTGGCCTCGAGAATGGGCGCCGGGTCGATGCCAAAGCGGGCGGCAAGATTGCGCATCAAAATGTAGCGCGGCGGGGTCTCGAGGCGCGAGACCGTGGCGATGCCGCCGTCGGGGGCGGCAAATTCAAACCGCTCAATGACAGGCCCGTTGCGGGTCTCGGTCGCCATGGCCATGGTCGGGCGGGCCAGAAGCAGGATGGCTTCGCGATCGCTGGCCAGCCGCAGTTTGACGGCTTTGGTGACCTCGAGTTCGGTGATCAGGTCGAGCTGTGACCGGCCATAGCCGTCTGCGGGAAGGGTCACGCGGTAGCTGTCGGCGGGCGCGGGCAAAAGGGCGAAGACCGGGAGATGCTGGCTGTTCTCGGCCACCGAGATCAGGTGATCGGGGGGGACACCCAGTGGTGCTGCGAGGTCAGCGTTCCGGCGCTGCATGAGCTGCGAGCGTTGCGCCAGCGGGGTGAGCGCGCCCATCTCTCTCTGGCTGAAGAGGGTGACATGCAATTTGCCCAAGACCCCGTCTGAGCCAAGCTGGCTCGCGTCCAGCGGCAGGGCGCGAACCTCGGTCGGAAGCTCTGCCAGTGCCGCCATGTCATCGGCCTTGTTGGCGTTCCATTGCCGGAGGCTGGCGTCTGTACCTGTCCCGCTGTCAGGGCCGGCGGTCGCGGGGCCGAAGGGCTGGGCCGCGGCGGCAAGGTCGGCCTGCGGGTGGAACTGCAGATTGCGCGGCGGCGTCGTTTCCAGGGTGAGGACCGGGCCAGCCTCGGTCTGACGCACCGAGAGAGACAGATCGGTTTCAAAGGAGAGCAGTGTTTTCACCACGGCCCTTGAGAAAGGTTCGGCCTCTTGCATGGGCATGGGCAGGGCCGAGGGAAAAATCGTCGCCCCGTCAAAGTTCAGCCCGCCCGCGCTTGCGATCCCGAGCTGCGACAGCTCGTGGCCGATCTCCATGAAATGTCGCGCGCAATTCGGCTTGAGCGGGAAGGCCGCCTTGGCGAAATCGTAGGTTTGCAGATTGGTTTCGCAATAGACGCGGAGCGGGATGGTACTGTCGAAACTCTCGTCCTTGGGGCGCGCGGCGCTGAGGTGGGATTTGATGCCGCCGACCAGACGGAATTTGACGAACGGGTCGTTGAAATGGCTGCTACGGCCACCGTCGCGCAGCAGGTCGTTGAACTCTGCGGGAGAGGGCTCGCGGCCCAGAGCGGTGACGGCGAGCTGATGAAGCTCGGCCTGCGACAGGTTGAGCCCGGGCAAGCGGTCGAGGATCACTTGATCGGGCAAGGTCGAGACATCGACCAATGAGTCGATCCGCGGTTTGAGCGCGGTCCACAGGTTGTTTTTGAGCGGGGCAGGCGATGCGATCTCGAACCGGGTGGCGGGAAGCGCGACGCGGCCTTGTGCCCAGACCACCCCATCGCGGACCGCGACATCGGTCTCGGGCGCGTCGGCCGGGTGGATCGCATAGACCACATCTTGCAATTCAGGGTCGAGTGACACGCGTAGGCCGGTGACCTTTATGGGGAGCTCATAGTTGTGGACCCCGTAGGGCCAGATCCGGGCGGGGCCAACGGTGGTGTCATAGGCGATATAGACCAGGCGTTGCCCGGGGCCGAAATGCGCGGCGAACTCTGCGGCTGTGCCCGGATCCATCGGCAGTTTCTTTAGATCGGGGCCGGTGATCTGGCCGGATTTGGCAGCGATGGCGTTCACAAAACCGAAATACCCGGTGCGTGGTCCGGCGGCCTCCAGCGGAAAGCTCTGTGTCGCATGGTCATACTGGCCAAGCTTGACCTGAATGATTTCGATGGTCGGGATCGGGAACTCTGGCGCGTGCGAGATGAGCTGCGGCACGATCTCCTGCACGAAGCGTTGATAGGTGGCCTGACGTTCAAATTCGGTCGCGCCGAGCCAGGCCGAATAGGGCGTTTGCCGATAGCAGCCCGCACCGCAGTCCCCAAGATACCGCGCCTGCATGTCGCCCCCGAGAAAGCGATGGGCATATTCGGTGGCGATCTTTTCGTCGCTCATGATGTCCGGAAAGCTCTTGAGCACGTGCAGATCCACATAGGCTGCGAGATCAAGCGCGGCGGCAGCGACGTCTCTTCGGTTGAGTTTGACGGTCTGCTGGGACAGCGGCCCGCGTTGGACAGGCCAGCCGGTGAGCACAGCCTCTCCAAAGCGCGCGGGAGAGGGCAGGCGTAGGCCGCTTTGCGGGTCGATGGCACCGTTGCTGCCGAGAGTGAGGGTGAGCGGAGCTTGGGCCGTCTCTGAGTGGCCCGGAGTGTATTGCTCGGTGCCGTATTGCGTGGTGTGCTGAGTGGTGTCTGGCTGACCTGTGTAGGATTGGCCAGTGTAGGTTTGACCAGTGTAAGTTTGGCCTGTGTAAGTCTCTTGCCGTGGCGCGGTGCTGTTGCGCAGAACGGCGAGGGCGGCGGCGTCGAGCTGACCATCGGAGGGCAGGCCGTGATCGCGCTCAAAGGCGCTGAGGGCGGCGCGGGTGCGGGCGCCGGGGATGCCATCCACGGGCCCCGCGTCATAGCCCAGCCGATTGAGATGCGCCTGCATCTCGAGCACCTCGGCGCGGCGCGCGGCCTTGGCCGGGTCGGGCTTTGGCGGAGTTTTCTGCGTCGTCTGAGGTTGCTGATATTGCTGTGTCTGGGGCTGGCGCTGGGGTTGCCGCTGCTGTTGTTGCTGCTGCTGGCGTCTTTGCTGGTTCAGGATCTCGACGCCGAGGCCGATCATGTCCCGTGCGTCGAAGGATTGCGCGGCGCCCGGCACCGGCATCGCGGTCAATGTGAGTATGAAAAAAAGTCGTTTTAAATCAATTCGCAGTCCCATTTTTCTCCCCTCCCCATGGAAAGAAAATCCGGGACTTTATAGCACATCACTCGATTCGGATGAATTGGACCATAGGGTTAGGGGCAGCCCTTGGATGCGGGTCCTTCAGGTGCCGAGCCAGGCCCGGGTGATCGGGCTGTCGGGGCGGCGCAGGTCTTTGAGCACGGTGAAGTGATTGTGGTCGCCGTCGATCTCGAGGCGGCAGTCGGTGTCAAGCCCGTCCCACATCAGCGCCAGAAGCTGTGACTGCCGGATGAATTCGGGGCGTTCGCCGCCGCCGACCCAGCAAGTCAGGTGCTGGCCGGGGTGCGGGGTCTGGAGGGCGGCGCTTTCGGCGGCGGCCTCGATCGGGTCGAGATGCAGCGTGTCATTCATTGCGGTGTGCATGAGCGGGCGCAGGTCGTGCAGGCCGCTGATCGAGGTGACGCCGGTGATGCGGCTCAGAACCTCGCTGGGCAGGGTGCTGTCGCCGCAGATGAGCCGGGTGACGAGATGGCCGCCTGCCGAGTGACCGGCAAGACGGATCGGGCCGTCGATCTCGGCAGCGGCGCGGGTCACGGCGCGGGCCATTTGGCGGGTCATCTCCGAAATGCGGGCCTCGGGGGCGAGGGTGTAGCTCGGGATGGCGACGGCCCAGCCGTTGGCGCGGGCGCCTTCGGCGAGGTGGCTCCAGTAGGATTTGTCGAGGCGCATCCAGAAGCCGCCGTGGATGAAGATGGCGAGGCCACGGGCCGCACCCTCGGGGCGCAGCAGGTCGAGCCGTTCGCGCGGCGCGTCGCCATAGGCGATGTCGCAGGTCCAGCCTTGGGTGGCGTCGCGATAGGCGGTGGCCTCGGCCTGCCATTGGCCGGGCAGCTTTTCAGAGCCTGCCACATGTCCCATGTTGTTGAAGGCGTCGTCCCAGTCGCGGCTGGGGGTCGGTTGCGTGGTCATGGGGCGTTCCTTCTCGTTGCGCGGGTCAGCTGTTGCGATGGCCGGCCATATACATCGGGCCGCCGCGCCAGCGGGGGAAACCGTAGCCGTTGATCATCACAACGTCGATATCGGATGCGCGTTCCGCGATGTTTTCATTGAGAATTTCCTCGCCCTCGCGCTGCATGGTGGCGAGGATGCGGGAGATGATTTCGTCATCGCTAAAGCTGCGCCGGGTGATGCCGGCGGCGGCGGCGCTTTGGCGGGCGATCTCTTCGACCTCGGGGTCGGGGATGGGGGTTTTGCCATCCTCGTAGAGATACCAGCCGCGGCCGGTTTTGCGCCCGAACCGGCCCGCTTCGCAGAGCGTGTCGGCGATGTCGACATAGCGTTCGCTGGGGTCGCGGGTGGCGGCGCGGCGCTTGCGCATGGCCCAGGAAATGTCGAGCCCGGCGAGGTCCTGCATCTCGAAAATCCCCATGGGAAAGCCGAAATCGCGCATCGCCTGATCGATCTGCGAGGGCGTTGCGCCGTCTTGCAGTATTGCGTCGGTATCGCGTCGGTAAGACGACAGTATGCGATTTCCGATAAATCCGTCGCAAACTCCCGCCGGAACGGTGAGTTTTCGCAGCCTTTTTCCCAGCGCAAATCCGGTGGCCAGTGCCCGGTCCGAGGCGCGGTCGGTGACGATCAGTTCGAGCAGTTTCATCACATGGGCGGGCGAGAAGAAATGCAGCCCGATGACGCGGTCCGGCTGGGCGGTGGCGCGGGCGATGTCGTTAATGTCGAGATAGGAGGTGTTGGAGGCGAGGATGCAGTCGGGGCGCGTGTGGGCGTCGAGCGCGGCAAAGACCGCGTGCTTCAGATCCATGTCCTCGAAGACCGCCTCGATCACCAGGTCGGCACCGGTGAGGGCGGCGTAATCGGTGTCGGTGGCAAGCTGTGACAGGAGGGTGGCATGGCGGTCGGCGTCGATGAGGCGCCGGGCGCGGGCGCCGTCGAGACTGTCGGTGACGCGGGCGCGACCTGCCTCGCAGGCGGCCGCGTCGCGTTCGATCAAGGTGACGGGGAGATCGGCCAGGAGGCAGGCGGTGGCGATGCCCGCGCCCATGGTGCCGCCGCCGATCACGCCGATCTGGGTGAGCGGGCCGGGGGTGACGTCTTTGAGCCGGGGCATCTGACCGGCGGCGCGTTCGGCAAAGAAGACATGGCGCAGCGCGGCGCTTTCGGGGTGGGATTTGAGACGCAGAAAGCTGTCGCGTTCGCGGGCGAGGGCGAGATCGGCCGGCTCCTTGAGCGCGGTTTCGATGGCCTCAAGCGCGGCCAAGGGCGCGGCCTGACCGCGGGCGCGGGCGTGCAGACGTTGGCGGCGCTTGTCCCAGTCGGCGGCATCGCGCGGGGCGTGAGGCTGGCGGTGGCGCAGCGGTGTGGGCAGGGGCGCATCAAGCCGGGCGCGCAGAAAGTCGAGCGCCGCCTCTTGCAGATCGCCTTCGGCCAGCGCGTCGATGAGCCCGATGTCGAGCGCTTTGGGGGCGGTCACAGGTTTGCCGCCCGAGATCATCTCGAGCGCCTCTTCGGCGGCGATGAGGCGCGGCAGGCGGACGGTGCCGCCCGCGCCGGGGATGAGGCCGAGCGTCACCTCGGGCAGGCCGAGCCGGGCGCTTGGGGCGGCGATGCGGTAGTGACAGCCGAGCGCAATCTCGAGCCCGCCGCCCAGAGCCGTGCCATGGATCGCGGCGAGCCAGGGTTTGGTCGCGCCCTCCATACGGTCGATCACATCGGGCAGATGCGGCGGTTTCGGCGGCTGACCGAATTCGCGGATGTCGGCCCCGGCGATAAAGCTGCGCCCGGCGCAGAGCAGGATGGTGGCGCGGATGGCAGGATTGGCCTCGGTCTCGGCCAGCGCCGCGAGAAGCCCCTCGCGGACCGCGTGGTTGACCGCGTTGACCGGCGGGTTGTCGACCGTGGCAATTGCGATGTCATCCAGATGCGTGAGGGTGACGGCCATTTGGGAGCCTTCCGTTTATGTGCCAATTTGGGCGGGTCTCTATGAGATCAGGCTAGGGCCGGGAGGAATATATTTCAAGCCTAAATAATATTAGCTTGAAATAACGACCCGTGCGGCCTAAGCTGGTCGGCAAGCCCGGTGAGACCGGGGGCCGAACGGGGAGGCTTGGACAGATGCGAATAGCGGTATTGGGCGGCGGTCCTGCGGGGCTTTATTTTGCGATCTCGATGAAGCTGCGTCAGCCCGAGGCCGAGATCACCCTGTTCGAGCGCAACCGGGCCGATGACACCTTTGGCTGGGGCGTGGTCCTGTCGGATGAGACGCTTGATAACCTTGCGGAAAATGACGCAAAAAGCGCCGCGGTGATCCGCGATCATTTCGCCTATTGGGACGATATCGCGGTGCATCACCGGGGGCAGAAGATGCTGTCGACCGGGCATGGGTTCTGCGGGATCGGGCGCAAACGGCTGTTGTTGATCCTGCAGGAGCGGGCGCGCGAGCTTGGCGTCGATATGCGGTTTGAGACCGAGGTCGGCGCGGCGTCGGAGTATAAGGCCGAGTATGATGTCGTGGTGGCGGCGGATGGGCTCAACTCCAAGACGCGGATGGAATTTGCCGAGGCGTTCAAGCCGGATGTGGATCAGCGCCTCTGTCAGTTTGTCTGGATGGGCACCCATCAGAAGTTTGACGATGCCTTTACCTTTATCTTTGAAGAGACCGACAAGGGCTGGCTCTGGGCGCATGCCTATCAGTTCGATGCCGAGACGGCGACCTTCATCGTGGAATGCAGTCAGGCGACCTTCGATGCCTATGGGTTCGGCGAGAAGAGCCAGCAGGAGAGCATCGAAATCTGTCAGGAGATCTTTGCCGAGCATCTTGGCGGTCATGCGTTGATGACCAATGCCAACCATATTCGCGGCTCGGCCTGGCTGCGGTTTCCCCGGGTGCTCTGTGAGGCGTGGAGCCATGAGAATGTGGTGCTCTTGGGGGATGCGGCGGCGACGGCGCATTTCTCGATCGGGTCGGGGACCAAGCTGGCGCTGGAAAGCGCGATTGCCCTGTCGGAGTATATCGCGCGGGAAGAGAGCCTTGAGGCGGCCTTTGCGCGCTATGAGGACGAGCGGCGGCTCGAAGTGTTGCGGCTGCAATCGGCGGCGCGCAATTCGGTGGAATGGTTCGAGGATGTGGAGCGTTATCTGCATCTCGATCCCGTGCAGCTCAACTATTCGCTGCTGACGCGGTCGCAGCGGATCAGCCATGAGAATCTGCGCGAGCGGGATCCGGCGTGGCTGCAAAGTGCCGAGCGGTGGTTTCAGGAGGCGGCCGGGGTGGCCAAGGGCGCGCCGGTGCGGGCACCGATGTTTGCGCCCTATCGCCTGCGCGACATGGCGCTGCGCAACCGGATCGTGGTGTCGCCCATGGCGCAGTACAAGGCGGTCGATGGCTGTCCCACAGATTGGCATCTCGTGCATTACGGCGAGCGGGCCAAGGGCGGTGCGGGGCTCGTCTATACCGAGATGACCTGTGTGAGCCCGGAGGGGCGGATCACGCCGGGCTGCCCCGGTCTCTACGCGCCGGAGCATGAGGCGGCCTGGGCGCGGCTCACCGGGTTTGTGCATGCCGAGACGGAGGCCAAGATCTGTTGCCAGATCGGCCATTCGGGGCGCAAGGGATCGACGCGGGTCGGCTGGGAGGGGATGGATCAGCCTCTCGAGACCGGGAGTTGGGGTATTCTCTCGGCCTCGGCCCTGCCCTGGTCGGCGGGCAATGCGACGCCGCGCGAGATGACCCGCGAGGATATGGATGCGGTGCGGGATGCCTTTGTTGCCAGCACCGAGATGGCGGCGCGGGCCGGGTTCGACATGATCGAGCTGCACGCGGCGCATGGTTATCTCATCTCGTCCTTCATTTCGCCGGTGTCGAATGTGCGGACGGACAAGTATGGCGGCAGTCTCGAGAACCGGATGCGCTATCCGCTCGAGGTGTTTGCGGCGATGCGGGCGGCCTGGCCTGAGGACAAGCCGATGTCGGTGCGGATTTCGGCCAATGACTGGGTCGGGGAGGCGGGGGTGACGCCCGATGACGCGGTCGAGATCGCGCGGCGCTTTCATGCGGCGGGGGCGGATATCATTGACGTCTCGGCCGGGCAGACCACGCCGGAGGCCGAGCCGGTCTATGGCCGGATGTTCCAGACGCCGTTCTCGGACCGTATCCGCAACGAGACGGGGATCGCGACCATGGCGGTGGGCAATATCTATGAGGCGGATCACGTCAATTCGATCCTGATGGCGGGGCGGGCGGATCTTGTCTGTCTGGCGCGGCCGCATCTGGCGGATCCCTATTGGACGCTGCGCGCGGCGAGCGATCTTGGCGATCGGCAGGAGAGCTGGCCCAAGCCCTATGCGGCGGGGCGCGATCAGGCGTGGCGGCTGGCGGATCGGCAGGCAGAGATGGTGGGCAAGGTATGAGCGGCGCGGCGCGGCATGTGGTGGTGACGGGCGGCGGCACAGGCGTCGGGGCCGAGACGGCGCGGGCCTTTGCCGAGGCGGGCGCCGAGGTCACCATCCTGGGTCGGCGCGAGGCACCTCTCAAGGCGCAGGGCCTGCCCTATGAGATTTGCGACGTGACCGATGCGGCGGCGGTGCAGGCGGCCTTTGCGGCGGCGCGGGCCAAGCGCGGGCCGGTGACGGTGGCGGTGGCCAATGCGGGCGCGGCCGAGAGCGAGCCCTTTGCCCGGATGCGCGCCGAGAGCCTGGAGGCGATGCTGGCGGTCAATATCACCGGCGTGTTCAACACCTGGCAGGCAGCGCTGCCGGATATGAAATCGGCGGGCTGGGGCCGGATGATTGCCGTGGCCTCGACCGCGGGGCTCAAGGGCTATCCCTATGTCGCGGGCTATGTGGCGGCGAAACACGGGGTTGTCGGCCTCACCCGGGCGCTGGCGATGGAGCTTGCGCCGCTGGGGATCACGGTCAATGCGATCTGCCCCAGCTTTGTCGAGACGCCGATGCTTGAGCGGTCGATCGAGACCATCGTGGAGAAAACCGGGATGAGCCCTGAGGAGGCGGCGAAATCGCTGCAACGGGGCAATCCGCAAAAGAGATTTGTGCAAACCGACGAGGTCGCGGGCACGGCGCTTTGGCTGTGTTCAGAGGCGGCGCGGTCGGTCAATGGTCATGCGTTAAGCCTTTCTGGAGGGGAAATATGAGTATTCAACCTGAACAGCGTTCTGAAGAGGCCGCGTCGAAGGCGCGGCTGCGGCTCTGGCTGCGGTTTTTGAAAACCAGCCGGATCATTGAAAGCGAGCTGCGCGAAAAGCTGCGGCAGGAATTTGCCTCGACGCTGCCGCGCTTTGACGTGATGGCGGCGCTGTCGCGCTATGAAGAGGGGCTCAAGATGAGCCAGCTTTCGGGCGTGCTTCGGGTGTCGAACGGCAATGTCACGGGCATCGTCGACCGGCTGGCGCAGGATGGCGCGGTGGTGCGGGTGCCGGTGCCGGGGGATCGGCGGGCCTCGATGGTGCGGCTGACCAAGCGCGGGCAGGAAGAGTTCGCGGCGCAGGCGGCAGCGCATGAGGCGTGGATCGACGAGATGCTGGCCGGGTTCAGCCCGGATGAATGCGCCGATATTGCCGCGCGTCTCGATGGGCTTGTCGCCAGTCTCGGCGAGCGGGAGAGCTAGGCCATGCGCAGTGATGTCCGCCATTTCCGTTGCGAGATCGAAGATGGGATCGCGACCGTGTCGCTGGACCGGCCCGAGCGCAAGAACCCGCTGACCTTTGACAGCTATGCCGAGCTGCGCGATTGGTTCCGCGACCTGAGCTATGCCGATGACGTGACGGCGGTGGTCTTTGCCTCGAACGGGGGCAATTTCAGCTCGGGCGGCGATGTGCATGACATCATCGGGCCGCTCACCAAGATGAGCATGAAGGAGCTTCTGGCCTTTACCCGGATGACCGGCGATCTGGTCAAGGCGATGGTCAATTGCGGCAAGCCGATCATTGCGGCGATTGACGGGATCTGCGTTGGCGCGGGCGCGATTATCGCCATGGCCTCGGACCTGCGGATTGGCACGCCGGAGGCGAAATGCGCCTTTCTCTTTACCCGTGTCGGGCTTGCCGGCTGTGACATGGGGGCCTGTGCCATCCTGCCCCGGATCATCGGGCAGGGGCGGGCGGCAGAGCTTCTTTATACCGGGCGGTCGATGAGCGCCGAGGAAGGCGCGGCCTGGGGGTTTTACAACCGGGTCGTGGCGGCGGATGACCTTGACGGGGCGGCGCGGGAGCTGGCGGAACGGATCGGCCGGGGGCCGAATTTCGGGCATATGATGACCAAGACCATGCTGGCGCAGGAATGGTCGATGTCGATTGAACAGGCGATCGAGGCCGAGGCGCAGGCGCAGGCGATCTGTATGCAGACGGCGGATTTCGAGCGGGCGTACCGGGCCTTTGTGGCCAAGGAAACCCCGGTGTTCGAGGGCGATTGATGGCGGATCAGAGCTTTCTCTCCTGGCCGTTTTTCGAGGCTGAACATGCTGAAATGGCACGGAAACTCGACGATTGGGCGGCGTCAGAGCTGGGCGGGATCGACCATGGCGACACCGATGCGGCCTGTCGGGCGCTGGTGGCGGCGCTGGGCAAAGCGGGGTGGTTGAACCATGCCGCCGTGGACCCGGCAGAGCCTGACGGGCGGCTCGATGTGCGGCGGCTCTGCCTGATCCGCGAGACCTTGGCGCGGCATGATGGGCTGGCGGATTTTGCCTTTGCGATGCAGGGGCTTGGTACCGGGGCGCTGTCGCTTTTCGGGACCCGGGCGCAGCGCGAGGAATGGCTGCCGCTGGTGCGGCGGGGCGAGGCGATTTCTGCCTTTGCGCTGACCGAGCCGGCTTCGGGGTCGGATGTGGCGAACTCGACCATGACGGCCACGCGCGATGGCGATGACTACATTCTCAACGGCGAAAAGACCTGGATTTCCAATGGCGGTATCGCGTCGGTATACACGCTGTTTGCGCGCAGTGAGGATATGCCGGGGGCGAAGGGGCTTTCGGCCTTTGTGGTGCCTGCGGGGCTGCCGGGGTTCGAGGTGAGCGAGCGGCTCGAGACCATCGCGCCGCATCCTCTGGCAACCTTGCGTTTCACCGAGTGCCGCATTCCGGTGAGTGCCATGATCGGCAAGCCCGGCGAGGGGTTCAAGATCGCCATGTCGGTGCTCGATGTGTTCCGGTCGACGGTGGCCGCGGCGGCGCTGGGTTTTGCGCGCCGGGCGCTCGACGAGAGCCTGGACCGGGTCCGCAAGCGTCATGTGCAGGGTGCGCCCTTGGCCGAGTTGCAGATGGTGCAGGGGCATATTGCCGATATGGCGCTCGATATAGATGCCAGCGCGCTGCTCGTCTATCGGGCGGCCTGGGCCAAGGATAGCGGCGCGGCGCGGGTCACCCGCGAGGCGGCGATGGCCAAGCTCTTTTCCACCGAACAGGCGCAGAAGGTCATCGACCGCGCGGTGCAGTTGCATGGCGGCGATGGGGTGCGGTCGGGCGCGGTGGTGGAGCGGCTCTATCGCGAGATCCGGGCGCTGCGCATCTACGAGGGGGCGTCGGATGTGCAGCGGGTGATCATCGCGCGGCAGGCGCTCGACGCGCGGTAGGCGCAGGGGAAACGGCCCGTCCTCGCGATGAGACGCCAGAAGGCGCGGCGCGGCGGCGGGGAGACGTAGCAACAGGAGAGGTCTCGATGAGACGGAATCGATTTGGCCGGGTCTGTCCCGGCAGCATAGGGCGGGAGGGATCGGCATGATGATGGCAAGCGCGCATCTCGACACCTTCGCCCGCGATAACCTGCCGCCCGAAGAGAGCTGGCCCGATCTGCTGCTCGAGGGGTTTGACTATCCCGAGCGGCTCAACGCCGGGGTGGAACTGACCGATGCGATGGTGGCCAAGGGGTTTGGCGATCACACTGCGCTCATCGGCAATGGGCGGCGGCGGACCTATAAGGAGTTGACCGACTGGACCAACCGGCTGGCGCATGTGCTGGTCGAGGATCTGGGCGTGGTGCCGGGCAACCGGGTGCTGATCCGGTCGGCCAATAATCCGGCGATGGTGGCCTGTTGGCTCGCCGCGACCAAGGCGGGGGCGGTGGTGGTCAACACGATGCCGATGCTGCGGGCCGGGGAATTGGCCAAGATCGTCGACAAGGCCGAGATCAGTCACGCGCTCTGCGACACGCGGCTGATGGAAGAAATGGAGGCCTGTGCCGCCGAGAGCCGGTTTCTCAAACATGTCATCGGGTTCGATGGCACGTCGAACCACGAGGCCGAGCTCGACCGGATGGCGCTGGAGAAGCCGGTGCGGTTCGACGCGGTCGAGACGGCGCAGGATGATGTGGCGCTCTTGGGGTTCACCTCGGGGACGACGGGGACGCCGAAGGCCACGATGCATTTTCACCGCGACCTGATGATCATTGCCGATGGCTATGCGGCAGAGGTTCTGGGCGTGACGGAGGAGGATGTGTTCGTCGGTTCGCCGCCTCTGGCCTTTACCTTTGGGCTGGGCGGGCTGGCGGTGTTTCCGCTGCGCTTTGGGGCGACGGCGACATTGCTCGAGACCGCGTCGCCGCCGAATATGATCGAGATCATCCAGAAGTATAAGGCGACGGTCTGTTTCACCGCGCCCACCGCCTATCGCGCGATGTTGGCGGCGATGGAGGAGGGGGCGGATCTGTCGTCGCTGCGCGCGGCGGTGTCGGCGGGCGAGACGCTTCCGGCGCCGGTCTATGAGGATTGGATGCGCAAGACGGGCAAGCCGCTGCTCGACGGGATTGGCGCGACCGAGATGCTGCATATCTTTGTGTCGAACCATTTCGAGGATCACACGCCCGCCTGTACCGGGCTGCCGGTGCGGGGCTATGAGGCGCGGGTGATTGATGCCGAAGGGCAGGAGCTGCCGCGCGGCGAGGTCGGGCGGCTGGCGGTGCGGGGGCCGACGGGGTGTCGGTATCTCGCCGATGCGCGGCAGGCGGAGTATGTGCAGGGCGGCTGGAACATCACCGGCGACACGTTCTGGATGGACGAGGACGGCCGGCTTCATTTCGCGGCGCGCAATGATGATATGATCGTCTCGGCGGGCTATAATATCGCGGGGCCCGAGGTCGAGGCGGCGCTTTTGGCGCATCCTTTGGTGTCGGAATGCGCGGTGATCGGCGCGCCGGATGTGGCGCGGGGCCATATCGTCGAGGCGCATGTGGTGCTCTGCGATCCGGCGGCGGCGAGCGACGAGACCATCAAGGCGCTACAGGACCATGTGAAGGCGAGCATTGCGCCCTTCAAATACCCGCGCAGCGTCAAGTTCTGCGACAGCCTGCCGAAGACCGCTACCGGCAAGATCCAGCGGTTCATCCTCAAGCAGCAGGCCGAGGCGGCGGCGGGCAAGCCATGAGCGCGCGTCTCTTCCACTATACCCAGAAGGTGATGTTCAAACATTGCGACCCGGCGGGGATCGTCTTCTATCCGCGCTATTTCGAGATGATGAATGATGTGGTCGAGAGCTTTTTCGCCGAATGTCTTGGCCTGCCGTTCGAGAGGCTCTTGGTCACCGCCGGGGTGCCGACGGTGCAGACCGAAGCCCAATTTCACGCGCCGTCGCGGCATGGCGATATGCTCGACATCAGTCTCGGGGTGATGCGGCTCGGTCGGACGAGCGCCAGTTTCGAGCTGCGGGCGCGGGCGGGCGAGGAGGCGCGGTTCACCGCGCGGTCGACCCTTGTCCATGTCGATGCTGCAGGGCGGCCCGCGCCATGGGATGGGCCGCTGCGCGAGAGATTTCTACCCTATATTGGAGAGCAAGATGACCCATGAGATTGTCCAGCCCGAGGGCTGGAAACCGGCCAAGGGCTATGCCAATGGCGTGCTGTCGCAAAGCGGCACGCTCTATGTCGGCGGGCAGATCGGCTGGACCGCGGATCAGGTGTTCGAGAGCCATGATTTCATCGGCCAGATGGAGCAGGCCTTGCGCAATATCGTCGATGTGGTCGAGGCCGCCGGCGGGCAGGTGGGCGACATCACCCGGCTCACGTGGTTCGTGATCGACAAGGCGGAATATCTTGCCCGGCAGCGCGAGGTGGGCGAGGTCTACCGCAAGGTGCTGGGGCGGCATTTCCCGGCGATGTCGATGCTCATCGTGGCGGGGCTTGTCGAGGATGAGGCGTTGCTGGAGATCGAGGCCACGGCCGAGATCGCGCGGGGCTAGGGCATGGCTGAGGTCTTTGTCTGCGACTATATCCGGACGCCGATTGGCCGCTATGGTGGGGCGCTGGCGGGGGTGCGGACCGACGATCTGGCGGCGCATCCGCTCCGGGCGCTGATGGCGCGGCAGGGGCAGTTAGACTGGGCGGCGGTGGATGAGGTGATCCTTGGCTGTGCCAATCAGGCGGGCGAGGACAATCGCAATGTGGCGCGGATGGCGGTGCTCTTGTCGGGGCTGCCCGAGAGCGTGCCGGCGCTGACGCTCAACCGGCTCTGCGGGTCGGGGATGGATGCGGTGATGACCGGCGCGCGGGCCATCCGGGCGGGCGAGGCCGATCTCATTGTCGCGGGCGGTGTCGAGAGCATGAGCCGCGCGCCCTTGGTGATGCCGAAGGCGGAGGCCGCCTATTCGCGGCGGGCCGAGATTTACGACACGACGATTGGCTGGCGCTTTGTGAACCCGGCGATCGAGGCGCAATACGGGATCGACAGCATGCCGGAGACGGCCGAGAACGTGGCCGAGGCCTGTGGCGTGTCGCGCGCCGATCAGGATGCCTTTGCGCTGGCAAGCCAGGAGCGGGCGCTGGCGGCGCAGGCCTCGGGGCGGTTCGCCCAGGAGATCGCGCCGGTGAGCCTCGCACAGCGCAAGGGTGCGGCGGTGGAGGTGGAACGCGACGAGCATCCGCGCGAGACGAGCCTCGAGAAGCTGGCGTCGCTGCCGACCCCGTTTCGCAAGGGCGGGACGGTCACGGCGGGCAATGCCTCGGGGGTCAATGACGGGGCGGCGGCGCTGATCCTCGCCTCGGAGGCGGCGGTCAAGCGGCATGGGCTCACGCCGCTGGCGCGGATCGAGGGCGGGGCGAGTGCGGGGCTTGCGCCTCGGGTGATGGGGCTCGGCCCGGTGCCCGCGACCGAGAGGCTCTGTGCGCGGCTGGGGATCAATGCGCAGGCGTTCGATCTCATCGAGCTCAACGAGGCCTTTGCGGCGCAGGCGATTGCGGTTCTGGATCAGCTCGGCCTCGACTGGCGGGCGGAGCATATCAACCGCAATGGCGGGGCGATTGCGCTTGGCCATCCTTTGGGGATGTCGGGGGCGCGGCTTGTGGGCACTTTGGCGCGCGATCTGGCGGCGGGGCATGGCAGATTGGGTCTGGCCAGCATGTGCGTCGGCGTGGGCCAAGGCGTGTCGCTGGTGCTGCGGGCGGTGTGAGCCGCCCGCGCCCGTGGTTCAGCCGGTCTTTTCGACGCGAGTGACCTTGCCAAAGCCCGCCAGCTTGGCATAGCCGCCGACGATGGCCTCGCGGTCCTCATAGCTCAGCACATCTTCGATGTTCTTGAACCCCGCCGGGGCGAGCCGTTCGACCGCGTCGATGACGCCTTCGGGCCCGCCGGAGCGGTTGTTGCGCACCACCTCTGCGGTTTTCGGCAGCCGGTCCTGTTCGTAGCTCCAGAGCGCCGCGCGCGGGTGTTCGGCACGGGCCAGCGCATCGGCGAGGCAGCGGGCATCGAGAATGGCCTGGCTCGCGCCATTGGAGCCCACCGGGTACATCGGATGCGCCGCATCGCCCAAGAGCGTGACCCGGCCAAAGGTCCAACGCGGCAGCGGATCGCGGTCGGCCATCGGATATTCAAAGATGCTGGGCGTGGCGCGCACCAGCGCCTCGATATCGCAGCCGGGCACGGTAAAGCGCCGGGCATAGGGCAGGACCAGCGAGAGCGGCACCTGACGCGACCAGTTGCTGGCGGGGGGCGGCGACAGTTCGGGATCTTGCACCCGGATGTTCACCACCCAGTTCATCAGCTGTTTGCCATCCTTGGGCGGCGCAATCGGGTAGAGCACCAGCTTGCCGCCGAGGCCGCCGCTGATCGCCATGCTCTCACCGTCGTCCCAGACGTCCCAATCGACGGCACCACGCCACATCATGACGCCCTGCCAGCTCGGCCCCGGTTCCTTGGGGTAGAACATGCGGCGGCCCGCCGAATGGATGCCGTCGCAGCAGATGAGCACATCGCCGCGCACCGTGGTGCCGGCGCCGCCATCGTGATTGTCGGAGAAATGGGCGGTGACGCCCGCCTCGTCCTGCACCATGCCGGCGAGGCGGCAGCCGGTGCGGATCGCGTCCGGGCCGAGCCGGTCGATCACCGCATCATAGATCAGTTTCTGCAGCCGACCGCGATGGATCGAGAATTGCGGCACGTCATGGCCTGCGTGCAGACCGCGCAGTTCCGACCAGACTTCGCTCCCGTCACGGGTGAGGTAAGAAAGCTTGCGGGTGCGCAGCCCGACCGCGTCGAGCGCGGGCAGCAGGCCCAGCGCGTCGAGCTCGCGGATGGCATGGGGCAGCACGTTGATGCCGACCCCCACTTCGCGCACCTCGCGGGCGGCCTCGTAAATCTCGGCCTTGATGCCGCGGGCGTGCAGCATCAGTGCCGTTGTCAGCCCGCCGATCCCGGCCCCTGCGATGATAACCTTCATCGGTTACACATCCTCGGGCGGCAGGAAGTCGACCTCGTGCTGGGCCGAGATGGCGACGACCTCGGCCGGGTTCGGCTCGGGCCCGAGATTGTGCAGTGCCCAGAAGAGATCAAAGAGCCGCTGGCTCGGCGAGACCCAGAACAGGCATTTGATGGTGCTGTCGGTCTTGTTGAAGATGCCATGCGGGATGCCCTTGGGCATGCGCACCAGATCGCCGGGTTCGGCATGGGTGTTGGCCCCGTCGAGGATGAGATCGAACCGGCCTTCGAGCACATAGATGAATTCATCCTGTGTCGGGTGGATATGGGGCGGCACGAAGGTGCCCTTGGGCAGGGTCGCGTGCCACGAAAGCGAGCCCTCGGAATGCTGTTTCGGCACGTAGGTCTGGCCGAGAATGTTCCAGCTGATGTTTTCAAGACCCTCATTGGCGCGGGTCACGCCGGCAGTCATGTCCATCTCAATTACCTCTCTGTTATCGGTTCAAACCTGAAGAAATCGTTCCTTGATCTCCGGGGTGGCGAGGAAATCGGGCGTGCTGCCCGTCCAGACCACATTGCCCCGCTCGAGCACCACATGGCGGTCGGCGAGCCGGGTCAGCGCGTCGACATTCTTGTCGATCACGAGGATCGCCTCGCCTTCGTCCTTGAGCCGCGCGAGGCAGGACCAGATGTCCTGCCGGATCAGCGGCGCGAGGCCTTCGGTCGCCTCGTCGAGCACCACGAGTTTCGGGTTGGTCATCAGGGCGCGGCCGATGGCGAGCATCTGCTGTTCGCCGCCCGAGAGTTGATTGCCCATGTTGCGGCGGCGTTCCTTGAGGCGCGGGAAGAGGTCGAAGATGCGCTCGAGCGTCCATTTCGCCGGGCCGCGGGCGCGGGCGGTGGCGATGAGGTTTTCGGTGACGGTGAGCGTCGGGAAGATCTGGCGGCCCTCGGGGACGAGGCCGAGCCCGGCCTCGGCGACGCGATGCGGTTCGGCCCCGGTGAGGTCGATACCATCGACCGAGACCCGGCCGTCGCGCGGCTTGAGCAGGCCGAAGACCGTGTTGACGGTGGTCGTCTTGCCCATGCCATTGCGGCCCAGAAGCGTCACCACCTCGCCTTCGTTCACATCGAGGCTCACGCCAAAGAGCACCTGGCTTTCGCCATAGGCGGCGCGGAGGTTTTCAACGCTCAGCATGGGATCTCCTCGGCCTCTTCGTCGCCGAGATAGGCGGCGCGCACGGCGGCGTTGTTGCGGATTTCTTCGGGCGTGCCGGTGGCGATGATTTCGCCATAGACCAGCACCGAAATCCGGTCGGCGAGCGAAAACACCGCGCCCATGTCATGTTCGATGAGCACGATGGTGATGCGGCCCTTTTGCGCGGCGAGCAGATCGACCAACGCCTCGGCATCCTGGCCGCCGGTGCCGGCGAGCGGCTCGTCGAGCAGCAGGAGTTTCGGCTCGCTAGCCAGCGCCATGGCCAGTTCGAGCCGCCGGTGATCGCCATGCGAGAGGGCGCTGGCGGGCAGATCGGCGCTCTGATCGAGGCTGACCTGGGCGAGAAACTCCATGGCGCGGGCGTTGAGCCGGGCCTCTTGCGCCACGGCGCGGAAGAAGCGAAAGCTCGACCCGTCCTTGGCCTGCACCGCGAGGGCGACGTTTTCGAGCACGGTGAATTTCGGCAGGATCGAGGTGATCTGAAACGAGCGGGCGAGGCCGAGATGCACCCGTTCCGGCATCGAGAGCCGCATGATGTCGCGCCCGTCGAAGAGGATTTCGCCACTGTCCGAGGGGGACTGACCCGAGAGCTGGGTGATCAGCGTCGTCTTGCCCGCGCCATTGGGGCCGATGATCGCGTGCAGCTCGCCGGGGTGGATGTCGAGCGACAGATCATGGGTGACGCGCAGCGCGCCGTAGGATTTGTTGAGATTGCGTACCGAGAGACCGCTCATTTCTCGCCCCCCAGCTTGAGTTTGCGCAAGAGCCCGGAAATGCCGTCGGGCGAATAGAGCACCACCAGCACGAGGATGACCCCGAAGAAGAGCTTCCAATGTTCGGTGAAGATGTTGAGCAGCTCTTCGAGCATGAGCGCGAGGAAGGCGCCGCCGATGGCCCCGGTGAGATTGCCGATGCCGCCGAGCACCACCATCACGATCAGCTCGCCCGAGACATGCCAAGACATGAAGGCGGGCGAGATGAATTCGGCCTGATTGGCGAGCATGACGCCCGCGACCGAGGTCATGCAGGCGGAGATCACGAAGGCGGTGAGCTGATAGCGGAAGGGCGCAAAGCCCAGCGCCTCGATCCGCGTGGTGTTTTCACGGGTGCCGGTGAGAACGCGGCCAAAACGCGAGGTGACGATGCGGGCGCAGAGGGTAAAGAGCCCGATCAACAGCGCCAGCGCCGTGTAATAGAGCACCTGATCGTTTTCGAGCCAGGGCTGGCCCAGCACGGTCGAGCGCGCGTCGAGCGTCACCCCGTCGTCGCCGCCATAGGACGACAGCGACACGAAGAAGAAATAGGCCATCTGACCAAAGGCCAGAGTGATCATGATGAAATAGATGCCGCGGGTGCGCAGCGAGATCCAGCCGGTGATCAGCGCAAAGACCGCCGAGAGGCTGATGCCGGCGAGCAGATGCAGGGTGATGTCGGTGACGCCATGGCGGCTCAGCACCGCGACCGCATAGGCGCCAAAGCCGAGATAGGCGGCGTGGCCAAAGCTCACCATCGCGCCGTAGCCGAGGATCAGGTCGAGCGCCATGGCGGCGATGGCATAGGCGAGGATGCGGGTGCCGATCACCACCAGATAGGGATCGTTGGTGGCCCAGGCAAAGACCGGCAGCAGCGCCGCGAGGACAAAGAGCACGAGGGCGGCCTTGGTGCGGCCACGCAGGCGCGGGGCGGGGCGGGTCGTCGGAGGTGTGGTCATGTCACTCATACCGGCTTGCGCCCAAAGAGGCCCGCGGGTTTGGCAAAGAGGATGATGGCCATCAGGATATAGACCAGCATCGGGGCGAGGGTCCGGCCCACCTGCGAGGCGGTGGCGGGATCAAACACCATGCGCAGCAGGATCGGGCCAAAGGTGCCGCCCAATGTGTCCACCGTGGCCACCAGAAGCGCGCCGAGAAACGCCCCCCGGATCGAGCCGATGCCGCCGATGACCACCACCACGAAGGTCAGGATGAGGATGCTTTCGCCCATGCCGGTGTCGACCGACAGGATCGGCGCGACCATCATGCCCGCGAAACAGGCGAGCATCACGCCAAAGGCAAAGACCAGCCGGAAGAGCCGCGAGATATTGACGCCAAGGGCCGCGACCATGTTGCGGTTGGTGGCGCCGGCGCGCAGCAGCATGCCGATGCGCGTGTGGTTCACGATGAGATAGAGACCGGCCGCCGCCGCCAGACCGGTGGCGATGATGGCGAGACGGTAGATCGGGTATTTCACCTGCCCGATGAGCGGGATCGCCCCATCGAGAAGCGGTGGGATCGGCACCGAAAGCGGGCTGCTGCCCCAGAGGATCTTGACCCCTTCGGTGATGATCATGAGAAGGCCGAAGGTGGCCAGCACCTGATCGAGATGCGAGCGGTGATAGAGTTTTCGGATCACCAGATATTCCAGCGCCAGACCCACCACCAGCGCGGTGGGCAGGGCGAGCAGCAGCCCCATGGTGAAGCTGCCGGTCAGGGCCACGAACGTGGCCATGAGATAGCCGCCCACCATGTAGAGCACACCATGGGCGAGATTGACGAAATCCATGATCCCGAAGATCAGGGTCAGACCGGCCGCGATCAGAAACAGCAAGACGCCGAATTGAAGGCCGTTCATTAGTTGCAGGATGAACAGGTTTGTCATCGGGGAATGTTCCGATCGCGGCTTGGGTCCAGGGTCAGGGTTACTTCATGTCGCACTCGGCGGCATAATTGTCCTGATAGTCGTCGAAGATACGCTCGACCATGGAGGTGGCGTATTTGCCGTCCTCACGTTTGACCGCCTTGACCAGATAGAAATCCTGGATCGGGTAGTTGTTGTTGCCGAAGGTGAAATCGCCGCGCGGGCTGGCGAAATCGGCCTCTTTGAGGGCGGCGCGCAGGGCGTCCTTGTCCTCGAGATTGCCCTCGACCTTGCGCACGGCGCTGTCGATCAGCTGCGCCGCGTCATAGGCCTGCATGGCGTAGGTGCCGGGGACGTGGCCGTATTTCTCTTCATAGCCGGAAACGAAGGTCTTGTTCGCCTCGTTGTCCATGTCGGGGGCCCAGGTGGCACCGCCGAGAAAGCCCACGGCCGCGTCCTGGGTCGCGGGCAGGGTGGTTTCATCCACGGTAAAGGCCGACAGGAAGGGGATCGAGCCGAGACCCGCCTGATTGTATTGCTTGACGAGGTTCACGCCCATGCCGCCGGGCATGAAGGTAAAGAGCGCGTCGGGCTGGAAGGCGGCGATCTGGCTCAGTTCCGAGGAAAAGTCGAGCTGGCCGAGTTCGGTATAGACCTCGCCCGCGACGCCGCCGGAATAGGAGCGTTTGAAGCCGTTCAGGCTATCGATGCCGGCCTGATAGTTGGGGGCCATGAGAAAGACGTTCTGATAGCCCTGTTTCTCGGCATAGGCGCCCATGACCTCGTGGTTCTGATCGTTCTGATAGGAGGTCACGAAGAAATTCGGGTGGCAGTCCTTGCCGGCGAAATTCGAGGTGCCTGCGTTCGAGCTGATCAGGATCGCGCCGCTTTCGGTGACGGGTTTGTGGATCGCGATCAGGATGTTGGAAAAAATCGGGCCGACGACGAAATCGACCTCGTCGCGTTCGACCAGTTCGCGCGCCTTGCTGGCGGCGAGGTCGGGCTTGCGCTCATCGTCGATGACGATGATTTCGGTCTCCAGACCGCCGATCTTGCCGATCTGGTCTGCGGCCAGCAAAAAGCCGTCGCGGCCTTGTTCGCCAAGCGCGGCGGCGGGGCCGGAAAGGGTGTAGATCAGGCCGATCTTGATCTTGTCTTCGGCGGCAGAGGCGGCACCAGTGAGGCAGGTGGCCGCCATCAGGGATGCGAGAAGCGTCCGTTTCATCGTTTTGGTCTCCCGTTGCTGGCGATGGTTCCGGGATCGGCCATCGCCTATTTGGTATATGGTTAAAAATTATGTGCCTAAAATATATTTACCTCAAGCTTTTTCTCGAGGCAGGCACGGCTCATGGTGTCGACACTATGCGCCAGCGCCGAAAGCGGTGCCAGACCCCAAAGCCGCAAAGGCCCTGATCTCAGGTGAAAATTTCTGCGGCTGAGCGGGGTCTTTTGGCGGGGGTTGGTGGGGTTGAGGGGATGTCGGGTTTTTCGGGTTCCGCGGGTTTTGGTGAGATGGATTCATCTAGATCAGTATATTTATTCGTTATCCACAAGCGCAACTCACCTGTAGCCTGTTTCGCAAGACTGAACATTTGCGATGGAAGGAAAATCCCATGCCCAAGGATGCCATGACCGCCCTGACGCCTTTGCGCAACCGTGCCGCCGAGGGCGGGACGACCGCGCTGCGCGACTGGGGGATCGACAGCGAATATGGGGTGTTGTCGGATGTGCTGCTGGGGCCGGTGGAAACCTTTGGCCACATGGACAATTCCGCCTTTAGCTCGATCTATCGCGATACCGCGCTCAACAAGCGGGCGTGGGATCATGCGACGGCGGTGACGCAGTATAACGAGATGCTGTCAGCCTATGCCGATGGTGGGGTGACGGTGCATACTCTGCCTGCCGATGAACATCTCAAATACGGGGTCTATGCGCGCGATTCGAGCTTTATGACGCCCTGGGGCGCGGTGATCACCCAGATGGCCAACCCGCGGCGGCGCGGCGAGTATTCGGCGGCGCTGCGCTTTTATCTCGAGAAGGGCATCCCGATCTATGACATGGTCAGCGCCGGCAATTTCGAAGGTGGCGATTTCCATATTATCGAGCCGGGCGCGGTGCTGATCGGCTATACCGGCATGCGCTGCGAGGAAGTGTCGGCGCGGCAGATCGGGGCCTGGGTCGAGAAAGAGGGCTGGGAAGTCCATTATGCCTATATCGACCCCTATTATGTCCATATCGACCTGATGGTCTGCATGATCGCGCCGAAATGCGCAGCGGTCTGCCTCGAGACGACGCCCGATCATGTGGTCGAGTGGCTCAAATCCAAGAAGATCGAAATCGTGCCGGTGGGGTTCAAGGACACGATGGCGCTCGGCTGTAATGTGATGTCCTTTGGCAATGATCGCGTGCTCGCCCCGGCGGCGAGCAAGGATCTGATCGGCAAGCTGCGCGCCAACGGGTTCACGGTCTATGATCCGGATATGTCGATGTTCACCATGATGGGCGGCGGCATTCACTGCATGGCGCAATCGCTGCGCCGTGCCGCGGGGTAGTCACGCCCCGATATTCACAGTGCAACAGTAAAATAACCATAAAACAGGGAGTTACGCACGATGAAACATCCATTGGAAAGCCTCAAGACCCGCCTCGCCACGGGCAGCATGAGCCGACGGCAATTCATGCGCTCGGTGGTGGCGACGGGGATCAGCGCCGCCGCCGCCAGCAGCGTCGCCGATCAGGTGATGGCGGCCGCGCCCAAGCGGGGCGGCACGATCCGCATCGGCAAGGGCCATGGTCAGACCACCGACACGATGAACCCGGGCACCGCCGAAAATGGCTATATGGTCAACCTGTTACAGAGTTTCCACGGCTATATGACCGAGGTCGCCCCCGATGGCAGCCTGGTGCCCGGCGTGGCCGAAAGCTGGGAAGCGGCGGATGGCGGCAAGACCTGGGTGTTCGATCTGCGCAAGGATTTCACCTTTCACAATGGCAAGACCGTCAGCCCGGAGGATGTGATCGCCTCGATCAATCATCACCGGGGCGAGGATTCGACCTCGGCGGCGAAGCCTTTGCTGTCGTCGCTTGCGGATGTGCGGGCCGATGGGCCGGGGCGGGTGGTGTTTGAGCTGACCTCCGGCAATGCCGATTTCCCCTTTACCCTCAGCGACTATCATATCCCCGTCGGCATGTCGGAAGATGGCAAGGTCGATTGGAAAACCGGGGTGGGGTGCGGGGCCTATAAGCTCGACAATTTCGAGCCGGGTATCCGGGCCGATCTGTCGCGCAATGATGACCATTGGGACCTTGAAAACAGGGCGTTTTTCGACTCGGCCGAGCTCTTGGCGATCATTGATGCCAATGCCCGGCAGAGCGGGTTGCTGACCGGCGATCTGGATGCGATCGACAAGCTCGATCTGAAGACCATCGAGCGGATCAAGAAAGCGCCGGGGATCAAGGTGCATTCGGTGCCCGGCACGCAGCATTTCACCTTCGAAATGATGTGCACCTCGGACCCCTATACCGACCGCAATCTGCGGCTCGCGCTCAAATACGCGATCAACCGGCAGGAGTTGGTGGACAAGATCCTCTTTGGCTATGGGGTGGTCGGCAATGACCATCCGATCGGGCAGGGACAACGCTTTTTTAACAAGGACTTGCCGCAGCGCGAATATGATCCCGACAAGGCGCGGTTCCACCTCAAGGAGGCGGGGCTCGACAAGGTCAAGATCGAGCTGTCGGCGGCGGATGCGGCCTTTGCCGGGGCGGTGGATGCGGCGGTGCTCTATCAGAACTCGGCGGCGAAGGCCGGGATCGAGATCGTGCCGGTGCGGGAGCCGAATGATGGGTATTGGACGGATGTGTGGAATGTGAAGCCGTTTACCGCCGTGTATTGGGGTGGGCGACCGGTGGAGGACCTCATGTTTTCAACCGCTTACGAGAGCGGCGTGCCGTGGAACGGGACGCGCTGGTCGAATGCGCGGTTTGACGAGCTGCTGGTCACGGCGCGGGCCGAGCTCGACGAGGAAAAACGCCGGCAGATGTATTATGAAATGCAGGAGCTGGTGAACATGGATGGCGGGCTTATCGCGCCGATGTTTGCCTCCTATGTCTTTGGAACCAGAGACAATGTTGGCCTTCCCGAGGGGTTTGCCTCGAACTGGGACATGGATGGCGAGCGCTGCATCGAACGGTGGTGGTTCACCTGAATTCCCTGACAGGACCCACCCAAGCGGCGGCCCCCAAATTGGGGGCCGTTTGCGTGTTAACCATGGATTTCGGGATTTTCGGTAACGCGTCGGTATTGCGTCGGTAAAGCGACAGTATCGCGCGGGCCGGTTTGGCCGGATTGGCGCGGGCGCGTTAACCTTTGCAGGCCCGGGGGGAGGGCCAAGCGCCGCCCCCTAGAAATCCACCTCGATGGCGACGCCTTGCTCGACCGCCAGATCGACCACGGCGGCGGCGACGGCGAGGTCTTGCAGCCCGACGCCGGTGCCGTCGAAGAGGGTGATCTCTTCGGCGCTGCTGCGGCCCGGATGGGTGCCGTTGATCACGGCGCCGATCTCGGTGATGTCGTCGCGGCTGATGAGACCTGTGGCGATGGCGTGCTGGGCCTCGCCAAGGGTGATGGATTGGTCGATCTCATCGGCAAAGACCGTGGCGGAGCCGAGCAGCGCCGCCTCGAGCTCTTGCTTGCCTTTGGTGTCGGTGCCCATGCAGGCGATATGGGTGCCGGGGCTGACATGCTGGGCGAGCAGGCTCGGCGCGAAAGAGGAGGTGATGGTGATGATCACATCGGCCTCGGTCATGCCGTCAAGCTCGACCGCTTCGAAGGGCAGTCCCGCCTCTTCGGCCACGGCGGCGAGATTGGGCAGCATCTCGGGGTGCAGGTTCCAGCCGATGACCTTTTCGAACGGACGCTGTTCGAGGGCGGCGCGCAGCTGAAAGGTGGCCTGATGGCCCGCGCCGATCATGCCGATCACCTTGGCATCCGGGCGCGCCAGATGCTGAATGGAGACGGCAGAGGCGGCGGCGGTGCGCAGGGCGGTCATGTAATTGCCGCCGACCATGGCCGAGATCATGCCGCTGTCCGGGTCGAAGAGGAAGACGGTGGATTGGTGATTGATCAGCCCCCGTTTCTCGAGATTGTGCGGCCAGTAGCCGCCCGCCTTGAGGCCGAGGGTGTGGCCGTCGCGGTCAAACCCGCCTTTGAAGCCATAGAGCGCGTCTTCGTGGCCGATCGCCTCGCGGATGACCGGAAAATTATAGGCTTGGCCCGCCGCCATGGCGGCAAAGACCTTTTCCACCGCGGTGAACGAGGCGCTGCGGGTCAAAAGATCGGGGATTTGGCGTTCGGGTACGATCAGCACGTGGGAGCTCCTGTAGGAATGTCGTGCGCCCGCATGCCAGGGGTGGACGGTGGTCGGCATGCGGGCGGCTTTCAGGCCCCATTGGGGCCTGACCGTCCGTCTCGAAAAGGGGTTAGTAGGCGCGGCCGCGGGCCGAGACCGGCCAGACGGTTTCGACCTTGCCGTTGCGGACGCCGACATACCAGTCATGGACATTGGCGGTGGGGTCGCAATGGCCGGGCACGAGGCGCAGTTTCTCGCCGACCTTGAGCACGCCCTTGGGGTCCGCGATCACGCCATGTTCGTCGGAACATTTGATATATTCGACATCGTCGCGGCCATAGACCACCGGCAGGCCGGAATCGACGGATTGCGCCTTGAGCCCGGCGTCGCAGATGGCCTTGTCCGCCTTGGCGTGGCTCATCACCTGGGTGAGCAGGAAGAAGGCGTTTTCCCATTCGCCCTGGTCGATGCGCTTGCCATCGGCGTCGAGGATGCGGCCATAATCCGCGTCCATGAAGGCGTAGGAGCCGCATTGCAGCTCGTTATAGACGCCCGAGTTCGATTCGAAATAGTAAGAGCCGGTGCCGCCGCCCGAGACCAGTTCGCAGCTGAGGCCCTCGGCCTTGAGCCCGTCGACCGCGTCCTGAACCATGGCGATGGCTACGTCGAGTTTCTCCTTGCGGGCCTCGTAGCTGTCGATGTGCTGCATCGCGCCTTGATAGGCCTGAATGCCGGAAAAGCGCAGGGCGGGGGCCGCGTCGACGGCTTTGGCGATGTCGATCACCGCCTCGGTGGTGACCACGCCGCAGCGGCCCGCGCCGCAGTCGATCTCGATGAAGATGTCGAGCGTGGTGCCGTGTTTCTGCGCGGCCTCGGAAAGCTCGGCCACATTGTCGATGTCGTCGACGCAGACGATGACGCGGGCGCCGAATTTGGGCAGCTGCGCGAGGCGGTCGATCTTGGCCGGGTCGCGGACCTGGTTCGAGACGAGAATGTCCTTGATGCCGCCACGGGCAAAGACTTCGGCCTCGGAGACCTTTTGGCAGCAGACGCCGACCGCGCCGCCGAGCTCGTGCTGGAGCTTGGCCACATCGACGGATTTGTGCATCTTGCCATGCACGCGGTGGCGCATGCCGTGGGATTTGGCGTAATCGCCCATCTTCTTGATGTTGCGTTCGAGCGCGTCGAGATCGAGCACGAGGCAGGGCGTCTGAATGTCGGCCTCGTCCATGCCCGGCTTGGCCGGGATGTCGTAGCCCACGTCATATTGGGCGAAATCCATGGTATCTTTCATATCATAGCTCCTTGTGAATGCGAGGGGGGTCAGGCCAGCCAGGGCAGGCGATCGAGATCGACATTGCCGCCGGTGACGATGAGGCCGATGCGTTTGCCGCGAAACGCCTCGGGGTTCTTGAGGATGATGGCGAGCGGGACCGCGCTCGACGGTTCCATCACGATGCGCAGGTGTTTCCAGATCAGTTTCATCGCGTCGATGATGTCCGCGTCAGACGCGGTGTAGATCTCGGACACGTGGTTCGAGACGAAATGCCATGTCAGATCCTTGAGCGGCACCAGCAGCCCGTCGGCGATGGTTTTCGGCGCGTCATCGGCGATGATGTGACCGGCCTTGAAGCTGCGATAGGCGTCGTCGGCCTGTTCGGGTTCGGCGGCGATGACCTGACAGTCGGGGGCGAGGGTGGCGAGCGTCAGGCAGGTGCCCGAGATCATGCCGCCGCCGCCGATGGGCGCCACCACCATGTCGAGCCCGTCGGTCTGTTCCATCAGCTCCTTGGCGCAGGTGCCCTGACCGGCGATGACGCGCGGATCGTTATAGGGGTGGACGAAATCGCCGCCGGTCTCGGACTGGACGCGGGCGAAGGTCGCCTCGCGCGAGGAGGTCGAGGGCTCGCATTCGGTAATCTTGCCGCCGTAGCGGCGGACGGTGTCCTTTTTGGCCTGGGGCGCGGTGCGGGGCATCACCACATTGCAGGGGATGCCGCGCAGCATGGCGGCATAGCTCAGGCAGGAGGCATGGTTGCCGGAGGAATGGGTGGCAACGCCCTGTTTGGCCTGGTCGTCGGTCAGGCCGAAGACGGCATTGGCGGCGCCGCGCACCTTGAAGGCGCCGGGTTCCTGGAAGTTCTCGCATTTGAAGAAGAGCGACGCGCCGGTCAGCTCGTTGAGATGTTGCGAGACCCGCACCGGGGTGCGCCGGATATGGGGGGCGATGCGCATATGGGCGGCGAGCATGTCGTCATAGGTCGGGATGATCATCTCGTGCTTGGTCATTCGGCGGCCTCTCTTGCCTGGGGTGTTTGGGATTTGCGGTAGACATCCTGCGCGGCGGCGACCCCGGAGCCGGGCCGGATGTCGAGGCCGAGATCGGCCATGCACATTTCGAGCGTGGCGAGGCCGGAGAGCATCATCACGTCGGTCAGGCTGCCCAGATGGCCGATGCGGAAGGCCTTGCCGGACAATTGGCCGAGGCCGACGCCGAAGGCCACGCCGTAATCGGCGGCGGCGCGGCGCACGATCTCGGTGGCGTCGACGCCCTCGGGGGTGCGCACCGCGCTCACCGTGTCGGAATAGAGGTCGGGCGTGGCGGCGCAGAGCGGCAGGCCCCAGGCGGCGACGGCGGCACGCACCCCGTCGGCAATGCGGCGGTGGCGGGCGAAGACGTTGTCGAGCCCTTCGTCGAGCAGCATCTTGGTCGAGAGGTTGAGCCCGTTGAGCAGCCCGACCAGCGGCGTATAGGGGTAGGCCGCGTTGTCATAGGCGCGTTTCATGTCGCGGATGTCAAAGAAGGCGCGGGGCAGGGTGGCGGTTTCGGCGGCGGCCATGGCCTTGGGGCTCAGCCCAAGGATGGCGAGCCCGGCGGGCAGCATGAAGCCCTTTTGCGAGCCGGAGACGGCGATGTCGACGCCCCAATCGTCGAACCGGAAATCCATCGAGCCGATGGAGGACACGCCGTCGACAAAGAGGAGCGCGGGATGCGCGGCGGCGTCCATCGCCCGGCGCACGGCGGATATGTCGGAGCGGACGCCGGTGGCGGTCTCGTTATGGGTGGCGAGCACGGCCTTGATCTTATGCGCCTTGTCGGCACTCAGGATCTCTTCGAACCGGTCGGCGGGGATGCCTTCACCCCAGGGGGTTTCGACGATTTCGACGGTGAGCCCGTGGCGCTGGCACATGTCGACCCAGCGTTGGCTGAACATGCCGTTGCGGGCGGCGAGCACCGTGTCACCGGGGGCGAGCGTGTTGGTCAGGGCGGTTTCCCAGCCGCCGGTGCCGGTGGAGGGGAAGATGAGGATCTCGGCGTCGCGGCTTTTCAGCACCTGTTGGACGCCAGCGCGGGCGGGGCGCAGGATGTCCCCGAAGAGCGGCGACCGGTGGTCGATTGTCGGCATGTCGCAGGCCTTGCGCAGAACCTCGGGGAGGTTGGTGGGGCCGGGGATAAATGTCGGATTTTGCAGGCTCATGACGAAAGCTCCCGAAATGAAGCGGTGGAAAGGGGTGCGATAAATCTCATGTCAGAAACGTCTCCAGCAGGCGGGCGACATGGATCGCCTCGCGGCCAGAGCCGTCGTGGATCTGGTGGCGGCAGCTGGTGCCATCGGCGACGATGAGCGCGTCGGGGCCGGCGTCGCGGACGGCGGGCAGCAGCGCGGCCTCGGCCATTTTCATCGAGATGTCGTAGTTCTCGGCCGCATAGCCAAAGGCCCCGGACATGCCGCAGCAAGAGCTTTCGATCATGCGGAGCTCGAGACCGGGCACCTGGCGCAGGATCGTTTCGACCGCGCCCATGGCGCCAAAGGCCTTTTGGTGGCAATGGCCATGGACATGGGCCACCGTGCCTGCGGCATCGCGCAGGGGCAGCGATTGCAGGAGCGTGCCCAGGTCCTGAGCCAGCAACTCCTCGAAGAGCAGGGTCTTGTCCTTGATGAAATCCGTGTCAGAGGCGGGCAGCAGGGCGGTCATCTCGTCACGGAAGGTGAAGAGGCAGGAGGGTTCCAGCCCGACGACGCGGGCCCCGGCCTCGATGAAGGGGCGCAGGGTGGTGAGGGTGCGGGTGAGTTCTGCCCGGGCGGCGTCGGTCTGACCGGAGGCGAGATAGGTTCGGCCACAGCACATCGGACGGCGCGAGCCGCTGACCTCGACCCGGTGCAGGCGGTAGCCCGCGGCGGTCAGGACGCGTTCGGCGGCCTCGAGGTTTTCGCGCTCGAAATAGCGGTTGAACGTGTCGCCAAAGAGCACGAGATCGCGGCCATCATTGCGCAGGTCGCTGGGCGTGGCGGGCGTGCCGGGCTGCGACCAGGGGCGGCGCCATTGCGGCAGGGTGCGTTTCGCCGAAAAGCCGAGGAGGCGCTCGGAGAGCTTGGCAAGCGGGGCGATCTTGTCGCGCAGGTTCAAGAGCGGCGACAGTTTCGAGGCGACAGCCGCATAGCGCGGCATATGCGCGATCAGCCGGTCGCGCATCGGCAGGCCGTGGCGCTTGTGATAATGGTGGAGCACTTCGATCTTCATCCGGGCCATGTCGACGCCGGTGGGGCAGTCGCGCTTGCAGCCTTTGCAGGAGACGCAGAGATCGAGGGTTTCCTTCATCTCCTTGGAGGTGATGGCGTCGGGGCCGAGCTGGCCGGAAATGGCCAGGCGCAGGGTGTTGGCGCGGCCGCGGGTCAGGTGCTGTTCGTCGCGGGTGGCGCGGTAGGAGGGGCACATGGTGCCGCCCGACAGTTTGCGGCAGGTGCCGTTGTTGTTGCACATCTCGACCGCGCCGCCAAAGCCGCCCCAGTCGGACCAGTCGAGCGCCGGTTCGGCGGGCAGGGCGGTTTTGTAATCGGGTTTGAACCGCATCAGGGCGCGGTCATCCATGCGCAGCGGGCGGACGATCTTGCCGGGGTTCAGGCGGTTGTCGGGATCGAAGCGATCCTTGACCGCCTCGAAAGCGCGGGTCAGCTCAGCGCCGAAAAGCGGCTCGATATATTCCGAACGCGAGATGCCATCGCCATGTTCGCCAGAAAAGGAGCCTTTGTAGCGCTTGACCAGATCGGCGGTCTCATCGGCGATGCTGCGCATGACGCGCACGCCCTCTTCGGTCTTCATGTTGAGGATCGGGCGGACATGCAGGCAGCCGACCGAGGCATGGGCATACCAGGTGCCACGGGTGTTGTGGCGCGAGAAAATCTCGGTCACCCCGTCGGTATAATCGGCGAGATGTTCCAGCGGCACGGCGCAATCTTCGATGAAGGAGACGGGTTTGCCTTCGGATTTCATCGACATCATGATGTTGAGACAGGCTTCGCGGACGCTCCAGACCGCCTTTTGCCGGTGCGGTTCGATCACCTCGACCACCGCATCGGGAAAGCCGTGATCGGCCATGCAGTGATCGAGCCGTTTGAGGTCGGTCTTGAGGCTGTCGAGATCGTCGCCGGCAAATTCGCAGAGCAGCAGGCAATTGGGCGTGCCCTTGGTGATGTCGTCGATGGTGCGGACAAAGGCCGGGATGTCGGCCCCCATCACCAGCACGTTGTTGTCGACCAGTTCCACCGCCACGGGGTTGAGCGCCACCAGATGCTGGGTCGTGGCCATGGCCGAGCGGAAGTCGGGGAAATGGCAGACCCCCATCACCCGATGGGCGGGCAGCGGCGAGAGCTGTAGCGAGACCGAGGTGCTGATCGCGAGCGTGCCCTCGGAGCCGACCAGCAGATGCGACAGGTTCGGCGCGGCGGGCAGCAATTCGTCGAGATTGTAGCCGCCGACGCGGCGTTGCAGTTTCGGGAAATTGGCCTCGATGAGATCGCGGTGGCTGTCGGCGAGCTCGATCAGCCCGCCCATGATGTCGCGCATGCGGGGCGAGGCATGGTCGGCGAGGGGGGCTGCGTCGAGGCGGAAGCCCTCGCCATCATGCAAGAGGCCTTCCATGGCGAGCACATTGTCAGCGGTCTTGCCAAAGCGCAGCGACCGCGCACCTGACGAGTTGTTGCCGCACATGCCGCCGATGGTGCAGCGCGAGGCGGTCGAGGGTTCGACCGGGAAGAAGAGACCGTCCTGGCGCAGCCGGTCGTTCATCGTGTTGAGAACCATACCGGGGCGTACGGTGATCCGCCGCGCCTCGGGGTCGTAGTCCTGCACCGCGTTGAAATGGCGCGACATGTCGAGGATGAGACCATGGCCGATGGGCTGGCCGTTTTGCGATGTGCCGCCGCCCCGGGCGATCACCGGCACGTCATGGTCTGCGGCGATGGTCAGCGCCGCCTCGATATCGGCCACGGTCTTGGGGAAGGCGACGCCCCGCGGGATGATCTGATAGATGGAGGCGTCCGTTGCGTAGCGGCCGCGCGTGAACAGGCCGAAATCGACCTCGCCTTCGAGGGATTTGGTCAGGGCGGCCTCGAAGGCCTGGGCGCGGTTGACGGCCTGTGCGGCGGGCGGGGTGCGGTTCAGATTTGGAGCGTTCATCGGATGGGTCTTTCTCGATCATCTGGGCAAGGCACCGGGCGGGTGGGCCCTTGGGGTGCCTTGCTAAGAGGGGGTTGCCGGGGCTTAGGCCGGGTCGGTCTGGGCCTTGGCGTCTGTCTCGGTCACCGGCTTGGGCGTGGCGTTGCGGGCGCGGAACTGCCCCCAGAGACCATAGGCCAGCGACAGGGCCGACAGGGCGAGGAGCGTGCCGGCGATGGGGCGGCTCACCAAGGTCATCAGGTCGTAATCCGCGAGGATCAGGCCCTGACGCAGGCTCACTTCGGCGATCGGGCCGAGCACCAGCCCGATGATGAAGCTCGCCACCGGCAGGCCGAAGCTCTTGAGGAAGAAGCCGACGGCGCCGAAGGTGAGCATGATCACCACATCGAAGACGTTGTTGTTGAGCGCGAAGACGCCGGTCATGCAGAGCACGACGATGGCCGGGCCGACGAGCGGGTAGGGCGCGCGCAGCACGAGGGCAAAGACGCGGGCGGCGCGCAGGCCGAAGACCAGCATCAGGATATTGGCCAGCATCATGCCGATGAAGACCGAATAGACGAGGTCGGAATTGTTCTGCATCAGCATCGGGCCGGGCACGATGCCATGGATCGTCAGCCCGCCGATCATCACGGCGGTGGTGGCCGAGCCGGGGATGCCGAGCGCGAGCAGCGGGATCATCGAGCCGCCCACCGCCGAGTTGTTGCCGGATTCGGGCGCGGCGATGCCTTCGGGTGAGCCTTTGCCGAAAAGCTCGGGGTGTTTGGACCAGCGGAAGGCTTCGGAATAGCTGATGAAGGCGGCGGTGGTGGCACCGACGCCGGGCAGGGCGCCGATGATCGTGCCGATGACAGACGAGCGCAGCAGGGTGGCCTTGGTCGCGAGGAATTCGGCGAGGCTCGGGAGCTTGGTCGAGACCTCGGTCATGGCGTTGGCTTCGGTCGGGCCGTCGGCAAAGCGCTGGATCACTTCGGCGAGGGCGAAGATGCCGATGATGGCGCCGATGAAGCTCACCCCGGTGAGGAGCATCGGGTTGCCAAAGTTGAAGCGCGCGATCCCGGTCAGCGGGTCGAGGCCGACGGTGGCGACGGCGAGGCCGAGCAGCCCGGCGATCAGGCCTTTGACCAGCGAGCCGCCGCCGATGGAGGCGATGGCGGTGATGCCGAGCACGGCGAGGGCGAAATATTCCGCCGGGCCAAACTCGAGCGCCAGCCGGGCGAGGGGCGGGGCCGCGAACATCAGTACCAAAGTGCCGAAGATGCCGCCGACCGCCGAGGCGGCAAGGGCGATGCCGAGGGCCTTGCCCGCTTCGCCGCGTTTCGCCATCGGGTAGCCGTCGAGCGAGGTACAGGCCGCTTCGGGAGAGCCGGGGGTGTTGAAGAGGATGGCGGATATCGAGCCGCCGAAGGTCGAGCCGACATAGACGCCGCCGAGCAGCAGCATGCCCTCGATCGGGTCAAAGGCGAAGGTGAAGGGGATCAGAAGGGCGACCCCGACGATGCCGGTGAGGCCGGGGATCGAGCCGAACATGATGCCCCAGGCGACACTGAAGACAATCAGGACAAAGCACATGGGGTTGCCGAGCATATACCCGGCGGCGGAAGCGAACGCGTCTAGCATTTTAGGTCTCCGGGGCTGCGGCTCAGAAGAGCGCTTGGCTGAGGTCGTAGAAAATCCCTTCGCCACGGGGCAGAGGCAGGGAGAGGGCGTAGCTGAAGAAGAGGGCGAGCATCACGGTGAAGAGCGGCGCGAAGAGCAGCTTGGCCAGGAGGTTGCGGTAGGGCAGGACCCAGGCCGCGGCCCAGAGAAAGATCACGGTGGCAAAGAGAAAGCCGATCTGGTTCAGGGCGAAGAAATAGCCCAGCACCAGCGCCGAGATCAGGCCGAGCCGCAGGTAGTAGCCTTGGGCTTTGCCCGCGCCGGTGGCCTCGGTTTCGGCCTGCGCCTTGAGCGCCTTGGACACGGCCTTGATCATCTGGATGGCGCAGCAGATGGCCAGCGCGCCAAAGACGATCTTGGGCCAGAGATCCGAATCCACCTGGGCATAGCGTTTCGACGTTGGCAGGGCGTCGGCGTTGAACCAGAGCGCGATGGATGCCAGTGTCAGTCCTAGAAATACAATGATTTCCGATAGTTTACTTATCATTTTTCCCTCCCCGATTGGTCTGCGGCCCGCCGATGGGCGGACCGCATCGCGCGTGCTCAGTAGCCAAGATCTTTCATGATCTTCGAGAAGGCTTCGGTCTCGCTATCCATGAAGGCTTTGAATTCATCCGGGCCGAGGAATTCAGAGCGGTATTGCAGCGCGCTCTGGGTTTCGACCTCTTTGTAGCCGGGGTCTTCATAGGCGGCTTGGAAGAGTTCGATCAGCTTGGCGATGATCTCTGGGTCGGTGTCCGGGCGGATGCCAAAGCCGCGCCAGCGGCCGAGGGTCACGTCATAGCCGTTTTCCTTGGCGGTGGGCACCTCGGGCAGTTCCGGCAGGCGTTCATCCGAGAAGAGCACGAGCGGCACCAGATCACCGGATTCGATGAGGCCACGGGTGGGGCCGTATTCCTCATACATCAGGTCGATGTGACCGCCGAGCGTGTTGGAGACCATTTCGGCGGCACCGAAGGGCACGGTTTCCAGCTCGATCCCGGCCTCTGCGTTGAACTGGCCGACGAGCGCATCGTCGAACCCTGCCGAGCCGGTGACGCCCACCTTGAGCCCGCCGGGGTTTTCCTTGGCGGCGGCGAGAATGTCGTCGAGCGATTTGAGCGGGCTGTCCTTCGAGGTCAGCAGCATGCCTTGGTCATATTGGATGCGGACCAGCGGGTAGACCGACGAGAGGTCGATGCGGCCCAGGGCGTGGTTGATCACGTCATCGGGGCTCAGCGAGACCAGGGTATAGCCATTGGCCGGACGCTGCAGGAAGGACACATAGGCGGGAACACCGCCGCCGCCCTTGATCGAGATCGGCACAACGCTTTGGCCGGTCGCCTCTTGCATCGGCTCGCCGATGGCGCGGATAAAGCGATCGGTGCCGCCGCCGGGGCCGTATTGGTGGATGATCTCAACGGTGCGGTCCGGGTAATCCCCGGCGATGGCCGTGGTGATCGACAGTGCGAGCGCCATGGTCGCCCCGCCGAGTGCCTTGAAATTCATTATTGTCATGTCTTCCTCCCTGTTTGAATGCGCGACCACCGCTCTCCTCTGCGGTGGCCGATGAAGCCCGGCCAAATGTCAGTGGCCGGAATGCGATCTCGCCCTTGGGGCGAAATTATTCGGCCGCGACCGTGTCGAACTGGGTCGTCTCCAGAACGGCCATGGCGGCGGCAACCCCGCCTTCGGTATGCGGCACGCCGGATTTGCGCAGGCCGAGCTCGACCCCGGTCAAGGTGCCGGCGAGGGTCAGATCGTTGAAATCGCCCAGGTGGCCGATGCGGAACACGCGATCCGCCACTTTCGACAGCCCGTTGCCGAGCGAAATGTCGTAATGCTGCAAGGTGGTGGCACGGAAGGCGTCGGCGCTATGGCCTTCGGGCATGAGCACGGCGGTGAGCACGCCGCTTTCCTGTCCCTGTTGGCGGCAGAGCACTTCGAGCCCCCAGTGACGCACGGCGCTGCGGGTGGCGGCGCCATGGCGCTGGTGGCGGGCGAAGACATTGTCGAGCCCTTCCTCGTGCAGCATGGCGATGGCTTCGTTCAGCCCGTAGAGCATGTTGGTGCCGGGGGTGTAGGGGAAGTAGCCCGACCCGTTGATGGCATCCATGTCCTGCCAGTCCCAATAGGAACGGCGCATGCCGCCGGTCTTGGACAGCTCGAACGCCTTGTCGCTGACGGCGTTGAAGGACAGGCCGGGGGGCAGCATCAGCCCCTTTTGCGAGCCGGACACCGCGACATCGACGCCCCACGTGTCGAACTGAAAGTCGATCGAGGCGAGGCCCGAGATCGTGTCGACCATCAAAAGCGCCGGGTGACCGGCGGCATCGATGGCGCGGCGCACCTCGGCAATCGGCGAGACCGAGCCGGTGGAGGTTTCGTTATGGACGACGCAGACGGCCTTGATCTCGTGGCCGGTGTCTTGGCGCAGGCGGGCCTCGATCCGATCGGCATCGGCGCCGCTGCGCCAGTCGCCTTCGATGAACTCGGCATCGATGCCAAGTTTCGAGGCCATTTTCTTCCACTGGGTGGCGAAATGGCCGGTTTCATACATCACGACCTTGTCGCCCTCGGCGAGCGTGTTGACCAGCGCGGCCTCCCAGGCGCCGGTCCCCGATGAGGGGTAGATGAAAACGCGCTGCTTGGTCTTGAAGATGGTCTTCATCCCCGCGATGGCCGTGAGGCCGACCTCGGCGAAATCCGGGCCGCGATGGTCCATCGTCTGTTTCGAGATGGCGCGCAGCACGCGGCCTGGCACGGGGCTTGGCCCCGGGATCTGTAGAAAATGGCGCCCTGCCTTGTGCATTGTGTTCTCCTCCGGTTTCGACGGTGCCGCTGTTCGGGCCGTCAGGTCTTAGAATCTAATGTTTGAATAATGAATGCATTTTGAGTCGGTATCTGTCAACTGACAAGATTTTCCCTTATTTACAGGGTTATAGTGTTCTTGATTGAAGGGGGGTCCCGGTTTATAGTGAATGCAAAATGAGTTTTGAACGCATTATCAAGTGGGCGGAGGTGGCGATGACCCCGGAAGATCAGACGAGTTCCCTGAGCGATGGCAAGGGTGAGGTTTTTCGGCGGCGGTCGCTGCATGAAGAGCTTACCGAGGCGATCCGGGAATTGATCGTGGTGGGTGATCTGCTGCCCGGGACGCGGGTGCCGGAAAAGGAGCTCTGCGCGCTCTACAGCGTGTCGCGCACGCCGCTGCGCGAGGCGCTCAAGGTGTTGGCGATCGACGGGCTGGTGAATCTCGAGCCCAACCGCGGGGCCTGGGTCAGCAAGATCACCAAGGAGGACATCGACGATGTGTTCCCGGTGATGGGGGCCTTGGAGGCGCTGTCGGGGGAGCTTGCGTGCAAGCACATTTCGGATGCGGAGATCGGCAATGTGCGGCGGCTGCATCGTGAGATGCTCAAGTATTTCGAGCAGCGGGACCTTGAGGGCTATTTCGCGGTGAACCAGCAGATCCATGAGGCGATCCTCAGCGCGGCGCGGAACAAGACGTTGACGGCGCAGTATAATTCGCTGGCGGCGCGGGTCAGGCGGGCGCGCTATGTGGCCAATATGACCATGGACCGCTGGACCCAGGCGACCGAGGAGCATGAGCAGATCATGACGTTTCTCGAGCGGCGCGATGGGGCGAGGCTCTCGGCTATTCTCAAGAAGCATCTGGAGAACAAGCTCGAGACCGTGCGGCAATGGCTCGATGACAATGAAGAGGCGGATGGTGCCAAGGCCCGGTGAGGGCGGCGTTGTCTGATGTTGTGACCATAGGGGCCGTCCGGTGGGGCGGCTGAACTCAATTTGATGGACCATATATGACCCGACCCGATGAAATCCGAGCGCTGGCGCAGTCCTTGATGACCGCGCGGCAAACTGGCCTGCCCGTGACGTTTCAGGCGTCCGAGGCGTTCAGCTATGAGGCGGCGTTGCAGGTGCAGCGTCTTGTGCAAGAGGAGCTTGGGGCGGTGTCCGGGTTCAAGGTCGGGCGCTATGAGCCCGGGCGGCCGATCATCGCGCCGATCCCCGAGGTCTATACCTATGCGGCGGGGGCGGCGGTGCCGTTCAAAGGCTCTGTCGGTGTCGAGCTGGAGATCGGGTTTCGCCTGAACCGGGAGTTGGCGGGCTATGAGCGGCGCCGGGTTGCGGAGTATTTCACGCCCTTTGTTGTGATGGAGCTGGTGACCTCTCGGATTGCCGAGCCGGTGGGCCATCCGCTGCACAAGCTGGCGGATATGCAGGCCGGGTATGGTCTGGTGGTCGGCAGTGAAGTGACGGATTGGGCGGGGGATGATGTCCGCTCGGTCGAGGTGTCGCTTGTCGCCGATGAAGAGCCTTTGGTGCAAGGCGAGGTGGCGCTGCCCAATGGGTCGGCGCTGACCTCTCTCGAGATGGCGATCGAGGGCATTGGCGACCATGCCGGCGGGTTGCAGCCGGGGCAGATGGTGATCACCGGCACGCTCACCGGGATCGAGATGTTTGACGAGAGCACGCAGGTTCAGGCGGAGATTTCCGGGCTGGGCAATGTCGCGTTCGAGCTGTCAAAAGCCTAGTCGGCCACGGTCTCGGGGCGGGCCTGTCCCAAAATTCAGGCCCTCTGCACAAATTTGCATCACAGCTCTTCAGCCCCGCTCGCAAAGGTTCAGCTTTGGCCAGCGGGGCTGACTGATTAGCCTCTGCCTAAGGACCAGTAAGGTAACGCGTTCTTCGCATGTGACGAAACCGGACTTAGTGTTTTGCGGTGCGATGGCGCTTTGCTTGGGCAGGCGCCGGGGCGTGGCAGATATGCGCCAGAAGGCGGGCCGCAGGAAAGGGATGCAAGTGACAGACGACCGGATCAACGCGATTGACATACGAAATGCCGTGAAGCGCTATGGCGATTTCACCGCGCTCAAAACGATTTCGCTGTCGATCCGCGACAACGAGTTTTTCACGCTGCTGGGGCCGTCGGGCTGTGGCAAGACCACGCTTTTGCGGATGATCGCCGGGTTCGAGGATGTGACCGAGGGCGAGATTTTCCTCTTTGGCGACGAGATCGAGAAGCTGCCGCCGAACCGGCGACCGATCAACACGGTGTTTCAGAACTACGCGCTGTTCCCGATGATGACGATTCTCGACAATGTTGCCTTTGGCCTCGAGATGAAGGGCGAGAGCAAGGCGGCGGCGCGCAAGCGGGCGGGCGAGATGCTCGAGCTGGTGCAGCTGTCGCAGTTTTCCAGCCGCAAGCCCTCGCAATTGTCGGGCGGGCAGCAGCAGCGGGTGGCGCTGGCGCGGGCGCTGGCCCCGAGCCCCAAGGTTCTGTTGCTGGATGAGCCGCTGTCGGCGCTCGATCTCAAGCTGCGGCAGGCGATGCGGTTCGAGCTCAAGGAATTGCAGCGCGAGACGGGGATCACCTTTATTTTCGTGACCCATGACCAGGAAGAGGCGCTTACCATGTCGGACCGGATCGCGGTCATGTCGGCGGGCGAGCTGCAACAGCTGGGCGATGCGCGCGATATTTACGAGCGGCCAAGCAACATGTTCGTGGCGGATTTCATCGGCGAGACCAACCTTCTCGAGGTTGAGGTCGACGCGGTCGAGGCGGGCCGGGCGCAGGTGCATCTCGGCGGGGGGCATCAGCTCAGCGTGGATGCGGTCGAGGGTGTCGGCAAGGGCGCCAAGGTGCATATGTCGGTGCGGCCCGAGCGGCTCTACCTCTCGGAAGGGGCCGAAGGGCCTGAGAGCCTCGCCGGGACGGTGCGGGCCAACATGTTCGTGGGCACGGATATTCAGACGCTTCTCGATCTGGACGGGGGCGTGCAGATTTCGGTGCGCAGTTCCAATTCGGAGCGCGGCAACAAACGGGTGTTCGAGCCCGGCCAGATCGCTCATATCAACATGGAGCAGGGGGCTGCGCGCCTCCTGGCGGATTGATGGCGGGGGGAGCGGCCAGCGGCGGCAGCGCCCGCACCGACACCTATCGGGAGGCGCGGCATTGGCTGTTGCTGCCGTCCTGGGTGGTGTTGATCTTTCTCATCCTGATCCCGGTTCTGATGATGCTCGTCTATTCCTTCCTGACGAAGGAATTCCGCGGCGGGGTGATCTGGGAGTTCAGCCTCGACGCCTATGATCAGTTCTTCTTTAATCGCGGGCTCTTTGGCGATGAGCCGCCGAGCATCGAATGGACCTATATCACGATCTTCTGGCGCTCGATCTGGCAGGCGGGGGCGGCGACGATCCTCAGCCTCGTGATCGGCTTTCCGACCGCCTACTTCATCGCCACGCGGCCCGAGAAGGTGCGGCCGATGTGGGTGTTTCTCATCACCATCCCCTATTGGGTGAACCTGCTCATCCGGACGGTGTCGATGAAATTTGTGCTGCGCGATCAGGGGCCATTGAATGATTTCCTGCTCTGGACCGGGCTGATCGACAGCCCGCTGCATATCGTGAACACGAATTTCGCGGTGCAGCTTGGCCTCTTCTACAGCTACCTGCCGTTCATGGTGCTGCCGATCTATGCCAGCGTCGAGCGCTATAATTTCGCGCTGAGCGAGGCGGCATCCGATCTCTATGCGGGCAAATGGGTCACGCTGCGGCGCATCCTGTTGCCGGCGGTCAAGCCGGGGGTGATCGCGGGCTGTATCCTTGTCTTTGTGCCGTCGCTGGGCAGTTTCCTTGCGCCGGATCTTCTGGGCGGGGCGAAGAATTTCATGATCGGGTCGCTCATTGAGGAACAGTTCAAGGGCAATGCGGGCAACTGGCCCTTTGGGGCGGCGGCGTCGATGATCCTGCTTAGCATGGTGCTGATCATTCTGATCGTCTTTGCCCGTCAGCAGGCCCGGGCCGAGAAGGGGGGCGCGTGATGGGGCGGCGTTTCGACATCAAACATGTGCCGGGGTTCCTGCCGGTGACGATCCTGTGCCTCGTGGTGCTCTATGCGCCGCTTCTGGTGGTGACGATCTATTCGCTCAACGACAGCAATTCGATCACCAATTGGGAAGGGGTGAGCCTGCGCTGGTACGCGGATGTGTTCACCGGGCCGGAGGCGGAGAAGTTCAAGCTTGCGGCGTGGAACAGTTTCACCATCGCCATCATTGCCGCGACAGTGTCGACCAGTATCGCCACGCTGGCGGCGACGGCCATGGTGCGCGGCGGGCGGTTCCGGCTGCGTACGGTGAGCTTTGGCCTCATCTCGATGCCGCTCATGGTGCCCGAGATCGTGACGGCGGTGGCGACGCTCATCTTTTTCAATTCGATCGGGTTCACCCGGGGCTATAGTTCGATCCTGCTGGCGCATATCGCGTTCTGCATTCCCTTTGCCTATATGCCCATCGCGGCGCGGATGCAGGGGATCGAGGACAGCTATGAGCAGGCGGCGCTCGATCTCTATGCGACCAAGCGGCAGGCCTTTACCCGCATCCTTTTGCCGATGATGGTGCCGGGGATCATCTCGGGCTATCTTCTGGCCTTCATCATCAGCCTCGACGATTTCATCATCACCAATTTCGTCAAAGGGGCCGGGATCGAGACCCTGCCGACGGCGATTTTCGGATCGGTGAAACAGGGGATCAAGCCGAATATCATGGCGATTTCCACCATGCTTCTGGCGCTGTCGATCCTGATGGTCACGATTTCCTATTTCGTCAGCAAGAGCGACAAGAAGACCTGAACCAACGTATAAAACAGGGAGTAAGACATGAAACATCTGACACAATTCACCGCGGCGGCGGCCATGGCGCTGGCGCTTGGGGCGCAGGCGGCACAGGCCGAAGGCAAAGTCGTCGTCTATCACTGGTTCGAGTATATGCCGGCGGAGCTTCTGGAGAAGTTCACCGAAGAGACCGGCATCGAAGTGGTGATGGACACGTTCGACAGCAACGAGGCGCTTTTGGCGTCGCTCAAGGCCGGGGCCATTGGCACCTATGACGTGGCGGTGCCGGGCGATTACATGGTCAAGATCATGGCCGGTGAAGGGATGCTCGACACCATCGCGGATGGCGAGCTCGCCAATAAGGGCAACATCCAAGAGGAATGGGCCGATCCGAGTTTTGACCCCGGTCGTCAGCATTCGATCCCCTATCAGTGGGGGTCCACCAGTTTCATGGTGAACCGCGACGTCTATCAGGGCGATATCAACACCACCGATATCCTGTTCAACCCGCCGGCGGAGCTGTCGGGCAAGATCAACATGCTCGACAGTCAGGGCGAAGTGATCGCCATGGCGTCGCTGCATATGGGCATTCCGCAATGTTCGACGGATCGCGAGCAGCTCAAGGCGCTCAATGCGATGCTGCAGGAGGCCAAGCAGCACTGGGCGTCGTTCAACAGCGACACGGCGAAAGAGGTGCTGGTCTCTGGTGATGCGGCGGTGGGCCAGATCTATGACGGGTTCGGTGCCAAGGCGCGTCAGGAAGGGGCCAATGTGGAATATGCCTTCCCGAAAGAGGGCTATGTGGTCTGGATGGACAATGTGGTGCTCTTGAAGGATGCGCCGAACCGCGACAATGCGCTCAAGTTCATGGATTTCCTGCTCGAGCCCGAGAATATCGCGGCGGTGACCAACTATGCGCGCTACAGCTCGGGCGTGGTGGGCACCAAGGAGTTCCTCGATCCTGAGCTGTCGACCCAGCCCGAAAGCAACCCGCCCGCCGAGGCCGGCAAGGGCGCGTTCATCGAGGTCTGTGACGAAGAGACCCAGAAGGTCTATGACCAGATCTGGACCAACCTGAAGAAATAAGCGCCGTCAGGCAGCGATTGAGAGGCCGCGGGAGAGATCCTGCGGCCTTTTGCGTGGGCCTCCCCTTGCATCAGAGCGGGGCTTGGGGGATGTCAGAGGTATGGGGCCGCGGCCCCGGCAGTTGTGGTAAGAGAGGTATGGCATGGCGCAGCGCAAGGTCTTGATCACCGGAACGGCCGGGTTCATCGGGTTTCATCTGGCGCAGCTGTTGCTCGACGAGGGGTTCGTCGTTCAGGGCTATGACGGGATGACGGATTATTATGACGTGACGCTCAAGGAGCGGCGGCATGCGATCCTCAACCAGAACAAGGCTTTCAGCGCCTGCGAAGGCATGCTCGAAGATCAGGCGCGATTCGACGCGGTGGCGGATGAGTTTGCCCCCGATGTGATCGTGCATCTCGCGGCGCAGGCGGGGGTGCGCTATAGTCTCGAGAACCCGCGCGCCTATATCGAGAGCAATGTCGTCGGCACGTTCAACGTGATGGAGGCGGCGCGGCGGCATAAGGTGGACCATCTGCTGATGGCCTCGACCTCGTCGGTCTATGGCGCCAATGAAGAGATGCCCTTTGCCGAGACCCACAAGGCCGACACGCCGCTCACCATCTATGCGGCGAGCAAGAAGGCCAATGAGGCGATGGGCCATTCCTATGCCCATCTCTATGATCTGCCGACCACGATGTTCCGGTTTTTCACGGTCTATGGCCCCTGGGGGCGGCCCGATATGGCGCCTTACAAGTTCACCAAGGGTATCCTCGATGGCAGCACGATCGACATTTACAACAATGGCGATATGTGGCGCGATTTCACCTATGTGACCGATCTGGTGCGCGGTATTCGCGGGTTGATCGATGCGGTGCCGGGCGGCGAGGAGACCCGCGTCGCAGGCGATAGCCTGTCGCCCGCCGCGCCCTACCGGGTGGTCAATATCGGCAATTCCGACAAGGTGCGGCTGATGGATTTCATCGAGGCCATCGAGGCCGCCGCCGGGCGCAAGGCGGTGCGCAACTACATGCCGATGCAGACCGGCGACGTCTATGCCACCTATGCCGATGCCGAACTGTTAAAAGCGCTCACCGGCTACCGCCCCCAGACCGATATCCGCGACGGCATGGCAAGATTCGTGGCCTGGTATCGGGAGTATTACGGGGTGTGATCGCGTGCCGGTCCATCCTGTGGTCATGCAGGGCCGCAAGGGTGGTCAGCGTGGACGTTTCGTGACAAGAGACGGGCGCGCGCGTTTGCGCGTTGATCACGATCAGACATAGGCGAGTGCCATGCAAATCTATCTTCCGATCGCTGAAGTGTCCGTCAACGGGCCGCTTTTGTTGTCGATCGGGTTGATGGTTGGGTTGTTGTCGGGGATCTTTGGTGTGGGCGGCGGGTTTTTGATCACGCCGCTTTTGTTTTTCATCGGCATCCCGCCGGCGGTGGCGGTGGCGACCTCGGCCAATCAGATCGTGGCCGCGTCTTTTTCCGCCATTCTTGCGCATCTGAGGCGACGGACGGTGGATATTCCGATGGGGCTGGCCTTGATGATTGGCGGGCTGTTGGGCTCGACCGTGGGGATCTATATTTTCAACCTGCTGCGGTCTCTGGGGCAGGTCGATCTCTTGGTGAACCTGTTCTATGTGGTCTTCCTTGGGCTCATTGGCGCGCTGATGTTCATCGAGAGCCTCAGCGCGCTGCGCAAGGCGCAGAAGCAGGGGCCGCAGACACGGCGCAAGCGGACGCGGCGGGATTGGGTGCATGCGATGCCGTTTCGGGTGCGTTTTCGCGCCTCGGGGCTCTATATTTCCGTCATTCCGCCGCTTCTGGTCGGGTTTTTCGTCGGCGTGCTGTCGGCGATCATGGGGGTCGGGGGCGGCTTTGCCGTGGTGCCGGCGATGATCTATGTGCTGGGGATGCCGACCAAGGTGGTGGTCGGGACCTCGCTGTTTCAGATCCTGTTCGTGTCGGCCTATACGACGATGATGCACGCCTATAGCAGTCAGTCGGTGGACAGTGTCCTCGCGGTTCTGTTGATCGTGGGCGGCGTCATCGGGGCGCAGATCGGGGCGCGGATCGGTCTCTTGCTGCGGGCCGAGCAGCTGCGCATCCTGCTGGCGATGATCGTGCTGGCGGTCTGCTGCAAGCTTGGGCTCGATCTGGTGCTGCCGCCGTCGAATGTCTTCTCGGTGACGGCAGTTCTGGCGCAGTGAGGCGCGATCTCAGTATTGATCCTCGGCGGTGCAGTTGACGGAAAGCTCGGCCATGGAGGCGGTGTTGGGCAGGGTCAGGGCGAGGTTCACCATTTTGGCGATATCGGCGCTGCGGGTCATGTCCGCTGGCGGAAAATCGGTGACCTTGCGGGCCATGTCGGTGTCGACAAAGCCGGGGCAGATGGCGGTGGAGCGGATGCCCAGATCCCAGCCGGTCTTGCGGATGCCATGGCTCAGCGCGACGGCGGCGTGTTTGGTCATGGCGTAGGAGGCGGCCTTGGGCGAGCGCACGCGTTTGCCGGAGAGCGAGGCGAGGATCACGACGCGCCCAGAGCCGGAGGCGGCGAGCGGGTCCCAGCAGGCTTTGACGAGGCGGCGCGGGGAATTGACGTTGATCTCCCACATCTGGTTGAGCTCGGCGTCGTCGATTTCGAGCGGGTCGCGGGCAATCATCGCCCCGGCCGAGCAGATCACCGCGTCGATCCGGCCGAACCGGTCGAGCGCGGCGCTGGCCCAGGCGGCCTCGTCCTGCTGCATCGCGTCATGGTGGGTGACATGAGCGTCTGGAAACGCCTCGGCCAAGGCGTCAACGCGGCGCGCACCGAGCGACAGCGACCAGCCCTCGGCCTGCAGGTGCTGTGCCACGGCGGCCCCGATGCCACCGCTGGCGCCAGAGATGAGGGCAGTTTTCGAACTCATGAGAGGCTCCGTATCTTGAAAAAGGGATATGGTGGCCGCCTCAGGAGAGGCGGTCAAGCAAGGGCAGGATTTTGTCCGAGGCTTCGAAATGCGGCATGTGGCCGATGCGTTCAAAGAGGTTGAGCGAGATGGTCCCCGGGGCGCGGAGCGCGTGTTTCCACGGGATGATCTGATCCTCGCGGCCCCAGATGATCCGCGTCTCCATATCGAGGCGGCCAAGGGCGGCGTTGAGGTCAAAGCCTTGCACCCCATCAGGAAAGAGAGCCCGCGCCATGGCCTGTTGGGCGGCGCGTTTTCTTTCGTCGCGGCGGGCCATGGCAGCGGCTTGGACGAAGGACCAACTGATCGCGTCGGGGTCTGCGGTGAGCTGTTTCATCCAGGGGCCGAGGCTTTCGCTGCGCGACGCACGGGCGAGCCCGGTGATGGCGTCGCCGTTGATCTCGGGGCCGAGCCCGGCGGGAGAGATCAGCGTCAGGCTCGCCACCTGCCGGGGGCGCGTGTCGGCGAGGGCGAGGGCCAAAGCGCCGCCGAGGGAATGGCCCACGAGATGGCAGCGTTCGAGACCGAGATCGTCGAAGCTGCGGCGGAGCAGGGAGACCAGATCGGCGAAATTGCTGATCGATTTGCGTGGTGAGCGGCCGTGGGCGGGCAGTTCGATCCGGTGGATCCTGCGGGTTTTGGCGAGCGGTGCGGCCAAGGCTTCCCAGCCTGTCGCGTCGGCGAGAAAGCCGTGGATCATGACCATTGGCAGACGGTCGCCCGCGCCTGTGGATTGCACGAAGAGATCGCCGGGTTCGGCATCTGGCAGAACGGGGGGCGTGGCGCTCTCGGCCAGGGGCATGGGTGCGGCGGGTTGGGCGGCCGCTTGCAGCAGGTCGCTCATCTGGATGCGACCGCCTGGGCCGCGACCGGTGAGGCGCGAGACGTCCAGGCCAAGCGCGGCGGCCTTTTGACGGGCGGCGGGGGTGATGGCGCGACGCGAGGGTGCGGTGTGGTCGTGCCCTGCGGTGGCTGGGGCCGGGACAGGTGTGGGTGCGGTTGCTTGCGAAGCGGATGGTTCAGGGGCCGTTGGCTCAGGGGCGGCCGCAGCTTTGGGGGCGGCGGTTTGCGCTGGTGGCTCGCCCGGGGTTTCGCCTTCGGCATAGATCCAGGCGACAATGCCATCGACCGGGGCGGTGTCACCTTCGGCTACGAGAATATGATGCAGATAACCATCTGCTTCGGCTTCGACCTCGACCGCAACCTTGTCGGTTTCAACCTCAAAGAGGACATCCCCCATTTTGACGGCGTCGCCTTCGGAGCGGGTCCAGGTGGCGATGCGGCCTTCCTCCATGGATTGATCTAGCCGGGGCATGGTGATTTTGCTGGGCATCTGAAACCTTCTGAGAGCCGGGGGTGGTGGGGGTCTCCGGGCCGCGAGGGCCCGGAGAATATGCGTGGGGATCAAGCGTCGTGGACGTAGAGCCCGCCGAAATTGTCAGCGGCTTCCTTGAGCTTGTCGAAGGTTGCGAGCGAGCCCACGAGCTCTTTCTTGACGTCGTCCCATTCGGGCTTTTGCGCGCCTGCGGCTTCGATCCACTGGGCCTGTTCGTCCTCGGTCGGGGCGTAGAAATTTACCCCGGCGGCGGACATCTCGTTGATCGCGTAGTTGCGCGAGGAGGGCACCTGAGCGAGGTTCTGCAGGAAGGTGATATGCGCACCCCATTCGACGGCTTCTCTGGTGTCGGTATCGAGCCCTTCAAGCCAGCCCATATTGCAGGAATAGACCCCGCCATCGGGCACGGTGCGGGTGAAGGTCACGTGTTCCACGATATCCTTGAAGCCAAAGAGGTTGAGACCCATCGTGTTGGGGTCGAGCGCATCGGCCACGCCCTGACGCAGAGCCGAGGGGGTTTCGCCCCAGGCGATGGGCGTCGGGTTCGCGCCGAGCATGCTGTAGGTCTGGGCGAGGATCTTGGAGCCCGGCACGCGGAATTTGAGGCCGCGAATGTCCTCGGGGGTTTTGACCGGCGCATCGCGCAGGCCGCGTCGGAGGCTCACGGTGCGGGGATCGACGGGCTGATAGAGCAGCACTTTGAAGCCGCTTGCGGCGACGCGCGCGTCGACCTCGGCCTTCCAGATGTCGGAGGTCACGAGATTGACGAATTTCTGGTTTTCGCCGCACCAGAAAGGCAGGTTGATGATGTCGACGGCGGGCGCGAAGGGCGCGAAATTGGCCATCGAATGCTGGGCCGCCTGAATGGTGCCGTTTTGCACCTTTTCGGCCAGCGCCGCACCGGCGCCGAGCGAGCCATTGGGCACGAGCCGGACATAGACTTTGCCACGGCTGGCGTTTTGGATGTTTTCCTTGAGATGCAGCTGCATCACCGGGAAGGTCCGCGTCGTGCCGAGACGGTAGGCGGTGGCGATGGTCATCACATGCTCTGCCGCCGCCTCGCGATCAGCCTCTTCCTTGGCGGTCTGGGCCTCGGCGGGAGCGACGCCGAGCGTTCCGGCGCCTACTGCCGCGACGGCGACGGTAAAGCCTGCGGTGCCCGCGAGCTTGAGAAAGTTGCGGCGGTCTTCATTGCTTGGGGTGTCTGTAAGTGTCTTTTCCGGATCCATCGTGGGTCCTCCTCTGTTGCGATGGGGGGTGACGCAGTGTCAGAAATGGCTTGGTCAAAACTGGCCGGGGCTCATCCCTTTCTGCGTTCTTCTTTGATTAGAAACAGCACGCCGAGACCGGTGGCCGCGAGCAAAAGCGCGAATTCGGTCCGGGCGGGCAGGCGGGGCATGGAGAGCCCCATTTCGGCGGAAATCTTGGCCAGAATGATATTGCCTGCGAAGACCGCGAAGATGGCGGTGGCGGCGAGGCCGATGAGCCGATGCGGCGCGGTTCTGCGGCGGTCTTGCGTCATCACGAGCTTTCCTTGTCCTTGTTCTGGTCAGTGTCTTGGGCGAGAGCGCGGTCGGGCAGCCCTGCGAGCCGTTCGATAAGCACCAGCATCGCGGTGCAGTCCCAATCGCGGATGTCCTGACTGGCGGCGAGGTTGAACAGCTCGCCCGCGTTGGCGCCGAGAAAGAGCGGCACGCCGAGGCTCTTGCCGAGACCGACCCCGAGCGAGATGTCCTTGGCCCCCATGGCGAGGGGGAAATCCGGGCTGATATCGCCGCGCAGCACCTTTTTGGGGTAGTTCACGTTGATCTGACCGCGTCCGGCGGTGGTGTTTTGCAGGACCTCGACCGCGGCATCTGTGTCGATCCCGGCCTTGCGGGCCATGGCGAGGGTTTCGGCGGTGAGCACCATGCTGACCATCGACATGTAATTGTTGGCGATCTTCATGCGGATGCCACTGCCCTTGGGGCCGAGATGGACGATCTTGTCGGCCAGCGGTGCGAACACCGGCGCGGCGTCGGCGAAGTCCTCGGCGCGGCCGCCCGCCATGATCAGGAGCGCGCCGTTCTGGGCGTCCTTGGGGGTGCGGCCGACGGGGGCGTCGAGCACGCGCAGTCCTTTGGACGTCAGGGCGTCGTGGATGTCGAGGCTGGCCTCGGGAGAGATCGTACTCATCTCGATCACCAGCGTGCCGGGGGCGGCGCTGTCGGCGATGCCGCCGGCCCCGAGGCAAATTTGGCGGACATGGGTGTCGCGCGGCAGGATCGTCATGATGATCTCGGCCCCGTCGCAGGCCTCGGCCACCGAGGCGGCCGGAAGGCCCCCCACCTCTTCAAAGGCTGCGAGGCGGGCGCTGTCGATATCGACGCCGCGTACTTCATGGCCCGCGGCGACGAGCCGGGCGGCCATGCCGCTTCCCATGGTGCCGAGCCCGATGAAGGCGACGCGGCGGGCGGGAACCTTAGGCAGGGGGAGATAGGTCATCAGGCGTTCCTCCGGTCCGCGAATTCCATGAACTCGACGACGATGTCCTCGGGGCCGCGCAGGTAGAAGACGCGGCTCACGCCGCCGCGCATGACCTGCGGTGCAGAGATCGGGCGGTGGCCTGCCGCGACGGCCGCGTCATGGATGGCGTCGACATCGCTCACGCTGAAGGCCAGATGGGTGAAGCCGGTGTCGGATTGGGCCGGGGGCGTGGCCTTGCCCGCCGGGGCGAGATATTGAAAGAGCTCGATCCGGTGCGACCCTTTGCGGAGCAGAGCCCAGAGGATATGGGCCCCGGTCATCCCGGTCACCGTTGCCAGTTCCGGCGCGTCGCGTTCGGCCTTGGCGCCCTCGGTGTCGAAGCCGAGGAAACCGGTGAGAAAATCGTACATTTGGTCGAAATCCTGCACGCAGAGGGCGGTGTGGTGCACCCGCTCGATGAGATGGGCGACGCTCATGCGGAGGCTCCTTGCAGGGCGGGATGGCGGTCCGAGATGACCTGTCGCAGCGCGGCTTCGACATCGGCGGGGCGGGCAAAGGCCGCCTCTTCGAGCACTTTGGAGACCACGGCGGAGGATTCCGTGCCGGTCACATGAAGGATTTCATAGTCGAGATGGTTGAACAGGCGGCGCTGGGCGTCGTTGACCACCCGCGAGCCGATGGAGGTGCCGCGGGTGGTCTGTTCGACCATCAAAAGCGCGTTGGTCTTGGCCACGCTGGCGGTGATCGTTTCCCAATCGAGCCCGAGCGGGTCGAGCGTGCGCAGATCGATCACCTCGGCATCGAGCCCGGTGCTGTCGCAGAGTTTGGTGCAACTCTCGACCATCGGGCCATAGGTGAGGATGGTCGCCTGTGTGCCGGGGCGGGCGATGCGGGCCTTGCCGAAGGGGATGATGTAATCCCAATCGCCCGTGGGGACCTGGCCCTTGTTCTGGAAGAGTTCGTTATATTCGACCACGAGGACCGGGTCGTCGCAGGCAATGGCCGCGTTCATCAGCCCGATATAGTCATGCGGCGTCGAGGGGGCGACAACGCGCCAGCCCGGATAGAGGGTGAAGAGCCCCGAGGCGTCCATCGAATGCTGCGATCCATAGCCGGTGCCCTGGGTGACACGGCTGCGCACGACGACGGGCACGGGGAAGTCACCGCCGAACATGTGGCGCACCTTGGCAATCTGGTTGAAGAGCTGATCGGCGGCGACGAGCGAGAAATCGGGGTACATGATTTCGACCACCGGGCGCGCGCCATTGAGCGCCGCGCCGAGGGCCATGCCGGTAAAGCCATTTTCGCAGATCGGCGTGCCGAGGAGACGGTCGGGAAAGCGCTCGGCGATGCCGCGGGTCGCGCCTGCGGTGCCGCCGCGCAGCCGGTGAACATCCTCGCCGAGCACGAAGAGCCCGTCGAATTTCTCCATGTTGCGCAGCATGACTTCGGAGATGACATCGTGGAATTTCGCCTCGACGCCGGTTTCGGCAGTGAGGTCGCGTTCTTCGAGATGGCGCTTGTCCGCGAGTTCCGAGAGGTCGCCCCGGATGCCGTATTCGACGGTGGCAGGATCGGGCCAGAGATCGGGTTTGAGACGACGGTCCTTGCCGCTACCTTCGATCAAGCGATCCAGAGTGTCATCGACTGCGGCGGTGGCCCGGCTGCGGAGCGTGTCGATCTGGGCCTCGGTGAGCAGGCCGGCCCGCAGGATCTGCTGAGGCAGGGTCGTGGCCGGATCGCGGGCGAGCCAGGCGTCTTCCTCGGCCTTGTCGCGATAGCCGAAGGCGCTGCCTTTGAGCGGGCCGGATTGGTGGAGGTGGCGATAGGTGCGGGCCTCGAGCAGCACCGGGCCGCCGGAGGTCTCGATGATCTTGCGGGCGGTTTCCATGGCGCGGCGGGCGGCGATGACATCCATGCCGTCGAAAGTGATCGAAGGGATGCCGAGGCCAAGGCCACGCAGGCTCAGGCGAGTTTCGCGGGTCTGCTCTGACACATGGGTCGAGACCGCATATTGGTTGTTTTCGACCACAAAGACGGTCGGGGTCGTGTAGAGCGCGGCAAGGTTCATTGCCTCATAGGCGGTGCCGATCTGCATGGCGCCATCGCCGAAGAAGGCGACAGAGATGGCCCGTTCGCCGCGCATCTTGTCAGCCAGCGCATAGCCCACCGCATGGGGGATGTTGCCGCCGACGATGGCGTTGGAGCCGAGCACGCCTGCCTCGGGTTCGCGCAGATGCATCGAGCCGCCACGGCCGCCGCAATAGCCGGATTTGAGACCGAGGATTTCGGAGTAGGTTTTGAACACAACCTCTTGGGCAGCCTGCGGAAACCCCTGATCGAGCGGATCATATTCGGCGACCAGCGCATGGTTGAGCGTCTTGGCCAGAAACTGATGGTGCATCCGGTGGGTGCCGTTGATCTTGTCGCCGGAGGTCAGGGCCGACATTAGGCCGACGGCGGCGCCTTCCTGGCCGATGCTGGCATGGGCTGGGCCGTGCAGCAGGCCTTCTTTGCTCAGCTCGAGCAGACGTTCTTCGAAATGGCGGATGAGAAAGAGCTGTTCGAGCATCCGTGCCAGTTCGGCCACTGGCACGGCGCGCAGATCGGTTTCGTCCGTGGTCAGGGTCCAGCAGGGGGTGTCGACCGTCAGAGGCTCGAGCTTGGCGGCGAATTGATCTGTGGCCAAGGGCGAAGAAGGTTCGGAAGTCATAGGAGGCCTCTTGTTGAAACAGCGCGTTGAAAAGGGGTTGGGTGCATCACATCCACCATGTCGAAATGGCCGGGACAAAGGCGATCAGCAGGACGACGAGCAACATCGAGAAGACGTAAGGCAACGAGCGTCCCGCGACCGACAGGATAGAGTCGCCGGTGACCGAGGAGATGACGAAGAGATTGAGCCCTAGCGGCGGCGTGATGAAGCCGACCCCCAGCGAGGTGATCAGGAAAATGCAGAACTGGATGTCGTTCATCCCGATTTCCTGCGCGAGCGGGAACATGATCGGGGCGAGGATGACGATGTTCGGTGTCGCCTCCATCACGCAGCCCGCGATGATGAAGACCCCGAGCATCAGCAGGATGGTCAGATTTGGATCGTCGGTGATGCCGCGGATGAACTGGGCAAAGCCTTGGGGGACCTGAACCAGCGCCAGCGCCTGAGCCAGCGGCAGCGCGACCGCGATGATCGGCACGATGATCCCGTTGACCTTGGCCGAGCTCCACAGCATCGCGGGCACTTGTGCCATGGTGAGCGTGCCGCTGGCAAAGCCGATGATCAGGGTGACGGCCACGGCCACGGCGGCGGCTTCGGTCGGGGTGAAAATGCCGGAATAGATGCCCCCGAGAATGATCAGCGGGATGGAGAGGGCGAATTTCGCGCTCCACAGTGCCGCGAGCCAGTTGCGGAAGGAGAATGTGCTACTGCTGTTCTCATAGCCATGAATGCGGTTCAGGATGGTATTGGTGATCATGATCGACACGAGCACCAGCACGCCGGGCACGATGGCCGCGACAAAGAGGCTCGCCGCAGAGATGCCGAGGATCATGCCGATGATGATATAGGCGATGGAGGGCGGGATCAGGATACCGGTGCAGGAGCCGGCGGCGACGAGGGCCGCGGCATAGCTGGGCGGATAGCCCTTTTCGACGAGGCGGCTGTAGGTCATCCGTCCGACGGCGGCACAGCCTGCGGCGTCCGATCCAGAGATGCTCGAGAAAAATCCGCAACCCAGCACCGTCGACGTGCCCATGCCCGAGCGCAGCGAGCCCATCGTGGCCTCGGCGAAATCGAGTAGTTTCTTGGACAGGCCCGTGCGCACCAGCGCATCACCGGTCAGCAGGTAGAGCGGGATGGCGATCAGGGCGTAGTGGTCGACGCCGCTGAACAGGCTTTCGCCGAGAAGCGAGAGCGGCAGCACCCCGGTGGACCAGAGCATGACCAGCGCGGTCAGGCCGAGCGACACCCAGACGGGGACCGAGAACAGGAAGAGGACCAGTAACAGCAGGAGCGGGCCGATGACATCCCATCCAAGCTCGAGCGTCGTTTCTACACCACCATAGAGCATCTGAAATCCTTAATCGAAGAGCTTTTCGCCCGAGGGCGGGCGGCGATTGGAGGCGAAGGCGCGGATGTCCGCGATGGTCGCCTCGATGGCGCGCAGCATCACCAGGGTGAAGCCAAGCGGCACCGCGACGAGGAACCATGCGCGCGACAGTTGCAGCCCTTCGGAGACAGAGCCATATTTGAGCGAGGTCAGCACCGGCTCGATCGACCAGTAGAGCGCGAAGCCTGCAAAGGTCATGACGGCCAGATTGCCGAAGATCGAAAAGGTCGCGGCGCCCCGGGCGGGCAGGATGTCGACGAGAATCGAAAAGCTGATATGCGAGCGGTTGCGCACACCGACGGCGGCGCCAATCCAGACCAGATAGATAAAGGCATAGCGTGCGGCCTCTTCGCCCCAGATCGATGAGAAATCGAAAACGAAACGCCGCAGCACCTCGATGATGATGGTGACGGTGATGAAAGCGTAGAGCCAGAGCATCGCCAGACGCTCTGCATCATGCCACCTGTTCAAAAGCCGGGTCATGATGCGTGCGTCCCGCTCTGCGGGCCATGTGTCTGCGCCCCTGCTCGCAAGCCGGGCGGCAGATCTCGTGCCGTTTCCTCCCTCATGCAACTCCCCTCCCAAGTCGTTAGCATGTCCACTATGTGATTAATAGTTGATCACATAGTGGACATAAGTCAACGTTTCTTTTGCACAGGTGCAAGCCCATGTAGTCGCGACAGAAATTGGGGGGATGGGGCGGAAAGCGGGGGCTCAGCTCACTCGGAACTGTAGCATTTTGCCAGTCGTTCGGCCGCATCCTGCATCAGCGGAACCAATTGGCGCAGGCCTTCGGGGGTCTGGCGGCTGCTGGGCGCGACGAGCGCGAGCCCGATGGTGGGCGGGGCCGCGATCACCGGCACTGCGATGCCGATCACCCCTTCGAAACATTCTTCGCGATCGACGGAAATGCCGTCCTTGCGAATCTGCGCGATCTCTTTGGCGAGCGCGTCCCGGGTCTGGATCGTGTTCTGGGTCAGCGGGCGTAGCGCCACCGTTTCGAGGTATTTGGCAAGCTGCACCTCGGGCATCATCGCCAGCACCAGCTTGCCCAGTGCGGAGCAATAGAGCGGCACCCGGCTGCCAACTTCGAGGCGGAAGGCCAACGGCCAGAGCGCCTCGACCCGGTCGAGATAGACGACCTGACCGTTAACCAATGTGCCGATATTCGCGGTTTCGCGGGTGGCCAGCACCAGCTCGTGCAGGATTTCATGGCGCGGTCCGCGGCTCGCTGATCCGGTCAGCGCGGCGCTGGCCAAACCGACCAGATCGTCGCCTTCAATGATTTTCTTGCCGCCGCCTTCGCGTTTGAGCATGCCAAGCTTGATCAGGTTGTTGACGAGACGGGTGGCCGTAGGCCGGGGGATGGCGAGCTCTTCGGCGATTTCTGTCACGGTCGAGAAATGCCGGGGTGGGGCGGTGACCAGGGTCAGGATCTGCATCGCCTTGGCGACCGTTCCAGTGGCGGTCGGTTTCAATTCAGCTGGGTGTTTCGACATGCGCCACTTCTCCTGACCTCGTCACGGGGTCAGCCAAGGGCACGCCGTGATCCGAAGCATTCTGACCAGATGCGAGGTTTTTTGCCAGAGCATTTGAGTGTCGGATCGTTCCCTGCTGTGAGGTCAGCTTTCCCGGCAGCAAGTCGCCCGGCGCTGGCTCTGTTCGGCATAAGGCCCCATTGTACCCCGTCGCATCCTGAGGCACATACGCGCTGACCCCTATGAAACATCCTTTAGGCGAGGGAAAGATATGACGGATTGGCAGGCGCGCGTGGCAAAGCTCTATGACGGGGGTTTTCGCCCCATGGTGATTGGTGGCAAGTGGTGTGCGGCGCAATCGGGTGAGGTGATGGAGGCGCGCAACCCGGCCGATGGCGGGCTTTTGGCCACGGTGCCGAAGGGCGGGGCCGAGGACATTGACGCGGCCGTCGCGGCGGCGCGGGCGGCGTTCGAGGGGCCCTGGGCCAAGTTCACGCCGTTCGAGCGGCAGGCGCTGTTGCTGCGCATTGCCGAGCGGTTCGAGGCGGAATGGGAGACGCTCTGCCTGTCGGATACGCTCGATATGGGGATGCCGATTCAGCGCACGCTGGCCAACAGCCGTCGGGTTCTCGGCATGCTGCGCTATTACGCGGGGCAGGCGGTGGCCATCCATGGCGAGACCATTCCCAATTCTTTCCCTGGCGAGATCTATTCCTCGACCGTGCGCGAGCCGGTGGGCGTGGTGGGGGCGATCATTCCGTGGAACGCGCCGATTGCGGGGTCGATCTGGAAGATTGGGCCGGCGCTGGCCACCGGGTGCACCGTGGTTCTCAAACCCTCGGAAGAGGCGTCGCTGACGGTGCTGTTGATCGCCAAGCTGATGCAGGAGGCGGGGCTTCCTGATGGGGTGCTCAACATCGTGACGGGTCATGGGTCCGATGCCGGGGCGGCGCTTGCGGCGCATCCCGGGGTCGACAAGATCGTCTTTACCGGCTCGACCGCGACGGGGCAGGCCATCGCGCGGGCGGCGACCGGCAATCTCAAGCGGGTGGCGCTTGAGCTCGGCGGGAAATCCCCGGTGATCGTCTGCCGCGATGCGGATATCGACAAGGCGGTGCCGGTGGCGGCCATGTCCGTTTTCGCCAATTCGGGGCAGATCTGTATTGCGGGGTCGCGGCTCTTTGTGGCGCGGGAAATTCATGACGAGTTCGTGCGCCGGGTGGCGGAGTATGCCGCCGGGCTGCGTCTCGGCCATGGTATCCACGAAGAGACCGAGATCGGCCCGATCATTTCGGCGCGGCAGGCCGAGCGGATTGGCGGCTATCTCGAGGCCGGGCGGCGCGAGGGCGCGGAGGTGATGACCGGCGGCGCGGCGCCCGAGGGGGCGGCGTTCGAGAACGGGCATTTCTACAAGCCGACGGTGTTTGCCGGTGTCACCGACGAGATGACCATCGCGCGCGAAGAGATTTTCGGGCCGGTGATTTCGGCGCTGCCGTTTGACACGCTGGACGAGGTGGTCGAGCGCGCCAATGCGACGCCCTATGGGCTCGCCGCTGGGGTGTTTTCGACCCATCTTGGCACGGCGCATCAACTGGCGCATCGGATCAAGGCGGGGTCGGTCTGGGTCAATATGTACCATGCGATTGACCCGGCGGTGCCTTTTGGCGGGGTCAAGATGTCGGGCTATGGCCGCGAAGGCGGGCGCGAACATGTCGAGGAATATCTCGACACCAAGGCGATCTGGATCAATGCCGAGTGATGGGATGGTCGAGGAGGGACGAGAGATGACAGTCGGGATCGTGGGCGTCGGCCTCATGGGCCATGGGATTGCCCGTAATGTGATGCGCAAGGGCGGCTATGCCCTCGGGTTTCTGAACCATCCGGGCAACCAGCCGGTGGATGAGCTCATCGGGCTTGGCGCGACACGCCATGACAGCGCGGGTTCTGTGGCGGCGGCGTCGGATGTGGTGATCCTCTGTGTCACCGGCGCGCCGCAGGTCGAGGCGGTGGTCACCGGCGAGGGCGGGCTGCTTGCCGGGCTCAAGCCTGGCACGGTGATTGTCGATTGTTCGACCTCGCTGCCCGAGACCACGAGGCGCATGGCCGAGATTGTTGCGGCGGCGGGCGGGGCCTATCTCGACGCGCCGATGACGCGGACGGCGAACCATGCCCATGCGGGCACGCTCAATCTCTTGGTGGGCGGTGCGGCGGAGGTGCTCGACCAAGTGCGGCCGGTTCTTGCCTCCTTTACCGAAGAGGTGGTGCATGTGGGCGCGCTGGGGCAGGGGCATCAGCTCAAGCTTTTGCACAATTACGTCTCTATCGGCTTTATGACGCTTCTGGCGGAGGCGGCGGCCCATGCGGCGGACAGCGGCATCGATGGCCGGACCTTTGCCGAGGTGCTGGGCGCGGGCGGCGGTGCGAGTGCCGCGCTCGACCGGCTGGCGCCCTATATCACCGAGGGCGACCGAAACGGGCTTCCCTTTGCGATCAGCAATGCGCAGAAGGATATCGACTATTTCCGGGCCATGGCCGAGGCGGCGGGCGCCCAGACGACGATTGCCGACGGGGTGGCGCAAGCGATTGCCGCGCCCATCGAGGCCGGGGAGGGCGGCGCCTACCTGCCAGAGCTTATCCGGCTGTTTCGTGTGCAGGCGAACGATTAGGGGGATCGGCTGAGGCGGGCTTGCCCCGCAAAATCAGCTTGTGTACTAGATGACATATTCATTGGGAGGACTATCCATGACATTCAATCTGCGCGTTCTGGCCGCTGCCGGGACATTCGCGGCGCTGGGCCTGCCGGCCCTTGCCGAAACCGAGATCAAGATCGGTTACGCGCTCGCCCCCGACAGCCATTACGGCGTCGCGGCGGCCAAGTTCGAAGAAGTTCTGCTGGCCGAGACCGGCGATCAGTTCAGCTTCAAGCATTTCCCTTCGTCCGGCCTTGGCGGCGAGCGTGAAGTGATCGAGGGGCTGCAGCTCGGCACCGTTGAGGCGACCATCGTCTCGTCGGGGACGCTGGCCAATTTCGTCGGTGACACCGGCGTGTTCGACATCCCCTTCCTGTTCCGGGATCTGAGCCATGCGCGGGCGGTTCTCGACGGGCCGATCGGGCAGGAGATCCTCGCCAAGTTCGACGCCGTCGGCCTGCATGGTCTGGCCTGGGGCGAGCAGGGCTTTCGCCATATCACCAACAACCGCAATGCGATCGAGACCCCGGCGGATGTTGAAGGTCTGAAGATCCGCACCATGGAAAACCCGGTGCATCTGGCGGCGTTCAACGCGATGGGCGCGGCGCCGACCCCGATGGCCTGGCCCGAGGTGATTTCCTCGCTGCAGCAAGGCGTGATCGACGGGCAGGAAAACCCGCTCTCGGTGATCGTGTCGGTCAAGCTCGACGAAGTGCAAGAATATCTGACGCTGTCGGGCCATGTCTATTCGCCCGCCATGCTGTTGGTGTCGAAGCCGTTCTGGGACGGGCTCAACGACGAACAGAAAGCGGCGTTTGAAAAGGCGGCAGCGGCCGGTGTCGAAGCGATGCGCGGCTATGTCGACAATGTCGAGACCTCGGGTGTCGAGACACTCAAGGAGCGCGGCATGAAGGTCAACGCGCTGTCGGCAGAAGAAAAAGCCAAGTTCCAAGAGGCTATCGCCTCGGCCTATGAGGGCTATTACGAGACCTATGGCAAGGACCTGGTCGACTCGATCGTCAATTTCGAGTGATCCTTTGGGGCCGGCGTCCTATGGGGTGCCGGCCCTTTCCCCAGAGCTGACGAGGCCATGGCGTGAAACGACTGGAACATCTCTTTGTGCTGTTGAACGGCTGGGCCTTGATCGCGATGCTGGGGGCGATGACGCTTATCGTCGGGGCCAATATCGGGCTGCGCTATCTCACCGGGCAATCGCTCAGCTGGGCGGATGAGGCGGCACGCTATCTGATGATCTGGATGACGTTCAGCGGCGCGGGGCTTGCGCTGCGCTATGGCGGGCATGTGGCGATCACCAATCTGCAGGAACAGCTTCCCAATCGGGGGCAGCAGGTGATGCGCGCGGTGCTAGCCCTCGGGCTCTTGCTGTTTTTCGGCTATATGGTTCATGTCGGCATCCAATATGCCCAGCGGATGCAGTTTCAGGTCACGCCTGCGCTGCGCCTGCCGTTTCTTTATGTCTATGCCGCCATGCCGGTGGGGTTCTCGCTCTTGATCGTGCATCTGTGCCTGATCGCGCGGCCCTTTATTCTGGCGGGGCAGTTCAAGAGCCGCGCGAGCGACGATGGCACGGCTGACACGATGCCCGGAGCTGCCAGTGGCTGAGATCCTCTTTCCTTGCCTGTTCCTATTGCTGGCCCTTGGCGTGCCGGTAGCCTTTGCCATGGCGATTTCCGTCTTTGCGGCGGTGAGTTTCGGATCGACCTATCCCAACATCGTCCTTGTGAAAGAGATGTTCTCGGGGCTCGATAGTTTTCCGCTCTTGGCAGTGCCGTTCTTTATCCTCGCGGCCGAGATCATGACCGGCGGCGCGATCACCCAGGCGGTGCTGCGCCTCGCGCAATCGCTGGTTGGGCATCTGCGCGGCGGGCTGGGGCACGCCAATGTGGTGAGCTCGGCCATGTTCGCGGGGATTTCCGGCAGTGCGCTGGCCGATGCGGCGGGGCCGGGCACGATGATGATCCGGATGATGGAAAAGGGTGGCTATGACCGGGCCTATGCCGGGGCGCTGACAATCGCCAGTTCGGTCGTCGGGCCGATCATCCCGCCGTCGATTACCATGATCATCTATGCGATGCAGGATCAGAATGTCTCGGTCGGCTCGCTCTTCATGGCGGGGGTCTTGCCGGGGCTGGTGATCACGCTGGCGGTTCTGATCGCCAATGGCCGGATGAGCCATCTGCGCGGCTATGCCTCGGGCGCGCCGATGCCGGGGATGGCGGAGATCGCGCGGATTGCCTTTTACGCGGTGCCGGCGCTGCTCTTGATCCTGCTTATTGTCGGGGGCATCCGCTTTGGCGTCTTTACCCCGACCGAGGCGTCGGTCATCGCGGTGTTCTATGCGCTCATCGTGGGGATGTTCGTCTATCGCTCGCTCAAGCTGCGGCATCTGCCGGATATCATCCTGCGCGCGGCGCTGACCTCGGCGGCGGTGCTGCTCATCCTTGGGGCGGCGCGGGCCTTTGCCTGGAATCTGATCATCGAGGGCATTCCGCAGTTTCTGGCGGAGACGATCATCGCCTGGGACCTGTCGCCCATCGTGTTCCTCTTGGCGGTGAACCTGCTGTTGCTCGTCTTTGGGCTGTTCATGGACCCGCTGCCGGGAGTGATGATCCTGGTGCCGATCCTTGCGCCGATCAGCTTTGCCCTGGGCATTGATCCGAACCATTTCGCGATCATCGTGATCGTCAACCTGACGCTGGGGCTGACGACGCCGCCGGTGGGCAGTCTGATTTTCATCGTCTCGTCTACCGTTGCGCTCAAACCCTCGACGCTCATCCGTGAGATGCCGCCCTTCTTTATCGCGCTGGCCCTGGCGCTCTTGGCGATCACCTTTATGCCGGTGCTGTCGACATGGCTTCCTGAGGTGAGCGGGTTCTAAGGGCTGGGTGTCCCGGCCACTAGGCGGTAGCAATAGACCGAGCATCGACAATGTATTAACACCTAAGGTGTAGCCTTGGCCCGGTCTGCTGGGCAGGCTGTGGCGGGGTGGGAAGGGTTTTGATTTAGGAGCTTGCCTTGGAGATTACTCAGACGGATTTGCCCGGGGTTCTCATCCTCACACCACGGCGGTTTGCCGATGCGCGCGGGTTCTTCAGCGAGAGCTGGAACCAGCGGGTGATGGAAGAGGCGGGGATCGAGATCGCGTTTGTGCAGGACAATCATTCGCTGTCGCGGGATGTGGGCACGGTGCGGGGACTGCATTTTCAGTCGCCACCCCATGCGCAGGCCAAGCTGGTGCGCTGCGGGCGTGGTGCGCTTTATGATGTGGCGGTAGATGTGCGACGCGGCTCGCCGAGCTATGGCAAATGGGTGGGGGTTGAGCTCAGCGCTGACAATGGCCGGCAATTGCTCATCCCGGCGGGGTTTCTGCACGGGTTCGTGACGCGAGAGCCGGACACCGAAGTGATCTATAAATGCAGCGATTTCTATGCGCCGGAATGCGATGGCGCGGTGCGGTTCGACGATCCCGATCTCGGCATCGACTGGGGGATCGAGGCATCCGCGGCGGTGCTGTCGGACAAGGATCGCGCGGCGCAGAGCTTTGCCGCTTTCGACACGCCGTTTGTTTGGGAGGGGTGAGATGCGGATTTTGGTAACCGGAGGGGCGGGGTTTATCGGCTCGGCCGTGGTGCGCCGCGCGGTGGCGCAGGGGCATGAGGTCATCAATCTCGATGCGCTCACCTATGCCGCCTGTCTCGACAATGTGGCGGAGGTGGCCCAGAGCCCGAACTATCGCTTTGAACATGTCGACATTCGCGACCGCGCCGCTCTTGAGCGAGTGTTTCGCGATCATAAACCGGAGGCGGTCATGCATCTCGCCGCCGAGAGCCATGTCGACCGGTCCATCGACGGGCCGGCGGAGTTTGTCGAAACAAATGTGACCGGCACCTGCAATATGCTCGAGGCGGCGCGCGGACATTGGGAGCGGCAGGGCCGGCCCGAGGGGTTCCGGTTTCACCATATCTCGACCGATGAGGTGTTTGGCTCGCTCGGCGATGAGGGGCTCTTTACCGAGGACACGCCCTACGATCCGCGTAGCCCCTATTCGGCCTCCAAGGCGGCGTCGGACCATCTCGTCCGGGCGTGGCACGAGACTTACGGGCTGCCCATCGTGATGACGAATTGCTCGAACAATTACGGGCCCTATCATTTCCCCGAAAAGCTGGTGCCGGTGGTGATCATCAACGCGCTCGAGGGGCGGGAAATCCCGGTCTATGGCGCGGGGGCGAATGTGCGCGATTGGCTCTATGTCGAGGATCACGCCGAGGCGCTCTTGCAGGTGGTGCAGAAGGGCGCGGTCGGGCGCAGTTACAACATCGGCGGCGAGGGCGAGCGGCGCAATATCGATCTCGTGCGGCATATCTGTGCGGTGCTCGATGACCGGCGGCCCAAGGACACATCCTATGCCGAGCAGATTACCTTTGTGGCCGACCGGCCCGGGCATGATCATCGCTATGCGATCGACGCGCGGCGCATCAGGGACGAGCTTGGCTGGCGGCCGTCGGTGACGGTTGAGGAAGGCATCGCGCGCACGGTGGATTGGTATCTCGCCAATGAGGCGTGGTGGCGGCCGCTCATGGCGCGGCAGGGCGTGGGGACGCGGCTTGGCCGGGCCGAGGGGGCGGCATGAGGATCGCGCTTTTAGGTCAAAGTGGCCAGGTGGCGCGGGAGGTGCAGGCCCGGGCACCCGAGGGCTGGGAGATTGTGGCGCTTGGCCGGGACGCGGCTGATTTCACCAATCCGCTGGCGACGCTGGCGGCGCTCAAACGTGCGCGGCCCGAGGCGGTGATCAACGCGGTGGCCTATACGGCGGTGGACCGGGCTGAAGAAGACGAGGCGCTGGCGCAGCAGGTCAATGGCGCGACGCCGGGGCTGCTCGCGGCGGAATGCGCGGCGATGGGCGTGCCGTTCGTGCATCTGTCGACCGATTACGTTTTTGCAGGCTCTGGCGTGGCACCATATGCGCCCGCGGATGCGACCGCGCCGCAGAACGCCTATGGGCGCAGCAAGCTTGCCGGGGAAGAAGCCGTGCGCGCGGCGGGCGGGCCGCATGTGATCCTGCGCACGTCGTGGGTGTTTTCGAGCCATGGGGCGAATTTCGTCAAGACCATGCTGCGGCTTGGGGCCGAGCGCGACAGGCTCACCATCGTGGCGGATCAGATCGGCGGGCCGACGCCTGCGCGGGCCATTGCGGCGGCCTGCCTGCGGATCGCCGAGAGGCTGTATAAAGATGCGGGGCAGAGCGGCACCTATCATTTTTCGGGCATACCAGAGGTAAGCTGGGCGGAGTTCGCGCGCGAGATTTTCGCACAGGCGGGGATCAGCTGTGAGGTGGTGGATATTCCCACCTCGGATTATCCGACCCCGGCGCAGCGGCCACTCAATTCCCGGCTCGATTGTCGGGCGACGGAGACGGTTTTTGGCATTGCGCGGCCTGATTGGCGGGTTGGCCTGGCCGAAGTTCTAGACGATCTGAAGGAGCGGCAGAGATGAGCGGCACGACACAGCCCCGCAAGGGGATCATTCTCGCCGGGGGGACCGGCACGCGGCTGCATCCGATCACGCTCGGCATCTCCAAGCAGCTCTTGCCGATCTATGACAAGCCGATGATTTATTATCCGTTGTCGGTGCTGATGCTGTCGGGGATACGCGAGATCGCGGTGATCACCACGCCCGAGGATCAGGCGCAGTTTCAGCGGCTGATGGGGGATGGCTCGGCCTGGGGGCTCAACCTCACATGGATCGTGCAGCCGTCGCCGGATGGGCTCGCACAGGCCTATATTCTGGCTGAAGAGTTTCTCGATGGGGCGCCGTCGGCGATGGTGTTGGGCGACAATATATTTTTCGGCCATGGCCTGCCCGAAGTGCTGGCCGAGGCGGATGCGCGCAAGAGCGGCGGCACGGTCTTTGGCTATCACGTGGCCGATCCCGAGCGCTATGGCGTGGTGGGGTTCGATGCCGAGTATCGTGCGGTATCAATAACTGAGAAACCGGCAAAGCCCGCGTCGAACTATGCGGTGACGGGGCTTTATTTCCTCGATGGCACCGCGTCAGAGCGGGCCCGCAAGGTGACGCCCTCGGCGCGGGGCGAGCTTGAGATCACTTCGCTTTTGGAGAGCTATCTCGACGAGGGCAGTCTTGCGGTAAACCGGATGGGGCGCGGGTTTGCCTGGCTCGATACCGGGACCCATGGCAGCCTGCTTGATGCCGGGAATTTCGTCCGCACCCTCTCAGAGCGGCAGGGGATGCAGGTCGGCTGTCCCGAAGAGATCGCCTATGGCAAGGGCTGGATCAGCGCCGATGAGATGCGGGCGCGGGCCGAGAAATTCGCCAAGAACAGCTATGGTCAGTATTTGCTGCGGCGGTTGGACTGAGGGCCGCGCGGGCCGGTCAGTCGATATAGTGGTGATTGGCCGACCGGATGTCTTCGATCGTTCGAAGCCGGTCGCGTGAGGCGGTGTTGCCCGCCGCGGCGGCGGTGGCGAGCAGAAGTTCAACGAGGCTCACCACCGCCGCCAGGACGGGAAGTAATGCGGGCTCGCCGTGGGGGCGAGAAAGGCATGGCGGCAGAGCGGCACGACCGGAGAGCTGGGCCGGTCGGTCACCGCATAGTTTTTCGCCCCGCGGTCGCGTGCGTATTCCAGCGCCGAAATGATCTCTCTCGCGTAGGGCGACACGGAGATGACGAGCAACATGTCTTCCGGGCCGATATGGGCGATGCGTTCGGTGCTGTCGACGGCGGGACCGGCGGGGGTCACGAGGTTGGAGAGCGCCATGCTGCCGGTGACCTCCGTGAAACTGGCGAGCCAGCTCAGCGTGCCCCCGGCGATGATATGGCAATGGCGGCTGCGGTGAAGGCTGCGTGCGAAATCCTCGACTGCGGCTCCGTTCAGGCTGGCCTGCAGAGAATCGAGATTCTCGCGCACCGATTCGAGATGGGTGAGGGCGAGCTTGCCCTGTGACAGATCGCTGAAATTATCCTGGAGCGCGTCGACCTTGGCGCCAAAGCCTTGACCCACCAATTCGCGCTGAAAGACGGCGCGGAATTTGTCGTAGCTGTCAAAGCCCATCTCATGGGCGAGTCGCTGCATCGTGGTGGGGGCGACGCCGCAGGATTGGGCCACGGCGCGCATCGATCCAAGCGCCACATGGTCCGGTCGGTCCAGCACATAGCGCGCGGCCCGTGCGAGCTTGCGCGGCAGGTCTGGCAGGGCGTCGCCTATATTTTCCAAGAGTTCCAAGTCGTTTTCCCCCTGTGTGAATCATAGGCGTAGCCGGGTCACTTTGCCACCAAAAAGGTCACATGAACTTTTTCAAAAATTTTATGGCATTTGGAATTTATTAACTATAGGACAAGCCATGCCAGACCCTGATAGGAGCTTGATCAGGCCATGGCCCATGGGCGCCGGAGCCGCCCGTCCAGCAGAGGAGTTCATCATGAAACACGCATGGAAAACCGTCATTGCCAGCGCTGCAATCGTTGCGTTTGGCACCACCGCGCAGGCGGATCAGCTGCAAGAGATCAAAGACGAAGGCAAGATCGTTGTCGGCGTCAAACAAGATTACAAACCCTGGGGTTACCTCACCTCCGACGGCGAGCTCGCCGGTCTGGAAATCGACCTGGCTCGTGACGTCGCAGAGCGTCTCGGCGTCGAGGTCGAGCTGGTGCCCGTCGTGGCCTCGAACCGTATGGAATTCCTGAGCCAAGGCCGTATCGACCTCATCATCGCGACCATGGGTGACAACCCCAAGCGCCGCGAAGTCGTGGGCATGATCGAGCCCAACTACTATGCCGGCGGCACCAATGTTCTGGCGCCCAAAGCGGTTGGTCTCAAGGAATGGGAAGACCTGCGCGGCAAGGATGTCTGCGCGCTGCAGGGGTCCTATTACAACAAGCGCGTGACGCAGCTTTACGGTCCGAACCTAGTGGCCTTTGCAGGCATCCCCGAAGTGACTTCGGCGCTCAAGAACGGCAGCTGCATCGGCTTCCTCTATGACAACACCTGGATCGAATCGCAGCTCGCCTCGGACGAGCAATGGGCCGAGTTCGAGATGCCCTTCCCGACCGAAGATCCGCAAGCCTGGTCGATCGCCGTGCCGCTCGAAGAACTCGACGCGCCCTATGGCAAGCTGATGAGCGAGATCGTGACCGATTGGCACAAATCGGGCTTCCTGATCGAGCGGAATGAGGCCAATGGCATCGCGCCGAGCCCCTTCCTGCAGGAACAGCACGACGCGCTGCAATAAGCGCGATCCTGACAGACCAGAACCGGCGGCACGGCTTGCCGCCGGTTCTACTTTGAGACGAGAGCGGACGTAGATGGATTATTCAAGCATCTTGGACTGGTTGTGGCCCGACTGGTTTTTTAACCTGGCGGTGGTCAGCGACGAGTATAATCGTGGCCGGTATCTTGCCGGTCTTTGGATGACCGCCAAGCTTGCGGTTGTGTCGATCTTCTTCTCGCTGATCATCGGGGCGATTGGTGCCGCGGTGCAGGGCGCGCAATCCAAGACGCTGCGGGTGCTGGTCGGGTTCTTCGTGGCCTTTTTCCGCAACACCCCGCCGCTCGTGCAGCTCTATTTCTTCTATTTCGCTATTGGCACCGTGCTCCGGATCACCGGCGACAACGGCCTGCCGCAGCCGCTCATCGGCAATTTTGGCTGGGCGATCATTTCGCTGTCGCTCTTTGCCGGGGCGCTGAATGTGGAAATCTTTCGCGCCGGGATCGAAGCCGTGCCGAAATCGACCGTCGAGGCGGCCGAGGCGCTGGGCTACACCCGGCTGCAAATCTATACCGATATCGTGCTGCCGCTGGCGGTGCGCATCTCGCTGCCCGCGCTGGGCACCAACCTCGTGAACCTCGTCAAGACCACAACGCTGGCCTATGCCATTGCGGTGCCCGAACTTCTCTATGTGTCGGCGCAGATCTGGTCCGAGGATCTCAATGTGCGTGAAATGATGAACGTGCTGCTGATCTCTTATGTGGGTCTGGTGGCCATTCTGGTCTGGGTGCTGCACCGCTGGGAAAAGGCGCTGCGCATTCCGGGATACGGGAGATAATCATGGCTTGGACACACTCGCAAACCCCGCCCGTCAAAGGCCATTTGCCGGTTCTGCTGCCGCTGCGGAGCATGCCGCAGGGTCTGCCGTTGCAGGATCGTCTGTTCAATGTCTGGACCGCGTCGATCCTCGTGCTGGCGCTGGCCGCCGCGCTGATCACCCCGGCCTTTGCCCAAGACGCGACGCCGGGCCGGTCGGCCTTTGCGATCCTGCTCGAATGGACGCCGACGCTGGCCAAGGGGTTTGGCTTCAACGTGCTGATCTCGATCCTGTCCATGGCCATCGGGACGGTGCTTGGCGTGGGGCTTGGCATCTTGCAGGTGTCGCCGCTGCGCCCGGTGCGCCAGGTGGCCTGGGTCATCACGCAGTTTTTCCGCAACTCGCCCTGGCTGGTGCTGCTGTTCTACTGCATCCTGCTCATCCCGTTCCAGATCGAGGTCTTCGGCACCAAGATCCCCTTCCCCGGCTGGGTGAAGGCGGTGATCGGCCTGTCGCTGCCGGTGATGGCCTATATGTCCGAATATATGCGCGGCGCGATCCTCTCGATCCCGACGGGGCAGTGGGAATCCGCGGAATCCCTCGGCTTTAGCCGTGGCCAGACCCTGCGCGAGATCATCTTGCCGCAGACCATCAAGCGCGTGTTGCCGTCGTGGATGAACCTCTATGCGGTGCTGACCATGGCCACGCCTCTGGTGTCGATCGTCGGCGTCAATGATGTGATGGCGCTGACCCGGGCCGCATTGAGTGCCGAAGGCCGCGTTGACCTGCTCATTCCGATGTATCTCTACATCCTGTGCTGGTTCTTCCTTTACTGCTACCCGATCAGCGCGCTGACGCGATGGTTGGAACGCAAATACTCCGTCAAACTCTAATCAGGAGCCCCCCATGTCCTGGACCGAAGATCAACCGATCGTTTCCTTGAAAGACGTGCACAAATCCTTTGGCGAGGTCAAAGTGCTGCGCGGCGTGTCGATGGATATCCAGAAGGGCGAGGTGATCTGTATCATCGGCCCGTCCGGCTCTGGCAAATCGACGCTGATCCGCTGTATCAACGCGCTGAATGATATTCAGTCCGGCTCGATCACCGTGGAGGGGATCGAGGTGAGCGACCCCAAGCTCGACAAGCTTGCGCTGCGCAAGAAGGTCGGGATGGTGTTTCAGCAATACAATCTCTTCCCGCATCGCACCGTGTTGCAGAATGTGATGATGGCGCCGATCAAGGTGCTCGGCCAGAACAAGGCCGAGGTCGAGCAGCGCGCCCGCGACCTGATCCGCAAGGTGCGGCTCGAGGGCAAGGAAGACGCCTATCCCGGCGAGCTTTCGGGTGGTCAGCAGCAGCGGGTCGCCATCGCGCGGTCGCTCGCCATGAGCCCCGATGTCATGCTCTTTGACGAGGTGACCGCCGCGCTCGATCCCGAGACGGTGAAAGAAGTGCTCAACACGATCAAGGATCTGGCCGCCGATGGCATGACCTGTATCCTCGTGACCCATGAGATGGGCTTTGCCCGCGAGATCGCCGATTGCGTCTATTTCACGGACCGGGGTGTGATCGTGGAATCCGGCCCGCCCGCCACCTTCTTTGATCAAGCGACGGACCCGCGCACGCGCGAATTCCTCAGCCAGGTTCTCTAAGAGTTCCACCGCCGCAAATTAGGACAGAATGACATGCGTCAGGTTTCCGATAGCCTGGGCACTCTAGACGTGCCCGAAGCCTCGCTCTATGGGGCGAACACCGCGCGGGGTGCCGCGAATTTCAAGGGGTTTGGCCCGACGCTCGCGGACTACCCCTATTTCATGCGGGCGATGGCCGGGGTGAAGCAAGCCGCCGCACGGGCCAATCAGAGCGTCGGCGCGCTGATCGATCGCCATGCCGATGCGATTGCCGATGCCTGTGACGAAATCCGGGACGGGGCGCATTGGGATCAGTTCATCGTGCCGCTGGCCGAAGGGTCGGGCGGCACCTCGACGAATATGAATTTCAACGAGGTGATCGCGGCGCGCGCCAATCAGATCATGGGGCTGGCACAGGACGCGCCCGGCGGCGTCACCGCCAATGACCATGTCAACCTGGCGCAATCGACCAATGATTGCGTGCCGACGGGGATCAAGCTCGCCTGTGTGCTGGCCTGGCCCGCGTTGCAGGAGGCGGCGCAGCTGTTGATCAGGGCGCTCGAGGCCAAGGGGCGCGAGACCTCTGACATTCTGCGCACCGGGCGGACCTGCATGCAGGCGGCCCAGCCGATGACCTACGGACAGCTCTTCGGGGGCTATGCGAGCATGGTGTCGAGGGCGCTGCAGGATGTGGAACGGGCGGTGCATGGGCTTTGCACCGTGCCGATGGGCGGCACGGCGATTGGCACCGGGCTCGGTGCGCCCGAGGGCTATCGCGAGGTGATCGAAGAGGCGCTGAGCGAGAGCCTTGGGCTCGAGATCGAGTGTGCCGCCAATGCGTTCGACGGGATGCAATCTGCCGATGGCTTTGCCCGGATGTCGGCCGAGCTGCGCAATCTCGCCGCCGCCTGCGCCAAGATCGCCGCCGATCTGGTGATCCTGTCGAGCGACGGGGCGTCGGGGATCGGGGAGATCCTTTTGCCGGCGGTGCAGCCGGGCTCGTCGATCATGGCGGGCAAGGTCAATCCGGTGATGCCGATGTCGATCCAGCAGATTTCGATGATCGTGCAGGGGCAGGATCTGACCGTGTCGCTGGCCGCGCAGGCGGGGCAGATGGAGATCAACCATTTCGAGCCGGCCATGGCGCAGGCGCTGTTTACGCAGATGGCGCTATTGACCGCCGGGCTGCCGCAGTTTGCCGAGAGCTGCATCGCCGGTCTCAAGGTGGATGAGGCGCGATCCTATGAAAACCTTGCCCGATCCTTTGCCGTGTCCACCGTGTTTCTGCGCGCGCTGGGCTACAAGAAGGTGGCGGGCTTGGCGAAGCGGGCACAGCTCGAGGGGCGTCCACTGTCGGAGATCGCCGCCGAAGAGGGGCTACTGGATGCGGATCAGCTTCGGGATGTGCTGCGCGGTGCGACCGGGGCGTGAGGCTTGGCAAAGCTGACGCAGGTCTGACCCTGAAATGACATCAGCCCCGAGCGTTTGGCGCGCCCGGGGCTGATGTGTGTTTCGACCGTCGTGCTGCCCTCGTCGAAACTCCCGCACATGTCCTATATTCAGCCGACCGGAGAGGCGCTGATCACGAAAAGCTTGCGCATATGGCTGTGCAGCACCCATTCGCCCTGCCAGCCTTGTGGCAGCACCAGAAGGTCGCCGGGGCCGATGTCGCGGCTGCCGCTGCCATCGGCATTGGTGAGCGTCGCGCTGCCCGAGATGATATGGCAATATTCGCCCGCCGCCGTGCGGTCGGCGGTGAAATGGCCCGGGGTGCATTCCCAGACGCCGATCTTGGTTCTGTCATCGGCCGAGGTCCAGAGCACGGCAGAGGCCTCTTTCTGGCCCGGGGTGAGGGTCGTGGGCTTGTCGGCGAAGGGCCCGAGCTCGGTATTGGCGAGGTCGGCAAAGGTTTCGAGGCTGATCATTCTGGTCTCCGAAATCAGGGTTTGTGCTGCTGGCCGAAAATCTGCGCCAGAGCCATCATCAGGGTGGTCACCACGATCATCAGGGTCGAGATCGAGGCAATTGTCGGGTCGATTTGATCGCGCAGCGCGTTGAACATGTTGCGGGTCAGGGTCGGGTTGTCGCCGCCAGAGACGAACATGGCAATCACCACCTCGTCGAAGGAGGTGAGAAAGGCCAAGAGGGCGCTCGTCACCACGGCAAAGCGGATCTGCGGCAGGGTGACGGTCAGGAAGGCCTTCCAGCGCGGCGCGCCGAGCGACCGCGCAGCGCTTTCGAGATTGGTGTCAAACCCCTTGAGGGCCGAGCCAGTGACAATCACCACCAGCGGAATGGCCAGCAGGCTATGGGCGAGGACCAGACCGAGCATGGTGTAGAGGATCTGCAATTTCACATAGGCGTAGAAGGCGCCGATGGCGATGAGCACCACGGGCACCATCATCGGCGTGATCAACAGCACGAAAGAGGCCCGGATAAAGGGAACCTTGGAGGCGTGCAGCCCATAGGCCGCGAGCACGCCGATGGGCGTGGCCACCAGCATGGTGAAGAAGGCCGCCTTGAACGAGGTGCGCGTCGCCTGCATCCATTCCTCGGAGGCAAAGTAATGCTCGTACCAGCGCAGCGACCATGTCTCGGGCGGGAACTCGAGATATTGCGAATCCGAGAAGGACATGGGGATCACGATGAGCGTCGGCAGCACCAGCAGGATCATCGTGACGATGGCAAAGATATAGAGCCAGAGCCGCTGACCATGGGTGATCTGGGTTTCCGAGGCGGGGGATCTGAGCCAGGACACCATCAGTGGCCTCCTCCTGTCATGCGGTCGAGATTGAGAAAGCGCGACGCAACCCAGAGCACCGTGACCGTGAGCACCATGAGCACCACGCCAAGCGCGCTCGCCGCACCCCAGTTCACGAAGAGCTCGATATTGGAGACGATCTTCATCGAGACGAGGATCACCTTGCCGCCGCCGAGGACCGCAGGTGTCACGAAGAAGCCAAGGCAGAGGATAAAGACCATCAGCGCCCCGGCAAAGAGCCCCGGTGTCGACAGTGGTAGAAACACGGTCCAGAAGGCGCGGCGCGGGCTGGCGCCGAGGTTCGACGCGGCCTTGAGGTAGTCGCGGTCAATCGCCGTCATCGCGCCATAGGTCGGCAGGATGAGAAAGGGCAGCATGATATGCACCATGCCGATCAACGTGCCGTTGAGATTGTGGACAAGCTTCAAAGGTTCGTCCCAGAGACCGAGCGAGATGGCCCAATTGTTCACCAGCCCGTTTTTCTGCAGCAAGACGAGCCAGGCATAGGTCCGCACCAGAAGCGAGGTCCAGAAGGGCAGGAGCACCGTGATCATACACAGATTGGCGAGCTTGCGCGGCAGTTGTGACATGAAATAGGCCAGCGGATAGCCGATGAGGACGCAAAGACCAGTGGTCAGAAGGCTCACCTGAAAGGTGGTCCAGAAGATCCGCGCATAGGATTTGCGCTTGATCATCCGCTCGTAATTCTCGAGCGAAAACGATCCATCCGCACCGATAAAAGAGACATAGAAGAGCCAACCCACCGGGATCACGAGGATCACCAGCACCAGCAAAAGCGCCGGCGAGGCCAGCCCGAAGAGGCGCAGCCGTTCGAGCCGCTCGTCGCGGCGCAGCCCGGCGGCATTCATATCCGTCACGGCCATGGCTCAGCCCTCCGTATCGGCGATGAGAACGGTGTCGGCGGCATCGAGCCCGAGCTGAGCGGTCGCCCCGGGTTTCGGCAATTCGGCAAAGGTCTCGCTACGGATCGCGCCGCGCACGGCGATCTCGGTGCCGTCACGCAGCCTCGCATAGAGCAGATAGCTTTCGCCCTGATAGACCAGATCGGTGACCGTCGCCTCGAAGGCGTTGACGCCCTCGGGGGCCGGGCCGGTCAAGAGCCGCACGCGTTCTGGGCGCAGCATCAGGAGGTGTTTTTCGGCCTCGGGCACGGGGCGGGTCACGGTCAGATCGGTGCCGCCGGCAACGATGCTGCTGCCCTCGCGATGCACCGGCAAGAAGGTGCTGTCGCCGATGAAATCGGCCACGAATTTGTTTTCCGGCTGCTCATAGAGCGACTGGGGATCGGCGAGCTGCATGATGCGGCCGTGGTTCACCACCGCGATACGGTCCGACATGGTCAGCGCCTCGCGCTGGTCATGGGTCACGTAAACCGTTGTCATGCCAAGCTTTTCATGGAGGTGGCGCAGTTCGATCTGCATCCGGTCGCGCAGTTTCTTGTCGAGCGCCGACAGCGGTTCATCCATCAGAAGGATGCGTGGCTCGAACACGATGGAGCGTGCAAGCGCGACGCGTTGCCGTTGGCCGCCCGAGAGCTGATCGATGCGGCGCTCGCCATAGCCGCCAAGCTGCACGGTCTCGAGCGCGCGCTCGACCCGTTCGGCGATCTCGGCCTTCGGGGTGCGGCGCAGCTTGAGCGGATAGGCGACGTTACCCGCCACGGTCATATGCGGGAAAAGCGCGTAGTTTTGAAACACCATGCCGACATCGCGCAGATGCGGTGGGGTGCGGATCATCTCGCGGTCGCCAAATTTGAGACTGCCCTGATCGGGGCGGGTAAAGCCCGCCAGCACCATCAGAAGCGTCGTCTTGCCGGACCCGGAAGGGCCCAGAAGTGTCAGAAACTCACCACTTTTTACATCGAGAGACACATCGTCCAGCGCATGGACACGGCCATAGGTCTTGGTCACGTTGCGCACCGTGATCGGCAGCGCCTCCTGGGTCACTTGGCTACTCATCCTGTCCCTTCCTGTCAGTCGCAGCGGGCGGCGCTGGGGCCGCCCGCCTGTCCGTCATGCCATGGCCGTGGCTCACTCGGTCAGCATTTCCTGATACATCTCGGCGGCCACCTGTTCCCACTCGGCATACCATTCGAGCGAGATGGGAAGCTGCTTGGCCGCGTTTTCGGGCGAGGAGGGCAGGGAGGCAGCCACCTCGGCGCTGATCTCGCCCGTCTCATAGGCGGCCTTGTTGGTCGGACCGTAGGTGATGTATTTTGGCAGGTCGTCTTGGTATTCCGCCTTGGAAATCTCGGCGAGAAACTCCATCGCGGTGTCCTTGTTGGGCGCGCCTTTCGGGATCGCAAAGCAATCATAGTCCAAAAGCGCCTGGTTGAACGTATAGGATACCTTGCCGCCATCCTTGGCCGCGTTGTCGAACCGTCCGTTCCAGCCGGTGGTCATGTCGACCTCGCCGTCTTTCATGAGCTGCGCGTGCTGTGCGCCGGACGACCAGAACACCGCGATATGGGGTTTCAGCTCGCGGATCTTGTCGAGCGCGCGTTCGATCCCTTCTTCCGAGCTCAGCACCTCATAGACATCCTCTGGCGCGACCCCATCGGCCATCAGCGCGGGTTCAAGCGCGCCAGAAACCGTGCCGCGATAGGCGCGGGTGCCGGGGAATTTCTCGGTGTCAAAGAAATCGGCCCAGTTCTGCGGGCCGGCATCGCCATAGGTGTCGGTGTTCCAAGCAGCCACGACCGAGAACACATCGCCGCCGATGCAATAGTCGGAATAGAGACCCGGGTAGAAGGTCGAGACGTCGATCACATCGTAATCGAGCGGCTCAAGAAGCCCTTCGGCCGCCGCGCGCGAGGCCGAGCCAGAGCCGCTGGCGACGATGTCGAGCGTCACCTGACCTGACGAGACCTGCAGCCGCACATCGGACATGCCGCCATAGGTTTCCTGTTTGACCTCGATGCCGGTGTTTTCTGCGGCAGGTTCAAAGAGCGCCTTGCTCTGCGCCTCCTGATAGGACCCGCCCCAGGACGCGATGGTCACGGATTTGTCCTGCGCCAGTGCCGCGCCGGTCAGGGCGGTGCTGGCCATCAGGCCCAGCGCCAAAGTGGTTTTGATCTGTTTCGTCATTCTGAGCACTCCCTTTGCTTTTCGGTTTGCCCCGGCCCTTTGGGCCTTGGGGGTCTCGCCTTGCTATGGATTGTCCCGGCGCGGTGGCGATGATCCGCGCCGGTTGTCTCTAGGATTGGCCGAGCGCGCGCTGGGCGCGGCCATATTCCATCCGGTCCCGCCAGCGGTACCAAGCCACCATCGGCGGCAGGAACCAGGGCTTGCCCGCATAGAGCGGGCGGGTCGGGAAGGGCAGGTCGTCGAACGCGGTCTCTCCCTCCGCGAGGCCGAGCACCTTTTGCCCCATGCGCATGCCAAGATAGCTGGCCATGGACACGCCCGAGCCGCAATATCCCATGGCATAATGCACCCCGTCATGGGTGCCGGTATGGGCCAGCTCGTCGAACGTATAGGCCACCATGCCGACCCAGCTATGGGTCAGGCGATAGGCCGAAAGTTCGGGGAAAATGCGGCACATGTCGCGATAGAGCTTGGGGCCGCTGACCGCCGGGTCGGTCTCGCTCGCCGAGACGCGCCCGCCAAAGAGAACGCGGGTCCGGTCCGGCGAGGGGCGGTAGTAATAGACCACTTTGCAGGTGTCGCTGGCGATGCGGTTCTGCGGAAAAAGCCGGTCCATCAGCTCGGCGGGCAGGGGTTCGGTGGCGATCACATAGCTGCCGATGGGGATGACCCGACGCTGCATCCAGGGGCTTGCCGCGCCGGTATAGCCATTGGTTGCCACGATCACGTCGCGGGCGTGGATCTTGCCCTTTTCGGTCTGCACCTCAAAGCCGCCCGCCACCCGGGTGATCCCGATGGCGGCGCAATGCGGCACGAGACTTGCCCCTGCCGCCAGCGCCGCGCGCAGCAGCCCGCGATGATATTTGCCGGGATGGATGGAGGCGTGGTTGGGAAAGAGGACCCCGCCGAAATAGGCGTCGCTGCCGAGATAGGCGTGCTGTTCGGCGGCGGGGATGGGGTGGGCCTCGATCCCTTCTTCACGGCCGAGCTGTTCGGCTTCGCGGGCGATCTGATCATAAGCTTGCGGGGTGTGGGCGGCGTGGAAGCGGCCGGGGCGGTCGAAATCGCAGTCGATGCCGAGGCTGCCGATGCGGTCCTCGATCCATTGCAGCGCGGTTTCACCTTCGCGGCGGATGGCGCGGCCACGCTCTGGGCCGAACCGCGCGCTGAGCTTGGCGAGCGAGGGTTTGATGCTGGTGCTGATCTGGCCGCCATTGCGGGTGCTGCAGCCATAGCCCGCGTCCTGGGCGTCGATCACGATGGTTTTACGTCCCGCTTGCGCCGTCTCGATCGCCGCGTTGAGCCCGGTGTAGCCCGCGCCGATAATCACCACATCGGCCTGTGTATCAGGCCGTTCGGCCATGTCTGGCAGGGCCGTTTCGCCATCGATCCAATAGGGGCGGTCGGTCCAGGATTGGGCCCACACGGAACCGTTACACGAGATTTTCATTGTCGGCGCCAACCGGGCTCTCCTAGTATCTTGTTAAATTTTGAAATAGTGGCAGCAGTTACGTTTGGGTCGCAGCCGGTGCGACTCAGTGTTAGAAATGAACCATTGATTAGGCAATTGAATATAGAAAATACCTCCATTCGATTTATTAATACTGTTTGCTAGGAAGCCTTATGCGATTGAAGATACGCCACCTCGAAGTGTTCAACGCCCTGTTCGAAGCCGGGTCCGTGTCCCGAGCGGCGCTGCGCCTCAACCTCTCTCAACCCGCCGTTAGCGTGGCCTTAGGCAAGCTCGAAGAAGAGTTTGGAATGAAGCTGTTTCACCGGGATCGGGGCTTTTTTGCGCCAACGCGCGAAGCGGTCTTGCTGCGCGAAGAGGTCCGCCACGGGCTGGCGGCGCTGACCCGGATCGATCAACGGGCGGATGAAATCCGGGCCGGGTCAGCCGGCGCCATTTCGGTGGCCACCAATGGGGCGATGTCGGTCAATATGTTGCCGCGCGTCATTGCCGAGTTTCAAAAGGAAAACCCCGGTATCCGGACCAACCTTCATGTGCGGTCGTCGCGGCGGGTGGCCTCGATGGTGGCGAGCCGTCAGGTCGATATCGGGCTGATCGACGCGCCGATGCCGGTGGCGGGGCTCGAGGGCGAGCAGATGCGGATGGAATGCGTCTGTGTGATGACCAAGGACGATCCGCTGACCAGCCATGAGGTGATCACGCCGCAGCTTCTGAGCGGGCGGCGGGTGATCGGGGTGACCGGGGACCACAGTGTCGACCGGCAATTCGAGGACCAGATGGTGCGGGCCGATGCGGTCTATGAACGCAGCTGTACCAGTTATTTTTATGCGCTTGCCCGCAATATGGTGGCGGCCGGGGGGGATGTGTCGATCATCGATCCGGTGAATGGCAAGGCGGATCTCAAGGATGGGGTGGTCTGGCGCAAATTTCATCCGCCGATCTATCACGATATGGTGGTGATCACCCATCGCGGACAGCCCTTGGGCATTGCCGCCAAGCTGTTCCTCGACAAGCTGCATGAGGGGCTCAAACCCTTTGCCGTCAAGGATGACGGGGCCGAGCAATAGGCTCAGGCGGGTTGGGCGAGAGCCTCGATGTCGCGGGCCATGTCTTCGGCCAGATCGGCGAGGGCCTGGGGGTCGGTGCCGCTCTCGGCTTCGATGCGGAGCGCGGTGAGATTGGCCTGATAGCGGCGGGCGAGGCGGGCGGTGTCGGCCTCGCGCGGGAGCGCACCCAAGTCGCGGGCCCGGTCAAAGGCTGCGGCAAAAACACCTGACATTTCAGTCATATAGCCTTGGGCCGCCTGGGCGAGGGCGCTGTCGTCGGCGGTGGCGCTGAGGATGGTTTTGACCAGCATGCAGGCCTGGCTCGGGGCGGTGGGGCGGCGGCTCTGGGCGGTGGCGCGGAGGTGATCGGCCAGGGCCTTCAGGGGCGCGTCAGCCTGAGAAAACAGGGTCTGGAGCGCGGCGCGGTTGCGGGTGAAATAGCGTTCCAGCGCGGCGAGATAGAGCGCCTCCTTGCTGGTGAAGGCGGCGTAGATACTGCCCGGTTTCATGGCGAGCGCGGCCTCGAGATCCTTGAGCGAGGTGGCGTGATAGCCCTTCTTCCAGAACAGATCGAGCGCCGTGTCGAGCGCCGCGTCGCGGTTGTAAGAGGGGGAACGTGCCATGATTTTCGCCGGTCGGTAACATGTCGGTATTGCGTCGGTAACCCGACGGTGCCGGTTTTCCGGCTTTGGGGACGCACCATAGCCAGCCTGACGGGGTTTGTCTTGGCCGATTTGCGGCTTTCAGCTCACATTTGAGTGATCGCTCAAAAATAGACTTGAGTGATCGCTCAAAAATAGGCACATGACGGGGGAGACAATCACCCAAGGCACAGATGAGGAGCCTCTGACATGACTGAATTTACCCTGCACGACGAAACCACCGCCCCCGACGCCTCCAAGCCGCTTCTGGCGAAATCCAAAGCCGCCTTTGGCCGGGTTCCCGGTCTGCATGCGGTGATGGCCGAAGCGCCGGGCCTCCTGGAAGGCTACCAGAAGCTGCATGAGCTCTTCGTCAACTCGAGCTTTGACAAGGACGAGATGACCGTCGTCTGGCAGGCGATCAACGTCGAGAACGAATGCCACTATTGCGTGCCCGGCCACACCGCCATCGCGAATATGATGGGCGTCGATGCCGAGATCACCGAAGCGCTGCGCAATGAGACGCCGCTGCCCAACGCCCGTCTCGAGGCGCTGCGCGATTTCACCCTGGCGCTGGTGCGCGAGCGGGGCTTCCTCGACGATGCGACCGTGCAGACATTCCTCGATGCCGGGTTCACCAAGCAGCAGGTTCTCGAAGTGATCCTTGGCTATAGCCAGAAGATCATGTCGAACTACACCAACCATCTGGCGAAAACGCCGGTGGATAAGGTGAACGAAAAATACAACTGGCAGAAAGCCGGGTAATCCTGCGCCCAGCGCGCGGATCAGCGGGGCAGGCCGGTCAGGCCTGCCCCGTTTTCGTTTGCACGCCGGTCTCGGCCCCAGTCTCGGTCTGGTTCTCGGTCTCTGCGGCGCGGGCCATTTCCTGTAGCATGGCGGTGACCGGCGCGGTGAGCGCGGCAATGCCGCCGGGGTGATCATGGGCCTCGGTCACCGCATCTTCGAGCGTGGCGGCAAGGCGGCCCAGTTCGGGAAAGCCCAATGTGGCGGCGGTGCCGGCGATGCGATGGGCGATGCGCCCGATGTCGGGCAGGATCGGCGAGGGCTTGTCCGGGGCGGATTGAACCTGCGCCCAGATGTCCCGGATCATCGCGGATTGTTCCGGCAATTGTTCGAGGAAGCGGGATCGCACCTTTTGCAATCCCGCGGAAAACGCGTCTTGTGCCTGCATCAGCAACCTGTCCTCCGGGTCTTTTTCGGAGAGGTTAACCGAAGCCGAACAATTGTAATAGCGAGGATTTCTGCGGCTCTTTGCGCTGCGGCTGCCGTTCGACCATTTCGGCGGCGGCGAGCGCCTGCACCAAGGTTTGCGACACGCCCTTGGGCGATTTGAGCTTGAGCGAGAAATCATCCCCCACCACGGCGCGGAGCGACATCGGCGCCCCGTTGCTGTAATGGAGATCCATTTCGGTGATCGTCTCGTTCAGGCGGTGATTGAAGTCATCGCCGTCGAAAGAATTGCAGTTCAGCAGAACGCAGATGAATTCGCCGCCGCCCGCATGGGCCGCAAAGAAGGATTGCGGCTTGAGCGTGTCAGAGATGGCTTCGGCCATATCGGCGACAACGGATTCGTATTCATAGGGGGTCGAATGGGCCAGGACGCGCTTCATCTCCGGGATGATGACGCCAAAGGTCCGCATGCCGATGAGCGAGATCCGCGACACCTGCAGCAGGTAGTTTTCCATCGCCAGATAGTCGATGAACCCATCGACATCATGCAGTTTCACGCGGCGTGCCAGATCGACGGGGCGATCGGTGGCAATCTCTTCGTGATGTTCGGGGATGCCCCCGGCGCGGCGGGTTTCGGCCAGCGACGACACGAGGCGCAGCCGGGCGTGGACTTCGCCGATCTCGAAGGGTTTGGTGATATAATCGCTTGCGCCTGCCGCGAAGGCCGCGTCGATATATTTGCGCTGCGACATGGCGGTGATCATCAGAACCGGCGTCGCCTCATAGGCTTTGTAGCCGCGGATCTTTTGCACCAGCTCGATGCCGTCCATTTCGGGCATCTGGATGTCGAGCAGGAAACAGTCGAAGGCCGTGTTCGTCGTGTCGATGGCGCGCAGCGCATCGGCGCCGGACTCGGCGGTCACGACGTCGGTAAAGCCTGCAGCCCGAAGCACCTCGACAAGGAGCGTCAGGATGATTGGGTCATCATCTACCGCGAGAATTCTCATAGTCTTTTTTGCCTTTTATCGGAGAGTTCCACGTCACCCAAAGAACACCAGTTACTACACTAATGATTCCCATAGGAGTTCGGCGAAACTGTGGCCGAACCGTAGTCATTCAAAGACAGGGGAATTTTAGGAGAGTTGGGTGTCAGGCGCTCAAGCGGAGGTTGCGTCCGCGTGCCGGGGGCATCTCGGCCGATTTGCCCACATTCGCCAGGGGCAGTTCGATGAAGAAGGTCGTGCCGGGGCCCTCATTTTTGACATAATCGATGCGGCCGTCATGGGCTTCCATGATGCGCTTGGAGATGTTCATGCCGAGGCCGGTGCCGCCGACCTTGCGCTTGTCCGAGGAATCGAGCTGGCTGAACTCGTCGAAGACCTTTTGCTTGACGTTCTCGGGCAGGCCGACGCCACGGTCGATCACGCTCACCCGGAGCATCGCGCCCACGACATCGCTGCGGATCGAGACGGTGCTGCCGGTTTCCGAGAATTTGGCGGCGTTCGACAGGATGTTCGACAGCACCTGGTCGAGACGGCTCGCGTCGCAGGTGATGAAGAGGTTGGCCGGCGTCGGTTCGAGTTCGAAGGTGACGTCGAAGCGCTGGGCGAAGGGTTCGTTGGTGGCGATGGATTGTTCGAGGAACTCGGCTGCGTTCAGCTCTTCCATGAAGTAGTCCATGCGCCCGGCCTCCATTTTCTGGAGGTCGAGAAGATCGTTGATCAGCGCGTTGAGCCGGGTCGAATTGCGCTGTGCGATGGTCAGGATCGGTTCCATCTTGGGGGGGATTTCGCCGAGCGCGCGGGCCGCGATCAGATCGAGCGAGCCCTTGATCGAGGTCAGCGGGGTGCGCAGTTCATGGCTCACCGTGGCGAGGAATTCGGATTTCGCGGCGGAGGCCTCTTTTGTCTTTTCGTGCTCTGTCTGCAAATCGGCCATCTGTTGCAGGGTGCGGCGGTAGAGGCCGGAGGAGACGCGGCTACAGTCGATGATGAAGAACATCACGAAGAGGCTGGTGAAGAGCTGCATCCAGAGATCCGAGGTCACCGGGGCATTGGTCGCCCAGATGTCGTAGATCGGGATGAAGAGGAAGGTCGCGCCATAGATGGCCAGTCGAAAGATCAGGATCGGAATCAACTGGTGGTTGTTCATCGAGGCAAAGAGTGCCGCGGCGAAGAGCATGAACATCGACAGGAAGTGGGTGGTGTGCCCCTGGAGAATCGCGACCGTTAACGCATAGATGCAAATATTGGCCGCGCTGATGGCGGTGCCGAGGTAAATCAGCTTGATATATTTGCGGGCGGATTTGATATCGCGGGCGTTCATCCGCAGCACTTTGCGGAAGCAGGCGAAGTCGTAGATCTCGGAGATGATCATCAACGCGAGGTTCAAAAGGGCCAGTTGCCAGCTGTAATAATAGGCTTCGAGCCCCAGGGCGGCGGCATAGATCATCTGGCGCTGCCAGAACAGCGAGGTGCCAACGCGGGCGTAGTCTTTCATCTGAGAGGTCAGGAGAAAGATCGACCGTGTGTCTCGCCGTTGAGACCAGTTGAAGGACGCAAAATCCATTAAACGCTACCGCTTTTAAACGCACAGATGGGCCAATTATTGAGGCCAACTCCGCGTTGGTGATTATCTAATAGGCATTTGTACCAACTCAATATATCCTGTTTACCGCATTTATGAGGCAAAACTGTGGCGTTTAGATTCAACCTGTGATTTTATCGAATCGTAATCACCAAGGCGAAAAACTATGGGCTTGTTTTCACGGCATACACGGATGCGACCGGCACCTTCCCGGTTCCCCGAACTTGTGCCTCAGGAGGATCTGACACCGTTCCGGTTTCGTGCAGAGCCGCCGAAAACCCCGAAGGCAGAGCCCGAGTTTATCCTGCCGACGCATGAATTGAGTTCGGAGATTCAAGGCACTACCTTGTCTTTTGCGAACCTTCACCAGCATGGCAACCTGTTCGTGAACTATCTCAAGGTGCGGCGCGAAGTCTTTATAGACATGAAAGGCTGGGAATTGCCGCAGTCCGAGGGGATGGAATTCGACCAATATGACACCCCGCTGAGCCGCTGGGTGGTGATCCATGAATACGGTCGCATTCTTGCCGGAATGCGGCTTACGCCAACCACGGCGCAATGCGGGCAATACACCTATATGTTGCGCGACGCGCAGCGCGGGCTGTTGGAAAACATTCCGGCGGATGTGCTGTTTGTCGAGGCACCTTGCCGGGATGACATCTGGGAGGCGACGCGGCTCTTTGTGGCGCCCTCGGTGGATGGCAAACGGCGGCTTTTGGTGCAGAAGATCCTGCTCGAATATATGGCGGCCTCGGCCCGCGCGCTGGGCGCAGAGGCGGTGATCGGCATTGTTCCGGCGGTTTTCAGCCGATGGATGAAGCGCATCGGAATGACGGCGACGCCGCTCGGACCCGAGATGAATATCGCGGGCGACCGGACGCAGGCGGCGCTGATGAATGTGGTGCAGCCCTACAAGGACCGGCAACAGCCCGCTTTGCGCCACAGCGCCTGATCAGCCCAGAAGCAAAGGCCGGGGCCGTTCGCCCAGAAGCTTGGCCTTGCGGAAGATGTTTTCCTCGATCGCCTCGACGCGCGGCAGTTCGGTGTCGGCGAGCACGCTGACCGATTGCATCTCTTGTTCGAGCAGGTCGAGCGCGGCCTGGGTCGACAGGATGCGGCGCGACGACAGGGCCGAGACCTTGAGCGTGACCTTGCGGCCGCCGAGATCGGGGATCAGATCGCTCACCGCTTCGATGTTTTCGGCAAGTTTAAGTTGCAGCAGCGGCAGGACGATAGGGGTCCGGCCCAGCACGCAGATCGCAAACCGGCCATGGCCCAGGTAGGAGATGAGCAGGTTCCTTTCATTCACCGAATGGGTGATGACCGTGCTCATGGCATGCAGGAGCTGTTGCATCTCGCTGCGGTCGGAATAGCGCCCGAGCGTGCCGAAATCCTGCACCTGGATGCGGAAGAGGCTCAGCGCGTAGAGGCCGCTCTGCATCCGCAGGATGCGGTTTTCGAGCTGAAAGAAATCGACCATGCCGGACACTTCGGAGAAGGTGAACCGCTCGGACGGGTCGAATTGATCATGGGCGGAGGGGCGGGTCACCATCTCGCGGATGGTTTCGCGGCTCATCCGTTCCTTTTTCAGCGAGTCGACCAGCATCATCGCCATATTCATGCGCCCGATGAGTTCCGGCACGTTGAGCGGCTTTTGCATAAAGTCGGTGGCGCCGGCGGCGAAGGCATTGTTCATATATTGGGCCGGGTCGCCCGAGGTGATCATGATGATCGGCACGTTGCGATAGTCGTCGCGGCGGCGCATCTCGGCGCAGAGCTCGATCCCGTCCATGCCTTGCATCTGAATGTCGAGCAGCAGGCATTCATAGGGAAGCCGCGCCTGATCCGCCAGTTGCAGGGCCGCACTGGCCGACGCGGCGGTTTCCACATCGGTTAGCCCCTGATGCCCCAAATGCGCGAGCAGCAACTCGGTAAAAATCGGATCGTCGTCTACCAACAAAATACGCATGTTGTGCCTCCCAAGGCATGGTTTCACTTACTCATCTTAGAGATGTATAAAAAGCGAGTTTGGCTTTTTGCTGGCATCGTGGAAAAAATCCGAAAAAATGCGTCAAAATCTATCCTGTTGGATTTTAACGATAAATTTATCAATGGGGCAGGATCGCGACACGAATTGGTCAGAAGAAGATCGGCAACCGGGGGGTGTTGGCCGCTTGGCCGCCAAAAGCGACCGTTCTTTGGCGGGAGGGGCGGGAAATGTCGCGACTGGCGAAAATACGCCTGCTCAGAGTCGGAAAGTTACGCTCCTTAATTTCGACAAAGTTTATGTTTAACAATCTATGGGAGAGAGACGCACCACCTCAGGCGGTGACGATCCCTGAGACAAACGAGCTGTGTACGAAGGTGGCAAAATGAAAATCCTGGCAGTCGACGATGATCCGATAGCACTTGATATTCTGGGCGAATGCCTGGCCCAGGCGGGGCATGAGCATGTGACGCTGGAGACCTCTGCCAAACGTGCCTTTGACATGCTGCGCGAGACGTCGATCGCCTATGATTGCGTGCTGCTCGACATTGATATGCCCGAGCGCGACGGGATCGAGCTCTGTGCCGATATTCGCCGTCTCGACCGCTATCGCAACGCGCCGATCCTGATGATCACCAAACATATGGAGCAAGCGGTCGTCGAACGCGCCTTTGCCGCCGGTGCCACCGATTATGTGACCAAGCCCTTTGCCTTTGTCGAAGTGGTGACCCGGATCCGTGTCGCCCATGCGCTGGTGCAGGAACGTCGTGCCGCGCTCGACAGCTATCTCGCGCTGCAAAACAGTGTCGGTCAGCCCGCCGTGGGCCGTGCCAGCGTGCGCAAGTCCAAGGACATGCCGCCGGTGATGGTCGATGAAGAGCAACATGTGAGCGGCGACAATCTCTTGGCGCTGCCGGTGTTCCGCAATTACCTCGAACAGGCGGCGCGCGAGGACAAGGCCAAGATCCATCTGACCGCGATCAAGGCACAGTACATCTCGCGGGTGTTCGAGCTCACCAGCTCGGATGAGTTCCTCGAGTTCCTCAAGATGTTCGCCAAGGCGATCACCGAGGAATTCGCGCCCGAACAGGTGTTCATGACCCATATGGGCAATGGCGTGTTCCTGTGCTCGTCGCATCATGCGCCGACACGGAACCTGACCAAGATGGAAGATGCGCTGCTTTTGAAGCTGCGGAAACTGGTGGAGACATCGGGCTTTGTGCAGGATGTGCCGGTCGATCTGGTGATGGGGTCGGCGCTCAAGATCAACCCGACGCCGAAGCTCAACTTTTGCCGCGCGTCCAAGGCAGCGATTGCCCGGATGGACAGTCGCGATCTCGAACAGAACGCGGTCAGCGCCGCCTGATCCTATTGATTTGACGCAAGAAAAGACCCGGTCGCGAGGGCGGCCGGGTCTTTCTTTTTGTCGCTGAGCTGTTGCTTAGCTGGCAGCAGCGCTGCGGCGGCGGGGGCGTCGGCCCTTGGACTGGCCGCCGGGCTTGGTATGGGCGGGTTTGCCGCCACGGTTGGCGGCAGGGGGGCCGCCACGGCCGCCACGACGGCGATTGCCACCGGGTTTCGCGCCGCGCGCCTCATCGGCCGCGCCTTGCGGCAGGGTGCCGCTGGCGACGGGGATGTCGATTTTCATCAGGCGCTGAATTTGACGCAGGAGATCGGCCTCTTCTGACGAGCAAAAGGCAATGGCCTCGCCTTCGCGGCCAGCCCGGGCGGTGCGGCCGATGCGGTGCACGTAGTTGTCGGGCACGTCGGGCAGGTCGTAGTTGATCACATAGGCGACGCCGGGGATGTCGATGCCACGGGCCGCGACATCGGTCGCCACCAGCACGTTGATCTCGCCCGCGCGGAAGGCCTTGATGGCGCGGTCGCGTTGGCCCTGGCTCTTGTTGCCATGGATCGAGGCGGCGTTATAGCCGTCGGCCACGAGGCCTTTCATCAGCTTTTCCGCGCCATGTTTGGTGCGCGAAAAGACCAGCGTCAGCGCGTCCATGTCGCGCGACAGGATTTCGCGCAGTTTCGACGGTTTGGCGGGTTTTTCGAGGAAATGCACCGATTGGGTGATCTTGTCGGCGGCCTTGCCCGGGGGAGAGACCTGCACTTTGCGCGGGTTCTCGAGATAGGCGCGGCTCAGCTCTTCCATCTGTTTCGGCATGGTGGCCGAGAACAGCATCGTCTGACGCGGGGTGCCGAGGCGCGGCGCGATCTTGCGCAGGGCGTGGATGAAGCCGAGGTCGAGCATCTGGTCGGCCTCGTCGAGCACCAGGTGGCGCACCGAGCCGAGATCGACGGCGCGGCGGTCCATCAGGTCGATGAGCCGGCCCGGGGTGGCGACGAGGATGTCGGTGCCACGGGCGAGGAAGGTGATCTGACGGTTGATCGACTGGCCGCCAACGACCGTGGCGACGCGCAGTCTGGTGCCGTCGGTGAGGTTGCGCAGGCTGTCGGCGATCTGGTTGACCAGTTCGCGGGTCGGCGCGAGGATCAGCGCCTTGGCGGTTTTGGGCGCCGGTTTGCCGGGCTCTGCGAGCAGGTGGTTGATCAGCGGCAGGCCAAAGGCCAGCGTCTTGCCAGTGCCGGTCTGGGCGAGGCCGAGAATGTCGTGACCTTCGAGCGCAAGCGGGATCGCCTGGTTCTGGATCGGGGTGGGTTCAGAGAAACCGGCGCGGGTCAGCGCCTCGTTGAGGGCCGGTGCGAGACCGAGCATGTCAAAATCGAACAAGTGTATTCCTTTATAGCGCCCACCACGACGCCAACGGCCCGCAGGAGCAAGTTTCGCGCCACGCCTCATGCGCCACGCGACAGGGTGAACCGTGACCTCGAATGCGCAGGCGTATCCCGCGGCACCCGGCCATGGCCAAGAGAACCCTGCGTGAATGGGAACTGGAGAAGATGTGCTGATGCGCCCGATCTGGGGGCGCGGCATACTCACGCGGCAGCGCAGCACAGGCCCCATGTGGGGGATTGGCGGCCATAAGTCAAGCCTTCTGCGTGACAGCCCGTGAGCGGCGGTGAGGCCGCTCACGGTGTGGGATCAGTTGCCAGCGATCCCGGCGAGGTCGAACTGTGGCGTGCCGAGCGCGTCGGAGGTCAGCAGATACATGCCCGAATTGGCCATCGCCCAGATCAGGTTGCGGTCCCATTCGACAAAGATGCTCTCGACCGGGGTGATGTAGGAGCGCGGGTCGTCGAGATCATCGGTCATCGGCGGGGTGAAATAGGCCACGATCTCGGCGTTCTTCGGGTCCGAGATGTCAAAGACCTGCACGCCCGCGTTGTTGAACGGGTAGATCGCCAGATTGTCGTCGGCCTGACCCGGCGCGAAGAAGGGCGAGGGGCGTTTCGGCCCAAACTTGCCCCGGCGCTGGCAGAAGTCGGTATAGGGGGCCTCTGCGGGCGGTGTCGGACGCGGCAGGACCGAGATGATCTCGGGCGCTTCGGGCGTTTTGACGTCGATCACAAAGATGTCCTTGTAGGGCTCGTAGCAATCCTCATTCATCGGATAGCCATTGGCGAGCACGATGCCGCGCGACTGCACACGGGTCACGTCGATATTGTCGCCCTCGACGCCGCCGACATTGACCGGCAGATCAACACTGCCGACCGCCTTGGGATTGGCCGGGTCCTGCAGGTCGAGCACGTGAAAGCCGAGCCCGCCCATGACCGTATAGCCATAGCGCCCGCCCTCATCGAGCGGCACCGGCGTCGAGATTGGCAGCCGTGCGCCGGTCCAGGAGACGCGGTTCCCGTATTGCCGCCATTCCTTGTAATATTCTTCCTCGCCAAGCCGCTGACCGGGCACCCACCAGGTCGAGACCCATTTCGGGTTATAAGGGTCTTCGACGTCGAGGATCATCTGCGCCGGAGAGTAGATGTAGTTCGGGTATTCGATATTGGTGAAAGTGTTGTCGGGGGCCGCCGCGACAAAGGCATATTTGCCGCCGTCGTAATTCGGCACGTCGAGCGCGCCTGAACCTTCCTGCCGCGTCCCATGGGGGTTGAGCGTGTTGGTGCTGATCTCGGCGATCTGGCGCCATTCGGTGATGCTGTCCATCTCGTAGATGCGGACACCGCGGAAGGCCTCGGCCTCTTTGATCGCCTTCACCGCCTCGGGGGCGTCGTATTTCTTGCCCTTGAGCCCACCGATAGAGCGGGGCACCTCGAAGGATTGGATCATGATCCATTTCTCGAGTTTCTCATTATAGGCGATGGCGGCGGCGCCGAACCAATTGCCGTCCTCGTAGGTTTTCTCGAGGACGATCTCCATCTCCTTGGGGTTGGTGATGTCATAGATTTTCAGGATGTGGCGGTAGTAGTGGATCATGTAGCGATGGCCGTCCATGTCCACGGTGTGCTGCCACGAATGGCCCGGTTTGACGACGATGGGCCAATGGCCTTCGACTGTCATGTTCTTGATATATGTCGCGTCTTCGAGCTCTTCGAGGCTGCCGTCAAAGGGGCGGGGGCCGCTATAGGCCCAATAGGGCGCTTCGGCGGGATGTTTGAAAACGCCGGTTTCCGGGTCGAGCCCATAGCTCGCCGGGTCGGGGTGCTGGGCTTCGCCCGCGAGGGCGGTGCCGGCCAGCGTCAGGGCCAGCACGGGGGCCAGCAGTGAGGCCAGCAGCGGCGTGCCGGGATTGGTCGCGGCCTTGCGGCCGCGTTGGGTCATGGTGATCATCCGTCTCTCCTCCGATAGGATGGTGTGGGTTTGGTGGTCCGGTCTGTGGGCCGGGGTGGTGTCCGGTCCTTGGGTGTCTGGCCCTTGGGCGTCCGGTGCTGGCAGGCGCGTGCCTTGTCCTCCCTTGGGCCTGCCGTGAGACCGGGGCCGCGCCCCTTCCGGGCGGGCCGGTGGCCTCAGCTTTTGAGGGTACAACCTGCGGGCGGGGCGGGCGTTATCGAAACGCTTATGTCGATAGAGGGTTTGCTTATACCGGGGCTGGTCAGATCAGTGCGGTCAGATCAGTGCGGTCGAGAGCCAGGGGAAGCGGCTCAGAAGCAGCAAGATCACGGTGACCGCCAGCAGGAAGGGCCAGAGCGATTTGAGAATGCGCCCCGGGGTCACGCCGCTCATCGAGGAGGCGATATAGAGCCCGACGCCCACTGGCGGCGTCAGCAGGCCGAGCACGAGGTTGAGGCACATCACCACGCCGAATTGATAGGGGCTGATGTCATAGTCATTGGTCGCGATGGGCAAGAGGATCGGCGAGATCAGGATCACCGCCGCGATGCCGTCGATCAGCATGCCGACGAAGAGCAGGATCAGGTTGACGATCAGCAGGAAGAGGAACGGGTCGCTGGTGATCGAGGTGATCAGCGCGGCAAGTTTCTGCGGCAGGGCTTCGTAGATGATCACCCAGCCAAAGACATTGGCGGCGGCGATCATGAAGATGATCATCGAGGCGTTGACCGCCGTGCGCTGAAACATCGCGAAGAGGGCGCGCGGCTTGAGTTCGCCATAGATCAGCCAGCCGATGAGAAAGGCGATGAGCGAGGCGATGGCGGCGCTCTCGGTCGGGGTGGCGATGCCAAAGAGGATGCCGCCGATGATGGCCAGCGGGATCAACGCGGCGGGCAGGCAGTAGATCAGCGCCTGAAACGCCTCGCGTCGGGTGAACCATGTGCCCTTGGGAAAGGAGGTGGCGAGCCCAATGCAGAAGATCACCGCGCCAAAGGCCACGGCCAGCATCAGCCCGGGCAGGATGCCCGCGAGGAACATGTCGCCGATCGGCACCTGGGCCAGCACGCCGTAGATCACGAACATCATCGAGGGCGGGATGACCGGAGCCAAGAGCCCGCCGGCGGCGGTGGTGGCGGCGGCAAAGCCCGTGTCATAGCCTTCTTTTTCCATCTCGGGGGTCATGGCGCGGGCCATGACGGCGATCTGGGCGGTGGCCGAGCCGATGATCGCGGCCATGAACATATTGGCCAGCAGGTTGATATAGGCGAGGCCGCCGCGAAACCCGCCGACAAAGACCCGGGCCGCGTTGATCAGCCGGCGGGTCATGCCGCCTTCGTTCATCATTTCGCCGGTCAGCATGAAGAGCGGGATGGCGAGCAGGCCATAGTTTTCGAGGCCCGAGAACATCTTTTGCGCGAAGCTGTCGTAGAGGACGGTGTTGCCGCTCTCCCAGATGTACCAGATGGCGGTCAGCGCCAGCACCAGGGCCACGGGCACGGCGATCAGCAGTTTGAAGGCAAAGATGAGCGGGGTCATGTGTCTTGATCCGTGGCGGCGGCGTTCTGGCCGAGGAGGTTGGCGACACTGTGCAGCGTCGCGCCGAGGGCGAAGGCCCACATCACCATCCAGACCCAGTATTTCGGGATGCCGAGCGTGGTGGTCGGCTCGGCGTAGATGAAGTTGAACACCGCGCCCTGAAACGCCTCGGTGTCAAAGCCGTGGAGGGCGAGCTGATAGGGGGAGAACCAGCGCCAGCAGAACCAGATCATGCAAAGCGCGAAGACGAGCACGATGAGATCGACCAGCTTGGCGGTGATCCGGCGCAGCACGGGGATCAGCGAATCCGTCAGGATGGTGACCGCCACGTTATGGCCGAAATGGAGCGCGGCGGAGGCGCCGAGAAAGGTCATCCAGGCCATGGCGTAGATGGCCAGCTCGTCGACCCAGTAGAGGGCGGCGCCGATGCTGCGGGTGACGACATTGAGGAGGATGAGACAGGTGATCGATACGGCCAGGGCTGCCGCCAGTGCCAGTTCGATCCGCGCCCATCGGGCTGAGATACGTCCGATCATGTCATGTCTCCAAACTGTCGGGGCGCGTGCACATGCTGGCCCGCGCCCCGATCAACCCTTTCGGTGGGTTACTCGGCGGTTTGCGCCGCCACCTCGCGCAGGGCGGCCAGCGACGGGGCGCGGTCCGACCAGGTGTCGTTCCAGGTGGCGATGGCCTCGCTGAAGAAGCTCTCGTCGACCTGTTTGTAGCTGCGGCCAGTGTCGCGGATCTGGTCGAGCCAGCCCTGCTCTTTCTCGACATAGCTGTCGATGGTGCTGTCGACATGGCGGGCCATGAGATCACCGATCATCGCGCGGTCCTCTTCCGAGAGACCGGCCCAGACGCGGGCCGAGACGAGGCCAACCATGGGGAACATCATATGGTCGGATTGCACGATGGTGTCGGCGTGCTCGTAATATTTCAGCACCCAGATCAGCTCGGCATCCATGTCGATGGCGTCGACCTGACCATTGGCCAGCGCGTCATAGACATCGGGCAGCGGCATCGGGGTGGGGGCGGTGCCGATGGCGTTGTAGAAATCGAGGATCGGCTCAAAGGGCGTGACCCGCAGCTTGAGACCGGCGAGGTCTTCGGCGGAATTGATCTCGCCCCGGCTGACGATCTGGCGCAGGCCGGCCATGCCAAAGCCGGTGCCGACGACGCCGGCCTTGCCGGGCAGCTGGTCGAGCATGTCGCGGGCGGTGTCGCTGCGCAGGATGCGGCCCGCGTGACCGATGTCATCGGCGAGATAGGGCGCGTAGAGCGCGCCGAAATCAGGCGCGCGGTTCGACACTTCGGCCACGGTCATGAAGGCCATGTCGAGCGCGCCGGTCTGCAGCTGTTGCAGCATCTCGGCCTCGTTGCCGAGCTGACGGGCGGGGAAGACGGTGACGCTATGGGTGCCGCCGCTGGCCTCGGCCAGCTCGGTGCCAAAGGCTTCGGCGGCCTTGGTCCAGATATGGGGCGGCGGGGTGATCAGGCCGAGCCGGAATTCGGCGGCAAAGCCGGGGGCGGCGGTGGCCAGCGCCATCGCGGCGCCGGTCAGCAATCTGGTGATGGTCTTCATCTTGAGGCTCCCTTTATCATTCTCGTTGGATCAGAGTTGAACCCATCCGGCGGGCGGTTTGCCCTTGCCCGGATGCAGTTCGCCGCAGCTCGGACAGGTCCGGGCCTCGGTGCTGTTGTGGAAACGGTCGTAGATTTTGGGCAGGGCGCTGACGATGCCTTCGGCGCCGTCAAGGGTCAGCTCTTCGCGGTGGACGAGGCCCTGACAGTTGAAGCAGAACCATTCGAACCCTTCTTTCATGCCGGGCTGGCGCGGCGCTTCGACGACGATCCCGACCGAGCCCTCTTGCGGGCGCTGGGGCGCGTGGCGCACATGCGGCGGCAGCATGAAGACCTCGCCTTCGCGGACCGGCACGTCGTAGATTTTGCCGCCCTCCGCGATCTTGAGCATCATGTCGCCCTTTTGCTGAAAGAACCATTCCTCGACCGGGTCATCATGAAAATCGACGCGGGTGTTGGGGCCGCCCACGACCATCACGATCATGTCGCCTTCTTTGTGCAGAAGCTGGTTGCCGACCGGCGGGCGCAGCTTGTCGGCATTGTCGGCGACCCATTTCTTGAAGTTGAAGGGTTTGAGTGTCGGATGTTCGGTCATGGTCACCTCCCTCGGGGCTCTCTGGCCGCGGAGGGCCGTGTTTCACCGGAAAATCTAGGAGAAATGGGAGCAAAGAAACATTTGTTTCTGGGAAAATGGGTATATGTTTTGCTGATATCAGGCTTAGGCAAAAAGTAAGATCGCGGTGCCTGCGGTGGACAGGATAGAGGCCAGGATAAGCGGCCGGAGCGCCACGGTTTCCCCTTTTGTTATCAAGAGGATGATGGCGGCCGAGAACATCACTTCGAGCGTGCCGAGCAGCGCCACGGAGACCACCGGCGCGGAATGGAGGGCAAAGAACTGCAGGATCTGCCCGGCGCTCAGGCCCAGCGCGGTGAGCCAATGGGCGGCTTGGCGGTCTCGACTCAGATGCCGCAGCCCGTCGCGCAGACCTTTGCGGGCAAGGGCCAGTGCCAAGAGCGCCAGCGCCCCGGCAAAGGCCCCGATCATCGCGCCGAATGTCGGGTCCGGCAGGATGTCGAGCCCCAGCCCGCGAAAGGCGAAGGCCAGCGCATAGGCAAGCGCCGAGAGCGTGCCGAGCAGCAGGCCGAACGGGTTGGCCGAGATTTGCGGCAGGGTATTTGGCGCGGGCGTGGCGGCGCGGGTCTGCGGCAGGACGTAGATCAGGACGCCTGCGAGAACCAAGGCGCTGCCCAAAAGGGTATTTGGCGCGGGCACCTCGCCGAGCAGCAGATAGGCGCAGGGCAGCACGAACAGCGGGGTCAGCCGCCGCAACAGGCCCGCACGCACCGCGCCGATCCGTTCGGTCGCCCAATACATCGCCTGCCGCCCGATCCCGTTGGAACAGATACCCGCCACGGCAAAGATGAGGATCGCGCCCGTCAGGTCGCGCGGGGCGAGCTGCGCGCCCGTCGTGGTCCCGCCCCAGCCGAGCCAGAGCAGGCAAGACAGGGCGGCGGTCAACAGGACGGAGAGAAAGACGCCATTGTCGCCGCGTGCTATGGGGCGGCCTTGGACAATGGCGACGCCCGCCACCCCGTAGGCCAGGGCGGCGAGCACGGCAAAGGCTTCGCCGGTCATTGTGCGGGATCAGAGCTGTAGGCCGCTGTCCTCGAAGGCGGCGCTGGTCGCGGCTTTTTCGGCCTCGGTCAGTTCCAGCATCGGGTGACGAACGCGCCCGCCCACCTGACCGAGCAGCTCTTGCCAATATTTGCCATGGGCGGTGGGTTTGCCGCCGGGCTTGGTGCTCTGTATGGCGTGGCGCACCGGGTCGAGACTGTCGCGGACCCGGCGGGCGGCGTCGAATTTCCCGGCGAAGGCCAGTTCGGTATATTCCTGCATCCGCAGATCGTTCTTGGTCTGCAGCTGATAGGGGGGCGAAGAGCAGAGGTAGAGCTGCCAGCCGAGTTCCTCGATATTGTCGAGCCACTCGGGTTCGGCCGAGGTCGAGACGAGGATCTTGTCGCCGACCATCTTGGTCAGCCGGGCATACATCTCGCGCGGGACGGAATATTTGATCGCCATGATATTGGGCAGCTCGGCGATGCGGGCGCAGGTCTCGGGCTCCATCAGATAACCGCTGTCGGGGTGGCTCCACATGGCGATGCCGATGTCGAGCCGGTCGCAGAGGTATTTGTAGTAATTGTAGAGCACCTCGTCGCGGTCATGGCAGAAGCTCAGCATCGGGGCGTGGACGACGACGTAATCGGCGCCGCAATCCTGCGCGTGACGGCCGAGGTCGAGCACGGTTTCGACGTTCTGATCCGAGATCGACATGATGGTGCCGGCCTTGTCGCCGCATTCCTCGACGGCGATGGTCATGTTGCGCTTGCGCTCGTCGAGCGACATCGACCAGAACTCGCCCTGCTTGCCCGCGATGAACAGCCCCTTGATGCCGAGGTCGTCGATCCAGTGGCGGATGTTGCTGCGCAGCCCGGCCTCGTTCAGCGCGAGCGTTTCGTCGAACGGGTTGAGCGCCGCCGCCCAGATGCCGCGCATGGTTTCGCGGGCATAGGCTTTGGCGTCTTTCTTGGCGTATTTCATGGGCCGGCTCCGGTGTGATCAACAGGGTTTGGCGCGCGCGGTGGCGCCGAGGTCTGCCGGTATTTGCCCGCCGGGATGGGCGAAAACCAACCGCATTCCGGGAAACTGGATATCCAAAAAAATGATAACCAGCGCGCGGTGATTTCGGATACGTTGCAGCCAGATTAGGAGAATGGCATGAAAATAGGTCTCATCGGCGGCGGCGCCATCGGGTGTTATGTGGCGGCAGAGCTGGCGGCGCGGGGGCTTGGCCCGGAGGCGGTGCTGACCCGGTCGGGGCCGGAGGATGCGCGCGGCAGTGATGGTGTCTTGCGGTTGCGGCGGCTGGAGGATCTGCCCGAGGGGATCACGCTCATGGTGGATTGCGCGGGCCATGCGGCGCTGGCCGAACATGGGGCGGCGATCCTCGAGCGGGGGATCGATCTGATCACCGTGTCGCTGGGGGCGCTGGCCGATCCGGCGCTGGCCGAGCGGCTGAGCGCGGCGGCAGAGCGGGGCGGCGCGCAGCTGCATCTGGCGAGCGGTGCGATCGGGGCGCTTGACGCGCTTGCGGCGGCACGGGTCGGGGGGCTTGCCTCGGTGACCTATGTCGGGCGCAAACCGCCGCGCGGCTGGCAGGGCTCGCCCGCCGAAGAGAAGCTCGACCTGGCCAGGCTCGACCAGGCGGCCACGCATTTCGAGGGCAGCGCCCGGGAGGCGGCGCAGCGCTATCCGAAAAACGCCAATGTGGCGGCGGCGGTGGCCTTTGCCGGGATCGGTTTTGACGCGACGCAGGTGCGGCTGGTGGCGGATCCGGGCGTCACCGAGAATATCCATGAGATCCACGCCGAAGGGGCGTTTGGCACGCTGAGCTTTCGCATCAATGGCAAGCCCTTGCCCGACAATCCGCGCAGTTCGGCGCTGGCCGCGATGAGCGCGGTGGCGGCAATCGAGCGCCGCTGCGCCCCCATTACGATCTAAGCCGTTATCGAGGAGAGCCCATGGCCAACCGTCACACGCGTATCGTCGAACGGGCGATGACCCGGCTCAAGCTGCGGCAATTGCGGCTCTTGGTGGCTGTGGGGCAGCATGGCAGCATCCAGAACGCCGCCCATGATCTCAACATTTCGCAGCCCGCGGCGACCAAGATGATCCAGGATCTCGAGCTCGATTTCGAGGTGAAGCTCTTTGACCGGACCAATCGCGGGGTGGTGCCGACGGTGTTCGGCGCGGCGCTCATCCGGCATGGCAAGCTGATCTTTTCGCAGGTCTCCAACGCGGCGCAGGAGTTGGACGACCTCAACGAAGGCAACAGCGGGCGGGTGGTGGTCGGCACTTTGCTGGCGGCGTCGCCGTCGCTCTTGCCGATGGCGGTCGAAGGTCTGCTCAAGGATCGGCCCAAGGTGGCGATCAAGATTGTCGAGGGCACCAATGAGGTGCTGATGCCCGCGCTTTTGGCCGGCGAGATCGACATGGTGGTGGGGCGATTGCCAAGCCACCGGCACCGCGAGAACATCACGCAGGAGAAGTTCTTTGACGAACGCGTGCTGGCCGTCGCGGGGACGCAGCATCCGCTGGCGCAAGAAGCCAATGTGTCGTTCGAGCAGCTCAAACCCTATGGCTGGATCCTGCCGCCGGTGGAGACCACGCTGCGCCGTCAGACCGATCAGTTCTTTGTGCGTCAGGATCAATATGTGCCGCGCACGGCGATTGAATCCGTCTCCTACCTCGCCAATCGGTCGCTTTTGCGGTCGCATGATTTCATCGGGCTGATGCCCGCGCATGTGGCGGCGCTCGACATCGAGAGCGGTCTTCTGGCGAGCATCGATTGGGTCGCGCCCTTTGGGGCGGGGCCGGTCGGCGTGTCCTATCGCGGCCCCCAGAGCCTGTCGCCCGCGGGGCAGAGTTTCCTGGCTGCGTTGCATGCGGCGGCGGGGCAGGTGGCGCGGACGCTTGGCCCGCTCTGATATCCGGCTTTTGGATACCAGTATTTGTTCAATTCAGTTGTTGTGATGCCTCGGCCATAGGAAAACTTGGGCCCAAGACACAGACAGCAACGAGGTCGGCATGTACAGCTATCCGGAATTGAAACTCTTCATCAATGGCGAATGGCGCGGGGCGGCCGAGGATATGGCGGTGGTCAACCCGGCCACCGAAGAAGAGCTGGGCCGCCTGCCCAAGGCCGGGATTTCCGATCTGCAAGAGGCGCTTGCGGCTGCCGAACAGGGGCTACGCCTGTGGAGCCGGACCCCGCCGCGCGCGCGTGCCGACATCATCCTGCGCGCCGCCGCCCTGATGCGCGAGCGGCAGGAAGAGATCGCCCAGTCGATCACCGCCGAACATGGCAAACCCTTGCCGCAGGCGCGGCTCGAGGTGATCCGGGGCGTGGAGTTTTTCGAATGGGACGCGGGCGAGGCGATGCGCGTCTATGGCCGGGTGATCCCGGCCGCGCCGGGGTCGCATATCTCGGTCCATCATCACCCGATTGGCGTGGTCGCGGCGTTTTCGCCCTGGAATTTCCCGATGAGCCAGCCCGCCCGCAAGATCGCAGGGGCGCTTGCCTCGGGCTGTTCGATCATCCTCAAGGCCGCCGAGGAAACCCCCGCCGGGGCCATCCATATCGTGCGCGCGTTCGAGGATGCGGGGCTTCCCGCCGGGGTGCTCAACCTCATCTTTGGCACGCCCTCGGAAATATCCGGCTATCTCATCCCACAGCCTTCGGTGCGGTTGGTGGCGCTGACCGGGTCGACGGCGGTGGGCCGTCAGCTCACCGCGCTGGCGGCGCAGAGCGACACGCGGGTTCTTATGGAATTGGGCGGTCATGCGCCGGTGATCGTCTGCGAGGACACCGATGTCGAACGGGCGGCGATCAGCGGCGCGGTGCGCAAGATGCGCAACGCCGGGCAGGTCTGTACCTCGCCGACGCGGTTCTTCATCCATCAGGATATTTTCGAGCAGTTCGCCGAGGCGTTCACCCGGCGCGCCGCCGCCACTGTGGTCGGCAATGGCGTCGAGCCCGGGGTCGAGATGGGGCCGCTCGCCAATGACCGCCGGGTGCCGGTTCTCTCGGCGCTGGTCGAGGATGCGGTGGCCAAGGGGGCCGAGCTGCGCTGTGGCGGGGCGGCGATGGGGGAGCGGGGCTATTTCTTTGCGCCCACCGTGCTGGCCAATGTGCCCGACAATGCCCGGATCATGCAGGAAGAGCCCTTTGGCCCGATCGCCATTCTCAACCCGGTGAGGGACCTCGACGAGGCCATCGCCCGCGCCAATGCGGTGCCCTATGGTCTGGCAGGCTATGGGTTTACCAACCGGGCCGATTATATGGCGCGGCTGGTGGATGAGGTCGAGGTTGGCAACCTGTCGATCAACACGCTCGAGGCGTCGCTGCCCGAGACGCCCTTTGGTGGCGTCAAGGCCAGCGGCTATGGCCGCGAGGGCGGCACCGAGGGGCTCGAGAGTTATCTCACCATCAAGAATGTCTGGCATAGCGCCGAGATACGTTAACCCTATTTTAGGAATTTGCCGGCGCGGGCTGTCCCATGGGGCGGCCCGTTTTTTGTTTTCGGGCTGATCTTCTTTAGGAAAGCCAGTGTCAAAGAGGAGAGGGCAAGCGCAATGGCACCGAGCGGCCCTGAGGTTTATTCAGTGTTAAATAATGTGAAGACGAGGCATTTACTCCCCGAGTCCCGTAGACGTGAGAATAGTTTATTTCACGAATTTCCCTTGCTTATTTAATTCTACTGTTAGATTTAGTGCGTATACGCACATTCTAGCAGGAATAGAAACATGCCGAACTATGCCAAGATGTCCGTCGCCGAGCTGCAGGAAATGCGCAAGGAGATCGACGAACAAATCGCCCGTAAGAAAGTCGAAGAACGCGAAGAGGTTCTGGCTGAAATGAAAGCCATGGCAGCCAAACGCGGTTTCGAGTTTTCGGAATTGGTTTCGGGCAAGTCCAAAGCGAAAGCCAAAGACAAGCTGCCGCCGAAATACCGCAACCCCAAAGATGCCTCGCAAACCTGGAGCGGCCGGGGGCGTAAGCCCAACTGGATTCAGGACGCGGTGAAAAAAGGCGCGAAGATCGAAGATTTCGCGATCTGAGATTTATTGGCCTCCAGCCGAGAGATCTGAGAAGATAAAGAACGGCCCCTCGCAATCGCTGCGGGGGGCTGTTTCTTTTTGCCATGGTTCGGGATTGGGATGGGGTGGCCCTGTTAAAAGGACTTTTAAAGAAAGGGGATGCTTTCGGGGCCGTCGATCAATCATAAGATGAGGTGCACGCCCTTTAGCTCGCTATCCGTGTTTTGGCGAAATGGGTTTTATTGGGGCCCTTTGGCGCGCGATAAAAAATTACGCCTATAGGGTGAGTTCTCGCTTGGCCCGCGAACCCATTGGCAGATAGGCTCGCTCGTATCGCCGTTGCCGAGGGGGAGCCTCTTTGCGGAAATACGCTTTGCCTGCCTTGTCGCAGCTCCACAGTTTCGAGGCGGTGGCGCGCCGGATGAGCTTTACCGCCGCGGCGGACGAGCTCTGCCTCACGCAAAGCGCGGTCAGCCGGCAGATCCGCGCGCTCGAAGAGGATCTGGGGCGGGCGCTCTTCCTGCGGAAACATCGCGCCATTGAGCTCACCCAAGAGGGGCGCGATCTTTTCGAGGCGGTGACCCGGGGGCTTGATGAGATTGCGCTCGCGGTCAATGGGCTGCGTCGCGCCAGCGACACGCCGCAGATCACCGTCGCCACCTCGGTGGCCTTTTCCTATTATTGTCTGATGCCCCGGTTGGAGCGTTTCGCGGACCGCTATCCCGAAATCGACCTGCGCATTCTCGCCACCGATCAGCTCGTTGATCTGGGCAAGGATGATGCCGATGTGGCGGTGCTCTTTGGCGATGGCAACTGGCCGGGGGTCGAGGCGCGGCGGCTCTTTGGCGAGAGGGTCTATCCGGTGTGCAGCGCGGGCTATCTGCAGAACCATCCCGAGCTGCGCCGTCCGAGCGACCTGCTCGATCAGACGCTCTTGCATCTTGATGGTGGCGGCACGATCTGGGGCGCGGTGGATTGGCATGCCTGGCTGGTGCAGCAAGGCGTGACCGGCCAGCCGGTGCGGCGGGGCATTCGGCTCAACAGCTATCCGATGGTCCTGCAAGGGGCCGAGGCGGGGCGCGGCGTGGCGCTCGGCTGGAGCTATATCACCGATGCGATGCTCGCCTCGGGGCAATTGGTCTGTCTCTTCGATACGCCGCTTGTCACCAGCTGTAGCTATTACATCGGGGCATCCAGCGCCCGGGCCGCCGATCCGGCGGTCGCGGCGTTTTTGCAATGGATGGTTGAGGAATGCGACGGCATGGAATGATCATGGCATGAGCCAGAGGAATGCGTTGCATTCAAAATGATCGTTTGAGAAAGGGGCAGATTCGGCCGCTACTGGGACAGGAAAACGCCGCGAGGTCCCCCATGCAAGTCACTGCCCCCCGCAAACCGAACCGCCGAGGTCGCGGCAAGCCCGAGACCACACCAGCCCTGCCGCCGATCAGCCCCGGCATGGTCGGGGGCCGCTACCGGCCGCTCACCGGGCCCGAGGTCGAGCGTATTCACACGCTGGTGCTCGATCTCTTGGCCGATCTCGGCCTGTCGCAGATCACCCCCAGCCTCGAAGCCCGCGCCGTTGCGGCGGGCTGCGAGGTGGATGGGGCGGGGCGTCTGCGCTTTCCCCGGGCGCTCGTCGAGGATGTGATCGCCCGCACCCGGCGCAAGTTCACGCTGCACGGGATCGACCCGGCGCATGATCTCGAGATCGGCGGTCAGCGCGTCCATGCCGGCACCGGCGGCGCGGCGCCGACGATCATGGATTTCGCCAGCGGCAAATATCGTGAAAGCACCGTGGCCGATCTCTATGACATCGCGCGGCTGGTGGACCGGCTCGACAATATCCATTGGTATCACCGCTCGGTCGTGGCGCGCGACACCAAGACCATTCTCGATCTCGATATCAACACCACCTATGCCTGCCTTTCGGGCACGACGAAATCCATCGCCGTGAGCTATACCGACAGCGCCAGCGTGCGCGCGGTGATGCCGATGCTCGACGCGGTGGCCGGGGGCGAGGGCAAGTTCCGCGAACGGCCCTTCTGCACCGCCGTCTGCTGTCACGTGGTGCCGCCGATGCGCTTTGCGACCGAGAGCTGTGACGCGCTCGAAGCGGCGGTCGAGGCCGGGATGCCGATCCTTCTGGTCGCCGCTGGGCAGGCCGGGGCCACCGCGCCCGCAGCACTTGCCGGGGCCGTGGCACAGGCCTGTGCCGAAGTGCTGGCGGGGCTCATCCTGTGCAACATCATCGACCCGAATTGCCGGGGCATCTTTGCCACCTGGCCGTTTGTCAGCGATCTGCGCACCGGTGCGATGTCCGGGGGCTCGGGCGAACAGGCGCTCTTGTCGGCGGCCTGTGCCCAGATGGCGGCGTTCTATGATTTGCCGAACTCGGTGCCCGCGGGCATGACCGACAGCAAGCTGCCGGATATGCAGTCGGGCGGCGAAAAGGGCTATACGATCTCGCTCGCGGCCCATGCCGGGGCGTCGATGATCCATGAAAGCGCGGGCATGCATGGCAGCCTCATGGGCACGAGTTTCGAGAGCTATGCGCTCGACAATGACCTGCTTGGCGCGATCCTGCGCACGGTCAAGGGCGTCGAGGTCAATGAGGACACGGTGAACTTTGAGGTGATCCGCGATGTGGTGCTGGGAGAGGGCCATTACCTTGGCCATCCGCAGACCTACACCCGCATGAAAACCGATTACCTCTACCCGCAGATCGCCGACCGCCGCAGCATCAGCGCCTGGGAAGAGGCCGGCGCCCGCGACGCCCGCGAGATCGCCCGCGATCAGGTCAGCGCCATTCTCGCCGACCATTACCCGAGCCATATCCCCGAGGCGGTGGATCGGCAGCTGCGCGACGCGTTCAACATCATTCTGCCCAGAGACCGGATGCGGGCCGGCAATGGCATCTGGTAATCTCAAGAAAAGGAATTTGCTCATGCAATCACATGCAAAGGTCGTGATCGTCGGGGGCGGCATGATGGGGGTCGGGCTTGCCTATCACCTCGCCGAAGAAGGCTGGAAAGATGTCCTGCTCATCGAGAAGGGCGAATTGACCAGCGGATCGACCTGGCATGCGGCGGGCCAATGCCCGAGCTTTATCAGCAATTACAACATGGCCAAGATCCACCATTATTCCAACACGCTCTACCCGCGTCTGGAAGAGATCACCGGTCAGCCCGCGGGCTGGCATGGCTGTGGCGGTATCCGGCTGGCAACGACGCAGGAAGAGGTGGATTGGTTCCGCCATGTGGCCGGGTTCTCGGCCAATGTCGGCTTTCACATGGAGGTCATCGGGCCAGAGCGCATCAAGGAGCTTAACCCGTGGCTCGAGACCGACGGCATCCTCGCCGGGGCCTATACCAATATGGATGGCCATGTGGACCCGTCGAGCGCCTGCAACGCGATGGCGGCGGGCGCGCGGCAGATGGGGGCCACGATCATCCGCCGCACCCGCGTCACCGATATTCAGGTTCTGCCCTCGGGCGAATTCGACGTGGTGACCGATCAGGGCACCGTCCGGGCCGAGCATGTGGTCAACGCCGCCGGCTGCTATGCCCGCGAGGTGGGCAAATGGGTCGGTGTCGAAACGCCGATCACCAATATGGAACACCAATATCTGGTGACCGAACCGCTGGCGGAATTCGCCGGCAGCGATTTTGAATTGCCGGTGATGCGCGACCCGGCCACCGCGGGCTATTACCGGCAGGAACAAAAGGCCGGGCTCGTCGGCATCTATGAACATTACGGCAGCCGCGAAGCCTGGGCCGGGCGCGGCGGCTTTCCCGAATGGGACAGCGAGAACGAGCTTTTCGAGGGCGATATCGACCGGATCGCGCCCTGGCTTGAAAAGGCGCTCGAACGGATGCCGATCTTTGCCAATGCCGGGATCAAGCGGATCATCAACGGCGCCATCCCGCACACGCCGGACGGCAATCCGCTGGTCGGTCCGGCGCCGGGGCTGCGCAATTTCTGGCAATGCTGCGGCTCGGCCATCGGCATCGCGCAGGGCGCGGGCACCGGCAAATATCTCGCGCAATGGATGGTGCATGGCGATGCCGAGATCAACATGCATTGCGTCGATCCGCGCCGCTTCGGGGCCTATGCCACGCCGGACTATACCCGCGCCAAGAGCTTTGACGATTACGAGAACATGTTCGAGACGCCGCTGCCGGGCCGCGAGGTGCATGCTGGCCGCCCGAGCCGGGTGACACCGCTCTACGCGCCGCTCAAATCCAAGGGCGCGGTCTACACCGAGGTCTATGGCTGGGAACGGCCCAAGTATTTCGCCCCCGACGGGTTCGAGGAAAAGCTGCAATACCGCCGCAACAACGTCTTTGACATCGTGGCCGAGGAATGCCGTGCCGTGCGCGAGCGGGTGGGCGTCATGGACCTGTCGAGCTTTGCCAAGTTCGACGTCTCCGGCCCCGGTGCCGAGGCGCTGCTCGACCGGCTCACCGCCAACCGGCTGCCGCGCAAGCAAGGCGGCATCACGCTCACCCATGTGCTGTCGGAAAATGGCCGGATCGAGGGCGAATGGACGATCACCCGTCTCGGCGACGACCGGTTCTATGTGCTCTCGGGCGCAGGCACCGAACGGATGGCGCGCGATCAGCTCAGCCTTGCCGCAGGCGCGGATGTCGAGATCAGCAATGTGACCGACCGCTATGGCATGCTGGTGGTGGCCGGGCCCAAGTCCCGCGACGTGCTGGCGCCTCTCACCGACGCCGATCTGAGCAACGCGGGCTTCCGCTGGCTCTCGGGTCAGGAGATCGAGATCGCGGGCATCCCGGTGCGCGCCCTGCGCGTGAACTATGTGGGCGAGCTTGGCTGGGAGCTGCACGCGCCCATGGCCGATCTGGCGCGTCTCTACGATGCGATCTGGGCCTCGGGCACTGACCACGGCATCGCCGATTTCGGCGTGCAGGCGGTCAATTCGCTGCGCATGGAAAAGGGCTATCGCGGCTATGCGGCAGAGCTCACCAATGAAATCACGCTGATCGAGGCCGATTGCCAGAGGTTCTATGCACCTGACAAGGGCGATTTCATCGGCCGCGCGGCCACCGAGAAGGTCCACCAAGAGGGCATCGTGACCAAGCTCGTCTATGGCGAGGTGGCTGCCACGGATTGCGACATCTATGGCGGCGAGGCGGTGATGCAGGGCGACCGGGTCGTCGGCGTCTGCACCTCGGGCGGCTATGGCCATGCCACCGGCAAGAGCCTCGCCTTTGCCTATGTCTCCCCCGAGATCACCGAAGGGCTCGAGGTGGTGGTGCTCGGCGAACGGCGCGCATTCACACTGCATGACGCGCCGGTCTGGGACCCCGACAACGCCCGGCAAAAGGCCTGAAACTCTGCCAAGTCCGGCGCGCGATCCTTCTCCGGGCCGCGCGCCTCTTTCTGGTTCCAAATACCCAGAATGCCCGCCGCGCCAAACCGCGTGACAGCGCGGCGGCATGTCGCATAAGGTTAACTGTCCCCGAAAACTGAACCTGAGGCGACAGATGGACCCGCTCAACCGTGGCACGCTCAACCTTCTGGTGCTGCTCACCCCGCATTTCAACATGAGCGCCACCGCCGGGTTTCTCGACCCGTTTCGCGCCGCCAATTACCTTGAAGGCCGGGGCTTGGTGCGCTGGCAGATCGTCTCGGAAAAGGGCGGGGCCTGCCCTGCGAGCAATGGCATGGTGATCGACACAAGGCCGCTATCAGAGCTGCGCGAGGCGCGGGGAGAGACTGCGCCCGACATGGTGATCGTGTCGAGCAGCTGGACGCCCGAGGCCAATCGCAGCCCGCAATTGCACAGCGCGCTCTGGCGCTGGGCGCGGCAGGGGGCGACCTTGGGCGGGCTCGACACCGGGGCCTTTATCCTTGCTGAGGCGGGGCTTCTAGACGGGCGGCGGGCGACGGTGCATTACGAACATATCGACGCCTTTGGCGAGATGTATCCCGATTGCGAGCTGACCGAGGATCTCTTTGTCTATGATGGCAATCGCATCACCTGTTGCGGTGGCAGCGCGGCGGTGGATTTCGCGCTCAACATCCTGCGTGGCACCCATGGCGACGACATCGCCAATGCCGCCGCCCGCTATGTGTTTCATCAAAGCGTGCGCCCGGCGGGCAGCCAGCAGAATGTCGAGGCGCTCGAACCGCTGGGCAACAGCGCGCCGGTCTCCGTGCGCCGCGCCATCACCGAGATGGAGCGCCATCTCGAACAACCGCTGAGCCTGCCCGAGATCAGCGACCGCGCCGGACTGTCGCAGCGTCAGCTGGAACGGCTCTTTCGCACCTATGTGGGCAGGACCCCGGCGCTCTACTATCGTGACATTCGCCTCGACCGGGCGCGCGGGCTGGTGACCCAGACCGAGATGCCGCTGGCGCAGGTGGCGCTCGCCTCGGGGTTTTCGACACAGGTGCATTTCTCGCGCTCCTACAAGGAGAGGTTTGGCCTGCCACCGCGCCAAGACCGGGTCGAGGGCCGCGTGCCCTTTGAGTTTCGCGCCTGGCCGATGCACCGTCCAAGCCGCGAAAAATGAGCGTGCGTGTCGAATTAGGATAAATGGACGGCGATCTAAGTGTGGTTTACCGGGCCGTTTGAGAGGATGCTGAGATCATAGGGCACCCGGGATGCGGTGCCGCGACCACAGCAAAGCTCGGGAGGCTGCCATGTTCGAAATGCCATCAAAGGATGCGTTCGCCCGGATCGGCGAGGGCTATGCGCCAGAGGCGGGCCGGTCGCTGTCGCTCAAGGCCGATGCCTATACGCGGCAGGAATGGTTTCAGGCCGACCGCGCCGCGATCCTCGGGCGCAGCTGGCAATGGGTTTGCCATGTCGAAAAGCTGCGCGAGCCGGGGGCCTATATCGCCATCGAGATCGCCGGTCAGCCGGTCGCCGTGCTGCGCGACCGCGACGGCGTGCTGCGCGCCTTCTACAACGTCTGCAAACACCGCGCGCATGAGCTGCTCCGCGGCGAGGGCAACACGACGCGGATCATGTGCCCCTATCACGCCTGGGTCTACAAGCTCGACGGGCAGCTGGTGCGCGCGCCAGAGACCGACCATCTCGAGGATTTCAATCCCAAGGACATCTGCCTCGACGCGGTGCAGGTCAGTGAATTCGCGGGGTTTGTTTTTGTCAATCTCGACCCCGACGCCGCGCCGCTGGCGGAACAATCGGGCAATCTCGAAACCGAAATCCGCCATTGGGCGCCGGATGTGGATCAGCTCACCTTCGGGCATCGGCTGACCTATGAGATCAATTCGAACTGGAAGAATGTCGTCGACAATTTCCTCGAATGCTATCACTGCCCGACCGCGCATAAGGATTTCTGCGATCTGGTGGATATGGACACCTATAAGGTGACCACCTACGGCATCTATTCCTCGCATATGGCGGATGCGGGCCAGGGCGAAAACAGCGCCTATGACGTGTCGAACGCCACGGTGCGCACCCATGCGGTCTGGTGGCTTTGGCCCACGACCTGTCTCATGCGCTATCCTGGCCGGTCGAGCATGATCGTGCTCAACATTATCCCGGTGGGGCCGGACAAGACGCTCGAGACCTATGATTTCTATCTCGAGACGCCGGAACCGGATGCGATGGAACGCGATGCGATCCGCTATCTCGACGAGGTGCTGCAGGTCGAAGACATTAGCCTTGTTGAGAGCGTGCAGCGCGGCATGAACACCCCCGCTTTTGCTCAGGGCCGGATCGTCAGCGATCCCAGCGGTTCGGGCAAATCGGAACATGCGGTGCATCATTTCCACGGGCTCGTTCTCGACGCCTACGCTCAGGCGGCAAAACGGGCTGCAGACCGGGCCGCGCGATGAGCGCGGCCGCCAAGGGCACGTCGCGGCGTCCCAATATCGTGGTGATCATGGCCGATCAGCTCGCGCCGCATTTCACCGGCGCCTATGGGCATCAGGTGGCCAAGACCCCGCATATGGATGCGCTGGCGGCGCGGGGCATGCGGTTCGACGCGGCCTATTGCAACGCGCCGCTCTGCGCGCCGTCACGCTTTGCCTTCATGTCGGGACAGCTCATCAGCCGCATCGCCGCCTATGACAACGCGTCTGAGTTCCGCGCCACGGTGCCAACCTTTGCCCATTACCTGTCGGCGCTGGGCTATCGCACCTGTCTCTCGGGCAAGATGCATTTCGTCGGCCCCGATCAGAAACATGGGTTTCAGGACCGGGTGACCACCGACATCTACCCCTCCGATTTCGCCTGGACCCCGGATTGGGAGGCCCCGGACGAGCGGATCGACAAATGGTATCACAACATGCAGACCGTCAAGGAAAGCGGTTGTGCCATTGCCACGTTCCAGACCGATTACGATGACGAGGTGGAATTTGCCGCGCGGCGCTGGCTCATCGACCGGGCGCGCGACCGGGCGGCTGGGCAGGAGGCGCCGTTATGCATGGTGGCGTCCTTCATCCATCCGCATGATCCCTATGTGGCGCGGCCCGAATGGTGGGATCTCTATTCCGATGACGAGATCGAGCTGCCCGAGGTGCTGCCGCTCGCCGATCACGACCCGTTTTCGCGGCGGCTCATGGATGGGATCGAGGCCTCCTATGTGCCGCTCTCGCGCGACGAGGTGATCCGGGCGCGGCGCGCCTATCTCGCCAATGTGAGCTATTTCGACAGCAAGATCGGCGCGCTGGTGAAAACCCTCGATGAGACCGGCGAGCTCGACAACACCGTGGTCATCGTCACCGCCGACCATGGCGATATGCTGGGCGAGCGCGGGCTGTGGTACAAGATGAACTTTTTCGAGCATTCCGCGCGGGTGCCGCTCATCATGGCGGGGCCGGGGGTGGTGCAGGGCGCGGCAGCCAACGCCTGTTCGCTCATCGATCTCTTGCCGAGTTTCCTCGAGATTGCCGGCGCTGACGAGAGCGTGCTGGGCGAGCCGGTGGATGGGCGCAGCCTGATGCCATTGGCGCGCGGCGAGGCCGATCCGCAGGACGAGGCGATCAGCGAATATTGCGCCGAGATGACCGCTTGGCCGGTGTTCATGATCCGGCGTGGCGATCTCAAATACATCCATTGCGATGGCGATCCGCCACAGCTCTATGATCTCTCTGTCGATCCCGGCGAGCGGGTGAACCGGGTCGAGGACCCCGATTACGCCTGCCGCGCGCGCATGTTCGCCGAAGAGCTGGCCGGGCGCTGGGATGGCGAGAAACTGCGGGCCGATATCATCGCGACGCAACGCTCGCGGCGCCGGCTTCATGCGGCGATGGAGGCGGCGGGCGGCGAGAGCTGGGATTACAACCCGCCGCGCGATGCGAGCCAGGAATATGTCCGCAATCACATGGATTGGACGGTGGCGGCGGCGCGGTACAGATACCCGCCCCTGAAGGAGACAGACAAATGATGTTGGAAGGCAAGGTCGCATTGGTGACCGGCGGGCGCGGCGGCATCGGGCGCGCCATCTGTGCGCGGTTGATGCGCGAAGGGGCGACGGTCTATGCCGCCGATCTGAACGAGGGCGGATCGCTCGGCGCGGGCACGGCGCCGGGGCAGTTCCTGCGGCTCGATGTGGCGGACGAGGCCGAGGTGATCGCCGCCATGGCAGAGGTGCGCGAGGCGGCGGGCAAGCTTGATATTCTCGTCAACGCGGCGGGGATCGAGATCGAAAAGACCATCGAGCACACCACGCTCGAGGAATGGAACCGGTCCTTTGCAGTCAATGTCACCGGCACGTTTCTCACCTCGAAACATGCGCTGCCCTTGATGCGGGCGGCGGCCCAGGGTGGCACCACTGCCAGCCTGATCAATTTCGGCAGCTATGACGGGTTCATCGCCGATCCCGGCCTCGCCGCCTATTGCGCGACCAAGGGCGCGGTGCACGCGCTGACCCGCGCCATGGCCTGCGATCACGGTCCTGAAGGCATCCGCGTCAACGCCATCTGCCCCGGCTATATCGACACGCCGATGCTGCAGAGCTTTTTCACCGGCGACGGTTCGGGCGGCGGCGGCAAGGGCATCGACGAGCTGCAACAGGCGGTGCGCGATGTGCACCCGATGCGCAGCTATGGCACGCCCGACGACATCGCCAACCTCGTCAATTGGCTCGCCTCCGACGAGGCCCGCTATGCCAGCGGTCAGCTCTGGGTGCTCGACGGCGGGCTCTCGGCGCAAGTGCAACAGATGAAACTCTGACGGGGACCGCGACCATGGCCAAACCGAACCCGGTGATCATCACCTGCGCGCCGACCGGCGGCATCCACACCCCCACCATGTCCGAGCATCTGCCGATCACCCCGAGCGAGATCGCCGAGGCGAGCATCGGCGCGGCCGAGGCCGGGGCATCGATCATCCATCTGCACGCCCGCAACCCCGAAACCGGCCAGCCCGATGCCGATCCAGAGCTCTTCATGCAGTTCCTGCCGCGCATCAAACAGGCGACGGGCGCGGTGATGAATGTCTCGACCGGCGGCGGCCTCGGCATGAGCCGCGAGGACCGGCTGCGCGCGGCACTCCGGGCCAGCCCGGAAATGGCCTCGATGAACATGGGCTCGATGAATTTCGGCATCTTCCCAATGAAGGCGAAATACAGCGACTGGAAACATGACTGGGAGCCCGAGTTCCTCGACATGACCCGCGATTTCATCTTCCGCAACACATTCGCCGATATCGAATATGCGATGCGCGAGCTGGGCGATGGCCATGGCACCAAGTTCGAGTTTGAATGCTATGATCTGAGCCATCTCTACAATCTCGCCTGGGTGATCGACCAGGGCTGGGTCAAGCCGCCGTTCTTCATCCAGATGGTGTTCGGCATCCTCGGCGGGGTCGGGGCCGATCTCGACAATCTCGTGCATATGCACGGGGTGGCGCAGCGGCTCTTTGGCGACAGTTACGAATGGTCTGTGCTGGCCGCCGGGCGGCATCAGATGCGCTTTGCCACGCAGGCGGCGCTGCTTGGCGGCAATGTCCGGGTCGGGCTCGAGGACAGTCTTTACATCGGGCCGGGGCAGCTCGCCCGCTCCAACGCGGATCAGGTGACCAAGATCCGTGGCATCATCGAAAGCCTCGGTCTCGACATCGCCACGCCCGAGCAGGCGCGCGCGCGGCTCGGGCTCAAGGGCGGCGATCAGGTTTCATTCTAAGGGCGCGACAGAGAGGATCAGGGGGGCGAGATGCAGACAAACATGTTGATCAATGGCGAAATGGTCGCCGGGCAGGGCGCGGCGCTGCCGGTGCTCGATCCGGCCACCGGCACGCAGGTGGCAGAGGTGGCCGAGGCCACGCCAGAGCAGATCGCGGCGGCCACGCGCGCCGCCCATGAGGCCTTCGAGAGCTACCGCCTCTCGACCCCGTCGGAACGGGCGGCGCATCTTTTGGCCGTCGCCGATGTGATCGAGGCCAATATCGAAGAGCTGGCCGAGCTGGAAACCCTCGATGTGGGCAAGCCCTGGCCGATGGCGCGTGACGAGGAAATGCCGCTCACCATCGACACGTTCCGTTTCCTGGCCGGGGCCGCGCGCACGATGGGCGGCTCGGCTGCGGGCGAATATGTGGCCGGTCACACCAGCATGATCCGCCGCGATCCCATCGGGCCGGTGGCCAGCATCGCGCCGTGGAACTACCCGCTGATGATGGCTGCGTGGAAGATCGCCGCGCCGCTGGCCGCGGGCTGCACCATGGTGCTCAAACCTTCGGAAATCACCCCGCTTGCCACGCTGCGCCTGGCGGAACTCTTGGCCGATGTGCTGCCGCGTGGTGTGCTCAACGTGATCCATGGCGGCGGGGCCTCGGTGGGTGACGCTCTGATCAATGATCCCCGGATGGAGGGGATTTCGATCACCGGCTCGCCCGCCACTGGCATGGCCGCGATGCGTGCCGCCAGCCGTCAGATCCGCCATGTCCATCTCGAACTGGGCGGCAAGGCCCCGGTGATCGTGCTGGGGGATGCCGACATCGGTGCGCTGGCGGAAACCATTCGCTATGGCAGCTTTTTCAACGCCGGTCAGGATTGCGCCCAGCCCTGCCGCCTGATGGTCGAGGCCTCGGTCTATGACAAGGTGCTGCAGGCGGTGACCGATCAGGTCGGCCAGATCCGCATCGGCGCGCCGCGCGCCGAGGGCACCGAGATGGGGCCGATCGTCTCGGAGATACAGCGCGACCGCGTGGCGGGGTTCATCGACCGGGCGCGGGGCCATGCCGAGATCGCCACCGGCGGTGCTTCGGGCGAAGGGCCGGGGTATTTCTATCAACCGACCGTCGTCGCCAATGTCGACAATGACGCCGAGATCGCGGCGTCCGAGGTCTTCGGCCCGGTGGTCACCCTGTCGCGGATCAAGGATGCCGACGAGGCGCTCCGCATCGCCAATGCCGCGCCTTATGGGCTCGCCTCTTCGGTCTGGACCCGCGATCTCTCGGCCGCGATGCGCCTCAGCTCGCAGCTGCGCTATGGCATGACCTGGGTCAACACCCATGGCGTGCCGACACCGGAAATGCCCTGGGCCGCGATGAAAGGCTCGGGCACCGGTTGTGACATGAGCATCTACGCACTCGACGCCTATACGTCGGTGCGCCATGTGATGGTGGCCCACTGATGCGGCTCGCGGGGAAACGGGCGGTCGTCACCGGCGGACGGCAGGGCATCGGGCGCGGCATCGTCGACGGCTTTCTCGACCATGGCGCAGAGGTCATCACCTGTGGCCGGGGGGCGCGGCCCGAAGGGCTGCCCGAGGGCTGCGGCTGGGTGACGGCGGATGTGTCGGACGCGGCGCAGGTGGCGCAGCTGGTCTCTGAGGCCGGCGCCATCGACATTCTGGTCAACAACGCGGGCGTGCAGGTGGAAAAGACCGTGGCCGACAGCACGGATGCCGATTGGGATCTGGTGATCGGGGCCAATTGCCAGGGCGTGTTCAACGCCTGCCGGGGCTTTATCCCGGTGCTGCGCGACGGCGGTGTGATCCTCAACATGGGGTCGATCTCGGCCAATCACGCCGATCCCTCCATGGCGCTCTATAACGCGTCCAAGGGGTTCGTGCATGGGCTCACCCGCTCGATCGCGGTCGATCACGGGCCGCGGCTGCGCTGCAATGCGATCTGCCCGGGCTGGATCAACACCGGCATGCTCGAGGCGGGGTTCGACCTCGCCCAAAACCCGGAGGCGGCGCGCGCCGATGCGATCCGCCGCCACCCGGCGCGGCGCTTTGGCGAACCGGCGGATATTGCCGCCATGGCGGTCTGGCTGGCGTCGGACGAGGCGCGGTTCGTCTCGGGGCAGTTTTTCACCGTGGATGGCGGCCTGACGGCGGCCTCCCCTTTGCAACCGGGGTTATTTTGATGGATTTTTCACATACCGCCTGTCTCGGCGGCGGCGTCATCGGCGCGAGCTGGGCGGCGCTGTTTCTGGCCTCCGGCCGCTCTGTCACCCTCTATGATCCAGCCCCCGATGCGGAGCGCGCGGTGCGCGACTATATCGCGACGGCCTGGCCCACGCTGACCGAGCTGGGGCTGACCACAGAGGGCCGCCCCGATGCGATCACCTTCGCCCAAAGCGCCGCAGAGGCGGTCGCGGGCGCGGGCTTTGTGCAGGAAAACGTGCCCGAACGCCTGCCGATCAAACAGGCCATCTTTGCCGAGATCGAACCGGCGCTCGATCCCGCCGCCATCGTGGCGAGCTCGGCCTCGGGGCTGACGCTCGGCCAGATGCAGGGCGGCTGGCGCGATCCGGCGCGGTTCGTGCTGGGCCATCCGTTCAACCCGCCGCATCTCATCCCGCTGGTCGAGGTGATGGGCAATGCGCGCACCGCACCCGAGGCGGTGACCGGGGCCGAGGCGTTCTATCGCGCGGTCGGCAAGGTGACGATCCGGCTCAACAAGGAAAAGAACGGCCATGTCGCCAACCGCCTGCAGGCGGCGCTCTGGCGCGAGGCGATCAGCCTCGTGGTCGAAGGCGTGGCCAGCGTCGAGGATGTCGACAAGGCGGTCTGGGCCGGGCCGGGCCTGCGCTGGGCGGCGATGGGGCCGACGATGCTCTTCAATCTGGGCGCGGGCGCGGGCGGCTTGCGCGCCTTTTGCGACCATTTCAGCGACACGTTCAACGGCTGGTGGGACGATCTGGGACAGGTCCAACTGACCCCGGAGGTGGCCGAAATCCTGATCCGCGGCGTCAATGACGAGGCCCGCGGCGACAGCCCTGCCGCGCTCTCGGCGCGGCGCGACGCGCTCATCCTCGCGATGCAAAAAGCCACCGCTGGCCTGCGTCAGGACGGCTAGGGGGCGACGGTCCATTCGAGTGGCACTGTTTATCAATCCCCTTTGCCTCTGGCTGAGGGGATTGGCCCAAGGATCCTTGGATTGCTGGGATGATATGCCATTAATGATCAGGCTCGGAGGTCCCTTGTTTTACACCGCCCGGAGCTGATCCGCCCCGACCGCAACGCGGGTCTGGCCACCCATGATGTCCATCAGGACCCAGACGCGCCGGTCCGGCGCGATTTTTTCTACCTCTGCCACGAAGTTGGCGAAGGGCCCTGTTGTCAATGTCACTTTATCGCCGGACGACAGATGCGTTGCCGGCAACAGCTTGCCCTCCGCATCGCAACGCTGCATCAGGTACGAGACTAGATCCAGCGGAACCGCTGTCGGTTCATTGCCAAAGCTCACCAAGCGCGTGATACCATAGGTTGAGTTGACCGTGCGCCAGAATCCGCGAGCCGCATCGAATGCCACGAATATATAACCGGGAAATAGTGGCCGCATGGCAGTGACAAACTTGCCGTTGCGCTGGCGTGTCTCTTCTTCGAGCGGGAGGAAGGTTTTGAACCCCTGCCGTTTGAGGTTCTTGTCCGCGATGTTGGCGCAGTTCGGTTTCACTTGCGCCAGAAACCAATTTTTACCGCGATCATGGTACATTATCCTACGCCCTCGTTAATACCGCACGGCCCCACATACCGCTCAATCTTGAGCGCTAGCAAGTCATTTTTCTCAATGAAACATGAATCTTTGATGAAGATTCTGAGTTCAAACGACCTCGGCTATCGATGCTCTTAGATTATCGAGATGTCAAATCAGTATCTTCGGCCAAGGAAGTTGGGCGGCAGGCGCAGGCCATCCTTCGCAATGTTCCCAACCATTAGGGGAGTAGAAGAATAGCGTCAGTGGATTTCAGAGCTCCGTCTGGTTGTCTGATCTTACGCATCAAGGTGTACTCTACTTGTTCAGCAGAAGGGGAGCTGACATCGGCGTTAGGAAATGCTTCTATAGGTTGTGCGCGCGGGCGCTCGATGGTCTTGCTAGAGGACAAAGGTCGCAGAAAGTGTCGTGAGCGTTATCGCTGAGGTGTGGGCATTCTTGAATGCCGCAATTCGATCGGGCGGATGTCACATTGCAACTTGCGTGCAGATGCCACGCTTGATACCGCTCAGAATTGAGCGATGATGATTCTACCGATCTCCATCGAATTCCATGAAGCAAGGCGCCCTGCGGGCAGTCCTTGTGCGGTAGCCTGAGAAAAAGCCAAAATGAGTAGCAAGCGCAGCAAGCTTCAGGAAGACACTCACTTTCGCGTACTTCGCATCCTGCAAGATGATCCGGAAATGTCGCAGCGAGAGCTGGCCAATGCGGTCGGGATCAGCGTTGGCGGGATACACTACGTGCTGAACGCGCTCATCGACAAGGGGCTGGTCAAGCTCGGGAACTTTTCGGCCGCCGAAGACAAGCGGCGCTATGCCTATCTTCTAACGCCAAAGGGAATTGCGCGGAAAACAGTTCTGACACGTGCCTTTCTCGCTAGAAAGATGGCAGAGTACGAGGCGCTGAAAGAGGAAATTGACGCGCTACGAAAGGAAAGCGAACCGATTGAAGAGACGCGCGCTTTAAAGGTATCTGCAAAGTAATTTTACGCCTCCGGCGGTTTCGAGCCTTTGCTCGTCGGCTAGCTCGGGATTCTCCGTTGGCGAAGTTTGGCCGCTTTAACACTCAGCCAAAATTGTTTATGAAATGAACGAAGATTTCATTGCGCGCGCGTTCGACTTTGTCAAAGAAATCTACGAAATCAAATTTCGTGAGCTATCGAAGTGCATGTTGAAGGGTCGCGGAAAGTGTTTTCTCGACGTTGCCCACAGCTTCAGTTCGGGCGCGATCATAACGGCACCATGGATATTTTCTCTAGATACCAAGCGCTCTTCAGCGCCCAGCTGGCTTTTTGAATGCGATTATTAGTGCCGGAAAGGACCATAATGACTATGAAATCTACCGATGCAGTTGCTGATCAACTGATCGAAAAACTTGCGAACAGGACAGCCACTATTGGCATCTTTGGCATGGGTTATGTCGGTCAGCCATTGGCTCTTCGCTACGCCCAGTTGGGCTATAAGGTCATCGGTTTCGACATTGATCAGCAAAAAGTCGACCTGTTGAACGGCGGCCAATCTGATATCGAGCATATCTCCGACGAAGCAATAGCCGAAGCGAACGCATCCGGTATGGAAAGCACCGTCGATATCAGCCGTACTCCAGAGGCGGATGCGCTGATCCTCTGCGTGCCCACGCCCCTAAACAAGTACCGTGAGCCGGACCTCAGCTTTGTTGTCGACACCACCGACTCGTTCGTGCCCTACCTGCGCGCCGGCCAAGTCGTGTCGCTCGAGAGCACTACATATCCTGGCACGACCGAGGAAGAATTGCTGCCACGTATTACTTCTGGTGGGTTGAAAATTGGCAGGGAAATCTTTCTTGTTTATTCGCCCGAACGGGAAGATCCTGGCAACGCCAACTTTACCACCAACACGATTCCCAAAGTCGTTGGTGGTCACACTCCGATCTGCCTTGAGGTCGGGGAGGCCTTGTACGGTCAGGCCATCGACCGGATCGTACCGGTCACTTCGACTAAGGCGGCCGAAATGACCAAACTTCTGGAGAACATTCATCGTGCCGTGAATATCGGCCTGGTCAATGAAATGAAAATTGTTGCCGACCGTATGGGCATCGACATATTCGAAGTGATCGACGCCGCCGCCACCAAACCCTTTGGGTTTACGGCCTATTACCCCGGTCCGGGTCTGGGGGGGCACTGTATCCCGATCGATCCGTTCTACCTGACATGGAAGGCACGGGAATACGGTCTGCACACGCGCTTTATCGAATTGTCGGGTGAGATTAACCGAGCCATGCCGGAATATGTGGTCGGCAAATTGGTCAAGGCGCTGAACGAACGCCGCAAGGCGCTGCATGGCTCCAAGGTGCTTGTGCTGGGCATTGCCTATAAGAAAAACGTGGACGACATGCGCGAAAGCCCTTCGGTAGAGGTTATGGAACTGCTTCGCGACAATGGGGCCGAGGTCGCCTATTCGGACCCGCATGTGCCGGTCTTTCCGAAAATGCGTGAACATAAGTTCGACCTGGCCTCGGTTGCGCTGACACCCGAAAATATTGCAGGTTTCGACGCCGTGGTCCTGGCTACGGATCATGCGAAATTCGACTACGAAATGATCCGCGCCCATGCGCAGGTCATCATTGACAGCCGTGGGGTCTATCGCACCGCGGCAGAAAACGTTGTAAAGGCTTAATGTCATGAAGAAGTTTGCCCTCATTGGCGCTGCCGGCTATATCGCGCCCCGACATATGAAAGCGATCCGCGACACTGGAAATGACTTGGTTGTCGCGATGGATGTGAACGACTCGGTCGGGATCATCGACAGCCATTTTCCAGACGCGCAGTTCTTTACCGATTTTGAGTTGTTCGACGCCCATGTGAACGCTCAACGCCGCACGCTAGGCGGATTGGACTATGTCTCCATCGCTTCGCCGAATTTCTTGCATTCGGCACATATGCAATGGGCACTCCGGACGGGTGCCGATGCGATCTGCGAAAAACCATTGGTGCTGCAGCCAGAACAGATCGACGAGCTCAAAGCGGTCGAGGCCGATACTGGCCAAAAGATTCATACCATCCTGCAATTGCGGTTGCACCCCGCGATCCTCGCCCTGCGGGACCGCGTCGCCAAGATGCCCGCAGGCGAAAAGGTCGATGTCGATCTGACCTACATCACCTCGCGGGGGAACTGGTATCTGAAAAGCTGGAAGGGCCTGACCGAAAAATCGGGCGGCATTGCCACCAATATCGGCGTGCATTTCTACGATATGCTCCATTTCGTCTACGGCGCAGTGCAAGAGAATATCGTCCACCTTAATACACCGACCAAGGCGGCAGGCTATCTGGAATATGAACGCGCCCGCGTGCGCTGGTTCCTGTCTTTGGACGTGAACGATGTCCCCGCCGAGGAGCGCGCCAAAGGCAAGCGGACCTTCCGGGCGGTGGTCGCCGATGGCGAGAACCTCGAATTCTCGGACGGCTTTACCGAGCTGCATACCAAGATTTACCAAGACATCCTCTCAGGCGGGGGCTTCGGGGTCGAAGACAATCGGGTGGCCATCGAAACGGTTTCCAACATTCGCAATGCGCCCATCGCCCCGATTGGCGATCTCACCCACCCCTTCGTGCGGTCGCAAGGATGAGCTATTACCAACACCCGAGCGCCATCGTCGATGACGGGGCGCAGATTGGCGACGACAGCCGGATTTGGCATTTCGTGCACGTTTGCGGCGGGGCGCGTATCGGGGCGGGCGTGTCGCTCGGACAGAATGTCTTTGTTGGCAACAAGGTCGTAATTGGTGACCGTTGCAAAGTGCAGAACAACGTCTCTGTCTATGACAATGTGACATTGGAGGAGGGGGTGTTCTGCGGCCCCTCCATGGTGTTCACAAATGTCTATAATCCGCGCGGCCTGATCGAACGTAAGGACCAGTACCGTGACACATTGGTCAAACGCGGCGCGACCCTGGGGGCAAATTGCACCATCGTCTGCGGCGTGACCATCGGTGCCTACGCCTTTGTCGGTGCGGGCGCCGTGGTCAACAAGGACGTGCCGGATTATGCGCTGATCGTCGGCGTGCCCGGCCGCCAATGCGGCTGGATGAGCGCCTATGGCGAACAACTGGACCTGCCGCTGACCGGCGACGCCCGCGTCACATGCCCGCACACGGGCGATAGCTACACGCTTTCCGGCTCGGTCGTGACGCGCAAGGAGGCCTGACCATGATCCCATTCATCGACCTCGCCGCCCAACAGGACCGGCTGCGGCCCGAAATTGAAGCGGGTATCGCTCGTGTTTTGAAGCATGGGCAGTATATTCTCGGCCCGGAAGTGGCTGAGCTAGAGGAAAAGCTCGCCGACTATACCGGTGCTGCGCATTGCATCACCGTGGCCAACGGCACCGATGCGCTGCAGATTGCGCTCATGGCCTTGGGCGTCGGACCCGGGGATGAGGTGATCACGCCCGGCTTTAGCTATATCGCCACCGCCGAGGCCGCCGTGGTGCTGGGGGCCAAGGTCGTTTATGTCGATATTGACCCGGGCAGCTACAACATGGACCCGGCCCTCCTCGAAGCCGCGATCACGCCACGGACCAAGGCGATCATTCCGGTTTCGCTCTACGGCCAGCCTGCCGATTTCGATGCGATCAACGCGATTGCCGCGCGGCATGACCTGCCGGTGATCGAGGACGCGGCTCAGAGCTTTGGTGCCAGCTACAAGGGGCGTAGATCCTGCAACCTCAGCACCATCGCCTGCACCAGTTTCTTTCCTTCGAAACCGCTGGGGTGCTATGGTGACGGCGGGGCGATTTTCACCTCTGATCCGGAACTGGGCAAGGTGATCCGTCAGGTCGCCCGACATGGGCAGGAAAAGCGCTATTACCACATACGCGTCGGTGTGAACTCTCGGCTCGACACGCTGCAAGCCGCGGTCTTGCTACCGAAACTGGCCATTCTCGACGCGGAAATCTCCGCGCGTCAGGCAGTGGCAGAGACCTATTCCGCCACGCTGGGCGCTTCAGGCATACCCGCACCACGGATTGCGCCCGACTGCACCAGTGCCTGGGCCCAATACACGGTAAGAGTTGCGAACCGCACCAAGGTTCAGGAGGCGCTCAAAGCCGCAGGCATTCCCACCGCCGTGCATTACCCGCTGCCTCTGAACCGCCAGCCCGCGGTAGCAGATGCCGCCGCCATGCTCCCAGTGGGCGACAAGGCCGCAGATGAGGTTCTAAGCCTGCCCATGCATCCATATATGTCTACAGATCAAATGATGTTGATTGTGTCGCATTTGACCGGGGCGCTTGTCTGAGCGCATCGAGATGGGTTCGTTGATTAAAATTCTGCCTCAAAACACGTTTGTTCGAGGTGTTCTAACCTTGGCGAGCGGGACGGTCGGTGCGCAAGCAATTTTGATTGCCTCGGCCCCCTTGCTCACACGTCTTTATAGCCCAGATGAGTTTGGAATTCTGTCGGTCTTCCTCTCTATGCTGGGACTTGTCGGAGGAATTGCCGCTCTTAGGTTCGAACTTGCTATCCCCTTGCCCGAAGATGACCGCAATGCTGCAGCCTTAAGCGTCACGGGCGCGGTGGTTGTGGTGCTTTTCTCCTTGGCGCTGTTTGCTTTGGTTACGAGCTACTCCGAATCCTTGGCCAATCAATTCAACGCTCCCATTCTAGCGCCATATTTATGGCTTTTACCGGTCACCTTTTTTGCCAATGGCCTATTCTTATTGCTCAATATGCTATGTGTTCGGCATGAGCGATTTGGCGACATGGCAAAGGCAAAAGTCCTTCAATCCGCAATTACTGTAGTTGTACAGGTCGCAGGATTTTCGCTCGGGGGGGCGGCTCTCATTATTGGACGGGTTCTTGGGCACGTGGCAGCCGCAATTCAATTGGTGCGCGGGATAGGACTGGACTACTCTGTCACGGTTCGCACGCTGAAACTCTATGATCTTTGGCGGGTTGCAATCAACTATCGGACGTTTCCACTCATTTCGACATGGTCCGCGCTGGCATCCAGTATAGGCAGCTCGATTACACCGCTAATGTTTGCGGCGTTTTTCGGTCTCGAGATGGCCGGCTACTTCGCAATGACGATGATGGTGATGGTTGTTCCGATGAGCATCATCGGCGTTGCGGTCCAGAACGCTTTCTACCGAAAGGCAGTCGACGCCCATAGGACAGGCAGATTAGCTGAGCTTATTCTAGCTGTTCAATCGCGTCTGGTGCTTGCAACATTGCCGTTTTTTGCTCTTTCGGCTTTCGTTCTCCCAGACGCTTTTGTGCTGATGTTCGGCGAAGCCTGGCGGGTATCCGGTACATTCGCGGTTTGGATCCTGCCTTGGATGCTTTTTCAGCTTACCGTCACGCCATGTACTGGAATATTCCCCATTGTTGGGCGACTGGGACTTGCGCTTCTGTTAGACCTCAGCCTCGCTGCAGCACCGGTACTTGCATTTTCAGTGGCACTTTGGTTGCGAGGCGACGCTCTGTTTGCCGTACAATTGCTTTCGGCAATTGCTAGCCTTGTGTACCTTGCGCGCATTTCCATCGCCTATTGTCTAGCAGGTGGGCAGGCCCTGACCGGTGTGGCGGTGGTCCTTCGAGGCTTGATGATTGCGGCGATCGGGGTGTTGCCTGCCTTTGTTGTGCCCAATGTTTGGTCGGGTAAACCGGTTCTAGCTCTACTGTTTGCTATTTCTTGTGGTGCGCTTCTGGCCGCCGTCGCGATCCGCTGGGCGTGGAAAAGATTGCCCGAGATTGACATAGGGCCGTACGAACAGGGGGCGGGCAGCCAACCTGCAGGCATCGCTAGTTAGGCACCAAGAGATTATGACGGCTTGCTTCTCCCAATGCTGCAGCTTGCAGAAAACACCAATGAGTCCCTTGTGAAAAAAGTGATCAAAAAGGCACTCGTGTCCGCATATATGACAACAAACAGGTATTTGGGGCCGTTGTTTGAGAGACTCATTTGGACAAACGTCGATCGCGCTGCAGCGCCCGCGAACACTCCGATTTTCATCATTGGGGCACCTCGTGCCGGAACGACCTTGACGTTCCAACTGATGGTATCCGGTTTTCGGCTAGGCTATTTGACCAATACCCATTGTATGGTTTTTGGCGTCCCGGCTCTTGCCTCGCATTTACTGAAGAACAAAGATCGAAATATCGATTTCAAATCCAATTACGGGCGCACTTCCGGGCGTTATGGGCCTTCTGAGTGCGGGGAATGGTGGTACAGGTTCTTTCCTCGAGATCCAGCTTATGTCAGGAGGGAAGACATGCCGACGGGAGCGTTGAAAGCCTTTCAACGCTCGTTGCAAACGATTGCCAACGCTGAAGATCGGCCGCTGGTCTTCAAGAACCTTTACGCGGGACTACGCCTTGAACCTATCGTCGCAATGTTTCCTGATGCAATTTTCATTCATGTCCAACGCGACCGGGTTGAGAATGCCATCTCGATCCTCGAAGGCCGAAATGCTGCGAACGGGAACTTCAACACATGGTGGTCTGTTCCTCCACCGGGTTACGAGGCCTGGATTGGTCAGCCTGCTGCTGATCAGGTCATGGCCCAAATTGACCTAATAGAAGCGCAGATTGATAGGGACACTCGCAATCTCGGCCTCGGAGATCAAATGATGAAGGTCAATTACCGCGACATCTGTGCCGATCCGGCAGCGTTCTTGAGCCGTGCCCAGACCTTTCTGAACTCTCGTGGCGTCGAACTGTCACTGGTTGGTGATCCGCCAATGCGATTTGAACGCCGCAGGTCAAACCAGCTGCCTAAGGAAATCGTCGACAGACTTTGGGCCCTGGAGCAAGGAACAACCAACGATGTCTGATGTCAAAATACGCCAGAGCGCCTATCAGGCACTTTGCGAGACGGAGGCTTCAATTCCTTTGTTTAGTCAGGCTTGGTGGCTCGATGCAGCCGTTGGGCCTGAAGCCTGGGACGTTGCTCTTGTTCGCAAAGGGGAGCGGATCGAAGCCGCACTCCCGTTTTATGTACGGCAGCGGTTTGGTATAACAGTTCTGACTGTCCCAAACCTGACCCCGGCGCTCGGACCATGGTTGCGCCCTTATGCGGGCAAGAGCAACAAACGGATCGCGCGGCAAAAAAGTCTGCTAACAGATTTGTTCCAGTCCCTCCCTCCGCACGATCTCTACCAGCAGAATTGGCACGTGGATCAGCAGAATTGGCAGCCTCTGTACTGGAAGGGCTACGAGCAATCGACGGGCTACACCTATCGCCTTGAGGATCTTTCAGATACCGACGCGATTTGGCGCGCGATGGATCAGAATAACAGAAATGACATCCGCAAGGCGCGCGACCGAGAAGGTGTGCGAATTCGTCAGGCAGTCTCAACGAAGGAAGCAGTGGACGTGTGCGGCAAAACCTTTGAAAGACAAGGTTTGTCCGTGCCTTACTCTGAAAGCTATGTGGAATCTCTTGTATCGGCGGCCGAGAGACACGGCGCAGTCGATCTACTCGTCGCCGAAGGACAAAGTTGCGAACTCCATGCAGCTGCTATAATCGTTTATGGTCCTGACACTGCCTACTATATCATGGGCGGCGGTGACCCCGAGCACCGCAACAGCGGCGCGGCCAGTTTGATCTTGTGGGAAGCCATTCAGCGTAGTTCAGAACGGGTTAAGATTTTTGACTTCGAGGGGTCCATGATCGAACCTATCGAACGGTTCTTCCGCGGGTTTGGCGGTCGTCAGACCCCCTATATGAGCATTCGAAGAGCTGCCAGCTGGAAAGGCCAAGCCTACCTTGGCTTACAAAGGTTAAAACAGGTCCGGCGCATGAGACACTCAGGCGTCGGAAAATAGGTGCCTCATGAGTGCTAAATCCGACCTGCCCCCTTTGCAGCAAGAAGGCCTACAAGTGTCATTGCCGCAGCGAAAGGAAGAGGCGCTGAAATGGGTGTGCGACTTCGTGTTCGGCCAGGCCATCCCTGGGCTGCAACTGTCGTTACATGACCAGGATCACATCGAGATTTCCGCAGCGGGGAAAACGCTGATTTTCGCTTCCCTGTTTCCACAGCTCGATTTACCGCGGGAGGAATGGTCTCAGCAAAGCCCTGCCGAGCCGTTGCAGGAATTTTCCGCAGAGGCTGTCGAGAGCTTTACCCTTCCCCTGCCAATTGAACGCATGCCGATTCTGTTTGGGGGACCGGAAGTCGCGCCTACCGCAACGGGGCTCAAGGTCGACGCTGATCTGTTCGGTGGCATCTTCTTCTTGCTGTCGCGCTTTGAAGAGATCGTTTCTGCCGAGCGGGATACACATGACCGGTTCCCTGGAAGTGCTTCTCTGGCCTATCGAGAGAAGTTCTTGTCGCACCCGCTGGCGGATATATACCGACATGCAATCTGGGCCTTAGTTTCCCTGCTCTGGCCAGGGCTCAAAATGCCCAAATATCCCGCGCAGCCGATTCACGTCAGCTGCGACGTTGATGAGCCGTTTGACCGTTCGGTCAGAAGCCCAGCCGCCTTGTTGCGCACCCTAGCGGGGGACCTATTGAAACGTCGCAGTCCTGCGCTCGCCGCCAAGCGGCTTGTGAATTTTGCATTTAGCAGTGTTTTTGGTCTGCGCTTCGACCCGTGTTATACCTTCGACTGGTATATGAACATCTGTGAGGCACATGGGGTTCGGGCAACCTTCTATTTCATTGCAGGCAAAAGTGCCGGCCTTATAGATGGTACATATGAGATTGAAGATCCCAGAATAGCGAATTTACTGAGAGCTATCGCAAGGCGTGGCCACCGCATTGGGATGCACGGGAGCTATAACACCTACAAAGATATTGACCGGCTAAAGAGGGAGCGACTACGGCTTGTCGTGGCATTGGAGGCTGCAGGCGTTCCCCTCGATGTTTTGGAGAACAGGCAGCATTACCTAAGATGGGATGCAGCCTTGACCCCTGATTGCCTTTCTGCTGCTGGCTTCAAGATGGATACATCAGGCGGCTTTGCTGATATGGCAGGGTTTCGGTATGGTACCGGCCGACCGTTCCGCATGTGGAGCTGGCAAAGATTGGAACCACTTGATTTGACCCAAAAACCTTTGATTGTAATGGAGGGGTCATTGCTGTCCCCTCTGTATCAGCAGTTGAGCTTTGAAGAGGCGCTCGCAACCGTCCTGTCGCTCAAACAAAAAACGACCCAGTATGGGGGCGAATTTAGCTTACTGTGGCATAATTCCGAGCTTTTAATCTATCAGCAGAAATCAATCTTTCAGGCAGCGCTCGCATCTCAGCTTCGCACGCCCGTTAGTCAATCGAGATACTAAGCATGGCGTCATCTCTTAATCCGCGGCGAGAAGTGCTGTGACCACCGCGAGCCTAAAGTTTGATTATCCTGCGGCTTTGAAGGTTGCGACAAGCCTTGTTTACGCACTTCTTTTGGCCTGGCTCTATAAGAATGAAGTCGCGGCGTTTTGGGACTATCAAGGTTTTCGGGTGGCCGAGACGCCCTTGGCTCTAACTAAGATTTCAGTTGCGACAATTTTGACGGCCTTGATGCTTCCAAACAAAAGGGATACGCGTACATATTTGTTGATTTGCACGAATTTCCTATTCTTCATACCTTCTATTGTGTTTTCTTTTCTTGCGGGTGCCGACCTGCGATACGTTGTGACTTTGGCATTTGTAATTATTTTCTCGGTCCAAATTTCAGCGCTCAATTTCCGACCGATTCTCATGAGGCCCATCAAAATTAAACAGTTTTTGAATTTTGCGCTGGGGTTGTCGCTTGTGTTCTTGATTCTTTATATGGTCCTGGGGGGAGTGTACCGTTTGAACTTTAATCTTTCTAATGTTTATCAGGTGCGCGCTGATAATTTGGATTCAGTCCCTGGTTTTTTGGGGTATTTTGTGTCTCTTTTGTCCGCCATTCTTCTTCCACTCGCAATTCTTTATTCTATTGAGCTGCGTCGGTTTGGAATTCTTGCTTTGGCTCTTTCCGTGCAGTTGGTGTTCTTCGGGTTGACAAACTTCAAAAACATTCTTTTCGCGCCAATTCTTTTCATCTCATTTTATGCATTTCTCAGGTCTCCGTCGCGGGCTGGCTATCTATCCTTGTATTTCTTTATTCTTCCATTGTTCGCGATGCTAAATGTTGTCTTGGCGCGATTTATTCTTCAAACTGATCAGTTTCTGTTCTTTGTAAATAATTTTATTAGGCGTATGCTTTTTACGCCACCGATGCTTGATGAGCGTCATGTCATCTTCTTTTCGGATAACCCATTATATTATTGGTCTACGTCACGGATTTCATTGGGTTTGGTTGAGAGTCCATATGATTTGGCCTCCCCTTTTATCATCGGAGAAGAGTATTTTGGTTCTACCACCTGGGCGGCGAACACGGGCTTGATTGGTAGCGGTTTTTCCCATGCTGGATACTTGGGGGTTATCATTTACTCCATCTTGTTTGGCCTGCTCCTTGCATTTCTCAATGCATATGGAAAGCGCATTGGGCATGCTCTAGTGTCCGCGTTAGCACTTTTGTCGGTAATGAACATAACGCGATCTAGCGACTTTACTACGGTTTTGCTGACCCATGGCTTAGTGTTTTTATTTCTTTTTCTCACTTTCGCTCCACGCAAGGAAGATGTGCACTCTGAAGCTAAATATTAAAGCTTTATACGTTGGTCGAGGGTCCTGCTTATGGAGAGTGGTTCAATGAAATTAAAGGGTGGTTTAATGGATTTCTCGCGCTTATGGCTTCGATCTCCGATACAGAAAATCTCATCATAAACATGAAAAATAAAAACGAAATAATCCATTTTTCGACGGTGCATTTGCGCGATGATTCTCGCATTCGATCCAAAATGATGGCCTCGCTCCAGCGACGTTTTCCGGGGCGTGTGACACTACTGGTTCAGGATGGTCTAGGCGATGAAATCGACAGTGCCGGATATCGGGTGATCGATACCGGACCACGACTTCGACGCTTGAAGCGCATGTCGTTAGGCGGTTGGAGAATGTTTCGCTCTATCTTGCGGCAAAAGCCTTGTATTGCTCATTTCCACGATCCAGAGCTTATCCCTTGGGGGGTCTTGCTTCGCTTGTTTGGCATCAAGGTTATCTATGACGTGCACGAGGATTATCCTGAGGCGGTTTCTGAGAATTACCGGCTGCCAAAGGTCGCGCGTAAGCTCTTGCCGCCAATCGTGCGTTTTGTTGAATGGTTCTCATCACCATTCTTTAGTTCTATCGTGACAGTGACGCCCCAGATTCAGAAACGGTTTCCTAGTAAAAAGACGATATTGGTTCGGAACTGGCCGCTGGTGGAAGAATTTCACGAGCCTGTCGACACACCTATGCGTGATCGACCTATGGAGTTTGCGTATATCGGTACGATCACCCGGAATCGCAATATTCTGGGCATGATCGACGCTGTTGGCTCCTTGCGAGAGACCGGGGCCACCTTGCGTCTCGCGGGGGATTTTACGATTGAGGCGGACCGTCATGTCGCGCTCACGCGCACTGGGTGGGACCGCGTCAAGTTCGATGGCTGGGTCTCGCGCGAGGGCGTGGCCGACATTCTTGCAAACGCACGCGCGGGGCTTGTGGTGCTAAGACCCGTAGAGCATGAGATGCTGACGCTGCCTATAAAGCTCTTCGAATACATGGCCGCAGGTGTGCCGGTCATTTCGTCCGACTTCCCGCTATGGCGCGAAATCGTCGAGGAGGTCGGTTGTGGGCTTTTAGTCGATCCCGAGAACCCCGAAGAAATTGCCGCGGCGATGCGCTGGATGATCGAAAATCCAGAGGAAGCGGAGGCCATGGGACACCGAGGACGTGCGGCCATCCTGAGCCGCCTCAATTGGGAACAAGAGGCGGAAACCCTGATCCAAACTTATGAAACGATCCTGAATCGCCGGTCGTGCGATTTGCAATCCAAGAGATGAACGGAAGACGATAGCATGTGTGGAATTTTCGGAATTGTTACGAACTTGGCTCTGGCACCTGGTGACCTGCCAATCCTTGCGCATCACGCCGAACAAAGGGGGCGCGACTCGAGCGGCCTCGTGATCGCTCGTGAGTCGGGGTACGATGTGCAACGCGCGGATTTCGAAATCCGTAAACTTTTGAAGAAAACGACCATTGGGAAAACGCGCCTTGTGATGGGGCACAGTCGCCTGATTACCAACGGTCTGTCCGACAACCAACCTATTGTTCGCGATGGCGTCGTTGTCATCCATAACGGGATCATCGTAAATTTTGATGAAATCTGGCCGAAACTGACCCGGACACGAGAGCTCGAGGTCGATAGCGAGGTCATTGCGGCCATTGCGGCAGATCATCTGGACGCGGGCGGTGCGGTCGAAGATATCGGCAAGATCGTTCTGGAAACATGCAAGGGCACCATTTCCTGCGCCCTTGCGGTGCCGCGTTTGGGTAAGCTACTGCTTTTCTCGAACAACGGCAGCCTTTATTCCGGCAAGAAGGGCGAGAGCCTCCACTTTGCTTCGGAATCTTTTGCGCTGAATCAGGTCGGCTGTGCCAATGTCGATCAGATTTTTGAAACCGTTGTGCTGGATATTCCGGTCCATGAATGCGTAACGGTTGCGGACAGCAAGTCGCGGGTTAAGAATCTAATCCCAGAATTGGTGCTCAACAGCACAGAGGCCGCGCTCCTGGTTTACCCAGAGCCAGAGCTCCGCCGCTGTTCCAAATGCATCCTTCCTGAAACCATGCCGTTTATCCGTTTCGATGAAGACGGGGTGTGCAACTATTGCCACAACTACACGCAGCGCAACAAACCAAAGCCAAAGGAAGAACTCTTCAAGCTGGTTGAGCCCTATCGTCGGGCGCATGGGCCCGATTGCATTGTCCCGTTCTCGGGCGGGCGCGACAGCTGTTATGGTCTGCACCTGATCGTCAACGAACTTAAAATGAAACCGATCACATATACCTATGACTGGGGCATGGTGACAGATTTGGGACGCCGGAATGTCAGCCGGATGTGCGCTGAGCTCGGCGTTGAGAACATTATTGTCGCCGATGATATTGCCAAAAAACGCGACAACATTGCGATGAACCTCAAGGCGTGGTTGAAATCGCCCCATCTTGGGATGATCAGCATTCTGACAGCGGGCGACAAGCATTTCTTTCGCCATGTGGAAACGATCAAGAAACAGACGGGCATCGACATCAATCTCTGGGGGACAAGCCCGCTTGAGGTCACTCACTTTAAGGCCGGTTTCTTGGGTATTCCGCCAGATTTCGAAGAGGACAAAGTCTATTCTAGCGGTGCGCGCAAGCAGCTGCGTTATCAGAAATTGCGGTTCCAAGCGATGATGAAGAGCCCCGGGTACTTTAACAGTTCCCTATGGGATACGCTTTCGGGTGAATACTATCGCAGCTTCCTGAAGAAATCAGATTACTTCCATATTTTCGATTACTGGACCTGGGACGAAAACCGCGTCAATCAGACGTTGGCAATGTATGATTGGGAAACCGCGCCGGATACTAGCACCACTTGGCGCATCGGGGACGGGACCGCAGGCCTCTACAACTACATCTATTACACGGTAGCGGGTTTCACCGAGCATGACACCTTCCGGAGCAACCAGATCCGGGAGGGGCAGCTGACACGCGAAGAGGCTCTAGTTCTCGTAAAGGACGAAAACCAACCACGCTATCCGAATATCAAATGGTATTTGGATGCAATCGGCATGGACTTCGCAGACGTTATTCGCGTGGTTAATGCCATTCCCCGACTCTACGCGGAATAGTCCGGCGATGGCAACGATCTGGTACATCTCGAAGTATGTTACGCCACCGGGGGTGGCCAAGGTGGGCGCACGAGGATTTCTGCTTCTGCGTGAATTTGTACAGATGGGCCATAGGGCCCTCTTGATCACGTCGGACTCCAATCATCTTGCAAACGTGCCGAAACTAACCTCCCCGCGTAAAGAGGAGGCGATCGACGGTGTCGACGTGCATTGGCTCCGGACCCGAAAATACACCGGCGCTCGCTCGCTCGGACGCATCCTAAGCTGGTTTGATTTCGAATGGCAGATCAGGCGCATGCCGTTGGAGGGCTTGCCCAAGCCGGACGTGGTCGTCGTCTCCAGCCTCTCGCCGCTCACGATTTTTAATGGGTTGCATCTGCGCCGTCGCTTCGGTTGCAAGCTTGTGTTTGAAATCCGGGACATTTGGCCGCTTGTTCTGACTACAGCTGGCGGTATTAGCCCGCGACACCCGGCGGTCATGTTTCTTGCTTGGGTTGAGCGTCTCGGTTATCGGCGTGCCGACCTTATTGTCGGCACCATGCCAAACCTTCGCGAGCATGTGGCCGAAGTCAGCAGTTCGGTCAGGCCTGTTGCCTGTATCCCACAAGGTCTAGACCCGGGGCTTCTGGCCCCGCCAGAACCGCTATCGGACGACTATATGGAGGCCCATTTCCCGGAGAATAAGTTTGTTGTTTGTCATGCGGGATCGATCGGCGCCGACAATGCGCTCGAGACTTTGCTGGCTTGCGCGCGGGCAATGATGGACCGGCAAGACATTCATTTCCTGCTCGTGGGCGAAGGGTACCTGAAGGACCGGTTTGTTGCCGAGGCAGCAGATCTCGACAATGTCAGCTTCGCGCCTGGGGTCCCGAAAAAGGCCGTTCAATCCATCTTGCAGAAGGTCGACCTCGTGTATTTTGCAGTGCACAAATCGCCTATGATGCGGTTTGGCCAATCTCTGAACAAAGTAATTGACTACATGCTGTCCGGTAAACCTGTGCTCGCCTCGTTTACAGGTTTTCCGTCGATGATCAATGAGGCCGAATGTGGGACATATGTGCCGGCTGAGGATGTAGAAGCCTTGCGTGCCGAGATCCTACGATATGCAGCTTTGCCCGCAGAAGACCGTGCAAAGCTGGGTGCGCGAGGCCGCGACTGGCTAATGGAGAATCGTCAGTACAAAGACCTTGCGCGGGACTACCTGCACCATATGGGACTAGACGGGCAAGGCGCGGCGTACGAAACGCCGCGCCGCAAGGGTTCATGCGACTTCTAGTCGTATGACGCGCAACCCTTCGGCATCAATCACATCGGCGAAATGGCCATGTCGATCGGTTTCCTCGCGCAGGTCTATCACCAGAGATTGAGCGAGAGCCGTCAGAGGCGCCAGATGCTCCGCAAGCACCTCGCTGAACGCAGGGCGGATAGATGCACGTAGACCGAAATGGCTGATGCTGCTGCTTTCGTCGGCGGTCAGGGGCACGGTGAAATTGTCCTCTTCCCACCCAATTCCAGCCAGCAGTTTGTTGGCGCTCTGCATCTTGGAGACGGGGGCGATAATTACGAGTGATTTTCTCATACCGGTGCTCCACTCTTTTGGGCCATCCAACGGCGAGTATGCGACCGCGTCGCAGGCATCAGCGCCTCGGATTCTAGATAACCATAGACCCTACAGGCAGGTGCGGCTGGCACCGAATATCCGCCAAATTGCCAATTGCTTCCGGCAAAAGCTGAAACTGGGACGCCGGTGGCAATTCCCACAGCCGGAGAGAGCAACTGCGAACGCAGACCAGATCGCGTTGCCGGTGCAGCCGCACCGTCCACCGACAGCTGACCACTGATGTTCTGGATCGCGCCCGGCGAGGTTGGTTGCGACAGGCCAAGGTAGACGCCATCGACATGCAGCGCCCGCCATGCCCCGAATTTTGTGTCGCCGGGCTCGTGCCTCAGCCCGATCGAAAGCCCGAATTCACTGCCAGAGTAAGCAATCGGGGCTATCACCAACTTATCATCGGCCCCGTCAAACTCCAGCCAGCACAAATTCCCGTCGGTTCGCCAGCTCGGTCGCGCGGCCGAAGTGGACTGTGTTGCGTGGTTGCCATTACCGCTGATGTCCATCATCAGTCCCACCGGATCCCCATCATTCAAAACGGGGGTGGTCCCGTTGGCATCCTGAAACAGCGACGTTGCGTCAGTCGGGTCAAACCAAGCCCCCTGCGCGCCATCTCGGAAAAGCCAGCCGGGATGCCAACCGCTTGCTGCGCGCCGGGGCGCGCTGGTCGCGCTCAAATCGCATATTGTTTTCATGCCAGTACCAGCGCATGAATACCCGCCGCCGTCGTGCCCGTGGCATGAACCCGGGTGACCCCTAGCGGCAGGATAGAGAAATCGGCGACTGTCACGCTACGCGTCCCGCCAGCCACTGTGTCGATCACCACCGTGCCACCGGTTTCGACATAGAGGGCGATGGCAACATGGGTGAGATCGGTGGCGTCATCCGGTGTCACCGGCAGCGCGTCGGTTGCGGGGCCGTTAATGGAACGGGCTCGATCGGTAAAGGGGTTCATGCTAAAGCCTTTTCGCTGAGGGGAGGTTGGGCGCTCCCACGATTGATGTTCAGCGAAAGATCAACCAGAAGGGTGTCATTCAAATTGATGGACCGTTTGCAATGTTAGGAGTTTGTTAAGTGTTCAAGCGCGGTTTAGATATTCAAGGTGCAGCCATCGGGTTAATCATTTTTTTCCCCATTTTGGTCGCCATCACGCTGATGATCCGCCGCGAGATGGGATCGCCCGTGTTCTTCCGCCAGACGCGCCCGGGGCGGCATGGCATACCGTTTGAGATGGTCAAGTTCCGCACCATGCGCGACGCGATTGACGCGGATGGACGACCGCTGCCCGATGCGGAGCGGCTGACCAAGCTGGGCCGCTTTCTACGGTCGAGCTCGCTCGACGAACTGCCCGAGCTTTGGAACGTGCTGAAGGGCGAGATGAGCCTCGTCGGCCCCCGGCCATTGCTGATGGAATACCTGCCGCTCTACTCCCCAGAACAGGCCCGACGCCATGAAGTCCGCCCCGGGGTCACCGGCTGGGCCCAGGTCAATGGCCGCAACGCCATCTCCTGGGATGAGAAATTCGCGCTCGACGTCTGGTATGTCGACAACCGCAGCCTCTGGCTCGACCTGAAAATCATCTGGCTGACCATACGCAAGGTGGTCAAGCGCGAGGGCATTTCCGCCGCGGGCGAGGCCACCATGTCGAGGTTTACGGGAACAAAACAATGAAATTATACGGTGTCTACGGTGCCAGCGGCTTTGGTCGCGAGGTCATGCCGCTGTTGCGACAGCAGGTCGGAAATGATCTCGAAGTGGAATGTGTGTTTATCGATGATGCGGGAAGTGGCGAGACCGTAAACAGTTGCAAATGCATCTCATTTGAGCAATTTCGGAACCATCCGGCAGACTATCGCGCGGTCACTTTGGCGATCGCTGATGGCGGTACTCGGCGCAAGCTGGCAGAGAAATGTGCCCATGCCGAAGTGGATACTATCGATGTTAGGGCGGCCAACAGTATTGAGTTGGACGGCTCTCAAATCGGCGAAGGCCTCGTAATGTGCGGGTTTTCCACCATCACCTCGAACGCCAAAATCGGTCGGCATTTCCACGCGAACATCTATTCCTATGTCGCGCATGATTGCGTCATTGGAGACTTCGTTACCTTTGCCCCCCGGGTGATGTGCAATGGAAATGTTCATATCGGGGACAATGCCTATATCGGAACCGGGGCCATTATTCGTCAGGGAAGGCCCGACAAACCTCTCACGATTGGCGAAGGCGCCATTGTCGGCATGGGGGCCGTCGTCACCCGCGATGTGCCGCCCGGTGTCACCGTCATCGGCAATCCGGCCAAACCCCTGATCAAGGACTGACCCCATGCGCATCTACCTCTCCCGCCCCCATATGTCCGGTCAGGAAGAGCTTCGCGTTGCCGAAGCCTTCGCCTCGAATTTCATCGCCCCGCTCGGGCCACAGCTGGATGCGTTCGAGGCTTCGGTTCGCAGCTACCTCGGTCAAGATCTCCATTGCGTCGGCCTCTCCTCAGGCTCTGCCGCGTTGCATCTGGCGCTGCGCATGGCGGGGGTCGGCACGGGCGACGAAGTCTGGATTTCCTCGATGACTTTCGCCGGCGGCATCTTTCCGGTGAACTACCTCGGGGCGCACCCGCGTTTCTTCGATCTCTCCGCCGCAAGCTGGACCATCGACACCGATATCTTGGCCGAGGAACTCGCCAAGGCAGCCAAGGAGAACCGCCTGCCCAAGGCCATCGTGCCCACCGATCTCTATGGCCAATCCGTCGATCTCGATCCGCTCGAGGCGCTCGCCGCGCAATATGGCGTGCGGCTGATCCTCGACAGCGCCGAAAGCCTCGGCGCGGCCTATCTGGACGGGCGCAAGGCCGGCACCGGCGGCGATGCCGCGATCCTGTCCTTCAATGGCAACAAGATCATCACCACCTCTGGCGGCGGCATGCTGGTGACCCGCCACAAGGCTTGGGCCGACGAGGCACGTTTTCTCGCCACGCAGGCGCGCGATCCGGCGCCGCATTACGAACATTCCACCGTGGGCTACAACTACCGCCTGTCGAATATCTGCGCCGCCATCGGGCTGGGCCAGATGGAGGTGCTCGACGCCCGCGTCGCCCGCCGCCGCGAGATTTTCGCGCGCTACCAATCGGCCCTGTCCCGGCCCGGCCTCACCTTTATGCCGGAACCCGACGGGCGGCACTCAACGCGCTGGCTCACCGCCCTGATCATCGACCCCGAGGTCACCGGCGTCACGCGCGAGGACATCCGCCTGATGCTGCTCGAACATCAGATCGAATCCCGGCCGCTGTGGAAACCGATGCATATTCAGCCCCTCTACGCCGGCGCGCCCTATCACGGCAGCGGCGTCGACGAAGGCCTCTTCGCCCACGGGCTCTGCCTGCCCTCGGGCAGCGACATGAGCGACGCGCAACAAGACGAGGTGATCGACCGGGTCACAGCGCGCCTCGATCAGGGCCGCTGACCGACGCTACGCCCCTTCCTGCTAGAGGAACGCCGCAGACTTGTGCTTTGATGCCGTGTGGTCAGTGAAACGTAACTGGAGCGGTTCGGATGCAGCACGAAGGTACATTGTTCGAGCCGCTTGAACTGCCCTGTGGCACACTCCTCAAAAACCGGATCGCGAAATCTGCGATGTCCGACTCGCTCGGCGATGGCACCGGTCATCCGACGGCGGCCCAAGCCCGGCTCTATCAGCGTTGGGCACAAGGTGGCGTGGCCGTGTCGATCATCGGCGAAGTGCAGCCCACCTCAAACTTTGCCGAAAAACCCGGAAATCTGGTGCTCAACCCGGCCTCTGATTTGGCCAGGTTCCGTGAGCTTGCGGCGCATGGCAAAGAGAACGGCACGCAGCTTTGGCTGCAACTCGGTCACGCCGGGGCGCTCGCCTATGCGCCGATCAGCACGCCCAGAGGGCCAAGCGCCCTCGATCTGCCCGGCCTTCGCTGCGCGGGCATGTCACGCGAAGAGATCCGCCAAGTGCCCTTGGACCTCGCGCAGACAGCCAGGCTGGCACAGGAGGCCGGGTTCAGTGGCGTGCAAATTCATGCCGCACACGGCTTCTTGCTGAGCCAGTTTCTGTCGCCATTGTTCAACAAGCGCGTTGATGACTACGGTGGATCAATTGCCAACCGCATGCGGCTCTTGCTCGACGTGCTCGAGGCAACCCGTGCGGCCGTCGGTCCCCAGTTTCCAATCGCCGTGAAACTCAATTCCTCCGACCAGCTTGAGGGCGGGCTCGGCGAAGAGGATGCGCTTGCGGTCGTCGCCGCATTGGACACATCCTCGGTGGATGCAATCGACATCAGCGGCGGGACCTATTTCCCCGGCGCCAAATCTGCCTCAGACAGTGCCGGAGGCGGCCCATATTTCATCGCCTTTGCCAAACGTGCCCGCACCGTGACGTCCAAGCCCCTGATGCTGACGGGCGGCATCAAAACGCGCGCACAGGCGCAAGAGGCCGTGCTGAGCGGGGCCGCCGATGTTGTCGGTCTGGCTCGGGCGCTGGTGCTCGAACCTAGCCTGCCCAATCTGTGGCTGGCACATCAGATGCCAGAGCCCGCCTTTCCAAGATTTTCTCATGCACCTGAAGGTGGGATCACAGCGTGGTACACGATGCGGTTGACTGAAATCGGTGCCGACGCAGAGACCGGTGATTTCTGCGACCTGGATCAGGCGCTCGCGGAGTACGACGCCCGAGATGGGTTACGGACTGAGATCTGGACGCGGCATTTCGGTCCTGTGGCGCCCACGCGGCGTGAGGCCTGACCCGCATCCCTGCTGACGTCAGCAGGTCTCATGCAGGTCCACAGCCGCCCCCATCAGGGCGGTGGTGTCGGATCGCATTTCGGGGGGAAATGGCGGAGCCGATGGGATTCGAACCCACGAGACCCTTCCGGGCCTACTCCCTTAGCAGGGGAGCGCCTTCGACCACTCGGCCACAGCTCCGCTGGCGTGTTTATCGACCATGGCGCGGGGGGGCAAGGGGCAATCTGGACGATTTTTCGATCTCTTGCCGATGTGCCAGACGGGGGCAGGGCAGGAGGCTGGGCGGGAGGCTGGGCAGCGGGCCGGACGGCTGACAGGCGCTGCGTTAAGACTTGGCGCGCGCCGCCTGATGCGCACCGTCGCTTTACCGTCGCACTACCGACGTCTCACAGACAAAGGCCGGACGCTCGGCCCGGCCTTGTTATCCTCTCGCTGCGACGGGGCGCTGCGACGGGGATGATCAGGTGTTGAACAGGAAGTGCAGCACATCGCCATCCTTGACGATATAGCCCTTGCCCTCGGCCCGCATCTTGCCCGCGTCCTTGGCCGGCTGCTCGCCACCGAGGCTCACGAAATCATCATACGCGATGGTCTCGGCCCGGATGAACCCTTTCTCGAAATCGCCATGGATCACACCCGCCGCCTTGGGCGCCGAGGTGCCCGTCTTGATGGTCCAGGCGCGCGCCTCCTTGGGGCCCACGGTGAAATAGGTCTCGAGATGCAACAGCTCATAGCCCGCCCGGATCAGCCGGTCGAGCCCGGCCTCGGTGAGCCCCATTTCGTCAAGGAACATGGCCGCTTCCTCGTCGTCGAGCTGGCTGATTTCCTCTTCGATCCGGGCCGAGATCACCACATGGGAATTGCCCTGCGCGGCGGCCATCTCGGCCACTTTGGCGGAATGGGCATTGCCGGTGGCGGCCTCTTCCTCAGAGACGTTGCAGACATAGAGCACCGGCTTGGTGGTCAAGAGCTGCAGCATCTTCCAGGCGCGCATATCGTCGTCATCCACCGCCACGGTGCGGGCCGGACGCCCCTCTTCGAGCGCCGCCTTGGCGGCCTCGAGCAGGCGCTGCTGCTGCACCGCTTCCTTGTCGCCACCGCGCACCTTGCGGATGATGTTCTGAAGCCGCTTCTCGATGCTCTCGAGATCGGCGAGCATGAGCTCGGTCTCGATGGTCTCGGCATCGGCCACCGGATCAACGCGGCCTTCGACATGGGTCACATCGCCATCCTCGAAACAGCGCAGCACATGGGCAATCGCATCCGTTTCGCGGATATTGGCCAGGAACTGATTGCCGAGCCCTTCGCCCTGCGCCGCGCCTTTGACGAGACCGGCGATATCGACAAAGGTCATCCGCGTCGGGATGATCTGACGGCTGCCGGCGATCTCGGCCAGACGGTCGAGCCGCGCATCGGGCACGGCGACCTCACCGACATTGGGTTCGATCGTGCAAAAGGGAAAATTCGCAGCCTGCGCGGCGGCGGTTTTCGTCAGCGCGTTAAACAGCGTCGATTTGCCCACGTTCGGCAGCCCGACAATCCCCATCTTAAAGCCCATGATGCACCTTTCCTAGCGACGGGCCGCTTCTAGGGCCGCAAGGCCACAGATACAAGCCCCGTTACTGGTCCAGTCATTGGCCCAGATAGGGACCGGAACTTGCGCAGCAAGGCCACAGACCCCGCCCATATGGCGCAAATTGCACCGCCTGCGCCGCAGGGACCATTGAATTCACCCACGTTATGCGCCAAAGGAGGGCGACGTTTTGAAGGATGACCGCCATGACCCGTATCGACGCCAAATTCGCCCAGCTCAAGGCTGAGGGCAAGAAAGCCTTTGTCGCCTATGTGATGGCGGGCGATCCCGATTACGACCGCTCGCTCGAGCTGGTCAAAGGTCTGCCGGGCGCCGGTGTCGACATCATCGAACTGGGCCTGCCCTTCACCGATCCGATGGCCGACGGCCCGACCATTCAGCTCGCCGGTCAGCGCGCCCTCGAAGGCGGCATGACGCTCGACCGCACGCTGCAATTGGCGCGTGAGTTCCGCGAAGGCGACGACAGCACCCCGATCGTGATGATGGGCTATTACAACCCGATCTATAACCGCGGCGTCGATCGCTTTCTGGCCGACGCCAAAGAGGCCGGCATCGACGGGCTCATCGTGGTCGATCTGCCTCCCGAAGAGGATGAAGAGCTCTGCATTCCCGCCCAGGCGGCCGGGCTGAACTTCATCCGTCTCGCGACCCCCACCACCGATGACAAACGCCTGCCGAAAGTGCTGCAAAACACCTCGGGCTTTGTCTATTACGTCTCGATCACCGGCATCACCGGGGCCGCCGTGCCGCAGGCCAGCGATGTCGCGCCCGAAGTGGCGCGGATCAAGGCGGCGACCGATCTTCCGGTGATCATCGGCTTTGGCATCCGCACCCCCGAGGTGAGCCGCGAAATGGCGAGCGTCGCCGATGGCGCGGTCGTGGGCTCCGCCATCGTGAGCGCCATGGCCGAGGGCAAGCCGGTCGGCGAGGTGCTCGACTTCGTCAAAGGTCTGGCCGACGGCGCGCATTCCGCCTGAGCACGGGCTGAGCCACCGCACATTACTCTAAATCGCAGGTTCCGGGTTGCCTGTTCCGCCCATGCGGGGCCAATGTGGCCGCATGGCTGAACGCATGATCCAGACGCCCTTGGGGCCCATCACCCTCACCGCCAGTGGCGGCGCGATCACCGCGCTCGACTGGCGCCAAGGCGCGTGCGACACCACGCCCGAGCTCTGCGAAGCCGAGGCCCAGCTTGACGCCTATTTCGCCGGCACGCGACAGACGTTCGACCTGCCGCTGCGCGTCGAGGCCTCCGAGTTTCAACAGCGCGTCTGCGCCCGGATGCAGGCCATCCCCTTTGGCGACACCCTGACCTATGGCGATCTCGCCCGCGAGCTTGGCGCACCGGCCCAGGCCATCGGCGCGGGCTGTGGCGGCAATCCCATCGCCATCATCATCCCCTGTCACCGGGTGCTCGGCGCCAAGTCTCTGGGCGGGTTTTCGGCCAAGGGCGGGGTGGAGACCAAGGTCTGGCTCCTGCGTCACGAAGGGGCGGCGGGGCTGTTGATTTAAAGCCTTAAGACGGGGGAAATTTGAGCTGAATCTGTCTGGTGAAGCGGGTTAAACGACGCCCACTTTTCTTTCGATTGAGTGTTTGATCTATATTTGGTGAGATGGCGCTGTGGTATTTGATATGGCGGAGTCAACTTAGTCTAAAGAAAGTTCTATCAATGCAGTTATTGACGACGACAAATGTTTATGGGCCTGGTGATCACTCCAATGAAGCATTTCTCGAGTTAGTTACAAATCCACCTGAAGGGGTGGTTGTATTGGACGGAAACGCTGGGCTTGGCGCCGATTGGCCTGCTGGGGTTTGGAAGAGCCTAAACGGGGCTGCCGTTGCGCTTGCAATTTTGTCCGCACCCTCAACTATCGAAGAAAACTGGCCTGTATGGAAAGAAATATTTGATAGTATTGCACAGAAAGTGATCGAGTTTCATGGAGAGTTTCGGATCGACCGTGATAGCGCGCAGGTAATTGCGATGCACCATTCTGTAGCCGTTTGCGGGATTGATCCGAACAGCATGTCAGTTCACATGGCTATTCGTCATTTTTTCACGAGCTACCCTGGCTACGAAGATCTTCTAAAAACTGACCGCATAGATATGGATTGGTCAGGGAATGCGGACTTCGGCTCTGAAGCTTTTTCCCACGGAGTACGCAGCAACGAAGAGGCAGCTAGGCAAGCCAGATGTCGTTATATATTTGGAATAAACGACGGGTCTAGCTGTCTGACAGTAGTCGTCGAACAAAATGGAAATGTTTCAATGTCAGCCGCTATGGATATGCAAAGCTCTTGGGGTTGATGGCAGTCGCTATCTAAAGCCCAACAACAAATTGGTTCTTTGACGTTGCTAGTCATACTTTGATGAGGCTGGGGACGTGGCAGTACCCGAAACGCTTGCTGAAATTTATCGTTGAGTAGAACCACTTCATTGTTTGTCTACTTCAGCGCAATAAAACCTCTACAAGCTGATGCCGTCTTACCCGCGCCGCTCCGGCACGATCTGCTGCACGATGCCGACGAACACCAGATAGATCGAGGTCACGACAAGCCCCCAATGCGCCCAGCTTTCGGGGTGGAAATCGACCCAGGCCGCCCAGCCCGCGAAAAAGGTCCAGGCCAGCGCCATCGGCAGCGACAGCTTGCGCCAGCGCTCGGTGCGCACCGGGTGGATGAATTTGAGCGGCAGGAACATCGCCAGCGCCAGCGTCGCCACGAGAAACAGGCTGATGTAGAAATTCGGCTCGACCGCAAAGATCACCAGCACCAGCATGTTCCAGCAGCCGGGAAAGCCCGAGAATGAATTGTCCTTAGTTTTCATCCGCGTATCGGCGAAATACATGGCCGAGGCATAGGTGATCACGATGATCGCGAACCAGCCGGTCCAGCCGGGCAAGAGCCCCGATTTAAACAGCGCAAAGGCCGGGATGAACACATAGGTGAGATAGTCGATGATCAGATCGAGCAGCACACCGTCGAACTCGGCCGCGTTGCGCGCCACGTCATAGCGGCGTGCCAGCGGCCCGTCGATCCCATCCACCGCAAAGGCCACCACGAGCCAGAGAAACATCAGGCTCCACTTCCCGTCCACAGCGGCCAGCATGGCGAGAATGGCAAACACCGCACCGGTGGCCGTGAAAAAATGGACGCTCAGCGCCTTCATACGATCTGTCATTGGGCTTTCTTGCCGCAAAACGCCGGGCGGTTCAATCAGGCTTTGGGATGGGCGGCGCGGTAGATCTCGAGAAGCCGCGCGGTGTCCACCGCCGTATAGGCCTGCGTGGTCGAGAGCGACGCATGGCCGAGCAATTCCTGAATGGTGCGCAGATCGCCCCCGGCGTTGAGCAGATGGGTGGCAAAGCTGTGGCGCATGGCATGGGGCGTGGCGCTGGCGGGCAGGCCAAGCTGCATCCGCACCTGCTGCACCACTTTCTGCACGATCCGCGGGCTGAGCGGCCCGCCGCGCGCCCCGCGAAAGAGCGGCGCGCCCTCGTCGAGAGGGTAGGGGCAGAGCTTGGCATATTCCGCCACCGCCGCCCGCGCCGCCCCGATGACCGGCACCAGCCGCTCCTTGCCGCCCTTGCCGCGAATGCGCAGCATTTCGCCCAAGGGCAGGCTTTCGCCAGTGAGCGACAGCGCCTCGGAAATCCGCAAGCCACAGCCGTAAAGCAGCGTGATCACCGCCATGTCCCGCGACCCGATCCACGGCGCGCTCGATTGCTGACCCGCCGTCTCGATCACATCGCGCGCATGCTCCGCGCTGAGCGGCCGGGGCAGTTTGCGGGTGAATTTCGGCGACCGCATCGACAGCACGGCGGTGGGGTCAAACCCCTCGCGCTCGGCCAGCCAGCGGATGAAGGATTTCACCGCCGACAGCTTCCGCGCCAGCGACCGGGGTCCGACCTCGCCGCCACTGCGCATCTGCGCCATCCACGACCGCATGTCGGTGACGCTGATCCGGCCCAGCGCCGCGATCCCCGCCTCACCGCCGAGATGCAGGCTCATAAACGTGAGAAATTCCGCCACATCTCGGCCATAGGCCTCGATCGTGTTGTCCGATTGCCCCTTGAGCGCGCGCGACATGTCGAGCCAGCCCTGCAACGCATCGCGGGCGGCAGGCGACATCATGACAGCCAGCGCCGCATCGCACGTTCAAAGACGCCGCCAAAGAAGGTGAGAAGATCGGTGCCCTGCTGCGGCGTGAACTGATGCGGATCTTCCGCCCCCAGCACCAGCATCCCCGGCAGCCGGTCCTTGCCAAGATCGAGCCGGATACAGGCCTCGGACCGCAGGAACGCCGCCCGCTCGCCATGCACCCGCGCATCCGCGTCGGAAAGCTGCCGCAAGGTGACGATCCGCCCCGGCCCGCTCCGGCTGTCGGCGAGGTAGCGGTCGATGAACCCGACCTCCGCCACCGAGAGCACGTCGCCCATGCGCTGCACGCTCGGGTCATTGTCATTCTGCGCCGATTCGAGGATGAGCCGCACGCTGTCGACCCGCAGGATCTCGGCCACATCGCCGCCAAGATCGCGCAGGAAACACTCGAACTCCACGGGGTCGAGCATCCGCAAGATCGCGCGATGAATGATATTGGTGCCGGCAAGGTTCTCATAGGCGGCGGCGATGACACTGCGATGGGTGTCCTCAAGCCGGTCGAGCCGCGTCTCGAGTCGATCCATGGCGATGCCGCGCAGATCGACGATATTTCCGCCCATCGCCCGCTCATTCGCCGCGATCAACGCCCGCATAAGCTCCTTGTCGTCAAGAATCACATCGGGTTGCGTCATGATCTTTTCGCGCAAGGGTTCGTCCATGCGGGGGGTGCTGCTCATATCTGCCTCGGTCTTCATTGCCGTATTTGCCTAGTCTTATCGCCTCTCGGGCCGAATTTTTAAAGGGTTTTCTGGTCTCGCCCCCCGGGAAATTGCCCCGCTGCCCCGGCCTCGTGCCTCAACCTGTGCCTCAACCTGTGCCGCAAATGGCAACGCCCGGCCCCCTGAAGGGACCGGGCGCATCGCATCGCAATCGTCGCGCTTTGGGCGCGATCAGAGGATCTTTTGACCGGTCTTGGCCCAATCCGCCATGAACGCCTCGAGCCCCTTGTCGGTGAGCACATGCTCGGCCATCTGCTTGATCACTTTCGGCGGCGCGGTCATCACATCGGCCCCGATCATCGCCGATTGATAGGCGTGGTTCACGGTGCGGATCGACGCGGCGAGGATCTGCGTGTCATAGCCGTAATTGTCATAAATCTGACGGATGTCGGCGATCAACTCCATCCCATCGAGGTTGATGTCGTCGAGACGCCCGATAAAGGGCGAAATGAACGTGGCCCCCGCCTTGGCCGCCAAGAGCGCCTGATTGGCCGAGAAGCACAGCGTCACATTGACCATATTGCCCTCATCCGAGAGCGTCTTGCAGGCCTTGAGCCCGGCCCAGGTGAGCGGCACCTTGACCGCGATATTCTCGGCGATCTGGGCGAGCTTGCGGCCCTCGGCGATCATGTCATCGGCCTCGGTGGCGACAACCTCGGCGCTCACCGGGCCGTCTACCATCGCGGCAATCTCCTTGGTCACTTCGAGAATGTCGCGCCCGGATTTCATGATCAGCGACGGGTTGGTGGTGACCCCGTCCACCATGCCGAGATCGTTCAACTCGGCAATCTGATCGACCTCTGCGGTATCGACGAAAAATTTCATAACGGCCCCCTTCATGGATTGGCGTTTCCTTTGCATCCCGTGTACCTCATGGTGCAGCCTGCCGAAACCCCGAAGGCGGCCCGACCACCCGCAGGAGACGAGGATAATTTGCCGCAAACCGCCCCCGGATATGCCGACGCCCCCGGATATTTCGACACGGGAGAGCTGATCGCGGTGCTGACCACCCAGCCGCTCGATCGCACGCTCGATTACCGCGCACCCGAAGGCGGCTGTCACCTGGGCGCTTTTGTCGAGGTGCCGCTCGGGCCGCGCAAGGTGCTGGGCGTGGTCTGGGGCCGGGGGCGCGGTGATTTCGACCTCTCCAAGGTGCGCGCCGTGCTGCGGGTGCTCGACGTGGCGCCGATGCGCGCCGAGATGCAGGAATTCCTGACCCGCGCCGCCGATTACACGCTGACACCGATGCCCGCCATGCTGCGCCTCGCGGCCCGCGCGCCGGGGCTCTCGGACCCGCCGTCGATGCGCAAGGTCTACCGGCTGGGCGACGCCACCCCCGACCGGATGACCGACGCCCGCACCCGGGTGCTCGAGGTGCTGCGCGACTATGGCGGGCTCGCGTTCACCCTCAAGGAGCTGAGCGATCAGGCTGGCGTCACCTCCTCCGTGGTCAAGGGGCTGGTCAAGCTCGGCGCGGTGGCCGAAGAGGACACGCCGCGCGATCTGCCCTTCCCAAGGCTCGATCCCGGTCTGCCCGCGGCCCAGCTTACCGAGGATCAATCCCGCGCCGCCGCCCATCTGGCGCAAGGTCTGCGCGCCGGGCGCTATGGCACGACGCTTTTGCGCGGGGTGACCGGATCGGGCAAGACCGAAGTCTATCTCGAAGCGGTGGCCGAATGTCTGCGCCAGAACCGGCAGGCGCTGGTGCTCTTGCCCGAAATTGCCCTGACCGAGGAATTCCTGCGCCGCATTGGCGCGCGGTTCGGCGCGCAGCCCGCCGAATGGCATTCCGGCGTGACCATGACCGAACGCCGCCGGATCTGGAAAATGGTGGGGCAGGGCGGCTGTCAGGTGGTGGTGGGCGCGCGCTCGGCGCTCTTCTTGCCGTTCCGCGATCTCGGCCTCATCGTCGTCGACGAGGAACATGACAGCTCCTACAAGCAAGAGGATGGCGTGCTTTATAATGCCCGCGACATGGCGGTGCTGCGCGCCTCGATCTGCGACGCGCAGGTGGTGCTCGCCTCCGCCACGCCGAGCCTCGAGAGCTGGGCCAATGCCGAGGCCGGTAAATACGCGCGGCTCGATCTCACCGCCCGCTTTGGCCCCGCCGTCATGCCGGAACTGCGCGCCATCGACATGCGGGCCGAAACCCTGCCGTCGAACCGCTGGATCTCGCCCAGCCTGCAATCGGCGGTGCTGCGCCGCATCGAGGCGGGCGAACAATCGCTCCTCTTTCTCAACCGGCGCGGCTATGCTCCGGTGACCATCTGCCGGGCCTGCGGCCATCAGATCGCCTGCCCCGATTGCGACGCGCGCATGGTCGAGCACCGGTTTCTGAAACGGCTGATGTGCCACCAATGCGGCGAAACCGCCCCGATCCCCGAGGCCTGCCCATCCTGCGAGGTCGAGGGCAAGCTGGCGGTGGTCGGCCCCGGTGTCGAACGGCTCACCGAAGAGGCACAGGCGCTTTTCCCCAATGCGCGGGTGGCGACGCTGTCGTCGGATCTCTTCGGCTCGGCCCGCGCGCTCAAGGAACAGATCGCCGCCATCGGGCAGGGCGGCGCCGACATCGTCATCGGCACCCAGCTGGTGGCCAAGGGGCATAACTTCCCCAATCTCACTTTGGTCGGCGTCATCGACGCCGATCTCGGGCTGCAAGGCTCGGACCTGCGCGCAGCCGAACGCACCTTTCAGCTGATGCGTCAGGTGGCGGGCCGCGCCGGCCGGGCCGAGAAACCGGGCACCGCGCTCCTCCAGACCTTTCAACCTGAACATCCGGTGATCCGCGCCATCCTGTCGGGCGACGAAGAGGGTTTCTGGCGGGCCGAGGCGCGCGAACGCGAGGCGGCGGGCGTGCCGCCCTATGGCCGCATGGCGGGGATCGTGCTGTCCTCGCCCGACCCGCAAGAGGCGTTTGACGCGGGCCTCGCGCTGGCCCGTGGCGATGCGCCGATCCGCGCCATCGGGGCGCAGGTCTATGGTCCCGCCCCCGCGCCCATCGCCCGGGTGCGCGGCCGCCACCGGGTGCGGCTTCTGGTCAAGGCCCCGAAAGGCGCGGCGCTGCAGGGCGCGGTGGCGCGCTGGGTGGCGCAGATCCGCCCCGGTCCCAACCTGCGGATGAGCGTCGATATCGACCCGCAAAGCTTCTACTGACGCCTCTGCTGACCCCGCCGATCGGGGCCCAAATCCGCACTGTCGCGATACCGCCGTAATACCGACGTGTCACCGATGCGCCATTTCCGGCCTCTTTCTGGTGTCAAATACCCAAATCCCCCGGCCCGCCGCTTGGCGCCAAAGCCTCTCGCCAAGCCCGGTGTTTGGGCGTAAAGCCATTGCCATGACCCAGATCGTCCCCCTCGGCGAGGCCCGCCATCTGCCTTTCTGGCGCCGGCCCGTGACCCTTCTGTTCCTGATGGCCGCCGCCATGCCCATCGCCTTCTCCACCTGGTCGGCGCTGCTCAATAATTTCACCATCGAAGTCGCCGGCTTCGACGGCTCCGACATCGGCTGGCTGCACACGGTGCGCGAGATCCCGGGCTTTCTGGCGGTGGGGGTCATCGCCATCATCATCTTCATGCGCGAACAGGTCTTGGGCCTTGTTTCCTTGGCTCTTCTGGGGGCCGCTACGGCCATCACCGCCTGGTTTCCGACCATGGGCGGCATCCTCACCATCACCATGCTGAGCTCGATCGGCTTCCATTATTACGAGACGGTCAACCAGTCGCTTCAGCTGCAATGGCTCGACAAGGTCCGCGCGCCCAAGGTGCTCGGCTGGCTGGTGGCGGCGGGCTCGGCGGCGACGCTGGTGGTCTATGTGATCATCGTGGCGCTCTGGGAGACGCTGGGGCTGAGCTACAATATCGTCTACATGGCCTCGGGCGGCTTTACCGCGCTGGTCGCGCTCATTGCCCTCTTCGCCTACCCGCAGTTTGAATCGCCCACCCCGCAGGTCAAGAAGATGATCCTGCGCCGCCGCTACTGGCTCTATTACGCGCTGCAATTCATGGCCGGTGCCCGACGCCAGATTTTCGTGGTTTTTGCGGGGTTTATGATGGTCGAGAAGTTCGGCTTCGACGTCCATGAAGTCACTGCGCTCTTTCTCATCAACCTCGTCGCTAACATGATTTTCGCGCCATTGATGGGCCAGGCCGTGGCCCGGTTCGGCGAACGCAACACGCTGGTTTTCGAATATGCCGGGCTGGCGCTGGTGTTCCTCGCCTATGGCGGGATCTACATGTTCGGCTGGGGCGTGCTGCTCGCGGCGGTGCTCTATGTGGTGGATCACCTGCTCTTCGCGCTGGCGCTGGCGCTCAAGACCTATTTCCAGAAAATCGCCGATCCCGCCGATATCGCCCCCACCGCCGCCGTGGCCTTTACCATCAACCATATCGCCGCCGTCTTCCTGCCGGCGCTTTTGGGCTACCTGTGGCTCGTGTCGCCCGCCGCCGTGTTCATTCTGGCGGCCGCGATGGCGACCGTGTCGCTCTTGCTGGCGTTGCTTATCCCGCGCCATCCGGCTATCGGCAATGAAACAAGGCTGACCAACCCGCTGGTCCGCCCCGCAGAATAACTCTGACAGAGGCCCGCCATGTCCACCTATACCGCCCTCACGACCCTGACTGGAAAAGAGCCCGCCGAGGCATTGGCAGAGGCGATGGAGATGCTCGAGCCCGAAGCCACCGGCATCGGGGTGTTCGAGGTCGAAGACGGCTCGGGCACTTGGGAAGTGGGCGGCTATTTCATCGAAAAGCCCGATATCGCCGGGCTCGAACTGCTTGCGGCGGCCTATGGGGCGAAGCCTTTCGCCGTCTCCGAAGTACCGGATCAGGATTGGGTCGCCAAGGTGCGCCGCGAGCTGACCCCGGTCGAGGCGGGGCGGTTCTTTGTCTATGGCAGCCATGATGCCGACAAGGTGCCGGACGGGGCCGAGCCGCTCTTGATCGAGGCCGCCATGGCCTTTGGCACCGGGCATCACGGCACGACGCAGGGCTGTCTTCAGGCGCTGGATCATCTGGCCAATCAGGGCTTTGTCGGCACATCCGTGGCCGATATCGGCTGTGGCACGGCGGTTCTGGCGATGGCGGCGGCGCGGATCTGGCCCGGTGTGATGCTGGCCAGCGACATCGACGCGGTGGCGGTCGAGGTGGCCGAGGCCAATGTCGCGGCCAATGGCCTCGAGGGGCGGGTCAACTGCCTCGAGGCGATGGGGTTCGACCATGAGGTGCTGCAAGCGACCCAATTCGATCTGATCTTCGCCAATATCCTCAAAGGCCCGCTGATCGACCTCGCACCGGAAATGACAGAGCAGCGTCTGCCCGGCGGCTATGCGATTCTCTCGGGGATTCTCAACGAGCAGGCGGATGAGGTCGTGGCGGTTTATGAAGGTCTTGGAAACAGTCTGGTCCAGCGGACCGAGATTGGTGAATGGACGACGCTAATCCTCCAAAAATAAGCCTAAATCTCCGATAAATAAGAGCAATTTCAGGGCGTCCGCCCAGAAATTGCCACATTTCCAACCTAGTTTTGTCTCTGAACCGGTGGGGGCCGGATTTCAGGATGCTGCTATGTCCGATGCAACGAACACATTTTCCAACCGGCTTAAAGCGGTCGAACGGAAACACGCCAAACTCGCACGGGGCTATTCCTGCAAGGTTGGCCGCGATGGTCTCATCGTTTTCAAACCCAAACGCCGCAAAATCGGCTTTCCCTGGCGCAGTCTGGCGCTGATCGTGGTCGGCTTTCTCGCCTTCAAAGGGCTGGTGATCGCGCAGATCGGCGCGGCGAGCTATGAACAGCGGATCAGCGAAATGTCCCAAGGTCCCCTGCAAGAGCAGATCGGCGCCTTTGTGATGCAGCCCGATCCCCTGGCCGAAGTGGTCGCCCGCAACGTGGCCCCGTATTTCTAAGCGCACCCTCCAGCATCTCTCTCAAGATGTGTTCATGCGTTGGCCCATCTCTCAGGGCATTAAAAAAGACCCTGCGCCAGTGCGGCGTAGGGTCTTTGTTCACGTGGCACAGGCGCATCCACGCCTGAACCCTGTCTTAGCGGGTGTAGGCGACCTTGTGGATGTCGCCACGCTCGAGACCGATGTCTTCAAGCTCGCGGTCGCTGAGGCGGGACAGGGCAACGCGGGTGGCGCGTGCGGCATTCCAAGCGCTCAGGCGTTCCATCAGGCGGGCCAGCGGACGGTGAGCGACGGGGCGGGTCATTTCAATTGCAGCCATGGGGCCATTCCTTCTATCGGAGCGTATTATGTTGTCTGTTGCTAAGGCGCCATTTAGGGGGTGGCGCGAAATGTAACAACTGTGCAAGTTGCATAGTCCTTATGCAGTGCGTGCATGGATCGTTTGTACGCCCATGGCCTTGTATAAAAGGGCTCTGCTGCGCCGCCCGCCAACGGGCCCGCGCGGCCCCCGAAAAACCTGCTTAAAAAATGTGCATCCTTTCGGTCACAGAGCGGCCCGAGCTGGGGCAAGGCTTGGGCCCAGGCTGCGATGGTGCTTGGCGTTTGTTCTTGTTTCGTGCTATGCGAGAGAAAACACAAAACACCAAGAGAGCAGGGTGGCAGGCATGCGCGTACTCGGGATCGACCCTGGGCTGAGGAACCTCGGATGGGGCGTCATCGATGTCTCGGGCAGCCGGCTCAGCCATGTGGCCAACGGTGTCTGTCATTCGACCGGCGACGATCTGGCCCAGCGTCTTTTGTCCCTGCACATCCAGCTCACCGAGATTGTCGCGCGCTTTGCGCCCGACACGGCGGCTATCGAGCAGACCTTCGTGAACAAGGACGGGGTGGCGACGCTCAAGCTCGGTCAGGCGCGGGGGATCGCCCTCCTGGTTCCTGCGCAGGCGGGGATATCTGTCGGCGAATACGCCCCCAACCGGGTCAAGAAAACCGTGGTCGGCGTCGGCCATGCCGACAAGGGGCAGATCGCCCATATGGTCAAGATGCAACTGCCCGGCGCCAACCCGGCAAGCCCGGACGCCGCCGACGCGCTCGCCATTGCCATTTGCCACGCGCATTATACACGGGGCGGGCAGGAATTGCGCGAAGCAGGAAGGGTACAGGCATGATCGGACGGTTGGCAGGTCGGGTGGATTACCGCGCCGAGGATCACGTTCTGCTCGATGTGCGGGGGGTGGGCTATCTCGTCTATTGCTCCGACCGGACATTGCAGGCACTGCCGCCGGTGGGCGAACATACGGCGCTCTATACCGATCTTCTGGTGCGCGAGGACCTGTTGCAGCTCTTCGGTTTTACCAGCCTCGTGGAAAAGGAATGGCACCGCCTGCTGATGGGGGTGCAGGGCATCGGGGCCAAGGCCTCGCTCGCCATTCTCGGCACGCTCGGGGTCGAAGGGGTGAGCCGCGCCATCAATCTCGGCGATTGGAACGCGCTCAAGGCGGCCAAGGGCGTCGGCCCCAAAACCGCTCAGCGCGTGGTGAATGAGCTCAAGGACAAAGCACCGCAGGTGATGGCGATGGGGGCCGGGGCCGCGACGGCCCCTATGCCCGCTCCTGACGATCAGGACGAGGTGATCGAGACCCCGCGCGCCGCCGCCGCGCCGACGCCTGCCCGGGCCTCGCAATCGGCTCAGGCCGAGGCGCTCTCGGCGCTGAGCAATCTCGGCTATGCGCCGGGCGAGGCGGCAAGCGCCGTGGCCCAGGCCGCGGATACCGCGCCCGAGGCGGAGACGCCCGCGCTCATCCGCGCCGCGCTCAAGCTCTTGGCACCACAGGGATAACCGGAGATGAGCGAACCCGATCCCACATTGCGCCCCGAACCGATGGCCGAGGATTTCGACCGCGCGCTGCGCCCGCAGGCGCTCGAGGATTTCATCGGTCAGGCCGAGGCCCGCTCGAACCTGCGCATCTTTATCCAATCCGCCCGCCAGCGTGGCGAGGCGATGGATCACACGCTGTTTCACGGGCCGCCGGGACTTGGCAAGACGACGCTGGCGCAGATCATGGCGCGCGAGTTGGGGGTCGGTTTTCGCATGACTTCGGGGCCGGTCCTCGCCAAGGCGGGCGATCTGGCGGCGATCCTCACCAATCTCGAGGCGCGCGATGTGCTCTTTATCGACGAAATCCACCGGCTCAACCCGGCGGTGGAAGAGGTGCTCTACCCGGCGCTCGAGGATTTCGAGCTCGATCTCGTGATCGGCGAGGGGCCGGCGGCGCGCACCGTGCGGATCGAGCTGCAGCCCTTCACGCTGGTCGGCGCGACGACGCGGCTCGGCCTGCTGACCACGCCGCTGCGCGACCGGTTTGGCATCCCGACGCGGCTCCAATTCTACACGGTGGAGGAGCTGAACGAGATCGTCTGGCGCAACGCGGACAAGCTCAAAGTGCCCGCCGAACGCGATGGCGCGATGGAGATTGCCCGCCGCTCGCGGGGCACACCCCGGATCGCCGGGCGGCTGTTGCGACGGGTGGTGGATTTCGCCGTGGTCGAGGGCGATGGCAAGATCACCAAGGCGCTGGCCGACAATGCGCTGACCCGGCTCGGGGTCGATCATCTCGGGCTGGATGGGGCCGACCGGCGCTATCTGCGGCTCATCGCCGAGGCCTACCAAGGCGGCCCGGTGGGGATCGAAACGCTGAGCGCCGCGCTAAGCGAAAGCCGCGACGCTTTGGAAGAGGTGATTGAGCCTTTCCTGCTGCAGCAGGGGCTCATTCAGCGCACGCCGCGCGGCCGGATGCTGGCCCAAGGCGGCTGGACCCATCTCGGGCTGGCCCCGCCGGTGGCGCGGGGCAGCACGGACCTCTTCGGCAAGTAACCAGCGGGCAATGGCGCTATTCCTCGTTGTGGCGCGCGCCCTTGCGGATGTCCGGCGGCGCGGGGCCGGTGACATTGACGATGCGCCAGCCATCCTCGCCCAAGGCCTTGGTTTGAAACGCTTCTGACGGGGTGGTGTCCTGATCGTCGGCGATCTCCACATGCAGGAAGCGCCCCGTTTCGCGGACCCGCACGGGCCGGTCTACGGGCACGGCCGCGCGGATTTTCGCGACGGCCCCGGACACCTCGGGCGAGTTCAATTCGCGCGGGGCCCCATCGAGAAGCTCTGCCACCGAAATCCGCAAGGCGCGCAGCCCATCGCGCAGGATATCGGCCCCGATAACCCCTGCCGCCAGCGCATCCGCCCACCAGATCCCAAAGCCGATCCCGATCACCCCGACGATCCCGGCCAGCCCGGTTTTCCAATCGGCCGCGTTCATTTCGGCATCGGTAAAGAGCACCTTATCCATCAGCTCCGGCGCCAGCGCGCGTTTCTTGCGGCCAAGGATCACCGGCGGCACCACCGAATAGGCCAGCGCCGCCATCATCAGCCAGCCGAGCCAGATCTCGTGACCAAAGAGGGATACGCTGCCGATGGTCGGATGTTCTTGGGCGATGAGCACATGCAGCGCATCATAGATGAGATAACCGCCCATCAGGGTGAGCGCCCCGGCGGCCAGCAAAAAGCACAGCGACCCGAGCCGATCGAGACCAAAGGGATAGGCGGGCGAGGCGGGTTTGCCTTCGAAATGCGCCGCCAGAAGAAAGAGGATCGGCGGCAGGAGCGACAGCATATCCTCGATCCAGGCCGCCTGCATCGCCTGGCTCGACCCCATCACGAGGGCCATCACCGCCACGATGCTGACGAGCCAGCCCAACGTCCACCATTCGAGCCGCCGCGCCCTCTCGAGGCTCTGCCGGATATGCGGGGGCAACGTCGGCCGATCACTCATTGCCCGGCCTCCCTCAGGCTTCGGTTGAGCCGCAGAAGCAACCGGTTCTCGCCCTTGCGCAGCAACAGCACGCGCTTCTCCGACCGACTCTCCGTCCGTCCCGGCAGCCTGACGCGCGGCGGGTAAGGATTGCTCAGCGCCGCGTGGCTTGCCATCGGCGTGTCTTCGGGGATGTCGCCTGCCAGCAGATGGATATTGCCCTCTTCCAACCCGGCGAGCAGCGCATGGGCTGGCCCGCGGACATAATCGGTGCGCACGCCCAGGCTCTTGGCGAAGCGCGCGATCACCTTGGCATCGGCTTCGGGCAGCGGTTCGGCCAGTATCCCGACCTGGATCACGCCCTGTCGCTCGATGGTCGCGAGCGTGTGTTTCGGATCATCGGGGAAATAGCAGCCCGTCAGCATCGTCACCGCAGCGATGAGCCAGAGCCAGGGTCTCAGATGTCGCGTCACGTGGGGTCTCCGCCGGGGCTGTCTGCTCGCGCCTTGTCAACGCAAGGCCCCGCTCCCGGTTCCGCCCAAGGGGTTGCGCGGCGCGGGCTGACTTTGTAGCAGAGCGCCATGACACATGACGACATCGCCCGGCTTTTCACCCGCTCCGACGGCAGCTACCTCTTCGCGCGTTGGGGGCGGCCCATCGCGCCCATCGTCTTTGGCGTCGAGGATGCCACTCTCGAGGTGGTCAAGGGCGCGCTCGAGGCGGTGGTGACGCTCGCCGGTCATCAGATGGCCGAGACCGATCCCGAGCTCGGCAGCAATCTCATGTTCTTCTTCTTCCGCGATTGGGATGAGCTGCTCGAGGTGCCCGATCTCGACCGGCTGGTGCCGGATCTCGCCCCGCTGGTGGCGCGGCTCAAGGGGGCGGGGGCCAATCAATACCGGATGTTCCGGTTTGACAAGGACGGCGCCATTCGGGCGAGCTTTGTCTTTCTGCGGATGGATGAGGCGCTGTCGAACATGCCGGCCGAAACCCTGGCGCTGAGCCAGGTGGTGCAGATCATGCTGCTCTGGTCCGACACGGCGTTTCAATCGCTGTCGCCGCTGGCCATCGCGCCGGACACGGATCGGGTGATCCTGCGCCCCGAGATCGCCGGGCTGATCGCCGCAGGCTATGCGCCGGTCATGCCCGCCATGTCCCAAGACCCGAGCCACGCGCTGCGCCTCTTCGCGCGGCTGCAGGCCGGTGCGCGCCCCGAGTGATCAGTCGCGCTTAGTTGCTGTAGCAGCGCGACTTGCGGCCAAACCCGGCGGGCGAGCAGATATAGCTGCCATTGCCGACCTGCGAGGCGCGGATGGTTGTCCGCTTGGCGGCGCGGGGACCTGCGAGCAGGTTGATCCGGGCCGGTGTCCGCTCTGCCGATTTTGTCGAAATGGTCGCGGCGCGTGTCTTTTCCGAATGCGCCTGTGCCGCATTGGGGGCGCTGTGAAGGACGATGAGGGCCGTGAATAGGGTGCAAGAGCCGCGAAGCGCGGTTCCGAGGTTTGCGCGAAACATATCCGTTCCTTTGCCTGTTTGCCTGACGTTTGGCCAACTCGTTGTGCTGGCGGGCCTGAACGTGTCTACATGGGTTAGCTTAATGAACTCTTGATCGATGACCTAATCCGGTTTGCACCATGCCTCCCCCGCGTGTCGTGGAGGCAACAGGATCGCACCGCACCATTGGCCGCACCGGCCGCGCTCTCGTCCCCAAGATCGAGAGGGGTGCAACCGATCCGGGCCTCATGGCCGATCTGAGATGTTATGGAAAGCCGGGGCCGCGATCCCCTCGGGGACCGGCCGAAATCCGCCCGTGGGGCGGGGCGAGGGGGCGAATTATTGCCCCATCGCGGTTTCTAGGATGACATTCTTGTTGACCTGCCAATTCGGCAGACCAAAGCCATCGGGCCATGGATAGACCTCTTGCTGGTTGAAATAGATCACCGCCTGCAGCTCGGTCAGATCCGCCAGATCCTGCCGCAGGTCGTTGTGCCAGGTCTCGACATAGGTCTGTTTGCCGGAATAGCCGACCTCGGCCACCACGATGGGCAGGCCGAATTGCAGCGCCCGCTCATAGCGCGGCACAAGAATGTCGCGAAAGCTCTGCGCGCTGCCAAGAACCTGTTCTTCCCAAGGCTGCAGGCCAAAGACCGACAGGCCCACCACATCGGCATAATCCTTGCCGGGAAAGTAATCCTCGAACCCCTCTAGGCCGAGAGGCGACCACATGAAATCGATCTCGGGCGCCTCGGTGCGACAGACATCGACCATCCGGCGATAGGCGGCGATAAAGGTTTCCGGCTCCCAATCGGCCCAGATGAACTGCCCCGAGCCATCCTCCATCTCCTGCGCCCAGCGCACGGTCACCGGGCTCTGGAATTGGTTGAGCATGCCGCAGATCGACGACATGTTCGCGTCATAGCTGCCATCGGAAATCCCCGCCTGCAGCACGGCGGGCGTGTTGCGATCCGACCGTGTCCAGGTCCAGGGCTCGATGGTCACAAGGACCGACCGGTTGCGGTCCCGCGCATATTGATCGGCCTCGAGAAGCGAGGGCAGATAGACATCCTCCCAGGGCAGAAACAGATGTTCGATCTGCACATTGGGATCATCCGCGAAATCGCCATGGGGGTCATAGACCCCAAAGGGCAGATCGCCCGGAGGTGCTGCAAAACCTGTCAGAGGCGGCAGGGTCATCGAGCCTGCCATGATGGTACATCTGACGATATGGTGCATGAAACGGGTCATGGTTTACTCCTTTCTGCCAGAAACAAGGTCTGACACCCAGTTAAGATTCCATTCGAACCGCACGGTGCCGGGGTCTCCCATCCCGGCGCCGGCGACGACATAATGGTGATCGACAATGCCGACCGGCGCGACGCCATAGGCCAGCGCAAAGAGCCCGTCTTCGCCGCGAAGTCCAACCGCCGCCACGATCAGCGCGGCGAGCAGCGGCGGAAAGGCGAGATGCCCCAAGAGATCGCGCGGCCGCAGCCGATGATCGCGCAGATGGCGAAACACGATGGTGGCGACGATCAGGCTGTAGAAAATGCCGTTGATCAGGGTCAGCATGTAAAACCCACGCGCCTGCGTCACCTCCGCACAGAGCAGCACGGGGATCAAACAGCCCAGCGCCAGCGCGGCATAGGGTAGGGTGACCCGCAACGGCAATTGCGCCTCGACCGCCTCGCCCTTGGGGGTGATGCGGAAATCGACGAAGCCGCCGCCGATCCGGTCGCGCACTGCCATGACGCAGCCCCAGAGAACCCAGGGCCATTGCAGCGCCATGAAAAGCGCCTTTTCCCAGGCGATGACCTTGCCATCACGGGGCCGAAAGAATCCATCGGCGCGGATCGCAAAGGCAATGATCACGAGGATCAGTAGCGGCACCGCCATATGCCCGAGAAAGGCGGGATAGGTCACATCGGCATAGCGGATGTCAAAGATCACCGCCGCGATGGGCAGCAGGTAGAACGCCGTCATGAACAGCGCGAACAGCGGGTAGAGCAGCTGACAGAACAGGAACTGCGCCCGCAGCCGCCACGGCATCTGACCAAGGTAGCGGGGCGTGTGGTGCAAAAGCAGCGACAAGAGGCTGCGCGACCATTGAAATTCCTGCGTGCAGAGATCGGCGGCGGTGGCAGGGCCGTCGCCTTCGGCAATCGCATCCAGCGCATGCACCCCGCGCCAGCCGCCCGCGTTCATCAGCATGGTGGTGGAATGATCCTCGGCCAGCTCTGGCCCGAGCCCGCCAATCTCGCGCAGCGCCTTGGTGCGCACCGCGTAATGCGACCCGATGCACATCGGCGCAAGCGCACCGCTATAGCCTGCCTGAAACATCCCGTGAAATGCGGCCTCAGTGAAAAGCCGTGTGCGCGCGGCCCAGCTCTGGCCCGCGTTCTGGCGACAGATCGACGGCGCGCTGACATAGCCCACGGCCGGATCGCGAAACCCGCGCAGGATCTCGGTGAGATAGCCGGGCTGCGGCACGTGATCGGCATCGAGCTGCGAGACGACATCATATTGCTCATAGCCGTAATGATCGTAGAAATAGGCGAGGTTGCCCTCCTTGCAGCGTGTCCGCCGCGGCCATTCGACCCGGTGATAGGCGGCACAGCCCTTGCGGGTCGAAATCCGCACGCCATGGGCTTCGCACCAGGCGATGGTCGCAGGCTGCGGGTCTTCATCGGCGAGCCATGTGTCGTGTGGATAGTCTTGCGCGAGCATCGCCTCAAGCGTGCGGCGGACCATCGAAAACGGCTCGGACGGGGCTTTGGTCACGACCATGGCGACCCGCGTTATGGCGGGATCGGGCGGCGGGCCATCGGGAACCCGCGCCTTGCGAATGACCGTCACGAAAAACCCCTGCAGGAAAAATAGCCAGCCCAAACAGGCGGTCACGATCCAATAGCTTGCGCCGGGCAGGATGTGCTCCGGCTGGAACCACCAGTGCCAGAACCATATCGCGGCCACCAGCCAGCCAAGCGCCATGACATCGTATTTCAACCGTTTCGCCCCGGTGAGCAACGGCCGGGTAAAGCGCGGATCGCGCTGCCGTTGCCGTGGGGCGGCTGTCATGGTGTCAGGCGACGCGCGCATGCTGCACCTCCAGCCCGAACTGCGGCGCGGCATGGCGCAGGATCGTGTCGATATCCGACAGCCTCGGGCAAAAGCCCAGCACCTCCCGCGCGGCGCGTGGATCGGCGACGAGGATGGGCGGGTCTCCGGCCCGTCTCGGCGCGGGGGTCCATGGCATCGGACGCCCGGTCAGGCGCTCGATCGCATCGGCAATCTCGAGGATCGAGAGCCCTGCGCCCGTCCCGAGGTTGAGCGCCAGCGCGCCCGCCCCATTGCTGAGATGTTCGAGCGCACAGACATGGGCCCGCGCCAGATCGCTGACATGGATGTAATCGCGGATGCAGGTGCCGTCGGGCGTGTCATAATCGGTGCCGAACACCTCGAGCGGTGGCCGCAGCCCCGCCGCCGCCATCAGCGCCAGCGGGATCAGATGGGTCTCGGGGTCGTGCCGCTCGCTCAGCTGGCCCATCGGGTCGGCCCCGGCGGCATTGAAATAGCGCAGCAGGGCGAATTGCCCGCCGACTGCGTTGAAATGATCGCGGATGATCTCTTCACACATGAGCTTGGTGCGCCCATAGGGATTGACCGGATGCTGAGATGTGGACTCGGCGATCGGCATCCGGTCGGGGATGCCATAGGTCGCACAGCTCGAGGAAAAGATCATCCGCGTGACATCGCATCGTTCCATCGCTCGAAGCAATGAGACGGTGGTTGCGACGTTATTCGTGTAATAGCGCAGAGGCTCGCGCATCGACTCGTCAACATAGGCGCTGGCGGCGAAATGGATCACGGTCCGCGCGCCGCTCTGGGCAATCACTTCGGTGAGCCTGTCGGTCTCGGCCAGATCGAGCTGTTCGAGAGGCCCCCATCGCACCGCATCCGCATGGCCGGTGCGCAGATCATCCACCGCAATCGGCAGATAACCCCGCTGCGCCAAGGCCTTACAGGTGTGGCTGCCGATATATCCGGCGCCCCCCGTGACTATGACGGGCGGCCGGGTCATTGCGCGGCAATCGGGCTGGGCGCGCTGTTGCGCGACAGCTCGGCCATGAAATAGGGGATGGTGGACCGGAGGCCTTCGCGCAGGGTGAACTGCGGCCGCCAGTTGAGCATCTGATGCGCCAGCCTGATGTCGGGCCGCCGCTGCCGTGGGTCGTCGACGGGCAGGTCCTTGTAGACGATCCGCGCGTCCTTGTGGGTCTCCTCGATCACGATCTCGGCCAATTCCCGGATGGTGAATTCCTCAGGATTGCCGAGGTTCACCGGCTGGCCCGGCGATTTCGGCAGATGGATCAGCGCGCACAGCCCCTGAATGAGGTCATCGACAAAGCAGAAGGACCGGGTTTGCGAGCCATCGCCATAGATGGTGATGTCATCGCCGCGCAGCACTTGGGTCACGAAATTCGACACCACGCGCCCGTCGCCGGGGTCCATCCGCGGCCCATAGGTGTTGAAGATACGGGCGATCCGCGCATCCACGCCATATTGCTGGCGAAAATCATAGAACAGCGTCTCCGCCGCCCGCTTGCCCTCGTCGTAACAAGAGCGCGGGCCGAGCGTGTTCACATTGCCATGATAGCTCTCGCTCTGCGGCGAGATTTCGGGGTCGCCATAGATCTCGCTGGTCGAGGCCTGAAGGATGCGCGCCCCATGCTTATGCGCGAGGCGCAGCATGTTCTCCGCGCCCTGGATGTTGGTCTTGAACGTATGGATCGGGTCGCGCTGATATTTCGGCGGCGAGGCGGGGCAGGCCATGTTGAAAATCAGGTCGATACAGCCCTTTGGCTGAAAGGGCTCGATCACGTCCTGTTCGACAAATTCAAAACTGGGATGGTCGAGAAGATGGCCGATGTTCGACAGGCGTCCGGTCGACAGATCGTCGAGACAGATCACCCGGTAATCGCGCGCGATATAGACATCGCAGAGCTGCGAGCCGAGAAATCCAGCGCCCCCCGTGATGAGCACAGTGCGCCGCATCTGGCCAATATCATATTTCGTATAGCTGGCCGTCTGGCCATGGTGTGACTTATCAAAACCGAGCATCGCTTCCCCCTCGCGAAGTTCTAGCAAAGCGCCTGCTCGAAGATGTTACCTAGCCGCTATCTAAACCCTGCGGTGACTGGCCACCCACGCCAATTATTATGAATTGAACCCCAAGCACTCATTCGTTTTAGAAGTTTATGACAATGTATTAATTAGGCGGCGGGCCGGTGACGCCGTCAAATCAATTTGTTGAAAATGGGGCAAAATTGGCCGGAAATACAACTATAGGCCGAGGCGTGCAGCGGCGTCTCAACCCGAAATAGGTTTCCTGTGCGCCACCCAACATAGATTTACGACCCGTTGCCCAGGGGAGTGGCAACATCTTGCGCGATTCTCGGCAAGGGGCGCCTATATCTTGCGGCGTATAGGAGTATCTATATACCATCAAAGGAGCTAGGCCAAGGGGTCAGGCAGGTGACGAGCAGGTAAACCGAAGAAAGTACACACAAGCCCATGCCCGCGACAGCACATGCCGCGGGCTTTGGCGCAAGATACACCTGCCGCAGCCCCGCATCCCTTTGGCGTGACACAGCCGAGGGACCGAGATGCGCCAGATCACCACTGCCTTTCTGATTTACGCCTGCCTCACCGGTGCGGCGCTGGCCCAGAAGGCGGGCGTCGGGGCTTGGGAAAACTCCCGCCACACGATGCTCGACTGGATCGAACAGAGCCCGGGCCTGGGCTGGTACTACAATTGGCGCGCGGATCAGCTCTATGCCCCCGGCCGCCGCTCGCGGCAGGTGGAATTCGTGCCGATGATCCACGGCGCCAAGGATGTCGGCAAACCGATCCGCGCCTCCGGCCCGGTGCGCGCGCTTCTTGGCTTCAACGAACCGGACGGGCGCAGCGGCAAACATCAGGCGGGGCTCTCGGTCGAGCGGGCGGTGGCGCTCTGGCCGCGCCTCATGGCCAAGGGGGTGCGCCTCGGCAGCCCGGCCACCACGCAGGACGGCACGCTCGGCCCCGGATCATGGCAGCGCCGCTTCATGGATCAGGTCGAGGCGCGCGGTCTGCGCGTGGATTTCATGGCGGTCCATTACTATTCCCGCGATGGCGATGTGGGGAAATTCCGGCGCTGGCTGCAGGCGGTGCATCGCGAATACCGGCGGCCGATCTGGGTGACCGAGTTTGCGCTCATCGATTGGTCGCGCCCCGGCTCGGTCAGCTATGGCCAAAGCGCCGATTTCGCGCAGGCGGCGATTGAGATGATGGAGGGTTTGCCCTTTGTCGAACGCCACGCCTGGTTCGCGGCCAACCCCTATCCCTGGAAGGGCACGGTGCCACAGATCAATCTGGTCTCAGACGATCTGTCGCCGACGCCCACGGGCAAGCGGTTCGACAAGGTGGTCGGGCGGCTTGGCGGTCGCCAGGTGGCGTCCCGCCAGTAATCATAGCCCGGAAAGCCCAGCGCGTTACTGCGACAGCCGGGTCTTGATCGCCGCGAATTGCTGCGCGTTCGGGTTGCCGTGGCGCAGCTTCGCTTCGGGGTCAAACCTGTACCACGCGGTCATATCCTCGGCGTCGGTCTGATGGATATTGCCCTCGGCATCGCGCGCATGGAGCCAGCAGCGTGTCGAACTGCGCGGCGCATATTGCGGGCTGTGCCAGGTCGAATTGATGCACAGATGCCCCTTGGCATTGGTGAACCAGCGCCCCTCGCCATAGGACTCGCGCCCCATCGCGGCGGTGAGCCCGCCACCGGGCGCGAAATAGGCATAGCCTTCGTCCCAGAGCCAGGTTCGATCCGCATAGAGCCGCGCCAGATCATCGGCGGCAAGCCGCGTCGCCACGATCCGTTCGCGCTGACCGCTGGCCGTCATGTAGAGATGCTTGCGCGGGTTGCCGTCGATCAGCATCTCGGCACTGTCGAACCGGGTCCAGTTGGACCGCTGGCCGGTGCCGCCGACCGGGGCCTGCCAGAGCTGCCCATCGCCGTCGCGCACATGCTGCCAGCAGCGTTTCGACGGTGTTGACGTGCTGCCGCTCGTCCACTCCCCGGCAAAGCACAGCTTGCCGTTCGAGGTCGCGTACCAGCGCCCCGTGGCGCTGTCCTGCGGTCCGGTGGTGGCCTGAAACTGACCGGCCGGGCCAAAATACGCATGGCCCTTGCTCCAAGGCCATGTCTTGTCGCTGTAGAGCGAGATGACCTCTTGCCCGTCGAGCGTGCTATATGGCGTTGGAATGATCTCTGCGTTTGCGGCACTGCCCGTGCCGAGCAGCGTAAGAACAGCCGCCATGTGAATGAATTTCTTCATAGCGATACTACCTAAAAAATTTCCCCTATCTTCCAGTCTATCGAAAAATCCCGAAAAAATCCAGTAGGTTGGCGGGCGCAACACAGGTGCGACCCGCTCTGCGCCCCGATGTCTGGGGGCGATTTGCGCATCTTCACAACCGCTTATTTGGCGATGATGATCTCACGACAGCCGCGCGTTTTCTCCCTCCGCAGTGAGGGCAGACCGCGGCAATTCGCCAGAGAATCAGGGGCGCTCAGAGGTGCTGACCGCCGTTGATCGGGATTTCCGCGCCGTTCACATAGGAGGACTTGGCGCTGCACAGGAAGGTCACGACCTCAGCCACTTCCTTGGGGTCGCCGAGCCGCTTCATCGGCACATGCCGCTCGACCAGCTCATCGGTCCCCGGCGACAGGATCGAGGTGGCAATCTCGCCCGGCGACACCGCATTCACCCGCACGCCACTTTCGGCCAGCTCATAGGCCAGCTCGCGGGTCAGCGCCGACAGCCCGGCCTTGGAAATGGCATAGGCCGCACCGGCATAGGGGTGGATCTGCGTGCCGGCAATCGAGGTCACATTGACGATCGCCCCGCGCGCCCGGCGCAAGGATGGCAAGAGCTGCTGGCTCAGCACCATCGGCGCCAGAAGGTTCACCATCTGCACCTGCTGAAAGGTCGCCAGCGATGTCTCCATCGCCGAGAGCCTGCCGCCCGCGTCATCCTTGGGCGAAATCCCGGCATTGTTGACCAGCGCATTGAGCCCCCGGTCCCCCAGCCGCGATTTGAGATCCTCACAGCTGGCCAGGATCGAGCTCGGATCGGACAGATCCACCTCGATATGTTTGACGATGCCCTCGGCCCAAGGGCAGACCTTGGAAAACGGCGTCCGGGCGAGGGTAAACACCTCCCAGCCCGCCTGATGGAAATCCTTCACCATGGCATGTCCGATGCCCCGGCTCGCGCCGGTCACCGCGACGATGGGTCTGTCCGCTTGCGCCGTCATGTCCAGATGTCCTGTTGGGCCCCGTTGCACCTGACCTATGCCCTGCGCGCCTGCCGGGCAAGGGGGAATGGCCCGCAGGAATTGACCGGGGGAGGGGGCGCCGCCATGGCGCGCGCCCCCGTCGCGTCACATCGCTGCCTGCATCTCGTCGAGCGTCTCCGCGAGCGCGTCGACCATGAAATCGAGATCCGCCTGCGCCGAGATGAGCGGCGGGCAAAACGCCATCGCATCCATCATGTTGCGCGAGATCACGCCCTTGGCCTCGAGCCGCCGATTGGCCTGCACCCCAAGCGCACCGGGGGTCTCGCCGCCGGTTTTGGCCGCCTTGTCGAGGACCAGCTCGACCGCCGCGATCATGCCGACGCCCCGCACTTCACCGACCAGCGGATGATCGGAGAGCCCGCGCAGCCTCGACTGCATATGCGCGCCCATCTCCTGCGCCCGCGCCACGAGGTCGCGCTCTTCGATGATGGCAAGGGTTTCGAGCGCAATCGCCGCGCCGACAGGATGGCCGCCACCGGTAAACCCATGGCCCAGCACGCCGATCTTGTTCGTCTCATCCGCGATGGGTTCGAACACACGCTCATTCATCATGAAGGCCGAGAGCGGGAAATAGGTCGAGGTGATCTGCTTCGACATGACGAGGATATCGGGCTCGATCCCGAAGGTCTGGCTGCCGAACATCTGCCCGGTGCGGCCAAAGCCACAGATCACCTCATCGGCGATCAACAGGATGTCATATTTGCGCAGCACCGCCTGGATCTTTTCCCAATAGGTCGCGGGCGGCACGATCACCCCGCCAGCGCCCATCACCGGCTCGCCGATGAAGGCGGCGATCGTCTCTGGCCCCTCGGCGAGGATCATCTGTTCGAGCTCCTCGGCACGGCGGCTGGCAAAGGCCTCTTCCGTCTCGCCGTCCTGCGCGTCGCGATAGTGATGCGGGCTGCCGGTGTGCAGCACATTGGCAATCGGCAGGTCGAACGACCGGTGATTGTTGGGCAGACCGGTGAGGCTCGCCGAGGCGATGGTCACCCCGTGATAGCCGCGCTGACGGCTGATGATCTTCTTCTTCTCCGGCGTGCCCATGGCGTTCGAGCGATACCAGATGAGCTTCATCACCGTGTCATTCGCCTCCGATCCGGAGTTGGTGTAGAACACCTTGCTCATCGGCACCGGCGCGATGCTGATCAGCTTTTCCGCCAGATCAATCGCCGGCCCGTGCGATTTGGAATTGAAATTGTGGTAATAGGGCAGCTTGGCCATCTGGTTGCTCGCCGCCTTGACCAGCCGCTCTTCGCCAAAGCCGAGCCCCGCGCTCCACAGGCCCGACATGGCCTCGAAATACTTCTTGCCCGTACTGTCGAACACATAGGCCCCCTCGCCACGGTCGATGACCACCGGGCCATTCTCCTGATGGGCGCGGGCGTTGGTATAGCTGTGCATGTGATAGGCGACGTCGCGCGCCTCGATAGAGTTTGGGTTGACGGACATGTTTTGGCCTCCCTGAGCCTTGTCCTGCGTCATCCCCGACGCTGTAAAACAAGGGCTTTCTTGAAATGACATTTGATCGCGCCGAGTCGATGACCCGCAGTGACATAGCGACCTTAGCCGATAAGATATAACACACAACAAATTTATTGCATTGGGTTAACGGATCGTGCAGCCTGCCCGGGAATGGCCGGGCGCTGCCGCGGCAGGGGATGAATGTTTCAACAGGAAAGCCAAGGATTTGCGGGCAATTTACCATCCGGATCAGGCCGGGCATGACCCATCGTTTTTCCTCGTCAAAGGCCGGGTCGAGCGCAGCAAGGATTCGCCGGACCGGGTAGAGCATCTGCTCGCCGGGCTGGCCCAGCTCGGGCTTCCGGTCGAGATGCCACAGGATTTCGGCATGGGGCCGATCGCGGCGGTCCATTCGCCGGAATATCTGCAGTATTTCACCTCGGCCTATGACCGCTGGTAGGCGCTTCCCGGCGATCCCGGTCCCGAAGTGGTGCCCAATATTCACCCCAACCACTATGCCGCAACCTATCCGACAAGCGTCGTCGGCCAGACCGGCTGGCATATGAGCGACACCAACTGTCCCATCGGGCCGCGCAGCTTTGCGGCGGCTTACAGGTCCGCGCAATCGGCGCTGACCGCCGCCGAGATCGTGATGCAGGGCGCGCCGCACGCCTATGCGCTCTGTCGGCCGCCGGGGCATCACGCCTATGGCGATATGGCGGGCGGCTCGTGTTTTCTCAACAATTCCGCCGTCGCGGCGCAGGCCTTGCGGGCGCGCCATGCGCGGGTGGCGATCCTCGATATCGACATCCACCATGGCAACGGGACCCAGGGGATTTTCTACGACCGCGCCGATGTGCTCACCGTGTCGATCCACCGCGACCCGGCCGAGTTCTACCCGTTCCATTGGGGCCACGCCTGCGAACGCGGCGCGGGCGTGGGGGAGGGCTATAATCTCAACCTGCCGCTGCCGCCCGCGACCGGCGATGATCTCTATCTGCGCAGCCTCGATGCGGCCTTGGATCGGATTGCGCTCTATGCGCCCACGGCGCTCGTCGTGGCCACCGGGCTCGATGCGTCAGAGGCCGATCCCTATGCTGGCGCCTCGGTCACAACGGGCGGATTTTTCCGCATCGGCGCGGCGATTGCCGCGCTCGGCCTGCCCACGGTCTATTGCCAAGAGGGCGGTTATGTCTCTGAGATACTGAGTGAAAACCTCGCATCTTTCCTTGGAGGTGCCTGTTCTTCAGGCGTCTTAGCATGACGCGGATGCCCGTTCACGGACCCGTCCAAGGAATCGTGTTGCATGTTGCATCAAGGGGGCTACGCTGTGCGCAGGGGCGCCATCCCGGCTTTGCCAGCCTTGGCAGAGAGGGTCCAACTGGCCGCTCGCCACAAAGTTAAAAACCGGGAAACACCGGGGAACCAACAGGAGAAAACACCCATGAAGAAAGCACTTCTTTCCGGCCTGATCGGCGCCGCCATGGTGGCGACAGCCGCAATGGCCGAGCCCAAATCGGGCGGCCGGATCAATGTCGTCGTCCAGCCGGAACCGCCGGGGCTGATGCTCGGTCTGATCCAGAACGGCCCGACCCAGAACGTCGCGGGCAACATCTATGAAAGCCTGCTGCGCTACGACAAGGATCTCAATCCGCAGCCGTCGCTCGCCAAGGAATGGACCGTCTCGGACGACGGGCTCACCTATACGTTCAAGCTGCACAGCGGCGTGAAATGGCATGATGGCGAAGATTTCTCGGCCGATGACGTGGTGTTCTCCGCCGATGTCTTTCTGCGTGAAACCCATGCGCGGTTCCGCGTCGGTCTCGAACATGTCGAGAGCATCACCGCCCCCGATGCCGAAACCGTTGTGTTCCAGCTGAAAAACCCCTTCGGCCCCTTCCTCGGCATGTTCGAGGCGGGCACCATGCCGATCGTGCCCAAGCACATCTATGAAGGCACCAGCTTCAAGGACAACCCGGCCAATGCCACGCCCATCGGCACCGGCCCGTTCAAGTTTGAGGAATGGAAGAAGGGCAGCTATATCCATCTCGTGAAGAACGAGGATTACTACATCGACGGTCTGCCCTATCTCGACGAGATTTACTGGCAGGTGATCCCCGATGCCGCGGCCCGCGCCGTGGCCTTTGAAACCGGCCAGATTGACGTGCTGCCCGGCGGCTCGGTCGAGAATTTCGACGTGCCGCGCCTCGCCGGTATGGACAATGTCTGCACCACCACCGAGGGCTGGGAATTCTTCGCGCCGCATTCCTTCATGTGGGTGAACAACCGCGAAGGCTGGACCGCCAAGCCGAAATTCCGTCAGGCGCTCATGTATGCGATGAACCGCGAGTTCATGAAAGACGTGATCTGGAACGGCTATGCCGAAGTGGCCCATAGCCCGGTGTCGTCCAAGACCCGTTTCTACGACACGGATGTCGCCAAATACGAGTTCGATCCCGAAAAGGCCAAGGCGCTTCTGGACGAGGTCGGCTATGACGGCACCCCGGTGCGCATCCTGCCCTTGCCCTATGGCGAGACCTGGAACCGCTGGGCCGAAGCGGTCAAGCAGAACCTCGACGCGGTCGGCGTCAAGACCGAGATCGTCGCCACCGATGTGGCGGGCTGGAACCAGAAGCTCTCGGATTGGGATTTCGATCTCGGCTTCACCTATCTCTACCAATATGGCGATCCGGCGCTCGGCGTGGGGCGGAGCTATATCTCTTCCAACATCGCCAAGGGCAGCCCGTGGAACAACGTCTCGGGCTATGAGAATGCCGAGGTGGATCAGCTCTTTGCCGATGCGGCCCTCAAGGCCAGCGCGGCCGAGCGCCAAGAGCTCTACACCAAGGCCCAGGCCCAGATCGTCGAAGACGTGGCCGCGGCCTGGCTGCTCGAACTGTCCTTCCCGACGATCTACCGCTGCGACGTCAAGGATCTCGTGACCACCGCCATCGGCGTGAATGACGGGTTCAAGGACGCCTGGCTCGACCGCTGAGCCCTTCGGTAACTGACCAAAGGCCCGGGCGACATCCGTCCGGGCCACCCCAACACAGGCGGACCCATGCAAACGCTGCGATATATTCTCATGAGGCTTGCGAAGGCGGCGGTCATCCTCTTCGCCATCGTCATCCTCAACTTCTGTCTCATTCACGCGGCCCCGGGCGATCCGGCGGCGGTCATGGCGGGCGAGGCGGGGGCCTCTGACGAACTTTTCCTGCAGCAATTGCGCGAAAAATTCGGCCTCGATCAGCCCTTCCATATCCAGCTTTGGAAATACATCTCCGGGCTGCTGCAGCTCGACATGGGCTATTCCTACCGGCAGGACGCGCCGGTTTGGGATCTCATCATGGACCGGCTTCCCGCGACGCTCTTGCTCACCGGCGCGGCCTTTGTGCTGTCGATCGTGCTGGGCGTGGTCGCAGGCGTCATGGCGGCGGTTCGCGTCGGCAAATGGGCCGATACCGCGATCACCGTGGCGGCGCTCCTGCTCTATGCCACGCCGCTCTTTTGGGTGGCGCTCATGGCAATCCTTCTCTTCTCGGTACAGCTCGGCTGGTTCCCGTCCTACGGGATGGAAAGCATCGGCAGCGAGCTGACGGGCTTTCGCTACTGGCTCGACGTGGCGCATCATCTGGTGCTGCCCGCGACCACGCTGGGGCTCTTCTTCACCGCCATCTATGCCCGCATGACCCGCGCCTCCTTCCTCGAAACCGCGGCCGAGGATTTCGTCAAGACCGCCCGCGCCAAGGGCCTGTCGGAAGGGCGCATCGCCCGCCGCCATATCCTGCGCAACGCGATCCTGCCGGTGGTGACCCTCGCCGGGCTTCAGGCCGGACAGATCGTCGGCGGCGCGGTGCTGACCGAAACGGTCTTTGCCTGGCCCGGCATCGGGCGGCTGATGTTCGATGCGCTGTTGCAGCGCGACTATAATGTGCTGCTCGGGGTCTTTCTGATCTCTTCGGCGATGGTCCTCCTCTTCAACCTGATCACCGACCTTATCTACCTGCTGGTCGATCCCCGTATCGAGCTGAACACATGAACGCGTTTATGAAAAACTTCCTCCGCAACAAGGGCGCGGTGGCCGGTCTCATCCTGCTGTCGATCGTGGTGATCGTCGCGGTCATCGCCCCGTTCATCTATCCGCAATCGCCCTGGACCATGGTGCAGCGCCCGTTTCAACCGCCAATGGCGCTCGACGGGTTCTATTTTGGCACCGACGTGCTCGGCCGCGACATTGGCGCCGGGCTGGCGCATGGGGCGCGGGTGTCGCTCATCGTCGGGCTGGTCTCGACGCTGGTGGCGCTGCTGATCGGCTTGCCGATCGGGGCGCTCGCCGGTTATTTCGGCGGCATCTGGGACGACATCCTGATGCGTTTCACCGAGTTCTTTCAAACCATCCCGAGCTTTGCGCTGGCCATCGTCATCGTCGCCATCCTGCAACCCTCGCTGAGCGGCATCGTCCTTGCCATCTCCATCGTGAGCTGGCCACCGGTGGCGCGTCTGGTGCGCGGCGAATTCCTGTCGCTGCGATCGCGGGAATATGTTCAGGCGGCGATCCTGTCGGGCCTGTCGCCGATGAACATCATCTTTCGCCAGATCCTGCCCAACGCCATCTCGCCAATCATCGTACTGGCCTCGCTCATGGTGGCGAGCGCCATCCTGCTCGAGAGCGCGCTGTCCTTCCTCGGGCTCGGCGATCCCAATGTGATGAGCTGGGGCTATATGATCGGCGCCGGGCGCACCGTGCTGCGGCAGGCATGGTGGATCTGCGTCTTTCCGGGGCTTGCCATCCTCTTCACCGTGCTGGCGCTGAACCTGATCGGCGAAGGGCTCAATGATGCGCTCAACCCGCGTCTGGCGCGGAAAGGACGGTGAGACCATGGTGATTTCTGTCAAAGACCTGAGCGTCGCCCTGCCCGAAGGGGCCGACCGGCCCCATGCCATGACCGGCATCACGTTTGACGTGGCGGCGGGCGAGGTGCTCTGCATCGTCGGCGAAAGCGGCTCGGGTAAATCCGTCACCGCCAATACGATCATGAACCTGCTGCCGCCGGGGCTCACCCCGGTGTCCGGCACCATCGAAATGGGCGGGCGCGATCTGCTCAAGCTCTCGGATGCGGAAAAGCGTCAGATGCGCGGCTCCGAGGTCGCGATGATCTTCCAGGAACCGATGACCGCGCTCAACCCGTTGATGCGGATCAAGGATCAGATCGCCGAGGTCTTCGAGGCCCATGGCGCCTTCAGCAAGGAAGAGCGCGAGGCCAAGGCGCTCAAACTCGTCGAAGAGGTGGGGCTTCCCGACCCGCCCAAGATCCTGCGCGCCTATCCGTTTCAGCTCTCGGGCGGCCAGCGGCAGCGGGTGATGATCGCCATGGCGTTGGCGCTCGAGCCCAAGCTCCTGATCGCCGATGAACCGACCACCGCGCTCGATGTCACGACCCAGGCGCAGATCCTCAAACTGGTGCGCAACCTGCAGGACAGACACGGCATGGCGGTGCTCTTCATCACCCATGACATCGGCGTCGTGGCCGAGATCGCCGACCGGGTGATCGTCATGCGGCAAGGCGAGATCGTCGAGCAGGGGGCCACCGCCGATGTCATCGGCGCGCCTCAGACCGACTACACCCGTCGTCTGATCAACGCGGTGCCCTCGCTCATCCCGCCCGCGCCCCGCGATCTGAGCGCCGACAAGGTGACTGTCTCGGTCACCGGGCTGGAGAAAACCTTTGTCACCAGCGGCGGCTTTTTCACCCCGAAACGCGAGGTCCGCGCCATCGACAAGGTGAGCTTTGATCTCAAACGTGGCGAAACCCTCGGCATCGTCGGCGAAAGCGGCTCGGGCAAATCGACCACCGGCCGCTGCATCGCCCGGCTGATGGAGCCCAACGCAGGCGAAATTCGCCTTGGCGAGCTCGACTGGGGCGCGCTCGCCTCGCGCGAGCTGCGGGCCCAGCGCAACCGCGTCCAGATGGTGTTTCAAGACCCCTATGCCTCGCTCAACCCGCGCAGCAAGATCGCCACGATCCTCACCGAAGGCGCGGTGGCACAGGGTCAGGACAAGCAAGAGGCGCTCGCCTATGCGCGCGAATTGCTCGAAACCGTTGGGCTCGATGCCTCGAGCCTCGACCGCTACCCGCATGAGTTTTCCGGCGGCCAGCGGCAGCGGATCGGCATCGCCCGCGCCCTGATGATGCGCCCGGAAATCCTCATCGCGGATGAGGCGGTCTCGGCGCTCGACGTGTCGGTTCAGGCGCAGGTGCTCGACCTCTTTCAGAAGCTGCGCGAGATGTTCAACCTGTCGATCATCTTCATCACCCATGACCTCTGCGTCGCGGCGCAGGTCTGCGACCGTATCCTCGTCATGCATCAGGGTGGCGTGGTCGAGGCGGGCAGCACCGCCGAAGTCTTTGCCGCGCCAAGCCATGATTATACCCGCTCGCTTCTGGCGGCGGTGCCGGGCTGGAAGGACGACAGCCCGCTGCGCCGCACCCGCGCCACGGGCTGAGCGCCACAGGATTGCCCGGCGGGCCGCCCCGCCGGGTCTCACGATATTTGATTTGAAAAGGCGATTGCGATGAACGGCGCTGAATCCATTGTGAAATCTTTGACGGCGGCGGGGATCGACCGATGTTTCGCCAATCCCGGCACCTCCGAGATGCATTTTCTCGCAGCCCTCGACCGGGTCGGCGGCATCGACTGTTCGCTCTGCCTGTTCGAAGGCGTGGTGACCGGCGCCGCCGATGGCTATGCCCGGATGGCGGGCAAACCGGCGCTGACGCTTCTGCATTGCGGGCCGGGGCTCGCCAATGGTCTGGCCAATCTCCACAATGCCAAACGGGCGCGCACGCCGATGCTCAACATCGTGGGCGATCACGCGCGCGACCATGTGCGCTTCAACACGCCGCTGACCTCCGATGTGGTGAACATTGCGCGGCCCTTCTCGGATTGGGTGCGCAAGATCGACCGCCCCGAGGATATCGCCCGCGACGTGTCCGAGGCCATCGCGGCGTCCTCCGGCCCCAAGGGCGGCATCGCGACGCTGGTCCTGCCCACCGATCTCGCCTGGGGCCCCGGTCCCGCACCGCTCAGTTCCGCGCCGCAGGTCCCCGGTCTCGACCCCGTGGCCGACGAGGTCATCGCCGAGGCCGCCGCCATCATCGAACGTGGCGAGCCGGTGCTGATCTTCGCCACCGGCCCGGCGCTGAGCGAGGCCGGCACCCGCGCGCTGGGCCGTCTCGCAAGCCTCGCCCATGTCGAATATCTCGCGCCGGTGAACGGCCCCCGCTACGACCGTGGCGCAGGCCGCGTCGACATCGCCCGCATCCCCTATGATCCCGGCCTCGCCCGCGCCCGCATCGGCCATATCAAACATATCCTGCTGGTCGGCACGGACGAGCCCGCCTCGTTCTTCGCCTATCCCGACACGCCCGGCAGCGTGGTGCCCGAAGGCTGCACCCTCCACCGCTTCAGCGAGGCCGGCATGGATGCCGTTGCCGGGCTCGAGGCGCTGGCCGACCGGCTCGGCACCGGGGCCACAGCCTACCGCGTGACCGAACGCATCGAAACCGCTCGCCCCAGCGGCGCGATCACCCCCACCAGCCTCGCCGCCGCCATTGCCGCCACCCTGCCAGAGCACGCCATCATCTGCGACGAAGGGCTGACCCAGGGCCGCGAGGTCATGCCCGCCACGACCCATGGCCCGCCGCACAGCTGGGTGCAGATCACCGGCGGCGCGATTGGCAACGGGCTGCCGCTGGCGCTCGGGGCGGCGATGGGCGCCCGCGATCGGCGCGTCGTCTCGGTGCAGGCCGATGGCAGCGGGCTCTTCACCTTGCAGGCGCTCTGGAGCCAGGCCCGCGAAGGGCTCGACGTGACCACGGTGATCCTCGCCAATCAGAGCTATGAGATCCTCAAGGGCGAAATGGCCAATATCGGCGTGCCGACCCCCGGACCGCTGGCCCAGGACATGATGAGCCTGCAAAACCCCGCCATCGACTGGCTGGCGCTGTCCAAGGGCTTTGGCGTGCCCGCCGCCCGCGCCGAGGATGCCGAGACGCTGATGCAGCTCCTCGAGCAGAGCTATGCCACCCCCGGCCCCTTCCTCATCGAGGCGCGGATCGGGTGAGGGCGCGGTTTGACGGTTCCCTGCGCGGGAAGTCTTGGATATATTCGCACGGCTTATAGGGTTAGATAGGAAATTCCGATATGAGAGCACAGCCGGACCCAGAGGGGCAGCGACATGCCTGAGTTCGAGGCGGTCAGCAAGGAAACCCTTGGCACAACGGTCTATAACCGGATCCGGCAGGCTATTCTCAACGGCGATTTCCGCCCCGGGGACAAGGTCAAGATCCGCGAGATCGCCGGTCAGATGGCGGTGAGCGGCACGCCGGTGCGCGATGCGCTGCTGCAACTCGTGATGGAACGCGCCCTCGAAATGCCAAGCCCGCGCGAAATCCGCGTGCCGCATCTGAGCGGCGCGGAACTGGCCGAAATCCGGCTCCTGCGGGTGACGCTCGAAGGCATGGCCGCCGAGGCCGCCGCCGCCCGCGCCACGCCACAGGACATCGCCCGTCTCGAAGAGCTCAACGACACGATCCTCACCGCCTTTGCCGAGGGCGACGCCCATCTCGCCCTGTCGCATAACCGCGCCTTCCACAGCCATCTCTACCGGCTGTCGGGGATGGAGGTCGCCGCCGAAATCCTCGACCGGCTCTGGCTGCGCATGGCACCGCTGATCGCCAGCTGGGCGAGCTATGCCGAGGCCGATGATTTCGTCCGCCACCATTACCCCGTGATCGACGCGCTGAAACGTGGCGACGGCCCGGCGGCGCGACAGGCCATTGCCGATGACATCGTGGCCAGCGGGATCAAGATCGACGACATCCGCGACTGACCGCGCCCAGCGCGAAACCAAGCCCCGCCCCCCGTTGCCTTCACCGTGGCCCGCCCGTACTCTGGGCGCAAGAGAGACGCGTGCCTGCCAGCGGCGGCGCAGCGCGCTCGCGTGACGGATGGTGGATGACAGAATGAAGATCGATCTCAACTCGGATCTGGGCGAAAGTTTCGGCCCCTGGCAGATGGGCAATGACGCGGCGATGCTGCAACTGGTGAACAGCGCCAATATCGCCTGTGGCGGCCATGCCAGCGACCCGGAAACGATGTTTCAGACCCTCAAGACCGCTGCCGACCGTGGCGTCCATGTGGGCGCGCACCCCGGCTATAACGACCGCGAAGGTTTTGGCCGCCGGGTGATCCCGATGCAGCCCGCCGAAATCGGCCGCATGGTCGCGGCCCAGATCGGTGCGCTGCAAGCGATGGCGCGGCTCGTTCCGGTCAAGGTGCATTACGTCAAGGCCCATGGCGCGCTGGCCAATCTCGCGGCGGGCAACAAGGAGGTGGCGCTTGCCATCGCCCGCACGGTCCACGCCATTGATCCCGATCTGGCCCTGCTGGCCATCTCTGGCACCTGTCTCGAAGAGGCGGGGCGCGAGCTGGGGCTTGCGACCTATTCCGAGATATTTGCCGACCGGGGCTATCAGAGCAACGGTCAGCTGGTGCCGCGCGGCTCTGACGGGGCGATGATCCATGACGCGGACGCGGCGGCAGAGCGGCTGCTCGATTTTCTCAAGACCGGGCTGATGCCGGTGGTCGATGGTGATCCGATCCCGCTCAAGGCGCAATCCATCTGCGTGCATGGCGACGGGCCAAGCGCGGTCGCCATGGCCCAGCAGATCCGCGCCCGGCTCGAGGCCGAAGGCGTGGCCTTTGCCCCCTTCACGGCGGGCTGACCATGCAAGAGCTGACATTCCTTCCCGTGGCCGATCACGCGCTCATGGTGCAGCTCGGCACCGAGGTGAGCGAAGCGCTGAGCGCGCAGGTGGTCGCGCTGGACAAGGCGATTTCGGCGGCCGGGATCGAAGGCGTGCAGGAAACCGTGCCCGCCTTCGTCAACCTGCTGGTCGAGTTTGACCCGCTGGTGACGGATCACGCGACGCTGCAGGCGCAGATCACAGGCTGTGCCGAACGCGCTGAGGTGCGTGACAACGCCGGCACGCTGCATGAGGTGCCGGTCTGCTACGATGCCGATCTCGCCCCCGATCTCGCGGCGGTCGCCGAGGCCCGGGGCATCAGCGAGGAAGAGGCCATCGCGCTACACCTCTCCGGCGATTACCGCGTCGGCATGTATGGTTTCGCGCCGGGCTATGCCTATCTCTCCGGCGTGCCCGAGGCGTTGCGCGTCCCGCGCAAACCCGCCCCGGTGCGGGGCATCCCGCGTGGCGCGGTGCTCATCGCCGGGCCGCAATGTCTCGTCACCACGCTCAAGATGCCGACCGGCTGGTCGATCATCGGCCGCTCGCCGACCGAGGTGCTTTGCAACGACCCGGCACGGCCCTTTCTGTTCGACGTGGGCGACCGGATCAAATTCCGCCGCATCGACCGCGCCGAATTCGACGCAAGCTATCGGGAGGATGCGACATGAGCGACGCAGAGTTCCGGGTGCAATTCGCAGGCCCGCTGGTGAGCTTTCAGGACGCCGGGCGGCGCGGTCACATGCGTTTTGGCGTCCCGGCCTCCGGCCCGATGGATCGGCTCGCCTACCGCGCCGCGCTCGCCGCGCTGGGGGCGACGGCGGACGCCACGGTGATCGAGGTCTCGATGGGCGGGCTACAGCTCGAATGCGTGTCGGGCCGGCTCTCGCTCGCGCTCGCGGGCGGCGATTTTCATATCGAGATCGGCGGCACCAAGCTCAGCGGCTGGGTGGTGTTCGAGATCGAGGCCGGGCAAAGGCTCAGCATCCGCCCCGGCAAGCAGGGCAGCTGGGCCTATCTCGCCTTCGCGGGCGATCTGCAGGCCGAGCGTTGGCTCGGTCATGCGGCGACTCACTCGACCTCTGGCTTCGGCGGCGGGCAGTTGCAGACGGGACAGCGGCTGCGCGTGGAAAACGCCCAGCTGCGCGAGGATCGGCATGGTCAGATCGCCTTGGCAGAGCTGCGAAACATGGCCGATCCGATGCGCGTAGTGATGGGTCCGCAGGACCGTTGCTTTACCGACACAATACTGTCGTCTTACCGACAGGAGGAATTTCGCCTCACCGACGCCTATGACCGGATGGGCGTGCGGCTTTCGGGGCCGGAATTGACCCTCTCCGAGGCGCTCTCGATCCCGTCCGAGCCGATCACCCGCGGCTCTGTTCAGGTCTCGGGCGACGGGGTGGCGACGGTGCTTTTGGCCGATCACCAGACCACCGGCGGCTATCCCAAGATCGCCACGATTCTGGCCTGTGACACCGACCGTCTGACCCAGCTTCGCGCCGGGGATTCCTTGCGTTTTCAACCGGTTAGCGCCGAGGAGGCCGTGACGATCAGCCGGTCCTACGCCGCCGCGCTTGACGCCTATCTGGCCGAGATCGGCGAGCCCAAAGGCACCTTGGCCCAGCGCCTCATGCGCGAGAACCTGATCAGCGGCTATGAGCTGAGTGCCGAGGCGAATGACGCGGCAGAACCCGGAGGCAGCGCACGTAAATGACCAAGCAATTACAATCTGTTACCCTCTCCCGTCCCGGCGACGAACACCGGTTTTCGGTCCGTGTCTACTATGAAGACACCGACATGGGCGGCATCGTTTACCACGCCAATTACCTCAAATTCATCGAACGCGCCCGCAGCGACTGGGTCCGGGGCCTCGGCGTCGATCAGGTCGCGATGAAAGAAGACGGCATCGCCTTCGCCGTCCGCCGCGTCGAGGCCGATTACCTCATGGCCGCGAAATTCGACGACCAGCTCGAGGTCCTCACCCGCTGCCTCTCCGTCTCTGGCGCGCGGCTGATGATGGAGCAACAAGTCATGCGCGGCGAGGACCTGATTTTCTCGGCCGTGGTGACGATCGTCTGCATCAGTGACGCTGGCCAACCCGTGCGTCTCCCGGCGAATATCCGCCTGCTGCTGCACTAAGAACGGTATTTTGCCGCGCATGATGCGCTTGTTATTGGCTTTCCCCGTGAAACTGCGCTAGATTTCCTGCAAAACAAGGCCAAATAAAAAACGGCCACCACAAAAAGAGCAGGCAGATGGAAGCAGAAACTCTGGCGTTGGCACAGGAGATGGACTTCTCCATGTGGGCGCTTTTCGCGCGAGCAACGATTGTTGTTAAATTGGTCATGCTGATGTTGATCATCGCATCCTTTTGGGCATGGTCGATCATCATTCAAAAACTCATCATGTATCGCAAGGCCCGGGCCGAGGCCGAACGTTTCGATCAGCGATTCTGGTCTGGCGAGCCGCTGGATGAACTCTTTGACGAGATCGGCACCGAGGCCAGTGGACAATCCGAGAGGGTGTTCGCCGCCGGCATGACCGAATGGCGCCGCAGCCACCGCAATGACGGCGGGATGATCGCCAATGCCACCGCCCGGATCGACCGGTCGATGGATGTGGCCATCGTCAAGGAAAGCGAAGATTTGCAGAGCGGGCTGTCGGTGCTCGCCACGGTCGGTTCGACCGCGCCCTTCGTCGGTCTCTTCGGCACCGTCTGGGGGATCATGCACGCCTTTATCGGCATCGCCGAGGAACAGAACACCAACCTCGCCGTCGTGGCACCGGGTATCGCCGAGGCGCTTCTTGCGACCGGGCTCGGTCTTCTCGCCGCGATCCCGGCGGTGATTTTCTACAACAAGCTCAGCGCGGATGTGGACCGGATCGTCGCAGGCTACGAGGCCTTCGCCGACGAGTTCGCGACCATTCTCAGCCGTCAGTTGGATAGCTGAGCCATGGGCGCGGGTGTGGTTCAAAAAACCGGAGGTGGTGGCCGCCGACGCCGCGGGCGCGGCCGGTCACGCCCGATGGCCGAGATCAACGTGACGCCCTTTGTCGACGTCATGCTGGTGCTCTTGATCATCTTCATGGTGGCTGCCCCGTTGATGACGGTGGGCGTGCCGGTCGAGTTGCCGAAAACCGCCGCCAATGCGCTTGCCGGGGAACAGGAAGAGCCGCTGGCGATTACCATCACTGCCGAGGGCGTCGTGATGATCCAGACGACCGAAGTGGCCCGTGACGAGCTGGTGAGCAAGCTGCGCGCCATCGCGGCAGAGCGTGACGGCAGCAAGGTCTTCCTGCGCGCCGATGGGGCTGTGCCCTATGCGGATGTCGTGCAGGTCATGGGCGCGCTCAACCGGGGTGGGTTCGACGATATCGGGCTCGTGACGGATGCTGGTGGTCCGACACTGGATAATGCGAGCAACTGATGGCCACCGCCATGAACACGGGTCAGATTATATCAGGGGCAGGGCATACCGTGTTGATCGGTTGGCTGCTCTTTGGCGGTGCGTTCAACACCGATCCGATCCCGTTTGAGGTGACCCAGGTGACGGCGATTTCGACAGAGGAATTCGAGGCGTTGATGGCGGTGGAACGCGCGCCCAATGCGGCGTCTTCCGTGACCGAGCCGACCCCGCCCGAGACGGTCGAGCCGCCGGCACCGGCGCTTTCGTCACAGACGGATGCGGAGACGGCACAGACCCCACCGACACCGGCCGAACCGATCACCCCGGACCCGACGCCGGAGCCGCCCGCCCCGACGCCGCGCCCCGAGGCGCAGGTCGAGGATACGGCCCCCGTCCTGCCGAGCCCGCCGCAGGACACGGCGGTTCTGCTGCCCGAGAAATCCCTGCGCCCCAAACCGCGTCCGGCCCCCCGTGTGGCCCCGGAACAGGTCGCCCCGCCCGAGCCGGAAACGGCCATCGACGATGTCGTGCGCGAAGAGGTTGTGGCAGATGACACAGCCACGACGCAGCGCGAAGAAGCCGAGGCAACCGCGCCCGAAGAGGCCGCGACCGAGATCGTGACCGAGGCCGAAGAGGGCGGTGGTCCTATCGCCCCCACCGCGTCGATGCGGCCCAAGACCCGCCCCGAGCGGCCCACGCAAGCCGCTGAGGCCAAACCGGAAACCCAGCCCGAAACGCCGAAACCGGCGACGCCGAAGCCCGCAGAGACGGATAATTCCGCGGTGCAGGACGCGCTAGCTGCGGCTTTGGGGCAGGCGAGTGAGCCTGCGCCCGACACCGCGCCGAGCGGGCCGCCCCTGACGGGCGGTGAAAAAGACGCGCTGCGCGTGGCGGTGCAGTCCTGCTGGAACGTGGGGTCTCTCAGCACCGAGGCGCTCGGCACCACGGTGGTGGTGACGGTCGATATGGGCGAAGATAGCAAACCGATAAACGGGTCAATCAAGATGATCGGATCAAGCGGCGGCAGCGCTGCGGCGGCGGGGCAGGCCTTTGAGGCGGCGCGCCGGGCGATCATTCGCTGTGGCAGTAGTGGGTTCAACTTGCCGATTGAGAAATACGGTCAGTGGAAAACCATCGAGATGACCTTCAACCCGGAGAATATGAGGATCAAATGATGTATCGCATGATGACACTCGCGCTGGCCTGTCTGGTGGCGTTTCAGGCTCCGGCTCTGCAGGCCCAGGACGGTCCCCTGCGGCTCGAGATCAAGGAAGGGGTGATCGAACCGATGCCTTTTGCCGTGCCGGATTTCGTCCCTGAAAGCGGCGCTGCCGAAGAATTGTCGCGCAATATCGCGCGGGTCGTGGCGGCCGATCTCTCGGGCACCGGGCTCTTTCGCGAGATTTCCCAAGACGCGTTCATCAGCCGCGTCACCAGCTTTTCGAGCCCGGTGCAATTTGCCGATTGGAAAGCGATCAACGCGCAGGCGCTTGTCACCGGGGCCGTGGCCGTCGACGGAACGGGCCGGGTGACGGCCAAGTTCCGCGTCTGGGACGTGTTTGCGGGGCAAGAGCTCGGCAGCGGGTTGCAATTTGTCGGCACGGTCGATGGCTGGCGGCGGATCGCGCATAAGGTGGCGGATCAGGTCTATAGCCGGATCACCGGGGAGGGCGGCTATTTCGACAGCCGCGTCGTTTTCGTGTCCGAGACCGGACCCAAGGATAACCGTGCCAAGCGTCTCTCGATCATGGATTACGACGGTGCGAACCTGAAATACCTGACCGACAGCTCGTCCATCGTGCTTGCCCCGCGGTTCTCGCCCACGGGCGACCGGGTGCTCTATACAAGCTATGAAAGCGGCTTCCCCCGGGTCTATGTTCTCGACGTGGCAAGCGTGAGCCGCCGCCTCTTGGAGAGCCAAGATGGCACGATGAGCTTTGCGCCGCGCTTTAGCCCGGATGGCCGCACGGTGGTCTATTCGCTGATCCAGGGTGGCAACACCGACATCTATACGATGGACATTGCCACGGGGGCGAGCCAGCGCCTGACCAATGCGCCGTCGATCGAGACCGCCCCGAGCTTTAGCCCAGATGGCCGCCAGATCGTCTTTGAAAGCGATCGCAGCGGGACGAACCAGATCTATGTGATGAACGCTCAGGGCGGCGAAGCCCGGCGGATCAGCGGTGGCACCGGCCAATATGGCACGCCGGTCTGGTCGCCGCGTGGGGATTACATCGCCTTTACCAAGCAATCCAAGGGCCGGTTCCATATCGGTGTCATGCGGGTGAATGGTGAGGAAGAGCGGCTCTTGACCGCGTCCTTCCTCGACGAGGGGCCGACTTGGTCGCCGAATGGCCGGGTGATCATGTTCACCCGGGAAACCCAAGGCGCGCAGGGGCAGTCGCGGCTGTGGTCCGTTGATATCACCGGGCGCAACCTGCGGCAGGTCCAGACACCGGGCGGTGCGAGCGACCCGAGCTGGTCGCCTTTGCAATAATTCGCCGGGACCTGCATGACGATTCCCATAAAGCTTGGGCTGTGATAGATAAGGGCTTAGGCAAGATGAAAACCACACCGACGACCAACAAACGCGAGCGGGGCACTAAAATGAAGACGTTTCAAAAGGCGATGATCCTCGGGACAGGTCTGCTTCTGGCAGCTTGTTCCAGCCCGGACCGGTTCGGGGACAGCACTGTCGATCTCAACGGCACAGGGGCCAATTCGGGCGTGATTGCGGGCTCGGCATCGGATCCGACTTCGCCCGCCTATTTCAGCCAGACAGTCGGGGACCGCGTCCTCTTTCCCGTCGATCAGCACACGCTGACCTCGACCGCACAGCAGACGCTCAACGGTCAGGCACAATGGCTGCTGCGCAACACCGATTATGACGCGCTGATCGAAGGTCACGCGGATGAGCAGGGCACGCGCGAATACAACCTCGCGCTTGGTGCGCGGCGGGCCAATTCGGTCCAGGAATACCTGATCAGCCAAGGCGTGCCGTCGACCCGTCTCAAGGTGATCAGCTATGGCAAGGAGCGCCCGATCGAGATTTGCAGCGAAGAAAGCTGCTATGCGCAAAACCGGCGGTCGGTCACGGTGATTTCGGCCGGCGCGGGCGTCTAAGCCGAACGGGAGATTGAGAAATGCGGTATTGGACTATCCTGTCATGTGTCGTCCTGATGGCGATGCCTGTGGCGGTCGGGGCGCAGTCCCGGACTGAAACACTGGCCGATATTCGGCAAGAGCTTACCGTGCTGCATGTCGAAATCCAGAAGCTGAAGCGCGAGCTGAGCACGACCGGCGGGGCGGCCACCGCCACCGGCGGCGGCTCGGTCATCGCGCGCGTCAACGCCATCGAGAGCGAGCTGCAGCGGCTCACGGCCAACACCGAAGAGCTCGAGCTGCACATCAACCGCGTGGTCAGCGACGGCACCAACCGGATCGGCGATCTCGAGTTTCGTTTGGTCGAGCTTGAGGGCGGCGACGTGAGCAAGCTCGGCGAAACCTCGACCTTGGGCGGTGAGGCCATCCAAGGCAGCACCGGCGGGGCGGCAGCGCTTGGTGGCGGCACGGCTGCCACCGGCGAGGCACAGACCGAGCTCGCCATCGGCGAACAGTCCGATTTCGATCGGGCCAAGGCCGAGCTCGATGCTGGCAACACGGCCAAGGCGGCCGAGCTGTTCTCGGCCTTTCAGACGGCCTATCCCGGCGGTCCGCTCAGCGGGCAGGCGGGAGTCTTGCGTGGGCAGGCACTTGAGGCCGAAGGCGATCTGACCGGGGCCGCACGGGCCTATCTCGACACCTTCTCGGCGGATCGAGAGGGCCCGGCCGCCTCGACGGCACTCTACCGTCTCGGGCGCACATTGGGACGGATTGGCCAGACCAATGAGGCCTGTGTCACCCTGACCGAAGTGGGGGAACGTTACCCCGGATCGCCCGCCGTGGCCGAGGCGCAGGGGACGATGGCCGAACTGGGCTGTTCATGAGCCACCCTCAGGCGTTGCTTTGCGACGCGTTAGAGGCCCATTTTTCCAAGAGTTCTCCCGCCCGGATGGCTGTCGCCGTTTCGGGCGGAAGCGATTCCACCGCGCTATTGCTTGGGCTGAAGGACTGGGCCCAAGGGCGCGAGGTCTCCCTCTATGCGGTCACCGTGGATCATGGGTTGCGGGCGGCAGCGGCCCACGAGGCGGAAGCGGTGGCGCAGCTTTGTGCCGAGCTCGCTCTGCCGCATCACTGTCTTGAGTGGCAGGGCTGGGACGGGCAGGGCAACCTGTCTGATGCGGCCCGCCGGGCGCGATATGATCTGATGGCCGACTGGGCGCTAAGCCACGATATTCACGATCTCGTCTTGGGGCACACCCAGAATGATCAGGCGGAGACCCTCGTCATGCGTTTGGCGCGCGGGGCGGGGCTCGACGGGCTGGCCGGCATGGGCGCGCGGACCGCACGTGGTGCGATGACCCTGCACCGGCCTCTCTTGGGCGTTTCGCGCGAAAGCCTTCGGGCCTATTTGCGGCGGCGAGATATCGGTTGGGCCGATGACCCGAGCAATGAGGATCCTCAATACGCCCGGGTGCGGACACGTGCGGCATTGTCCGCGCTGGAGAGCGCAGGCGTCGAGGTCGAGGCCTTAGCCAAGGTGGCGGGCTATCTGCGGGAGGCGCGCGCGACCATCGGCCATGTGGCGCAAGAGGCCGCAGAGCGGTTGGTGCAATTCGATGCAGGCGATCTGGTCATCGACGCGCAGGCATGGGGTGAGGAACGCAGGGACATCCAAAGGCGCATCTTGCAAGCGGCGCTGCGTTGGGTCTCTGGCCATGGCTATCCAGCGCGCGGCGCGGCGGTCGAGGCACTGCTCGAGGCGCTGCAGCGCGAGGAGGCGATGACATTGCATGGCTGCCGCAACATCCCGCGTCGTGATTACATTCGGATCACCCGGGAATGGGCCGCTGTGGCGGATCTCGAAGCCTGTCCGGGGACGCTCTGGGATGGTCGCTGGCAGGTCTCCGGCCCGTTTGAGCCAGAGGATCGCATCCGCGCGCTGGGAGAGGCCTCGCTGTCGCTCTGTCCTGACCGGCGACAGGCAGGCTATCCCGCGGCGAGCCTGATCGCGTCGCCCGCCGTCTGGCGCGACGGGCAGCTCATCGCGGCGCCCTTGGCCGGGCTGGGGCAATCTGAGGGATGGTCGGCGGAATGCCTCCGGTCGCGACGGGATTTGAATGACACGCTTCTGTCGCATTGAACAACCCGGCAGGATTGCTATTTAAGACCTATGCCCCCTGTGCTAGATGCGGGGCCGACATATGTTTTGGGGAGATTTGCCTTGGGCAATGCACGCACGATCGCCTTCTGGCTGGTTCTGTTCCTGCTGGTAGTGGCGCTGTTCAACCTGTTCAGCGGTACCGGAAGTACACTTCAGAGCAAGCCTCTGGCCTATTCCGAGTTTGTCTCGGCGGTCAATGAAGGCACCGTTAGCGAAGTCACGCTCGATGGTGAGACCGTGCGCTTTCAGGATAATGCTGGCGTCAACTACATGACGATCAAGCCGGAAGATGCCGAAGTGACCAAGCTTCTCATCGAAAAGGGCATCCCCGTTCAGGCCGAAAGCCAGGAACAATCCGGGTTCCAGGCCTTCCTTCTGACGCTTGCCCCCTTCCTTCTGCTGATCGCGGTCTGGGTCTATTTCATGAACCGGATGCAGGGCGGCGGCAAAGGCGGCGCGATGGGCTTTGGCAAGTCCAAGGCCAAGATGCTCACCGAGAAACATGGCCGCGTGACCTTTGACGATGTGGCCGGGATCGATGAGGCCAAGGAAGAGCTCGAAGAGATCGTCGAGTTTCTCCGCAATCCGCAGAAATTCAGCCGTCTTGGCGGGCAAATCCCCAAAGGCGCGCTGCTGGTGGGCCCTCCGGGCACCGGTAAGACGCTTCTGGCGCGGGCGATTGCGGGCGAGGCGGGTGTGCCCTTCTTCACCATCTCGGGCTCTGACTTTGTCGAGATGTTCGTCGGTGTCGGCGCGAGCCGTGTCCGCGACATGTTCGAACAGGCCAAGAAGAACGCGCCTTGCATCGTTTTCATCGATGAGATCGACGCCGTGGGGCGCCATCGTGGCGCGGGCTATGGCGGCGGCAATGACGAGCGTGAACAGACGCTCAACCAGCTGCTGGTCGAAATGGACGGGTTCGAGGCCAATGAAGGCGTGATCATCATCGCGGCCACCAACCGCAAGGATGTGCTGGACCCGGCGCTGCTGCGTCCCGGCCGGTTTGACCGTCAGGTCACCGTGCCCAATCCCGACATCAAGGGTCGCGAGAAGATCCTCGGCGTGCATGCCCGCAAGACGCCGCTCGGCCCCGATGTCGATCTGCGCATCATCGCGCGCGGCACGCCCGGCTTCTCGGGCGCGGATCTGGCCAACCTCGTAAACGAGGCGGCGCTCATGGCGGCGCGGATCGGGCGGCGGTTTGTCACCATGGACGATTTCGAGATGGCCAAGGACAAGGTCATGATGGGGGCCGAACGGCGGTCGATGGTTCTCACGCAGGACCAGAAGGAAAAGACCGCTTATCACGAGGCTGGTCATGCCATCGTCGGTCTGAAACTGCCGAAATGCGATCCGGTCTATAAGGCGACGATCATCCCGCGCGGCGGCGCTCTGGGTATGGTGATGAGCCTGCCGGAGATCGACAAGCTGCAGATGTTCAAAGACGAGCTGCATCAGCGCATTGCTATGACCATGGCGGGCAAGGCGGCCGAGATTTTCAAATACGGTGCCGACAGCGTGTCGTCGGGCCCGGTGGGCGATATTCAACAGGCGAGCCAGCTCGCCCGGGCCATGGTGCTGCGCTATGGCATGTCGGACAAGGTCGGCAATGTCGATTATGCCGAAGCCCATGAAGGTTATAGCGGCAACACTGCCGGTCTCTCGGTTTCGGCCCATACCAAGGAGCTGATCGAGCAAGAGGTGAAGAAATTCATCGATGACGGCTATGACATTGCGTTCAAGATCATCTCGGAAAACGAGGAAGAGTTCGAGCGTCTGGCGCAGGGCCTTCTCGAATACGAGACGCTGACCGGCGAAGAGATCAAGCGCGTGATGCGCGGGGAGCCGCCGCATCTCAGCGATGACGAGGATGACGGATCGGACGAAGGCAATGCGCCCTCGGTCACCGCGATCCCGAAAACCAAGCCGAAAACCCCGCGTGGCGGTGACGGCGGTCTCGAGCCCGAGCCCTCTGCGTGAGCGGTATGGCCAATAGCCCTGACTGGAATCCCGGTGCCTATGAACGGTTCCGGGATCTCCGCTTGCGCCCGGGGCTGGATCTGCTGAACGCGGTGGGCCAGATGGCCGCCGGGGATGTCATTGATCTGGGCTGTGGTAATGGTCAGCTTGGCCCCGCTCTCAAGGCGCGGGCAGAGGGCCGATCGATCGTCGGGGTCGATGCCTCGCCCGCGATGCTTGAAAAGGCCCGCACCGCGAGCTGTTACGCCAGCCTGCAGCAGGCCGATATCCGGGATTGGCATCCGCGCCGTGCGCCGGGGCTGATCTTTTCCAATGCGGCGCTGCATTGGGTGGGCGAGCATGAAAAGCTCTTGCCGCGTCTGGCGCAGATGCTTGCGAAGGGCGGCACGCTGGCGGTGCAGATGCCGCATCAGAACAAGGCACCCTCGCATCGCGTGTGGCTGTCGCTGAGCGAAGAGATGTTCCCCAACCGGATCGAGAAGATGGGCACGCCGGGGGTCATGGCACCGCAGAAATATGACGAGCTGCTGGCGCCGATGGGCCGGTTCCGCCTTTGGGAAACCGAGTATTATCAACGCCTCGTGGCCGAAAAAGGCAGCCATCCCGTGCGCCGCTATACCGAGAGCACCTATGCGCGCCCCGTTCTCAACGCGCTGGAGGCCGATGAAAAGGCCGAATTGATCCGCCGCTATGAAGAGGCGATGCAGGTGGCCTATCCGGTGCGCGCCGATGGGTCGGTGCTCTTTCCCTTCCGGCGGCTGTTCTTCACGCTCACGGTCTAATGACCCAAGTATATTTCTGATGAAGGCGGCGCAGTTTGCGCCGCTTTTGCGTTGACCTGATCACATCGGGCGGGAAGGTTGGCGGCAGTTCCTTTGTCACCGGAGATGCCTATGCCCGCCCTTGCCGCCACCGACTTTATCGCCCGTATCACTTGGCTCGGCTGTGTCGACCGCCCCGAGAGCGACGGCGTGCGCGCCAGCCCGGTTCAAGAGATCGAGGCGCGCTATGGCGGCGACACCCGGGGCCGTCACTGGGGCGAAACCCGGCCCTCCTGTGTGCGGGTCAAGGATATGCACCCGCGCGGCACGGACATTCGCAATGTGCGTCAGTTCTCGATCCTGTCTGCCGAAGAGGTCGCGGCGATCAGCGAGACGATGGGCGGAGAGGAGCTCGACCCGCAATGGCTCGGCGTGTCGATCCTGATCGAAGGTATCCCTGATTTCACCCATGTGCCGCCGTCGTCGCGGCTGCAGGGCGAAGATGGCGTCACCTTGGTGATCGATATGGAGAACCGCCCCTGTCAGCTCCCTGCGCGCGAGATTGAGGCAGCGCGTCCCGGTGAGGGCAAGACCTTCCTGCCAGCTGCCCGCGGTCGGCGCGGGGTGACGGCCTGGGTCGAACGCGAGGGGCGGCTTCGGGTCGGTGATGCGCTGCGGCTTTTCATCCCCGATCAGCGAGTCTGGGCGCCGCTCGACGGGGTGCTCAGCGCCGAGGCCAAGCGCTGGTAAGCGATCAAATTGTTTCCGAAGGGAAACGATTTCAGCCGCTATCGCCGCAACCAAGGTGATATATGTCGGAAAACCGTGCTGGAACCCAAGGCAGACTCGCTATCAGACGCCAGAGAGACATCGGCCTTGGCCAAAGAAGGGGACCAGCATGGGTTACAAAACCGACATCGAAATCGCACGCGAGGCGAATAAAAAACCGATCCAAGAGATCGGCGACAAGCTTGGCATTCCGTCCGAGCATCTGCTGCCCTATGGCCATGACAAGGCCAAGGTCAGCCAGGATTTCATCAACTCCGTTCAGGACCGCAAGAACGGCAAGCTGATCCTCGTGACCGCGATCAACCCGACCCCGGCGGGCGAAGGTAAGACGACCACCACCGTGGGTCTGGGCGACGGCCTGAACCACATCGGCAAGAAAGCGATGATCTGCATCCGCGAAGCGTCGCTCGGGCCGAACTTTGGTATGAAGGGTGGCGCGGCCGGTGGCGGCTATGCGCAGGTCGTTCCGATGGAAGAGATGAACCTGCATTTCACGGGTGACTTCCACGCCATCACCAGCGCGCATTCGCTGCTGTCGGCGATGATCGACAACCACATCTACTGGGGCAACGAGCTCGAGATCGACGTGCGTCGGGTGCAATGGCGTCGCGTTGTCGACATGAACGACCGCGCCCTGCGTCAGATCAACGTGTCGCTCGGCGGCGTGGCCAACGGCTTCCCGCGCGAAGGCGGCTTTGACATCACCGTGGCTTCCGAAGTCATGGCGATCCTCTGCCTCGCCAACGACCTGAAGGATCTCGAGCGTCGTCTCGGCGACATGATCGTGGCCTACCGCCGTGACCGTACCCCCGTGTTCGCCCGCGATATCAAGGCCGAAGGCGCAATGACCGTCCTGCTCAAGGACGCGATGCAGCCCAACCTCGTGCAGACGCTCGAAAACAACCCGGCCTTCGTGCATGGTGGCCCCTTCGCCAACATCGCGCATGGCTGTAACTCGGTCATCGCCACCACCACGGCGCTGAAACTGGCCGATTACGTTGTGACAGAGGCAGGCTTTGGCGCCGACCTCGGTGCTGAAAAGTTCATGAACATCAAGTGCCGCAAGGCCGGTATCGCACCGTCTGCCGTGGTTCTCGTGGCCACCGTCCGCGCGATGAAGATGAACGGCGGCGTGGCCAAGGCCGATCTTGGCGCTGAGAATGTCGAAGCGGTCAAGAAGGGCTGTCCGAACCTCGGTCGTCACATCGAGAACGTCAAATCCTTCGGTGTGCCGGTGGTCGTGGCGATCAACCATTTCGTCACCGACACCGACGCCGAGATCCAGGCCGTCAAGGATTTCGTCAAGGCGCATGGCGCCGAGGCCGTCCTGTCGCGTCACTGGGAACTGGGCTCGGAAGGTTCTGCCGATCTGGCACGCAAGGTTGTCGAAGTCGCAGATGCGGGCAATGCCAACTTCTCGCCGATCTATGACGACGACATGCCGCTCTTCGAGAAGATCGAAACCATCGCCAAGCGCATCTATCGTGCCGACGAGGTTCTGGCCGACAAGAAGATCCGCGATCAGCTCAAGCTCTGGGAAGAGCAGGGCTATGGCAAGCTGCCGATCTGTATGGCCAAGACGCAGTACAGCTTCTCGACCGATCCGAACCTGCGTGGCGCGCCCACCGGCCATTCGGTTCCGGTGCGCGAAGTGCGCCTCTCGGCGGGTGCCGGTTTCGTCGTGGTTGTCTGCGGTGAGATCATGACCATGCCCGGCCTGCCGCGCGTCCCCTCTGCCGAGGCGATCCGCCTCAACGACGCGGGGCAGATCGAAGGCCTCTTCTGATGCCGCGATCCTTCGGCTGACATACCGACCTCCCTGTCGCCCTCGTGGCGGCAGGGAGATTGTCATTGCGACGCCGGATTTATGGAACTTCTCCTCAGGCGGGTCGCGCCTGAGGTCACACAGCGAACAGAGTACACGGCGGTCACGCGCCGCAAGGAGAGTTTGAAATGACAGCCAAGATCATCGACGGCAAAGCCTTCGCCGCCACCATTCGCGAAAAGGTCGCGGGCCATGTGGCGCGGCTCAAGGAAGAGCATGGGATCACCCCCGGTCTGGCGGTGGTTCTGGTGGGCGAAGATCCGGCCAGCCAGGTCTATGTCCGCTCGAAGGGCAAACAGACCGTCGAAGTGGGCATGAACTCTTTCGAGCACAAGCTCGACGCCGACACGTCCGAGGCCGATCTGCTGGCCCTGATCGACACGCTCAACAAGGATGACAGCGTGCATGGCATCCTTGTGCAACTGCCGCTGCCCAAGCATCTGGATGAAGATCTGGTGATCAACTCGATCAGCCCGGAAAAGGATGTGGACGGCTTTCACATCTCGAACGTTGGCCTGCTCGGCACCGGGCAAAAGAGCATGGTCCCCTGCACGCCGCTGGGCAGCCTGATGATGCTCCGCGATCACCACGGGTCGCTCTCGGGGATGAATGCGGTGGTGATTGGCCGCTCGAACATCGTGGGCAAACCGATGGCACAGCTTCTGCTGGGCGACAGCTGCACCGTGACCATCGCCCATAGCCGGACCAAGGATCTGGCAGAGGTGGTGCGCCGCGCCGATATCGTCGTGGCCGCCGTTGGCCGCCCTGAAATGGTGCCGGGTGACTGGATCAAGGAAGGCGCCACCGTGATCGACGTGGGCATCAACCGGATCGAGCGTGACGGCAAGAATGTCCTCGTGGGCGATGTCGATTTCGCAAGCGCCAAAGAGGTGGCCGGGGCGATCACGCCGGTGCCGGGTGGTGTCGGGCCGATGACCATTGCCTGCCTGCTGGCCAATACGGTCACCGCGTGCTGCCGGTCAAATGACCTGTCCGAGCCCGAAGGGCTCACCGCCTGAACAATCCCGACTTGAATTGAGACGTCTTAGAACCCCGGTGCGCGCATCGGGGTTTTACTTTGGCAGGATCGGAACCAGCGTGCCGAGCATGGTGGCCACATGGGTTTCCTGGCCCTCGGTCACGCCAAAGATATCGGCCTGCGCGATGACCAGCCGGCGGCCCGGCTTGATGACCTTGCCGCGCGCCACCAAAACATCGCCACGCCCCGGGGCGAGCAGGTGGATCTTCATCTCGGAGGTGAGCACCTCAGCCTCTTCGGGCATGATGCTGAGCGCGGCATAGCCCGCCGCGCTGTCACCTATCGAAAAAGTGAGTCCGGCATGGGCAAAGCCGTGCTGCTGCTGGCTGCCTTCGAGGATCGGGCAGGTAATTTCGATTTCCCCCTTGGAAACCCGGCTCAGCTGTGCGCCCAATGTCGCCATGAGGGATTGCGACGCAAAGCTGCGTTGGATCTTGCTGATCTGCGATGGGGACCAGCCTTCTGAATTTCCCATTTTTGTTTTCCCGCCAATCGATTGATAAGCTCTTTTACCGTCCAAACTGACAGAAGTCCTTGTCGTGTCTACGAAAAATATACAATTGCCTGTCAGGGTTGTAATGTCCGAGAAAGAGGTTCGCTTTGAGTTTACCAACCCGAGATCATGTCAGAAACGTCTTCGCACAGATCTTCGGCAGCTTGTCGTCGCCGTTAACGGTGAGCCTATGGGTCAGTCTGATTTTGGTGACCTGGGCTGCCGGTCCGTTTGGCACCTATATCGCCATGGAGGCGCTGCCGCGGCTGGGGTTCTGGACGGCGGTGGTCACCGTCGCGATCTTGGGCGATCACTTCGTTCGGGCGGTGACGATGGCGTTCATTCGCCCGCAGGATAAGGCCAAGTTTGAACTGGTCGCTGTGACACTGGGACTGATGCTGTTCGGTCCTTTCGTATGGTGGGTTGGGGCGTTTCTTGCCAATCTCAACGGCAATCCCGCACCATCGTTCTTCGTGGCGGTCATGTATGTGCTGCTGGTCTGTATGGTTCTCGTCCTCCTGCGCCGCCTCACACCGGAGTTCCGCCGTCCGTCCCAGCGTGGTGACCGTTATCCCGGCAAGATCGAACTTCCGGAACCGCGGCTCATGCAGCGGCTTCCCGAAGAGTTGCGCGGTCAGATCCTGCGCCTGTCTGCCGATGGGCATTTTGTAGAGGTGGTGACGGAACATGGCAGCCACCGCCTGCGCATGCGATTCATCGACGCGATTGGGGAAACCGATCCGCAAGAGGGCTATTGCGCCCATAGGTCGCATTGGGTGACCCGTGCGGCCATTCAGGAGGTGTTGAAACCCACACCTCACAAAATTGTGATCCGCCTCACCAATGGCGATGAAATCCCGGTTGGACGCAAATACAAACCGGATCTCGAAGCGGCGGGCATCCTCTAGCCGCTAGGCGCGCCCCATGGGCAGGCAGAGCGCCCGCGCCCCGGTGAGCACCGCGATGGCATCGGGTGACATGAGGCGGGCGAGCACGGGATCGGAACAGCGCAGGCCGCCGGTATAGGTGCCAAAGGCGGGCAGGATCACCCGCGTCGCATCAATCAGGAAGGCCGGGCGCGACATGGCCCGCCCCTTGCTCCGTACCGTGGCCTTTGGGTGATAATGGCCCGATATTTCACCCGAGCCTTGCGGGGTGGCATTATGGGTAAACCGCAGCGCGCCGATCGCCAGATTCGGCATATGCTCCCCTGCAGGACCGAGGGGCCCGGGATCGTGATTGCCCTCGATCCAAATCCAACGTCGTCCGTTTTGCAGGGCTCTAAGCGTCTCAGCATCGGGGTCGCTCAGCTCTCGCGCCGCCTCGGGATCGTCGAAACTGTCGCCGAGACAGATGACCGTGCGGGGCGCGGTATGGCCGAGCACCGCCCCCAGCCGCGCCAGCGTGTCGCGCGTCTCATAGGGCGGCAGCGTCGCCTGACCGAGCCGCCCGCGCCGCGCCGCCTTGCCGAGATGCAGGTCCGAGACACAGAGCACATCCTGCGCAGGCCAATAGAGCGCGCCGCTGGCCAGCGCGATGAGATCGGTTCCCGCCAAGGTGAATGCATGCCCGTTCATGCAATGTTCTTTGGCTGGCCTGCGCGGAAATTGCAAGAGATCGGATGCGCGCTCCGGCAGGCAAGGATCAGAGCGCATCCAGCCCAGCCTCGGCCAAGAGCCGCGTGGTCTCTTTGCCGAGCAGCCGCTCTTCGGCGGCGCCTTTGATCGGCACCTTGCCCACTTCGAGAAGCAAGGGCGCGGCAAAGGGCGAAATCCGGTCGAGACGCAGCAGATCGATCCGCCCTGCAACCCGCTCGGCCATCTCTTCGATCCGGGCAAAATCTACAAGGCCGCGCATCGCCTCGTCCCTCGTGATCCGCAACAGCAAATGGTCGGGGTCGTATTTCACCAATGTATCATAGAGGATATCCGACGACATGGTGGCCTGCCGCCCGTTCTTGCGATTGCCGGGCATGTTGCGGGTGATGAGCCCGGCAATGGTGGCCGCCCCGCGAAAGCTCCGCTTCATCACCGCGTTGCCCATCAGCCAATGGTCGAGACCGTCGCGCAGAGAGGCAATGTCGAGCAGCGGCGTGGCATCGGTCAGCGGCTCGAGCCCCCAGATCAGCGTCGCGTAATCCGTGGCCACGAACCCCAGCGGATCAAGGCCCAGGTCCTCCATCCTCTTGGTCAGCAAAAGCCCCAGTGTTTGCTGCGCATTGCGCCCGGCAAAGCCGTAGACACAGGCATGTTCGCGCCCGTCATGGGGAAAGCTCTCGATCAGCAATCGACCGGGCTCGGGCAGGCGGGACATCTCGCGCTGCAACCGGAGCCAGTCTTGGCTATATCCCGGCAGATCGGGCCAACTGTCTTGTTGCAGCATGGTCAGGATACGCTGACTGAGCTGCGAGGAGGTGGCGAATTTCGTGCCGCCAAACACCGCCAGCCGGGGTTTGCGCGCGGCATCTGGCGAGACCTCGACCACCATCTCGCGTAGCCCCTCATAGCGCACGATCTGACCGCCGATGAGAAAGGTATCTCCGGGCGACAGCGAGGCGGCAAAGGCCTCTTCGACCTCGCCCAGCGGCTTGCCGCCCCGGTTGCGTCTGAGCCGGACCTTAACCAGATCGGCATCCTGAATGGTGCCGATATTCATCCGGATGAGCGCGGCGCTGCGCGGGTCGCGCAGTTGCCACAGCCCGTCAGGCCGCTGCATCAGGCGACGCCATTTGTCATAGGCCCGCAGGGCATAGCCGCCGGTGGCGCAAAACGCGAGACAATCGTCAAACGTGGCGCGGCTGAGATCGGCATAGGGACCGGCGCGGGCAACCTCAGAATAGAGTGCGTCGGCGTCAAACGGGCCAGAGCAGGCTCTGATCAGGATATGCTGGCACAACACGTCGAGCGGGCCGGGACCACGCGGCGCGCCATCGAGATCGCGGGCGCGCACCGCCTCGAGCGCGGCGCGGCATTCGATCACCTCAAAGCGGTTGGCAGGGACCAGCCGGGCCTTGGAGGGCGCGTTATAGCGGTGATTGGCGCGCCCAATTCGTTGCACCAGCCGTTTGACATTCTTCGGGGCGCCGATCTGGATCACCAGATCGACATTGCCCCAATCGAGCCCAAGATCGAGACTGCCGGTGCAGACCACGGCGCGCAGCGTGCCTTCTTGCATGGCGGCTTCGACCCGCTCGCGCTGGGCACGGTCGAGACTGCCATGATGGATGCCGATGGGCAGCGCATCGTCATTGGCAAGCCACAGATTATGAAAGAAAATTTCCGCCTGCGCGCGGGTGTTGTGAAAGATCAGCGTGGTCTTGTGGGCGCGCACGGCGTCGAGCACGGCGGGGATGGCATGGGCGGCCCCGCCCCCGGCCCAGGGCGGGGCGGCGTCGACGTCGAGCATGGCGATATCGGGATCGGGGCCGGGATCGGCCAGGAGGATCTCGCAGGGCGCGGGATGCGGCGCGAGGAAGCGGGCGAGCGCGGGCGGGTCCTCGACCGTGGCGGAAAGACCGACGCGGCGCAGACCGGGGCAGAGCGTCTCGAGCCGCGATAGGGCCAACATGAGCTGATCGCCGCGCTTGGACTCGGCCAGCGCATGGGCCTCGTCGATGACCACCCGCTGCAACCCGGCAAAGATGCGCGGCGCGTCCTCGTAGGAGGTCAAGAGCGCAAGGCTTTCGGGCGTGGTCAGCAGGATATGGGGCGGGTCGGCGCGCTGGCGGCGCTTCTGGGTGTAGGAGGTGTCGCCGGTGCGGTCCTCGATCCGGATGTTGAGCCCCATCTCTTGGGCCGGGCGGCGCAGGTTGCGGCGGATATCGGCGGCGAGCGCCTTGAGAGGCGAGATATAGAGCGTGTGCAACCCGGGGGCGGGATCGGGGCCAAGTTCAACCAGTGTCGGCAAAAATCCGGCCAGCGTCTTGCCGCCGCCGGTGGGCGCGACAAGCAGCAGCGCGGCGGCGTCGGCGCGGGCGAGCATGTCGCGCTGATGCGGGTGGAGGGTCCAGCCACGGGCGGTGAAGAAGGTGGAAAAGGGCGGCGCGAGCTCGGTCATGCCGAGATATGTAATGCGCCGCCCGGTGATTTTCTTGCAAAAACTGCCGCGCGATCAGCGCACGATGGCCTCGTCCTTGACGAACATGTTGGCCCAGGCCCGGTCGATCAGGTCCGGCGACATCTGATTGGGGATGCCCTCGAATTCGCAGATCGAAATCATCTGGTCGATGAGGAAGACCGGCTGATAGTTGGCATAGACATTGTTGATCGTCGGGTACTTCTTTTTCAGCAGATGCACGAGGGCGGGTTCGCTCAGCGGCATCTTCTTTTTCTTGGCGACCATGGCGAAAATCTTGAGGAAATCCGCCTGGTTAGGCCCGTCGATCTTGATCTTGTAGAAGATCCGGCGGAGCGCGGCTTGGTCAAAGATTTCATTGGGATGGAAGTTGGTCGAGAAGATCGCCAGCGTGTCGAAAGGCACTTCGAATTTCTCGCCCGATTGCAGGGCGAGGATGTCCTTGCTCTCTTCGAGCGGGACGATCCAGCGGTTGACGAGGTTCTGCGGCGGTTCGGCCTGACGGCCAAGGTCGTCGACGATGAAGATGCCGCCGGTGGCCTTGAGCTGCAGCGGGGCCTGATAGGTGCGGGCGGTGGGGTTGTAGACGAGGTCGAGCATGTCGAGCGTCAGCTCCCCGCCGGTGATCACGGTGGGCCGTTCGCAGCGCACATAGCGCGTGTCGAAGGTGCGGCGGCGGCGGAGCGAGTTCGGGTCGTCGGTCTCGACCTCGGCCTTGGAATGCACGATCGGGTCATAGACGGTGATCACCTGGCCGGAATATTCGATGGCGCGGGGGACATAGATCTTGTCGCCCATAGCGTCACGTATGCCGTTGGAAATACTCGATTTACCGTTGCCCGGCGGGCCGTACATCAGGATCGAGCGACCGGCGGAGACCGCCGGGCCGAGCTGATCGAGCAGGTTGTTGGGCAGCACGAGATGGCCCATCGCCGAGGTCAGTTCCTGCCGAGTGATCTGAATGCTGCGGATGGATTGGCGTTTGATCTGTTCGGAATAGACCGAGAGGGGGACGGGCATGGCGCCGAAATATTCGGACTGGGCGAGAGCGTCGAGGGCGCGTTGCTTGCCGGCGTCGGTGAGCTGATAGCCCATCTCGTTGCCGGAGTTGGCATTGAGCGTGCCGGTGGCTTCGAGAAGCAGCTGCGTGCGGGCCATGTCGACCAGTTCCTGGGTCACGGCACGGGGCAGGCAGATCGCCTCGGAGATGTCGGTCACGAGGTCTAAGTTCTTGCGAAACATGGTTTTTAGCAAGATGTCCCGCATCATCACGACGGGGATACGCATCTCTTCGATACGGTTGGGCGGCGGGGGGGGCTGCACGCCTTGCTGGGTGACTTCCATATTCATGATTGGGGTTCCATGACCTGTCCGAACTCGGCTCCGGTATGCCTGCAAAATGAGGACATATTAAGGAAGCCGTTGGGCCGGGGAGGGGCGGCAGAGGGTAAAATGGCGGGTCGGTACCACGTCGGTATTGCGACGGTAAAACGACAGTGGCGAAATCCGCCAAAAGCACGCCCGCGGCACAGGAAAAACCCGCCGATATGGCGGGTCGGTATCCTGTCGGTATGGCGGCGGTAAAGCGGCTGTGGTGGATTTCGCCCTGAGCGCGCGCCTCACGCGCCGTAGCAGAAGCCGAGGCCGAGGTAGATCGCCAGCGCGCCGCCGAGGCTCAGCCCCATCGGGTATTTGCCTTCGCGGTGCCAGCTCTCCCAATGGGGGGCGAGGTTGCGCAGGCGGGTGTGTTTGCCGAGCCGATGCGCCGCAAAGCCCGCCACGAGGGTGAAGGCGAGGATGACGAGCAGGAGCCGGATGTCGCCCAGCGCCACGAAAGGCGCGGCGGCGGCGGCGAATTTGGCGTCGCCCGCGCCGACGAGACCGGCGGCGTTGAGCCCGATGCCAAGCGCAAGGATCACCAGGAAATGCGCATAGCGCCAGAGATAGGCGTCGAAGGGCAGGGCGACGGGGCCGATCACCACAAAGACCGCGATCAGCGCCAGAACGGCGAGGTTGAGGATCTTCATCAGCTTGAGGTCGGTATAGGCGACCCAGAGGCAGATGGGCAGGGCGAAGGGGAAAAACCACGTCGCGGCTGTTTGAGTGATCTCCATGGCTCGGCTCCTGGCGCGATGGCGATGTCCTGTGATCCGGGAAGGCCGGTGTTGCGGTGGCTCAGCTCAGATCGTGGTGGGTGCCAGATAGTGACGGGGTGGGGCGCGCGGAGGAGGGGGAGGGAGCCCCCGCGCGACAGGGTTTAGGAGTTTTCCAGCGCGGCCAGGCTGCGGGCGGCGGCGTCGAAATGCTGGGGGTGGGTGTCGACCGCATCGCGCAAGAGCCCCTTGCCGATGGTGACATCGCCCTGTTTCACCGCCGTGAGCCCGAGAGAATAGAGCAGCTCGGCGCGCTCGGATTGCGACATGGGCATCACCGGCATGGTGTATTTCTTTTGCGCACCCCGGGCGAGGATCAGGTTGTTCTTGGCGGTGAAAAGCTTGCCATCGAGCCGGATCGCATCGGCAAAGAGCCGTTCGGCATCGGCGTAATCGCCGCGGGTGAGCTTGGAATAGCCCCAGTTGTTCATGACGCCCGCCGGGGTGGTGGTGAGACCGACGGCGGTGTCGTAGAAGCTGTCGGCCTTTTTCCAGTCCTTGTTGCTGTCGGCGACCATCGCCTCGAGCCGGTAGCGTTTGAAAGTCTCGACCGTGGGGGGCACGGTGTTCAGGGTCTTTTCCGCGGCTTTCCAGTCGCCGTTGCGGATCAGCGCATCGGCCAGTTCCACCCGGTCGTCATCGGTGACGTCCTTATGGGCCACGACCTTTTGCCAGGCGGAGACGGCCTCGGTATGGCGTCCGGCGCGGATCAGCGATTTGGCCAGCCCGCGTTGCAGGTCGATGCGGTCGGGCTGTTCGCCGGTGGCACGCTGAAAATAGGTGACCGCCTCGTTCGGGTCGCCGACGGTCAGCATGACATCGTTGAGATTGCTTTCGTCAATGACGTTCACGCCATTGAAGGATCGGGTCGCATCCTCACCGGTATTTTCACAGGCAGCCAAAGCCACCAGTGCCGGGATGCACAGCGAAACAAGGATAGGGTGGCGCATTTTTTCTGCGTCCTCTTACTGCTACTGCCTCGTTATCGTATCTTACGGATCAGGAAATCCCCGCTGCCGCGTCGCACGATTTTATATTCTTGCTCTGTGTCAGGATCATAAACCGCCTCGTCAAGCTTGGCGAGTGCCAAGCGTAAATTATCGCGGATTGCGTCACTTTCGCCATTGTCGAGCGCATAGGCGTGGCGGAAGATTTGCGAGGCTTCGGCGGTTTCGCCGCGTTCCATCAGCACGACGCCGAGGTTGTTCCAGGTTTCCGGCACCGCGTCCTCGGCCTTGATCGCGTCGCGCAGCAGGGTTTCGGCCTGGCCGAGGCGGCGCAGCCCGAGATTGGCGGTGCCCATGCCGGCCATGATTTCCGGGGTCATCCCGTCCTTGAGCGCGGCGCGGGAGAAGGCCTGCAGCGCCAGTTCGTATTCCTGGGCGCGCACGAGGCGATGGGCCACGGTGAGCGGGTCGGTGGAATGGCCGCTGTCGGCGACGCCGGGTGCAAAGGGGTCCTCCGGCAGGGTGCTGTCGGAGCACCCGGCCAGGGCGATGAGCAGTGCCAGAGCAAGAGCCGTCTTTGTCATTCCCACCGTCTACCGGTCCAGCCTGTGCCCGTCTAGCCTATCGGTCCGCCTCGGGCGGGGGTCAGAGACCCGTGCCCATGGTCATCAGGTCCATGATGCCGAGAACCGAAGGGCCGACAAGGATGATCAGCAATGGGGGCACGGTAAGCCCCATCGTGCACAAAGTCATCTTGGTCGGGATCTTGTTGGCCTTTTCCTCGGCTCGCATGACCCTTTTGTCACGCATCTCGGCGGCATAGACGCGCAGCGCATCGCCCACCGAGGTGCCGAAGGTCTGCGACTGGACCAGCACGGTGACGAAGGACGAGATGTCCTGCACGCCGCAGCGGTCGCCCATTTCATTGAGCACTGAGGCCTTGTCGCGGCCGGCTTTGATCTGTTGCGCGACGAGTTGATATTCATCGGCCAGCGCCGGGTAGGAGGCGCGGATTTCCTCGGAGACGCGGACGATGGATTGGTCCATGGATTGCCCGGCCTCGACGCAGACGAGCATCATGTCGAGACTGTCGGGGAAGCCGTCCTGAATTTCCTCTTGGCGCTGTTGCTGGCGTTTGGTGACCCAGTATTTCGGCGCGAGATAGCCGATGGCGCCGGGCACGAGGATATAGAGGATGGTCTGGGTGGTGGTGGTGTCCGGGCCCTGCACGAAGAGCAGGAAGTAGATCACGCCCACCACCAGAAGCCCGAGGCCGAGGGCGAATTGGGCGAAATGGTAGTAGCGCACGGCGTCACGGTTGCGATAGCCCGCTTGCAGGAGCTTCTTGCGCATCTCCGACATCTGCTTCTCGTCCTGCGGCTCGAGAAAATTCGCATATTTGTCGAGCTTTTCGTTGCGCGAGCCGGAGCGCAGCTTGGCCTTGGTTTCCAGGCCCTGCTGCTTTTGCGATTTCTTGAGCTTGTCGAGCGGGTCTTCGGGCTGATTGATCATGAGCACCACGGTGATCATGATCAAGAGCAGGCCGAGCGTGCCGACGGCGATCAGCGGGCCAAATTCGCCCAGGTTTGCCGTGAGGAAATCGTTCAATTGAGACATGGGGTAAGTTTCCTCAAACCTTGATGTTCACCAGACCGCGCATGACGATCAGGTTCAGGACAAGAAAGACGCCGACGGTGATAGCCGCGGGGATGAAAAACGCGTGTTCCATGGCTTCGTCATAGTAATTGGGGTCGATGAGCTGAATGCCGATGAGGGCCATCAACGGGAAGCCGGAGAGGAAGTTGCCGGACCATTTGGCCTCGGCGGTGATGGCCTTGACCCGGCGGAAGAGCTTGAACCGCGAGCGGATCACCTTGGACAGGCCGTCGAGGATTTCGGCGAGGTTGCCGCCCGATTGCTGCTGGATGGTGACGGCCACGGCGAGGAAGCGCAGATCCTGCATGTCGAGCCGTTCGGCCATGTCCTTGAGCGCCTCGCCCAGTTCGCGGCCATAGGCGGCCTCGTCGGCGATGATGCCAAACTCCGTGGCGAGCGGGTCAGAGACCTCATTGGCCACGATGGAGATCGCGGCCGAGAACGGGTGACCCACGCGAAGCGAGCGCACCATGAGCTCGATCGCGTCGGGGAGCTGTTCCTCGAGCCGGGCGGTGCGTTTCTTGGCCTTGGAGGAGATCCACATGAAGATCGCGCTGACGCCGATGCCGATGGAGGCGAGAATGCGGACGGGCAGCGAGGTGGCGGTGCCGAAGGTCAGGCCGACGAAGGCCACCATGCTCAGCAGCACCATCAGCATGATGAGCTGTTTCGGCGAGAAGGCGATGGCGGCCTTCTGGGCCTTGGTGGCGAGGATCGCATAGAGCGGGATGCGGCGCGAGCGCAGGTGGAGCTGCATCTCTTTGCGCAGCTTTTCCATGACCTCTTCGCGGTTGGCGTTTTTGTCCAGCATCTCGAGCCGGCGGTTGACGCGGCTGTTGAGCGAAATGGATTTGCCGAAGACCGTGAGGTAGATCCCTTCGACCAGCACAAGCACGCCGACGAAGATCAGGCCGTAGATGATGGGTTCGATGCTGAGGCTCATGGGGCTTATCCCGCCTTTGTGGGTTCGTAGATGGACGGCGGCAGGTCATAGCCCCAGAGACGGAACCGTTCGGAATAGGCCGAGCGGACGCCGGTGGCGGTGAAATGGCCGATGATCTTGTTGTCGGGGGTGAGGCCGACGCGCTGAAAGCGGAAGACCTCCTGCATCGAGATGACGTCGCCTTCCATACCGGTGATCTCGGTGATCGAGGTCATGCGGCGCGAGCCGTCCTGGAGACGCGAGGCCTGCACCAGCAGGTTGACCGCCGAGGAAATCTGCGAGCGGACGGCCTTGAGCGGCATTTCCATACCAGCCATGGCGACCATGTTTTCCAGACGGCTGATGCCGTCGCGCGGGTTGTTGGCGTGGATCGTGGTCATCGAGCCGTCGTGGCCGGTGTTCATGGCCTGCAGCATGTCGATCACTTCCTCGCCACGGGTCTCGCCGACGATGATCCGGTCAGGACGCATCCGCAGGGCGTTCTTGAGACAGTCGCGCGGCGACACTTCGCCCTTGCCTTCGACGTTGGGCGGGCGGCTTTCCATCCGGCCAACATGGGTCTGTTGGAGCTGAAGTTCGGCGGTGTCTTCGATGGTCAGGATACGTTCGGAATTGTCGATGAAGGAGGACAGCGCGTTGAGCGTCGTCGTCTTACCGGAACCGGTCCCGCCCGACACGATCACGTTGAGCCGGGTCGCCACGGCGGCCTGCAGATAGGCGGCCATTTCCTCGGAAAAGGCGCCGAATTTCACCAGATCGTCGATGCCGAGCTTGTCTTTCTTGAATTTCCGGATCGAGACGAGCGAGCCGTCCACCGCAACCGGCGGCACCATGGCGTTGAACCGCGAGCCGTCGGCCAGACGGGCGTCGACATAGGGGTTGGATTCGTCGACGCGGCGGCCCACGGCCGAGACGATCTTGTCGATGATCCGAAGCAGGTGGCGTTCGTCCTTGAAAGTGACGTCGCTCAGCTGGAGCTTGCCTTCGCGTTCGACGAAGATCTGATGCGGGCCGTTCACCAGAATATCGTTGACCGTGTCGTCCTTGAGCAGGGTTTCGAGCGGGCCAAGGCCGCGCACCTCGTCATAGAGTTCCTGCACCAGCGTGGTGCGGTCTTCGCGGTTGAGGATGATCGAACGCTCTTCCAGAACCTCGCCGGTGATGGCGCCGATTTCGGCGCGCAGCTCGGCCTCGGAGGCGGTTTCCAGCGCGCTCAGGTTGAGATTGTCGAGCAGCGAGCGGTGCATTTCGAGTTTGATCTCGCCGAGACGTTCCTTGCGCTTGCGCTCCTTGTCCTGCGGCGCGGCCTGGGCCGAGCTTGCGGGCAGGGGTTTGCGCAGCGAGGGTTTGACCTCGGGGGCGGGCGCGGCGGCGGCGCTCTGCGGTTCGGCTTTGACCGCGGGGATCACGGGTTTTGCGGGCTCGGCCCCGTTCTTTTTATATCTCGAAAACATCGTTCAATCCTTCGGACATGGCCCTGGCTCAGGCGGCCTCGGCTTCGGCCTTGCCAAGCTCGTGGAGCGAGGTGGCCAGTTTTGCGATTTCCTTGCGCAGCGGGTTCTTGGGGGCGGAGGCCGCCAGCGGCAGGCCGTGGTCGGCGCCCTGGGTCACCGGCTTGCCGCCATCGGGCAATTGCAGTTCGATGCCGATCTCAAGGCTTTCCGACAGGCGCTTGATCCGCGACTTGCCGTTGAGGTCGGTGAATTTCGGCGCCCGGTTAAGACAGAAGCGCAGCCGTTCCATCGGCAGCTCTTCGGCCTGCAGGGCGCGTTTGAGCCGGATCGTGTTCTGGGCCGAGCGCATGTCCATTTCGATGGTGACGAAATAGATCTGCGAGGCGGTGAGCACGGTTTCGGTCCATTGCACCAGCGTCGTCGGCATGTCGATGATGACATAGTCAAAGAGGCTTTGGGCCAGCTCGAGCACCCGGCTCACATCCTCGGGGCTGATCAGGTCGAGCGGCAGGATGTCGGGCGGCGCGGTCAGCACCCAGAGGCTGTCCTCATGCGATTGCAGAGCCGAGCGGAAGATGTCCTCGTCCATGGTTTCGGTGTCGGACCACATTTCATAGACGGCCTCGCGGCGCGGCAGGTCGAGGAAGGTCGAGACGCTGCCCTGTTGCAGGCTGAAATCGAGGATGCAGACCTTGGGCGGATTTTTCTTGTCGGTGAGCGTCAGCTCCCAGGCGAGGTTGACCGCGAGCGTCGTGGCCCCGGTGCCGCCGGCAATGCCCTGGACGCCGATGACCACGCCATCGCGCCCGGAGGCGGTGGGCGCGTTGTTCGTCGCACTTGGGGCGGGTTCGGCCGGTTTGCGCAGCCGTTCGATGGCGGCTTGCAGCTCGTTCTCCGGCAGCGGGTAGGGGACGAATTCATCGGCACCCTGACGCAGCAGGGAGTGCAGGGCGATCGGGCTCACATCATCGGCGATGAGGATCACCTGAATGTTGCGGCCGCGGGCCTGACGGATGATGTCGGAGATCATCTCGAGATTGCTCTCGTCCGTCTCGTCAATGGCAATGGCCACGAATTCGAGCGCCTTGGCATCCGGTTGATTGAGAAAGGCCAAGGCTTCGTGAAAGCCAAGGTCGCCCCAGGCCTCGCCCATGACGGTTTCCATGTCCTCGATCAGCAGATCAAAGTTGCGCACGTCCCTGCTAATCGTGCAGGCGACGATCGGGCTCGGTTCTGGTTGTTGCATCGCACTACTCGTCATGCCGTATTCGTCCTATTCAGTGCCGCGCCTGGCGACGTGGTGATCAGGCCGCCGTTATGTTCGACGATTCTCCTGACCCGATACGCCCACGAAATAAGGGGCGGGCGCATCTTTGGCTTAGGGGAATGTCGGTGAAAATCTGGGCAACATTAGGGCTAAAAAACCGTAATTGTGCGGTCATTAGAGACAAAGAAAAACCCGCCTAGTCGCGGCGGGCTTTTAGGTGTCCCGGACAAGCCGGGCAGGGAGAAACTCGTTTGTGTTACTCTGACCCTTCGGAGGAGCCGGCGTCGCCAACGATGGTCCATCTCGCGCCGGAGACCGCGCTCTTGATATATTCGCGATAGACCACCTCGGCATATTTGCCGTCCATGATGATCGGGTTCGATTTCACAAAACCGCTGACTTCGGTCACGGTGCGGCGGTTGCGGCGTTCGCGGCCTTCGGTGACGATCAGCGGTTGCGTCTCGCCGAAAGAGGCGACCGCCTCGAGCCGCGAGGTGCTGATGCCTTGGCTGGCGAGATAGGCGACCACGGCACGGGCGCGGGCCATGCCGAGGGCCTTGTTATAGCCATGCGAGCCGACCTTGTCGGTGTGGCCATAGACGCGGAAGCGGACCTCGGGGAATTGCCGGATCCAATGCGCCTGTTCGCGCAGCGTGTCGCGGGCGCCGGCATCGAGCTGGGCCGAGTTGAAGGCGAAGTTGACCGTGGTGGCCACCTCATTAGCGAAGCGATGCGAGAGGTTGTAGACATAGGCCCCCTCATTGGTCATCGCATGCTGGTTTTGCATGGTGGCGTTGCCGAAGCTGCCGGTGTCGACGAGGGCGCCCGCCTCGCTGTGATAGGAGCGGTAGACTTCGCTGCCCGGTGCCGCACAGCCAGCCAGGGCCAGTAGCGCGAGGAAAGTTGTGGTATGTTTCATTGTCCCTCTCCCCTCATCAATCCATCACATAGCCATAGGAGCCGTTGAAGTCCTGCTTGGCCACTTCACCGACGCTGCCTTTGGAGTTGCGCACCTGACGGGCGACCCGGCCATTGAGGAAGAGATCCGCCTCGGAGGGGGGCAGCACCCGGTCGGTGGGCAGGGCAAGCGCCTCGCCCCGGGTGGGCGTGACCAGATGGGCGGTGACAATGATCACCAGCTCGGTCTGCGAGCGCTGATAATTGGCGCTGCGGAAGAGGGCGCCGAGGATCGGCAGATCGCCAAGCCATGGCACCTGGCCGTTGGTGTCCTCGAAATCATCCTGCAGGAGCCCGGCGATGGCAAAGCTGTCGCCGTCGCGCAAGGATACGGTGGTCGAGGTCGAGCGGGTGCGGAAGCCGGCGATGGTGATCGTGCCGTCGCTATAGCCATTGCTCGGGTCGATGGAGGAGACGGCAGCGGCAATCTCGAGGTTGATCACCTCGTCGTCGAGCACGTAGGGCACGAAGTTGAGCTGCACGCCGAAAGGTTTGAATTCGACGGCGATGGCGCCTTCTTCCTGGGCCACCGGGATCGGGTATTCGCCACCGGCGAGGAAATTGGCCTCTTGGCCCGACAGGGCGGTGAGGTTCGGCTCCGCCAGCGTGCGAACAAGCCCTTTGCTTTCAAGCGCTTGGATCAGGATTCCGACTTGGGCGGACCCGGCGTTCAGACCGATGAACGCGGCGCCGTTGTTGGTGCCAGCGGTGCCGGTACCAGGCTGAACGCCGACGGGGGTCTGGGCCGAGCTGCCGATGCCGTTGGTTGAAATCGCGCCGCCGATGCCCGCGTTGCTCAGCCCGTCGATGAAGAGCGAGGTGCCGAGGCTCTTGGAGACGCTGCGCTGCATCTCGGCAAAGCGGACCTTGAGCATGACCTGCTGTTTGCCGGAGACCGACATCAGGTTCGAGACCCGTTCCGGGGCGTAGCGCTGGGCCAGGTCGAGGGCGCGCTGCATCCGCGGGGTCGAGGAGACCACGCCGGAGAGCACGATCCCGTCATTGGCGGTGCGCACTTCGATTTTCTCATTGGGCAGGATCTGCCGGAGCCGTTCCTTGAATTCGGAAATATCGGCGCTGACATGGATTTCGACATTGGTGATCAGCCGACCGGCCTCGTCGAGCAGCGTCAGCGTCGTGCGGCCGGGGGCCTTGCCGAGGAGGTAGATCGTGCGATCCGACAATGTAGAGAAATCCGCGATGGAGGCGTTGGCGACGCTGAGCTCCGCGAAGGGAACATCGCTCTCGACCACAATCGCGCGGTTCATGGAAACAGAGATGTCGCGGGACGCGCCCTTGCGTACCACGTGAAGATTTTCTGCCGACACCGGCGAAGGTGCCTGTCCTGCAAAGATGGCGACCCCCAATAGGGCCGCGATGCAAATAGATTTAATTTTCATTGTGACCTGCCTTCCGATCACGCCTCAGTTATGTGGGTCTTCTTGCCCAATATTGCGCTCAGACTGCGCTAATTCGCATTTTTTATCAAGGAACAAAGGAAAATGCTGCATGTTTCCCGCTTTGTACGGGCAATAGTTGCAGGAATGCTACGTGAAACCAACAGGGCGTCCCGTGCGGAACGCCCTGAATTCTTGTGGCTTTGCGATCCGATCAATTGGTGCAGGGGATCTCGGTGACCACCACTTCGCCACCACGTCGGGACTTGATCGTGCAGACCTGTTCGACGGGCGCCTGCACCTGCTTTTGCACCTGTTGCAGGCCGAGCAGGGAGGATTGGTCGACCTCGATCACCTCGGCGATAGTGTCTTCCTTGGTGCCGAGCAGGGAGAGCGTGAGCTTGCCGGTGGCCTGAGCCTGGGCGAGGGCGGCGACCTCTTGCGGCGACACCGCGACGGTCACGGTCCGTGCCAGAATGGCGCCGGTGGTTTGGTCGTTGGACGACTGATCCACGGCAATCAGATTGACGCCGGTGAGGATGAGCTTGGTCACGTCGCCGGTGCTGTCGCCTTCGGTGCGCAGCCCGCCCCGGCCGGTGTTGCCGGTCCAATAGACATCGACACGATCGCCAGGACGCAGGAAACCCGCGACGCCAGAGGTGGTGTCCACCTTGATGGCGAAGGCGCGTTTGCCGCGCTCGAGCTTGGTCAGGATGCCGGCATCTTCGCCGGGGGCGGTGACCTTGACGCCAAGCAGCGCCTCGTATTTCTCCATCGCCCGCAGGACGGTGCGGAATTCTTTCTGACCCTCGGGGAAGAGATCCTCGACGGTCTGGAACACGCCTTCGGGAAGGGCGCGGGCCGGGTATTTCACCTGAACGACGTCCTCCTTGGTGAGACGGTCGCCATAGGCGAGGGCGCGTTTGGCGACATAGACATCCACGGTCTTGATCGCCGGCTGATTGGCCGCGCGCGCGCTGTTGAGTTCTGTCCGGTATCCCTGAATCACGGATTTTGCCATGTAAACGGCAAATCCCGCCAGGCCGATGCCGACGATCAAAACCAATCCAAATACCAATCGCATTGGGCGTTCCTTTCCCGTTTTTCTCCCGGCGCATCTTCCACTGCACGAGTCATGGCCGGGGTTGCGTTCAGTTTAGAGACCCTTCGTGGCGAAACCACGCGCGGATCATGAAGTTCTGGCGGCGTTATTCGCCCTCGGTGCCGAGCGTGGTGATCGCCACGGCGTTGCCTACCCTTTCGGACAGACCGTTGGTGCTGTTGTGGACGCTGGCCACGGCGGCCAGCCCAAGCCCGACAATTGCGGCTGTCAGAACAACCCAATCGACGGTGATCGCACCCGATTCAGATTTTAGGAAATTTCTAAGGAGCGTTTTCATGGCACTCATCCTTTGTTCAGCAGCATTACGATGTGCAACGGCGAAGCAAATGATGAACTGTTCCTTGCGGGCCTCGTTGTGGCACCACGTCAGGCGACGCTGCAACCTGGAAGTCTGGGGGTGAGCAAAGCCGCAAACAGGATGTTCGCGGCTTTCTCAAATCGTATCGGCGAGCGATTATTCAGCTTCGCCGCCGGCTGCCGGTGCGCCTTCAACGTCAACGGCTTGGACACCGTCGCTGATACGGCCGGCCAGCTCGTCCACGCCGTCGCTGACAGCGGCAACGCCTGCAATACCAAGGCCCACGATGGCTGCGGTCAGCACGACCCAGTCAACAGTCACGGCACCGTCTTCGTCTTTCACGAAAGCATTGATGAATTTGGTCATTAGTCGTCCCTCCAAAGGATCATGTAATCTCAAGTTAACAACCGCTCCACCGTCCTGGCCGCCTCTCTCTAAACGACCTTGGCTGCGGTATGGGGAGATATAGCCAGCGAAATCGGGCGGGAATTGGGCGCGATTCGTGCAATTTTCGCGCAACCAGAATTAATTGCGGGTAAAAGGGTTAATTGTTTGAAGTATAACGGAAATTTTTCATAAACTTTTTTGCACTTCGCGGCGTAACACCCGGAAAACATGAAGAATCAGCAGAATCAACCGGTGCGATTGTCGCCGAAGCTGGCGCAATTGACGGGATTCTGTGATACTTTGCCCAAAAATAAAGATGGGCAGTGAACATGCAGTATCTCTCTCGGATGGCAGGCCGGGCGGTTTTGATGGTGGCAGCAGGTCTCTTTCTGCACAGCGCCCCTGTCTGGGCCAAGGATCCCCCCCCGTTTCCAGAATTCACCTTTAAGATGGGCAAGCCGCCCAAACCCGGAACGCGCAAGCGGATCGACGTGCGGATCACGCCCGAAGAGTTTGCGGCGCAAACCCCGTCGCCCCGACCCTCGCAATCTGCGGGCGAAGCCGACGCCGGGGGGGCGCAGGCCGCCGTGCCGGATGTGGCGACGGCGCGGGGCAAATACGGCTGGTTCTGGGATGGTGTCCCCACGGGGGTCAGCGAAGAGACGCTGTTGCGGTTCGAGACGGCGCTGTTGCGGCTGAGCAAGCCGCCGGCGGGCGAGGTCGCGCCGCAGTTCCGGCTGCAGCATCTGCAAAAGCTCGCCGCCGCCTATGGGCCGCAGATCCTCGTGTCGACGCTTGGCAAAGAGGTGTCGCCGGCGCTGGTCTTGGCGGTGATCGCGGTGGAATCCGGTGGCCGGGCCGATGCGGTGAGCAGCGCGGGCGCGCAGGGGGTGATGCAGCTCATCCCCGACACGGCGGCGCGGTTCGGGGTCAAGGACAGTCTCGACGCGGGCGAGAATATTCGCGGCGGGGTGGCCTATCTCGACTGGCTCTTGACCGAGTTCAAGGGCGATCCGATCCTCGCGCTGGCGGGGTATAACGCGGGCGAGAACGCGGTGAAGAGCCACAAGGGCGTGCCGCCCTATGCCGAGACGCTCGATTATGTGCCCAAGGTTCTGGCGGCCTTTGAGGTGGCGCGGGGGCTGTGCAAGACGCGGCCGCAGTTTGTGACCGATGGCTGTGCGCTGACCCTAGCCTCGGCGCAGTAAATCCGGGCGTCACCCATAAGTGCCCAAATGAAAACGGCCCCCGCGCGGAGGGCCGTTTTGTCATTCTATATATATCGGCTCAGAGGATCGTGGCCTCGGTCGCGGCGCGCAGTTCGTCCTCAGTGACGCCATCGGCGAGCTCGACGAGCTTCAGACCACCCTCGACCACATCGAGCACACCGAGGTTGGTGATGATGCGGTTGACCACGCCCGCGCCGGTGAGCGGCAGGGTGCAGGATTTGAGCAGTTTGCTGTCGCCATGCTTGTTGGTGTGGTCCATGACCACCACCACGCGGCCGACACCGGCGACGAGATCCATCGCGCCGCCCATGCCTTTGACCAGCTTGCCGGGGATCATCCAGTTGGCGAGATCGCCGTTTTCGGCCACTTCCATCGCGCCGAGGATCGCCATGGCGATCTTGCCGCCACGGATCATGCCAAAGCTGGTGGCGCTGTCGAAATAGGCGGTCTCGGGCAGTTCGGTGATGGTCTGCTTGCCGGCGTTGATCAGGTCAGCGTCTTCGCTGCCCGCCACCGGGAAGGGGCCCATGCCGAGCATCCCGTTTTCTGATTGCAGCGTGACGCTGACACCCTCGGGGATGAAATTCGGCACGAGGGTCGGGATGCCGATGCCGAGATTGACATAGGTGCCGTCTTCGAGCTCGCGTGCGGCGCGAGCGGCCATTTGATTGCGGTCCCAGGGCATGATCAGGCCTCCCGTACAGTGCGTTGCTCGATGCGCTTTTCATGCGTGCCTTGGACAAGGCGGTGCACATAGACGCCGGGCAGGTGGATGGCATCGGGGTCAAGGCTGCCCACGGGGACGATTTCCTCGACCTCCATGATGCAGGTCTTGCCGCACATGGCCGCGGGCGGGTTAAAGTTGCGCGCGGTCTTGCGGAAGATGGCGTTGCCGGTCTCGTCGGCCTTCCAGGCCTTGACGATGCTCAGATCCGCAAAGATGCCGCGTTCGAGAATATAGGTCTCGCCGTCGAACTCTTTGTGTTCCTTGCCTTCGGCCACTTCGGTGCCGACGCCGGTCTTGGTGTAGAAGCCCGGGATGCCCGCGCCGCCGGCGCGCATGCGCTCGGCCAGGGTGCCTTGGGGGTTGAACTCGATCTCGAGCTCGCCTGCAAGATACTGGCGCATGAATTCGGCGTTCTCGCCGACATAGGAGGACATCATCTTCTTCACCTGCCGCGTCTGCAGCAGGATGCCGATGCCGAAATCATCCACGCCCGCGTTGTTGGAGGCGAATGTCAAATCCTTGGTGCCGGCGTCGCGAATGGCGCTCAGCAGAAGTTCGGGAATGCCGCAAAGCCCAAAGCCACCCGCGGCAATCGTCATGCCGTCAAAGAGCAGCCCATCCAGCGCCTCGGCGGCAGAGCCATAGATCTTGCCCACGAAACTCTCCTCTCTCATGTAAGATGGAGGGGTTGTGACGAGCGGCGGCCAGCCTGTCAACGGGGCGCGCGGTGGCTAGGTATTTCTACGCCACGGGCTCTGCGCCCTTGCACGGGGCGATGGCGGCTGGACAGTTGCGGTGAGGCTGGCCACACTCGCCCGCCGGAGGGACAGGGATGCACACCGACAATCTGCGCGCCGCGCTGCTCATCACCTTGGCGATGGTCTGCTTCACCAGCAATGACGCCTTTGTCAAACTGCTCGGCCAATATGTGACCTGGCAGCAGGCGCTGCTGTTGCGCAGCCTCGCGGCGCTGCTGTTCCTGACGCTGCTCTCGCCCTTTCTGGGGGGCGTGGCGACGCCCGCGCGACTCTGGGCGCTGGCGCGGCGGGGGCGGGTGCGGCTTCGGGTGGCGTTCGAGGCTTGCGGGCTGAGCCTATGGGTTCTGGCGCTGGTCAATATGCCCTTGTCGGGGGCGATTGCGGTCAATCAGCTCTTGCCGGTGTTTCTGATGCTGGGCGGCATGCTGGCCTATGGCGAGCGGCCCGGCCCGCAACGCAGCGCGGCGGCGCTGGTGAGCGTGCTCGGCGTGGCGATGGTGGTGCGGCCCGGGGCGGAGACGTTGCAGATCCATGCGCTGCTGGCGATGCTGGCCACGGCCTGTATGGCGGCGCGCGATGTGGTGACGCGCGGCATCGCGCGCGAGGTGAGCCCGGTGCATGTGGCGCTCTTGTCGACGCTGGCCATCATCGGGATCGCCAGCGCCTTGGTCTGGCTCAGCGAGGAGTGGCGGCCTCTGGGCCTGCGGGCGCTCGGGGCGGCGGCGGGATCGGGAGCGGCGCTCTGCCTTGCCTTCGTGCTGGTGATCCGGGGGGCGCAGATGGGCGAGGTGAGCTTTATCGCGCCGTTTCGTTATGCGGCGCTGGTCTGGGGGATGGTGCTCGCCTGGGCGGTGTTTGGCGAAGCGCCGGATGGCTGGTCGCTGTTGGGGGCCGTGGTGATCATCGCCTCGGGCGTTTATCTCATGCTGCGCGAGCGCCGGGCGGGGGCACGGGCGGCCACCATCCCGGATGGGGCGACCGGCGGCGGGGTGCCGCCGGGGCCAAAGCCGGGGTAGGCCCGGGATGATCTCGCTTAGATGATGCGGACCTGGGTGCCGATGGGCACCAGCGCATAGAGCTCTTCGATCTTTTCATTATAGAGCCCGATACAGCCATCCGAGGAGCGGCGGCCGATCTTGCGCGTGTCATGGGTGCCATGGATGAGATAGGCGGGCCAGCTCAGATACATGGCATGGGTGCCGAGCGGGTTGTCGGGGCCGGGGGGCATGTATTTGAGCTCGGGATTGCGTTCGACCATGCTCGGCGTGGGCGTCCAGTCGGGGCCGACGCGTTTGCGCACGACCTTGGTATAGCCGCGCTTGGTCAGCTCTTCGGTCATCGGCACCGAGGTCGGGTAGATCCGGTAATCCGAGCCATCGGCATTCCAGTAATGGAGCGCGCGGCTGCCGGTGTCGGCGACGATGGCGCCTTGGTCGAGCGTGTCGAAATGGTCGCGCCAGTCCTGCATGGTAAAGCTCGACGCGTTGCGGCGCGTGCCGGTGGGGGCCAGCACGGTGGGCGCGGGGGCGGCGTGCAGGGCCGGGGCCGCGAGGACGCCGGTCAAGCCGCTGGCAAGGCCGCCCAGAACCAGGCGGCGCGTCAGGGGTGTTCTGGTCATGATCTTTCCTTCTGCTCTGGTTTTTTGCCCTGTCTGGACGGGATGGGCGGCAGAAGCTAGGTCCGGGGCGATCACAAATGCGCGATCCTGAATATGACGGCGCCCGACCGCTTATGGGCCGGGCGCGTGATATTTGGCGGTTTGTGACAGGCCGCGATTGGCCCGCGATTGGGCCGGTTAGTCGGCCTCGGCCTTTTTGGCGGGGGCCTTCTTGGCTGCAGGTTTCTTGGCCGCCGGTTTTTTGGCCGCGGTTTTCTTGGCGGCGGGCTTTTTCGCGGCTGCCTTCTTGGGGGCTGCCTTTTTGCGGGTGCCCTTCTTGGCGGCTTTTTCGGCGAGGAGCGCCACCGCCTGTTCCATGGTCACCTGTTCCGGCTCGATCTCTTTGGGGATGGTGGCGTTGACCTTTTCCCATTTGACATAGGGCCCGTAGCGGCCCGGCATCACGTTCACCGGCCCGCCGTTTTCGGGATGCTCGCCCAGTTCCTTGAGCGGTTTCGCAGCAGCCCCGCGCCCGGCGCCACGCGCGGCCTTTTGCGCCAGCACTTCGACGGCGCGGTTCATGCCGACGGTAAAGACCTCATCGACGGATTCGAGATTGGCATAGGTGCGGCCATGTTTGACGAAGGGGCCATAGCGCCCGATGCCGGCCTCGATCAGCTCGCCATCTTCGGGGTGGGGGCCGACTTCGCGCGGCAGGCTCAGGAGCAGCAGCGCCTTGTCGAGATCCATCTCGGCGGGCTGCCAGCCCTTGGGGAGCGAGGCGCGGGGCGGTTTCTTGTTGTTTTCCTCGGTGGCCTCGCCGCGTTGCACATAGGGGCCGAACCGGCCCGAGCGTAGGCTGATCTCGTCGCCATTGTCCTCGCCCAGCACCCGGTCGCCATTGTCGCCCGCTTCGCCGCCGATGGGACGGGTGTAGCGGCATTCGGGGTAGTTGCCGCAGCCGACAAAACCGCCGGAGCGCGAGGTTTTCAGGTGCAGCTTGCCCTCGCCGCAGAGCGGGCAGATGCGCGGATCGGAGCCGTCTTCGCGCGGCGGGTAGAGCGTCGGGGCGAGCGCGGCGTCGAGCACGTCGAGCACTTCGGTGATGCGCAGTTCCGAGGTCTCGGCGATGGCCACCGAGAAGTCGCGCCAGAAGCGGGCGAGCACCTGTTTGTAATCGGCATTGCCGGCGCTGACGACGTCGAGCTCTTCTTCGAGATCGGCGGTGAATTCATAGCCCACGTATTTGCGGAAGAAATTCAGCAAGAAGATCGTGACGATGCGGCCCTTGTCCTCGGGGATCAGGCGGTTTTTGTCCTTGGTGACATATTCGCGTTCCTGGATCGTGGTGACGATCGAGGCATAGGTCGAGGGGCGGCCGATGCCGAGCTCTTCCATGCGTTTGACCAGCGTCGCCTCGGTGTAGCGCGGCGGTGGCTGGGTGAAATGCTGTTCCGGGGTGACGTCGCGTTTGGCCATGGCGTCGCCCTGGGCGATCTGCGGCAGGCGCTTGTCGTCATCCTCGGTCACGTCATCGTCGCGGCCCTCTTCATAGACGCGCAGGAAGCCGTCGAAGAGCACGACCTGACCGGTGGCGCGCAGGCCGACCTGGCCGTCCTGGCTGCCGATTTCGACGGTGGTGCGTTCGAGGCGGGCGCTCTCCATCTGGCAGGCGAGGGTGCGTTTCCAGATCAGATCATAGAGCTTGCGCTGATCGGCGTCGGTGAGTTTGAGCGCGGCGGCGTCGCGGGTCATATCCGTCGGGCGGATACATTCGTGGGCTTCTTGCGCGTTCTTGGCCTTGTTCTTGTAGATGCGCGGGCTGCCGGGGACATATTCGGCGCCATAGCGATCGGTGATCGCGTCGCGGGCGGCGGTGACCGCCTCGGGGGCCATGTCGATGCCGTCGGTCCGCATATAGGTGATGTGGCCGGCCTCGTAGAGACGCTGGGCGGCGCTCATGGTCTGGCGGGCGCCCATGCCGAATTTGCGGCTGGCCTCTTGTTGCAGGGTCGAGGTCATGAAGGGGGCGGACGGGTTGCGCGAGGCGGGCTTGGCCTCGACCGACTGGACCGAGAGATCGCGGGAGGAGACGGCCTGCACGGCGAGCTCGGCCTGGGTGGCGTTCTCGATGTCGTATTTGTCGAGCTTCTTGCCGGCGAGGGTGACGAGGCGGGCCTCAAATTCCTGACCGCGCGGGGTGCCGAGCAGCGCCTTGACCGACCAGTATTCGCGGGCGTTGAAGGCCTCGATCTCCATCTCGCGTTCGACGATGAGACGCAGGCAGACGGATTGCACGCGCCCGGCCGAGCGGGCGCCGGGGAGCTTGCGCCAAAGCACCGGCGAGAGGTTGAAGCCCACGAGGTAATCGAGCGCGCGGCGGGCGAGATAGGCGTCGACCAGCGCGGTGTCGATTTCGCGCGGGTTTTGCATGGCCTCGGTCACGGCGGCTTTGGTGATCGCGTTGAAGACGACCCGGCTGACGGGGGTGTCTTTCTTGATAACCTTGCGTTTTCGCAGGGCTTCTTCGAGGTGCCAGGAGATGGCTTCGCCTTCGCGGTCGGGGTCGGTGGCGAGGATCAGGGCGTTGTCGTCCTTGAGGGCGTCGGCGATGGCCTTGATATGTTTCTTGCTGTCGTTGCCGACCTCCCATTTCATGTCGAAATCGGCCTCGGGGTCGACCGAGCCGTCCTTGGGAGGCAGGTCGCGGACGTGTCCGTAAGAGGCCAGAACGGTGTAATCCGAGCCCAGATATTTGTTGATTGTCTTGGCCTTGGCCGGAGATTCGACGACAACAACGGGCATGAATTAACCTTTCGACTCATGGAATGGGCTGTGGCGGCGGAACATGTGTCGCGACGGGGGGCTTTGTCAATGCAGAGGTTTTTGACGGTTTTCGACCCGCCAAATGGCGGGTCGGCAGCACGTCGGTATCGCGTCGGTAAAGCGACTGTGGGGATTTTTGCCCTTCAGAGGGCTTAGGAATTGCGCGACAAAAGCCCGCCTGCCTGCCGCTGAATGCGGCCCGCAAGCTCGAGATCGACGAGCGCGGGGGCCACCGCATTGGCGCCGAGACCCATGTCGCGGATGAGCTGATCCTCGGGCAGCGGCGAGGGGCCGAGCCGGTTGAGGATCTGGCTGTGGAGCTGGGCGGTGTCGCGCAGGCTGCGCTTTTCGGGCGGGGCTGCGGGGATGTCGGGGGCCACAGTGGGATCAGGGGTGGGCGGCTCGGGCGTGGCGGCGCGGGCTGGTGCCTCCTCGGTCAGAAGTTCGAGCACGTCGCGGGCATCGCGCACCAGGCGGGCACCATCGCGGATGAGCATGTTGCAGCCTGCGGCGCGGGCGTCGAAGGGATGGCCCGGCACCGCCAGCACCTCGCGCCCCTGATCGAGCGCATTGCGCGCGGTCAGGAGAGAGCCGGATTTGGCGGCGGCCTCGACCACGACGACGGCGCGGGCGAGACCGCTGATCAAGCGGTTGCGCTGGGGGAAATGGCGGGCCTGCGGGGCGAGCCCCATGGCATTTTCCGACAGGCGCAGCCCATGGGCCAGAAGATCGACGGCGAGCCGGTCGTTTTCCACCGGGTAGATGACATCGACGCCGCCCGCCATGACGGCGATGGTGCCACTGTCGAGCGCGGCGCGATGGGCGGCGGTGTCGATGCCACGGGCGAGGCCGGAGACCACGACATAGCCGGCGCGGCCCAGATCCGAGGCCAAGGCCCGCGACATGCGCATGCCGAGCGAGGAGGCGTTGCGTGCGCCAACCAGTGCGATCATCGGGCGAGAGAGAACGGAGATGTCGCCGGTGACCCAGAGAAAGGGCGGCGGATCGGGGATGTCGCGCAGCGCGGCGGGGTAGTCGGCATCGGTGATGGCGAGAAACCGCGCCTTGTGGCGGGCGGCATTGCGCATTTCTATATGGGCGACGCCTTCGGGGCAGGGGATGTAATCGGTGACACCGGCGGCGCGGGCAATGTCAGGCAGCGCCGCGAGCGCGTTTTCGGCGGTGCCGAATTTCGCCAGGAGCCGGTAGAATGTGGTGATGCCGACCCGGCGAGAGCGCAACAGGCGAAGCCACGACAACCGCGCATCTTCCGTGGTGGGTGGGAGAGGGGGGTGAGTGGAAGGATGTATGTCCACGGCCATCGTGCCTCCGCCTAGTTGCAAGGACAGGTGTAGCGCACGGTTGGTTAATGCCCGGTAAAGCGTTCCAAGAAATTTCGCGAGGGATTGGCGGGAAGTTTGGGGACGGCCTTGGGATCAGGTGGGAGACGAGGGCGGGGCCCGACCGCGGGGGGGCATCGGCATCGGGTGTTCTGGGCAGTTTATCGTGCTGCGGATTCTGAGGTGTGATTGGGGGGAGAGGGTGCAGAAGCGCCCGCCCGGGGGGCGGTCGGGCGCTGCCCGGGCCGCTTGCGCGGCTGATCCGGGCCTTGGGGGGGAGAGAGGGTGCAGGAGCGCCCGCCCGGGGGGCGGACGGGCGCTGCCCGGCGGTGCTGCGCACCTTGTTCCGGGCCTTTGGCTCTCGTCAGGTGGCCGAGCCGCCGACGGTGAGCCCGCCGATCATCACGGTGGGCTGGCCGACGCCGACGGGGACCCATTGGCCCTGTTTGCCGCAATTGCCCATGCCGGGATCGAGCGCCATGTCATTGCCCAGCGCGCGGATCTGCTGCAGCGCGGTGGCGCCGTCGCCGATGAGCGTGGCGCCTTTGACCGGGGCGCCGACCTTGCCATCCTTGACGCGGTAAGCCTCGGTGCAGGAAAAGACGAATTTGCCATTGGTGATGTCGACCTGACCGCCGCCGAACCCCACCGCATAGATGCCGTCCTTGAGATCAGCCAGGATGTCGGCGGGGTCGCTGTCGCCGCCGAGCATATAGGTGTTGGTCATCCGGGGCATCGGCGCGTGGGCATAGCTCTCGCGGCGGCCATTGCCGGTGGGGGCGACGCCCATCAGCCGGGCGTTCTGGCGGTCCTGCATATAGCCCACAAGAATGCCGTCCTCGATCAGCACGTTCTTGGCCGAGGGGGTGCCTTCGTCATCGATGGTGATCGAGCCGCGCCGGTCGGGGATGGTACCATCGTCGAGCACGGTGACCCCGGGCGCGGCGATGCGCTGGCCCATGAGACCGGCGAAGGCCGAGCTTTGCTTGCGGTTGAAATCGCCTTCGAGCCCGTGGCCGATGGCTTCGTGCAGCAAGATACCGGGCCAGCCGGGGCCGAGCACCACATCCATGACCCCCGCCGGGGCCGGTTCGGCGCGCAGGTTGACGAGCGCGATGCGCAGCGCCTCGCGGGCCTTGGCCTGCCAGTTCTCGGGCGCGATGAGCCCGTCGAGCCCGATGCGGCCACCGCCGCCCGCGGAGCCGCTTTCGCGGCGGCCGTTCTCTTCGACGATGATCGAGACTTGCACCCGGGTCATCGGGCGGGTGTCGCTCACCTCATGGCCGTCGGGGCGCAGGATCACCACCTCTTGCAGGCTGGCGGCGATGGAGGCCGAGACCTGCACCACGCGGGGATCGAGATCGCGGGCGAAGGCGTCGATCTCGCGCAGGGTGTCGAGCTTGACCGGGAAGCTGGTGCCGCCGATGGGATCGGCGTCCGTATAAAGATGTGTGTTGGTGGCGCGCGGCGCGTCAGACAGCGTGCCGCCACCGTCGCCCACGGCGAGGCGGGCGGTGGCTTCGGCGCGGGCGATGGCGGCTTGGCTCAGCTCGGTGGCATGGGCATAGCCCGTGACCTCGCCGCGCACCGCGCGCAGGCCGAAACCCTCGGAGGCGTCGTAGCTGGCGTTTTTCACCCGGCCATCGTCAAAGACCAGCGCCTCGGAGCGGCGGCGTTCGAGGAACAATTCGCCATCGTCGGCGCCCTCGGTCGCGCGGCGCAGCGATTGCAGGGCAGTTTCGCGGTCGATCTGCGTCTCGAAGGGGCGGAAGGGCGTGTCGGTCATGGGTATTTCCTGTGTCGGGGCCATCCGGCGCGGCATGGCGCGGGCGAAAAAGCCCAAGTTTTACGGGGCGGAGCGAAAAAGCGTCTCTTTGCCGCAATGGTCTTTCTTGTCTGTGGGGGCAGAATATGGTTTTAACCGGCATTGAAACAATGGGATTCCGGCGCGGCGCGTCGAAAAGCCCCGTTGAGATGACATACGAGACAACCGATCAGGGTGCATGAATGCGACTTTTCTCCAAGATGCTGGCCGGGCTGGCCGCTGTGACCGCTCTTCCCGCCGTGGCCCAGGATGGGCTTGAAATCATTGGTGCACCGACGCCGGGCGCAATCGGGTTTCAGGAAGCCGCCACCGAGCTGGCAAGCGATATTCACTGGCTCGATAGTATGCTCCTGGTGATCATCACCGCCATCGTTCTGTTCGTGGTGGCGCTGATGGCGGTGTGTATTTTCATCTACAACCGCCGCCGCAACCCGAATCCCGCGACCTTTACCCATAACTCGCCGGTCGAAGTGGCGTGGACGATCATCCCGATCATCGTGCTGGTCTTTATCGGGGCGTTCTCGCTGCCGGTGCTGTTCAAGCAGCAGGAGATCCCCGAGGGCGAGATCAACATCAAGGTCACCGGCTATCAGTGGTACTGGGGCTATGAGTATACCGACCACGAGTTTGCCTTTGACAGCTACATGATCGGTCAGCCGGCCACCGTGGGCAATTATGTTCTGACCGATGAGGTCGAGGCGGCGCTGGAAGAGGCGGGCTATAGCCGCAATGAATTCCTGCTGGCCACCGACACCGCCGTTGTCGTGCCGGTCAACAAGACCGTGGTGATGACCGTGACCGGGGCCGATGTGATCCACAGCTGGACCATCCCCGCCTTTGGCGTGAAACAGGATGCCGTGCCGGGCCGTCTTGCCCAGCTCTGGTTCAAGGCCGAGAAGGAAGGCGTCTATTTCGGTCAGTGTTCCGAGCTTTGCGGCAAGGACCACGCCTATATGCCGATCACCGTCAAAGTGGTCAGCGAAGAGGCCTATGAAGAGTGGCTGCAGGGCGCGATCGAGGAATATGCCGGCACGCCCGCGGGCTATGACGTGGCTTCGGCCCAGTAAGCGCGCGCCGCGGGCGCATCGGAGCGGGGGCCATCCCAAGCGAGGGGTGGCCGCGAGCCGGATGCGGAGCGGCCAGACGAGATACGGCAGGCAAGCGCGCCCCGAGGCCTCGGCCCGGATGGGGCGCGCCGCCGTCACGACGGAGAGCTGAATGAGCGACGCAAGCCTACATGCCAGCGAGAGCGGGACCGGCGAGGCCGGTTTTGGCGATTACTTTGCGCTGCTGAAGCCGCGGGTCATGTCGCTGGTGGTGTTCACGGCCTTTGTCGGGCTGCTGGCCGCGCCGGTGCCGGTGCATCCGGTGGTGGGCTTTGCCGCGATCCTCTTTATCGCCGTGGGCGGCGGCGCCTCGGGCGCTCTCAACATGTGGTGGGATGCCGATATCGACCGGGTGATGAAACGCACCCAGTCGCGGCCCATCCCGGCGGGCAAGGTCAGCGAAGGCGAGGCCTTTGGCTTTGGCATCACGCTGGCGGTGATGTCGGTGATCATGCTGGCGCTGGCGGCCAATCTGATGGCGGCGGCGATCCTTGCCTTCACCATCTTTTTCTATGTCGTCATCTATTCCATGTGGCTCAAACGCTGGACCCCGCAGAACATCGTGATCGGTGGTGCGGCGGGGGCGTTTCCGCCGATGATCGGCTGGGCTGTGGCCACCGGCGGGATCAGCGTCGAATCGGTGCTGATGTTCGCGCTCATCTTCATGTGGACGCCGCCGCATTTCTGGGCGCTGGCGCTGTTCATGAAGTCGGATTACGAGAATGCGGGCGTGCCGATGCTGACCGTGACCCATGGTCGCAAGTCGACCCGCAAACATATCCTCGTCTACACGCTGTTGCTGGTGCCCGTGGCCCTCGCGGTCGGCGTCACCTCGATCGGCGGGCCGATCTATATGGCGGTGGCGGTGCTGCTCAACCTCGCGTTCCTGAAGGGCGCGTGGGACATCTGGCGGCGCGACGAAGAGGCCGCGCAGTCCGATCAATACCGCACGGAAAAACGGGTTTTCGCCCTCTCGCTCCTTTATCTCTTTGGTCATTTCCTGGCGATCCTCGCCGAGGCGATGCTTGGCCGGTTCGGCCTTGGGGGCTGGTGAGATGGGGCTTGGCCGCGACCATGAAATGCACAAACGCCGGTTCAGCCGGAACCTTGGCCTCGGGCTGGTTCTGGGCGGTTTTGTCGCGCTGATTTTCGGGCTGACCATCGCCAAGGTCACCAACGAAGAGTTCAGCGTGCCAAATTCCGAAAAGATCGAAAGGACCGAGTGATGGCGATGGATCCGAAGACAAAGACAGTGGCCCAATTGGCCGGCGTGGTCGTTCTGATGGGCGGTCTCGCCTGGGCCTCGGTGCCCTTCTATGACTGGTTCTGCCGCGTCACAGGCTATGGCGGCGAGACCAATGTCGCCGAAACCGGGTCGTCCGAGATGCTCGACCAGACGATCAAGATCCGCTTTGACGCCAGCAAAGAGCGCGGCATGCCGTGGGAGTTCAAACCCATGGCGCGCGAGATGGAGCTGCGCATCGGCGAAGACGGGTTGGCCTTTTACGAGGCGTATAATCCCACCGACCGTCCGGTGGCAGGGCAGGCGAGCTATAACGTCACGCCCTATGAAGCAGGCAGTTTCTTCGTGAAGGTGGATTGCTTTTGCTTCGAGGAGCAGGTTCTGCAACCCGGCGAACGGGTGCAGATGCCGGTAAGCTTCTTCGTGGACCCGGAGATCGTGACCGACCGCGATGCGAAATACACGCATACGATCACGCTCTCTTATACTTTCTACGAAATCGACCTGCCCGAGGCGCAAGCAGCCCTTGTGCAGGACGGCGAAAAATATAAAAACGTGAACTGAGCCTTCATGCGAGGGATACCTAAATGGCACATGCAAAAAATCACGACTATCACATTCTGAGCCCCTCGATCTGGCCGTTCCTCGGCGCGGTCGCTGGCTTTGTCATGCTCTTCGGGGCAGTTCTCTTCTTCCACGATCACGGCCCCTGGATGCTGTTGATCGGTCTCGTCGGCGTTCTCTACGTCATGTTCGGCTGGTGGGCCGATGTGGTGAAGGAAAGCCGCGCCGGGGATCACACCCCGGTGGTGCGGATCGGTCTGCGCTACGGGTTCATCATGTTCATCATGTCCGAAGTGATGTTCTTTGCGGCTTGGTTCTGGAGCTTTTTCAAGCATGCCATCTATCCGATGGGTCCCGACAGCCCGCTCAAGGATGCCGTCTGGCCGCCCGCAGGGATCGAGACCTTTGACCCGTGGCACCTGCCGCTGATCAACACGCTGATCCTGCTCTGCTCGGGTGCGGCGGCGACCTGGGCGCACCATGCGCTCGTCCATGAGAACAACCGCAAGGACATGAAATGGGGTCTGATCATCGCGATCGGTCTCGGCGTGATCTTTACTGCGTTCCAAGCCTATGAATACAGCCACGCGGCCTTTGGCTTCTCGGGCAATATCTATGGCGCGAACTTCTTTATGGCGACCGGGTTCCACGGCGCGCATGTGGTCATCGGGACGATCTTTCTCTTTGTCTGCCTGATCCGTCTGACGCGCGGCCATTTCACCCCCGAGAAACATATCGGGTTCGAAGCGGCGGCCTGGTACTGGCACTTCGTCGATGTGGTCTGGCTCTTCCTGTTCCTGGCGGTCTACATCTGGGGCGGCTGAAGCAGCGCGCCTGCGGGCGCATGAGCTGACGCAAGATATCGGGACGTGCGGGGGGAAGCCTCCGCACTTTCCATTTCAAGGGATGAAATGCACCGGGGGGTGCGAATGCGAGCCAAGCAGATCATACCGCTGTTGTTCGGGATCGTCGGGGTGGCGATTCTGTTGTCGCTGGGCACTTGGCAGGTGCGGCGGCTGGCCGAGAAAGAGGCCGTGCTGGCCGAGATCGACGCGCGGATCGGGGCCGAGCCCGGGGCGTTGCCCGAGGTGCCGGATCCGGCGCGCGACAAATACCTGCCGGTGGAAGTGACCGGCGATCTCACCGGCGACAGCATTCGCGTTCTGGTGAGCCAGAAGCAGATTGGCGCGGGCTATCGCTATATCACCGCGATGGAGACCGAGGCCGGGCGGATCATGGTCGATCGCGGCTTTGTCCCGGTGCGCGAGACGGCCGCGCCGGCGGCGGCCCAAGGCGTCACGGTGCAGGGCAATCTACATTGGCCTGACGAGGTCGATGGCTATACGCCCGAGCCGGATCTCGGCGCGGGGATCTGGTTTGCCCGCGATGTCGAGGCGATGGCGGCGCATCTCGACACCCGGCCGATTCTGGTGGTGGCGCGCGCCGTGTCGCAATCAGAACCGCTGGCGACGCCGCTGGGGCTGGACAGTTCGGGCATCCCGAACGATCACTTGGAATATGCAATCACTTGGTTTTCGCTGGCCGTGATCTGGGCCGCGATGACCGTTTACTTCCTGTGGCGCCAGAGGCGTCCAGACAAGGGCACGATACGGTGAAATATATCTCGACCAGGGGCACGGCCCCGACGCTGAGTTTCGAAGAGGCCATGCTAACCGGGTTGGCGCGGGACGGGGGGCTCTATCTGCCCGAGACGATCCCGACGCTCAGCCCGGACGAGATCGCGGCATTCGAGGGGCTGCCCTATGAGGAGGTGGCGTTTCGGGTGATGCGGCCCTATGTGGGCGACGCCTTCACCGACGAAGAGTTTCGCGGCATCATCGCGCGGGCCTATGACGGGTTTGCGGTGGCGTCGCGCGCGCCGCTCAAGCAGCTCGCGCCGGGGCATTTCCTGCTGGAGCTGTTCCACGGGCCGACGCTGGCCTTCAAGGATTTCGCCATGCAGCTCATCGGGCAGCTGTTCGAGTTCTCGCTCAAACGGTCGGGCAAGCGGGTCTGTATCGTGGGCGCGACGAGCGGCGACACCGGCAGCGCGGCGATCGAGGCGTTTCGCGGGCTCGAGGCGGTGGATGTGTTCATCCTCTATCCGCATGGGCGGGTGTCCGAGGTGCAGCGGCGGCAAATGTCGACGCCGTCGGAGGACAATGTGCATGCGCTGGCGGTGGATGGGCATTTCGACGATTGCCAGGCGCGCGTGAAGGATATGTTCAACGATTTCGAGTTCCGCGATGCCGTTGGGCTTGCCGGTGTGAACTCGATCAACTGGGCGCGGGTTCTGGCGCAGGTGGTCTATTACTTCACCTCCGCCGTGAGCCTTGGCGCGCCGCATCGCAAGGTGAGCTTTACCGTGCCCACCGGCAATTTCGGCGATATTTTCGCGGGCTACATCGCCAAGCGCATGGGGCTTCCCATCGAGCGGCTGGTGGTGGCGACGAACCAGAACGACATTCTGCACCGGTGCCTCGAGAGCGGCGAGTACAAGCCCGATGGGGTGATCCCGTCGATCAGCCCGTCGATGGATATTCAGGTCAGCTCCAACTTTGAGCGGGCGCTGTTCGAGGCCTATGGCCGCGACGGGGCGGCGGTGGCGCAGCTCATGGAAGAGCTCAAATCCGGCGGGTTCAGCGTGAGCCAGGGCGCCCGTGAGGCGCTGCGCGAGAGCTATGACAGCGACCGGGTGAGCGAGGACGAGACCCGCGCCGAGATCGCCCGTCAGCAGGCCGAGAGTGCCGAGCTTCTGTGTCCGCATAGTGCCATTGGCACGGCGGTGGCGGATCGGCAGCGGCAGACGGGCACGCCGATGATCACGCTGGCGACGGCGCATCCGGCCAAGTTCCCTGACGCGGTGGAAGCGGCCAGCGGTGTCCGGCCCCCCTTGCCTCCGCATATGTCGGACCTGTATGAGCGGCCGGAACGGATCACGCGGGTCGGCAACGACCTTGGCGCGATCGAGGCACTGATCAGGGAACGGACCGGGAATTGAACGTCAGACTGACCGAACTCTCCAACGGGTTTCGCATCGTCACAGAACATATGCCGGGGCTGCAATCCGCAGCCATCGGCATATGGGTTCTGGCGGGGGCACGCAACGAGCATCGCGAGCAGAACGGCATCGCGCATTTCCTTGAGCATATGGCGTTCAAGGGCACGGCGACGCGCAGCGCGCTCGACATTGCCGAGGCCATCGAGAATGTCGGCGGCTATATCAACGCCTACACCAGCCGCGAGGTCACGGCCTATTACGCGCGGGTGCTCAAGCAGGATGTGCCGCTGGCGCTCGATGTGGTGGCGGATATTCTGCGCAATCCGGTGTTCGATCCGAAAGAGATCGAGATCGAGCGCGGGGTGATCTTGCAGGAGATCGGTCAGGCGCTCGACACGCCCGATGATGTGATCTTTGACTGGCTGCAGGAACAGGCCTATCCGGATCATCCGCTGGGCCGGACGATCCTTGGCCCGGAAGAGCGGGTGCGCAGTTTCAACCGGGCCGATCTCGAACGGTTCGTGGCCGAGCAGTATCAGCCGCAGCAGATGATCCTGTCGGCAGCAGGCGCGGTCGATCACGACGACCTGGTGCAACAGGCCGAGGCGCTCTTTGCCGATATGACCCGTGGCGAGGCCGAGGCGATCAGCCCGGCCAAGTTCGCAGGCGGTGAGAGCCGCCATGAAAAGCAGCTCGAACAGGCGCATTTCGCGCTGGCCTTCGAGAGCCCGAACTATTGCGACAGCCGCATCCACGCATCGCAGATCTATGCCACCGCCTTGGGCGGCAGCATGTCGTCGCGGCTCTTTCAGGAGGTCCGCGAGAAGCGTGGACTGTGCTATTCGATCTATGCTTCGGCGGGGGCCTATGCCGATACCGGCATGATGACGATCTACGCGGGCACCTCGGCCGAGCAATTGGCGGGGCTGGCGGAGATCACGATTGACGAGCTCAAACGTGCCGCAGAGGACATGCGCCCCGACGAGATCGAGCGGGCGCGGGCGCAGATGAAAGCGGGGCTTTTGATGGGGCTCGAGAGCCCGTCGAACCGCGCCGAGCGTCTGGCGCGGATGGTGCAGATCTGGGGCCGGGTGCCGCCGCTCGACGAAGTGATCACGCGGATTGACGCGGTGACGCTCGACGATGTGCGCCGCCTTGCCGAAGAGACGGCGGCCGAGGCGCCGGCGGCGCTGGCGCTTTATGGGCCGGTGGCGGAGGCCCCGAGCCTGGAGGCCCTGCAGCAAAGGCGTGCGGCCTGATGTTCATGGCGCGGCGCAAGATAAAGATCGAGACCGAGCGTCTGACCTTGCGCCAGCCTGTCATGGCCGACCACCTGCCCTGGGCCGCGCTGCGCCGGGAAAGCGCCGAGTTTCTCACCCAGTGGGAGCCCGCCTGGGCGCGCGATCACCTGACGCGCAAGGCGTTTCACAGCCGGGTCTATTGGGCGCAGCGGTCGGTTAACAATGGCTCGGCCATGCCGCTTTTCCTGGTGCGGCGCGAGGATCAGGTTTTGCTCGGGGCGATCACGCTCGACAATATCCGGCGGGGTCCGGCGCAGGCCGGGACGCTGGGCTATTGGGTGGGGCAGAGCTATGCCCGCCAGGGCTATATGCGTGAGGCGATCGAGGCGGTGGTGCATTACGCGTTTGACCGGCTCGACCTGAGCCGGATCGAGGCGGCCTGCCTGCCGGAAAACACCGCGTCGCGCAGGCTCTTGGAGAAATGCGGGTTCAAATATGAGGGCGTGGCGCAGAGCTATCTGCAGATCGATGGGCGGTGGCGCAACCATGTTCTCTATGCCGCGCTGCGGATGGATCGGCGGGGCCGGACGGACGTCGGCTGAGGCCTGAATTGGCGGGTCGGTGAGACGTCGGTCTTACGACGGTAAAGCGACAGTGTGGATTTTGGGGGGCGTGATGGCCCGTTAGGGCACGTTGTCGATGCCCGAGCCGCCCCATGGGTGACAGCGCGCGATGCGCCGCAGCATGAGCCAACCGCCTTTGAGACCGCCATGTTTTTCCAGAGCCTCGAGCGCATAGGCGCTGCAGGTCGGGTGGTAGCGGCAGCCATGGCCGACCCAGGGCGAAAACAGCAGACGATAGGCCCGGACGGGCAGGGCGACGAGACGCGCGAGCGGGCTCATCGGATCAGGACCGGTGCAGTTTCGACAGCGCGAAGGCGAGATCGCCCTTGAGCGCCTCGAAGGGGCGGGCGGCGGTGTCCTCGGCCTTGCCGATGAGCACGTAATCCCAGCCCGGCCGACCCAGATCGGGCAGCACGGCGCGGGCGGCTTCGCGCAGGCGGCGCTTGGCCCGGTTGCGGGCCACCGCATTGCCGACTTTTTTGGAGCAGGTGAAGCCCACGCCGATGGCGGGGTCGTCGTCGCGGCGGTTGCGCGCCTGCACCAGCATCGAGCGGGTGCCCTGACGGGTGGCGCGGGCGGCGGCGAGGAATTGGCTGCGGGTCTGGAGGACACGCAGACATGACGAAACCGCCGGGGGCGTGTTCCCCGCATTACAGTCGGGGGCCTCCGGCGGTGTCATGTCGTCAGAACCTGTCGGTCGCGTCAGATTATGCGCTGAGCGACTTGCGGCCGCGGGCGCGACGTGCGTTCAGGATCTTGCGGCCAGCTTTGGTGGCCATGCGTGCGCGGAACCCGTGGCGGCGTTTGCGAACCAGGTTCGAGGGTTGATAGGTGCGTTTCATCGCTCCGTCTCCGATAATCGTGGCGGACCACGCGGGAATCGCGGATCGCTCTCATGTAACTCGAAGCCCGGTCTATAGAGGGGGTCTTGCGGCAAGTCAAACCCCCGACGGGGCGCTCGCAACAAAAATATGGCAGTTTGACCGGGAGATGTTACAAATTTTTAAGAGGGGCGTGAGTAAACCAGTGTTTTGCCCCTGTTTTCGCCTTTCGTCTCGCTCTGGGGATCACCCCGGTTCAACCCCGCGTGAGGCACCTATCATCGGCGGCCGGTTCCACGCATGTAGTAAATGCACGAGGCAAAGCCATTGAAAGGCGGTAGACGGGACATGGACAAGGTGACAACGAAGGTCGATGCAGCGGCGGAAAAGCGGGGCTGGACCCGGCATATTCCTCTGGCGCTCATCTTTGGGGTGGCGGTGCTCGGCGCGTTTACCCTGCGCGATTATCTCAGCTTTGACACGCTGCGCGACAACCGCGAGGCGCTCTTGGCGTTCCGCGATGATCATTTCCTGCTGCTCGCGGGCGGGTTCGTGGCGCTCTATATCGTGATCGTGGCGTTTTCGCTGCCCGGTGCGGCGGTGGCCTCGGTCACTGGCGGGTTTCTCTTTGGTCTGGTGCTGGGGACGCTGTTCAATGTGGTCGCGGCCTCGATCGGGGCCTGCGCGATCTTCTGGGCGGCGCGGCTTGGCCTTGGTCAGGCGCTGACCGCCAAGATGGCGGCGAGCGAGGGCACGGTGGCCAAGCTCCGCAAGGGTCTTGAGGAAAACGAGATCAGCGTGCTGTTCCTCTTGCGGCTGGTGCCGGCGGTGCCGTTTTTCGTGGCCAATCTGCTGCCTGCGCTGGTCGGCGTGAAGTTTCGCAATTTCGCCCTGACCACGGTGCTCGGGATCATTCCCGGGGCGCTGGTCTTTACCTGGATCGGGGTCGGGCTGGGCGAGGTGTTCGACCGCGGAGAGAGCCCGGATCTGAGCCTGTTGTGGGAGCCGCAGATCCTTGCGCCGCTTCTGGGGCTGAGCGCGCTGGCGGCGCTGCCCATCGTGATCAAGGCCCTGCGCGGCCGCAAGGCAGGTGAGTGACATGGCACAGTTGAAAACGGATCTTCTGGTCATTGGTGCGGGCTCTGGCGGGCTGTCGGTGGCGGCGGGGGCGGTGCAGATGGGCGCCGATGTGATCCTGCTCGAAGGGCATAAGATGGGGGGCGATTGCCTCAACTATGGCTGTGTGCCCTCGAAAGCGCTCATCGCCAGCGGCAAGGCGGCCCAGGCCCAGGCCCATGCAGCGCGCTATGGCGTGGCGGATGTGGTGCCGCAGGTCGATTACGCCGCCGCGATGGGCCATGTGAGCGATGTGATCGCCCAGATCGCGCCGGTCGACAGTCAGGAGCGGTTCGAGGGGCTCGGCGTCAAGGTGATCCGCGCGTATGGCCGGTTTCTCTCGGGTGATGAGGTGCAGGCGGGCGAGCATGTGATCCGTGCCCGGCGCATCGTCATCGCCACCGGATCGTTGCCCCTGGTGCCGCCGATTCCGGGGCTTGAGAGCGTGCCTTACGTGACCAATGAGACGCTCTTTGAGATGCGCGAGAAGCCCGAGCATCTGCTGATCGTGGGCGGCGGGCCGATTGGCATGGAGATGGCGCAGGCGCATCGACGGCTCGGATCGCGGGTGACGGTGATCGAAGGCGCGCGTGCGCTCGGCAAGGATGACCCGGAGCTGGCGGCGATTGCCCTCGACCGGCTGCGCGGTGAGGGGATCGAGATCGCCGAAGAGGCGCTCGCCCAGGAGGTGCGCGGGCAGGCCGGGGCGATTGAGATCGAGGCCAAGGATGGAAGGGTGTTCAAGGGCTCGCATCTGCTCATGGCGGTGGGGCGCAAGGCGAATATCGAGCGGCTCGACCTCGACAAGGCCGGGATCGAGACTGCCAAGGCGGGGATCAAGGTCGATGCCAGCCTCAAGACCAGCAATCGCCGGGTCTATGCCATCGGCGATGTGGCGGGCGGGCTGCAATTCACCCATGTGGCAGGCTATCACGCGGGGATCGTCATTCGTTCGGCGCTGTTTGGTCTGCCGGCCAAGACGCGGACGGATCACATCCCCTATGCGACCTATACCGACCCCGAGATTGCGCAGGTCGGCCTGACCGAGGCGGCGGCGCGCGAGGCGCATGGCGCGGCGCTCGAGGTGGTGCGGTTCGAGTATCATCACAATGACCGCGCCATTGCCGAGCGCAAGACGACGGGGCTCATCAAGGTGATGGTGGTCAAGGGGCGGCCGGTGGGTGCCTCGATCGTGGGCCATCAGGCCGGAGAGCTGATCAGCCTCTGGTCGCTGGTCATCGCCAATGGGCTCAAGATGAAACATGTGGCCAATATGGTCGCGCCCTATCCGACGATTGGCGAGATCAACAAGCGGGCGGCCGGTGCGTATTTCTCGCCCCGCCTGTTCGAAAATGCGATGGTCAAACGGGTGGTTGGCGCGGTTCAACGCTGGCTGCCGTGAGGGGGGCCGCGTATAAGAGCGGGCGAGACCCGCACCCGGAATGCCCATGCTGAACTCTTTGTCTGGCCGCTTTTTGATCCTGACCACCATCTTTGTGATGCTGGCCGAGATCCTGATCTTCGTGCCCTCGGTGGCGCGGTTCCGCGAGGATTACCTGCTGTCGCGGCTGGAGCGGTCGCAGATCGCCTCGCTGGCGCTACTGGCCAATGACGCGATTGACGAGGATCTGCAGGAAGAGCTGTTGCAGAACGCGGGCGTCTATAACATCGTGCTGCGCCGCAATGAGGCGCGGCAGCTGATCCTCGACGCGCCGGTGCCGGCGCCGATTTCCAAGACTTTCGACATGCGCGACCCGTCGGCGATGGTTCTCATCCGCGATGCGCTCATGCGGCTGGCCAAGCCCGAGCCGGAGGTGATCCGGGTCATCGGCGAGCCTCTGCATATGGCGGGGCTGCTCATCGAGGTGGCGATGGACACCGGCGAGCTGCGGATGGCGATGATCGATTACGGGCTGCGGATTTTGATCCTGTCGGCGGTGATCTCGGTGATCACGGCGATGATGCTCTTCTTTGCGGTGCGGCGGTTCATCGTGAAGCCGATCAAGCGGGTGGTCAGCAGCATGAAGACCTATTCGCAGGCGCCCGAGGATGTGCGCGGGGTGATCACGCCCTCGGCCGGGGTGATCGAGCTGCGCGAGGCGGAAGAGACGCTGCAGGTGATGCAGGTGCAGCTCACCCAGTCGCTGCGCCAGAAAGAGCGGCTGGCCCAGCTCGGCGGGGCGGTGGCCAAGGTGAGCCATGATCTGCGCAATATCCTGACCTCGGCGCAGCTCTTTACCGACCGGATCGAGATGAGCGAGGACCCGACCGTGCGGCGGCTGGCGCCGAAGCTGGTGAATTCGATCACGCGGGCGGTGCATCTGTGTGAATCGACCCTCGCCTTTGGCAAGGCGGAGGAGCCCGCGCCACGGCTCACCATGCTGCGGCTGGCGGATCTGGTGGAGGATGTGATGCTCGGCGAGCGGCTGGCGCTTGGCGCGGATGAGCCGATCGAGCTGCGCGAGATCGTGCCGCCGACGCTCGAGTTGCGGGCCGATGCGGAACAGCTGCACCGGGTGCTGTCGAACCTTGTGCGCAACGCCCGGCAGGCGATGAGCGCCGAGGGCATCGCGGGCGAGGTGCGCATCGAGGCGCAGGAGGATGATCATGCGTGGTTCCTGCGGGTCTGCGACACCGGGCCGGGCCTGCCGGAGAAGGCGCGCACGCATCTCTTCACGCCGTTCCAGGGCGGCACGCGCAAGGGCGGCACCGGGCTTGGCCTGTCGATCTCGTCCGAGCTGATCCGTGGTCATGGCGGCACGCTCGAGCTCGAACGCAGCGATGCGGAGGGCACGATTTTTCTCATCACCCTGCCGAAAGGCGCGCTGGCGCCGGTCTGAGAAAAAATCCAAATTTCTCGCCCGCCGCCCCTTGCAATGCCCGGCCACTATCGGTAGATGCCTGCCCTACGGACCGATAGCTCAGCTGGATAGAGTACTTGACTACGAATCAAGGGGTCGGGGGTTCGAATCCTCCTCGGTCCGCCACTATAAACCTTCCACACTCTGGAAGTTTAGGTGGCGGCGCTGTCCGGGCGATATCTCACAGTTTGCACAAATAGCCTCTTAGATCAGGCCGGAGATCAGGCCCGAATTGTCATTTCTCGACGCTCTTGTGTCATGCCCTATGCTTGGAATGTGTGGGCGTTGCTGGGCGCTCTTGTGGGGTTTGCGCGGTCCCTGACACAGACACTTAAGTTTGAGGCAGGTTCGGCGGTCGCTGACGGGGGCGGACTGCCTTAACGGTCCGTTGGTCAGCGCGCCAAGGACAAGCGCGTTCTTCTGAACTTTTCAAATTACTGAAATTTAGGGATAATTCCTGCGCCTTGATCTTTTGCGTGCCCGACGTGGTCCGCGGGAGGACCGTCAGAAGGGCGGGTCAGTGCAAGGGGGGAATCGGGGGCAGGTGCCAAGCGGATGTATTCGCTGGATATTGCAGGTCGTCTTGGTAGAGTGGAGCCAGCGCAGGCGTTCATCTGCGGTTGGTGTGTATCGTGGTTTTGCGGAGTTGCGTCTTGATTATTCCCTTTCATGTGCGGGAGATGCTGCGGCGTATCAAAGCGCGCTATGATGTTGACCGCACACCTCAGCAGATGTCCCCGAAAGGCGAGGGGTTCTTGCCCTTGCGCCCGTCTCGAACGGCTGACAGCAAGACGGTTGCGCGGTTTTGGGAGCATCTGAAGCCCAAGGCGAGCGAGGCGGATCAAGCGGAGATCGCAGATCCGGCGACGGTCGCGGCGTCTGAAACCTACAGCGCCAATATCGAGAATTTCATAGGAACGGTGAAAGTGCCGGTTGGCCTTGTCGGGCCGTTGCGCCTGAACGGGATGAACGCCAATGGCGATTTCTATGTGCCGTTGGCGACGACCGAGGCTGCGCTTGTGGCCTCGTATGCGCGCGGGGCCTTTGCCGCGGGACGGGCAGGCGGGGTCAGCACGGCTGTGCTATATGAAGGGGTGTTGCGGACGCCGGCCTTTGTGTTTCAAAGCCTGCTGCAGGCGGGTCAGTTCGTGGATTGGGTGGTCGGCAATGTCGAGGCCCTGCAGGCGGTGGCGGAGGCCACGACGCGGCATGGCAAGCTGGTGTCGCTCGAGCCGTTCATCGACACGAATATCGTCTTTCTGATTTGCCGTTACACCACCGGCGACGCGGCGGGGCAGAACATGGTGACCATCGCAACCGATGCGTTGTGCCGGGCGATTGCCAAGGACTGCCCCGTGCCCATCGAGAGCTGGTATATCGAGGGGAATTTCTCGGGCGATAAGAAGGCCTCGGCGCTGGCCATGGTGACGGGGCGGGGCCGCAAGGTCAGCGCCTCGATCACCCTGCCGGCGGGCGTCGTGGAAAAGACGCTTGGCACCAGCGTGGAGGCCATGCTCGCCTATGGGCGGGTGGCCAATCTCGGGGCGCATCTCTCGGGTCAGTTGGGGGCGCAGGCGCATTATGCCAACGGGTTGGCCGCGTTCTACATTGCGACCGGGCAGGACGCGGCCTGCGTCGCGGAAAGCGCGGTGGGGGTGACGCGGATGGAGCCCCGGGGCGAGGATCTTTTCTGCTCGGTGACGCTGCCGAATATCCTTGTGGGATCGGTGGGCGGCGGCACCGGCCTGCCGAGCCAGAGTGCTGCGTTGAACATTCTCGGGCTGAAGGGCGCGGGTCATGGGACGGCCCTGGCCGAGGTGGCTGCCGCGCTATGTCTTTGCGGCGAGATTTCGATTGTTGCGGCCATCGCTGCGGGGCATTTCACCCGGGCCCATGAGAGCTTGGCCCGCCACAGATGACTTTGCTGGCGCGCCTGTGGATCTATCAATCCGAACGCTTTCCGCTGAAGAAGACCGTGCCGCTTTTGCTGGTGTTCTCTGCGGCGAGTATCTGTGTCTCGGCCCGGCTTGCCGATCGGCCATTGCCGGAGTGGCCTGCCTTTGTGGTGGGCTTCGTGTTGGCGATGGCACTGTTTTTCCAGATGCGCGTGTGCGACGAGTTCAAGGATGCCGAGGACGACCGGCGCTATCGCCCCGAGCGGCCGATTCCGCGGGGGCTGGTGTCGCCGGCGGAGGTATTAGGGCTTGGGTTGCTGACCCTGCCGCTGGCTGTGGCCGCTGCCTGGGCGTGGTCGCCCCCGGTTCTGTGGTGTCTCTTGCTGGTGTGGGTTTGGCTCGCGGCGATGACGGCGGAGTTCGGGGTGCCAGCGTGGCTCAAGGCGCGGCCGGTTCTCTATCTCGTCAGCCATATGGCGATCATGCCGCTAATCGATCTGTTGCTGACCAGCATCGAGTGGCGACCCGCCGGAGGGGCCGCCGCAGAGCTGTGGCTGTTTCTGACGCTGTCCTTCGTGAATGGCTGTGTGCTTGAGATCGGGCGCAAGCTTTGGTCGCCAGAGAATGAGATCGACGGGGTCGACAGCTATTCAGGCCTCTGGGGGCATCGCCGCGCCGCGACGCTCTGGCTCGGCTGTGTGGCGCTGTCTTTGGTGTTTCTGGTAGCCACGGGATTTGCGACGGGCGTGGGTTGGCTGACCCTTGGGGTTGGGGTCGCGGCGGTTCTGCCCTGTGGTCTTGCGGCGCGCAGCTATATGCGGGCGCCGAGCCCCAAGGCCCAGGAGAGGATGGATACCGTCGCGGGGCTTTGGGTGTTCTTTTGCTATGCCACCGCTGGGTTTCTCCCCTTTTTGGTCGGAGGTTTCTGATGAGAGTGATCGTTCCACAAGCCGAGGCGGTTGATCCCAGCGTGGTGGGCGGCAAAGCCGCGGCGCTGGCAGAGCTGGCGCGTCACGGGTTCAATCCGCCGGCGTTCTTTGTCATCAGCGATGCCGCGTTTCGGGCGGGCAAGGCGGGGCCGATCGCGGCCTCGGGGCTGCGCGAGGCGCTTGCTGCGGCGCTCGAGGCGCTGGGTCCGGGGCCCTATGCAGTGCGCAGTTCCGGCCGGGCCGAAGATGGTGCCGAGCACAGCCATGCGGGGCAGTTCGATACGGTGCTGAATGTCGCGGGCAGCAAGGTGTTGCAGGCGGCAAAGCAGGTCTGGCAATCGGGGTTTGCGGACACAGTCGCCACCTATCGAGCGGTCAAATCCGGGGGCGAGGCCGAAGCCCCGGCGATCATCGTGCAGCGGATGATCGCGGCAACGGCCGCCGGTGTGGCCTTTTCGGCGGATCCGGTGTCGGGACAGCGCAACCGGGTTGTTGTGTCTGCGGTCGAAGGTTTGGGGGATGCCTTGGTGGCGGGGGAGGTGGACGGCGAGGATTGGACCGTCGATCCCTCTGGCGCGGCCAAATCTGGGCAAGTATCGCCACGGGTTTTGACGGCGGATCAGGCGCAACAGATCGCTATGCTGGCGCGGCGGGCGGAAGAGGCGTTTGGCGCGCCGCAAGACATCGAATGGGCCTTCGATGCGGAGGGGCTGCACATCCTGCAGGCACGTCCCATCACCACCGAGCTGCGACCCGAGCCGCTGCCGGATCAGGCGCTCACTATCTTTGACAATTCCAACATCGTCGAAAGCTATCCGGGCATGGTCAGCCCGCTGACCTATTCCTTTGCCCTGCATGTCTATGCGCGGGTCTATCGCGCCTTTGTGCGGCTTCTGGGGGTGTCAGATAAAACGGTCGCGGCGAACGCGGCGATCTTTGACAATCTTCTCGGACGCGTGGATGGGCGCGTCTATTACAATCTGGTCAATTGGTATCGGGCGCTGGCGCTCTTGCCGGGGTTTTCGCTCAACCGCGATTATATGGAAACGATGATGGGCGTGTCCGAGCCTATGCCGCGCGAGATTACCGAGGCAATTGGGCCTGCTCCGGCCACAGGCGCGCGCAAGGTTTTGGAATATGGCAAGCTGGTTGCGGTGGCGGGCGGATTGATCTGGCAGGCGGTGCGGTTGCCGCGGACCCGGCGCAATTTCTATGCGCGGCTGAACGGGGTTCTGGAGCGCGATTTCGACATCGAGGCGGCCAATGCGACCGAACTCGCGGCCGAGTATCGCCATATCGAAAGCACGCTCTTGGATCGCTGGGACGCGCCATTGGTCAATGATTTCCTGTGCATGATCGCGTTTGGGGCCTCGCGCAACCTGCTGCAGAGGTGGTTGGGCGAGAGGGGGGCGCTGCTCCATAATGATGTCATGATCGGCCAGGGGGATATCGTCTCGGCCGAGCCGGCGCAGCGGATTGCCCATATGGCGCGTTTGGTGCGCGAGGCCGGGATTGCGGATCAGCTCGGCGCGGAGTGCCGGGTAGAGACCCTTGCGCCCTATCCTGAGATCGCGGCGGAAATCCGATCCTATTTGGAGAAGTTCGGGGATCGGTGCACCGAGGAGCTCAAGCTCGAAAGCATCCCGTTGCGCGATGATCCCAGCAGCCTGCTGATGGCTGTGGCCGCCAGCGCCGCCCGTCCCGAAGGCCCGCGGCATGCGGGGAGCGACCCGGACTGGAGGGCGCTCTTCCCCGGCAATCCGTTGAAACGGCAGCTCGCCAAATGGATCGTTGGATGGGCCAAGGCGCGGGTGCGGGACCGCGAAAACCTGCGCTTTGAACGCACCCGTATCTTTGGCCATGCCAGACGCGTGTTTCTAGGCATCGGCCGCGAATTTGCCGCGCGGGGGTTGCTGGCCCAGCCCCGTGACGTGTTTCACCTGACGACCTCCGAGGTCTTGGGGGCGGTCGAAGGGTTCAGCCTGTCGCCCGATCTCAGGGCTATCGTCGCACAGCGTCAGGGCGAAGATGCGGCTGCCGCCCGACGTCCGGACCCGCCAGAGCGGATAGAGATCCGCGGCCCCGCCATTGCGCCGGTCTGGGCCGAGGCCGAGGGGGCCGAGGAGGATCCGGAGCGGGTGAAAACCGGCACCGGCTGTTCGGCGGGGCAGGTGACCGCAAAGGCGCGGGTGATCCGTGATCCGCGGACAGAGGCGCTGCAGCCGGGGGATATCCTCGTGGCGCGTCACACCGATCCGGGCTGGATCGCGGTGTTTTCGAATGCGTCGGCCATCGTCGTGGAGCGCGGGTCGCTTTTGTCGCATTCGGCGATTGTGGCGCGCGAGTTGGGTATTCCTTGTGTCGTGGGCCTGAAAGGGGCGACCCAATGGATCAAGGATGGCGAGACCCTGTCGGTGGACGGGGCAAGCGGCAAGGTGGAGCGGTGCGATGGGGAGGAGTGAAATCGAAGGCAAGGCTGATTTCGATCACATCCGCTATGCCCAGCTGTGGGAAGATGCCGATGTTCTGACCGAGGCGTTGGGCGATTGCGCCGGGGGCACGCTGGTGTCGATCTGTTCGGCGGGGGATAATGCGCTCGCCATGCTGACGCTTGATCCGGCGAAAGTGGTGGTGGTTGATCTGTCGCCGGCACAGATCGCCTGTTTGAGGCTCAGGATCGGGGCCTATCGAGCCCTGACACATTCCGAGTTTCTGGAGCTGACCGGATCGCGGCCGAGCAAGCGGCGCGCGGAGTTGCTGGCGCGGGCGTTGCAAGGCGTTGACGCAGAGACGCATGCCTTTTGGACGGGTCTCCTTCCCGAGGTGAGCCGTCATGGGATCGGTGGCATCGGCAAGTTCGAGCGGTATTTTCGCATCTTTCGCACGTGGCTTTTGCCCTTGGTGCATTCCCGGCGCAGGATTGATGAGGTCTTTACCCCGCGCACACCCGAGGCGCGCGAAGCCTTCTTTGAGACGCGGTTCAACACGTTCCGATGGCGGCTCTTGCTCAATATGTTCTTTTCGCGGTTCGTGATGGGACGCATGGGGCGTGACAAGGCGTTTTTCGATCATGTCGAGGGCAGCCCCGCCCAGCATGTGGCCCGACGCATTCGCCATGCAGGGGTTGCGACCGACCCGTCGCAAAACCCCTATCTGCACTGGATTTTGAAGGGCACGCATGGCGCGGCCTTGCCGATGGCGTGGCGGGCCGAGCATTTTGACACGATCCGCGCCCGGCTCGATCGTCTCGATATCCGGCCGGGATCGTTGGAGGCTTTTGTCTCGACCGGCGAAAAAGCCAACGGGTTCAACCTGTCTGATATCTTTGAATATATGTCGCCCGAGACGTTTGAAGCGGTCTATGGATCGGTTCTGTCGGCGGCCGCGCCCAAGGCCCGTCTGGTCTATTGGAACATGATGGCACCACGCCGGGTGCCCAAAGCCTATAGCGGTGCGGTCGAAACGCTTGATAGGATCGAGGATCAGCTGAAGGCGCGCGATATGGCGTTTTTCTATTCAGATTTTGTCGTCGAAGAGGTGCGTGCGTGAGCGTAGCGCCCCCGATCCTGCTGGCCTTGGCCTGTGTCGCGGCACTGTTGGGATTGATGGCCGTGGTTCGGCGCGTGGCGCGACAGATCGGCCTGAACGCAGAGGTGCAGCGCAAGCTGATGCATGTGGGGACCGGGCTTTTTACGCTGGCTCTGCCGTGGATTTTTCCGCAGGGCTGGCCGGTTTACATGCTGATCGGGGTGACGATGGTCGTCATGCTGATCCTGCGTCTGCCCCGGTTTTCGCAGGGACTGGGGGCCACGCTTCACAGTGTGGAGCGCAGGTCCTACGGGGATTTCCTATTGGCGCTTTCCGTCGGGATCTGCTTTCTCGTGGCCGGTGAAAACACCCTGTTCTACGTGCTGCCGATCGCCGTTTTGACATTGGCCGATGCCGCCGCCGCGCTGGCCGGGACAGCCTATGGCACCAAGCGCTATGTGGTGGAGGATGGCGAAAAGAGCCTCGAAGGCTCGGTGGTGTTTTTTGTCATCACACTGCTGGTTGCGATCATCTGCTTCTTGTTCTTGTCGAGCTTGCCGCCGCTCAACATCTTGATGTTGTGCCTGATGGTTGCGGCGTTCGGCACATTGGTCGAAGCGCAGAGCTGGCGCGGGTTTGACAACCTGTTCCTGCCGCTTGGCCTGCTGATTTTTCTGAGGGTGCATTATGACAGCTCCGTGGCGGAACTGGCGATATTGGCTCTTTTGTTCCTAGTCTCTCTGGCCAGTTTCGGCGTGGTGGGGAGCCTAGTCAACCTGAGCAAACACACGACGCGGGTCTATGTCGTGGCGGTGTTCTTGCTATTGGCGGCGGCGAAGTTTCAGAACACGCTTCTGCCGATCATGGTGCTTGCGGCGCATGGTTGGGCGCGGACTGCGTCGCCGTGTGACAGCAAATTCCCCGAGCTCGATGTCGTTGCGGCCTTGGGGCTCTTGGGGTTTGGCTGGCTTGCGGCGGGGCATGCGACGGGGTTGGATGGGGTCGGCTTTTTCGGGCTCAGCGCCATGGGGTTGGCCATGGGGTTCATCGCGGTGGCGCGGCGGGCCTTGACGGTTGCGATTCCTCTGGCTGCCACGCTTTTGTTCCTCATCCGGAGCTGGGCCGTGTCGCAGAACTCTGACTTTTCGAACTGGGCCGAGCCTTTGACCGCGCTGTCGCTTGTTTCGCTCGCGATCATGGCCGTTGTGCCGTCGGTGTTTTCGCAGATGTTTCGAACCAATCGTGTGGCGAAGCTCGGGCTATTAGCGCTGATGCCGCCGCTGAGCTTTTACGTCTGGTCCTTTCTGGGGGAGGTCGGCGTCGGGATCGTCGGTGGAGGTATCTCATGACGACGCATATCATTCGGACCGAGGGGGCCAAGCTGACTGTTTATCTGGAGGGGCCCGAGTGGGAGGGCGCGCCGAGCGCGACGCTTGGCGATTTCTCCTGCGAGACGCCAGAGGCGGGACGAGAGGTTCTGCGAAGGGCGATTGAGCACATCCGGGATGCCGGGGGGGATCGGGTCATCGGGCCGATGTCCGGGGATACTTGGCACAGCTATCGGGTCGTGTCCGAGAGCGACGGGTCTGCCGCCTTTCTGATGGAGCCGACGCACAAGCCGCATGAGGCCGAGCTGTTTCGCGCGGCAGGGTTTTCGGTCATCAGCAAGTATTTCTCGGCGCGGGTCGCCTTGGCACAAACGGCGCAGGCGTCCCCGGCCGCAAGTGAGGCGTTCGAAATCGAGGCCTGGGACGGGCGCAACCCCGAAGCGCTGTTCCGGCAGGTTTATGCGCTTTCGGTCGAAGCCTTTTCCCGAAACGCCTTTTACAAGCCGATTTCCGAGAGCGATTTTCTGGCGATGTATATGCCTGTGGTGCCGATGCTGAAGCGCGAGCTTATCTTTTTTGCCCGTCGCCCGGATGGATCCCTGGCGGGGTTCCTGTTTGGCATTCCCAACTATGCGGAAGGGCCAAACCCCTCTGCCGCCATCCTGAAGACCTATGCCAGTCTAGAGCGAGGCGCGGGGCGCCATTTGGCCAGTCATTTTCACAAATCCGCGCTGCAGCTCGGGTTTGAGACGGCCATTCACGCACTGATCCATGATGACAACCAATCCGCCGAGCGCAGCGTTGCCGAAGGGGCCACAGTGTTTCGGCGGTATGAATTGTTGGGGCTGCGTCTGGATGGCTAATCTGCTGGACCAGTTTGCCGCGGCGGTTGAACGGCACCCGCAGCGGACAGCGATCATTGGCGGCGATGGCCGCGAGATTACCTATCGTGAGTTGCAGATACGGGCGCAGCAGTTTGCCAGGAAATGGCGGCGCAAAGGGATTGCCCATGGCGATCGCGTCTTGCTGGCGATGCCGGTCAACGCCGATCTCTACGCAAGTCTGGCGGGTTTGTGGTCTCTGGGGGCGACGGTGGTCTTGCCGGAACCCGCGATGGGTCTCGCAGGGTTGCGTCATGCTGCGAGAACGACCCGACCCAAGGCCTTTTGCGCGGCGGGGCTGTTCGCGCTTCTGGGGTTCGTGGTGCCAGAGCTCATGCGGCTGCGGCTCTTGCTTCCCGGCGGCGCCCCGGGCGATGAGCCGATCGCCTTGGTGCAGGACGCGGATACGGCGCTCATTTCCTTTACGTCTGGCACCACAGGTCAGGCCAAAGCCATTCCGCGCAGTCATGCATTTCTCATGGCGCAGCATGACGCCATCGCGCCGGTTCTCGAGAGCGATCTGGCCGAGCGGGATCTGGTTGCGTTTCCGGTGTTTACCCTGATCAATCTGGCGGCGGGACGCACGACTGTTTTGCCCAATTGGAAGATGAACAAGCTGGATCGGCTCTCGCCCGAGAAACTCGCGGGTTGGATAGCGCAGCAGCAGGTGACGCGGCTTTTGATCCCGCCGTCCTTGTGCGAGACGCTGGCGCGTTGCGAGGGTATTGGGCCGGTGCACAGGGTTTTCACCGGCGGCGGGCCGGTCTTTCCGGATCTCATTGAGAGGCTTCTCGGCAAGCCGGGTCTTGAGGTGGTCTGTGTCTATGGCTCGACCGAAGCCGAACCGATTGCCCATCTAGAGGCGCGCGACATCACGGATCGTGACCTGCGGGATATGGCTGCGGGCAAGGGGCTTCTGGTTGGGCGGCCGGTTTCTCAGATCAAACTCCGCATTCGGGACGATGAAGTTCAGGTGGCGGGGGATCATGTCAATGATGGCTATCTCGATCCGGCGCATTGCGAGGAGAACAAGATCAAAGAGGGCGGCACGATCTGGCATCGCACGGGCGACGCGGGGCGGCTGGACGCGCAGGGGCGGTTGTGGCTCTGGGGTCGGTTGGGGAGTGATGTGAAAACGCCGGGGGGGCGCATGTTTCCCTTCGCGGTCGAAGTCGCCGCACGGCAGTGGTCAGGGGTGCAGCAGAGCGCACTCATCTGCCTCGACGAACGCCCTGTCTTGTGCATTGAAGGTGACGAGGGCCAACTGAGCGAGTGGCGTCACTTGGCGCAGGGTTTTGGCGTGTCCGACGTGCTCTATCTGAAGAAAATCCCTATGGACAAGCGCCACAGATCGAAGGTCGATCGGGCAAAGCTCTTGCAATTCTTGGGCTCGTGAGTGGCAGAGGTTTTGCGGGAGGCGTCACCTGCGGTGCGCTTTTGAAGTCATTGAGTTTTTTGAGAAAATGTCAGATGGCGAACACGCCCAGCCGGTTGCGGCTGGGCGTGGCGCGTGTCGCTTAGTCCGCGCTCGGGGCGGGGTGGCGGGTGGGGTGGAAGCTGCCGGGGGCGGCGATGAGGGGGGTGAGGCCGCGGGAGGTGGCGGCGTCGAGCCCTTCGGGGGGGACGATCATCGTGGTGCCCGAGCCCACGACCTCGCCGCGCATGAGGATGGGCTTGCCGGAGCCGAAGCTCATCACCGGGCGGCGGGCGTCGAGATCGATCACGGTGACATCGGCATCGGCGCCGGGGGCGAGATGGCCTTTGCGGGTGCCGAGCCCCATCATCCGGGCCGGGGCGATGGAGGTTTTCTGGACGAATTGCGCCAGGGTCAGCGCGTTCAGATGGACCAGCGCCAGCCCGCGCTCGCAAAGGTCGTTGCGGGGCAAGCCGCCGCCGTCGGTGGCGAGCGCGTCGATGGCAAAGCTGCCGTCGGGGCGTTTCAGCATGGCGAGCGGGATCGTGGTCTCGGACGGGTTGACGTAGAAGCTCATGCCGATGTTGGTCTCGGCCTCTTGCCATGCCGCGAGCGCCTCGGGCCCGGTTTCGAGGCGGGTCAGCCCATCGCGCGAGACGTGGATATGCGCCCAGCCGGCGAGGATCGCCTCGGCGAGGCCTTCACGGTTGGCGGCAAAGCCACCGGCCGTGAGATTGCGCTGGGTCGCGACGCTTTCGGGGATGCCGTTGGAACATTTCGCGGAATTGCCGTTGATCGGGGCGAGATAGCTCTCGGACCAGATGTTGGGATAGTCGAGCAGCATGTCGGCGGCCTGTTGCGCCTCGAGAAGCGGCGGGCCTTCAAAGCCACGGGCGTAGGAATTGACATGGGGCATGTGGAGCGGGTTGCCGGCGGCAAGCTCGCAAGCCTCGGCCAGACCGCGCAGGTTCTGCGGTGTCTCCAGCGTGCCGGCGTGAAAGGCGACATGGGCGCCTTCGCGGCCGCAAAGCTCGATCACCCGGGCCGAGGCCTCGGGGGTGAGCGGGAAATGCCCGCCCAGAACCTTGAGGCCGACGGCACCGGCGCGGCGGGCCTTGGCCAACGCCTCGGTCAGCTCGTCCATCTGGGGATTGGTGGTGCTCACCGTGTGGCCGGGGCGGACGTAGTCAACGCAGGCCAGCGTCAGCCCGGTGCCGGTCGCGGCGGCGATGTCCATCACGCTCTCGATCGGTCCGGCCATGTCGAGCGCGGTGGTCACGCCCGCCAGCGCCAGCATATTGTGCCCCGCCGCGCCGCCCATCCAGCCCGAGACATGGACATGGGCGTCGATCAGCCCGGGCAGCACATGCAGGCCGGTTGCGTCCTCTTCGCGGCTGGCGGGGCCGGTGATGTCCGCGCCGAGGGCCGCGATCTTGCCGTCCTTGAAGGCGATATCGGTGATTTCATCCAGCCCGTTGGCGGGGTCGACCACATGGCCGCCTCTGAGGATCACATCGTAGCTCATTGGTCTTTCCTTCTGTCCGATACTGAGACGACCCGGCCGGGGGCGGTCTTGACCAGCGCCGTGCCGGGGCGTTGGCCCGTGGAACGGCCCTCGGCCCACACCTCGCGGCCATTGACGAAGACATGTCTGATGCCTTCGGCGGGTCGAATGGGGGTTTCAAATGTTGCGCCTTCGCGGATCGTGGCCGCGTCGAACAGCACCAGATCGGCAAAGCCGCCGATGCTGATGCGTCCGCGTCCGCCGAGGCCAAAGCGGTCGGCGGGCAGGGAGGTCATGCGTTGCACCGCCTCTTCGAGGGAGAAGAGCCCGAGGTCGCGGGCATAGTGGCCGAGAACGCGGGGAAAAGTGCCCCAGACCCGTGGGTGGGGGTGGCTGCCGCCGGAAATGCCGTCGGAGCAGATCATCGTCTGGCGATAGCTCAGGATGCGTTGGACGTCGGCCTCATCCATGATGAAGAAGATCGCCGTGGCGGGCATCAGCCGGTCGACCGCCGCGTCGAGATCGCAGCCCCAGCCTTCGGCGATGTCGGCGAGGTCGCGCCCGGCCATGTCGGGGTAGGGCTCGCTCTCGGCGACGATGACGCGGGTGGCCTGCCGGTGGCGGCCCGAGTTCAGGACGGTGGAGGAGGCGATCCAGGGCGTGGTGTCGAGCCCGACGCGGTGCGTGGCGGCAAAGTCCTCTATCATCTGCAAGGTGCGGGTCGAGAGCCCGTGATTGGCCAGGCCTGCGCATTTGTGATGCGAGACATGCACGTCGCAGCAGGCGTCGCGGCCGACGGCAAAGGTCTCTTCCAGCGCCTCGATGACGCGGTCGCCTTCGTCGCGCATATGGGTGACGTAGAGCTTGCCCTCGGCGGCGGCGATGCGGGCGAGCGCGGTCAGCTCGGCCAGAGGCGCGGCGCGGGAGGGGGCGTAGAAGGTGCCGGTGGAGAGGCCGATGGCGCCGTCGGCCAGCGCGGATTCGAGTTGCTGCGCCATGGCGGAGAGTTGGCTGGGCGAGGCGGGCTGATCGAGATCGGCCATGGCGTTGGCGCGGAGCGTGGAATGGCCGATGAGGCAGGCCGTGTTGACCGCCGGAGGGTCTTGGATCAGCCGGTCGTGATAGTCACGGTAGCGGGCAAAACGCGGCAGGGCGTCGCCGATGATCATCCGAAGCTGCACCGGCAGGGCGGTCTCGGCGGTGATCGGGGCGATGGAAAAGCCGCAATTGCCGTTGATGATCGTGGTGACCCCTTGGCTGACCATGAAGGGCATGTCGGGATCGGTCAGGACGGCGGCATCGTGATGCACATGCGGATCGATAAACCCCGGCGCGAGGATGAGCCCGCTGCCGTCGATCCGCCGCCCGGCCTGCCAGCGCGACAGATCGCCGATGGCGGTGATGCGGTCATCGCACACGGCGAGATCGGCGGCGTAGCGCGGGGCGCCGGTGCCGTCGATGATCTCGGCGCCGTGGAGGATCAGATCAGCCTGCATGGGACAGGTCCTTTGGGTCACGTGATGGTGGTCGGGTCAGCCGGGTCAGTCTGGGCCGGTCAGTCTGGGCAGGTCAGTCGGGGCAGGTCAGTCGGGTGCGGCGCGGCGCGTGTCCCAGCCGTCGCCGCACCAGCGGGCCAGAAGATGCACGAGGATGATCAGGATCATCAGCGGCACGGCGATGGCGACCCAGACGGTTGTGATGGGCAGCGCCTCGGCCATGGTCTTGCTGTGGCGGAGCAGAAAGCTGCGCGCCGGGTTGAGGCCGGGGCCGTAGAAGCAATAGATCAGGATCGGCACGAGATAGGTCAGGACCACCGCCGAGCGGATGATCTCGGCCGCGACCTGCATCCAGGGCGGGCCGTTTTTCACGCCGTTCATCAAGGCCGGGTCAAAGCGGCGTTTGAACGCCATGCTGGCGCCGATCAGCCCCGCCCAGATCATCGCATAGCGTGCGAGCTCTTCGGTATAGGGCGGGGGCTGTTGGAAGATATAGCGCGCCACGACCTGCAACAGCACCGCAGCGACCAAGACGATGATCGCGAAGGAGGTGATGATGCTGGCCACCACGTCGATCGCCCCGCTGATGCGCAGAACTGTGGTTTGTATCTTGCCTGTCATGGCGCGCGTCCTTTTCGTGAGCGGCTTACTGGGCCGCGGCTTTGGCCTGATCCCAGAGGGCAAGCTGTTCGGCGGTCAGGGTCTCGGACCAGAGCGGTTTCGCGACGGCGATGATCTTGTCGCGTTCGCCTTCGGCCAGCGGGGTGATGGTCACGCCCAGCTCGACCTGTTTCTCGGTGACCGAGGTCGACCATTCGGCCACCCAGTCGCGGTTGGCGGCGAGGCCCGCGTCAACGGCGGCGTCGATCTGGGTTTTTTCCTCGTCCGAGAGGGTCTGATACCAATCCTCAGAGATCACGATGGCGCGCGACGACGGCCAGAGATCTGCGGGGGTGTAGTATTTCAGGAAGGAGGTGTGCCCGTTGCGGATGGCCGAGCTGGGCGGGTTGAAATAGCCGTCGGCGACGCCGGTCTGGATCGCGTTGGCGACCTCGGCCCAGGCGATGACGGTGCCGCTGCTGCCGATGGCCTCTTGCAGCTTGATCTGTTCGGGGTTCAGCGCGCGAAAGCGCAGCTCTGCCATCTGGTCCATCGTGCTGATCGGCATTTTGGAGTTGTGGATGCCCATGGCCGTGCCGATGTAGTTGAGCCCGACGAGGCGGATGCCACTTTCCACCAGCGGCTTGTTGAACTCATCCATCAGCTTGCCGGCCTCGATGGTCGCATCCATTTCGGCATCCGAGGCGAAATAGAAGGGCAGGATCACGCCCTTGAGCAGCGGCGACATGGAATAGACGGTGGAGGCCGCCGCGAGATTGACCTCGAGCAGGCCTTGGGCGACCTGATCGAGCCGTTCCTTTTCCTTGCCCAGCGTGTTGGACGGGTACATTTCAACGGTGAAATCGGTGCCTTCAAGAGCGGCGGCAAAGCCTTGGGCAAAGGCGGCCTCGCCGCTTACCGTGGGATCGTCGACGGAGTTCATCGCGATCTTGATCTCTGCGGCCTGCAGCGGGGCGACGGTCATCATGGTCAGCCCGATGGCGGTCAAAGTGTTGAGCAGTTTCATTTTTTTCTCTTTCTCTCTCTGTTGGTTCGGGGTCAGCGCAATCCCAGCGCGCGTGGCAGTGCGAGGGATATTTCGGGGACGAAAGTCAGGACGATGAGGATCAGGACTTCGACGAAGAAGAACGGCAAGGTGGCGCGGATCAGCCGCCAGTAATCCATGTTGACCACGGTCGACAGGATCAGCAGCACCGCGCCCAAGGGGGGCGACAGCAGCCCGGCGGTGATGTTGAAACAGATCACGATGCCGAGATGCACCGGGTCGATCCCCATGAGCAGCGCGGCGGGCACGAAGATCGGCGCAAAGAGCGCGACGGCGGCCTTGACGTCCATCGCCATGCCGGCGCCGAGAAAGATCACGTTGATCAGCATCAGATAGCCGAGCGGGCCAAGGCCCCAGCGTTCGACCACGGCCTGAATGGCCTGCGGCCATTGCAGGAGTGCGGCGATATAGGAAAAGGTCGAGATCGCGCAGAGCAGGATGAACACGCCGCCGAGCATCACGCCGGTGCGCACCAGGCTCTCGCGGATGTCGGCCCATTTGAGCTGACCATAGCCAATGCCGATCAGCAGCGCCGCCAGCACCGCAACGGCGGCGGCCTCGGCCGGGGTCATGATGCCAAAGAGCGTGCCGCCGAGGATGATCACCGGCAGCAGCATCGCCGGCACGGCGCGGCGGAAGGACGGCCAGAGCGCCGGCAGGTCCATGCCCTTGCCGCCGGGATGGTCGTCGCGATGGGCGAAATAGGCGTTCATCGCCATCAGCACCGCGGCCAGCAGGAGGCCCGGCAGGATGCCCGCGGCAAAGAGTGCGGTGACATTGGTGCCCATCAGCGCGCCGTAGAAGATCATGATCGACGAGGGCGGAATGATCGGCCCGATGATCGAGGAGGCGCCGGTGATGGCGGCGGCATATTCGCGGGTATAGCCGCGGCGCTCCATCTCGGGGACGAGGGAATTGCCGAGCGCGGCCGCGTCCGCCGTGGCCGAGCCGGAGACGCCTGCGAAAAAGACCGAGGTGGCGATGTTCACATGGCCGAGCCCGCCCTTGAGCCGTCCGAAGAGCGACATGCAGAAATCGATCAGCGCGGCGGCGACACCGCCCCGGTTCATCAAATCGCCCGCAAAGATGAAAAGCGGCATGGCGAGGAAGGCGAAACTGTCGAGCTGGCTAAAGAGCCGCTGGGGCAGCACGGCGATGAACTGGGCCTTGTCGACGGCGACGAAGGTCAGGATCGCCGAGGCGCCGATCAGATAGGCGATGGCCGTTCCGGCGAAGAGGGCGACGGCGGTGCCGAAGAGAATGAAGGAGACGGGCAAGGCGGGATCCAGACCTGGGAAAGTGTTGCTTGAGCCTGCGAGGAAGTGGCGCATGACAAAATAGAAAACTTTTGGTAGTCCCATAGCATATTGCTATGGGTTATCTGGGACATCGGCCTATGAAAGGCGTGACTCTTCAACGTTTGCAGGTGTTTTGCGCGGTCTACAAAGCGGGCTCGATCTCGCAGGCGGCGCGGGACATGTTTTTGTCTCAGCCTACGGTCAGCCGGCATTTGCATGATTTTGAGGCAGTGATGAATCTCACGCTGTTTCTGCGGGACAAGGGCAGGCTTGTCCCGACCGAGGCGGCGGATGCGCTCTATGACAGCAGCCGGTTTCTCGACGAGGGGATTTCGCGGCTGGAAAGCCGGGTGGCGTCGATCCGGCAGGGCTCGGGGATGCGGCTTGCGGTGATGGGGGTGACGCTGATGATGCCCTATTTCATCCCGCAGGCCATTTTGCGGCTTTTGCGGGACATGCCGGCGCTGGATTTCTCGGTCAACACCGGCATTCTGTCGCAGCAGCTTTCGGTTTTGCGCAATGGTCAGGTGGATATCGGGCTGGCGGCGGGTGGTGTGTTCACCTCGGATATCCAGTCGGAAAAGCTGGGGGAGGGGCGGCTCATGGCGCTGATCCCCGAGAGCTGGGGTCTGGCGGAAAAGGCCGAGATTGATCTAGCGGATCTCTGCGACCGGCCGACGGTCAATCTCACCGCGCGGGGGCCGATCGGGCGAGTCCTGTCAGATGCGCTGGCGGAGCGGGGGTTGTCGTTCGATCGGCAGATTATGGGGCATTCGCTGTTCACGGCGCCCTATCTGGCGGCGTCCTTGGGGCGGGCGGTGGTGGTGGATGAGTACACGGCCTTTAACCACCCGGTGCCGAGCCTGCGGCTGAGGCCGCTCAGCCATGAGCTGACCTTTGATATTTCAGCGATATTCCATGCGCAATCCGAGCGGTCGATCGCCGCCGAGAGCTTTGTCGGGCATCTGCGGGCCCTGCTCAGGGATTGGGACGGGGCGCCGGCCTGAGGGGACAAGCCGCGAAAATGGCCTGTCGGCAGTGCGTCGGTAACACGTCGGTCTTGCGACTGTGCGCAAATCGGGGGGCGAGAACATAAAAAAGGCGGCCCGGAGGCCGCCTTTGCTGTCTCGTGATACCGGTTGGATCAGCTGCGGCCCTTCCAGGGGACGAGCACCCGTTCGGCCCAGCGCATCAGCATGTCGATGCCAAAGCCGATGACCCCGATGAGGATGATCCCGAGGATCACGATATCGGTGTTCTGGAAGCGCGAGGCGACCATGATCATCATGCCGGCGCCCTGTTCGGCGGCGACCAGTTCGGCGGCCACGACGGTGCCCCAGCAGACGCCCATCGCCACCCGCGCCCCGGTAAAGATCTCGGGCAGCGAGTTGGGGATGATGACATAGCGCATGATCTGCCATTTGCTCGCACCGAGCGAATAGGCGGCATGCACCTTGGAGATCGCCACGCCGGACACGCCGGAGCGGGCGGCAATGGCCATGATCCAGAGCGCCGCGAGGAAGAGCAGGATGATCTTGCCCGCCTCACCGATGCCGAACCAGATGATCACCAGCGGGATCAGCGCAAGCGGCGGCACCGGGCGCATGAATTCCACGATCGGGTCGAACCAGCCGCGGAACCAGTTGCTCAGCCCCATGGCATAGCCCAGCGGGATGCCGACCAGCGCCCCGATCAAGAAGCCCACGACCACGCGGAAGAGCGAATAGCCGAGATGTTCCCAGAGGGTGAAGTTGCGGAAGCCTTCGTCGAGCACGCGGATGGTGCGGGTCCAGACCTCTTCGGGCGGCGGCAGGTAGAGCGGCTCCATCTGCCAGCCCCGGCTCGGCGCATAGTTGGGCGTGCCCTTGTCCGAGAGGGTGACCGTGCCGCTGTCGATCTTGACGGTGCCGCCACGGGTGATGGGCTGGCCGTTGATGGCCACCACTTCGGCGCCGTCGCTCTTGCTGATCTCGTCATTGGCATCGACGCGGATCAGGCCGGAACGCCATTGCGCCATCGCCTCGGAATCGTTCTTGGCAAAGCCGTCGCCGGGATCGACCTCGGGGGCGTCGACCTTTTCGTCGCGCGGATAGACCACCACGGTGACGGTGGCGTCATCGCGCTGGCCATTGGCCTCGGCGGTGTAGGTGAACTCGGCCGTGCCGACAAAAGGCGCGGGCGCGTGCAGGAAGCGAGGCAGCAGGCTCGAGCCGGTGAACATGCCCCAGATGAAGAAGATGGTGAAGATCGAGATGATCCCGGCCGCCCGGTTCGGACGCACGGCGCTTTCATCGCCGAAGGTCACGGTCTTGAGCGAGGTGTAGTCGCGCAGGGTGGCGCGCTGAATCACCTTGGTGACAATCAGATAGGCGCCGACGAAAATGCCCACATAAATGGCGAGAACGAAAAACCCGGTCATGCTGCATTCTCCGTGCGGCCCATGATTTCCTCTTCCATGTCCCAGATCATCGAGAGGATTTCCTCACGTTTGGGGCCGAAATCGGGATGTTTCTTGACCTCGCGCAGGTCGGCGCCGACGCCGAGCTCTGCGAAGGGCAGGCGGTATTCCTTGTGGATGCGGCCGGGGCGCGGGGCCATGACGACCAGCCGTTCGCCCAAGAGCAGCGCCTCTTCCACCGAGTGGGTGATGAGGATGATGGTCTTGCCGGTCTCTTTCCAGAGCTTGAGCACGAGGCTTTGCATCTTTTCGCGGGTCAGCGCGTCGAGCGCGCCGAGCGGTTCGTCCATCAAGATCACGTCCGGGTCATTGGCGAGGCAACGGGCCAGCGCCACGCGCTGCTGCATCCCGCCCGAAAGCTCGTAGACGGCCTTTTCCTTGAAGTCCTGAAGGCCCACGACATCGAGCAGATGATTGACGATCTCGTCTTTCTCGGATTTGGGCATGCCCTTCATCGAGGGGCCAAAGCCCACGTTTTCGCGCACCGACATCCATTCGAACAGCGCGCCCTTCTGGAACACCATGCCGCGTTCGGCATCGGGGCCAGAGATCGTGTGGCCGTTCATCACCAGCTTGCCTTCGGTGGGCGCAAGGAACCCAGCCACGATATTCAACAACGTGGTCTTGCCGCAGCCCGAGGGGCCGAGCACACTCATTAACTCACCTTCTTTGAGGTGCAGCGATACATTCTTGAGCGCCTGGACCGCGCTGCCGTCGGGCAGCTCGAAGCGCATGGAAAGGTTTTCTATGGAAAGTCCGGTCATAAAGGCCCCACCTGTTTCCGTTTTATAGTCGTCCCGGGCGAGGCGGCCCCCGCATCCGTATGTTGGGGTGTCACCGACACCGGGAGACCCGGTGCCGGTGGGTTTGGCCTTACATGCCTTGGGCGGCTTTCAGGGGCTCGATGTTGAGCGCGCCTTCATAGCTGTCCAGAGCCGAGTCGATCGAGCCGGCTTCGACGAAGACATCGGCGACGCCTTTCATGAAGCCCGCAGCGGTGCCACCGAGCCAGGCTTCGGAGAGCTGCTCTTCGATGGTCGGGAAGGACATGGTGCCGATTGCGCTGCGCGCGGCTTCGAGATCCATACCCGATTGCTCGGCGATGACGGCCAGCATCTCGTCGCTCTTGCCGTCGTTCCAAGCGCTGTTGGCGTCGGCGGTCACTTTGAGGAATTTGGCCAGGGTTTCACCGTTTTCGGCGGCAAAGGAGGCGGGAACCGAGGTCACGTCGAAGACGAGAATGCCGATTTCCTGCTTTTCCGGGCCGGTGAGGAGGACGTCGCCATGTTCGCGCATGGTGGCCCAGCCGCCGCCATAGCCGCAAGCAAAGTCAACGGCGCCCTGAGCGAGCGCGTTACCACCTTCGGGCGGCGGCATGTCGACGATCTGCAGGCTGTCGAGCGGCACGCCGAAATGGTCCATCTGACGGATGAAGCTGTAATGCGCGGCGGTGCCGAGCGGCACGGCCACTTTCTTGCCCGCCAGTTCGCCAGCGGAGTCCTTGGTGATTTCGAGGTCTTTGCGCACGGCGCAGCCTTGGTTTTCGGCATAGCTCACCGCGACGTCGACCAGTTGCAGGTCCTGGCCGCCGGAGGTGGCGACGACGAAGGGCGGCAGGCCTTGGCTCACCGAGATCTGGACATCGCCCGAGGCCATGGCGGCGCTCATCGCGGTGCCGGTCTCGAAGCTCACCCAGTTGACCTTCATGCCGAGGGCTTCGTCATAGGAGCCATCGGCCTTGGCGGCGAGGAAGGGCATCGGCCATTCGAGGAAGTAGCCGACGGTGAGTTCTTCCATGGCTTGGGCGGTGGTGGCCTGCATCGACAGGGTCAGCGCCGTGCCGGCCACGAGGGCGGACATCAATTTTTTCATGTTAATTCTCTCTCTCCTGTTGGGCTTGCCCGGTGATTGTGCCGCATGGCACGCACCGGAGGACCCGATCTGTTATTTCGCATTGCGGAATGCTATTCCGATGGGCGAGATTAGTTTGTCGCTGTTAGCGCCGTCAATGCCGTTGGGGCAGACGCCGGGCGACTTGAGCAGTGAAATCGTAAAACTGGCATCATTAAATACCCACTTGTCAGGAAATCATATGTCCAGTAGTTCCGTATTACGGGAGGTCGATGTCATGGCAAAAGCACCAAGCAGTTCAATCGTCAGCAAATGCGCCAAGGTGATGGATGTTTTGTCCGTCGCAAAAACGCCGATGCAATTTTCCGAAGTCGTCGAAGCTACGGGGTTCGTAAAATCCTCCTGTCACCGCATCCTCGCGGTGCTGATCAGCGAGGGGCTGGCGGAATATGACACGGCGAATCGCACCTATCGGACGGGGACGCGGCTGCATCAATGGGCGCGTTCGGCCTGGCGGCGAATCGATCTGCAAAAGCTCGCGGGGGACGAGATGCTGCGGCTCAATGACGTGACCGGGCTCAACGCGGCGCTGTCCATTCTGGACGGCAATTCGATCCTCTATCTGCGCACCGAAGACCATGTGCCGATCCGGCTCGCGGCGCGGGCGGGAGACCATGCGCCATTGCATTGTACGGCGGCGGGCAAGGTGTTTCTGGCCTTTGCGCCCCCGGCCCGGCGGGACGAGCTTCTGGGGCAGATCACCTATGATAAATATACCGAATATACGCTCACCTCGCGGCAGCAGGTGGAGCGCGATCTGCTGCTGACGCAGGCGCGGGGCTATGGCACGGCGCTGCGCGAAGAGTTCCTGCAGATCACCGGCATGGCGGCCCCGGTTCGGGACGAAAAAGGCGATGTGATCGCGGCCGTGTCGCTGTGGTCTCTGGACCGGGATGCGAGCCCCGAGGCGGTGATCGCGCGGGCGGGGGATCTGCTCGACGGGGTCAAGCGGATCTCGCAGCAGATCGGCTGGGCACCGGAAGAGGAAGAGGCTTGACGCAAAGCCGGTAACTCTCACATAATGATAGGGCAGTTCCGCAATGTGAGAGATCATCATGGCAGCGCCCCGGATCGCAGGCCCCTGGCCAGAGTCGCTTTGGCGGGCCACCGCGCCCTTCGTGGCCCCGAGTCCCCGGCTCGAGGGAGAGCAACGGGCCGATGTGGCCATCATCGGCGCCGGGTTCACCGGTTTGCGCGCGGCGTTGGAGCTGGCGCAGGCGGGCAGCGACGTGGTGGTGGTGGACGCGGGCGATGTCGGCTGGGGTGCCTCGGGGCGCAATGGCGGGCAGGTCAACCCGATGATGCCGTTCAACGGGCCGGAACAGCTGCGCAAGCTGCTCGGGGCGCAGCATTTCGAGCGGCTGGCGGAGGCCTCGCTCAAATCAGCGGATGATCTCTTTGACACGATCGCGCGGCATGGCATCGACTGTCAGGCGCGGCAAAACGGCTGGCTCCGGGTGATCCATTCGGCCAAGGCGCATCAGGCGGCGCTGCGCGATGTGGCGGCGTGGCGGGCGATGGGGGCGGAGTTCGAGCTGGTCGAGGGCGAGGCGCTGTGGGCGATGGCGGGCACGCGGGCCTATCGGTCGGGGGTGGTGAGCCCGCGCGGCGGCGCGGTGCAGCCCTTGATGCTGGCGCAGGGCTTTGCCGAGGCGGCGCGGCGACATGGGGCGCGGATCTTTGGCCAGAGCCCGGTGACGGATCTCAGCCGGGCCTCTGGCGGTGTCTGGGAGCTGCGGAGCAAAGAGGGGGTGGTGCGGGCGCCGATGGTGATCGTGGCGACCAACGCCTATAGCAGCGATCTGGTGCCCGGGTTGCGCCGCTCGCTTCTGCCCGCGACGCCGGTGCAGATCGCCAGCGAGCCTCTGGAAGACAGTGTTATCAATGAGATACTGCCGCAAGGCCACACGATTTCCGACAGCCGCCGGGTCATCATGTTTGGCCGCAGAGAGCCGGACAATCGGATCGTTTATGGCAGCATGGGGCGGCTGGTGAAGCCGGATGTCTTTGCCGGGTTCGACTGGCTCCGGCGCGATGCCGAACGGGTCTATCCGATGCTGAAGGGGGTGCGCTGGGAGTATCGCTGGGGCGGGCATATCGCGCTCACCGATGATCACCTGCCGCATCTGCATGAGCCGCAGCCGGGGCTCTTGGCGGGGTTCGGCTATAACGGGCGGGGCGTGGCGCTGTCGTCGGTGATGGGGCGGGTTCTGGCGGAGCGGGCGCTTGGCGCGCCGGCGGAGAGTCTGGCCTTTCCGGTGACGCCGATCCGGCCTGTGCCGTGGCGCGGGATCAAGCGGCTCGGCATGGGGCCGGCGATCTGGACGATGAAGATGATGGATTATCTGGAAACGCGGTAGGCCCGCGATTTACATAAGGAAACCAGTGAGATGAAAGATCAAGCGACAGCACCTGCCTTTGTCCTTTTCGGGCAGCCCGAGGTGGAGAAGGTGACGAAACCGACGACCGAGCGGCTCGTGTCGGGCGAGGCGAAAGAGGGCGTTTGGCTCTATTGTGACGATGCGCAGACCGGGTCGAAATTCGGTCAGTGGGACTGTACCGAGGGGCGGTTCCGGGTCACCATGGAGGGCTATACCGAGTTCTGTCACATCCTCGAGGGCGAGGCGGAGATCACCGTTTTGGCCAGTGGCGAGACCCGGACCGTCAAGGCGGGCGACAGTTTCGTGATGCAGGCGGGGCTCGAGATGGAGTGGCATGTGCCGCGCTATATCCGCAAATCCTTCGTGGTGAGCAGCCTCGTCTGAGGCGATGCCTCCCCGGTGAAAACCCGGTGAAAACGGGGCATCGGCAGCGCGGCGGTACTACGTCGGTATCGCGTCGGTGCCCCTGCGAGACCTCTCAGAGCCGTTTTTGCGTGCGGCGCGCGGCGGCGATGGGGCGGCCAAGACGGCGTTCGCGCAGGAAGACGAAAAGCCCCGCGCCAAGGATCAGCGCGATGCCGAGGCTGGTGCTCAGCCCCGGCAGATTGCCGAAGATCATGAAGCCCCAGAAGATCGCCAGCGGCAGGCCGGTGTATTCAAAGGGCGCGACGGTGGCGGCGTTCGAGAGGCGATAGGCCTGCGACATGGAATAGCCCACCACCCCCGCCACAAGCCCCAGCGTCAGGAAGAGCCAGCGGTCATTGCCCTCGGGCCAGATCCACGGGCGCAGGAGAAAGCGCAGGCTCTCGGCCTCGACCATGTCGTGATAGCGGCCATCGCCCGCGACGAGCCAGAAGAGCGCGCCGACGATCAGGAACATGCCTTGCAGATAGACCGCGAGGGCCGAGCCTCGGGTGGTGACGCCGAGCTTGCGGGTCAGAAGCTGGGTGATGGCATAGGCGAGCGCGCCGATCACCGGCAAGAGATAGACGAAGAAGGGCGCGTCACGTTCGGCGCCGCCCGCCCAGGGCCGGGTCACGATGATCACGCCGATGAGGCCCACGACCACCGCGCCGATCCGGTAGGGGCCGACCTTTTCGCCCAGGAACGGGATGCTCAGGAGCGTGATCAGCAAGGGCGAGATAAAGAAGATCGCGGTTGTTTCCGCCAGATCGAGCACCGCCAGCGCGGTGAAGAAGGACATGTTGGCCGTCACGATCATCAGCCCGCGCAGGATATGCAGGCCGGGGCGTTTGGTGCGCAGGAGGTGCCAGCCGCCTTCGTAGCGGACCAGCGCGAGGCTGAAGAGGATGCCGATGGCGGAGCGGGTGAAGACCATCTGATGCAGCGGGTAGCCGCCCGAGAGGAACTTGATCAGCATGTCATTGACCGAGATCGCGGTGATGCCGATCAGCATGAAGGCGATGCCGATGGCGGGGTTGGGCGCGTCGCTGTGCATGGGGGCTCCTTTCGCGGTCACACTAGGCGGGGGTGGCGGGGCTGTCACGCGGCAAGTGGGCGGGGTCTGGCGGCCCGGGTCTGAGCGGGCCTAAGGGAGGCTGCTGACAGGTGGGATCAGCAGCGGGGATCTGTGCAGGGCTGCACGGTGACCCCTGCGACATCCTCTCTTTCGCGCATCGACCGGATGGCTTAGGCCTTTGGCAGCACAGCAGGAGCAGGGCCATGACGGCGATCGTAGAGGTTTCGGGTCTGACCAAGACCTATAAGGGCGGGTTTCAGGCGCTCAAGGGTGTCGATCTCGCCATTGAAGAGGGCGAGATATTGGCGCTGCTCGGTCCCAACGGGGCGGGCAAGACGACGCTGATCTCGGCGCTCTGTGGCATCGTGCAGCCGACGGGCGGCACGGCGCGGGTCGGCGGGTTTGACGTGGTCGAGGACTATCGCGGCGCGCGGGCGATGATCGGGCTGGTGCCGCAGGAGGTGGCGCTCGAGCCGTTCGAGAAGGTGATCAACACGGTGCGGTTTTCGCGCGGTCTGTTTGGCTACGGCAAGGATGAGGCGCTCATCGAGCGGATCCTGCGTCAGCTCAGCCTTTGGGACAAGCGTCATGCCCGGATCCGCGAGCTGTCGGGCGGGATGAAGCGGCGGGTGCTCATTGCCAAGGCGCTCTGCCATGAGCCGCGGGTGCTGTTTCTCGACGAGCCGACGGCGGGGGTCGATGTCGAGCTGCGCCGCGACATGTGGGACGTGGTGGCGGAGCTCAAGGCGCAGGGCGTCACGATCATCCTGACGACACATTACATCGAAGAGGCCGAGGCGATTGCCGACCGGGTGGCGGTGATCAATGGCGGGCAAATCCTGCTCGTCGAGGAGAAGGCGGCGCTGATGCGGCGGATGGGCTGCAAGGAGCTGACCATCGAGCTGACCGAGCCGGTGGCGGCGCTGCCCGAGGCGCTGGCGCGGTGGGATCTGCGGCTTGGGGCGGGGGGCGAGACGTTGATCTATGCCTATAGCACGCAAGGCGAGGGGACCGGCATCACCCGGCTCTTGCAGGATCTGAGCGCCGCGGGGCTCGGCCTGCGCGATCTGGCGACGACGCAGAGCAGTCTTGAGGATATTTTCGTGGGGCTCATCAAGGAGGGCGGGGCATGAACTGGCACGCGATCTGGGCGATCTATGTCTATGAAATGAAGCGGTTCTTTCGCACGTTGATGGAGAGCCTGCTGTCGCCGGTGATTTCCACCACGCTCTATTTCGTGGTGTTTGGCGCGGCCATCGGCAGCCGGATTTCCGAGGTGGAAGGGGTGAGCTATGGCGCGTTCATCGTGCCGGGTCTGATCATGCTCAGCGTGATGACCCAAGGCATCAGCAACGCCAGTTTTGGCATCTATTTCCCGAAATTCATCGGCACGATCTTCGAGCTCTTGTCGGCGCCGGTGAATTTCCTCGAAGTGGTGATCGGCTATGTCGGGGCGGCGGCGACCAAGGCGCTGATGATCGGGGTGGTGATCCTGCTGACCGCGTGGTTCTTTGTCGATCTGCGGATCGCGCATCCCGGGGCGATGCTGGCCTTTTTGATCCTGACCTGCGTGTCGTTTTCGCTCTTTGGGTTCATCATCGGGATCTGGGCGGAGAATTTCCAGCAATTGCAGCTCATCCCGCTGTTGGTGATCACGCCTTTGGTGTTTCTCGGCGGCGCGTTCTATTCGATCTCGATGCTGCCGCCGGCGTGGCAGACCGTGACGCTGTTCAACCCGGTGGTCTATCTCGTCTCGGGGTTCCGCTGGGCGTTCTTTGGCATGGCGGATGTGCCGGTGGCGGCGAGCCTTGCGGCGATTGCGATCTTCACCGGGCTGTGCCTGTTGGCGGTCTATGCGATTTTCCGCACCGGCTATCGCATCCGGAGCTGAGGGTCTGGGGGCGCTGCCCCCGGCCTTGCGGCCTCCCCCGGGATGTATCTGGCCAGAAGAAGGCGCGGCAAAAGAAAACGCCCGGAAGCCTGAGAGGCGCCGGGCGTTTTGCGGTTGTGGGGCGGTGGATCAGCCGCGGTAGACCAGCACCGAGCACGGCGCGTAGCGCGCGACGCGGGCCGAGTTCGGGCCTTGCAGCCGGTCGATGAGGTCGGGTTTATGCGCCCCCACCACCACGAGATCGGCCTTGGACTTCTTGATCGCGCCGAGGATCATTTCATAGATCGTGCCGACCTCGATGATATGCTGCACCCGGCCGAAATCGGGCAGGGTGTCGCGGACGAAATCATGCAGCTGCTGGTCGGCGGCGGCGACCGCCTCTTTCATCGTGCCATCGCGGAAATAGGATCCGACGATGGACATACCGTAATCGGGCACCACGCTCACCACGCTCAGCGAGGCGCCGTAGAATTTGGCCAGATCGGCGGCGGCGCGCAGCAGTTTGTCTTCGGTGTCGATATGCGACAGATCGACGGCGCAGAGGATGTGTTTGGTCATGCGGGAACTCCTTCCGGCGCGTGGCGTTTGCGGCGCAGCTGCAGCAGGACGATCAGGCCCAGAAGCAGCAGGGCCGGGAGGTAGAACACCTCCTTGTAGACCCGGTCGGCGGGGACTTCGAGTTCGGCCAATTGCCAGTCGAAGTCGATGCCGAGCTGTTCCGAGGGGCCGCCGAAGTTGAGGTTGTCGACGAAGAGATCGCCGTCTTCCTCGCGGAATTCGATGCCGGCCCCGTCGAAGAGGCGGGTCGCGCCATCGCCGCCGGCCTCGCCCAGCGGCAGCAGGTAGCGCGCATCCACCGGGTCGCCGTTGAGGTCCTCGCCCATCAGGCGCACCCGCACCGAGGCCCCATCGGGGGCCTGTTCGGCCAGGGTGAAGATCTCGCCCGGGGCGCGGGTGGCGAATTCAGGCTGCAGCCGGTCGAGGAAGAAGCCCGGCTGAAACAGGGTGAAGGCCACCAGGAGCAGCGCCGCGCTTTCCCAGAGGCGCGAGCGCACCAGGAAATAGTTCATCGTCCCCGCCGCGAAGAGCAGCATGGCGATGGTGGCCACCACGAAGATGAACACCGCCTTGTAGGGGCCGACGTCGATCAGCAGCAGATCCGTGTTGAAGATGAACAGGAAGGGCAGCAGCGCGGTGCGGATCGAGTAGAAGAAGGCCTGAAAGCCGGTGCGCAGCGGATCGCCCTTGGAGATCGCGGCGGCGGCAAAGCTTGCCAGCCCCACTGGCGGCGTCACATCCGCCATGATCCCGAAGTAGAAGACGAACATATGCACCGCCACCAGCGGCACGATGAGCCCGTTCTGCGCGCCCAGTTCGACCACCACCCCGGCCATCAGCGAGCTGACCACGATATAGTTCGCGGTGGTCGGCAGGCCCATGCCGAGGACGATGGAGATCAGCGCCACGAAGAACAGCATCGCGAGCAGATTGCCGCCGGAGAGGAATTCGACGAATTCCGCCATGACCTGACCGATGCCGGTGAGGGTGACGGCGCCGACGATAATGCCCGCGACGCCCATGGCGGCGGCGAGGCCGATCATGTTGCGGGCGCCGATGATCAGACCTTCGGTGATGTCGTCATAGCCTTCGCGGAGCCGCGCCATGACGTCGGTCTGGCCGCGGAAGAAGGCCTTGAGCGGTTTTTGCGTGGCGAGGATCACCAGCATCGCGATGGAGGACCAGAAGGCCGAGAGGCCGGGCGATTTGCGCTCGATCATCAGCAGGTACATGAGCAGCAGGATCGGCATGATGTAATGGATGCCGGTCTTGAAGATCTCGCCGGTGGGGGGCAGCGATTCCATGCTCTCGGCGCTGGCGTCGAGATCGGGCCCCTTGGCGGCAAAGCGCACGGCGGCGAGATAGGCCACCGCCATGAGCACCACGATCACCCAGGTCGAGGCCTCGCCCAGCAGGGATTGCATCACATCGACGATCACGCCGCAGAGAAAGAGCGTGCCGCCGGCGATGACGATCGAGATGGCGATGATGAAGATCGCCCCGAGCATGAATTTGAGCGGGTGCATCCGGCTGGTGCCGGTCATGCCCATCTTGAGCGCTTCGAGATGGACGATATAGACCAGCGCGATATAGGAGATCGCCGCCGGGACGATGGCGGTCTTGACCACCTCGACATAGGAGATGCCGACATATTCGGTCATCAGGAAGGCCACGGCCCCCATCACCGGCGGGGTCAGCACGCCGTTGATCGAGCTCGAGACCTCGACCGCGCCCGCCTTGGTCGCGGGAAAGCCCACCTTTTTCATCAGCGGGATGGTGAAGGTGCCGGTGGTCACCACATTGGCGATGGACGAGCCGGAGATCAGCCCGGTCGCCGCCGAGGCGATGACGGCCGCCTTGGCCGGGCCGCCGCGCAGGTGGCCCAATGCCGCGAAGGCGAGTTTCAGGAAGTAATTGCCGGCCCCTGCCTGGTTGAGCAGCGCGCCGAAGAGCACGAAGAGAAAGACAAAGCCCGAGGAGACGCCGAGCGCCACGCCGAAGACGCCTTCGGTGGTGAGCCACATATGCGACATCGCCTTTTCGAGCGAGGCGCCTTTCCACTGCACCACTTCGGGCAGGCCCGACCAGGAGCCGAAGAAGACATAGGCGAGGAAGAAGAGCGCCACCCCCATCAGCGGGAAGCCGAGCGAGCGCCGGGCCGCTTCGAGCAGCAGCACGATGCCGATCACGGCGACGATGATGTCGGTGGTGTTGGGCGCGCCGGAACGCGCGGCGACGCCGCTATAGGCGTAGAAGAGATAGGAGGCGGCCAGCGCGCCGATGATCGCCACGACCCAGGTCACGGCGGGGATATGGTGGCGCGGGCTCGATTTCAGGCCGGGAAAGGCGAGGAAGGCCAGGAGCACGGCAAAGCCGAGGTGAATGGCGCGGGTCTGGGTGTCGTTCCACACGCCAACGCCGAGAATGAAGGGCAGCGGCGAGGCAATCCAGAGCTGATAGAGCGACCAGACCAGCGGGATATACCAGAGCGCGGCACGGCCGAATGCGTCCTGTGGCTGGCGGCCGCCGGTGTCGCTGTCGGCGACGAAATCTTCGAGGTTGGTGTCGTCCGGCCCGGTATCCCCGGTGCCGTTATCTAGCGGTTTCCCCATGTCCCTCTCCCATTTTTTTACTTGTTATCTGAAACGCAAAGGCCCCGGGCACCGGCGAGGGCGCCCAAGGCCAGATCATTGCCTAGCAGGCACGGCTCACTTCCAGCCGCGTTCCTGATAGTATTTCTCGGCACCGGGGTGCAGAGGCGCGGTGAGACCGTCCTTGATCATCTCGGCTTCGACGAGATTGGAGAAGGCGGGGTGCAGGCGTTTGAAATCCTCGAAGTTTTCGAAGATCGCCGAGACCAGCGCATAGACCACGTCATCGGGCGTGTCGGCGGAGGTCACGAAGGTCGCCTTGGGGCCCCAGGACGGGATGTCGTCGGGGTTGCCGGGATACATGCCGCCGGGGATGGTCGCCTTGGCATAGGCCGGGTTTTCCGCGAGCAGCTTGTCGATGCCTTCGCCTTGCAGCGGGATGATCGTGACCTCGCAGGAGGAGGTGGCCTCTTGGCTCGAGCCATTGGGCAGGCCGGCGGCCCAGATCGTCGCGTCGATCTTGCCATCGCAGAGCGCCGCTGATTGCTCGGAGGATTTCAGCTCGGCGGCGAGGGCGAAATCATCGGGCGAGATGCCTTCGTATTTCAGCAGGGTTTCGGCCAGAACGCGGGTGCCCGATCCGGGGTTGGCGATGTTGACCTTCTTGCCCTTCATGCTGGCGGTGTCGGTGATGCCGCTGTCGGCGCGGGCCATCACATGCATCGGCTCGGGGTGGACCGAGAAGAGGGCGCGCAGCCCGTCGAAGGCGCCGTCCTCGGCAAAGGCACCGGTGCCTTGCAGCGCGGCGAATTGCACGTCCGATTGAACCACGCCGAAATCGAGCTCGCCCTGGCGGATGGTGCGGGCGTTGTAGACCGAGCCGCCGGTCGATTCGACCGAGCAGCGGATGTTGTGTTCCTTGCGGCCCTTGTTCACCAGACGGCAGATCGCGCCGCCGGTGGGGTAATAGACGCCGGTGACACCGCCGGTGCCAATGGTGATGAAGCGCTGTTCGGCAGCGGCTACCGTGCCGACGAGGCCGAGGGCCGCGGCGGTCAGCGCGCCAAAGACAGTGTGTTTGATGTGCATTGTTTGGTTACTCCCTGAAGTCGTCACTCGAATCCACGACTGGATTGCGTCTTGCGAGGGTCGATGAAGTTATTTTCATTGTCACCTGAAAACTAATGTTTTTTTTGCGCGATCCAGTAGGCGTTGTTGTTGATCCGTAAGTCCTCATACGATTTGATTCGACGCACCGCGTCGCTCCCGCCCTGTTCGACGAGCAGCGCGAGAAGGGTCTCAATAATCGCCGAGGCGCCGGAGTAACAGCCGAAATGATGGGTCGAGAGCACCGAGGCGATGAGCGTTTCATCGGCGCTGAATTCGGGCGAGATCACATCGCTGTCGGAGAGCATGATGAGCTTGACCCCCTTGGCGCGGGCGAATTTGCAGGCCTCGATGGTTTCGCGCGAATAGGGGGTGAAGGTGATGGCGATCATCACGTCCTGATCGCTGGCGTAGTTGAGCTCGTCGATGGCGCTGTTCATGTGACGCGGAATTAATTGCAATGATGGCAGGGCCATACGCCCGACATAATGGAAGTAATAGGCGAGCGCATAGCTGGCGCGCACGGCGGTGAGATAGACATGGCGCGCCTCGAGCAGCATGGCGGCGACCCGTTCCATCTGGGCCGGCGATTGCTGATGCAGCGAGCGCTGGACGATGGCCATGGAATTGAGCGCGGCATCGGCCTGAACCCGGCCGAGCGTGCCGCGTTCGCGCAGCTCTTCCAGCCAGCCGGGCCGTTCGACCAGAACATTGGACAGCACCAGCGACTGACGGAAGGGTTCGCGCAGCTCCTCATAGCCGCCAAACCCCATGCGTCGCGCCATGCGCACGAGGGTATAGGTGCTCACCCCGCATTTGCGCGCGGTCTCGCGGATCGGGTCGAGTCCGAAGTCCGAGGGATGGTCGACGATGTATTTGGCGACGATGCGCAGCCGTGGCGAGAGGTCGGGGAGCGCCTCCTTGAGGGCTGAAATCGTTCGGGTTTTCTGGGCCGGGTCCATGGGAATCGTCGCCTTTCGCGGTCTCGAGTGTTCATAACATCTGTTATTTTATGTGAGAGTTGACCGGATTTGTAATCCGATCAAGGGTAAATACACGCAATCCGGGTCGGTCGACAGGCGGTGGCCCGCACACATGAATTCAATGGGATTATCCGACATGGCCGCATTACCTTCGCACGCTTCGGTCGTCGTCATCGGCGGCGGCATCATGGGGTGTTCGACGCTCTACCACCTTGCCAAGATGGGGGTCACCGATGCGGTGCTCGTCGAGCGCAACAAGCTCACCAGCGGCACCACATGGCATTCGGCGGCGCAGGTGCGGGCGCTGCGCCATTCGCGCAACCTGACCCGGATGATCCAGTATTCCGTCGATCTCTATGCGCAGCTCGAACAGGAAACCGGGCAGAATGTCGGCTGGATTCAGAAGGGCAGCCTGTCGATTGCCACCAGCGAGGGGCGGCTCACCCATATCCTGCGGCAAGAGGCGCTGGCCCATGCCTATGGGATCGATGCACGCTCGATCAGCCCGGGCGAGGCCAAGGAACGCTGGCCCTTGATGAATGCCGAGGATGTGATCGGCGCGGTCTGGTCGCCCGATGACGGGCGGGTGTCGCCCTCGGATGTCTGCGCGGCGCTGGTCAAATCGGCCAAGGGGCTTGGCGCGAAGATTTTCGAGGATACGGGCGTCACCGGCATCCTGACCGAGAACGGACGGGTCGTCGGGGTCGAGACCAGCCAGGGCACGATCATGTGCGATGCGATTGCGCTCTGCACCGGGCTCTGGTCGCGCGAGGCGGGGGCGATGGCGGGGGCCGAGGTTCCGGCGCTGGCCTGCGAACATTTCTACCTGCTGACCAAGCCCATCGAGGGCATTGTCGGCAACACGCCGACGCTCAGCGATCATGACAACCATCTCTATATCCGGGACGACAGCGGCGGTCTGCTGGTCGGCTGTTTCGAACCGATGGGCAAGCCGATCGCGCCCGGCATTCTCGACGAGAGTTTCGAATTCGGTCTTCTGGCCGAGGATTGGGACCATTTCGAGCCGATGATGATGAACGCGCTGCACCGGCTGCCAGCGCTGGAGACGGCCGAGGTCAAGATGCTGCTCAACGGGCCCGAGAGCTTTACCCCCGATGGCATGTTCATGCTCGGCGAGACGGCGGAGACGCGGGGGCTGTTTCTCGGTTGTGGGCTCAATTCGGTCGGCATGGCCTCGGGTGGCGGCGCCGGGATGAACCTGGCGCATTGCATCGTGCATGGCCACACCGCCTATGATCTTGGCGAGGCGGATGCCAAGCGCTTTGCCCCGGTGTTCAATTCGCTCGATCATCTGATGGCGCGGGCGCCCGAAATCCTCGGCACCCATTACGAGATCGCCTATCCCGGTCGTCAGCTCGCCACCGCGCGCAATCTGCGGGCGCTGCCGCTTGACGCCGAATACCGGGCGGCGGGGGCGCATTTCGGGCAGGTCTATGGCTGGGAGCGGCCGCTCTATTTCAACAAGACCGCCGAGCCGCGGATGAGCTTTGAGCGGCCCGACTGGTTCGGCAATGTCGCCGCCGAAGTGCGCGCCGCCCATGAGGGGGCCGCGATTTTCGACGCCTCGCCCTTTGGCAAGATCGATGTGCGCGGCCCGGAGGCCGAGGCCTTCCTGCTGCAAGCCTGTGCCGGCTATATGGGGCGCAAGCCGGGGTCGGTGATCTATAGTGCCGTGCTCAACGCGCGGGGCACGTTCGAGAGCGACATCACCGCGCAGCGGCTGGCGGAGGATCATTATCGCCTGTTCACCGGCACCAATGCGATCAAGCGGGACCTGGCCTGGTTCAGCCGCGCCAGCGAGGGGTTCGATGTCTCGGTCTCCGATGTGACCGAGGATTGGGCGGTGCTCGGGCTGATGGGGCCGAAAGCGGTGGAGATCGCCCGTGCTCTTGGCGGCGAGGCGCTATGCGAGCTTGGCTATTTCAAACATGGGATGGCGACGCTGGCGGGCATCGCGCTGCGCGGGGCGCGGCTGTCCTATGTCGGCGAGGCGGGCTGGGAGTTGACCGTGGCGGCGGTGGAGGCGCCGGCCCTCTATGCTGCGCTGACCGCGGCGGGGGCGGTGCCTGCCGGGCTCTATGCGCAGACGGCGATGCGGGTGGAAAAAGGGTTCTGCGCCATGGGGCATGAGCTCGACAGTGATGTGTCGCCGATCGAGGCGGGGCTCGAGTTTGCCTGCCGTAAAGCGGGCGGGTTCACCGGGTTCGAGGCGCTGGAGGCGCGCCGCGCCAAGGGGGCGGTCAACGGGGTGATCTCGCTGACGCTTGACGATGTGGAGGCGCAGCCGCTGGGCCATGAGCCGATCTATCTCGACGGCGAGCTCATCGGCCAGACCACCACCTGTGCCTTTGGTCACCGGGTGGGCCGGCCCGTGGCGCTGGCGCATGTGGGGCGGACGCTCGCCTCTGGGGCGCGGGTGCAGGTGGATATTGCGCGCAAGCTTTTTGATGCGACGGTGACGCGGGGGCCGCTGGTCGATCCCGAGGGACAATGGATGAAAGGCTGAGCCATGGAGAAACCCTTTATCATGGTCGCCCCGAACGGGGCGCGGCGCGGCAAGGCGGATCATCCCGCCCTGCCGGTGAGCATCGAAGAGACGGTGGCGGCGGCGGCGGCCTGTCATGCCGAGGGTGCGGCGGCGCTGCACCTGCATGTGCGCGATGCGGCGGGGCGGCATGCGCTCGATCCCGGGCTCTATGCCGAGGCGTTGGCCGAGATGGCCCGGGTGCTGCCGGAGATGCGGGTGCAGATCACCACGGAATCGGCCGGGATGTTCGAGGTGGCGGATCAGCTCGCCTGTCTCGAGGCGCTGCGGCCGGGCTGGGCCTCGGTCTCGGTGCGCGAGATGGCGCGGGCGCCGGAGCTTGCCGAGCGGCTCTATGGGCTCTGTGCGGACGAAGGGATCGAGATACAGCATATCCTTTACGACACGGCGGATGCCGCTTTGTTGCGCGACTGGCAGGCGCGGGGCACCGTGCGGCCGGGGAAGGAGAGCGTGATCTTTGTCCTGGGTCGCTATGAGGATGGCCCGGCCTCGACACCGCAGGGGATTGCGCCGTTTCTGGAGGCGCTGCCGGGGGTGGGTGACTGGATGATCTGCGCCTTTGGCGCGGCGGAACATGCCTGTCTCGCAGAGGCGGCCCGGCTGGGCGGCGCGCTGCGGGTGGGGTTTGAAAACGCGTTGGTGGATGCCGAGGGCGTCCCCCATGCGGATAACGCGGCCTCGGTGCGCCGGTTGCTGCAAACGATCGAAGGAGACAAATCATGAGCCATGTATTTCCCCGGCACTGCAAGAGCGACAATCCGGTGGCGGTGGGCGGCGACGGCTGTTTTCTCATCGATGCCAGCGGCAAGCGCTATTTTGACGGCTCGGGCGGGGCGGCGGTGTCCTGTCTCGGGCATTCCAACGAACGGGTTGTGGCGGCGATCAAGGCGCAGGTGGAGCGGTTGGCCTTTGCCCATACCGGGTTTTTCACCTCCGAGCCGGCCGAGGCGCTGGCCGATCTGTTGATCGCGCACGCGCCCGGTGATCTCGACCGGGTGTTCTTCGTCTCCGGCGGGTCGGAGGCGGTGGAAAGCGCGATCAAGCTGGCGCGGCAGTACCACCTCGAGCGGGGCGAGGGGCAGCGGCGGCATCTCATCGCGCGCAAGCAGAGCTATCATGGCAACACGCTCGGGGCGCTGTCGGCGGGCGGCAACGCTTGGCGGCGGGCGCAGTTCGCGCCGCTTTTGACCGAGATGAGCCATATCGACGCCTGTTATGAATATGCCGAGCGGCGCGAGGGCGAGAGCCTCGAGACCTATGGGCAACGCACGGCCGATGCGCTCGAGACGGAGATCCTGCGGCTTGGGCCGGAAACGGTTATGGCCTTTATCGCCGAGCCGGTGGTCGGCGCGACGCTTGGGGCGGTGCCGGCGGCGCCGGGGTATTTCGCCCGCATCCGGGAGATTTGCGATAAGTATGGCGTGCTCTTGATCCTTGATGAGGTGATGTGCGGCATGGGGCGGACCGGGCATCTCTTTGCCTGCGAGGCGGAGGGGATCGCGCCGGATATCCTGTGTATCGCCAAGGGGCTTGGCGCGGGCTATCAGCCGATTGGCGCGATGCTCTGCAGCAAGGCGATCTATGACGCGATTGCCGGGGGTAGCGGGTTTTTCCAGCATGGGCATACCTATTTGGGGCATCCGGTGGCGGCGGCGGCGGGGCTTGCGGTGCTGCAGGAATTGCTCGACCGGGATCTGGTGGCGCAGGTGCAGGCGCGGGGCGCGTATTTCGAGACGGCGCTGCGGGCGCGGTTTGCCCAGCATCCCCATGTCGGCGATATTCGCGGGCGGGGTCTTTTCTGGGGGATCGAGTTCGTGGCCGAGCGCGACGGCAAGACGCCCTTTGATCCGGCGCTGGGCGTGGCGGGCAAGCTCAAGAAAGCGGCGTTTGACGAGGGGCTTGTCTGTTACCCGATGGCGGGGACGCGGGATGGGCGGCAGGGCGATCATGTGCTGCTCGCGCCGCCGTTCATTGCCAGCGAGGCCGAGCTTGACGGTGCGCTCGACGCGCTGGGGCGGGCGGTGGACCGGGTGCTTGCCTCTGTGTGACGGGGTAGGCGCGCCCATGTATGGGGTACATTTTAGGGCTTGAGATAGCATGAAACCGGTGCCAGTTCTGGGCGGCCCGCTGCGTGCAAGCGGTGGCGGGCGGCACAGAGGACAGGACGCCATGAGCGACAGACAGACCCGCACCACCACCAGCCATTGGGGCGCCTTTGACGTGACCACCGAAGGCGGCCGTATCGTCGATGTGGCCCCCTTTGCCGCCGATCCCGATCCGTCGCCCATTCCGAACATCCTGCCGCAGGCGGTGCATCACGCGAACCGGGTGCTGCGGCCTTCGGTGCGGCGCGGCTGGCTCGAGGGGCGGCGGCGCGACGGGCGCGGCACCGATGACTATGTCGAGCTGCCCTGGGATGAGGCGCTCGATCTGGCGGCGGAAGAGCTGCGCCGGGTGATCGATGCCCATGGCAATGAGGCGATTTTCGGCGGCTCCTATGGCTGGGCCTCGGCGGGGCGGTTTCACCATGCGCTGAGCCAGGTGCACCGGTTTCTCAACTGCATCGGCGGCTATGTGAAATCCTTTGGCAGCTATTCGACCGGAGCGGCGCAGGCGATCATGCCGCATGTCCTTGGCGAGAATTTCCTCAAACTCACCTATGGCTATCAGAACAGCTGGCCCACCATCCGCGATCATACCGAGACGCTGGTGATGTTCGGCGGCATCAATCCGAAGAATTCACAGGTCAATATGGGCGGGGTGACGCGGCATCAGACCCGGGGCTGGTGCGAGGGGTTCATCGCGCAGGGGATGAAGCTCGTGCTGGTGGCGCCGCAGCGGGGCGATGGGCCCGAGGGCAGCGACTGGATGCCGGTGGTGCCGGGGACGGATACCGCGCTCATGCTGGCGCTGGCCTATGTGCTCGAGACCGAGGGGCTGGCGGATCACGATTTCCTCGCGCGCTGTGCCAGCGGCTATGAGCGGTTCAAACCCTATCTTCTGGGCGAGAGCGACGGGGTCGCCAAGACGCCCGATTGGGCGGCGCCGATCTGTGGCATCGCGGCGGACGAGATCCGGGCGCTGGCGCGACGGATGGCGGGGACGCGGACGCTCATCACCGTGTCGTGGTCCTTGCAGCGGCAGCGGTTCGGCGAACAGCCCTATTGGATGGCGGCGGTGCTGGCGGCGATGCTCGGGCAGATCGGTCTGCCGGGGGGCGGCGTCGGCTATGGCTATGGCGCGATTGGCGGGGTCGGCGTGGCGGCCAAGCGGCTCCGCGGTCTGGCGCTGCCGCAGGGCGAGAACCCGGTGGCGGAGGTGATCCCGGTGGCGCGGATTGCGGATATGCTGCTCAACCCCGGCGCGCCCTATCAGTTCAATGGCGAGGATCGGACCTATCCCGACATCAAGCTCGTCTATTGGTGTGGCGGCAACCCGTTCCACCATCATCAGGATCTTAACCGGCTCGACCGGGCCTGGGCCGCGCCGGAGACGATCATCGTGCATGAGCCGTGGTGGACGCCCACCGCGAAACGGGCCGATATCGTGTTCCCCTCGACCACGCCCTATGAGCGCGAGGATATCGCGCGGGCCAATATGGATGAGTATCTCTTTGCGATGCCGCAGCTCATTCCGCCGCTGGGCGAGGCGCGCAATGATTACGATATTTTCGCAGGTCTCGCCGCGCGGCTGGGGCAGGGCGAGGCCTTTACCGAGGGGCGCGATGTCGAGGGCTGGCTGCGTCATCTCTATGCCGAGTTCGTCGAGATGTCGCGCGAGGACGGGATCGAGATGCCCGACTATGACCGGCTGCGCGAAGAGAACTGGGTCAAGCTGCCGATCGTCGGGGACGAACATGCGATTTCGCCCTTCGAGGCGTTCCGGGCCGATCCCGCCGCCGCGCCGCTCAAGACGCCCTCGGGCAAGGTCGAGATATTCTCGGAGCGGATAGCCGGGTTTAACTATGAGGATTGCCCGGGCCATCCGACATGGCTGCCGCCGGAGGAATGGCTCGGCTCCGAGACGCGGGGCGAGATGCTGCATCTGGTGTCGCCGCAGCCGGGTGACAAGCTGCACAGCCAGTTGGAAGCCGCATTGCAGGATGTCGAGGGCGCACGGCCCGAGCGGGTGCTCATCCATCCTCGGGACGCGGCGGCGCGGGGCATTGCCGATGGGCAGATCGTCGAGATGGTGAATGCGCGGGGGGCCTGCCTCGCGCGGGCCGAGGTGAGCGAGGATATCCGCCCCGGGGTGGTGTCGCTGCCCACCGGGGCGTGGCTCGACGGGGCGCCGGGGGCGGTGAGCCGCACCGGCAATCCCAATGTGCTCACCCGTGATATCGGCACCTCGCGGCTCGGTCAGGGGAGCAGCGCCCATACCACGCTGGTGGCGGTGCGCCCGGCGGGTTAGGCCGGGCGTCGCGTTAGGCAGTGCTCTGGGCGGTTACGCGGCCTGCGGCCAGTCGGTGAAGGGCAGGTCGCGGGCGTAGGGCATCGGGTCATAGCGGACCTTGAGCCCCTCGGCGCGCCAGTGGCGGAAGGCCGCATCGGCCAGCGCGGTTTTGACATAGTCGCGGGCGAGATCGCTCACCGGCAGGTCATAGCCCGCGATGCGAGCGGCGACCGGCGCGTAAAAGACATCGGCCAGCGAATAGTCCCCAAAGAGCCACGGGCCGCCAGCGCCATGGCGCGCCCGGGCGAGCGACCAGAGCCCGTCGATCCGGTCGAGATCGGCGCGCACCAGATCGCTCGGCTCGAACCCCTGCCATTGATGCAAGAGCTGCATCGGGCAATCGCCGCGCAGCGCGGTAAAGCCGGAATGCATCTCGGCCACCAGCCAGCGGGCGAGGGCGCGGGCGGCGGGGTCCTTGGGCCAGAGACCGGCCTCGGGGTGGCGCTCGGCGAGGGTTTCGGCCATGGCGAGGCTGTCGCCGATGACGATGCCCGCCTCGTCGCGCAGCACCGGCACGAAACGCGCCGGCGCGAGATCGCTGAGGTCCTCGGCCATGGTGCCCGAATAGAGCCCGACCATGTGAATGCGATGGGGCAGGCCGAATTTCTCGAGCATGAGCCAGCCGCGCAGGGACCAGCTGCTAAAGCTGCGGTCCCCGATGAAGAGATCATATGTCATGTCAGGAGCTTAGCGCCGGTTTAGCGCGGCGCATAGCGAAGGTTTGTGCGGGCGATGATCACGGCAGGTGATTGATCGCCGTTGCCTGCCAGCGTGGTGTGGCGACATGCAGCTCGGTCACCGAGAGATTGTCGATGCGATGGGCGAATGTGTCATAGGCGCTGATCCGCAGGGCGCGTTGCAGCTGGGTCAGGATGACGCCAAAATGGGCCACTGCCACGATGTCGCGCCCGGGGTGGGCCGCAATCAGCGCATCGACCGCGCCGCTCACCCGGGTCGAGACGGCGTTCCAGCTCTCGCCGCCGGGGGGGGCGGTGTCGCCGGGCTGGTCCCAATAGGCGCGGAGCGCGTCCTGGTCCTCGATCTCGTCATGGGCGCGAAGCTCCCAATCGCCGAAATTGATCTCGCGCAGGGCGGGGTCATGGGGCAGGCGCAGACGGTCACGGGCGATGGCGTCGGCGGTAGCGCTGGCCCGGCCCAGATCGGAGGAGATGATGAGCGCGTCGCGGGGCAGGTGATCGGCAAGCCGGGTGAGGGCGGCGTGGTCGCTCAGATCGGCGGGCAGGTCGGACCAGCCGACAAAGCCGCGCGCATGGGTCGGGCCATGGCGCACGAGAAAGAGCCGGCTCACGGCAACTCACCCTTGAGCAGCTGCGGCAGGCCCGCGACCACATGGACCACCAGATCGGCGCGGGCGGCGAGGCGCTGGTTGAGCTTGCCCTGGGCGATCTGAAACCGGCGGGCGAGCGGGTTTTCCGGCACGACGGAATGGCCCAGTTCGTTGGAGACAATCACCACCGGCGCGGCGCAGAGCGCGAGACCGGCCATCAATTCGGCCTCGGCCTCGTCAAGCGGGGTGCCCGCCAGCATATGGTTGCTGAGCCACATGGTGGCGCAGTCGAAGAGCACCGCCCGGTCGCCCGCGATGGCCGCCAAGGTGCGGCCCGCGTCAAGCGGCGCCTCGACCGTGTGCCAGCCCGGGCCGCGCGCCTCGCGATGGGCGTCGATCTTGGCGCGCATCTCGTCATCATGGGCCTCGGCGCTGGCGATATAGACGCGTTCGCGCCCGGTGCCGGTGACCAGGGTTTCGGCAAAGGCGGTCTTGCCCGAGGCGGCGCCGCCAAGGACCAGCGAGACACCGGGAAGCTGTGCTGACATGATATTTCTCCTCCTCGGGCGGGAACCGAATGCGTTCTGACTGCATTACCTGAAAAAGGGTGTCGATCAAGCACCCGCCGCAGAGAGGGAAAGTCATGGCTTTGGATATTTCGGAAACCGCCTCGATGTCACGCCGGGCAATGCGCGCCGAGTTGCTCGACGCAGAGACCGAGCTGGCGCTGGCCTATGCGTGGCGCGACCAACGCGATGAAGAGGCGCTGCACCGTCTTATCAATGCCTATATGCGGCTCGCGATCTCGATGGCGAGTAAATATCGCCGCTATGGCGCGCCGCTCAACGATCTTATCCAGGAGGCGGGGCTCGGCCTGATGAAAGCCGCCGACAAGTTCGACCCGGATCGCGGCGTGCGCTTCTCGACCTATGCGGTGTGGTGGATCAAGGCGGGCATTCAGGATTACGTGATGCGCAACTGGTCCATGGTGCGCACCGGATCGACCAGCAGCCAAAAGGCGCTTTTCTTCAACATGCGCCGGGTGCGCGCCCAGATCGAACGCGAGGCCGAAGCGTCGGGGACGCGGCTCGACGGGCATCAGCTGCGCGAGATGATCGCCACCGAAGTGGGTGTGCCGCTGCGCGATGTGGAGATGATGGAGGGGCGGCTTTCGGGCAGCGATCTGTCGCTCAACGCCACGCAATCCACCGAGGATGAGGGGCGCGAATGGATTGACGCGCTCGAGGATGACGGGCCGCGCGCCGAAGAGATGGTCGAAGAGGATCATGATCAGCGGGTGCTGCGGCTCTGGCTGCGCGACGCGCTGGCGGCGCTCAATGACCGCGAGCGGTTCATCCTGCGCCATCGCAAGCTCAGCGAAGAGGTGCGCACGTTAGAGAGCCTTGGCGAAGAGCTTGGCCTCAGCAAGGAACGTGTGCGTCAGCTCGAGGCGGCGGCGCTGGTGAAAATGCGCAAACGGCTTGAACGCGAAGGCGCGGAGGTGCAGAACCTTCTCGCATGAAGGTTCTCACATTTGCCGCCCGGGCGCTTGCCCTCTCCAGCCTTGTCCTGACCCTGACTGCGCCTGCGATGCGGGCGCAGGATGTGGTCGTTTTGGGCGAGCTGCATGACAATCCCCATCACCACGCGGAACAGGCGCGGCGGGTGGCCGATCTGGCCCCGCGCGCGATCGTGTTCGAAATGCTGAGCGCCGAGCAGGCGGCGCGGATCACGACCGAACTGCGCGGCGATGAGGCGCGTCTGCGCGAGGTTCTGGATTGGGACGCGAGCGGCTGGCCCGATTTTTCCATGTATTATCTGATCATTGCCGCCGCACCGGAGGCCGCGATCTATGGCGCCCATGTGCCGCGTGACGCGGCGCGGGCGGCGATGACAGAGGGCGCGGCAGCGGTGTTTGGCACTGAGGCCGCGCGCTATGGGCTCGATCAGCCTTTGGACGCGGCAGAGCAGCAGGCCCGCGAGGCGATGCAGCAAGAGGCCCATTGCAACGCCCTGCCGCCCGAGATGCTGCCCGCGATGGTCGAGATGCAGCGGTTGCGCGACGCGGCGCTGGCGCGGGCCACGGCAGAGGCGCTCGCGGAGCGGGGCGCGCCGGTGGCGGTGATCACCGGCAATGGCCATGCGCGGCGCGACTGGGGGCTCTGGCCCTATCTGCGGGCGCGGATGCCGGAGGTCACTCTCTTTGCGCTGGGGCAGCTCGAAGAGGGGCAACCCGCGCCGCCCGAAGGGGCGTTCGATGCGCTGCGCATGAGCCCGGCGGCCGAGCGCGACGATCCTTGCGCCGCGTTTCGCTAGGCGGGGCCCGCGTGCTCTGGCTCTTGTGTCCAGACGGGGCGCGCCATAGGTTCAGGGCAATTGCCATGAGGAGCCTTTGATGCTTTCGCAAAAGCGTATCCTGTTGATCTTGGGCGGCGGTATCGCTGCGTTCAAATCGCTCGACCTGATCCGGCGGCTGCGCGAGCGGGGGGCCTCGGTCACGCCGGTGCTGACCCGTGCGGCGCAGGAATTCGTCACGCCGCTGTCGGTCTCGGCGCTGGCGGGCGAGAAGGTGTTCACCGATCTCTTTGACCTGACGGATGAGGCCGAGATGGGCCATATCGAGCTGTCGCGCTCGGCCGATCTTATCGTGGTGGCCCCGGCGACGGCGGATCTTATGGCGAAGATGGCGCAGGGCCATGCCGATGATCTGGCCTCGACGCTGCTCTTGGCCACCGACACGCCGGTCTTGGTGGCGCCGGCAATGAATGTGCGGATGTGGGAGCATCCGGCGACCCAGCGAAACCTCGCCATATTGCAAGGCGATGGGGTGCGGGTCGTGGGGCCGAATGCGGGCGACATGGCCTGTGGCGAATATGGCCCGGGCCGGATGTCCGAGCCGCTCGAGATCGTGGCCGCCGTCGAGGCGGCGCTGGCAGGCGGGCCTCTGGCGGGGCGGCGGGTGCTGGTCACCTCTGGCCCGACCCATGAGCCGATTGATCCCGTGCGCTATATCGCCAACCGGTCCTCCGGGGCGCAGGGCACGGCGATTGCCGCCGCCTTGCGCGATCTCGGGGCCGAGGTGGTGTTTGTCACCGGCCCGGCCAGCGTGCCGCCGCCGCCGGGGGTCACGGTCCAGCGGGTCGAGACCGCGCGCGAGATGCGCGATGCGGCGCTGGCGGCGCTGCCGGTGGCGGCCGCGATCTTTGCCGCCGCCGTGGCCGATTGGCGCGTGACCAGCGCCAGCGACAGCAAGATGAAGAAGACCAAGACCGGTCTGCCGCAGCTCGAATTTGCCGAGAACCCGGATATTCTCGCCGAGGTGAGCGCGCTCCGCGAGGGGCGGCCCGGGCTGGTGGTGGGCTTTGCCGCCGAGACCGATGACGTGATCGCCAATGCCACCGCCAAACGGGCGCGCAAGGGCTGTGACTGGATCGTGGCCAATGATGTGAGCCATGCGACCGGCATCATGGGCGGGTCGGAGAACGCCGTGACGCTCATCCATGCCGAGGGGTCCGAGGACTGGCCGCGCATGGGCAAGGCCCAGGTCGCGGCGCGTCTGGCAGAGCGGATCGCCGAGGCGATTGGCGCGGATAAGACATGAAATTCAAAAGGGTAGAGGATGTATCTCACCCGGTGAGGAGAGGCGCGTGAGCGAGGCCGTGGCACTTGAGGTGATGTGGGACGAGGGCGCGGATCGGGCGCTTGGCCTGCCGGGCTATGAAACGCCGGGCGCGGCGGGGGCGGATCTGCGGGCCAATTTTGCCCCCGGTGCGCGCGACGGGGTCGAGATCGCGCCGGGGGCGCGGGCGCTCATCCCGACGGGGCTGCGGCTGGCGGTGCCGGTGGGCTATGAAGTGCAACTGCGGCCGCGCTCGGGGCTGGCGCTCAAACATGGGATCACCCTGCCCAACAGCCCCGGCACGATCGACAGCGATTATCGCGGGCCGCTGGGCGTCATCGTGATGAATGCGGGCGACGCGCCGTTTCATGTGGGTCATGGCGACCGGATCGCACAGATGATCCTGGCCCCGGTGGTGCAGGCGCGGCTGACCCTTGTCGAGCGTCTCGACGAGACGGCGCGCGGCGCGGGCGGGTTTGGCTCGACCGGGGTCGGCTGATGCTGTCGGTTCTGATCCTGATGGGGATTGTCTGGGGCGCGGGGCGTTGGCTCGGCTGGCCTGCGGGCTTGCGCTGGGGTCTGGTGGCGCTGATCTGGGCGGTGGTGGTGCTGCTGCATCTGACCCTGCCTGCGACGAGCGGGCTGCGGCAGGCCACCGGCGAGACGGCGGCACCTTGGGTCATTCTGGCGGGGCTGGCGCTCTTGGTGGCGGGCTATGCCGCGATCCTCCGGGCGCTCAAGCGGCGCACGGCGCAGGGGCCGGAAGACCAGACCTCGAAAGACCAAGCCGCGAAGCCCACGTTCAGCGAGGCCGAGCTTGACCGCTACGCGCGCCATATCGTGCTGCGCGAGCTGGGCGGGCCGGGGCAGAAGCGGCTCAAATCGGCGCGGGTGCTGGTGGTCGGCGCGGGCGGGCTCGGCGCGCCGGTGCTGACCTATCTGGCGGCGGCGGGGGTCGGGCGGATCGGCGTCATCGACCATGACGAGGTGTCGAATTCCAACCTGCAGCGGCAGGTGATCTTTCGCGATGCGGATATTGGCCGGCCCAAGGTCGAGGCCGCCGCCGAGGCGATGCGCGCGCTCAACCCCTATGTCGAGGTGCGGCCCTATCAGCGGCGGCTCGAAGAGGATTTCGCCGCCGATCTCTTTGCCGACTATGATCTGATCCTCGATGGGACCGACAATTTCGCCACCCGCTATATGGTCAACCGGGCCGCTGTGGCGGCGGGCAAGCCGTTGATTTCAGGCGCGATTGCGCAATGGGAAGGACAGCTCAGCCTGTTTGATCCCGGCGCCGGCGGGCCCTGCTATGAATGTATCTTTCCCGAGGCGCCGGCCGAGGGGCTTGCGCCCTCCTGTGCCGAGGCCGGGGTGATCGGGCCGCTGCCGGGGGTGATCGGCGCGATGATGGCGGGCGAGGCGGTGAAACATATCACCGGGGCCGGGACGCCCCTGCGCGGCGAGATGCTGATCTATGACGCGCTCTATGGCGAGAGCCGGAAATTCAGCCTGTCGCGCCGGGATGATTGCCCGGTCTGCGGCGGCACAACAGGAGACAAAGATGACCAATCCGCTGCTTGAGAGCTGGGACACAGCCCATGAGATCGCGCCGTTCGACCGGATCGAGGACGCGCATTTCGCGCCCGGGTTCGAGACCGCGCTGGCCGAGGCCCGGGCCGAGATCGCGGCCATCGCCGACAACCCGGAGCCCGCGACATTCGCCAACACGATCGAGGCGCTGGAGCAGGCGGGCGGGGCGCTCGACAAGGTATTGTCGGTGTTTTTCACCGTGGCCGGGGCCGATAGCAACGCGACACGGCAGGCGCTGCAACGCGAGTTCAGCCCGAAGCTCGCCGCCTATTCGAGCGAGATCTATTCCAACGCGGCGCTTTTTGGCCGGGTCGAGGCGCTCTGGCGAGGGCGCGAGGCGCTCGGGCTCGATCCGCAACAGGCGCGGCTGTTGTATCTCACCCGGCGCGGCTTTATCCGGGCGGGCGCGGCGCTCACCGGGGCCGAGGCGCAGCGCATGAAGGAGATCATGCAGCGGCTGGCCGAGCTGGGCACCAGCTTTACCCAGAACCTGCTCGCCGATGAGGCGGGCTGGCATATGGAGCTCGGCGAAGAGGATCTCGAGGGACTGCCGGATTTCGTCGTCAAAGCGGCGCGGGCGGCCGGCGCGGAAAAGGGCGCGGATGGCCCGGTGATCACCCTGTCGCGGTCGCTCATCGTGCCGTTCTTGCAATATAGCCCGCGCCGCGATCTGCGTGAAAAGGCGTTTCGCGCCTGGGAGGCCCGTGGCGCCAATGGGGGCGAGACCGACAACCGCGCGATTGCCGCCGAGACGCTGGCGCTGCGCGAGGAGCGGGCGAAACTGTTGGGGTACGAGAGCTTTGCCGCCTTCAAGCTCGAAACCGAGATGGCCGGGGAACCGGCGGCGGTGCGCGATCTCCTGATGCAGGTCTGGGAGCCCGCCAAGGCCCAGGCCGAGGCGGATGCCGCGCGTCTCACGGCGATGATGCTGGAGGACGGGATCAACGGGGCGCTGGCGCCCTGGGACTGGCGCTACTATGCCGAGAAACGCCGCCGCGCCGAGCATGATCTCGACGATGCGGCGCTCAAGCCCTATCTGCAGCTCGACCGAATGATCGAGGCGGCCTTTGCCTGTGCCAACCGCTTGTTCGGGCTAGAATTTTCGCCTCTCGACGTGCCGCTCTACCATGCCGATTGCCGGGCCTGGGAAGTGACGCGCGGCGGGCAGCATGTGGCGGTGTTCATCGGTGATTACTTTGCCCGTGGCTCGAAACGCTCGGGCGCGTGGTGCAGCGCGATGCGCGGTCAGGCCAAGGTGCCGCAGGTGCAGGGGCCGGTGGTGATCAATGTCTGCAATTTCGCCAAATCGGACCCGGCGCTGCTCAGCTATGATGACGCGCGCACGCTCTTCCATGAATTCGGCCATGCGCTGCATCAGATGCTGTCGGATGTGCGCTATGAGCGGCTGTCTGGCACCAATGTGGCACGCGATTTCGTCGAATTGCCGAGCCAGCTCTATGAGCATTGGCTCGAAGTGCCGGAGGTGCTCGGCGAATTTGCGACCCATGTCGAGACCGGCGCGCCGATGCCGAAAGAGATGCTCGACAAGGTGCTCAAGGCCGCGAATTTCGACATGGGGTTCCAAACGGTGGAATATGTCGCCTCGGCGCTGGTCGATCTCGCCTTTCACGAGGGCACGCCGCCCGCCGATCCGATGGCGAAACAGGCCGAGGTTCTGGCCGAGCTGGGCATGCCGCAGGCGATCACCATGCGCCACGCCACGCCGCAATTTGCCCATGTCTTTGCCGGCGACGGCTATTCCAGCGGCTATTATAGCTACATGTGGTCAGAGGTGATGGATGCCGATGCCTTTGCCGCCTTTGAGGAGGCCGGCAGCGCCTTTGATCCCGCCACCGCCCGCGCGCTCGAAGAGAACATCCTGTCGCGCGGCGGCTCGGAAGAGGCCGAAACGCTCTATACCGCGTTCCGCGGGCGGCTGCCGGGGGTTGAGGCGCTGCTCAAGGGGCGCGGCCTGGCGGCCTGATCGGGCGGGCCAGGGCGCGCGAGCTGATCGTTTCAGTTGCGCCGCCCCGGCCCATGCGCCATGATTGGCCGGTCTAAAGGGATGAGGATATATGCGTAAATTTCTGGTGGTGCTGGATGACAGCCGCGAATGCCTGAACGCCATGCGGTTCGCCGCGATGCGCGCGGCCCATACGCAGGCCGGGGTGGAAATTTTGGCGGTGATCCCGCCCGAAGAGTTCAATCACTGGATCGGCGTTGGCGACATCATGCGGCAGGAGGCGCGCGAGCGGATCGAGGCGCATTTCGAGGTCTATGCCAAATGGATGCGCGACAAGCAGGGCATCGACCCCGAGCTGGTGATCCGCGAGGGCGAGCCGGTGACCGAGATCATCCAACAGGTGCAGGACGACCCCGAAGTCGGCGTGCTGGTGCTGGGCGCGGGCACGGATCGCAAGGGGCCGGGGCCTCTGGTGACACAGCTGTCGCGCAGCTCGGGTTCGCTGCCCATTCCGATCACCATCGTGCCGGGCGATCTGAGCAAGGAGCGGCTCGAGGCGATCACCTGATCCCGCAGCCGTCCCGCACTCGCAGGGTTTTTAGAATCGTTCCAAATCTTGACACTGGCCGGGTCCGGGCGCATATCTGGATCAGCCACCAGAGGACCGCGCCCATGTTCATTCAGACCGAATCCACACCGAACCCCGCCACGCTCAAATTCCTGCCGGGGCAGACCGTGCTCGACGCGGGCACCGCGGATTTCCCGAGCGCCGAGGCCGCGGGCAAATCGCCGCTGGCCGAACGCATCTTCAAGATCGCGGGCGTGACCGGCGTTTTCTTTGGCCATGATTTCGTGACCGTGACCAAGGATGAGGGCACCGAGTGGGACCATGTCAAACCGGCCATTCTCGGCGCGATCATGGAGCATTTCCAATCCGGCAAGCCGGTGATGCTCGACGCGGGGGGCGATCCCCAGTCGGGCCATGCCGAACATACCGGCGAGGATGGCGAGATCGTCAACCAGATCAAGGAGTTGCTCGACACCCGCGTGCGGCCTGCCGTGGCGCAGGATGGTGGTGACATCACCTTCCACGGCTTTGATCGCGGCGTCGTCTATCTGCATATGCAGGGCGCCTGCGCGGGCTGCCCGTCCTCGACCATCACGCTCAAGATGGGCATCGAGAACCTGCTGCGCCATTACATCCCCGAAGTGACCGAGGTGCGCCCCGTTGCCGTCTGAGCCTCTGGTTCTGGGATTTGATACATCGGCCGCGCATTGCGCGGCCGCTTTGCTGCTGGGCGACCGGGTTCTGGCCATGCGGGCCGAGCCGATGGCGCGGGGGCAGGCGGAACGGCTGATGCCGCTGCTCGAAGAGGTGCTGGCCGAGGCCGGTCATGTCTGGGGCGATCTGGCGCGGATCGGCGTCGGCGTCGGGCCCGGCAATTTCACCGGCATCCGGATTGGCGTCTCGGCGGCGCGCGGTCTGGCGCTGGCGCTCGACATTCCGGCCATCGGGGTCAGTGGGTTCGAGATCATCGCCGAGGCCGAGGGCCCCGACGCCATCCCCGCCATTCCTGCACCGCAAGGGCAAGCCTATACATGGCGCGACGGCGCGCCGGTCTTTTGCGCGGCAGAGGATCTGCCGGGGGCCAGCGGCCTGCCCGAGCCGCAAGAGATGGCCCGCCATATCGCGCGGGTCGCCACGCGCACCGAGGCCGCGCCCGCGCCCGTGCCGCTCTATGTCAAACCCGCCGATGCGGCCCCGCCACGGGATGCGCCGCCCGAGATCGTCGATGATCTCGGCTGAGGCGCTGGCCGCCTGTCACGCCCGCGCCTTTGAGGGCACCGGCCGGGGCTGGTCCGAGGCCGAGTTCACGGCGCTTCTGGCCGAGCCGGGGATCATCCTCGCGGGCGAGGAGCGGGGCTTTGCGCTCTTTCGCGAGGCGGCGGGCGAGGCCGAGCTTTTGACGCTGGCCACCGATCCGGCGGCGCGGCGGCAGGGGCTGGCGGCGCGGGCGCTGGCCGAGGGTCTGGCGCGGCTGCGCGAGACCGGGATCGGGCGGGTGTTTCTCGAGGTGGCCGAGGACAATGACGCGGCTCTCGCGCTCTACCGTGCGGCGGGGTTCGCAGATTGTGGCCGCCGCAAGGGCTATTACCCGCGCGCGGGCGGCGCGGTGGATGCGCTGGTTCTGGCGCTGGATCTCGAGATATGAGCGATTTACCAAGCTTTTTACCGGGCTTTGCCGCAGCCTATGCGATCCTTTTGGTCGCGGCCTCGTCGCCCGGGCCTGCGGTGGCGATGCTCTTGGGCATTGCCACGGAGCAGGGCCGCGCGCCCGCCCTGGTGGCGGCGACCGGCATCGCCTGCGGCAGTGTGATGCTCAACCTCGGCACGCTCATCGGCGTCGGGCTGCTCTTGGCCGAGGCGGCCTGGGCGATGACAATCCTGCGCTGGCTCGGGGCGGGTTATCTCGCCTATCTGGCCTGGGGCGCGTGGCGCAAAGCGCTCAGCCCGCCACGGATCAACGCGGCCGAGGTCGCGCCGCGCAGTCTGGGGCGGCATTTCCTCGCCGGGTTCCTGTTGCAGGTCACCAACCCCAAGGCGGTGGTGTTCTGGCTCGCCATTGCCTCGGTGGGGGCGACGGCGGGCGGCGGCGTGGGGATCGTGGCGCTGTTTGTCCTCGGCGCCTTTGCCATCAGCTTTGCCTGTCACGGCGCTTGGGCGCTGTTGCTGTCGGCCGGTCCGATTCGGCGCGCCTATGGCCGGGCGCGGGGCTGGATCGAGGCAGGGCTCGGCACATTTTTCTTGTTTGCGGCCTATCGGCTGGCCACCTCTGAAATTAATGAGACGTCATAGGGCCAACCCCCGGCCCGTTTAAGTCCAGTTGCCGGAAAATGATGAGGCCTGAATGATTTGGGCGGGCCTCTTCCCTTGCAAGAAATCCGGCAGGGCGCTACGAGAACCCATGCAGATCTACCTTCCCATAGCCGAAGTTTCGGTCAATGCCTTCCTGCTTTTGGGGCTGGGAGGGATCGTGGGGATCCTGTCGGGCATGTTCGGTGTCGGCGGCGGGTTCCTGATGACACCCCTGCTGTTTTTCATCGGCATTCCGCCAGCGGTGGCGGTGGCGACCGAAGCCAACCAGATCGTGGCCTCGTCCTTTTCCGGCGTCTTGGCGCATTTCCGGCGAAAGACCGTCGATCTCAGGATGGGCACCGTCCTTCTCGTCGGCGGCCTCTGCGGCGCGGCGGTCGGCGTGGTGCTCTTTAACTACTTGAAATCCATGGGTCAGGTCGATCTTCTGGTCAAGCTCTGCTATGTGGTCTTCCTCGGCATCATCGGCGGGATGATGTTCTTTGAGAGCCTGCGCGCCATCCGCAAATCGCGGGCGGGCGGGCCGCCGCCCAAGCGCAAGAAACACACGTTCATCCACAAGATGCCGTTCAAGATGCGGTTCCGCACCTCGGGCCTCTATATCAGCGTGATCCCACCGCTGATCGTGGGCGTCTGCGTCGGTATCCTCGCGGCGATCATGGGCGTTGGCGGCGGTTTCATCATGGTGCCGGCGATGATCTACCTGCTCGGCATGCCGACCAAGGTGGTTGTGGGCACCTCGCTCTTTCAGATCATTTTCGTCACCGCCTTCACCACGCTCTTGCACGCGACGACCAACTATACGGTCGATATCGCGCTGGCGGTTCTGTTGCTGGTGGGCGGCGTCATCGGCGCCCAGATCGGCACCCGCATCGGCACCAAGCTCAAGGCCGAACAGCTTCGCATCCTGCTGGCGATGATGGTGCTGGCGGTCTGTTTCAAACTGGCGCTCGATCTGCTGATTGAACCGTCCGAGCTCTATTCCATTGGTACAGGCGGGGGGCACTGATGCGGTCTTTGCTGTTCTCTCTCCTCCTGTTGGTCGCGGGACCTGCGGCCGCCGAAGAGGTGGTGCTTGGCCTGAGCAAGGACAAGGTGGCGATCACCGCCACGTTCGAGGGTTCGGACATCCTCGTCTTTGGCGCGGTCAAACGCGAAGTGCCGATCCCCTCGGGCGATCCTCTCGAAGTGCTGGTGACGGTCTCGGGGCCGAACGTGCCGGTGACCATCCGCCGCAAGGACCGGGTGGCGGGCATCTGGGTCAACACTGACAGTCTCGAGATTGATGGCGCGCCGAGCTTTTACGCGGTGGCCACCTCTGGCCCGCTGGAAGAGGTGCTGAGCCCCGGCGAAGACCTGCGCTATCAGATTTCGATCCCGCGCGTCATCCGCTCGGCGGGGGCGCTGCACGGGCTCAAGGACACCGCGACATTCGCCGATGCGCTGATCCGCATTCGCAGCAACAACAATGCCTATCAGCTCCGCGAAGGCCGGGTGGCGGTGGATGAGCAGACGCTCTTCCGGACCTCGGTGCGGCTGCCGTCGAACCTCACCGAGGGCGAATACAAGACGCGCATCTTCCTCACCCGGGGCGGCAAGGTCGTGTCGCGCTATGAAACGGAAATCGCGGTGCGCAAGGTCGGGATGGAACGCTGGCTCTATACGCTGTCGCGGGAAAACCCGCTGTGGTACGGGCTGATGTCGCTGGCCATCGCAATCTTTGCCGGCTGGGCCGCCTCGGCCGCCTTCCAAGTGCTGCAACGGCGCTAAGCCAAGGGCAGGGCGCGGCGCGACCGCGCCGCAGCCCTTATCTCACTCAGATCGTCTGATCGTACTCGCCAACGCCCGGCTCGGTGCGGATGACCGCATCGATATCGGCAAAGATGGCGCGCATCTCGGCCTCGCTCTCGCTGCTTTCGCAGACCACCACGAGGTTCGGTGTGTTCGAGCTCGCCCGCACCAGACCCCAGCTGCCATTGTCGAGAATGACCCGCGCGCCATTGACGGTGACGACCTCTTTGATCGGCCGCCCGGCGAGGCTCTCGCCCGCCTCATGCTTGGCCACCAGCTTGGCCACCAGCCGGTCGAGAATGTCGTATTTCTCGGTGTCGGCGGCATAGGGCGACATGGTCGGCGTGGCCCAGGTGCGGGGCAGGGCGCGGCGCAGGTCCGACATGGATTTGTCGGGGTTGCGGTCCATCAGCTTGCAGATTTCCACCGCCACGCGCAGCCCGCAGTCATAGCCCCGGCCCACCGGCTCGGCGAGGAAATAGTGACCCGATTTCTCGAACCCCGCCAGCGCGCCGAGCTCTTTGACACGCCGTTTCATATGGCTGTGCCCGGTCTTCCAGTAATCGGCCTTGGCACCGTTTTTCTGCAGCTCTGGATCGCTGGCAAAAAGCCCGGTGGATTTCACATCCGCCACAAAGGTGGCGTTGGGATAGAGCTTGCTCAGGTCGCGGGCCATGATGACGCCGACCTTGTCGGCAAAGATCTCTTCGCCCTCGTCATCGACCACGCCACAGCGGTCGCCATCGCCGTCAAAGCCAAGCGCCAGATCGGCGCCCGAGGCTTTGACCGCCGCCGACATGTCATGCAGCATTTCCATGGCTTCGGGGTTCGGATTGTAATTCGGGAAGGTGTAGTCGAGCGCGCAATGCAGCGGCACCACCTCGGCCCCGATCCGCTCAAAGAGCTTGGGCGCAAAGGCCGAGGCCGTGCCATTGCCGGTGGCGCAGACCACCTTGAGCGGCCGGGTCAGGCGGAAATCGCCGACCAGATCGTCGAGATAGGCATCAAACACCCCATCGACGAATTCATAGGCGCCGCCGGGATGCGGCTGACCGCGCCCTTCGAGCACGATATCGCGCAGCTCGGCCATCTCGTCCGGGCCATGGGTCAGGGGCCGGTCAAAGCCCATCTTGACCCCGGTCCAGCCGTTCGGATTATGCGAGGCGGTGACCATCGCCACCGCCGGCACATCGAGGTGAAACTGCGAGAAATAGGCCATCGGCGACAGCGCCGGGCCGATGTCCTTGACGGTGATCCCGGCCTGCATCAGCCCGAGGATCAGCGCGTTCTTGATCGACAGGGAATAGTCGCGATAGTCATTGCCCACCGCGATCACCGGGTCGATGCCGCGCTGACGCATCTGGGTGCCAAGCCCGAGGCCGAGCGCCGTCACCCCCGGCAGGTTGATCGCCTCTGGATATTTCCAGCGCGCGTCATATTCACGGAACCCCGTCGGCGCGATCATCGCATCGCGCAGAAAGGACCAGCTGTTCGGGGTGACTTCGGCAAGGGGTTTGGTCACTGTAATATACTCGTTTTCAAAGGTGGATCGGATCGGATTTCGCCAGCGCGTCAAACCGCATGAGCGAGGCGACAAGCGCGGGCATCTGGTCGAGCGGGATCATGTTCGGCCCGTCCGAGGGCGCGCGATCGGGGTCTTCATGGGTCTCGATGAACACCGCCGCCACGCCAAGGCTCACGGCGGCGCGGGCCATGACCGGCGCAAATTCGCGCTGGCCGCCGCTGCTGCCGCCCTGACCGCCGGGCTGTTGCACGGAATGGGTCGCATCCATCACCACCGGATAGCCCGACCGCGCCATCTGGGGCAGGGCGCGCATGTCGGCCACCAGCGTGTTATAGCCAAAGGAGGTGCCGCGCTCGGTGAGCAGGATCTTTTTATTGCCGGTGCTTTCGATCTTGGTGATCACATTCTCCATGTCCCAGGGCGCGAGAAACTGCCCCTTTTTGACATTGACCACCGCGCCGGTGTTGCCCGCCGCCAAAAGAAGATCGGTCTGACGGCAGAGGAAAGCCGGGATTTGCAGGATGTCCACCGCCTCGGCGGCAGGGGCGCATTGCGCCTCGGTATGCACATCGGTGAGCACCGGCACATCGAGCGCCCGGCCCAGATCGCTCAGCACCTTGAGACCGGCGTCGATGCCAAGCCCGCGCTTGCCGCTCACCGAGGTGCGGTTCGCCTTGTCAAAGCTCGCCTTAAAGACATATTGCGCGCCCGCCGCGGCGCAGGCCTCTTTCATGCGACCGGCGATCATCTGGGCATGGTCGGCGCTTTCAAGCTGGCAAGGGCCGGCAATCACGGTGAGCGGCCGGTCATTGCCGATGTCGAGCCCGGCGAAGGAGATGGTTTTCATATTAGGCGGATACCTGTTCTCTGAGGACGGAAGCGGTGAGCGAGATCAGAAGATAGATCCCTGAGAACACCAGGAAAGCGAGGATCGTGTTTTCAAAAGAGCGCGGATAGGACGCCTCTTGCGAGGGCACGGGATTGACCGACACGGTGAGGTAGCGCACCTGTTTGTTGGCCTCGATATCGCTCTGCCGCATGGTTTCGAGCGCCGCCTGCAGCACCATGTCGGTGGTCAGAAGATCGGCCTCGGCCATCTTAATCTCGGCGGTCTGCGAGGCGAGCGAGTCGCCGCCATCGGTGGCATCGTTGAGCCGGGCGTTCTGCTTGGCGAGCTCGGCCTCCAGCACGGTGATCTCGCTGCGCAGCGCCGCCAGCCGGGCCGCGTTGGGCCTTGTGTTGGCGAGCATCGTGTTGAGCGCGAGCTGCTTGTCCTGCAATTGCAATTCGACATTGGCGATCAGGTTGCGGATCGCCGCAATCTGCCCCGTCGGGTCGAGCAGCGTGCCCTCTTGCAGCGCCACCAGACGGCGCTGCGCCTCGCGGCGTTCTTCCTTGGCGTCGGCAAGGCTCTGCTTGGCGGTCTTGAGCGCATCCTGACGCTTTTCGGCGCTGAGATGGTCGACCCGTTCCTCGGCATAATCGATAAGGCGGCGGGAAAACTGCGCGGCGATATTGGGATCGGGGGCCGACACTTCCATCCGCATCACGCCCTCGGTCGGGTCATAGCCGAGCTTGACGTATTTCTTGTAGATCGAATAGGCGCTCTCGGTCGTGGCCTCGGGGTCGAGCCGCTGAATGGGGTCGATATACTCGGCCGAGAACACATCGCGGAACCCGGCATCCTCATCGAGGCGCAGCATCGCATCCTTGGATTGCAGGTAATCCTGCGTCGCGATGGCATCCTGCGAGGTGGCAAACTGGCTTGGCAGCAGACCGCCGAGCCCGCCACCGCCACTGCCGCCATCGGCGGAGAGGATGAGGAAGGCCGACTTGGTCGTATACATCGGCGTGGCGACCGCATAATAGTAATAGCCCGCCAGCAGGGTCGGCAAGAACACGAAGGCCGCGAGCCGCGAGAAGAGCAGCGCCAGCTTGCGGCGGCGGCGGCGGGCGATGTCCTTTTGAATGCGGCCGATCTCCTCGGCGCGGCGCTCGGCCGGGCTGAGATCGGTGGAGGGCAGGTTCGGCTTGCTCATCGGCATGGTCTGCGGCAGCTGCACCTTGGCCTCGTCCGAGACCGGGCCGTGACCCGCATTCTCGACCTTGCCCTCGTCATTGCTCACCAGTTCGAGAATGGTGCCGCGCGAAAACGGATCGATGCCGCGCTGACGCAAGAGACGCACGGCGTCGAAATCGGATGTGGGCGCAAGCCCGTGTTTCTGCGCCAGCCGCCGCGCCATGCGCAATTGGCGACCGGTGAGCCCCTCTTGGCGGATCTCGTCGATGGTGGTGGCGGCGCGCATCTCTTGCGCGGAATTGACCTCTCCGGCGCGGGCCGCGCCCGGCTCCGCCCGGGCCGCCGGATCGGTGGCCGCATTGGCCCCGGCCCCCGGCGCGCCCGCCGCCTGGCCGAGCCCGCCGCTGCGGGAGGCCTCGGCGCGTGGCGGCACGGTCCCGGCCTCGGGCGCAGCGCTTTGCCCCGCCGGATCGCGCAGGCTGGGGGCGCCTTGGGCGGTGCGGCGGATGCGGAATTTTCTAGCCTTGGGTTTCGTAGTCATAGAGCTGCTTTGCCTCTTCCAAGGTGTCGAACATATGAAGCTGGCCATCCATCAGGACGGCCGCGGTGGTGGCGAATTTCTCAAGCGTCGCGGGCTGGTGCGAGACGATGATCACCGTCGTCGTGCGCAGCCGTTCCTTGAGAATTTCGCCGGCCTTCTGGTTGAACTCGACATCGGTCGAGTTGGGCATACCTTCGTCAATCAGGTAGATGTCGAAATCGAGCGCCAGCAGCAAGGAAAAGGTGAACCGCGCCCGCATCCCCGAGGAATAGGTGCCGAGCGGCTGGTCGAAATATTCACCGAGATTGCACATCCAGCGGCAGAACGCCTCGACATAATCGGGGTCGAGCCCATAGAGCCGGGCGATATAGCGGCTGTTTTCCATGGCCGAAATCCGGTTCACCACGCCCCCCATGAAGCCCAGCGGAAAGCTCACCCGGCAGCTGCGGCGAATTTCGCCCTCATCGGGTTTTTCGAGCCCGGCCATCATGTTGATCAGGGTGGTCTTGCCGGTGCCATTGGGCGCGAGAATACCGATCGAGCGGCCAAGCTCGACACGGAACGACACCTTTTCCAGGATCACCTTACGCTGGGTGCCTGTCCAAAAGGATTTACTCACATTGTCAAACTCGAGCATCAGAGGCTCCGGTAACTGCTCTACTCACCCTCTTTAACGGGGTTTTATTAACCAACTGTCGCCATGCCAAGGCAGGGCCCGGCTGGGCTGATCCTATCATATACAAAGAACCAAGGCGAAATTATGCCGTAACGCAAAGGAAAACCGGCGCCGCAGCGCCGGTTTTTGATCACTGTGGGGCTGCGGTCTCAGCCGTCCATCTTCTGAACGCGCAAGACTTTGCCCGCGACGATGGACAGGATCGCCGCTGCAAAGCTGAACAGCGCCCCCATTTTCGCCGCATCCTGCACCGGGCCCGCGTCAAAGGCCACCGAGGCCACAAAGAGCGACACGGTAAAGCCGATGGCCGCGACAAAGCCGATCACCACGAGGTCGATGATCCGCATGCCCTCCGGTATGCCAAGCTTGAGCGGTCTCGCCGCCAGCCAGCCAAAGAACAGGATGCCCACCGGCTTGCCGATGATGAGACCGGCCAGAACGAGCCATGTGGCATCGCCCATCGACGAGAATTCCACCCCGGCATTGAGCAGGCCAAAGAAGAACAGCACGATCTCGACCGGATGTTTGAGCGCATGTTCCAGCACGTTGAGCAGGTCATGCAGATGCTCTTCGGCCTCGGCAAAGATGCCAAAAGCGCGGTCGGCATGGGGGATGGCCGGCACCACCGGCAGCAGGCCGAGCGCCGGGTGCAGACCCGATTGCATGAAGCCGTACCAGCTGATGCAGCCGGCGATCACATAGGGCAGACCGCCGAGCGCCTTGCGCACCCGGGTCGAATGCGGCCGCTCGGGGCGGCCACGGTCCATCCGGCGCGGCAGCCAGTTGAAGAGGACAAATACCGCCAGCGCCGCGCCAAAGGACAGCAAGAGCCATTCCGGCGCGAGATCGCCCGAGGGGTAGAAGATCGCCAGAATGATCAGCCCCGCCGCGTCATCGGCAATCGCCAGCAGCAGCAGGAACCGCACCGCCGGGTGGCCCGCACCAAAGACGATCCGACCCACGAGATAGCTAAAGGCGATGTCGGTGGCGGTGGGAATGGCCCAGCCGTTGGCCACTGCGTTATAGGTGTCCGAGCCCATGATCATGGCCAGACCGAGATAGACGCCGATGGGGCCGAACATGCCGCCCGCCGTGGCGAAAAGCGGCGTCGCCGCCTTCTTGCCGCGCAGGCTGCCGTTCTCGAGGATCACGGCCTCCCAGACCTCTTTGGCGGCAATGGCAAAGAACAGCGCCATCAGCACATCATTGACAAGATAATGCAGGGTGAGCGTGCGGTGACCATCATGAAGATGGCCGATTGGCGCATGGTCCCAGATCACAAAATCCACAAAGGCGTGGTAACTGTGGCCATCGACATTTGCCCAGATCAGCGCGGTCACCGCACCAAAGATCAACAGCAATGAATAATCGGCCAGGAAATTCCAAACTCGATACATGCGCTCCCCTTCTCGTCCCTTATTTCGCGTTCCCTCTGGATTATGCGATTTGCGGGCGGGGAGCAACCGAATGGCCGCGCAATGGCGGCCATTCTGCTGTGCAAATTTGCGGCAATTGCGCGGGGATCAGGCGACGAGCTGCCAGCCGATGCCCGCGAGAATTGCACCGATGAGGGCAAAGCCGAGGTAGGCCGCGAAAACGCGCGGCTTGACCAGCGCCCAGACCGCGATGGCGGCGGGGATACAGCTCACGCCACCGGCGATGACAAAGGACATGGCCGCGCCGTTGCTCATCCCTTGCGACAAGAGCGCATCGACCAGAGGCACCGCGGCATAGCCGTTGAGATAGGCCGGTGCGCCCACCAGCGCGCCCATCAGGATCGGGCCGAGACCCGTGCCGCCGAGCGCCGTGGCGATCCATTCCGCCGGCAGGTATTCGAGCATCAGGGATTGCAGCACATAGGCCAGCGCCAGCCATTTCAGCAAGAAAAGCGCATTCTCGACCACCGTCCGGCGAAAGGTCTCGCGGCGCGGGGCCTCCTGCCAGAACCGCCATTGCGGCTTGGTCTGGAACGGTTTGGCACTGCCCGAGCAACAGCCGCCACAGCCCGTCTGCGGTGCCTTGCGCAGCGGATCGGCAAACAGCGCGGTGCGGGTGGCGAGCATGGTGGCAAAGCCGCCCATGAGACCGATGGAGACCGCCGCCAGCGTCTTGGCCAGCGCGAAATCAAAGCCGAGCGTGCCCGAGGTGATCAGGAACATCGCCGGGTCCATCAGCGGCGAGGCGAGCCAGAAGGCCATGACCGCCCCCAAAGGCGCGCCGACCGCCAGCATTGCGGCAATGAAGGGGATCACTTCGCAGGAACAAAAGGGCGAGAGCCCGCCCAGCACGGCGGCGAGAAAGATCATCCGCACCTGCCGCCCTTCAAAGGCGCGGGCGATGAGGCTCTCGGCCCCGGTCGCCTTGAGCCAGGCCACCGCCAGCACCGCGAAGGTGATGAAGATCCCGGTATGGGCGAGCGAGCTGGCGGTGAAACTGACCGTCGGGACGAGCTGCGGCGGATCCAACAACGCAACCAGCGCGAGGATCGCGGCAATGGCGAGCCAGACGCGGTCAACGCGTCTGAGCCAGCTGCCAGGGGCGGGGGAGGCGGTGGTCTCAGCCATGGGAATGTCCTTGCGGGTCACTAAGTGGGTCACTGTCAGTCTCTGCGCCCGCATGGGCGCAGCTCTCGCGGTCGGCGCAGCAATTGCGCAGCAGAAATTGCGACAGCTCGCGCAGCTCGTCATAGGCGACGGCGGCGCAGATGATCGAACGGCCCTGCTTTTGCTGGCTCACCAGCCCGGCCTGGGCCAGGATTTTCATATGATGGGTGAGGGTCGAGCCGGTGATGCCGCTGCGCGCGCCAAGCTCGCCAATGGCGAGCCCGTCGGGCCCGGCCCGCACCAGCGTGCCCAGCACCGCCAGCCGCTGTTCGCTGCCCAGCGCGGCAAAGGTCGATGCGGCGCGGGCAAGGTCGGGGGAGAGGGGGTTAGTTTGTTTCATGATTCTAGAATTATCGAAATGAAGCGAGTCGGGCAAGCGTTATTTCGAGAGATGTAGAAGTATCGAAATGATTTCGGCCTGCGGCCGAGGATATTTGCGGCCAGAAGAAGCGCGCCGGGCTGTGATTGCCGCCCGGCTGCGCTATATGCCGGGACCATGGACCCGCTTGTGACTGACATCCGCGCCTGCCGGATCTGCGCCGACCGCTTTGCCGCCACGGCGACCGGCCATCGCCCGCGCCCGGTGGCGTGGTTTCGCCCCGGCGCGCGGATCGTGATTGCCGGGCAGGCCCCGGGCGCGCGGGTGCATGACAGCGGGCTGCCCTTCGACGACCGCTCGGGCGACCGGCTGCGTGACTGGCTGGGGCTCGACCGCGCGACATTCTATGACCGCGACCGCATCGCCATCATCCCCATGGCGTTTTGCTTTCCGGGCTATGACGCCAAGGGCTCTGACCTGCCGCCGCCGCCGATCTGTGCCGCGACCTGGCATGATCGGGTCTTTGCGCATTTGGGCGATGTGGCGCTGACCGTGCTGGTCGGCGGCTATGCGCAGCGCCATCATCTGGGGGTCCGGAGCAATGTGACCGACACCGTGGCCGGCTGGCGCGCCCATGCGCCAGAGGTTTTTCCCTTGCCCCATCCGAGCTGGCGCAATACCGCGTGGCTCAAACGGAACCCGTGGTTCGAGACCGAGCTGCTGCCGGTGCTGCGCGACCGGGTGGCGCAGGTGCTGGGCCCGCGCGAAGGAGAGCAGGAATGAGCGAGACGGAACTGGACCGCGCCCATGGGCTGATGCAGGCCGCGCCCGAGGACGAGACCGCCGCCATGGCGTTTTACCGGGTGCTGGCCGCGACCGAGCTGTTTCTCATGCTCGGGGCCGAGGCCGAGGCGGGCGATGCGGTGACGCCCGAGGTCTTCGAGGTCGAGGGCCACTCTTATGTGCTGGGCTTTGACCGCGAGGCGCGGCTGGCGGAATTCGCCGGGCGCGAGGTGCCCTATGTGGGGCTGAGCGGCAGGGCGCTGGCCGCGATGCTGGCGGGGCAGGGGCTTGGCCTCGCGCTCAACCCCGATGTGGCGCCGTCGGCCATGCTGCTCGATGCGCAGGCGATGGGCTGGCTGGCCGAGATGCTCGCCGGCGGGCCCGAGGCCCATGAGGCGCGGATCGAGGAGCTCATGCCGCCCGCCGGACTGCCCGAAGCGCTGCTGCCGGCGCTCGACGCGCGGCTGGCCTCGGCGGCGGGGCTCGCGCCCTCGGCCTATCTGGTGGGGGTGGCCTTTGAAGGCGGCGCGCGCGGGCATCTTCTGGGCTTTGTCGATGCGCTGCCGGGGGCGGAAGAGGCGCTCGCACAAGCGGTGCGCGAGGCGCTGGTCTTTTCCGGGCTCGAGGCGGCGGCGCTCGAGGTCGGGTTCTTTCGCGCCTCGGATGCGATGGCGGCGGCGCTGGCGCGGCACGGGCTGCGGTTCGATCTGCCCGAGCCGCCGGCGGCGCGCGATCCCGCCGCCCGCCCGGCGCCGGGCAGTGATCCCGACCGCCCGCCGCGCCTGCGCTAGGCTCAGTAGCCGGTCTTGCGATCCACCAGATGCAGGAACGGTTCGCCCGCCTCGCCGCGCCGGATGTTCTCGACGATGACTTCGGCGGCGGTATCGGCGCGGGTCTCGGACGCGATATGCGGCGTCACGGTGACCTTGGGATGCGACCAGAACGGGTGATCCTCGGGCAGCGGCTCGACCCGGAACACATCGAGCGTGGCATGACCCAGATGACCGCTGTCGAGCGCCGCCAACAGCGCCTCATCATCGATGAGCGGGCCACGGCCGGGGTTGATCACCACCGCGCCGGGGGCCAGGAGCGCCAGCCGCTCGGCATCGAGGATATTTTCCGTGGCCGGGGTCTGCGGCAGCAAAAGCACGACGATCTCGGCCCCGGTGAGCGCCTCGGTCAGTCCTTCGTCGCCCGCCAGACAGCGCACGCCCGGCGCTTCCTTCTGGCTGCGGCTCCAGCCGGTCACCGGAAAGCCGAGGCTCACCAGCGGCTCGGCACAGGCCTGACCCAGCTCGCCCAGACCCAGAATGGTCACCGGACGGCGGCGGGCCAGCGGCGCGGGCACATGGTGCCACTCCCGCTCGGGGTTCACGATATGGGCATCCATGCCGAGATGATGGCGCAGCACATGGCCCGTCACCCATTCGCGCATCCCCTCGCGCAGCCCGGCATCGACCATCCGGGTGAGCGGCTGGGTCAGCGTCTCGTTGCTGATGATCCGTTCCACCCCGGCCCAGAGGTTGAGCACCGCCTTGGCGCGGGTGAAGGGGCTGAAATCCTCGATCGGGCCGTTCGGCGCATAGATGACGTAATCGACCTCGTCAGAGGCGATGTCGCAGGCGAGGTTGGACGCGATTCCGGCCGCATCGAGCGCCTCTTGCAAATGCGGCTGATACTCGGGCCACCGGTCGGAATGGCCTGCGAAGAGAATATTGACGGACATGAATTTACCTTGGTCTGTGGACGTGGGCGCTCTGGACAAGGCCAAAGCCGATCATCAGCACCAGCATGGCCGAGCCGCCATAGCTCACCAAGGGCAGCGGCACCCCGACCACCGGCGCAAGCCCCATGACCATGGACATGTTGACCGCGAAGTAAAGGAAGAAATTGCTGGCCAACCCGAGGGTTAGCAAGGAAGAGAAGCGATCGCGCTGTTGCAGCGCAGAAATGATGCAAAAGAGTATTATCAAGGCATAGAGCGCCAGCAGCGACGCCGCCCCGAGAAAGCCCAGCTCTTCGGCCAGCGTGGTAAAGATAAAGTCGGTGTGCTTTTCCGGCAGGAAGTTGAGCTGCGACTGCGTGCCCTGCATGAACCCCCGCCCGGTCCAGCCGCCCGAGCCGAGCGCGATCTTGGATTGGGTGATGTGATAGCCTGCGCCCAGAGGGTCGCTGCTCGGATCAATAAACGTGTCGATGCGGCGATATTGGTAATCTTCCAAGAGCTGCCAGGGCGTGCCGCGCGATTTGAGAACGGCAGTGACAAGCCCCACCCCGGCGGTAACCACCACCGCGAAATAGGCCCAATGGACCCCCGCCAGAAACATGATGAGCCCGCCCACCGTCACCAGAAGGATCGCGGTGCCGAGATCGGGCTGGGTCAGCACGAGATAGACCGGCAGCATGATCAGAAGCACCGGCAACAGCACCCACAAAGGCCGCGATTTGAGCTTGACGGGAAGCCAGTCGTAATAGGCTGCCAGCGCCATCACCAGCGCGATCTTCATCAGCTCCGAGGGCTGCAATCGCATGAAGCCAAGGTCGATCCAGCGCTGCGCCCCCATGCCGACGGAGCCGACATATTCCACCGCGATGAGCAGCGCGAGACCCAGCAGATAGGCCGCGATCGAGACCGAGCGCCAATACCAGATCGGCACCATGGCGACAAAGATCATCAGGGTGAAGCCAAGGGCAAAGCGCTTGATCTGCGCCATCGACCACGGATCGAACGAGCCGCCCGCCACCGAATAGAGCATCAAGAAGCCGATGCTCGCCACCGCCGTCACCAACAGGATTAGCGCCCAGTTCAGATAGAACAGCTTGCTGAGCCCCGAGGGCACATGTTTGACGGTATATTCGAGATAGCTCATCGTCCGGGCCTCATGCGCGGTCTTTCACGCTGGCGTCGCGCGCCTCGCGTTCGCGTTGGAGACGTTCCTGCTGTGCCTTGATGCGGCTGCGGTCGGATTGCGGATAGGCGGCCAGCGGCGGCGTGTCGCCATAGAGCGCCTGCAAGGTGATGTCGCGCGCCACCGGCGCCGCCGCGGTCGAGCCGCCGCCACCATGTTCGATCACCACCGCCACCGCGATGCGCGGATTGTCCGCCGGGGCATAGTTGACGAACAGCGCGTGGTCGCGCCGCTCCCAGGGCAGGTCCTTGTTGCTGGTCACCCCGCGCGCGCGTTCGGCGGCGGTGATGTTGCGGACCTGGCTGGTGCCGGTCTTGCCCGCCATGCGATAGGCGTCTTCCTCGATGCGGCTGCGATAGGCGGTGCCGCGTTTGTTGTTCGACACGGCAAACATGGCGCGGCGGATTTCGCGCAGATGGTTCGGGTTGAGCCCGAGATCCTCGCCCGCGCCACTGGGCGTCTCGACCCCGTCGATGGATTTGATCAGCCGTGGCATCACGCTGCGCCCGGTGGCGATGCGCGCGGTCATCACCGCCAGATGCAGCGGCGAGGTGAGGACAAAGCCCTGACCGATCGAGGCGTTGATCGAATCCCCGATCACCCAGTCCTCGCCCCGCGCCTTGCGCTTCCATTCCTTGGTGGGGATGAGCCCCTCTGACACGCTGGTCATCGGCAGGTCGTAATCCTGACCGAGCCCGAGCCGCAGCGCCATTTCCGAGATTTTCTCGATCCCGGTGCGCAGCGCCATCTCATAATAATAGACGTCACAGCTCTCGCGCAGCGACCGGTTGAGATCGACATTGCCATGGCCCACCCGCTTCCAGCAGTGGAAACGGCGCGAACTGACCTCGAGGTGACCGGGGCAATAGACCGTGTCATTGGGCGTCATCTGCCCGCTCTCGAGCGCCGCCAGCGCCGTCACCATCTTGAAGGTCGAGCCGGGCGGATAGACGCCTTGCACCGCCTTGTTGGGCAGCGGCCGGTATTTGTTTTCCAACAGCGCCTTGTAATCGGCCACCGAAATGCCGCGCACAAAGAGGTTGGGATCAAAGGCCGGGGTCGAGCCAGAGGCGAGAATATCGCCGGTTTGCACGTCGATCACCACGGCGGCGGCGCTCTCATTGTGCAGCCGGTCCTTGATATAGGCCTGCAGGTTGCTGTCGGTGGTGAGCTGGATGTTCTTGCCCGGCTCCCCCTCGCGGCGGTCCAACTCGCGGATCACCCGGCCCGAGGCGTTCTGCTCGATGCGCCGCGTGCCCGCCTTACCGCGCAACAGATCTTCCTGGCGCACCTCGAGCCCCACCTTGCCGATCTGGAATCGCGGAATGCGCAAGAGCTGATCGGGCGCCTTGATCCGTTCGAGATCGCGGTCGCTCACCGGGCCGACATAGCCCACCATATGCGAATAATCCTCGGCCTGCGGATAGCGCCGCGACAGGCCGACCTCGGGCCGCACACCGGGCAGGGCAGGGGCGTTGACCGCCACCCGGCTCAGCTCGTCCCAGCTCACCCTGTCGGCAATCGTCACCGGATGGATACGCGAACGGCGCATTTCCTCGCGCGCCTTGGCCAGTTCCGCCGGGTCGAGCGCCACCAGACGGCCAAGCCGCGCAATGACATCCTCCACATCGCCCGCCTCTTCGGCATCGAGCATGATCCGATACGAGGGCACATTCTCCGCGATCACCCGGCCATTGCGGTCATAGATCTGCCCCCGCGCCGGCGGGATGAGCCGAATCTTGATCCGGTTCTCATCGGCCAAAAGACGGAACTGATCCGCCTGATCGACCTGCAGATACCGCATCCGGAGGCCCAGCACCCCGAGCATCCCGGCCTGCGCCGCGCCGAGGATCAAGGCCCGGCGGTTGAGCAACCGGTTGCTTTCGGCATTGTCGCGGCTCACCCGTTTCATGCGCGCATCCCCAGGCTTTCGGCATCGCCGGGCCGCACCCGCCGCACCCCGAGCAGCGTGGTGCTGACAAAGACCACGATCGGATAGACGGCGATGGTCGCGACAAGCTGCATCAAGGTCAGGCTCAGCGGCGCTTGCGGCACGAAAAACACCGCCAGAACAACGCGGTAAGCGAGCCAGAGCGCCAGCGCCATCCCCGCCACGCTGAGCCATTCGGGCAAGAACCCCATATCGCGCAGCCCGCTCGCCCGCTGCTTGAGCGTCTCACAGGCGATCAGCACCAGCGCCGCCCAGAGACCCGGAGGCCGCTGAAACAACAGGTCAGACATCAGCAGGATCGTGGCGATAAACAGGGGCGGCGCATATTCGGGCCGCCGCAGCACCCAGGCAAAGCTCAGCGCGACGATGATATCCGGTCCGGCAATCCGCGCCGGCAACATGTCGAGCGGCAGCAGACGCCAGAAGATGAGCGCGCCACAGATCGCCGCAAAGATGCCCCGCATGAGCCAGAGCCGAACCGTGTTGCGCTCAGCCATTGCCACCCCCCGTCGCTGGGGCGGCGGCTCCGGTCTCCGCACCCGCCTCCGGCAGTTGCGGCCCATAGCTACCCGGCGGCGCGATCAGCTGGCCGGGCGTGTCGATGCCGACCCGGCCATAATCGCGCAGCACCCGCAGAAACTCGAGCCGCTCGTAATCCGCCGCCAGCCGAATGCGCAGCCGCCCACCGGGATCGAGCGCCACCTGACCCGCCAAAAGACCCGGCGGAAACACCCCGCCATCGCCCGAGGTCACGATGCGATCACCGGGGCGCACCTGCGCCTTGTCCTCAAGGAAATCGATGGGCGGCGCAGAGGTGTTGTCGCCCACGATCAGCGCCCGCTGCCCCGAGGGCTGAATGATCACCGGAATGCGCGACGAGGTATCGGTGAGCAGCACCACCCGGCTGGTGTTCTCGCCCACCCCGGAAATCCGCCCGACAAGGCCCAGCCCATCCATCGCGGCCCAGCCATCGACGATGCCGTCGCGCGCCCCGATGTTGAGGATCACCGACTGCCGGAAGGGCGAGCCGCTGTCGGCCAGCACCACGCCGGTCACATAGGTGAGCCGCGGATCGAGCCGCACATTGTTGAGATCGAGAAGCCGCGCGTTCTCCTGTTCGAGCTGCAGCGCCGCCTCTTTCCAAGCCTTCATCTGCTGCAATTCGCGGCGCAGCTCCTGGTTCTGCTGATGCAGCCGCTGATAGCTCTGGAAATCGCGGGCGATGTTGACCACGCCGGTCACCGGAGCCATCGCCCAGTCAAAGCTCGGCACCACCCGGTCGACGACACGGGCGCGGAACCGCTCGACGCGCGGGCTGTCGATGCGCCACAGCAGGAACAGACCCAGCAGGCACACCACCAGCACACCGATCAAGAGCCGCCGGAGCGGGCCCCGGTATTCGTCACTTTGCGATTTGTCGCGGGCCAAGCCATACCCCCTTGATCTGCATGACTATGCCAAAACCATAGACGATCCCTGCCGCGCCATGCAAAGCCGAAGGATATGCGGCCTCCGGGCGGTGGCGGCGGGGATCAGCTGTCGTAATCGATGGCGTGACGCAGTTGCTTTTCAAACTCGAGCGCCTTGCCGGTGCCCAGCGCCACACAGTTGAGCGATTCGTCGGCAATCGACACCGCGAGACCGGTCTGCTCGCGCAGCGCCAGATCGAGATCCCCCAAGAGCGCACCACCCCCGGTGAGCATCACGCCCCGGTCGACGATATCGGCGGCGAGATCGGGCGGCGTGGCTTCCAGCGCGGTCATCACCGCCTCGCAGATTTGCTGCACCGGTTCGGCCAGCGCCTCGGCGACCTGCGCCTGGCTGATCTCGGTTTCCTTCGGCACCCCGTTGAGAAGGTCCCGGCCGCGCACCCGCATCGACGCGCCGCGCCCGTCATCGGGCATCCGGGCGGTGCCGATCGAGGTCTTGATACGCTCGGCGGTGGCGTCGCCCACCAGCAGGTTCTGCTGACGGCGCAGATAGTTGATGATCGCCTCGTCCATCCGGTCGCCCCCGACCCGGACCGAACGCGCATAAACGATGTCGCCAAGGCTCAGAACCGCGACCTCGGTGGTGCCGCCGCCGATGTCGACGACCATGTTGCCGGTCGGATCGGTGATCGGCATGCCGGCGCCGATGGCCGCTGCGATGGGCTCTGCAATCAGACCGGCGCGCCGCGCGCCCGCCGAGAGAACCGATTGGCGAATGGCGCGTTTTTCCACCGGCGTCGCGCCATGGGGCACACAGACGATGATCTTCGGCTTGGAGAAGGTCGAGCGCTTGTGCACCTTGCGGATGAAATGCTTGATCATCGCCTCGGCGGTGTCGAAATCGGCGATGACGCCTTCGCGCATCGGCCGGATCGCCTCGATCGAGCCGGGCGTGCGGCCCAGCATGAGCTTGGCATCCTCGCCCACGGCCAGCACTTTCTTGACGCCGTCCTTGACGTGATAGGCCACCACCGACGGCTCTGACAGGATGACGCCGCGCCCCTTGACATAGACCAATGTATTGGCGGTCCCAAGGTCGATGGCCATATCCGAGGTGAAGAGGCCGGGAATGCGGTGCAATAGCGACATGAGGCGGGGGTTTCCTGTCGAAAGAAATATCAAAAAGGCCCGCGACTCTTTCGCCGAAGGCCGCGAGTGTTATAGAGCGGCGCCACTGGCGGCGAAAGGGGCTGTTTCGTGGCACTCGGCGTCAAACTGCCGGTTTTTTTCCCGGTGGGCAATGTCTTGGCATTGCCTCGGCAAAATCCTTCTCGCGCGCGCCCGGATCGTCATGTTTGATTTAATCGCTCTATGTGCGTACAAATTGACCCAAGAGGCCGTGGCAAGACCCGGCGCAGCGTGACAGGGCAGGTAGATGAAGAGCGATTTTCGCGAGGTTCGGGAGGAGTTGCGCCAGCGCATCCTGCAAGGGGTCTGGGCGCCCGGCGATCTGGTTCCCAATGAGGTCGATCTCGCCGCCGAATTCGGCTGTGCCCGCGCCACCGTCAACCGCGCCATGCGCGAACTGGCCGAGGCCGGGCTCATCGAGCGCAAGCGCAAGGCCGGCACCCGTGTCCGGCTCTCGCCGCGCCGCGCCGCCCGGTTCGACATTCCCATCGTCCGCGAAGAGATCGAGGCGCGCGGTGCCGCCTACCGCTATGCGCTGATCAGCCGCGACGAGATCGCGCCGCCCGATTGGCTCGCCGCGCGCATGGCGCTCGCCCCCGGCGATCTGGTGCTGCATCTCACCTGTCTGCACCATGCCGATGGCCAGCCCTATCAGCACGAAGAACGCTGGATCAGCCTCGCCGCCCTGCCACAGGCCCGCGACGGCGATTTCACCGCCACCGGTCCCAATGAATGGCTGGTTCGCGAAGTGCCGTTTTCCGATGCCGAGATCAGCTTTTCGGCGATTGCCGCCGATGATCAGCTCGCCCGCCGCATGGGCTGTGCGACCGGCGACGCGCTGTTTCTGGTGGAACGCGCGACCTGGTGGGAAGGCCGCGCCATCACCTTCGTGCGCCTCGCCCATCAGCGCGGCCACCGGATGACCACGCGCTACTGAAATGGTCGAAAAAGCCGCCGGATCGGCCACTGTCGCGTTACCGTCGTAATACCGACAGGTTACCGACCCGGCGTTTTGAGCTGTGTCAGAGGTTGCCGCGCAGCCCTTTGACCGCCTTGCGATAGCCCTCGATGATCCGCTCGCGGTGGATATGCCGCCCCTCGCGCACCATATGTCGCCCCGCCGCCCAGACGTCCGACACCATGTTGTCACGGCCTGCAAAGGCGAAGGTATCAAGGATCAAATCGCCCTCGATCCCTTCGAGGTCGATATGGCTCATGTCGAGCGCCAGAAGGTCAGCCCAGGCCCCGGCTTCAAGCCGCCCGGCATCGCGCCCCGCCGCCTGCGCCCCGCCCTTGGCCATGCCCTCAAAGAGCCGCCGCCCGGTGGACAGATCCGCCGTCGCCAGCGCCGCCCGGCTGTGATCGCGCAGCCGCTGCGACGTGTCGAGCGAGCGCAGCTCTTCATGCAGTGAAATCAAGATGTTGCTGTCCGATCCGACCGAGATCGCGCCGCCGTTTTCAAGCCAGCGCACCCCGTCGAAAATCCCATCCCCGAGCGAGGCCTCGGTGATCGGACAGAGCCCCGCCACCGCGCCGGTTCTGGCCAGCCGTGCGGTCTCCTCCGGGGTCATCTGCGTCAGGTGAATGAGGCACCAGCGGTCGCTCATCTCGAGATTGTCGAGCGCCCATTCGACCGGCCGCGCGCCCCAGGAGGCCTCGACCTCTTCGACCTCGGGGATCTGCTCGGCCAGATGCATATGCACCGGCCCGCCGGGCAGAAGGCGCGCCGCCGCCCGCAGATCCTCCTGCGCCACCGCCCGAAGCGAATGCGGCGCGACCCCGAGGCAGCTGTCTTTTGGCAGTGATTCCAAGGTCTTGCCCGCCTCTTCGAGAAGGCGGCGATACTGGTCTGGCGTGTTGCCAAAGCGGCATTGCCCGGCGCCCAGAGGCCGCTGGTCACAACCGCCGAACTGATATTGCACGGGGAGCAGCGTCAGGCCGATGCCCGTCTGCCCCTGCGCCGCCGCGATCCGGTCGGCCATTTCCGACAGCTTGTCATAGGGCTGCCCATCGGGCCGGTGATGCAGGTAATGGAACTCGATATTGGTGGCGAATCCCGCCTCGAGCATCTCCATCTGCACCAGCGCCGCGATGGCTTCGACCTGATCCGGGGTGATCTGGTCGAGGAATTTGTACATGAGCTTGCGCCAGGTCCAGAAACTGTCGCGCGGATCGGGCCCGCGCCGCTCGCTGAGCCCGGCCATGGCGCGCTGAAACGCGTGGCTGTGGCTGTTGGCCGGCGCGGGCAGCAAGGTGCCGACGCGCTGGCCCTCGGGGGCCGCGCCTGTCGTGAGCGTGGCAATGCGCCCCTCCGCGTCAATCTCGAGCCGCACATCCCGTGCCCAGCCCTCAGGGGTTAACGCGTGTTCGGCCCAAATTACGGACATACCGGCCTCCGTTGGTGTGAAATGTTATGTCTGGACATAATGCCATCCGAACGGGTTTGGCAAGGGTGTTGATGGGGCCGGGGGTAAACCGCCCGGCTTTCGCGGCTCTGCCGCGCCGGGCAGCGCCCGACCGCCCCCCGGGCGGGCGCTTCTGCTACGTCATTTATTTCCACACCCCTCACGCCGAAGCCCACCGATAAACCGAGCCAAGTGACCGTCTCGACGCCCACCCGCGGTCGGGCACCGCCCTCGGGCTGCCTGTCTCTGTCTAAGTTCCATTGTCTCAAGAAAGAGATAACCCTCCGCCCAGCCTACGCGGCCCCGCCGCGCCGGGCAGGACGTTTGAGACCTTGACCACCCCCGCCCGGCAATCGCGGCTCTGCCGCGCCGGGCAGCGCCCGACCGCCCCCCGGGCGGGCGCTTTAGCAACACTGCTCTTGTCCACAGCCCACACGCCGAAGCCCACCGATAAATCGCGCCACACGACCCGCAGTGACGCCCACCCGCGGTCGGGCACCGCCCTCGGACTGCCTGTCTCTGTCTAAGCTTTATCTTCTCAGAAAAGAGTTAGCCCTCCGCCCGGCATACGGGGCCCCGCCGCGCCGGGCAGCGCCCGACCGCCCCCCAAGGGCTCATCCTGTCGGGCGCTTTAGCAAGGTCACTCTTGTCCACACCCCTCACGCCGAAGCCCCACCATAAACCGCGCCCCACGACCCTCAGTGATGCCCCCCCGCGGCCGGGCGCGCCCCTCTCACCCCTACTGTCGTTATACCACCGCGATACCGACACCCTGCCGACCCGGCACATCCGCTAGCGTGTCAGGTCCGGCGCAGATGCCTGCGCCGCCTCCGCCTCGGGGCCCTCCCGCGCCACGTCGATGATCCAGTCGCGCACCGCGATGGCATGATCCGACAGCGGCGCATGCGACGACCAGAGCAGGTAAATCCCCTGTCCCGTGCGCCATGACCATTCCCGCCGCGCCGCTAGCATCCCCCGGTCGAGCAGGTTGCGCACGATATGCTCCCAGCCAAAGGCAAACCCTTCGCCCGATACCGCCGCCTGCAGCACCAGCGCGTAATCATTGAGCCGCAGCCCGGCGCTCACATCCCGGTCGCGGATGCCATGATGGGCGAACCAATCCGACCAATTGGGCCGCTGGCGGATCGGCTCTTCGAGATGGATGAGCCGCTCGCTCATCAAGGTGGGGATCGACCGCAGGTTCTTGGCAGCGGCCATGACCCGCGGGCTCGCCACCGGATAGATGATCTCATCGGCGATCTTCGCGGTCTCGTAACCGGGGTAGTTGCCATCGCCCAGACGTATGCCAAGGCTGAGGTTCTCCGAGGCCAGCTCCGGCTCTCTGTCGCTATTTTGCATCCGCAGGTCGATCTCAGGGTGGCGGGCGCGCAAAAGATGCAATCTCGGCATCATCCAGTAATAGGAAAAGGCCGAGGAGGTGGAGATCGTGACATGGCTCTGCTGCCCCATCTGACGCACCGCGCTGATGGAATTTTCCATGTCATGCAGGGCCTTTGTCACATCGGAATAGAGCCGCGCCCCCGCCGCCGTGAGATCGACCTGACGATGCCCCCGCAAAAAGAGCTGCACCCCGAGCCCGGCCTCGAGCCCCTTGATCGCGGCGCTGACCGAGGGTTGCTGCATATGCAATTCCTCCCCCGCCCGGGTGAAGGACCGCAGCCGTGCCGCCGCCTCAAAGATGATGAGCGCGCGCGGCGATTGCAGGAGATGAGACAGTCTTGCCATAGCTACAGTCTATCCAAACCATATGGATTTTCAAGGATCACAGCAGGGGGGGCGACGGCTAGAAAGCGGCCAGGTTCTGACACCGCCAGGTTTTGACAAAGGAGGCCCCCATGGCCAGACGCGCCCGCACCGCCCGCCGCAGCGACACGACGGCCCCCGTCGCCCCCGCTTCGCCCTATATCCGGCGCAGCCTGCCGGTGTTTGACGTGCTCTCCGAGGATCAACTCACCCGGCTCGAGGGTCAGGTGGATTGGCTCTTGGAAAATGTCGGCATCGCCTTTCGCGACGATCCCGCAGCGCTCGATGTCTGGCGCCGGGCCGGGGTGGTGCCGGGCGGCGAGCATGGCGATCTGATCAAGGCCGATGCGCAATGGATCCGCAGCCTCTGTGCCAAGGCCCCGCGCGAATTTACCCAGCACGCCCGCAACCCCGAACGCTCGGTCGTCATCGGCGGCAATAATCAGGTCTTTGCGCCGATCTATGGCGCGCCCTTCGTGCGCGATCTCGAAGGCGGCCGGCGCTATGGCAATATGGCGGATTTCGAAAAGCTGGTGAAGCTCACCTATATGCATCCCAACCTCCATCACGGCTCTTTCGTGATCTGCGAGCCCACCGATGTGCCGGTGTCGAAACGCCATCTCGACATGCTCTTTGCCCATATGACGCTCTCGGACAAACCGCATCTCGGCGCGATCACCGAGAAAAGCCGCGCCCAGGACAGCGTCGACATGGCTGAGATCGTCTTTGGCGCCGAGCGGCTCGACCGCGAGACCTGCATCATGGCCAATGTGAACACCAACTCGCCGCTCCTGGTTGACAAGGTGGTGACCGAGGCGATCCAGGTCTATTGCGGCCGTGGTCAGGCCATCGTCGTCACCCCCTTCATCCTCACCGGCGCGATGGGCCCGGTGAGCACCACCGCCAGCGTGGCCCAAGCCGTGGCCGAGGCGATGATCTGCTGCGCCTATGCTCAGCTCGTCCGCCCCGGCGCGCCTTTCGTGATGGGCAATTTCCTGTCGTCGATGTCGCTCAAATCCGGCGCGCCCACCTTCGGGATGCCGGAACCGGTGCTGTCGAATTACATCATCGGTCAGCTCGCCCGCCGTCTCGGCCTGCCCCTACGCTGTGGCGGCTCGCTCACCGCGTCCAAGATCGAGGACGCGCAATCCGCCTATGAGAGCGCCGATTCCATGCACTCCACCGTGCTCGCGGGCTCGAACTTCACACTCCATGCCGCCGGCTGGCTCGAGGGCGGGCTCGCCACCGGGTTCGAGAAACTGGTGATGGATGCCGACCGGCTCGGCGCCTATCAGAAACTCGTGGGCCTCGGCCATGTCGATGACGAGGACGCGCTCGCCCGTGACGCCTATGCCGAGGTCGCGCCGGGCGGCCATTTCCTCGGCTCGGCCCATACGATGCGCAACTATCAGACCGCCTTCTATGAGCCCCGCCTCAGCGACAGCGAAAATGTCGAGAGCTGGGAGGAGGGCGGCTCGCTCGACATGCGGGCCCGCGCCCATGCCCGCTGGACCGAGATGCTCAACCAATATGAAGCCCCGCCCATCGATCCGGCCCTGCGCGACGCGCTGGCCGATCATGTGGCCCGCCGCAAATCCGACCTCCCCGACGCCTGGTACTGACCGGCCGGACCCTTTCGAAAGGATAAAACATGCCCGAAATTCTCAAGGAAGACACGCCCCCGACGGGCAAGCAACTGCCGTCGCACGCCAAGGTCGTCATCATCGGCGGCGGCGTCGTCGGCTGCTCGATCCTCTTTCACCTCGCCAAGTTTGGCTGGAAAGACGTGGTGCTCTTGGAACGTGACGAGCTCACCAGCGGGTCGAGCTGGCACGCCGCCGGTCAGATCCACACCATCAGCTCCGATCCGAACATCAGCCGCCTGCAGGGCTATACGATCGATCTCTACAAGGAGATCGAGGAAACCTCCGGCCAATCGGTCGGCCTCCACATGACCGGCGGCTTCTACCTCGCCTCCAACAAGACCTGGTATGATTACCTCAAGCGGGAACGCTCCAAGGCGCGCTACATGGGCCTGCACCAAGAGTTCATCTCGCCCAAGGAAGTGGCCGAGCGGCACCCGCTCATCGACCCGAAACATTACCTCGCGGCGCTCTGGGACGATCAGGACGGCGATCTCGACCCCTCGGGCGCGACCTATGCCTTCGCCAAATCGGCCCGCGTCCATGGTGCGCAATATTTCACCCATACGCCGGTGACCGCCACCACCCAGAAATCCGACGGCTCCTGGGACGTGACCACGCCCAAGGGCAATATCAACGCCGAAATCATCGTCAACTGCGGCGGGCTCTGGGCGCGCGAAGTGGGCCATATGCAGGGGATCAACATCCCCGTGCAGCCGATGGAACATCACTACCTGCTGACCGAGGACATCCCCGAAATCGCCGCCGCCAAGGACCGTCTGCCCTGCGGCATCGATTACGAGGCCAACATCTATTTCCGTCAGGAACGCAAGGGGCTGTTGCTCGGCACCTATGAACAGCGCGGCACGCCGTGGAAAGTGGGCGGCACGCCCTGGGACTTCGGCCATGAGCTGCTGCAGCCCAATCTCGACCAGATCGCCGACCGGCTCGAGTTTGCCTTCGAACGGATCCCGGCGCTGGCGGAAACCGGCATCCGGCAGGCGATCAACGGCCCCTTCACCTTTGGTCCCGATGGCAACCCGATGATCGGGCCGGTGCCGGGGATGACCAACTATTGGTGCGCCGTGGGCGTCATGGCGGGCTTCTGTCAGGGCGGCGGCGTCGGCCTCACCATGGCCGAATGGATGATGGATGGCGAACCCTCCATCGACGTCTGGGCGATGGACGTGGCGCGCTTCGGCAATTGGGCGAGCCCCGATTGGGGCACGGTCAAATCGACCGAAAACTACGAACGCCGCTTCGTGATGACCTTCCCGAACGAGACCCTGCCCAAGGGCCGCAAGCAACAGACCACCGCGCTCTATGACCGTCTCGTCGCCAAGGGCGCGCGGATGGGGCAGGCCTTTGGTCTCGAACATGTGCTGTGGTTCGCCGACGGCCCCGAGGACGCCTGGGAAGACCCCACGTTCGAACGCAACCGCAGCCACGATTATGTCGCGGGCGAGGTGGGCGCGGTGCGCCACGCGGTCGGCGGCATCGAGCTCGCGAACTTTGCCAAGCACGAGATCCGCGGCCCCGGCGCGCGCGACTGGCTTGATCGGACCATGGCGGGCTATATCCCGAAACCGGGCCGCATCACGCTCACCCCGATGCTCACCGACAAGGGGCGGCTCTATGGCGATCTCACCGTCGCCTGCCTCGCCGAGGATCACTTCATGCTGTTTGGCTCGGGCACGATGCAGGACGCGCATTCGCGCTTCTTCGCCCGCACCCTGCCCGAGGGCGTGCGCCATGAAAACCAGACCGGCGACTGGCACGGGATCGGCATCGCCGGGCCCAACGCCCGCGAGCTTCTGGCGCGGATCACCCGTGACGATGTCTCTGCCGAGGCGTTCAAATTCCGCGACTGCCGTCAGACCTATGTTGGCGGCGTGCCGGTGATCCTCAACCGGATCAGCTTCTCGGGCGAGCTGGGCTATGAAATCTACTGCCGCCCGCAATATCTCATTCGTCTTTCCGAGGCGATCGAAGAGGCGGGCGCCGATCTCGGCTATCGCTGGTATGGCAACCGGGCGCTGATGTCGATGCGGCTGGAAAAGGGCTGGGGGGCTTGGGGCCTCGAATTCCGTCCCGATTTCAACGCGGTAGAGAGCGGTATGGATGTGTTCATCAACTGGAAGAAGGACTTCGTCGGCAAGGCTGCGACCGAGGCCGCCAAGGCGGCGGGCGTCGCGCGCAAGCTGGTGACGCTGACCATCGACACCGAGATCGACGTGACGCTCGATGAGGCGGTGCTCAAGGACGGTGCGGCGGTGGGCTATATCACCTCCGGCGGCTATGCCCATCATGTCGGCCGCTCGATGGCGATGGCCTATGTCGCGGCTGAACATGCCGCGCCGGGCACCGCGCTCGAGGTCGAGATCCTCGGCGAGATGCACCGCGCCGAGGTGCAGGGCGCACCGCTCTACGATCCCGACGGGGCCAAGATGCGCGGCTAGTCCCGCGCCCATCCCTCAGGGCAGGCCCTCACCGGGGCCTGCCGCCACCCTCACCTCCGAGTTGATTGGACGCGCCCGGAGGCCTGCGTATAGATGCAGGGTCAAAAGGAGACCGCCATGCAGAATCAGATGAAGGCCCTCGTGAAATCCCGCCCCGAGCCGGGCCTCTGGATGGAACATGTCCCGGTGCCGGAACCGGGCGATGACGAAGTGCTCATCAAGGTGCGCAAATCCGCCATCTGCGGCACCGATGTGCATATCTGGAAATGGGATGAATGGTCGGCCAAGACCGTGCCGGTGCCGATGGTCGTCGGCCATGAGTTCTGTGGCGAGATCGTCGACACGGGCCGCGCCGCGATCAAATACAAGATCGGCCAGCGCGTCGCGGGCGAGGGCCATGTGGTCTGTGGCACCTGCCGCAACTGTCGCGCGGGGCGGGGGCATCTGTGCCGCAACACGCTCGGCGTGGGGGTCAACCGGCCCGGCTCTTTCGCGGAATATCTCTGCATCCCCGAAAGCAATGTGGTGCCGATCCCCGATGACATCCCCGACGAGATCGCGGCGATCTTCGATCCGTTCGGCAATGCGGTCCACACCGCGCTGAGCTTTGATCTGGTGGGTGAGGATGTGCTTGTCACCGGGGCCGGTCCGATCGGCATCATGGGGGCGCTCGTCGCGCAAAAGGCCGGCGCGCGCAAAGTGGTGATCACCGACATATCGCCCTATCGCATCGCGCTCGCGCAAAAGCTCGGGGTGCAGCATGTGGTCAACGCGGCGGAGGAAAACCTCAAGGATGTGATGGCGCGGCTCGGCATGACCGAAGGTTTTGACGTCGGGCTCGAGATGTCCGGCGCGGCCCCCGCCATGCGCGACATGATCGACAAGATGAACAATGGCGGCAAGATCGCACTTCTGGGCATCGCGCCGACCGAGTTCGCAGTCGACTGGAACAAGATCATCTTCAAGATGCTCAACGTCAAAGGCATCTATGGCCGCGAGATGTACGAGACCTGGTACAAGATGATCGCGCTGGTGCAATCGGGCCTCGACCTGACGCCGCTGATCACCCATCGCATCGGCATCGACGCCTTTGAGGATGGCTTTGCCGCGATGCTCTCGGGCGAGGCGGGCAAGGTGGTGATGGACTGGGGCTAAGGCCCCGGTTTCGCCACTGTCGCTTTACCGACGCAATACCGACGTGTTGCCGATACGGGATTTTTCGTGGTGCGACAGGGGCTTGCGGGCAGTGGGCCTCAGGTGCCATGCTGCCCGGAGTGCCCCTATCACCCGGAATGCATCATGCCCGCCCGCAAGGATCTGAGCCTCAAGTCACTGGAAATGTTCGAGATTTCCGCGCGCCACCCGTCGCTGCAATCGGCGGCGGACGCGGCGGGCCTCTCGGTCAGCACCATGTCGCACCATCTCCATGTGCTCGAAAACCATCTCGGCGTGCCCCTCTTCGACCACTCCCGCCGCCCCATGGTCCTCACCGCCACCGGCCAGAGTTTTCTGCGAAATATCGAGCCCGCGCTCATCGCCCTGCGCGCCGCCACCGCCGAGGCCGCCTCGGGCGAACCGGCCACCGCGCGGCATCTGCGGCTCGGCAGTATCGAGGATTTCGACAGCGACATCATCCCCGGCCTGGCGGTGCATCTGTCGCGCCGGATGCCGCAATGCGATTTCACCTATCACAGCGACGCCAGCCGCGCGATTGTCGAGATGCTGCGCAAGCGCGAGCTCGACATCGGCCTTGTCGCCACGCCGCAGGACCGCCCCGAAGGGCTGAGCTGTCATCCGGTGCTGCGCGACCCGTTCGTGATGGTGATGCCAGCGCAGAGCACGCTCGCGCCCGAGGATCTGGTGCGCGGTGAAACCGACCTGCCGTTTTTGCGCTTCACCACCGGGCAGATCATCGCGCAGCAGATCGAGGCCCAGCTCAAGCGGATGAAATACACCCTGCCGAACCGCTTTGAATGCGGGAACAATCAAACCCTTATGGCGATGGTCTCGGTCGGCGCGGGCTGGACGATCACCACGCCGCTGCTCTTTGCGCGGGCCCGTCAATTCCACTCGCATCTCAAGATGCAGCCCTTCCCGGGTCGCGCCTTTGCCCGCGAGCTGTCGCTGATCTCGACGCCTGATTGCGCCAATTCGGTGCGCGGCATCATCGAGGCCAAGCTGCGTCAGATGCTCGCCGATCACGCCATCCTGCCGGTGCTGGAAAAGGCGCCGTGGCTCGCCGACAGTTTCCGCCTCTTGGGCGGGATGTCCGATCCGGCAGAGGTCGACGAGAGCGAAGAGACCGAGAGCTAAGGCATCAGGATGTTGAACCGGGCGCGGATCGCCGCCTGCTGCTCGGCGCTAAGGTACTCGGGATGGTGGCTGTCGAGGATCTCCCGCGCCCGCGTCTTGGCCCGGGTCCAGGCATCCGCCGCCCCGGCCTCGGCCCAGCTGCGCGGCTCGACCCGGTCGGCCAGACGCGGATAGAAATAATCCCGCTCCATCGCCGCATGGGTCTGTGCCTCGCCAAGGAAATGCCCCTCGCCAAGCACCGCGCCACAGATCGCGTCAAAGCCGAGCGTCTCATCGCTCACCTCAATGCCGCGCAGCGTGCGATAGCTCATCGAATGCATCTCGTCATCGAGGACGAAGCCTTCGAAACTCACCCCCAAGAGCGCCGCCGTCATGCCAGAGCTTTCATAGATGAGATTGCCCCCCGCCAGCGCCGCCGCCAGCGATGTCATGCCCTTTTCCACACCATATTGCGCGTCGATCGCCTTGGCATCGGTCATCGAGGCCGCCACCCCCGACGGCAGGCCGAGCCAGTTCGACAGCTGCGCCGAAGCCGCGTTGAGCAGCGCCGTCTCGCCGCCGCCGCCCGAAAACGCCCCGGTGCGCAGGTCGATGACCAGCGGCCAGTTGGAAAACACCATGGGAAAGCCCGGCTGAATCGCATGCACCATCACCAGGCTCGCCAGCGTCTCGGCCAGCGACTGCGCCAGAAACCCGGCCATGGTGGCGGGCGCGGTGGCCCCGGCCTGCGCCGCGGTGATGCAGGACATCGGGATATTGTGGCGGATGCATTCATAGACCACATCGACCGCATCCTCGCCAAAGCGCAGGGGCGAGATCACCGGGCTGATATGCGCCTTCACAAAGGGGCGCTCGGAAAACTGCCCCGGCCCGCCCGCCGCGATGTCGAGCATGTCGACAATCGGCGCCACATGCTCGGCAAGGGTAAAGGACGTGGCCACCGGCTTGGTCGTATGGCTGATCAGCGCATGGACCGTGTTCACATCGAGATCGAAATTATCCGGCACATCGGTCGCCACACAGCAGCGGGTGAACCAGGCGACATTGGCCAGAACATCCTGCAACCGGGTGAAATCATGCAGATCGACCAGGGTCGAGGGCCGATAGCGCCCGCTGTCCATGTCGAGCGTCTGCACCGCCGCGCCGCCGGTGCCGAAAAAGACCCGGTCGCCGCCCACGGTGATGCTGCGCGCCGGATCACGGCCATGCAGGGTGAATTGCTTGGCCGCCCCTTGGATGGCCTCCTGCACCAGCGTCCGGGGCAGGCAGATGCGCGCGCCCTCGCCACGCGTCGCCCCCGCCGCTAGCAGATCACGGCTCAGCCTCTCGGGCACCTCGCCCATGCCGAGCCGCGCCAGCAGATCGAGCGCCGTGTCGAAAATCCGGGCCAGCTCGGCCTCGCTCAGCGGCCGATAGGCGCCGCCGCGCTGGCCGGGCGGGCAGGGGTCGAACACCGGCTTGGCCGCCCGTTTCGCCAATCGTTCTTCCCGCCCGCCGCGTTTGGGTCTCGTATCCGTCATCTGCCGCCGCTCCTGACAAAAGGACCCGCGTGTCTTGGCGCTCAGGTCCGCTGAACTCTCAGCAAAGCGTAGCGTGGCACACCTCTCCCGAGGCGCGGCGATTTGATAACTCTCACGTTGTCGATAACTTATTCCCAGATGTTCGAAAACACCACATGCCCCCTATGCCGTCGCCCGGTTTTGCCCCCCTATGAGGCCGACCAGCGCGAAGACAGGTGCAATCATGAAAACCAGAACCAAGGTCGTCGTTATCGGCGGCGGCATCGCAGGGTGTTCCACCCTCTATCACCTCACCCAGGAAGGCTGGACCGATGTGGTCCTCGTCGAGCGGGACGAGCTCACCTCCGGCACCACATGGCACTCTGCCGCGCAGGTGACCAACTTTGGCATGACCCAGACCATGGTCGGGCTCAAAACCCATTCGATCAACCTTTACAAACGGCTCTCGGAAGACCCGGAATACCCGATCAACTATCACCACGCCGATGGTGGCATCCGTCTCGCCAATACCGAGGCGCAGATGGAGGGCTATCGCCATTTCGCCTCCATGGCGCGCGGCATGGATGTGCATTTCGAAGTGATCGACGCCGAGGAATGCGCCCGCCGCCACCCGCTGATTTCCACCGACAACCTGCTCGGCGGTCTCTGGGACCCGCTCGATGGCGACATCGACCCGGCCCAGCTCTGTCAGGCGCTGGCCTATCACGCCCGCAAGGCCGGGGCCGAGGTCTATCGCAACACGCCGGTGACCGCGCTCACCCAGCACAAGGACGATACCTGGACCGTCGAGACGACCAAGGGCAATATCGACTGCGATATCGTGGTCAACGCCTGCGGCTACCGGGTCAACGAGGTCGGCGCGATGATGGGCGTTCACCACCCGGTGAGCTCGATGGAGCATCAGTATTTCCTCACCGAGGACATCCCCGCCATCGTCGAATCCGACCGCCGCATGCCGCTCCTGCGCTGCCCGATCTCGGATTACTACAGCCGTCAGGAAAAGAACGGCCTGCTCGTGGGCTTCTATGAGCAGGGCTGTAAAACCTGGGGGCTGGACGGGATCGACCCGAATTTCGTCAACGCGCTCTGCCCGGATGATCTCGACCGGGTGATGGATGTTCTTGGTGGGGCGTTCGAACGGATGCCCGCGCTGGCCGAGACCGGCATTCGCAGTATCGTCAACGGTCCGATCACCTACACCATCGACGGCGCGCCGCTCGTCGGCCCGATCCCCGGCAAGCGCAACGCGTTTTGCATCATCGGGCTGCGCGCAGGCCTCGGCGAAGGCGGCGGTCACGGCTGGCTTCTGGCGCAGCAGATCGTCCATGGCGAGGCGCAATATGACACTTGGGTCATCGACCCGCGTCGCTTTGGGCCGCACACCAATGTGGAACTGACCGCGCTCAAGGCCATCGAGGACTATCAGAACGAATTCCGCTTCCACTTCCCGCACGAACATCGCCCCGCAGGCCGTAACGCCCGCACCACGCCGCTGACCCCGATCCTCGCCGCCGAAGGCGCCGAGTTCACCGTGGTCAACGGCTGGGAACGGGTCGATTACATCAAGCCCTCGCCAGAGTTCCACCCGACGCTCGGCTTTGGCTTTGACGAGGCCTTCGACATCATCCGCGACGAGGTCAAGACGGTGGAAACCGGCGTCGGCCTCGCCGAGGTCAACGGGTTCAACCGGATCGAGATCACCGGCGCGGACCGTCACGCCTTCCTCGACCGGATGTGCTGTGGCGCGGTGCCGAAACGCGACGGGCGGCTCGGGCTGGCCTATCTGCTCAACCATCACGGCATGATCAAGGCCGAGGCGACGCTCGCCAATCTGCCCGCCTCTGACCGCGGCCCCGAACGGGTCTGGTACGGCTCTGCGGCGGCGAGCGAGCTGCATGACATGGATTGGCTCTCGGCCCATGTTGGCCCCGACGAGGATGTGCAGCTGCGCAGCCTGACCAATGATCAGACGATCCTGCTGCTCGCCGGGCCGAAATCGCGCGATGTGCTCACGGCCTGCGCCCGGGGCGACTGGTCGGCCGAGGCCTTGCCTTGGCTGTCGCTGCGCGAGGCCTTCGTCGGCATCGCCCCGGTCACGGTGATGAATGTGAGCTTTTCGGGCGAGCTCGCCTATGAAATCCACGTGCCCAACGCCTCGCTCTATGCCGCCTATCAGGCGCTGCGCGCGGCGGGCGAGGCCCATGGTCTGCGGCTCTTTGGGGCGCGCGCGGTCGAGTCGATGCGGATGGAAAAGGGCTTCCTGCATTGGAAGGCCGATCTGCTGACCGAATTCGACCCGTTCGAGACCGGGCTCGACCGCTTCGTGCGCATGGAGAAGGGCGATTTCATCGGCAAAGCGGCGCTCGAAAAACGCGTGGCCGAGGGCCCAAGGGTCAAGCTGGCGAGCCTGCGGGTCGATCACGACCGCGCCCCCGCCCATGGCGGCGCCTCCGTCATGCTGGAGGGCAAGGTGGTCGGCACGGTAAGCTCGGGCGACTGGGGGCATCGGCTCGGCATGAACATCGCCATGGCCTTCCTAAAGCCCGATCTGGCCGCCGAGGGCACCACGCTCGAGATCGACATCTGCGGCACGCTGGTGCCCGCCGAAGTCATCGCGCCGTCGCCCTATGACCCGTCATTCTCGCGCCTGCGCAGCTAAGAGAATCACCACTTAGAGCCCGAGAAAATCATGAGGGCGCAGAGGGATAGCCTCTGCGCCCTTGTTTTATTGGGCTTCGCTGTGACCGGTTACAAAGTCACTTGCCGGTGTTGGTGCTGTTTGACAACCTAAGGTAGATTTGTTAACTTCTATATATGTTTTTTGGTTCTGTTGAATTGATTTGCCCACAAATGAACCATAAGGTTCAGTTGAGGCTTCCACCCACGCAGGCAAGAACAATGGCACCGATCAAGAAAATCATCGAAATCACGACCTCTCCGCAAGGCTCGGCGCGCGTCCAGACCTCTGACGACTATGACACCGAGCAATTCGACAGCCTCACCGCGGCTCTCGCCTATGCCTTCGGCCTGCGCTCTTCGATGAACGATCACCGCGTCACCGCCGCCATCCATATCGACGGCCGCGAATACACGCTCCCCGGCTCGCTGATCTAGGCTCCGGGGCACCCGCCCGATCTGACGCTACCGTCCCAACTATTCCGTCACACCGAGTAGGCCTGCACAGGTCTGCGCAAGGCCGCATCTATGCTGCAGTGCAGGCAGGGGCGCTCTTATGGGCCGTGACGGCCTCATTTCGACTATAAAGCTCAGAAAATCAAAGGGGCCGGCAGAAAATCCGCCGACCCCTTTTGGAGATAGTGGTGAGCCGTGCAGGATTCGAACCTGCGACCCACTGATTAAAAGTCAGTTGCTCTACCAACTGAGCTAACGGCCCACTGTGGGGCGGTATCTAGAAAGACCGGGCGGTAGGGTCAACCCGAAAAATGAACTTATTTTCGTGCCGCGCTGGATTCATGTTTCCGGCGGGTTTATATGCCCGCCCATGAGCCACGCCACAGACACCGGTTTGCCCTTTATGAAGATGCATGGGCTGGGAAACGATTTCGTCGTTTTCGATGGCCGTGCGCGCGATATCGCGATCACCCCGGCGCTGGCGCGTTTGGTGGCCGACCGGCATCGCGGCATCGGCTGTGATCAGCTCGCGCTCATCACCGCCGAGGGGCCGGGCGACGCGCATCTCACCTTCTGGAACGCTGATGGCTCGATGGCGGCGGCCTGTGGCAATGCCACCCGCTGTATCGCGCGCCATCTGATGGATGATCTGGGCCGCGACGCGCTGCACCTGACGACGGCGCGTGGCGATCTTGCAGCGCGCGACATGGGGCAGGGGGTCACGTCGGTCAACATGGGCGCGCCGCAGCTCGACTGGGCCGAGATCCCGCTCGCCGAGGCGATGGACACGCTCGAGCTGCCGATCGAAGGCGGCCCCACCGCCACCGGCATGGGCAACCCGCATTGCACCTTCTTCGTCGAGGATGCCGAACGGGTGGCGCTCGCCGAATTTGGCCCGCGCTATGAACATCACCCGCTTTTCCCCGAACGCACCAATGTGCAGGTCGCCTCGCTCATCGGGCCTGATCATCTGCGGATGCGGGTCTGGGAACGCGGCGTCGGCCCGACGCTGGCCTCGGGCTCGTCCTCCTGCGCCACCGCCGTCGCCGCCGCGCGGCGCGGTCTCACGGGGCGGTGCGTGACCATCACCCTCGATGGCGGCACGCTCGAGATCGACTGGCGCGAGGATGGCGTTTGGATGACCGGGCGCACCGCCCATGTCTGCGACGGGGTGCTGACGCCTGATTTCCTGGGCGCGCTCTGATGGCAGAGGCGCCGATCTTTGCCACGCTGGGCTGTCGGCTCAACGCCTATGAGACCGAAGCGATGAAAGAGCTCTCGGCCGAGGCCGGGCTCTCGGGCGCGGTGGTGGTCAACACCTGCGCCGTGACCGCAGAGGCGGTGCGCAAGGCCCGGCAGGAAATCCGCCGTCTGCGCCGCGAACACCCCGACGCCCGGCTCATCGTCACCGGCTGCGCCGCCCAGACCGAGCCCGAGACCTTCACCGCCATGGAAGAGGTCGACGCGGTCATCGGCAACACCGAGAAGATGCAGCCCGAGACCTGGAAAGGCCTCGCCGCCGATTTCATCGGCGAGACGGAGATGCTGCAGGTCGATGACATCATGTCGGTGACTGAAACCGCTGGCCATCTGATCGACGGCTTTGGCACCCGAAGCCGCGCCTATGTGCAGGTGCAAAACGGCTGTGATCACCGCTGCACCTTCTGTATCATCCCCTATGGCCGGGGCAATTCGCGCTCGGTCCCCGCCGGGGTCGTGGTCGATCAGATCAAGCGGCTGGTGGATCGTGGCTATAACGAGGTGGTGCTCACCGGGGTCGATCTGACCTCCTGGGGTGCCGATCTTCCGGCCACGCCACGGCTCGGCGATCTGGTGATGCGGATCCTGAAGCTCGTCCCCGACCTGCCACGCCTGCGCATCTCGTCGATCGATTCCATCGAGGTGGACGAGAACCTGATGCAGGCCATCGCCACCGAACCCCGCTTGATGCCGCATCTGCACCTGTCGCTGCAGCATGGCGACGACATGATTCTCAAGCGGATGAAGCGCCGCCACCTGCGCGACGACGCCATCCGTTTCGCCGAAGAGGCCCGCCGCCTGCGCCCCGAAATGACCTTTGGTGCCGATATCATCGCGGGCTTCCCGACCGAGACCGAGGCGCATTTCGAAAACTCGTTGCGGCTCGTCGAGGATTGCGGCCTCACCTGGCTGCATGTCTTTCCCTATTCGCGCCGCGAAGGCACGCCCGCCGCGCGCATCCCCAACCAGGTCAACGGCCGGGTGATCCGCGACCGCGCCGCCCGGCTGCGGCAGGCGGGCGAGGCGCGCGTTGCCACGCATCTGGCCGAACAGGTCGGGCGGGCGCATCGGGTGCTCATGGAAAACCCGCGCATGGGCCGGACCGAGCAATTCACCGAGGTCGAGTTCGCCACGGATCAGCCCGAGGGCCAGATCGTCGATGTCCGCATCTCGGGCCAGACCGGGCAGCGCCTTGTCGCCTGACCGCCTGCCGGTGCTGTGGAGCTTTCGCCGCTGCCCCTATGCGATGCGGGCGCGGCTCGCCATCGCGGTCTCGGGCGTCGCGGTCGAGATGCGCGACATCCTCCTGCGCGACAAACCCGCCGCCTTTCTCGCGGCCTCGCCCTCGGCCACGGTGCCCTGTCTCGATCTCGGGCCCGAGGGCGTGATCGACGAAAGCCTCGACATCATGCTCTGGGCGCTGCGCCAATCGGACCCCGAACACTGGCTCGACATGGGCGCGGCGGGGAATGATCTCATCGCGACCTGCGAGAGCGAGTTCAAACCGGCGCTCGACCGCTACAAATACGAGACCCGCTTTCCCGACAGCGATCCGATGGCGGCCCGCGATACCGCCGCCCGCTTCGCGCTCTCGCTCGAAGACCAGCTCACCGGCCGCCGCTGGCTCATGGGCCCAGCCCCAAGCCTCGCCGACATGGCGATCCTGCCCTTCCTCCGCCAATTCGCCCATGTCGACCCCGACTGGTTCGCCGCGCAGCCTTGGCCCGAAGTCTCCGACTGGCTCACCCGCTTCAAAGCCTCCGACCGGTTCACCAGTATCATGACCCGCCGCCCGATCTGGGAAGGGTAGGGCGGGCGTCCACCTGTCGCTGCCTAAGGGTCCCCTGCTCAGAACGCCCCGTATGAGCGTTGTGGGGGGCCTAGAAACCCATAGCTCCTTTCCTCCCCGTTTGAGGCGAGGTTACCCCGTGACGCCGAGCCTAGTGTCAGTTAAGGGGGATGCCATATTCAATTTTTTGTGATTTCAGCTACGGTACTGATTTTCAATGTTTGCTTTCGGATGACATGCCGAATTGGAGAGGTCCAATGCCCAACCCTAAACTGAGCGTCTGTATTCCAGCCTATGAGATGGAGGGCCATGGTGTCGATTATCTCGAATTTTCGCTACAAAAGCTTGAGGAGCAGGATTTTCGAGACTTCGAGGTGGTTATCTCGGACCAATCGACTGATACCCGTATCGAAGAGCTCTGCCGTAACTGGTCCGAGAGGTTGAACATGTGTCATGTCTGGAACCGTGACGCTCCGCGGCAAGCCTCGGCCAATATCAACCATGCGCTGAATTGCGCGAATGGCGAGATCCTGAAGGTCCTCTTCCAGGATGACTATCTCTGCGATCCAACCTGTCTGACTCAAGTGCATGATGGCTTTGCGGAGACGGGTTGCGATTGGTTGCTATGCGGGTCAGGCGTTGTCAGAGATGGGAAGACGATAGAACGCGCAATAATCCCGTTGCTCACGGACAAGCTTCATTTCGGGAAAAACACGGTATCCAGTCCGTCGGTAATGGCTATTCATAGCCGCTGTGCCGAACGTTTTGATGAGAAGCTCATCTGGCTCATGGATGTGGAGTTTTACAAGCGACTTTGGGATGCTCAAGGTGCGCCGAGGATCCTATCCGATACCTTGGTTGCAAACCGTCTTCACGGTCACCAAGTGAGCAATCGCGTCGACCGCAAACTGCAGGCCATAGAGCTGGACTACGTTTGGAAACAACATGCCGCCACAAGCACGCTGTCGGGCAAGCTTGAGTACTTAAAACGACGTTTGAAAACCATTCTTTCTAAATGACCGATTGCGACCATTGCGCCCCGATCTTCAAACCGTTGCTGCCACCCCAAATTCCGCACTGTCGCGATACTGTCGTTTTGCCGACGTGTCACCGACCCGCCATTTCAGCGATGGACAAGGTCGGGGCAGGGGCCTAGCGTTTGCGCCACACGCTACGGGAGACCTGCCATGAAACTCATTTCCGCCGATGCTTCGCCCTTTGCCCGCAAGTGCCGGATTCTCATCCATGAGGCCGGTCTGGGCGACCGGGTCGAGGTGGTTTCACTCACCACCACCCCGATCAATACCGATCCGCAAGTGGCCTCGGCCAACCCGGCGGGCAAGCTCCCGGCGCTTTTGCGCGACAGCGGTCCGGCGCTTTATGACAGTCGCGTAATCACCCGATATCTCGACGAAATTTCCGGTGCAGGCCTCTATCCGCAGGCGCGGATTTGGGAGGTTCTGACGCTCGAAGCGACGGCGGATGCGATGATGGATGCCGCCGTGCTGATGGTTTACGAGCATCGCGTGCGTCCCGCCGACAAGGTCGATGAGGGCTGGATCGAGGCGCAATGGGCCAAGATCACCCGCTCGCTCAACGCGCTCGACGCGCGCTGGATGAGCCATCTCTCCGGCCCGCTCGACATGGCTCAGATCGCGGTGGCCACCGCGCTCACCTATCTCGATTTCCGCCATGCCGACCGCAGCTGGCGCGACACCCGCCCCGACCTCGCGGCCTGGCATTCGAAATTCTGCGAACGTGACAGCATGGTCGCCACCGCGCCCAAGTAATCTTGGCCTAAGACACGAAAAAGCCCCGGAAATTCCGGGGCTTTTCTGTTTTCATCAGGCTGAAATCAGAAGCTGTAGCTGACGCCGACGTTGATCGCATGGGTGACCAGCTCGGTGCCGAACTTGCCATCGGTCTGGCCGACCACGGCCGGGTCCGCCTTGATGGTGATGTCATTGTCCGACCAAGTCGCCTGATACTCGCCGAAGAGGGCCCATTTGTCGTTGAGGCTATATTTCATCCCGGCGATGCCGCGCAGCGCGATGCCGGTGGTTTCATAATCATAGGTCCGACCCGTCGCACCGATCACCTGCGCGTCGACATGCGGAATGGCCACACCCACGCCACCGCCGACATAGGGGGTAAAACGCTCGTTGGTGAAGGTGGAGGGGAAGCGTTTCATCACGTTGAGGGTGATGATGTTATGCCCGTCCGAGAGCTCGAACCGGCTCAGCCCGAGGGCGGCGAGATCGCCGCTCGAGGCATAGGCCTTGGCATGGGTGCCCTCGATGCCGAAGCCGAGGTTATTGGCATTCCACCAGGTCAGACGCCCGCCGTAATAAAACGGGTTTTCCAAGGGGTTACCTTCCCAATCGACCTTGCGGCTGACAGCGGCTCCACCGGGGAGCGTGCCCGACAGCGTGCTTTCCTGAACGCTCTGAACCCCGAGGTAGAAGCTCAGTTCGATCTCGGCGGCGGCGGGGGTGGCCATCGCGACGAGCGCGACGCCGGCGGCTTTGAAGGAGGTTTTCATCTGCACATACCCTTGCGGTTGTCCGTGGCTTTGGCCCTTGCTTACATGCAGCGGCGCTGGCTCACAAGCGCGACAGATGATCGCCCCCTTCAATTCCCCGGCATTGCCTACTGGACGGGCCTTGAAAGCGCCGCTAAACACGGGTCCGAAAGGTTGCGGGATTCCGCGACCCGTCGAACTATGAGGCCCGCGCGGGTCGGAAGAATGGAGCAAACCTCGTGTCCCACGCAGAAGATCACGAAGGAACCCGGAGGGATTTCCTCTATTACGCAACCGCAGGCGCGGGCACTGTTGCCGCGGGGGCTGCTGTCTGGCCGCTGGTCAATCAGATGAACCCCTCGGCCGATGTGCAGGCGCTCAGCTCGATCCGGGTTGACGTCTCTGGCATCGAGCCGGGCACGCAGCTGACAGTGAAATGGCTGGGCAAGCCGGTGTTCATTCGCCGCCGCACCCCGGAAGAAATCGAAGAGGCCAAGGCGGTCGAGCTTTCGCAGCTTCCCGACCAGGACGCTCGCAACGCCAATATCGGTCCCGCACCCGCGTCGGACAACAACCGGGCGCTGGCCGTTCCGGGCGAAGAAGGCAGCGAAGAGTGGCTGGTGATGATGGGCGTTTGTACCCATCTGGGCTGCGTTCCGCTGGGCGATGCTGGCGATTTTGGCGGTTGGTTCTGCCCTTGCCACGGCTCGCACTATGATACGGCCGGCCGGATCCGCAAAGGACCCGCGCCCGAGAACCTGCCGGTTCCGACGGCTGAATTCGTCGATGCAACGACGATCAAATTGGGATAAGGGACGCGCAGAATGGCTGGTATTCCACACGATCACTACGAACCGAAGACCCGCGGCGAGAAATGGCTGCATTCGCGTCTTCCCATCGTCGGTCTTCTCTATGACACGCTGATGATCCCGACGCCCAAGAACCTCAACTGGATGTGGATCTGGGGCATCGTCCTGACGTTCTGTCTGGCGCTGCAAATCGTTACCGGCATCGTGCTGGTGATGCATTACACGCCGCATGTCGATCTGGCCTTTGCCTCGATCGAGCACATCATGCGCAACGTGAACGGCGGTCACTTCATCCGTTATCTGCACATGAACGGCGCGTCGCTGTTCTTCTTTGCGGTCTATCTCCATATTTTCCGGGGTCTTTACTACGGGTCGTACAAGGCCCCGCGTGAAATCACCTGGATCGTCGGCATGCTGATCTACCTGCTGATGATGGGCACGGCCTTTATGGGCTATGTTCTTCCCTGGGGTCAGATGTCCTTCTGGGGCGCGACCGTGATCACCGGTCTGTTTGGCGCCATCCCCTTCATTGGTGAGCCGATCCAGACCTGGCTTCTCGGTGGGCCCGCGGTGGACAATGCCACGCTGAACCGTTTCTTCAGTCTGCATTACCTGCTGCCCTTCGTGATCGCCGCGCTGGTGGCGGTCCATATCTGGGCCTTCCACACCACCGGCAACAACAACCCCACCGGGGTCGAAGTGCGCCGCGCCTCGAAAGCCGAGGCCGAGAAGGACACCGTGCCCTTCTGGCCCTATTTCGTGATCAAGGACCTCTTTGCTCTGGCGGTCATTCTGGTTGTCTTCTTTGCCATCGTCGGCTTCATGCCGAACTACCTTGGCCACCCGGACAACTATATCGAGGCGAACGCCCTCGTGACGCCCGCGCATATTGTTCCGGAATGGTACTTCCTGCCGTTCTACGCGATCCTGCGTGCCTTCACCGGCGATGTCTGGGTCGTGATGTTCGCAAGCTGGATCACCGGCGGGATCATCGATGCCAAGTTCTTTGGCGTGCTCGCGATGTTCGGTGCGATTGCCGTCATGGCGCTGGCACCGTGGCTCGACACGTCGAGCGTGCGGTCGGGCAAATACCGTCCGATGTTCAAATGGTGGTTTGCGCTGCTGGCGATCGACTTTGTGGTGCTGATGTGGGCCGGGGCCATGCCCGCCGAGCCGCCCTATTCGACCATCTCGCTGATCGGGGCCACCTATTGGTTCGCTTACTTCCTGGTGATCCTGCCGCTGCTTGGGGTGATTGAAAAGCCCAAGGCACAGCCGGAAACCATCGAGGCGGATTTCAATGCGCATTACCCCAAAGCTGCCGACACCCCGGCAGAATAAGAAAGGATCAGGAACAATGTTCAAGACTCTCTGCATTGCTGCCCTGTCGGCCCTGACCCTTTCGGCGGGTGCGGCATCTGCCGCAGGCGCCGGTGGCGAAATTCACGACGTGGATTTCTCCTTCGAGGGGCCGTTCGGCAAATTCGACCAGAACCAGCTTCAGCGTGGTCTCAAGGTCTACACCGAGGTTTGCTCGGCCTGTCACGGTCTCCGCTACGTGCCGCTGCGCACGCTGGCAGACGAGGGCGGTCCGCATTTCTCGGCAGATCAGGTGCGCGCCTACGCCCAGAACTTTGAAGTTTTCGATCCCGAGCTGGATGATTTCCGCACGGCCAAATCGTCGGATCACTTCCCGGGCTCGAGCCTCGACAACGCGCCTGACCTGAGCCTGATGGCCAAGGCACGCGCCGGGTTTCACGGCCCCGCGGGCACCGGTATCAACCAGCTCTTCAAGGGCATGGGTGGTCCGGAGTACATCACCGCGATCCTGACCGGCTATACCGGCAAGACCAAGGAAGAAGCGGGCGTCACGCTCTATGAAAACAGCGCCTTCCCGGGGGGCTGGATCGCCATGGCACCGCCGCTCGAAGACGGGATGGTGGATTTCGACGACGAGCATGACAACTCGCTGCATCACATGTCCGAAGATACCGCGGCCTTCCTGATGTGGACCGCCGAGCCCAAGATGATGGCCCGCAAACAGGCCGGTATGGCCGGGGTTATCCTGCTGGTTCTGCTGTCGGCGCTGCTCTATCTCACGAACAAGCGGATCTGGGCCCCGATCAAAGGCAAGTCCAAAGCCTGATCGCGGTTCCTCGCCAAATGACAAACCCCCGCCCGAGCAATCCGGCGGGGGTTTTTCGTTGCGGACGAGGGCAGGGCGCGGCGCAAAGTGCCCTTTCGCTTGGCCCGCTTATCCGGTACATGGCGCGGGACTGCATTTCACCTGTGGATGACGCGACATGAAATTCACCCTGTCCTGGCTCAAGGAACATCTGGAAACCACCGCTTCGGTCGAGGAGATCGCGGAGGCGCTCACCGATCTGGGGCTCGAGGTCGAAGAGATCGTCAACCCGGCGGACCGGCTGTCGGAGTTTACCATCGGCAAGGTGAAAGAGGCGGAAAAGCATCCCGATGCGGACCGACTCAACATCTGTCAGGTCGAGACCGACGAGGGCATGACCCAGATCATCTGTGGCGCGCCCAATGCGCGGGCCGGCATCACCGTGGTGGTGGCCAAGCCCGGCGTCTATGTCCCCGGCATCGACACCACCATCGGCGTCGGCAAGATCCGCGGCGTCGAGAGCTTTGGCATGATGTGTTCCGAGCGCGAAATGGAGCTCTCGGAAGAGCATGACGGGATCATCGAACTGCCGTCAGGCGAGGTGGGCGAACGGTTCATCGATTGGCTTGCGGCGCATGATCCGGCCAAGGTCGACCCGGTGATCGACATTGCCATCACCCCGAACCGCCCCGATGCCTGCGGTGTGCGCGGCGTGGCGCTCGACCTAGCGGCACGCGGTCTGGGCAAGATGAAGCCCGCGCCGGAGGCCAGCATCGAGGGCGCATTCGAGAGCCCGATCAAGGTCATCATTGATGAGGACGCGCGCACCAAGGGCTGCGAAGTCTTTGCCGGGCGGCTGATCCGCGGTGTCAAGAACGGGCCGAGCCCGGAGTGGCTTCAGGCGCGGCTCAAGGCGATCGGGCTGCGGCCGATTTCGGCGCTGGTCGACATCACCAATTTCTTCACCTTCGACCGCAACCGCCCGCTGCATGTGTTCGACGCTGACAAGGTGTCGGGCGATCTGCGCGTGCATCGTGCGCAGGGTGGTGAAACGCTCGTCGGTCTCGATGAGAAGGAATACACGTTCAGCGCCGGTCAGGTCGTCATCTCCGACGACAAGGGCGTCGAGAGCATTGGCGGCATCATGGGCGGGCTGGCCACCGGCTGCACCGAGGAGACGACCAATGTCTTCCTCGAGGCCGCCGTCTGGGACCATGTCCAGATCGCCGAGACGGGCCGCGCGCTCAAGATCAATTCCGATGCGCGCTATCGCAACGAGCGCGGCATTGATCCGGCCTTCAACATGCCGGCGATCGAGCTTGCGACGCAGATGATCCTCGACCTTTGTGGCGGCGAGCCGTCCGAGCTGGTCGTGGCGGGCGAGGTGCCGGATGTGGCGCGCGCCTACAAGCTTGACCCCGAGCGGGTGCAATCGCTCGTCGGTATGGCCATTCCTGAGAGCGAACAGCGCCAGACCCTCACCGCGCTCGGCTTCCGCATGGAAGGCAGCATGGCCCATGTGCCGAGCTGGCGCCCCGATGTGCAGGGCGAGGCCGATCTGGTGGAAGAGGTGGCGCGTGTTGCCTCGCTGACCAAGCTCAAGGGCATTCCGCTGCCGCGCATCCAATCGGGCGTGCCGAAACAGATCCTGTCGCCCCTGCAAAAACGCGAGCAGATCGCGCGGCGCACGGCGGCGGCGCTCGGCTATAATGAATGCGTCACCTATAGTTTCATCGACCGCGCCAGTGCCGAGCTCTTCGGGGGCGGCGATGATGCCACGATGCTGGCCAACCCGATCAGCGCCGATATGAGCCATCTGCGCCCCGCGCTGTTGCCCGGGCTGTTGCAGGCGGCGGCGCGCAATCAGGCGCGCGGTCAGATGGATATGGCGCTCTTTGAGGTGGGTCATGCGTTCCACGGCGGCGAGCCCGGCGATCAGCATCTGATGGTCTCGGGCATCCTCGTCGGTCGCACAGGTCCCAAGGATGTGCATGGCGCGAGCCGGCCGGTCGATCTCTTTGACGCCAAGGCCGATGCCGAGGCGGTGCTCTCGGCCATCGGTGCGCCCGCCAAGGTGCAGATCCTGCGCGGCGGCGAGAGCTGGTGGCACCCGGGCCGTCATGGCCGGATTTGCCTCGGCCCGAAAAAGGCGCTTGGCGTCTTTGGCGAGCTGCATCCCAAAGTGCTTCAGGCGCTCGACGTCAAAGGCCCGGTGGTGGGCTTTACCCTCTGGCCCGCAGAGATCCCGCTGCCGCGCAACGCCTCGGCCACGCGCGGGGCGCTCACCGTCAGCGACCTGCAGGCGGTGGAACGCGATTTCGCCTTCGTGGTGGATGCCGAGGTCGAGGCGCTGACGCTGGTCAACGCGGCGGCCGGGGCGGACAAGGTGCTCATCGAAGATGTGCGCGTCTTTGACGAATTCATCGGCGGCAGCCTCGGCGAGGGCAAGAAGAGCCTTGCGATCACCGTGCGCCTGCAACCCACCGATGCGACGCTCAAGGAAGCGGATATCGAGGCGGTGAGCGCGAAGATCGTCGAAAAGGTCACCAAGGCCACCGGCGGCAGCCTGCGCGGCTAAGTCGGATCAACGAGGAGGCTCAGATGCTCAAGGTTTATCTCTCCGGTGAAATCCACACCGATTGGCGCGATCAGATCACCGATGGCGCGGCGGGGCTCGACATCGCCTTTTCCGCGCCGGTCACCGATCACGCGGCCAGCGACGATTGCGGTGTCGCGATCCTCGGGGCCGAGGAGAATAAATACTGGCATGACCACAAAGGCGCGATGGTCAACGCGATCCGCACCCGCAAGGGCATCGGTGACGCGGATGTGGTCGTCGTGCGCTTTGGCGACAAGTACAAGCAGTGGAACGCGGCCTTTGACGCGGGCTATGCCGCGGCGCTTGGCAAATCGCTCATCATCCTGCAGCCGCCCGAGCATGATCACGCGCTCAAAGAGGTGGATGCCGCCGCCCTCGCCGTGGCGCGCAGCCCCGAAGAGGTGGTGCAAATCCTGCGCTATGTGATGGACGGTTCGCTGCCCGGCTGAGCACGTTTGCCCGGCAGGCTTCCCAGCAGAACCCCCGTCATCACGAGCGCGCCCCCGATTAAGGTGGCGAGCATCGGCACTTCGTTCAGAATGAGCCAGGCCAGCAGGATGGCAAAGGGCGTCTCGCTGGTGCTGATCAGCCCGGCCTGTCCTGAGGGCATGCGCTTGGCGGCCTCGAACATCATCACCGAGGCCGCCGCAAAGACCAGCCCGAAACAGGCCATCAGGGCGATTTCGCCGAGCGGCGTCTGGCTCGGTTCAGAGAGCCACGCCGCCACCGGCAGCAAGAGCACGCAAGACAGGGCCATTGGCCCCATCGAGGGCGTCGCAGGCCAGGCCCGGTAGAGCACGAAGAGCAGCGCGAGCGACAGCGCCATCACCAGCGCGAGCAGATCGCCGATCAGGCTAAGCTCGCCCAGCGACCCGGCAAGGATGGCTAGGATCCCCACAATGCCAAGCGCCGCCCCCGCCAGCATCGTCATCCCCGGCGCTTCGCGCAAGAGAACCCAGGCGAGCAGCGCCGCGACGAGCGGCGTCGCCGAATAGATCAGCGCCACATTGGCCACTCCGGTCAGCTTGAATGCGCTGAGAAAGGCCGCCGTGCCACAGGCGCCAATCACCGCCGCCAAGAGGCCGCGCCGGCCCATGCGCGTCACCTCGGCCTGCCAGCGGCCCCGCCAGAGGATGATTGCTGCGGTCAAAATCGCACTGAAGAACGCCCGCCAGAAGATCACTTCCCAGCCCGAGGCCTCGACTGCTTTGGTGAAGATACCGGCTGTCGAAAAGAGCAGGGCAGATCCCAGCATCAAGAGGAGGCCAGCGAAATACGTGTCATGTTTCATGTAACTAAGAGATACCAATACCCTGCCAATCACTGTCAGTATCATGACCGAGATCGCAGGCTTTGACTGATGAAAAACCGCTAGACGTCGAAATAATGCCATCCCAAGGCGCAAAAACGCGCGTTTCGGCCCTGAATAGGGAGCTTCTGCGCTATTTTCCCCTGAATTGATGTCATTGTTTCACGCATAGATACTAGTATCTAAACAATGGCGGGACACGCCAAGGGACAAGGGAAATAGCATGGTTCAAGAATTCAAGGATTTCATTGCCAAGGGCAATGTCATGGACATGGCCGTTGGTATCATCATCGGCGCCGCCTTCACCGCGATTGTGAGCTCGCTTGTGGCGGATCTCATCAACCCGATCATCGGCCTCTTTCTCGGCGGGATCGATTTCAAAGAGCTCTTCATCGTTCTCGATGGCGGCGAATACGCCACCCTCGCCGATGCAGAAGAGGCAGGTGCCGCGGTCTTTGCCATCGGTCGCTTTATCATGGCGATCATCAACTTCCTGATCATCGCCTTTGTGGTGTTCATGCTGGTCAAGGCCGTGAACCGCGTCAAAGCGAAGGAAGAAGCCGCGCCCGAGCCCGAGGCAGATCCCGGCCCGAGCGAGCTTGATATCCTGATGGAAATCCGTGACTCGCTGAAGAAGTAAGCGCGGTCTCGAGATCGGGGAAAGGCCTGCGGCGTGCTGCGGGCCTTTTCTAATTTTTCAGGTTTCGTTTTTTAGGCCAAGATTGTCGCGGCGCAAGCATAGCCCGGCGGCTGCCTGACCGCGAATAACAGAGCGGCGGCCCGATCAGGCCGCCGCATCCATGTTCAACCGGCGGTCTTGTGGCTGACCTCAAACGCCGCCTGTTGGTCGGGGCTGGCCTCGGTCTGATACTTGGCCTTCCACTCGTCCATGCTCATCCCGTAGAAAATCTCGCGCGCCTCGGTCTTGTCCATGTCGATGCCGCGCTCATTGGCGGCCTCTTGATACCAGCGGCTCAGGCAATTGCGGCAGAAGCCTGCGAGGTTCATCATGTCGATGTTTTGCACATCGGTGCGCTCTTGCATCAGGTGCTGTTGCAGGCGGCGAAAGGCTGCGGCCTCAAGCTCGATCCGGGTCTGATCATCCATTTTGGGTCTCCTTTGCCTTACAACATGCGTTTGAGATAGGGCGGGTTCAAGTCGTCGAGCCGCACCGTCAGGCTTCCGACATCGGGCAGCGCGGTTTGCAACGCGTCGAGCGTCATCTGGGCCAGCTCGGCGCGGGTGTCTTCGTCGCGCCCGGGCAAGAGCAGCAGGGTCGCGGCGGCGAAGGTCTGCGGCGCGACGCCGATGCGCGAGGCGGTAGCCGCGATGGTGCGCACGCGGACGGTGTCCGGGGCGCTCACCGAGCGGTGTTCGGCGAAGGCCTGCCAGAGCGTGTCGCAAAGCGCCTGCAGGTCGTGGGACTGATCCAGCCCCTTGGAATGTTCGATGACGATATGGGGCATGGTGGTCTCCTCCTTTGGAATGGCGCGGTTCAGACGCGAGCGATGTCGGCCGCCTCTTGCAGCATCGGGGCGAGCCGCTTGGCCCAATGCAGCTGATCCTCGTGATGGGCGATCAGATCGTTGCGCAGCTCGATGAGCGCGTTCGGGCGGCCATGGCGCAGCGCGTGGCGGTCGATGGCATCGCCGGGCAGGCGGCCAGTGTAAGGCTCGTTATCGCCGGTGCAGATGTCTGCCTCTTTGCCAAGCCGGGCCAGCAGCGGCGCGGTCAATCGGGTGTCATCGGCATAGAGGATGCCGACATGCCAAGGCCGGGGCAGGCGGCCGCGCAGTTGTCGGGTAAAGCTATGGACCGAGACGATGATCGTGTCGTCGCGCCGCGCCGCAAGTTCGGCCAGCGCCGCGTGATAGGGGCGGTAGAGCCGGGTCAGCCGGGTTTCGCGTTCTACCGGGCCAGCGTGGCGGTTGGCAGGGATGATCGAGCCATCATAGAGCTTCATCAGCAGGGTCGGGTCATCCTCGCCCCGGTTCGGGTCGATCACCAGGCGCGAGAAATTGGAGCCGATCATCGGGCCGTTCAGCGCCTCGGCCAGCGCCCGCGCCACGCCAAGCGCGCCGGGATCATAGGCGATATGGCGGGCCATGTCTTCGGGCGGCAGGCCGAGATCGCCGCCATTGACGAAATCGGGCACGGTATTGGCCGCGTGATCGCAGGTCACAAGCCAGCGCGAAGGGCGGTCGGCCCCGTCGATATGGTAGGGTTCAAAACGCATGTGATGTGGTTCCTTGCCCTTGCTTTACGGTGCGGCGGGCACAAGTGCAACATCGGGCCGGGGTCAAATCGCCGTCACAAAGGGCTGGTATGATGTTAGCGATAACGGTATGACGGGATCAACGGCATCACCGCCCTGAGATCAAGACGGACCCAGAACAGAGGACCCGCGCATGAGACGACACCGCAATGTCAAGATCGTGGCCACGCTTGGCCCCGCCTCCGAGACCTATGAAACCATCCGCGCCCTGCATGAGGCGGGGGCGGATGTGTTCCGGCTCAACATGAGCCATGGCGACCACGCTGGCATCCGCGAGAAACACCGTATTATCCGCGAGGTCGAGCGCGATCTCAACAGCCCGATTGCCATTCTGGCCGATCTTCAGGGGCCAAAGCTCCGGGTTGGGACCTTTGGCAACGGGCCGGAGGAGTTGGCGCAAGGCGCGACGTTCCGGCTCGATCTCGATAAGGCAGAGGGCGATGGCAGCCGGGTCTGCCTGCCGCATCCCGAGATTTTCGCGGCGCTGCAGCCGGGGGCGCATCTTTTGGTCAATGACGGCAAGATCCGTTTGCGGGTGCGCGAGTGCGGCGCGGATTTCGCCGAATGCGAGGTGGTCATCGGCGGGGTGATTTCGGACCGCAAGGGCGTCAACGTGCCCGATGTCGAGCTGCCGCTTGCGGCGCTGTCAGAAAAGGACCGCAAGGATCTCGAATTTGTCTGTCAGCTCGGGGTGGATTGGCTCGCGCTCAGCTTCGTGCAGCGGCCCGAGGATGTGACCGAGGCGCGCGAGCTTGCCAATGGGCGGGCGGCGATTCTGTCGAAGATTGAAAAGCCCTCGGCGGTGGAGCGGTTCAGCGGTATCCTCGCCGCATCGGACGGGATCATGGTGGCGCGCGGCGATCTCGGGGTCGAGCTTCCGGTTCAGAATGTGCCGCCGATCCAGAAACGGCTCGTCCGGGCGTGCCGGGCAGCGGCGAAACCGGTCATCGTGGCGACCCAGATGCTCGAGTCGATGATCGAGAGCCCAATGCCGACCCGCGCTGAGGTGAGCGATGTGGCCACGGCGATCTATGAAGGGGCGGATGCGATCATGCTCTCGGCAGAAAGTGCGGCGGGCAGCTATCCGGTCGAGGCGGTGCGCACCATGGACAATGTGGCGCGCGAGGTCGAGGGCGACCCGACCTATACACAGATCATCGAGGCGTCGCGCAAGGCGCAGCGCAACACGGTGGCCGATGGCATCGTGGCGGCGGCGCGTGAGATTGCCGAGACGGCAGATATCAAGGTCATCTGCTGTTTCACCCAATCGGGGACGACCGCGCTCTTGACCGCGCGGGAACGGCCGCGGGTGCCGATCATGGCGCTCACCTCGCTGCGCGGCACGGCGCGGCGGCTGGCGCTGAGCTGGGGGGTGAACTGCGTGATGACCGAAGAGCTCACCCGGTTCAAGCTGGCGGTGGTGAATGCGGCGCGGGCGGCACGGGCCGAGGGCTATGCCGAGGCGCTCGATCAGATCGTGGTGACCGCCGGGGTGCCGTTCAACGTGCCGGGAACGACGAATATCCTGCGCGTGGCACCTTGTCAGGAAAGTTTGATCTATTCGACCGATCCGGGTTAATCTTGTTCACCGGGTCCAACGTGAAGGAGGGCAGCCCATGAACACGGATATCGCCTTGGTGACGGGGTTGGTTATGGTCGTGCTCTCCATTCCAGCGATCTTTTCAGCGTTTTCAGAAGGCCGCGCCCCAAGGGTCGCGGCCGTTTTGCTGGTGGTCGGGGGCGGTATGGTGGTCTGGGCGATGCATGGCAAACCGGGGGGAATCCGTCTGGAAGAGATTCCCGCCGCAGTGGTGCGGGTCGTCGCGATGGTCCTTAACTAAACCAGTCTAATTTATGTCACTGCCACAGTTTCGACGCGTTTCGCGGCGGGGCAGATCGTGTCCATTGACGGATTCTTAACTGTTTTAGCCAAGTTGCGGGCAGGATCCCCAGATTTTGCGAAATCCAATCGTTAATCAGCATCAAGTTTTAGCCACTATTTTGTCCGGGTATCAATTATATCCCAACAAATTTCGGGCCATTTTGGGGGCGACATTGATCGTATCGAAAATGCACGTCTATAGGGGCGTCTCCCCGTAGGTGCGAGTGAACAGGAGAAGATCATGTTGATCGATAAGAAATTCAGTGTCGCCGCCATGGTTGCCCTGCTTGGAGCCGCGCAGCCTGCTGCGGCCGCAGAGACCACTGCGGATCTCGGGGTGAGCGCAAGCGTGCTTGAATCATGCAACCTTTCGGCCGTGACGGCGCTGGCCTTTGGCCCGGTGGCCACCAATGCCGCGACGCCGCAGATCACGCCGGGCGTTGTCTCGATCATTTGCACCAACACCAAACCGTCGGTGACCGTGTCGCTCGACGGCGGTGCACAGCCCGATGGCACGACCCGCCGCATGGCGACCTCGGGCGGCGCATTCCTGCCCTATAAGGTACATAGCGACGCCGGTCATGCGAATGAAATCAGCATCGGTGGTACGCTCTATAGCGGTGGTGTCACGGCTGCGGTTCCGACCCTGCTCAACGTCTTCGGCGAGATCCCGCAAGGCAATTACAGCGCCGGTGAATACTCTGATACAATCGTGGTGACCCTGACCTACTAAGCCTTGAACGTGCAGCATAAGAGGAACGAGTGAAATGACGACTACACTGGCAAAGACGATCAAAGGCTTGGTTATGGTTTCGGCGTTGCTGGCAACGCCGATCGCCGCCTCGGCGGAAAGCATCGCGGTCTCGCCGACCAATATCGCGGTGCCCAACTCGGGCAAGCAGACCACCGTGACGGTCAAGGCGGATGGGCGTCAAAGCTCGGTCGTGCAGCTGCGCGTCGTGGCCTGGACCCCGGGGCAGGACCCCAACAACGTACGCGCGACCCGCGACGTGGTGATCAGCCCGCCGATGGCCAAGCTGCGCCCGCGTCAGGAACTGACCGCGCGCGTGGTCCGCACCAAGCGCAAAGCCGTGCGCGGGCAGGAATGCTACCGCGTGCTGATCGACCGGCTGCCCGGCAAAGAGCAGAGTGGCCAAGATGTCAAACTTCGGGTTCGTCATTCCGTTCCCCTTTGCTTCACATCCTGAACGTGTCATAACCAACCTTGGGAACGGGTCAAAATAGACCCGACCATGAGGCAAGGGCAATGACATCAGACCGCATAAATATGCTGGGTCTGTTTCTGACAGCTAGTATGATCGCCGGGACACCGACGGTCGCCACGTCAGAAGAGACGGACAGTCTCGTCGATATATTCGGCGACGCAACAGGGGATGAAGTTCCCCTGTTTCTCGCCGTTTCGATCAATGGTAAGGACACCGGTCTCGTTGCGGAGTTTTCCGCCGGGCTCGATGGCGGCAACATGCGCAGCACGCGCAGCGAGCTCACGCAGATCGGGCTTCAGGTGCCGCCGCGCATGGCGCAGAACATCGCGCTGCACGACATCGATGGCGTGCGCTACACTTATGATCCGGTGGAGCAATCGGTTGATATTCAGGCGCCCTATTCGGCCCTGCGCCCGGACATCCGCTCGGCCTCTTACGCGCAGGATTTTGAAGAACCGGACCGGGCCTATGGCGCCGTGGTCAATTATTCGCTGGTGGCCGACCGCGGCTTTGGCGGCGACTTCAGCGGCCCCAATGGCGGGCTTTCAGCCAATCTCGACGGCTGGGTGTTCGCCCCCTTCGGGCAATTTCGGTCGACCGCCTATTTCAGCCGCCCCTTTGCCAGCGCGGCCAAGGATCAGAACCTCCGTCTCGAGACCACGCTCACCACCCATATTCCCGACAAGGCGCTCACCGTCAGCGTCGGCGATTTCACCACCGCCGGGCCGAGCTGGACCCGGCCCATTCGTATGGGCGGCGTGCAGGTCCGCCGCGATTTCAGCCTGCGCTCTGACCTGGTGACTGATCAGCGGCTGTCTTATGCCGGGGCGGCGGCGGTGCCGTCCTCGGTCGATGTGTTCATCGAGAACAACCGCGTCTACAGCACCAATGTCGACAGCGGGCCCTATCAGCTCGAAGATGTGCCGATCCAGGGCGGCGGCGATGCCGAGATCGTGGTGCGCGGCATCGACGGCCAAGTGAGCCGCCGGACCGTGTCCTTCTTTGATGCGTCCAACCTGCTCAAAAAAGGCGTGGCGGATTACAGTTTCGGCATAGGCTTTGCGCGCGAGGCGTTCGGTTTCTCGAGCAATGAATATGGCGACAGCCCGATTTTCAACGGCAGCTTCCGCTATGGGGCGACCGAGCGGCTGACCTTCAACACCCATGTGTCGGGGACCGAGGACCTCTTGGTCGTCGGGGGCGGGATCACCGCCGTCCCCTATGCGCTGGGCGAAGTGACGGCGAATATCGCGGCGAGCCAATATGAGGGCGAGACCGGCGGCTTTGCCCAGGTCGGGCTGCGCACCCAGATCGGCGATGTGGATCTCAATGTCAGCAGTGCGCGCGCCACGTCGGACTATGCCGATATCGCGCTGGTGACCGGGCTCGATTACCTCGACAGCACCGGGGTCCAGGGCACGTTGCTCGAAGTGGCCAAGGCGCAGGATGTGGTGAGCCTGTCGATCCCTGTGACGAAATCGGGGCGGCGGCTTGGCCTGTCCTATGTGCGCGCCGAACGCGCCACGTCGAAAGACAGCCTCGCCTCGCTCTCCTTTGGGTCGTCCCTCGGCAAGGGGCGCGGATCGTTCAGCGTCAACAGCGCCTATAATTTCGAGAGCGAAGAGGCGCGGCTGTCGATGGGGCTGTCGATGCGTCTGGGCAAGCGGCGCTATGCCCAGGCCTCAGCCTATACGGATAGCGAGGGGCGGCAGACGCAGGATATTTCCTACACCAGATCGCAGGGCGATGGGATCGGGGCTTGGGGCTATCACCTGCAGGCGGCGCATCGTGACGATGGGCGCACCCCGGTGCGGGCCAAGGGCGATCTGCGCACCCAATATGGCGAGTTGAGCGGTGAAGTTCAGACCGATCAAGGCGGCACCTATACCCGCACGCAATTCGACGGGGCGGTGGCCTACACCGGCGGCGCGATGGCGATGGGCAATCAGGTGCGCGACGGTTTTGCCCTTGTCGATGTGGGGGTGAGCGACGTGCCGGTTTACCTCGACAACCGGGCGGTGGCCAAGACCAACAGCCGGGGCCGGGTTCTGGTCAACGGGCTCAATGCCTATCGCCGCAACCGGGTGTCCGTCGATGTGGCGGATCTGCCCGAGGATGCGACGCTTGGCGTGTCGGCGGCCGATCTCATCCCGTCGCGTGGCGGCGGGCAGCTCGTCAGTTTCGGGGGCAGCGACGAGGCCGGCGTGATCGTCGTGCTGCGCGATCCCTCGGGGGCGGTTCTTGATCCGGGGGCGATTGTTTATCCGAATGGCAATGCGCAGGAAACCTATGTCGGCTATGATGGCGAGACATGGATCGACAGCCCGCGGCGGACCAATGTGCTGCGGGTCGAGACGGAGCGTGGCACCTGTACCGCCCGGTTCGGGTATCAGCCCGGAGCAGCGGGACAGGGCAGGATTGACCCGGTGGAGTGCCGATGATGCGGCGGATTGTGTGTATATGTGTGTTGGCCCTGATGTGGGCCGCGAGCGGCGTCAGCCCGGCGCGGGCGGCGACCTGCGATGCGGTGGTCAGTGATTTCAACTTTGGGTCGGTGACGCTGCGCAGCGGCGCGGTCAACCGGACCTCTGGCACGTTGCGCATCACCTGTTCCGATCCTCTGTTGTCGGTGGTGGGGGTCTGTGTCCGCTTTGGCCCGGGATCGGGCGGGGCCGGGGCCAACAACAACCCGCGCTATCTGCGCCATGGCGGCGGCGCGGCCTTGCCCTATCAGCTGCGGCTCGGCGGCTATGGCACGGGGTTCGGGACGCTCAACGAGACCTTTCTTTCAGTCACCACCCTGCTTGGTAGCACCGGGTCGGTCACCGTGCCGATCTATGCCGAAATCCTCGAGGCGGGCACCTCCTTTGATGCCGGCTGGTACGAGTCGGTGTTCTCGGGCACGAGCAATATCGAGATGAGCTATGGCGTCCTGAGCTGCGATCTCTTTGCGCAGAGCCGTCCGGTGCCGGATTTTCGGGTCACGGCCAATGCGGTGTCGAGCTGTGAGCTGGATGTGGGGACGATGAATTTCGGCAATCTGCCGTCACTGGCGCTCGGACCTGTGGATGCGGTGGCCCCGATCGACGTGCGCTGTACCGAAGGGACGAATTACACGGTGTCGCTCGGGCTTGGCGATGGGGTGGGCGTCACGGACCCGGCGCTGCGGCGGATGACGAACGGGCTCGCGACGCTGGCCTATGGGCTCTACCGAGATCCGTCGCGGACGCAGGTCTGGGGTTCGCTGCCGGGCACGCGCGCCACAGGGGTGGGGTCGGGCAGCAACCAGCGCTATAATGTCTATGGGCGTATCCACGCGGGGCAGACGACGGTGCTGGGCACCTACACGGACAATGTCGTCGTGACGGTAAATTATTAGCCCCTTTTTTCTTGCGCATCCGGGCCGGACGACCTATACGGCCATTTCAATCGCGGGGCCGGCTGGGTGGCATGCCGAGTCGCGCGTTTCTCCAGTGACGAACAAGGAGCCGAAAATGCCCAAGATGAAGACGAAATCGAGCTGCAAAAAGCGGTTCAAGGTGACGGCCTCGGGCCGGATCAAGGCCGGTCAGGCGGGCAAGCGCCACGGCATGATCAAGCGCAGCACCAAATTCATTCGTGACGCTCGCGGCACGACCACGCTGTCCAAGGCTGATGAGCAAATCATCAAGCCGATGATGCCCTACGCACGCTAAGGAGAACGTGAGATGAGCCGAGTTAAAGGTGGTACCGTCACCCACGCCCGTCACAAGAAAGTCATCAAGGCTGCGAAAGGCTATTACGGCCGCCGCAAGAACACCTTCCGGGTGGCAACGCAAGCCGTTGATAAAGCGAACCAATATGCAACCCGCGACCGTAAGAACCGCAAGCGCAACTTCCGCGCCCTGTGGATCCAGCGTATCAACGCTGCCGTGCGCGCCCATGACGAAGCGCTGACCTATTCGCGCTTCATCAACGGGCTGAGCCTGGCCGGTATCGAGGTGGACCGTAAGGTCCTGGCCGATCTGGCCGTGCATGAACCCGATGCGTTTGGTGCGATTGTGGACCAGGCCAAGGCAGCCCTGCCGGCCTAACGTCCAAGTTAACAGCAACAGGTCGAGACCCGGTCGGTACCCCCGATCGGGTCTTTACTTTTTAGGGCCAGTGTTCGGGTGGATTTTAGTCCAGATGCCGCGCCCCACCCCCGGAAATGCCCTGTCGGTGACACGTCGGTATTGCGTCGGTAAAGCGACGGTGGGGGATTTGGGGGTGTTGCGGTACGGAGCGGACCTTTGTGAAATTTGCGGCGAACGGCTGCAAAGAGCCCAGAGTTACGGATGCTGGGACGCGAATGGACGACCGCTTCAAGCGTTGCATGGGGGTCTAGGCCCGCAATCTGATCCGTTCCGAAGCGCAAGGACGACCTCATTGAAACAGGCCATGTGTTTCAGAATCACCTTTCGTCTGGGTGCAACTGCAGTAACAAGTACATCGAATGGCACTAAACGAACGGAGGAAGCGTGAAGAAAGAGCTTGAGTTGGAGATCGATGCGCAGTCATGGCCACGTAATCGGCCACCTAAATCTCTAAACGCAATCCGCGGTCCGCGGCAGGTCGATCTCATCGCGTTCTTGCTCATGATCGGCCACTGTACGGTCCCAGGTCATGCAGCGCGCCATGCCATAAACACTCTTTGGGCTTGGGTGCGATATTTCGGAGCTTTCTCGGAGGACGCGGACCTCCGAGTGAGCGATGAGTTCTCCGAGCTCGACCCGCATCAAAAGACTATACTCTCTGATGACTTCGGCATGGGCATGTCGCTTCATGTTCTGACCGAGGCCTTGGACCTTGTTGGCTTCTGTGATGGGAAGTACTTCATAGACCGTCTGGCACCGCGTCTTCCAAGCGGAGTGCACATCACGGCGACGGCGGCAAAGAACGGTCCACGGAAGTCACCCGATTTCGTTGCTCTCGACGCCCGGGGCCGGTGGCATGTGATCGAGTGCAAGGGGACGCAATCGGGCCCTAACTACTGCCGAGCGCAAATTGATCGTGGATTCGCTCAGAAGCGTGCAATCGAATTTCAAGGGACGCTTAAGGGGCAATCGCTGGTCACGGGCTTCGACATCGCCAGCGCAGCGAGTGACACCGCAAGCTGTTTAGTGATCGTCGATCCCAAGCCGGAAGACCCGCCATTGGAGATCGGGCCTAATGACAGGCCGCTCATCCGCGACTGTGTGGCGCGGGGTACGATCGCGCGCGCGATGATGCTTGCAGGCGCGCCCAACTTATCGCGCCTTATGGCTGCACCGTTTGGTGACGATCCAAGGCTCCGCGCCGATGACGCAACGACGTCCTTCCGCCGTAAGCGCGCCGCGCAACTCCGAGAGAACGGAATAGACGACCGCAAACGCCTTACAACAGCAGGCAAGTATCTCGGACGCGAAATGAATATAGAGCTTCCCTTCGAAGTAGAGACGGCGAAGGGGTCCTTTCGTCAAGCCACCCTGCGTTCAGAGATTCTCGACGACGTCGTGAGGGAGTTTGAGGAGGAGACCTTCAGCGATTCTACCGAGCACCGGGACCGTCTGGCGCGCACCCAACAAGATTTGGCCGTTAGCCGGATTAAAACCGAAACGAACGATCACGGCGGTCTGCTTACTGTAGGAAAGCTCTATCGATCCCTGATTGAGTTTAGGTGACCATGTCCTGGATATCCGACCGCTGTTCTCACTAATGCACTGCTCTCGCCGATTTTTGCACCATCTCCTTTGGAATGGCTGTTTTCTTCAAGAAACAAAACATTTTGGGATTGTACCTGACTGAGACGAGCAGACCTTCACTAAATGCGAACTGAGGTCGGCTAAGTCCTGCACATGCGAGATTGGAGCGGATCGCAATGAATGTCGGCTTTCCGCCTAAAGTGCCGGAATTCGTCGGGTCCCGGGCTGTTCTTGCCTGACGCTCTGGCGAATTATCTCCGCTGATTCCCTTGCCAGATCTTTGATCTGGCAGCGCCCGAACCGCCCCCACGGGGCGGGCGCTTGGCGCCCACCCCTCGGTTCGGGCGCGTGTGGGGCGGGCGTTTGGCATCTACCCTTCGGTTCGGGCGCGGGTGGGGTGAGCGCTTGGCGTGCCCCCTCGGTTCGGGCGCGTGTGGTGCGGTGCTTGTGTGCCCATGGCCCTGAGGTTTAGTCCTGTATGCTCTCGAGATAGGCGAGGAGGCCCGCGAGTTGCGGTGGGGTCGGGGTGAAGACGCCGTCAATCTCGACCGGCACGAGCTCGTCGCTCATCGCGCTGCTGAACTCGGGCATGACCCGGGCGAGGTGGCTCTTTTCCGGGTCGCCGTAGATATAGCTCAGGGTGCGGGCGGCTGGGTAGTCGCCGCCGTTTCGCGTGCTCAGCTGGGTCAGATCGGTGGGGCGCTGCGGCAGGGTCTTGGCGCGTGGCCCGTCGCCGCGGCCGCTGTCGCCATGGCAGGAGGCACAGTTCTGCGCGAAGAAACTGGCGCCATCGGTCCTGTCCGGCATGACCTGAATGGGTTTGGGGACGCCATTGCAGGCCGCGAGCGCGAGCAGCAGGGCTCCGAGAGCTGTGGGTTTGGCTAGGATGCCTAGAGTGCTTGTCCGGATCATGAGGGCTCGCCTTTCGGTATGGGGTGCGTGCGTGGTCGGGGCGCGGGTCATTTGCTCAGCAGGAGGGGGAGTTTGCATACATCAGCTGTCGCCTCCCGTGTTGTCTGCAGGGTAGGGCGGGCGTGCCGGGGCGGCCTTAATCTAGATCAATTCGGGGCATGGTTTCGGGTAGGGGTTTGAAATGTATGTCTATTTTGGTGGGGGTTTTCTGTAGGGGATGGCTGGCCTTGCCAAATATTTGATGTGGCAGCGTCCGAACCGCCCCTGCGGGGCGGCGGCTGGTGCGGGGCTGTGGTCAGGATTCCCGGACTTACGCGCGCCCGGAAACACGCCATAATTGTGGGGCGGCGCGGTGGCGTCGCTTGTTTTGAGTAATGTTGTGGAGGTTAAGATGAAACAATCAGACATAGATGCCTTGGCGCATCAGCATACCCTGGCCGTTTTGGCCATTGGTCGCAATTTCGAAGCCATCAGCAAGGATATGATCGAGCGGCGCGGAACATGGGCGGGGGCAGAGGGGGTGGATGTGCTCACCTCGCTGCTCGGGTCCAAGACATTGCCGCATGACACGGCCCAGCATGTGGCGCGCGCCGCCCATCTTGGCGAACGGCTCCCCTCTATCGTCAAGCTGTTCACACCGGGGCAGAAAAAGATCATCAGCGCGGTCGAGCACAGGATGATCGGCACTGACGCCGATGGGGCGATCAAAGCCTTGCGGGAGCTTCAGGCCATGGCCAAGCGGGGATCCGATCTCGAGCTGATCTTCAAGATCGCCACTGCGATCGTGGCCGATGGCAAGCAGCAGCTCTATGAGCCTGCTGCATTTGCCAAGTTGACCGGGTTGGATGGACGCGAAGGGAATGTGGCGACGGCGCGCTCTTCCGCGGGGGAGGTTCTTGCCGATGATGTGGCCGGCGCCGTGGTCGGAGGTCTCGCGGGGGCGGTTGCCACCTGGTGGGCCGGCAGCGGGCCGGGCGCCGCGGGGGGCGCAATCGGCGGGGCGATCATGTTTTCGGGCAAGGCGCTTTGGGAGAACGCCAAGATATGGTGGGATGGCGTCCATCACGGCGAAAACGACCCGGCTGGTCCCATCGGCGGTGAGCATCTCCCTGACGAAATCTAGCGTCCGCAGGCCAAGGGCAATCGGGGGGCAGTCCCCCGATCGTCTGCCCCGCAAGAGCCCATTCCGCAGGGCGGGCGCGGGGGAGATTCGGGATATGCAGGGCGCGCGCGGGGACGGATCGGGGCCGGGCCGAGACTGGGCGTCCGGGCGGGATGTGGCCTGATTTTCTGATCTTTGGGGGATGCTGGTGCTGCTGGGGAGGATTGAACTCCCGACCTCACCCTTACCAAGGGTGCGCTCTACCACTGAGCTACAGCAGCAGCGTGAGGGGCTGATAGACTCAATCCAAAGCCTGTGCAACCCCCTTCTGGACCCCTTTTCTCAGCTGCTGTAGAGAGAGGCCATGACAGAGCGAAAAAGTGACACATCCGGCGGCAGCACGGCGGGGCAGGTTTCGCCTCGCGAGGCGCGTTTGAAGGCGGCGCTCAAGGCCAATCTGGCCCGGCGCAAGGCGCAGGCGCGGGCCCGCAAGGGCGCGGCAGACACGGCGGACAAGAAACCCGAGCAGGACAAGGAATAGGTTAATGGACAGTATCGTGGTGACGGGCAACGGGCCCCTCTCGGGAGAGATTCCCATCGCTGGCGCGAAGAACGCCTGTTTGACGCTGATGCCCGCCACGCTGCTCAGCGAAGAGCCGCTGACGCTGACCAATGCGCCGCGCCTGTCGGATATCAAGACGATGACGCAGCTGTTGCAGTCGCTCGGGGCCGAGGTGACCTCGATGCAGGACGGGCAGGTGCAGGCGATGTCGAGCCATGACATCAACAACCACGTGGCCGAATATGACATCGTGCGCAAGATGCGGGCGTCGAACCTGGTGCTCGGGCCGATGCTGGCGCGGCTGGGGCAGGCGGTGGTGTCGCTGCCTGGCGGCTGTGCGATCGGGTCGCGGCCGATGGATCTGCATATTTTCGGGCTGGAAAAGCTCGGGGCGGAGATCGAGCTCAAGGATGGCTATCTGCATGCCAAGGTGCCCGGTGGGCTCAAGGGCGCGGTGATCGAGTTCGGTTTTGCCTCGGTGGGGGCGACGGAGAATGTGCTCATGGCGGCGACGCTGGCCAAGGGGACGACGGTGCTGCGCAATGCGGCGCGCGAGCCGGAGATTGTCGATCTGGCGAATTGCCTGCGCAAGATGGGCGCGCAGATCGAGGGCGATGGCACCAGCGAGATCGTCATTCAGGGGGTGGACCGGCTGCATGGGGCGACCCATCCGGTGGTCACCGACCGGATCGAGCTTGGCACCTATATGCTGGCGCCGGCGATCTGTGGCGGCGAGGTCGAATGCCTTGGCGGGCGGCGCGATCTGCTCGAGGCGTTTTGTCAAAAGCTCGAAGCGGCGGGCGTCGAGGTGACGGAGACCGAGCGCGGGCTCAAAGTGTCGCGCAAGAACGGCCGGGTGCAGGCGGTGGATGTGACGACCGAGCCCTTCCCGGGCTTTCCGACCGATCTGCAGGCGCAGTTCATGGCGCTGATGTGCACCGCCGAGGGCGACAGCGTTCTCGAGGAGAAGATTTTCGAGAACCGCTTTATGCATGCGCCGGAATTGCAGCGGATGGGCGCGCGGATCGAGGTGCATGGCGGCACGGCGAAAGTGTCGGGGGTCGATCGGATGAAGGGCGCGCCGGTGATGGCGACCGATCTGCGGGCCTCGGTGTCGCTCATCCTTGCGGGGCTGGCGGCAGAGGGCGACACGCAGGTCAACCGGGTCTATCATCTCGACCGGGGCTATGAGCGGCTTGTTGAAAAGCTGCGCAATGTCGGGGCCAAGATCGAAAGGACCGCAGGATCATGAGCGTGGAAGACGCCCGTTTCGAAGATGGTGGCGAGCAGCCGCTGAACCTCGGGGCCTGGGATCTCGACGATCTCAAGGTGCTGTCGGCGCTGGCGCAGGATGCGGTGTTTCCGGCGAGCGAAATGCGCTGGGAGCGCAAGGCGCGGCGGTTTGCCCTGCTGATCAACCGGTTCCGCTGGGAAGATGCGGCGCGGACGCGGCGCAGCCCGGAGCGGGTGCAATCGGTGCTGGCGGTGGAAAACGTGCTCGGCGTGGCGAGCCAGGGCGTCGAGCGGGGCGATCCCGATCTGGTGCTGTCGCTTCTGTCGGTGAGTTTCGAGCCGGGCGAGGATGGCACGGGTCATGTGCTGCTCACCCTGGCGGGCGATGGCGCGATCCGGCTGGCGGTCGAGGCGCTGGAGCTGCGGCTGCGCGATGTGACGCGGCCCTATCTCGCGCCCTCGGGCAAGGCGCCCGATCACGGCGCGTGACTGGCGGCTGCGCCGAATACTTATAAAAGAAAGAAGACCATGCCTGTATTTCTTGATGCGGATGCGCCGGAGTTCGAGCGCGAGTTCACGGCGCTCCTAGCCTCCAAGCGCGAGGATTCCGTCGATGTGAATGACACGGTCGCGGCGATCATCGCGGATGTGCGGGCGCGCGGCGATACGGCGGTGATCGAGCTGACCGAGCGGTTTGACCGGCTGGCGCTGACGCCCGAGACGCTGCGGTTTTCCGAGGCCGAGATTGACGCGGCGGTGGCGCAGGTGCCGGAGGCAGAGCGCGCGGCGCTGGAATTGGCGGCCGAGCGTATCCGGGCCTATCACGCGCGGCAGATGCCGGAGGATCAGAGCTGGACCGATGCGGCGGGCGCGATGCTGGGCTGGCGCTGGGGCGCGGTGTCAGCGGCGGGGCTCTATGTGCCTGGCGGGCTTGCTTCTTATCCGTCATCGGTTCTGATGAATGCCATCCCGGCCAAGGTGGCGGGGGTCGAACGGCTGGCCATTGCGGTGCCGACGCCCGATGGGGTGGCCAATCCGCTGGTGCTGCTGGCGGCGCGGATCGCGGGCGTCGACGAGGTCTATCGCATCGGCGGGGCGCAGGCGATTGCGGCGCTGGCCTATGGCACCGAGAGCATCGCGCCGGTGGACAAGATCACCGGGCCGGGCAATGCCTTTGTCGCCGCCGCCAAGCGGCAGGTGTTCGGCAAGGTCGGCATCGACATGATCGCAGGCCCGTCGGAAATCCTGGTGATCGCCGACAAGAGCGCCAATCCCGATTGGGTGGCGCTCGATATGCTGAGCCAGGCCGAGCATGACGAGAGCGCGCAATCCATCCTGATCACCGATGATGCGGGCATGGCGCGCGAGGTTTGCGCCGCCATCGACCGGCATCTCGAGACGCTGGAGCGGCGCAAGATCGCGGCGGCGAGCTGGCGTGATTTCGGGGCGGTGATCACGGTGCCCGATCTCGACCGGGCGGTGACGCTGTCGGACCGGGTGGCGCCCGAGCATCTCGAGCTCTGCGTCGCTGAGGCGGATGCGCTGTCGGAGAAGATCACCCATGCCGGGGCGATTTTCATCGGCTCCTGGACGCCGGAGGCCATTGGCGATTATGTCGGCGGGCCCAATCACGTGCTGCCCACCGCGCGGTCGGCACGGTTTTCCTCGGGTCTCAGCGTGATGGATTTCCTCAAGCGCACGACGCTGGCGCGGATGAGCCCAGAGGCGTTGCGCGCGATTGGGCCGGCGGCCGAGGTTCTTGCGCAATCGGAGAGTCTTGAGGCGCATGGTCTGTCGGTGCGTGCGCGTCTGGATACACTCAACAAAGGATGAGGGCCGGGGCATTGCCCCAGTGACGCGGCTGCGCTAGGCAGTTTGGTAACGAGTATTGAAAGACGTCTGATGAGCCGAATCTGTCATATCGAGTTGGATGATTCCAGCCTGCCGCCACCCACGCCCGAGATCGAGCAGGAGCGCAAGGTCGCGATCTACGACCTGATGGAGGAGAACTCCTTTGTGCTGCCCGCGCGCGACGACCGGGAGGTGCCCGAGGGGCCCTATCACCTGTCGCTGTCGATCCGCGACAAGCGGCTCGTCTTTGATATCAAGACCGAGGCCAAGGACCCGGCGGCAGAGTTTCACCTGTCGCTGAGCCCGTTTCGGCAGGTGGTCAAGGATTACTGGGCCATTTGCGAGAGCTATTTCGACGCGGTGAAAAACCTCGCCCCGGCGCAGATCGAGACCATCGATATGGCCCGGCGCGGCATCCACAATGAAGGCGCGCGGGTTCTCGAAGAGCGGCTCGAGGGCAAGGCGGAAATCGACAACGATACCGCGCGGCGCCTGTTCACCCTGATCTGCGTTTTGCATTTCGGGGGCTGAGCGATGCCGGAGCCGCTGCCGCAATCGGTGCTGTTTTGCTGCGACCACAATGCCGTGCGGTCGCCCATGGCCGAAGGGATCATGAAGCAGCTCTATGGCACCGACACCTATGTGCAATCGGCAGGGGTGAAGAGCGATCTCGACATTGACGGGTTTTCCATCGCGGTCTGCAAGGAGATCGGGGTCGAGCTGGCCCGGCACCGGGTGCGCAGTTTTGACGAGATGGAAGAATGGGGCGACGATCTGTCGTCCTTTGACATTGTCGTGGCGCTCAGCCCGGCGAGCCAGCGGCGGGCGCTCGAGCTGACGCGCTGGTTTCATCTCGATGTGATTTACTGGCCGATCATGGACCCGACCGGCCTTGGCGAAGGGCGCGAGGCCAAGCTCTCGGCCTATCGGCAGACCCGTGATCAGATCCGCAACCACCTGATTGAGCGGTGGGGCGACCCGAAGGAGCAAGAGACATGAGCCATCCCACCATCCGCCGCTATTTCGAGGCCTTCAACGCGGGCGATACCGAGGGGATGCTCGGCTGTCTTGCCGAGGATGTGGCGCATCATGTCAATGAGGGCGCGGTGCGCGTGGGCAAGGACAAGTTCCGCGCGTTTTGCGACCATATGAGCCGCTGCTATCGCGAGGAGCTCACCGATATGGTGATTTTCGAGGCCGAGGGCGGGACCCGCGCGGCGGCGGAATTCATCGTCAATGGCACCTATCTCGCGACCGACGAAGGGCTGCCGGAGGCGCGGGGGCAGACCTACCGCCTGCCGGCGGGGTCGTTTTTCTCGCTCGAGGGGGACAAGATCACGCGGGTCGTCACCTATTACAACCTCGCGGACTGGATGCGTCAGGTCGGATGATCGAGACGCGGCGGCTGACAGGCGAGAGCCTTGGTGCGGCGCTCGAGGATGTGGCGCGGCTCCGGATCGCGGTGTTTCGGACGTGGCCCTATCTCTATGATGGGGATCTGGCCTATGAGCAGGAGTATCTCCAGACCTATCGCGACAGTGCCGATGCGATCCTCGTAGGCGCTTTTGATGGGGCGCGGCTCGTCGGGGCGTCGACCGGCGCGCCGATGGAGGATCACGCGGCGGATTTCGGCGCGGCCTTTGCCGGGCAGGAGGTGGCGCTCGATGATATTTTCTACTGTGCCGAGAGCGTTCTGTTGCCCGAGTATCGCGGGCAGGGGCTGGGGCACGCGTTTTTCGACGCGCGCGAGGCCCATGCGCGGGGCTTGGGCCGGGGCTATGCCGCCTTTTGCGGGGTGGTGCGGCCGCAGGATCATCCGCTGCGCGATGCGGGCTATCGGCCGCTTGATGGGTTCTGGCGCAAGCGGGGCTATGCGCCGGTGCCGGGGGCTGTGGCGCAGTTTCGCTGGAAGGATCTCGACCAGGAGGCCGAGACCGATCATCCGCTGCAATTCTGGATGCGGGCGCTCTAGCGTTTAGCGGCAGTAGCTGCCGCTGCGATAGCGGGCGGTGTCAAAGTGGAAATGGTCGAGGTGGTAGCGGTCGGCATTGGGGCCGAGCACCGTGCCGAAGGGGCCGCAGGCGGCGCCGTGCATCTGCCGCAGCGGTTTGCCATAGGCCTTGCTGTTCCAGTGCTTCAAGAGCGTGATCTGGGTGCCGTCGCGCAGCAGGATCGACGAGATGTCGATGGCGCGGCCGGTGCTGTGTTCCGAGAGCTTCGCGCCGGGCTTGTTGTTGCGGGTGCGGCAGGCGTAATGGGCGGCGATGCCGAGCCCTGCCACGCCGCCGCCACGCGAGCCGATGGCGGGTTTGAGGCCGCGATCCACCCAGGTTTTGAAGGATTTGGCGGTGGTGCAATCCATCAGCGCCGGTTGGCTCAGCGCGATGCCGGAGACCGAGCGCAGCTTGATGGCGTTTTCGATGCCGCAGCCCTTGATGCGGCCGGGAACGCGGCCGATGACGTCGCCTTGCAGGGCGACATCGCCGCAGACCGCGCCTTTTTGACGTTGGCGGATCACGGTGCGGGCCTGTTTCTTGCTGCGTTCGGTGCGACGCTGGGGGCGCAGGGATTTGAAGAGGCCCTGACCGACCTTGCGCGCGCCGGGGCGGATCGCGTCGGGCTGTTGCTGGGTGTTGGGTTGCGCCTCGGGTTCGGTCACCACAACGGTCTCGGCCGGGGTCGGGGCGGGGGCCGGGGCAGGCGCAGGGGCTGGCTCGGCGCGGGGCACGGGGATATCGCCAATGCGCGCGATCGGGCGCAGCGAGGTCTTGGGGGCGTCGGCCAGAGCGGGCGCTGGACCCACGGCCATCAGGATGGCCAAGGATGCCAGCGCCGCCCGGATCATGCGTCCCGCTTGGGTTTGCGGCCGAAATCGGGGGCGTCGGTGTCCTGACCTGCCTCGATGATGCCACGGCGGATGGCGCGGGTATGGGTGAAATACTCGTGCAGATGGTCGCCGTCGCCCATGCGGATGGCCCGTTGCAACGCAAAGAGCTCTTCGGTGAACCGGCCCAGGATTTCGAGCGTCGCATCCTTGTTGGTCAGGAAGACGTCGCGCCACATGGTCGGATCGCTCGCGGCAATCCGTGTGAAGTCCCGAAACCCTGCAGCAGAATATTTGATCACTTCACTATCCGTCACCCGGCGCAGGTCATCGGCCACGCCCACCATCGTATAGGCGATAAGATGCGGCGTATGGGAGGTGACCGCAAGCACGAGGTCATGGTGATCGGCGTCCATCCGCTCGGTGTTGGCGCCAAGCGCCTGCCAGAAGCGTTCGAGCCGTTCGATCGCCGCCTCGTCCGAGCCGGGCACCGGCACGATCAGGTTCCAGCGGTTGTCGAAGAGCTCGGCAAAGCCGGAGGTCGGTCCCGATTGTTCGGTCCCGGCGAGCGGGTGGGCGGGGATGAAATGCACGCCCTCGGGGATATGCGGGCCGACCGCCTCGATCACCGCGCGTTTGACCGAGCCCACATCACTCACCGTGGCGCCGGGGGCGAGTACCGGGCGGATTTCGGCAGCGACATCGCCCATGGCGCCCACGGGCACGCAGAGCACGACGAGATCGGCGCCTTCGCAGGCCTCGGCGGCGGTGTCGCAGACGCGGTCGCAAAGGCCGATGTCGCGGGCGGTCTGGCGGGTGGCGTCAGAGCGGGCATAACCCGTCACTTCGCCCGCCACACCGGCGCGTTTCATCGCCCAGAACATCGACGAGGCGATGAGCCCGAGACCGATCAGCGCTACCCGGTTGTACATCGGGGCAGAGGGTTCGGTCATTCCGCATCTCCCATGAACTGGCCGATGGCATGGGCCACGCGGCGGCAGCTCGGTTCATCGCCGACGGTGATGCGCAGGCAATGGGGCAGGTTGTAGCCCGCCACTTGCCGCACGATCAGCCCTTGCGATTGCAGATGCGCGTCACAGGCGCGGGCCTGATCGGGGCTGGCAAAGCGGGCGAGGATGAAGTTTGCGGTCGAGGTGTCGGAGGGCACGCCATGTTCGGCCAGCGCCTCGGCGAGCCATGCGCGCAAGCGGCTGTTTTCATTGCGGCATTTCTCGGTCCAGGCGGTGTCGCGCAGGGCGGCCTCGGCGGCGGCGAGGGCCGGGGTGGCGAGGTTGAAGGGCCCGCGCACCCGGTTGAGCACGTCGATCACATGTTTCGGACCATAGCCCCAGCCGACGCGCAGCCCGCCGAGCCCGTAGAGCTTGGAGAAGGTGCGGGTCATCACGACGTTCTGGCGGGCATCCACGAGGCCTGCGCCGCCGTCATAGCCTTCGACATATTCGGCATAGGCGCCGTCGAGCACCAAGAGCACATGCGGCGGCAGGGCCTCGGCCAAGCGGGCGACTTCGCCGTCGCCGATCATGGTGCCGGTGGGGTTGTTGGGGTTGGCCAGAAACACCAGCCGGGTGGCATCGGTGCAGGCGGCGAGGATCGCGTCGACATCGGTCACGCGTTCGCGCTCGGGCACTTCTACCGGGGTTGCCCCGGCGGCCAGCGCCGAGATCTTGTACATGGCAAAGCCATGTTCGGTGTGGATCACCTCGGTGCCCGGCCCGGCATAGGCCTGACAGAGAAAGGCAATGATTTCATCGCTTCCCGCGCCACAGATGATGCGGTCGGTGTCGAGCCCGTGATGGGCCGCCAGGGCCCGGCGCAGCGCGCCATGGTCGGAAGAGGGATAACGGTGCAGATCATAGCCCGCCTTGGCATAGGCCTCGCGGGCCTGGTCGCTCGGGCCGAACGGGTTTTCGTTCGAGCTCAGCTTGACCACGTTGGAAATGCCATCGACATGCGCGGCGCCGCTCTCGTAGAGGGCGATGTCCATGATGCCGGGTTGCGGTGTGATCTGTGTCATCTCGGGGCTCCTTTGGAGCTGTCTTAGCTTGGGCCGCTGGGCAAGGGAAGCGTCAACGCCCCCCTTGCCGCACAGCCTTGGCGGGTGGTGCAATCAGGTCGCCAGCACGTTGCGGAAGAGCCACGGGTCGCTCTCGTCGATGTCCTCGGGGAAATGTTCCCAGCGGTCCTGCAACGGTGTCCAGTCGGTGTAATGGGCCTCGACCGGGCCGAGATAGGGGCGCTGCACTTCGAGGCAGCGGGCGTGATCCATCTCGTCGGTCTCGACGATGCCGGCCTGCGGGTTTTCCAGCGCCCAGACCATGCCGGCGAGCACGGCCGAGGTGACCTGCAGCCCGGTGGCGTTCTGATAGGGGGCGAGATCGCGGGTTTCCTCGTTCGAGAGGCGCGAGCCGAACCAGAGCGCGTTCTTCTCGTGACCAAAGAGCAGCACGCCGAGCTCGTCGATGCCTTCGACGATCTCGTCCTCGGTGAGGATATGGTGTTTCTGCTGCTGTTTGCCCGAGCCGAACATTTCATGCAGCGACAGCACCGCGTCATCGGAGGGGTGGTAGGCATAGTGGCAGGTCGGGCGGTATTCGGGATCATGGCCCTCGCCGACGGTGTAGTAATCCGAGATCGAGACCGCCTCGTTATGGGTCACCAGAAAGCCGAATTGCGGGCCGGGGGTCGGGCACCAGCTGTGGACGCGGGTGATCGCGCCGGGGCGTTCGAGCCAGATCGCGGATTTGCAGCCCTCGTCCTGACGGTGGGCGTTTTCGGGAAACCATGTCTCATGGGTGCCCCAGCCGAGCTCGGCCGGTTGGAAGCCCTCGGAGATAAAGCCTTCGACGGACCAGGTGTTGACGAAGGTGCCGCGCGGGCGCGGGGTGCGGCGGGCCTGGGTGTCGCGTTCGGCGATGTGCACGCCCTTGACGCCGAGCGATTGCATGAGCTTGGCCCAGCCTGCGCGGTCGGCAGGGGCGGTGGCGTCGCGGCCGGTGTCGCGGGCGAGCGTCAGAAGTGCTTCCTTGACGAACCAGCTCACCATGCCGGGGTTGGCCCCGCAGCAGGAGACGGCGGTGGTGCCGCCGGGGTTGGCCGCCTTTTCGTCGCGGACCTTCTGGCGCAGGGCGTAGTTGGTGCGCGCGGCATTGTCTTCGGTGTCGAAATAGAAACCGGCCCAGGGTTCGACCACGGTGTCGATATAGAGCACGCCCATCTCGCGGCAGAGCTTCATCAGGTCGAGCGAGGAGGTGTCGACGCTCAGGTTGACGCAGAAGCCCTTGCCCTCGGGGAAGAGACCGCTGAGCACCTCGCGGTAGTTTTCCGGGGTGAGGGCGGTGTCGATGAAGTTGAGCTTGTGCTGGCGCAGAAAATTGTGCTGGGCCGTGTCCGGCTCGATCACCAGGAACTGATCCGCGTCATATTCGAAATGGCGTTCGATCAGCGGCCAGGTGCCTTTGCCGATCGAGCCGAAACCGATCATCACGATGGGGCCGTCGATGCGGCCGTAGATGGGATAGTTCTGCGCCATGATTGTCTCCTCGAGGCAGAAATGGCCGGGTCGCGGCCCTGAAACGAAAAAAGGCCGCACCTAGCGGCGCGGCCTTTCGGAAATAAAGCGTCAGAAGCTTAGTTCTGAGCGTAGAATTCGATGACGAGGTTCGGTTCCATCATCACCGGGTAGGGCACGTCGCTCAGACCCGGGGTGCGGACGAAGGTCGCCGTCATTTTCGAATGGTCCGCGTCGATGTAATCGGGCACATCACGCTCGGCCAGTTGGGTGGCTTCGAGAAGCACGGCGATCTGCTTGGAGCGGTCGCGGACCTCGATCACGTCACCCTCTTTCACACGGTAGGAGGGGATGTTGACGCGCTGGCCGTTCACTTTCACGTGGCCGTGGTTCACGAACTGGCGTGCGGCGAACATGGTGGCGACGAATTTGGCGCGGTAGACCACGGCGTCGAGGCGGCGCTCGAGCAGGCCGATCAGGTTTTCACCGGTGTCGCCTTTGACACGCTCGGCTTCGCGGAAGATGCGACGGAATTGTTTCTCGGTCAGGTCGCCGTAGTAGCCCTTGAGCTTTTGCTTGGCGCGCAGCTGCAGACCGAAGTCCGACAGTTTCGCCTTGCGGCGGGCACCGTGCTGACCGGGGGCGTTTTCACGACGGTTGACAGGCGACTTGGGGCGACCCCAGATGTTTTCGCCCATGCGGCGGTCGATTTTGTACTTGGCAGACGTGCGTTTGGTCACGGCTGATCTCCTTTATTCATGGCTCCGCAACTTGATCCGAAAACCGGTTCCCACTTTTCGGGTTGCGGACGCTCTGGTCCTCAACCGTTCGAGATCGGTTCCGCTTCGGCCTCGTCGCGGCAATATAAAGGGCGTTGTCCTCTAAGCTTGCGCTTCGACAGGGATCCCCTTGCGGGGGCCACCAACACCAATGAAGCCGCGCTTATACAGGGTCGCGGGGGGGAGTCAACGGGGGAAACGCAGCGGTTTGGGGCCGCATCGCGCCGGGGGGCGGGAAGGCGGCCGTGTCAGGCCGCCTCATGTGCCCAGATGGCGGCCTCCGAGCCCGAGAGGCAGCGGCGGGCGAACATGCCATAGCTCTGCGGATCGTGGCGCAGGGCGGGGACCTGGGCCAGCAGCCGATCGCGGTCGTCGCCATCGAGCCCGTCGAGCGAGGCCGAGGCGGGGTGGAAGCTCTCGGTTTCCAGGCCATTGGCCCAGAGGATCTGATGGCGGGGCAAGAGGAGGTGGATATAGGTCACCTCGCGCACCGCGAGATCGACGCGGATCGTATCCTTGTTGATCAGATCCTTGGCGGCGACCAGCACCTCGTCGGTGTTGAAGAGCGCGCGGGCCTCATCGCCCTTGATCAGCATCCGATGTTCCGGGCTGACCAGCAGTTCTTCGTCGGGCCGGTCGATGCCCAGAGCCCCGGCGCGGAACCGGATCGGGCGCAGGCGCGGCAGGGCAAAGAGACGGGCGCCGGACATGCGGCGGCTGCCGATCCACTGGATCTCTTCGGCGCCATTGTCGCGGGTCGAGACCCGGTCGCCTTCGCGCAGCTCTTCGATGAGGCGCGGGCCGTCGGGGGTGGCGATGCGGGTGCCGGGGGTGAAACAGATCACGCCGCCCGCGTCGGGACCTTGGTCGCTGACCGGGGCGCTCAGCCCTTCAAAGCTGTGATGGACGACCCACATATCGGTGTTCTTGGGCGGGATGTCGTCATGGAACATCAAGAGGGGGGGCGATTGCGTGCCGGTTTCGATCACGGTGATCGTATAGCTCTTGACCCCGTTGGTGACGACGAAACCGCGATCCAGAAGCGGGTCTGCGATCTCGATCTTGGTCAGATCATTGGTGCCGGTCATCGCCGCGCCGACCATCTTGCGGACCAGTCGCGCCGCGCGTTTGCGGGTGCCTGCCCGCGTGTCTGCCTTTTCCAGTCGCAAAACTGAGGAGGGCCCGTCGACACAGATCATGTCGCCACGCCACGACCAGGTCGCACCGACCGTAATCGCATCGATCCCCTTAGGCGGGAAATCGTCCACTTCTGTTTGCGACATGGAAATGACAAACGTGCCTTGAAAGCCCGTTCTCATTGCCCGTATTTCCTGCCGTTTATTCTTTTTATTACTGACAGGTTAACAAAGGTTCTTCATTTCGCAAGAGAAGAGGTCAAGGCCGTTACGTCAAAATTCCAGATTGATGCGCAGAGACCCCACAAGTTGTTCGTCGCGCTGGGCCTCGAACTCCTTGCCGAGCCATGTCAGGCCATAGAAAAACCGATGCCCGGCCTCGGTCTGCACATGCAGGCCGGTGCGTAGCCGCGCGCGGCTGTCGGTGAGCTGATAGCCCTGGTTCGAGGGCAGGTATTCGCTGTGGTCGACATAGGCGATGTCGCCGCCAAAGACGAAGCCCATGCCGGGTTCCGGGGTGCGGATCGTGCGATAGCGCTGACCGGTGACCGGATCGCGGACGAGCAATTCGCCCTGACCGATGCGGCCAAAGCTCAGGTCTGCGCCGACGCGGGCGAGGGTTTCGACCCCGGCGCGCATTTCGACGAAGGGGCGCAGGCGGGCGGGGCCGAGGGATAGCGGGCGGCCGATTTCGGCCACCAGCGTCGGGTTGATGTCATCGCCGATCTGGCCGTTGCGGGTGGTCGAATTGATGTCATCGCCGCCCAGATAATCATGCATGAAGTCCTGAAAATCGTCGATGCCGGTCTGTGGCCCGGTAAAGACGAGATCGCCGCCGAGGGCGAATTCGGTGCCGGCACTCTGAAAATGGCTGTGCAGCCCGACCGAGATCGCCGCAGCATAGGGGCGGTCACCGGCGGCGGGGGCGGCGAGCTGTTCCGGCGCGATGGCCTCGAAATTGAGGCGCAGTTCGAGCAGATCGCCAAAGCCCTCGGGCAGGTCGCCGGTCCATTCCGGGCCCCAGACGCGGCTCGACGCGACAGAGCCGGTGCGCCAGCGGTCGCGCCCGTCGCCGATCAGGTCATTGGTGACGAGACGGCCATAGCCGAGCTGCTGGCGGTCGCCCGCCTGGGCGGTGCCGGTCATCAAAGGGGCGAGAATGGAGAGCGAAAGCAGGCTGGCGCCAAGAGCGGCGGTGAGGCGACGGTGCATGTATCTGATAGTCCCTGTGCGTGACGCCCCCCAGCGTGATCCCTATTTAGCAAGCAAGCGCTGTGCGTGACCAGAGAGGCCGGGGCGGAAAATCGGGGCTTGGGTGCATTTTTCGCAAGGCGGGACATTTTTGACACCCCGCCCTGAGATGTGAGTGTGGTGCCGGTCCGGCGGCCAGGATCAACGCAGCCGCAGCACCGGGGCGGGGCCGAGCGGGGCGGGGCCAAGCCAGACGCGGCCGCCGCGCAGGGTCAGCGGGATGTCGAGCGTGGTGGGGTTGCCCGACATCTGGGCCAGCAGCGACAGGGCGCTTTCGGCGGTGTCGGCGAGGCTTGGCGGCAGGGCTTCGGCCTCGCGCGCGAGTTGCAGGATGTCGCGCCAGTTGCGGGCCTTGATGGTGATGTCGCCCTCGGGCTGGCCCTGATCGTCGACCGTCACCTTGCCCGCCATGGCGAGGGCGAGCTGTCCCCATTGCGCCTCGGCGCTCTTGAGGTCGATCATCCGGGGCTGGGGGCGGGCCTCTTCGATGGCGCTGATGTTCCACGGCTTGTCGAACTCGACCGTCATGTCGATGCGCATCTGGTCGAGTTTTTCCGGCAGGCGGCCGTTCGGGTCGAGATGTTTCTGCCAGGCGTCGCTTGGGGTGAAGCCGTCGGCCTGCACGCCGAGCCGGTAGCGCGGCAGATCGCCGGAGGGGGCTTTTTCAGCGGCGAGGGTGAGGCTGTCGAGGCGGGCGGTCTCGGTCTGGCCGAGCTCGGCCACGGTGAGGGTCTTGGCGGTCAGGGTGAGTTCGTTGAGCGCCAGATCGGATTGCGGCGCGACCCGGAGACTGGCGCGCATGTCGTCGCTCGTCACGTCATATTTGGCCAGCGGGGTGGCGATGCGCTGGCTGTCGGGCCAGACGGCGATGAGGTGATTGGGCTGATAGCTCAGCGCGAGAATTTCGAAATGCGGCGCCTCCCAGGCAAGGCCGGTGTCGGGATCGGCGAGCGCCAGATCCTCGAACTTGGCGTCAAAGCGGTTCGGGAAGCCTTCGACCGACATCTCGCTGTATTCGGCGACCCAGCCTTCGGCCTCGCGGGCCTCGAACCAGGTTTCGAGCCCCTTTTGCCCGGCGCCCGAGCCGATGGCCCAGTAGATGCTCCATCCCAAGGCAAGCACAACAAGCGCAGTAAACATCAATCTCATCGGCTTACCCTTTCACAGCGAGACGTGATGATGTTTATAAGCGGGAAACGGCGAGGGACAAGCGAATGACGATGTGGGTTTTCGGCTACGGCTCTTTGGTATGGAATCCGGGATTTGAACCGGTGGAAAAGGTGATTGCCACCTTGCCGGGCTATGCGCGCAGTTTCTGCATGCGGTCGATCCATCATCGCGGCACCGAAGAGGCGCCGGGGCTGGTGCTGGCGCTCGATGCGCATGAGGGCGCGGCCTGTACCGGCGTGGCGCTGCGGGTGGCCGAGGATCAGGAGGCGGCGGTGCTCGACTATCTGCGCGAGCGCGAGCTGATCTCCTCGGCCTATATCGAGGAGGTGCTGCCGCTCGAGCTGATGGATGGGCGGCGGGTCGAGGCGGTGACCTATGTGGTCGATCCTGATCATGTGCAATATTGCGGCGGTGAGCCGCTCGAGACGCAGGCGCAGATCATCGCGCGGGCCGTGGGCGGGCGGGGGCCGAACACCGAATATCTCTATAATACCGTGGCGCATCTGGTCGAGCTTGGCATCGGCGACGAGGATCTCGAATGGCTTGTCGGGCGGGTCAGGGAGATCGCCGGATAAGACCTTGGCTTAGCAGTTCGATCCGCGTAGGCTGCGGCCAATGAAGAAACGTGTCGGGGGTGTCCAGATGGACCAGCCGGACCGCGAGGTCGAGCCGCATTTTTCCACGCCGATCCGGCAGATCATACTGATGCTGATCGTGCTGGTGCTTACCGGGTTTGGTGCCTTTGTGGCGCTGCCGCGGGTGTTGCCGGTGTTTCAGGCGAACCCCTATCTCAACGGGTTTATCCTCTTTGTCTTTCTGATCGGTGTGATTTCCTGCTTTTGGCAGGTGTTTCAGCTGATCGGCTCGGTGCGCTGGCTCGAGGATTTCGCCGCCGACCGGGCGGGGCACGAGGCCACCAACGCGCCGCAGCTTCTCGCGCCTCTGGCGGCGCTGTTGCGGCAGCGGGCGGGCAAGCGGATGCAGATTTCGCAAAGCGCCGGGCGGTCGATCCTCGATTCGGTGGTGCAGCGGATCGACGAGGTGCGCGAGATCACGCGCTATATCGTCAACATGCTGATTTTCCTCGGTCTTCTCGGCACGTTCTACGGGCTGGCGACGACCGTTCCGGCGGTGGTGGACACGATCCGCAGCCTTGCCCCGCAAGAGGGCGAGGCCGGGGTTGAGGTGTTCAACCGGCTGATGACCGGGCTTGAGGCGCAGCTTGGCGGGATGGGCGTGGCCTTTGCCTCGTCGTTGCTGGGTCTGGCGGGATCGCTGGTGGTGGGGCTCTTGGAGCTCTTCGCGAGCCATGGGCAGAACCGGTTTTACCGCGAGCTCGAAGAATGGATGTCGACCATCACCCGCGTCGGCTTTGCCGGGGGCGGTGAGGGCGAGAGCAGCGCCGAGGGCGCGATGCTGGCCGGGGCGCTTGATCATATGAGCGCGCAGATGGACGGGCTCAACCTCATGCTGAGCCAGTCGGACATGAGCCGCGCCATGGTCGATGAAAAGCTCGACGCGCTGTCGGCCGCGCTCGACCGGCTGAGCGACCGGCTCGGCGGGGAAGGGCCGCAGGTGCAGGCGCTGATGCGGGTGGCCGAGGGCCAGGAGACGCTGATCGCGACCCTGACGCAGCGCTATGAAAACGGCGCCGATGCGAACACATCCGGCGGGCTCGATGCCGAGAGCCGGATGCGGCTGCGGTCGATTGACGTGCAGATGCTGCGCATTCTCGAAGAGATCAGCGCCGGTCGGCAGGAGAGCACCACAGAGCTGCGCACCGATCTGGCCGAGCTCAAACGCGCGGTGCAGGATATGGTGCCGGAGTTTCAGCTTCCCCCCGCCACGCCGCGGCGACCGGAGCGCTAGGCCATGGCCCTGTCGCGGCGCACCGGGCAACGCTTCCAGGCCTCGATCTGGCCGGGTTTCGTGGATGCGATGACCGGTCTGTTGCTGGTGCTGATGTTCGTGCTGACCATTTTCATGGTGGTGCAATTCGTCCTGCGCGAGACGATCACCGGGCAGGCGACGCGGCTCGACAAGCTCTCGGCCGAGATTGTCGCCCTGTCGGAGGCGCTGGGGCTGGAGCAGGACCGCAATGCGACGCTGTCAGAGCGGGTCGGCACGCTGACCACGACGCTGGGCGAGGCGCGGCAGCGGGCGGCGGCGCAGGTGGCGCGGATTGCCGAGCTCGAAGGGCTGGTGGCCGGGCAGGCCGATGATCTGGCCGCGGCGGCGACGCGGATCGCGAGCTTTGAAGAGCAGGTGGCGGGGCTCTTGGCCGAGCGCGAGGGCAATCTCGGCACGATTGCCGATCTCGAAGAGCGGCGCGACGAGTTGCTCAGCCGTCAGGAACAATTGCAACTGGCGCTGGCCGGGATGCGCGACGAGGTCGATGCCCAGAGCGAGGCGGCGCGGCTTGCGGCGGCCAAGCGCGAGGCGCTGGAGGCGCTGATTGCCGATCTCGAGGCGAAGAACGCGCAGGCCGATGCGACGCAAGGGGCGCTGACCGCCAAGGTCGAGGATCTCGAGGCGCAATTGAGCGAAGAAGAGGCCTCGCGGCTGGCCGAGGCGGCGGCGGCAGAGGCGCTGCGCGAGCGGCTCAAGGGGGCGGATGCGGAGCTAAGCGCGATGACGCTGGCGCTCGAGGCGGAACGCAAGCGGGCGGAAGAGACGCTGACCTTGTTGGCGGCGGCAGAGACGGTGCGCGACGATCTCAACGCGCGGCTGGCGGCGGCGCTGGTGGCGGCGGAAGAAGGGGCGGCCGAGCTCGAGACGATGAAATCGGCGCAGGCGGATCAGCAGAACCTGCAAGAGCAATTGGCGGCGCGCGAGGCCGAGCTGGCGCAACTGCGCGAGCGGCTGGCGGCGGTGACGGCGGATGCCGAGGATCTGAGCCTCACCGAGGAGGAGCTGCGCGACAAGCTGGCGGCGGCCTTGGCGGCCAAGATCGCGGCAGAGCAGGAGGCGGAAACGCAGCTCTCGGAGGCCGAGGCGCGGGCGTTGCTTCTGGCGCAGGCGCGCGAGGCCCTGTCGGAGCAGGAGGCGATGACCGAGGCGGCGCGGCGCGAGCAGGCCTTGCTCAACCAGCAGGTTCAGGCGCTGCGCACGCAATTGGGCGAGTTGCAGGCGCTGCTGGATGATGCGGTGGATCGCGAAAGCTCGTCTTCGGTGCAGTTGCAGACGCTCGGCAAGGATCTCAACGTGGCGTTGGCGCGGCTCGCGGCCGAGGAAAAGCGCCGTCGCGAGTTGCAAGAAGAGAAGGCCAAGCTTCTCGAGGCGCAGAAGCAGGATCTTGAGAAATACCGGTCCGAGTTCTTCGGGCGGCTGCGCGATGTGCTCGGGGCGCAGGACGGGGTGCGGATCGAGGGCGACCGGTTCGTGTTCTCCTCCGAGGTGCTGTTCGCGCCGGGACGGGCGGCGCTGTCGACGGAGGGGCGCGGCGAGGTGGCCAAGGTGGCCGAGATCCTGCGCAAGGTGGCGGGGGATATCCCGCCCGAGCTTGATTGGGTGATCCGGGTCGATGGCCATACCGATGACGTGCCCATCGTCAATTCGGCGGAGTTTGCCGACAATTGGGAGCTCAGTCAGGCGCGGGCGCTTTCGGTGGTACGCTATATGATTGAAAGCCTTGGCATTCCGCCGGATCGGCTCTCGGCCAATGGGTTTGGCCAGTATCAGCCGGTGGCGCAGGGCGACAGCGCCGAGGCGCGGGCGCAGAACCGCCGGATCGAGCTCAAGTTTACCGAGAAGTAACGCCGGGATTTCGGGCCTCTCGTGCTGGGTAGGTGACAGGTTCTGTCAGCATGTGCGAGAATAAGCGCATCATGACCCGGACCCATCGTCTCTTTCAGCTGATGCAGGCGCTGCGCCTCTCGACCCCGCCCGCCACCGCCGCCGCACTGGCGCAGGATCTCGGCGTGACGCCGCGCACGGTCTATCGCGACATCGAGGCGCTGCGCGGGCTGGGGGCGGTGATCGATGGGGCGGCGGGGTTTGGCTATACGCTCATCGAGGATGCGGCGCTGCCGCCGCTCAGTTTCGACAGTGACGAGCTGGAGGCGCTGGTGCTTGGGCTGCGCGAGGTAGAGGCGATTGGCGATCCGGCGCTGCGCGGCGCGGCGGGGCGGGCGCTGTCAAAGCTGCGAGCACGGTTGCCCGAGAGCCAGGCGCATCGGCTGCGTCACGCGGTGCTCAGCGCGGCGCGGTTCACGCCGCTGCCGGAACCCGGGGTCGATGTGGTGGCACTGCGGCAGGCGACATGGGACGAGCGGCGCATTCGGTTCGCCTATACCGATGCCGAGGGGCGGGCGACGGCGCGCAGTGTCGATCCGCTCAGCATTGCCTATATGCAGGCGTCGCATTGTCTGTTGGCCTATTGCCATCTGCGGGCGGATTTTCGGGCGTTTCGTCTAGACCGGATGCGCGATCTCGAGGTGCTGGATCAGTCGTTCCGACCGAACCGGGTGCCGATGCTGCGGCAGTATATGGCGGCGATGCGGGCCGAGGAGGCCACCCATGCCGAGGCCGCAACCCCATAGGCGGAGCCTTGCGCGGCTGTGCTTGTGTTCTTTTGATTTTAACCAAGTCGCGGTACGATCAGGGGGAACAGGGCCACGAGGAAGGGCCCGAGACCACTGGGGAGGCCAGAGCAATGCGTTATCAAAAGTTTTTCGGTGCCGGTGTGGGCGTAGTCCTTGGACTGGCGGGACAGGTCGAGGCGCGGGCGGTCGAATCGTCGCTGCGCCCCGAGCAGCGGCCCGGCGGGCTCGCGGTGGCCGCGCAGGCGGTGCAGAGCACTGGGCAAGTCGCGCCTGAGGCCACGGTGACGCTCGCATCGCTGAGCGGAACGCGGCCGGTGCTGCGGCCGAGTGACCTTAATGTGGAAAGCGTCGTGCAGACCCGGGTGAGCCATCAGGGGTTTGCCAATTGGATCAACGGGTTCCGGTCGCGAGCGCGGGCGCAGGGCATTTCGAACCGGACGTTCGACGCGGCGTTTCGCGGCGTGCAATATGACCCGAGCGTCGTCAAGAAAGACCGCAACCAGTCGGAGTTCAAAAAGGAAATCTGGGAATATCTGGATTTCGCCGTCTCCACGAGCCGGGTGCGAAATGGCACCAAGGTGCTGCGCCAGTATCGCAACACGTTTGACCGGATCGAGGCGCATTTCGGCGTAGAAAAAGAGGTGGTCGCGGCGATCTGGGGGATGGAGAGCGCCTATGGCGAGAGGCGCGGGCGCGAGCCGCTGATCCAGTCCATCGCGACGCTGGCCTATGACGGGCGGCGCGGTAAATTCTTTGAGCAGCAGCTGATTGCGGCGCTCAAGATCATCCAGTCGGGCGATGTGGCCCCGAACCGGATGACTGGATCTTGGGCCGGGGCGATGGGCCATACCCAGTTTATCCCGACCTCCTATCTCGCCTATGCGGTGGATTTCACCGGCGATGGCAAGCGCGACATCTGGTCGGATGATCCGACCGATGCACTGGCCTCGACCGCGGCCTATCTCAAGCGGTTCGGTTGGAAAAAAGGCCAACCCTGGGGCGTCGAAGTGCGCCTGCCGCGCGGTTTTAACGCGGGCCGGGCGAGCCGCAAGCTCACCCAGAGCCCGGCGGCTTGGGCCAATGAGGGCGTCGTCGGCATCGACGGGCGGGCGGTGCCGAATTATGGCAATGCGTCGATCCTGCTGCCGGCGGGGACGCAAGGCGCGGCCTTTATGATTTTCCACAACTTCAGCGTGATCGAGAAATACAACCGGGCCGATGCCTATGTGATCGGGGTCGGGCATCTGTCGGACCGGCTGCGAGGCGGGCCGCCGATCCAGGCGAGCTGGCCGCGCGGCTATTCGGCGACATCAGAGGCCGAGAAGAAGGAAATTCAGGCGTTGCTGCAGCGCAAGGGCTATAAGATCACCAAGGTGGACGGCAATGTCGGCCCGGAAACCTCGGCGGCGATCCGGGCCTATCAGCGGGCGCGCGGGATTTCGGCCAATGGCGCGCCGTCGAAGGAGCTCTTGCAGGATCTGCGCCGCAATTGATGTGAGGACGGCGGGGCGATTGACCCCTGTCAGAGGTGGGGAGGGGCGTTGCCCCTCTTGGCCTTGCGGCCAATTCACCCCAGGATATTTCGAGCCAGAAGAGGCGCGTTGAGTCTTTGATGCGACGGCCGGTTGAGACCTCGGAGGCCTATTCGGCGGGGGCCTGCTCGCCCTGTTCCAACTGGATCAGGCCCGAGAGGCAGGGGCCGCCTGTGTGGCAGGCGAGGATCTGATCGAGCTGCTCTTGGCTCGGCTCGCCAAAGCCTTGGCCGCCACAGGGGTTGAGGGCAAGCGCATAGCTGCCATCCGGTTCGACCCGCAGGAAGGCGAGGTAATCGATGCCGGATTTCGCGCCCGCGCACCACGGTCCGGCGCATTCGATGTCGAGCGAGATCGGGGTTTCAAAGCGGCGTTCAAAGCCCTGTTTGCTCAGAGATTTCCCTGAGATGAGCGCCGGGATGCGGGTGCTTGCCGGGGTCGCCGCCTGATTTGTCATGTCGACCTTGGGCAGTCTCGTTTCGTCAAAGACGAGCCGCCCGTGCACCACCACATAGCTGGCCTCGGCCTCGGCGGCCTGCGTATAGCTGTCGGTCACATCATGGGGCAGGCAGGACAGGGCCAGCGCGGGACCGGTGAGGCTGCTGGCGACGAGCGTGGCAAGAACGGTTTTCATACTCATAAACGGTCTCCGAACTGGGCGAGGACAGCACTGTAGACCTCGCGTTTGAAGGGTACGATACGGTCGATCAGCTCGGACGGCGGCACCCAGCGCCAAGCCGAGAATTCGGGCGTGTCCGTGGAGATCTGCACCTGATCGTCAGTGCCGGTGAAACGCATTAGGAACCATTTCTGTTCCTGCCCGCGAAAGCGGCCTTTCCACAGTTTCGGCACCAGATCATGCGGCAGATCATAGGGCAGCCAGCCGTCGCTCTCGGCCTCGATCTGCACGAGGTCGGCGGTGACGCCGGTTTCTTCGCAAAGCTCGCGCAGGGCGGCGTCGCGCGGTGCCTCGCCCGGATCGATCCCGCCCTGGGGCATCTGCCAGGCGTCGGTCTGATTGTCGATCCGCTGACCGACAAAGACATGGCCGTCGCGATTGACCAGCATGACGCCGACGCAGGGGCGGTACGGCAGGGCGGCGATCTCTTGGGGTGTCATCTGGGAACCTGTCCTGAGCTGAGCTGTTGTCACAGGGATAGGAGGTTTGGCGGCAATGATCCAGTGGACACTGCCGTGGCGTCATGCGGCGAGAGCGGGGTCTCGCCCTGTTTGCGCGCAACTGGGGGCTTGATCGAGCGGCGCTTCGGCGACATTGTAAGGCATATTTCAAAAAGAGAATTAAGGTTAGAGTGATGGCCAATGAAAACAGGCATATCCGCGGCTTTCGGCGAGGGGTTCTGCAACCGGGAGAAAGGATTTTTTGTCATTTGGAGGGCTGGCAGTCCTTGGCCGCAGGAGGCGCCCGGGACGGCAATATTCACGGCATTCTGGCGCTGACCGACCGGCGGCTCTGTTTCTATCGCAAACGGCTTGTGGGGCATGTGCTCTGGCAGGCGGAGCCCACCGCGCTGGCCGCGGTTGAGGCCGGGACCGAGGTCGGGTTTCGGGTGCTGCGATTGGTGACGGAGGCGGATGGGATCGTGTTCAAGACCTATGCGCGCAAGACCGATTTCGACATGCTTTACACGACGCTCAACGCGTGCCGGTCCGAGCGCCCGGTGCAAGAGGTTGGGTAGCCGGGGGGTGTTGCCCCCGGCTCGGCTGTGATCCGCACACTCACGCGCGTGCGCGCCGCATGAGGCGGGGCCGCAGCAGCGCATCCCAGAGAAGCACCGCCGCGATGGTGATGCCCGCCATGGGAAAGGCGAGGCCGAGGGCCAGCACGATGGCCGTGGCCGCGGGCCAATGCGGCATATGCTCTGGCTGGGGCGGGGCGGCGAGCGGCCAACGGCCGGCAGGGCGGCGTTTCCACCACAGGATCACGCCTGAGAGGCAGAGGAAGATCACCGAGAGGCAGACGAGCGTGTTCGCGAGCACGCTCCACAGACCGAGCGTGCCCATGTGGAGCGCGATCCCCACGGCCATCGCCTTGCCCATCAGGGAGTAATCGGCATAGCGGATGTCGGCGAGGATAGTGCCGGAATAGCGGTCGATATGGGTGATCCGATCCGAGGTCGGGTTGAGGCTGTCGGTGCTCATGGAATCGCGGCTCAGCGTCCAGACGCCGGTGTCGCCTTGGGGCAGGTTGAGTTGATAGCGCCCGGTGAAGCCGATGTCGCGGGCGAAGCGGTCGATCCGGTCGAGATCGGGCAGGGGGCCTGCGCCGGGGGGGGCGTTGCTGGGGGCGATGGGGGTGCCTGAGCCGTGGTGGGCATGGGCATCGGAGGCGGGCATTGGGGTCTGTTCGAGGGCCCAAGGCACCTCTTTCTTGCCGCCATTGAGAGCCTCGGCATGGGTGATGTCGCTCAGCGGGATGCCGGAGTATTTGCCAACCGGGAAGCTCGACCAAGCTTGCACCATCTTGCCGCCCCAGATCCCGGCCCAGGAGAGGCCGGAGATCAAAAAGAATAGTAAGAACAATGAGATGTAGAGCCCGGTGGCGGCGTGAAGGCTCTTCCAGAAGCTTCGGCCATGGCGTCCCAGCCGGGGCAAGAGGGCGCGGCGGAGGCTGATGTCGCGGGGCCACCAGAGGTAGAGACCGGTGATCAGGAGGAGGATGCCGAGGGAGGCGGCGAGCTCGAGGAGGCGGTCGCCGGGGGGGCCGAGGAGGAGGGAGCTGTGGAGATTGTCCATGAGATCGTACCAGCCGCTGCGGCGGGGGAATTTCTCAAGGATTTCAGCCGTGTAGGGATCGACCACCACCATCATCGGGCCGTCGTCGGTGTTGATGCGGAAAATCGCGGCGAGATCGGCGGCGCGGGGGGCGATATATTGCGCTAAACTCCCGTCGGGAAAGGCTTTTTCCGCGCTGGCGGCCTGTTCGGAGAGGGCGAGGGTCTGGGCCTGTGGCAGGACCGTGTGACGCTCGCCATCGCGGCCGTCGATATGGGCGATCCAGAGCATGGCCATGCCGGTGGCGGCCAGAAGGATGAAGAAAGGGATAACGTATAGGCCAGCATAGAAATGCCAGCGCCAGACGGCGCGATAGAGCGCCGCGCGTGCGGGGGTCTGTGTCATGTGTAGGCTCCAATTGGCCGCAGCCGTAGCTCTAGGCGGCCGGTCGTGATGTCAGGGGTGAAATGGCATCAGGGCTGGAGCGGCGGGGCGCGGGCCGGAGCGTCAAAAAGTGGCCGGGCGCGGGCATGGGTGGTGGCCGTCGCGGGGGCGGAAATCCGTGCGGTGACAAGAGGTTGCGGGCGCTCGGGCAGGGCTGTGGGGGGTGGTGCGATGGCCTGCACCAAGAGGCAGTCATGATCCTGGGTCTCGGGCTGTTCGACGGGGGTGCCATCGGCGGACAGGGTGATGGTGCGCAGCCCCTCGCCGGTGCAGATCACAATGGTCTGCGAGCCGGACAGGCCGAGAGAGGCCAAGGCCGCGGTGGCCTTGGGCAGGGTGACCCCGGTGAGCAGGGTTACCAGAATGAGAAGACGCAGAACGGTGCGGATCATGGGGCGATATGGCCGCAAGATCGGGGCTGCGTCCAGCGGTTTGGCTGCGGCAAAATGGCCGGAATAGGGGCGATTTGGCGGGGGCTGTGGGGGGCGAAAATCGCGGCGTCGGTAACACGTCGGTATTACGACGGTAAAACGACAGTGCGGGTTTTGGCGGGGTTGGGGCCTTGCGGGGCGCGCGCGATGCGGGGGGTCGGGGTGAGTCGTTTTGGCGGCGACAGGAGGGGAGCGCCCGACCGAGGACGGGCATCGGGACAGGGGTGTGTCACGGTTTATGGTGGGGCTTCGGCGTGGGGGTGGTGATGGGGCGCGTGGCTGGCGAAAGCGCCCGCCCGTGGGGCGGTCGGGCGCGGAGTGGTTGGCTCGGTTGCGGTAAATTTACGCTGGACACGCGCTTTTCTGTAAAATGCTTAAGGGCGGTCTGAGACAACTAGGGGGCTTCGCGATCCTAGTTGCGTGAAATGCGCGTCACGCCAAGGAATGACATTTTTCCACAACTGTGTGGCGAACATTGTTACCTAGCCGCAAAGGTGTCAGTGTTTGCCCAAACCAACTCGCATAAAGTCAGCCGGATTCGGCCACGGTCAAAGATGTAGTGCTCATGAAACCTATTAAGCGCGGGACAGGATTTACCGAAAGCGAAAGATATCTCGCTCGCCTCGCAGAGAAAACCTTTTTGAACCTTTGGTCCTATCCAAATACGTTCATTGAAAAGAAGCTAAGAGGCCAAGGTGACGGTAAGGAACTGTGCGACCTTTTGGTGGTTTTTGGTGATGATGTCCTCGTTTTTAGTGACAAGGAGATCGAGTTTCGGCGGCATAAAGATATCTTAGTCGCGTGGAAACGATGGTATCGAACTGCAGTCGAGAAATCAGTGGATCAAATTCATGGTGCCGAAAGGTTCCTACGGGGGCACCAAGATAAGATTTTCTTGGACAAAGAATGCACCGAACCATTTCCGTTAGATTTGCCAGATCCGGAAAGAATGCGATTTCACGGTATCTGTGTGGCTATAGGCGCAGAGCAGGCAGCGAAAGAGTATTGGGGAGGAGATGACGGCACTCTAGTGATTGCTGATACCACAACAATGGGGGGGCATGGGATAGACGTCCCATTTTTTGTAGGAGACCCAAAGCCTGATAAATCTTTTGTACATATTTTCGATCGTACCAGCCTTGATGCAGTGCTCAGCGAATTTGATACAGTTAAAGACTTAATTGAGTATTTGTCGCATCGATCCGGGGCTATCCGTGCGAAGAACATTGCCGCAGCGCATAGTGAAAGGGACTTGATCGCGTTCTACTTCCAAAACGAAGACGACAAAGGCAACCATAGTTTTGACCTTCCGATGCGAGCGCCAGGTGAACTTTTGACTATTACTGAGGGATTCTACGAAGGTTTCAAAGAAAGACCTGAAAATAAAGCGCGAAAGCAGGCAGACAAAATTTCCTATGTTTGGGATAAATTAATAACCCAGTTTACAGATCATATCCTGGCTGGAACTTCTGTAAAGATCGCTAATCAAGTCCCAACTGCGGCTTTGGCTGAACCGGCATTGCGATTTATGGCTGCCGAATGCCGTGTTCGACGAAGAGCTTTGAGTCAAGCTTTTTTAGACGCCCTTTCGAATTCGGAGAAATTGGACCAAGATAGGTATGCGCGCGTCGTGTTGCCTGTCGATAGCGTGTCACCGGTCGTCGCATACGTATTCATGATCTTGAAGTACCCCGATTACTTGGATGATAAGGGAGCTTACGATCAATACAGGCAGGCTCGCGTCACGATGCTTGAAACCTATCTGTACGCCGTTCTTCAGGATTATCGTTCGATTGAGACAGTTGTGGGCCTTGCGTTTGATGGGCATGGTTCTGATACAGATTCTAAGGGAGGGTCGGAAGACCTAATAGCTTTGCAGGTTAGCGAATGGGATGAGGAGCTCGAGGCTGAGGTTCTGCAAAGAAGATCTGAATTGGACATCCTGAATTCTGGAGAGCTTAAGTACACTGGTATTTCCACTCAGCAATTTCCTAATCTCCCAGCTCTTCCAACAGTAGAGACCCGCCAACAGCGCCGCGCACGGGAGCGGCGTGAGGCAAAAGGAAAAGTCAAGAAACATTGACCATTTGCGTAAACCATTGGACCCAGCTGTCGCGACCGCGGTTGAACCACTTTTCAGGAGGGGAGTGCCCGACCGAGGGGGGCATCGGTAAAGAGGTTTGTCACGGTTTATAGTGCCGCCTCGGCGTGGGGGTCATGATAAGGCGTGACATTGGCCAAAGCGCCCGCCCGTGGGGCGGTCGGGCGCTGCCCGGGCCGCTGGCGCGGCTGTTCCGGGCGGTATCCCTCCCCCCAAACGAAAACCCCCGCGCGGGCGGGGGCTCGCGCGGGGGGATGGGGGGCCGTGAGGCCCTATGTGGCCAGCTTATTTCTTGCCGTTCAGGGCCGAGAGGCCGCGGAGGACGTCGATGGCGTAGGCCAGCTGATAGTCTTCCTCGCGCAGTTTGGCGGCCTCTTCGGCGCGGGCGCGGTCCTCTTCGATCTGGCGGATCTCGTCCTCGGTCAGGCTGTCATTGTCGAGGCTGCCGCGCAGGTCGGCCTCGGTGCGGCCGGGGCGGTTGGTCTTGGTCTCTTCCTCTTCCTCGTCGCGCTTGCGGCGGGGTTGTTCGACGAGGATGTCAGGCGAGACGCCGAGCGCCTGGATCGAGCGGCCCGAGGGCGTGTAGTAGCGGGCCGTGGTCAGGCGCATGGCGCCATCGCCGCGCAGGGGCATGACGGTCTGGACCGAGCCCTTGCCAAAGCTCTTGGTGCCGACGACCACGGCGCGGTTGTGATCCTGCAGCGCGCCTGCGACGATTTCCGAGGCCGAGGCGGAGCCGCCGTTGATCAGCACCACCAGCGGTTTGCCCGAGGCGAGATCGCCTTCGGTCGCGTTGAAGCGTTCGCCATCCTCGGGGTTGCGGCCGCGGGTCGAGACGATCTCGCCCTTGTCGAGGAAGGCGTCGGAGACCTTGATCGCCTGGGTCAGCAGCCCGCCGGGGTTGTTGCGCAGGTCGACCACGACGCCGTTGATCTTGTCCCAGCCGCCGGCGGCCTCGACCTGTTCGTTGAGGCCTTCTTCGAGGTTGCTGTAGGTCTGGTCGTTGAAGGTGGTGACGCGGAGCACGACGGTGTCTTGTTCGGTGCGGGCGCGGACGGCGGTGAGCTTGATCGTGTCGCGGATGATCGAGACGTCGAAGGGTTCTTCGCCTTCGCGGACCACGGTGATCACGATTTCCGAGCCGACGGGGCCGCGCATCAGGTCGACCGCCTCGTCGAGGGTCAGGCCGAGCACGCTCTCGCCATCGACATGGGTGACGAAATCGCCGGCCTCGATGCCGGCGTTGTCGGCGGGGGTGCCGTCGATGGGGGAGACGACCTTGACGAAGCCCTCTTCCTGGGTGACCTCGATGCCGAGGCCGCCGAATTCGCCGCGGGTCTGTTCCTGCATGGCTTCGGCGTCGGCGGGGGGGAGGTAGCCGGAATGCGGGTCGAGCGAGGTCAGCATGCCGTTGATGGCCGCCTCGATCAAGTCGGCGTCGTCGACTTCCTCGACATATTGCACGCGGATGCGTTCGAAGATGTCGCCGAAGAGATCGAGCTGTTCATAGACATTGGTGTTTTTCTTGGCCTCCTGCGCAAGGAGAGGGGCCGCCACCTGTGTCGTCACCAGCACGCCGGTCAGGGTGCCAGCGGCTGCGGCCATCAGGAATTTCTTCATGCTCAATCTTCCTTGTCTGTTCTGAACCAGAGCGCGGGGTCCACCGGCTCGTTATTCTCTCGGATCTCAATATAGAGAGTTTCCGTCCAATCGTTAGCGCTTTGGGCGTCACCGGGCGGCAATATGCCGTCGGCATCGGCCTCGGCCCCGCCCATGATGCCCACCGGGCTGCCGCCGGGCAAGACCTGTCCTGCCTGACCATAGACCACATCCAGCCCGGCCAACACCACAAGCAATCCGGCCTGTGGCTCGAGAATGGCGACATTGCCATAGTTCAGGAGCGGCCCGGCATAGCGCAGCGTGGCGGCCGCCGGGGTGGTGACGAGCGCATGGGGCGGCGTGGCCATGATGAGCCCGGGGCGGGTGATGCCGGCGGCGTCGGCCTCGCCGGCGCGGCGCAGAATGCGGCCCTGGACCGGCAGGGCGAGCGTGCCTTTGCGGTCGTCGATGCCGGGCAGCGAGCCGGGCACCTCGTCGACGGCGATCTCGCTCAGCCCGGAGGCAAAGCCCGAGAGCGATTCGGTGCCGGCGATGAGCAGGGCGGTCTTGACCGGGTCCTCGGTGAAGCGGCGCGGCAGGTCGGTGCGGTCGCCGATGGCCTGGCTGAGCGCGACGCGGGCCTGCTGGGCCTCGGTGAGGCCACGGCGCAGCGTGTCGGCGGCGCTTTCCTGCAGGGCGCGGAGCAGGGTCAGATCGGTGAGCTTGGTGCGCAGGGCGGCGATCTCGGCATCGAGCGCCGGGGTCACATCGGCGAGGATCATGCCCGACCGGGCGGTGCCGAGCGGCCCCGAGGGGTGCAAGAGCAGCACCGGCGACGGCGCGCTTCCCATGGATTGCAGGATGCCGAGCAACTGCGCGATCTCGGCCTCGGAGGCGGCGAGGTCGCGGGCCAGCGTCTGTTCACGCACCGAGACCCGGCGCAGCCCTTCGCGCATCGCCTGCAGGCCCTGTTCATAGGCCTTGATGGTCTGGGTCAGCGCCTTGACGCGGTTGCGCGCACCTTCGGCTTCGGTCAGCGCCTCGGAGGCGGCGGCGAGCTGTTTGGCGGCGGCCTCAGCAGCGGTGGCGGGATCGGTTTCGGCTTGGGCCTGCGGGGCGAATGGCCCGAGGGGCCCGAGCGGCCCGAGGGTCAGCGCGAGGGCCGCTATGAGCGCCGCGCGCCTCATGCGAGGAGGCTCTGCCCGGTCATCTCGGCGGGTTGGTCGAGCCCCATCAGCGCGAGCACCGTGGGCGCCAGATCGGCCAGCCGCCCGTGGCGCAGCGCGGCTCCCTCCGGCCCGCCCAAGAGCAGCACCGGCACCGGGTTGGTGGTGTGGGCGGTGTGCGGCTCGCCGGTCACCGGGTCGATCATCTGTTCGCAATTGCCGTGGTCGGCGGTGACGATGAGCGCGCCGCCCTTGGCCTCGATCGCGGCGCGGACCCGGCCCAGGCCACGGTCCACCGCCTCGCAGGCGGCGATGGCGGCGTCGAGATCGCCGGAGTGGCCGACCATATCGGGGTTGGCATAGTTCACCACGATGAAATCGAACCCCTGTTCGATGGCGCGCACCAGATGGTCGGTCACCTCGCCCGAGGACATTTCGGGGGCGAGATCATAGGTCGCCACCTTGGGCGAGGCGGCCATGTAGCGTTCTTCGCCCGGTTCGGGCCGTTCGCGCCCGCCGTTCAGGAAGAAGGTCACATGGGGGTATTTCTCGGTCTCGGCGATGTGGAACTGGGTGCGGGACTTGGCGGCGATCCACTGGCTCAGGGTGTTTTCCGGCGCTTCATCGGGGAAGATGCAATCCATATAGGCGGTGTGGCGGCGGGAATATTCGGTAAAGCCCGAGACGATGGCGAATTGGGGCCGGGGGCCGGTGTCGAAATCGGCAAACTCGGGGTCGGCAAAGCTCGCGAGGATTTCGCGGGCGCGGTCGGCGCGGAAATTGAGGCACAGGATGCCGTCGCCGTCCTTCATGCCGTCATAGTCGCCGAGCACGCGGGGCTTGATGAATTCATCGGTGCGGCCCTTGTCATAGGCGTTGTCGATGGCGTCAGAGGCGGTGTCGGCGGTGTAGCCGCGGGCGTTGACCAGCGCGTCGAAGGCGAGGCTCACCCGGTCCCAGCGGTTGTCGCGGTCCATGGCGTAGTAGCGGCCCGAGACGGTGGCGATAAAGGCGCCTTGGGGCAGGGCGTCGCGGAGCTCTTCGAGATAGGTTTTGGCCGAGACCTGAGCCACGTCGCGCCCGTCGGTGAAGGCGTGGATCGCGACCCGCAGGCCTTGGGCGGTGAGGGCTTCGGCGGCGGCAATCATATGGGTGATATGGCTGTGGACGCCGCCATCGGAGAGCACGCCCAAGAGATGCGCGGTGCCGCCGCTGGCCTTGAGCGCCTCGGCAAAGCGCAGGATGCCCGGCAGGGTGGCGAAGGCGCCGGTTTCGATGGCGCGGTCGATGCGGCGCAGGTCCATTTCGACGACGCGGCCCGCGCCGATGTTCATATGGCCCACTTCGGAATTGCCCATCTGGCCTGCGGGCAGGCCCACGTCATGGCCATGGGTGAGCAGCGTGGCATTGGGGCAGTCGGCCAGAAGCCGGTCCATAATGGGGGTCTGCGCCAGCCGCGGGGCGTTGCCCACGTCGCTGTCGCTCAGCCCCCAGCCATCGAGAATGCACAGCACAACGGGTTTGGGGATGCTCATAAGGGTCGATTCCTGCCTCTTGGTTGGGGCGGTTCTAGCGCGTCCGGCGGGCAGGGTGAACCGGGATAGCGTTAACAGGCCGCGCGGGGCGTGAACCTGCCCGGATTTCTTGGGGGGAATGGCCCGGGACAAGGCCGCAGGCCGCCGGGCCAGCGCCGGCCCGTTCCGGCGGGCTGGCGCTTTGGCGAGTGGCGTGATGGGCTGTGGGGGCAGAGGGGCTTGGCCGGGATAAAGCGTGATCCGGGAGCGGTGGAGCGCCATCCCACGGGCCGGAGCTGTCCCGGCTTGGGGTTCAATGCCCCGCGCGGAGCAAAGGCGCGCAGCGCCGCCGCGCGATCGCCAGACCGCCCCCCGGGCTGGCGATTGGCAATTGGCCCTATGCCTTTCTATGCGAGCGGGGCTTGGCCAGCATAAACTGCCCTGCACCGGCGTCGGACGCCACCCCGCGGTCTGGCGCTCGCGCTTGGGGACGCGTGTTGTCTTTGCAGGATGGCCCGGAGCAAGGCCGCAGGCCGCCGGGCCAGCGCCGGCCCGTTCCGGCGGGCTGGCGCTTTGGTTATGGCGTGATGGGCTGTGGGGGCAGAGGGGCTTGGCCGGGATAAAGCGTGATCCGGGAGCGGTGGAGCGCCATCCCACGGGCCGGAGCTGTCCCGGCTTGATCCGCGCGTGGCGGGCTCAGACCCGGTGGTAGGGGCTGTTGGCGAGGATCGAGGCGGCGCGGTAGAGCTGTTCGGCGAGCATCACGCGGGCGAGCATATGCGGCCAGACCATCTTGCCAAAGGACAGTTTGAAATCAGCGCGGGCGCGCAGGGCGGGATCGATCCCGTCGGCGCCGCCGATGACAAAGGCCAGATCGCCGCGCCCCATGTCACGCCAGCCGGCGAGCTTGTCGGAGAACTCGGGCGAGCTCAGCAGTTTGCCGCGTTCGTCCAGCGCCACGATCACCGCGCCTGCGGGCAGGGCACGGTCGAGCAGGGCGGCCTCGGCCTTCATGCCGCCGCCCTTCTTGTCTTCGACCTCGTGGAGGGTGCAGGGGCCGAGGCCCAGCGCGCGCCCCGTTCGGTCGAACCGGGTGAGATAATCGTCGATCAATGCGCGTTCGGGGCCTGACCGCAGCCGGCCCACCGCGCAGATATGAACACGCATTCAGATCAGTTCGCGGTCGGTTGCTTGTCCGCCGGGAGCCACATCTTTTCAAGCTGATAGAACTCGCGCACTTCGGGGCGGAAGACGTGGACGATGATATCGCCGGTGTCGATCAGCACCCAATCGCCGGTTTCCTTGCCCTCGATGCGCGAGGCGACACCCAGTTCCTGTTTCAGCCGTTCGACCAGTTTCTCGGCAATTGCCGTGACCTGGCGCGACGAGCGGCCGGAGCAGATAACCATGTGATCGCCGATGGCCGTTTTGCCGCGCAGGTCAACCTGAACGATCTCTTCGGCCTTGTCATCGGAGAGTGAGGAGAGAACCCGCGCGAGCTGTGTATCGCTGTCTGCGGTTATGTCGGGCGACAATGACGCGCCCGGATGTGCGGCCGAAGCCGCCTGTGTCGTCGTGGACAGGACGTTGTCCTCCTTGGTTGCACACCGATCATCGCCCCGGTGCAGGGCATGACCCAAGAATAGTCTTTCAGGTGTGACTTTTCAATGAAACCGCGCAGAGCGGTGCGATTTTGCGCGCGTCTGTGACATGGCGTGAGCCGGGTGACAAGGGCTCATTGCGGTGCGGTGGGGGTTAATCGGCGGGGTCGGCGGTGTGGCGGGCCTCATGGGCGACGGCGATCTGCTCGTTGAGGAGCTTGACCTCGCGCTGGGGGAAGGGGATCGAGATGCCGTGTTCCTGGAACGCGTCCCAGAGCGCCAGATAGACATTGCCGCGAATATTGGTGAGCCCGCCGGTCGGGTCGGAAATCCAGAAGCGCAGGATGTAATCCACCGAACTGTCGCCAAAGCCCACGATGTGGCAGACCGCCGGTTTCCAGTCGAGCACCCGGTCGACGGATTTGGCGGCCTCGATGGCGATGCGGCGGACGGCGTGGGGGTCGTCGTGATAGGCGGTGCCGAAATAGATGTCGAGCCGCACGTAATCGTTGGAATGGGACCAGTTCACCACCTGCCCGGTGATCAGATCCTCGTTGGGGATAAGGTATTCGCGCCCGTCGCGGGTGACCACCGAGACATAGCGCGCGCCCAAGCTGTTGATCCAGCCGAAGGTCTCGCCGAGGCTGATCACGTCGCCGGGTTTGATCGATTTGTCGAGCAGGATGATGACGCCCGAGACGAGGTTCGACACGACCTTTTGCAGACCGAAACCGAGGCCGACACCGATGGCGCCCGACAGCACCGCGAGCCCGGTGAGATCGACGCCCACCGCCTTCAGCCCGATAAAGAAGGCCGCGCCATAGAGGGTGATCTGCATCACCTTGAGGGCGAGCACCTGCATCGAGGGCGAGATGTCTTCGTTCTGGCGGATGCGTTCCGAGGTGGTGCGCGAGATGAACCGCGCCACCACGATCAACAGGCCAATGATCATCAGCCCCTGGAACACCATCCAGAGCGACAGCCGGGTGTCGCCAAAGGAGAGCGCCGCGCTGTCGAGAAGCTGGCGCGCCTGACCGGTCAGTTCGAGGATCATCAGCGTCGCCCATGTCCAGCCGACATAGCGCACGGTGCCGCGCAAAAAACTGTTGGAAATCAGCCGGGTGAGGATGGCGATGACGAGCCATGACAGGGCCAGCTTGCCCGCCACTTCGAGAATGGCGGTGCGGTGGCTGAAGGTCACTTCGCGCATGATCCAGATCACCGGCCAGGTGATCAGCACCACCAGCAAGAGCCGCAAGCGCCGGTGCAGCAGCACCAGAAAGCGCATCCGCCATTTCGGCCAGCCCTCGCGGGCGCGCATCCAGTCATGCAGGCGCGGCCCGAGGACGCGCGACAGCACATGCGCCGTCACCAGGATCACCGCAAAGATCAGCAGTTGATAGAGGTTCCAGGTTCGCGCCATGTCCTGAAGCAGCAATTCGCCCTTTTGCCAGAGGCTGAGAGCGATTTCCTGGGCGTCCTGGGCAAGCTCCTCGGGGGTGACTGCCTCGACGATGTCCTTAACGTCTTCTTCCATGGGAAAACCTTGGCACGGGGGCCGGGGCGCGGCAAGCCTGACGAGGCTGGACATCGCGGGCGCGATGGGCTGTTGTCACGCAGATGCCACGCGAGGGAGGGGCGCATGACAACCGCATTGATCACCCATGAGGCCGGGTTCGACCATCTGATGCCGCCGGGGCACCCCGAACAGGTGGCGCGGCTGGCGCATGTTCTCGAGGCGCTGGAGGGCAAGGAGCTGCGTCGCGTGGTGGCGCCGATGGCCGCCGAGGATGACATTTTGCGGGTTCATCCCAAGAGCCATATCGACCGGCTGCGCAAGGCCGCGCCGAGCGAGGGCTGGGCGCAGATTGACGGCGATACGTTCCTGTCGCCCGGCACGCTGGAGGCCGCGTGGCGCGCGGCGGGGGGCGCGGTGCGGGCGGTCGATCTGGTGATGGCGGGCGAGGCGCGCAACGGCTTTGTCGCGATGCGCCCACCGGGCCACCATGCCGAGCGCGAGACGCCGATGGGGTTTTGCCTCTTTGGCAATGTCGCTGTGGCGGCGATGCATGCGCTGGAGCATCACGGGCTGGGTCGGGTGGCGGTGGTCGATTTCGACGTGCATCACGGCAATGGCACGCAGGATCTGCTCGAAGAGGACGCGCGGGTGTTCTTTGCCTCGTCGCATCAATCGCCGCTCTGGCCGGGCAGTGGCGGGGCGCATGAGACGGGTGGGCATGGCAATGTGCTCAACCTGCCCTTGGCGCCGGGCACCGGTGGCGCGGCGTTCCGCAAGGCGTGGGAGGATCAGGTCTTTCCCCGCCTTAGGGAGCATCGGCCCGAATTTATCTTTGTCTCTGCCGGGTTTGACGCGCATCGCGACGACCCGCTGGCCAATCTCGACCTGATCGAGGCGGATTTCGCTTGGGTGACTGAACGGCTCTGTGCGCTGGCGGAAGAGCTTTGCGATGGGCGGCTCGTCTCCTGTCTTGAGGGCGGCTATGATTTGCACGCCTTGGGGCGCTCGGCGGCGGCGCATGTGGATGCGTTGATCGCGGCTGCCTCCCCGCCACGCGCCTTGGCTGGGGCCTGACATGCGCGCCGGTCTTGTCCTTCTCTGTCTCGCCTATGTGCTGAGCCAGTTTTTCCGCGCCTTCCTCGCGGTGCTCGGGGCGCCGCTGGCGGCGGACCTTGGGGCCGGGCCGGATGATCTGGCGCTGGCGTCGGGGCTTTGGTTCGCGGTGTTTGCGCTGATGCAGCCCTTGGTGGGCTGGCTTCTCGACCGGGTCGGGCCACGGCGCAGCGCGGCGGTGCTCTTGGCGCTCGGCGGCGGTGGCGGCGCGGCGATCTTTGCGCTGGCCAGCGCGCCTTGGCATATCAATATCGCGATGGGTCTCATCGGGGTCGGCTGTTCGCCGGTTCTGATGGCGTCCTATTACATTTTCGCGCGGCAGTTTTCGCCGGCGCAGTTCGCCACGCTGGCGGCGGTCATGCTTGGCGTCGGCTCGGTTGGCAATCTGGTGGCGTCTTATCCCATGGCGCTGGCGGCCGAGACCGTGGGCTGGCGTGCGGCGCTCTGGGGCCTGGCGGCGGTATCGCTGGCGGTGGCGGCGGGGATTGCGGTGACGGTGCGCGACCCGGAGGCGGTGCAGCATGAGAGCCGCGGCTCGATCTTTGATCTGCTGCGGATGCGGGTGCTCTGGCCGATTTTTGCGATGATGTTCGTGGCCTATGCGCCGGTGGCGGCCATTCGGGGCCTGTGGATTGGGCCCTATCTGGCGGATGTGTTCACGCTCGGCACCGGGCAGATCGGGCAGGCGAGCCTGGTGATGGGGGTGGCGATGATCCTTGGCACGTTCATCTACGGGCCGCTCGACCGGCTCTTGGGCACGCAGAAATGGGTGATCTTCTGGGGCAATATGGCCTGTGGCACGCTGTGCCTGATGCTGGCGCTGTTTGTTGGCGCGTCGGTCTGGCTCTCGGTGGCGCTCTGTGCGCTTATCGGGATGACGGGGGCGACATTCCCGGTGGTGATTGCCCATGCACGCGGGTTCATCCCGCCGCATCTGGCGGGGCGCGGGGTGACCTTGCTCAACCTTTTCGGGATTGGCGGCACCGGGCTCATGCAGTTTGGCACGGCGCCCTTGCATGCGGCGGCGGGCGGGGCGGGCGATCCGCAGGCCTATGCGGTTCTCTTCGGGTTTTTCGGGGTGGCGGCGATCCTTGGATCGCTGGTCTATTTGCGCAGCCGGGACAGTCACGCGTGAAGCCCCTTTAACCTCGGACCCGAAAGCGTTATGACCCGCCCGTCAACCCCCCAACCTACGGGAGATCAGAACATGGGTTACAAAGTCGTCATCGCCGGCGCCACGGGCAATGTGGGCCGCGAAATGCTGAACATCCTGGCCGAGCGCCAGTTTCCGGTCGATGAGATCGCGGTGCTTGCCAGCCGCCGGTCGCTCGGCACTGAGGTCAGCTTTGGCGAGCGAACTTTGAAGACCGAGGATCTGGACACGTTCGATTTCACCGGCTGGGACATCGCGCTCTTTGCCATCGGCTCGGACGCGACGAAGAAATACGCGCCCAAGGCGGCCGCGGCTGGCTGTGTCGTGATCGATAACAGCTCGCTCTATCGCTATGACCCGGATGTGCCGCTGGTCGTGCCGGAGGTGAACCCCGAGGCGGTCGAAGGCTATGCCAAGAAGAACATCATCGCCAACCCGAACTGTTCGACGGCGCAGATGGTCGTGGCGCTCAAGCCGCTGCATGACCGCGCCCGGATCAAGCGCGTCGTGGTCTCGACCTATCAGTCGGTGAGCGGCTCGGGCAAGGAAGGCATGGATGAGCTCTGGGAGCAGACCAAAGCGGTCTATAACCCGGTCTCCGACGTGCCGCCGAAGAAATACACCAAGGAAATCGCCTTCAACGTCATTCCGCATATCGATGTCTTCATGGAAGACGGGTCGACCAAGGAAGAGTGGAAGATGGTGGCCGAGACCAAGAAGATCGTCGATCCGGCGATCAAGGTCACCGCGACCTGTGTCCGGGTGCCGGTGTTTGTTGGCCATTCCGAGGCGATCAACATCGAGTTCGAGGATTTCCTCGACGAGGACGAGGCGCGCGACATCCTGCGCGAGGCGCCGGGCATCATGGTGATCGATAAGCGCGAAGACGGTGGCTATGTCACGCCCAAGGAATGCGTGGGCGATTATGCGACCTTCATCAGCCGCATCCGTCAAGACGGCACCATCGAGAACGGTCTGAACCTGTGGTGCGTGTCCGACAATTTGCGCAAGGGCGCGGCGCTCAACGCGGTGCAGATCGCCGAGACGCTGGGCAACCGGGTTCTCAAGAAAGCCTGAGTTTTCAAAGTTTTGAGCAGTGAGCGGCGCGGGGGAACCCCCGCGCCGTTTTGCGTTTCCGCGACAGGCATCATTCCGCGTATGCGTGGGGCCGCGCTTGCATTCGGGGGCTGTGGTGCAAACATGAGCCTCAGGTATTTTCCCGGAGGAATTCTGATGCGTATGTTGCCCCTGATCCTGTCTGCCACCGTGGCGTCCGTGGCCCCTGCGGCGCTCTTTGCGGAGGATATTCCGCTGCGCGCCGAGGTGCGGTCCGTGACGCTCTATCCGAGCGGTGGCACCGTCACCCGCGAGGCCACGTTCAGCGCGCCGCAGGGCGAGCATGAGCTGATCCTGCTCGATCTGCCGCGCGACACCGATCTCGATTCGGTGCGGGTCGCGGTCGAGGGGGCGGCGATGGGCACGCTCACCACCCGGCGCGATTATGTGCCGCCGCGCGATCCGGCCAAGGGCGAGGCCATCGAGGCCGCCGAGGCCGAGGTCGAACGTCTCGAAGAGGCGCTGCGCGGGGCGCGGGCCGAGATCGAGGGGGTGCGTCTCGAACAGGAGGCGGCGGAGGCGCGGGTGGCGTTTCTGGCGGCGCTGGGGCAGGGCGACGGGGTGGCCCAGATGGAGCCCGCCGCGCTGCGCGAGCTGATCGGGCTGGTGGGCGACGAGACGCTCAGCGCCAAACAGGCGGCACAGGCGGCGCGGCTCCGGGCCGAGGCGGCAGAGCGCGATCTCAAGGACCTCACAGAGGATTTGCAGGCGGCCCGCGAGGCGCTGGCGGCGCTGGTGCCGCAGGAGGGGCCGCATGCGATGCTCGCGGTGGCGATCGAGGCCGATGCGGCGACCGAGGGGCGCATCACGCTGAGCTACAATGTGCATCAGGCGGGCTGGCAGCCGGTCTATGACATGCGGCTCGACCGGCAGAGCGGGCAGCTCGAGATTGCGCGCGGCGCCTATGTGAGCCAGGCCAGCGGCGAGAACTGGCAAGCGGTCGATCTGACCCTGTCGACGGTGCGCCCGGTGGAACAGACCGAGCCGAGCGAAGTGCATCCCTGGCAGCGCTGGATCACCGACAAGGACGCGCCGCAGCCGGTGCTCAAGACCCTGCGCGGCGCGGCGGCGGATGATTTCGCCCGGGCCGAGATGGCGGCGGAACCGGCCCCGGCGATTGTCGCCGAGGCCGAGTTTGACGGGCTGTCGGTGAGCTATCGCTACAACCGGCCACTGTCGCTGGCCTCTGGCGCGGACCGGGTGCGGATCGATCTCGGCACGCTCGAGACCACGACCGAGACCTATGCCCGCGCCGTGCCTCTGGCGGACAGTTCGGCCTTTCTCATGGCCGATATGACCAATGACACCGGCGAGATGATCCTGCCCGGCATGGTGATGAAATATCTCGACGGCAAATTCGTCGGGCGCGGCTATAGCGAACTGGTCCCCGCCGGGGCCGAGGCGGATATTGCTTTTGGCCCGATTGACGGGCTGCGGCTCACCCGGCGGATCGAGGACCGGCAAGAGGGCGACCGGGGGGTGATCCGCAAATCCAACGACATGAATGAGGCGGTGCGCATCGAGGTCGAAAACCTGACGGGCGAAGACTGGCCGGTGCGGCTGCGCGACCGGGTGCCTTATTCCGAGCAGGAGCAGCTCGAGATCACATGGGAAGCGGCACCTCGGGTGAGCGAGAGCGATCTCGACGGGCAGCGCGGCGTGCTGGAATGGCATTTCGATCTGGCGGCGGGCGAGACCAAGGTTGTGAAGCTCGATCAATGGCTGAAATGGCCGGAGGACAAGGTGCTCCGCTAAGCCCGCCTGGACGGCCCCGGTTAAACGCAAAACAGCGCGGAGCGATCCGCGCTGTTTCTCTGTGATCCAGTGTTATCCGGCCCGGTCTGAGGCGGCTCAGACCTTCTCGAACGTGCCTTTCTCGGGCAGGTAATGTTCGAGCGTGCCTTCGCCGATGTCATGCCAGAGACCGTGCAGCGACAGCCGGCCTTCTTTGACCTCGGAGGCCACGAAGGGGAATTTCATCAGGTTTTCGAGCGACACGACGACCGCTTCTTTTTCAAGCGCGGCAGTGCGTTCGATGGGGTCCTTGATGTCCTTGACCCGTTCGTAGCCGGGGCGCAGGATGTCCATCCAGCGGCCGACGAAGCTGCTCTTTTTCTCGAGCTCGGGGGCCGCGCCAGAGCACATGTCATGGCAGCCTTTGACGCCACCGCAGCTCGAATGGCCCATGACGATCACATGCGCCACCTTGAGCGCGGTCACCGCATATTCGACCGCCGCCGAGGTGCCGTGCTGATTGCCGTCGGGCTGATAGGGGGGCACGAGGTTGGCGATGTTGCGGTGGATGAAGAACTCGCCCTGATCGGCGCCGAAGATCGAGGTGACCTGCACCCGGCTGTCACAGCAGGAGATGATCATGGCGCGCGGGTGCTGACCCTCGTCCGACAGGCGGCGATACCACGATTCGTTATTGGCATAGCTGGTGGCTTTCCAACCGCGATAGCGTTGCACGAGATAGGATGGGAGGGGGCGGGCGTTTTCCATGGCTCTCTCTATTGGTGACACAAAGAAATTTGGCTGTCGGTCTCAATAGCGGGAATTCACAGAGAATTCGAGAGAGAATCCGGGTTTGGCGAAACCTTTTGACAAGCGGGGTCCGCGATACTGGTCCGGCTATGGGGGCAACAGGACATTGGGGTGAACAGGATGGGTGAGAACGTGGACCGGGTGACCATGCTCCGCTGGGAGGAAACCGTGCGGCTCGATACCGACCGGCTTGGCCTTCTGTATGAAGAGCTGGGCGAGGCGGGGGCCGAAAATGCGGTGTGCCGGGCGCTCGAGGATCTGGCGACGCGGCTGGCGCATGTGGATCGGTCGTGGAAGGCGCGCGATTTCGAAGAAAGCTATCGCGGGGCGCGCAGCGTGGCGGCGATTGCCGAACAGATCGGCATGGCGACCCTGGCGCGGGTGGCGCGCGATGTGGGCGTGGCCATTGACGCGGGCGATGCCGTGGCGCTGGCGGCGGTGATGACGCGGCTGCTCCGGATCGGGGATTGTTCGCTCAACGAGCTGTGGGAATTGCAGGATTTGTCGATTTGACCGGCGGCGGATCGGGGGAATAGGGGCGCGGGCCGGATCGGGCGATCTGAGGGCTTGCACGCGCCGGGGCGGGCAGTAGGCTGGGGCAAATCAGTTCGGCCATCGCGCCCTTGCCAGAAGGTTCCCCCAGTATGACATCCGAGACGCCCGCCCCCTCGCTCGCAGGTTTTGCCACAGCGGAAAATGCCGTTCCGGTGCAGGTGATCGAGGCGGGCGAACTTGACGATTGGCTGGCCGCGCAGCCGGGGCGCGTGGCGCAATGGGCCAAGGCGGCGGGGTTTTCCGCGCGGCTGGGAGAGGTTCTCTTGGTGCCCGATGCCGACGGCGGGCTCGACCTTGTGCTGGCGGGCTATGGCGAGGCCAAGGTGCGGGCGCGCGGGCGGTTTCATCTGGCGACAGTGGCGGCGGGGCTTCCCGAAGGGATCTACCGGCTTGACGGTTTGGCGGCAGAGCGGCGGGCCGAAGAGGCGCTGGGCTGGCTGCTGACCGGCTATGCCTTCGACCGTTATGCCAGCCAAAAGCGCGGGCAGGCGCGGCTTGTGGCGCCCGAGGGCGTCGATGCGGCGCGGATCGAGGCGATGGCGGCGGGCGAGGCGCTCACCCGTGATCTGATCAACACGCCGGCCGAGGATATGGGGCCGGCCGAGCTCGAAGCGGCGTGCCGCGATCTGGCGGCGGCCCATGGCGCGGCGGTAGAGGTGACGGCGGGCGAGGAGCTGCTGGCGCAGAACTTTCCGCTCATCCACACGGTGGGGCGGGCGGCAGAGGCCGCGCCGCGGCTCATCGACATGCGCTGGGGCAGCGAGGGGCCGCTTTTGTGTCTGGTGGGCAAGGGGGTCTGTTTTGATACCGGCGGGCTCAACCTCAAGCCCGGGGCGTCGATGGGGCTGATGAAGAAGGATATGGGCGGGGCGGCGACGGTTCTGGGCCTTGCGCAGATGATCATGGCGCTCGGCCTGCCGCTGCGGCTGCGGGTGCTGATCCCGGCGGTCGAGAACGCGGTGGCGGGCAATGCCTTTCGGCCCGGCGATATCTATCGGTCGCGCAAGGGGCTGACGGTCGAGATCAACAACACCGATGCCGAGGGGCGGCTGGTTCTGGCGGATGCGCTGGCCTATGGGGCGGAAGACACCCCCGATCTCATGGTGTCGATGGCGACGCTGACCGGCGCGGCGCGGGTGGCTGTGGGGCCGGATCTCGCGCCCTATTACACCGATGACGAGGGCGATGCGCAGGCGTTGATGGCGGCGGCTGGGCGGATGGCCGATCCGGTCTGGCGGCTGCCCTTTCACCAGCCCTATGAGGCGATGATCGAGCCCGGTATCGCCGATCTCGACAATGCGCCCAAGGGGGGCTTTGCCGGGTCGATCACCGCGGCGCTTTTCCTGCGGCGGTTCGCGGGCGAGACGCGCTATATGCATTTCGACATCTATGGCTGGAGCCCGAGCGCGGCCCCGGCGCGGCCCAAGGGCGGGGTCGGCATGGGGGCGCGGGCGCTGCTTGGGGCGCTGCCCGAGATGCTGGGCCTGTGATGGACCGGCGTCGTCATTTCGCCAATGACCGGGTGGCGCATGCGTCGCTGCGCGGTCAGGTCACGGCAGAGCGGTTCGCTGAGGGCACGGCGATGCGGGTGGTCGCGCCGGTGCTGTCGCTCTATGCCTATCCGCATGCGCCACGGGTCGAGCGGCAGGTGCTTTTGGGGCAGCGGGTGACCCATCTCGAGACGCGCGAAGGCTGGGCCTTTCTGCGCGATGAGGGCAACGGGCATGTGGGCTATGCGCGGGCCGAGGGGTTGGCCGGTTGGGCGCGCCCGACGCATCGGGTGCAGATGGCGCGGACGCTGGTCTTTGCCGCGCCCGATATCAAATGCGCGGGGCCGGTGCCGCTGTCGCTCGGCAGTCAGCTCTGCGTGGTGGGCGAGGCCGGGCGGTTCGTGCGGCTTCTGGATGGGCGCTATGCGCTTGCGGCGCATCTGGCCCCGGCGGAGGAGCCGGAGAGCGACCCGGTGGCGGTGGCCGAGCGGCTTTTGGGCACGCCCTATCTCTGGGGCGGCAATTCGGGCTTTGGCATCGATTGTTCGGGGCTGGTGCAGGCGGGGCTCGCGGCCTGTGGCAGGGCCTGTCCCGGCGACAGCGACATGCAGGCGGCCGAGCTTGGGCAAAGCCTGGACGAGGGCGCGGAGCTGCAGCGCGGCGATCTGGTGTTTTGGAAAGGTCATGTGGGGATGATGGCGGATAGCGTGACGCTGTTGCATGCCAATGCCCATCACATGGCGGTGGCCTATGAGCCGCTGCGCGCGGCCATCGCCCGGATCGCGGCGCAGGGAGAGGGGCCGGTCACGGCCCGCAAACGTCTGGGAGGACTTTCATGAGCGATACATTCTTTCACCCGATTTCGGGGTTCGAGCTGCCGCGTTTTGCGGGCGTGCCGACCTTCATGCGGTTGCCGCATGTGGCGCCGGATCACGCGCGGTTCGGCGAGGTGGAGATCGGGCTCATCGGGGTGCCTTGGGACAGTGGCACCACCAACCGGCCCGGGCCGCGCCACGGGCCGCGTCAGCTGCGCGATGCCTCGACCATGATGCGCGCCCAGCATGCGGTGAGCGGGATGCGGCCCTTTGAGGCGGCGCGCTGTGCCGATCTCGGCGATGTCGGGCCGAATCCGGCGGATATTCAGGACAGTATGGCGCGGATCACGGCGTATTATGACAAGGTGATCGAGGCGGGGATTCTACCGCTGACGGCGGGGGGGGATCACCTGACGTCGCTGCCGGTGCTGCGGTCGGTGGCCAAGAAATCGCCGGTGGGGATGATCCATTTCGACAGCCACACGGATCTCTTTCACAGCTATTTCGGCGGCATGATGTACACCCATGGCACGCCCTTCCGGCGGGCGGTGGAGGAAGGCCTTCTCGACCCGAAACGCGTGGTCCAGATCGGCATTCGCGGCACCATGTATGACGAGGAGGATCGCGACTTTGCCAAGGCCGAGGGCATCCGTCTCATCCTCATCGAAGAGTTTCATGCGCGCGGCGTCGAAGATGTCATGGCGGAGGCGCGGGAGATCGCCGGAGATGGCCCGACCTATGTGAGCTATGATATTGATTTCGTTGACCCAACCTTTGCGCCGGGCACCGGGACGCCGGAGGTGGGTGGGCCCAATTCCTATCAGGCGCTGCAGGTTTGCCGCGCGTTGGAAGGGGTCAATATCGTCGGTGCGGATATGGTCGAAGTGTCGCCGCCGTTTGACATGTCGGGGGGCACGGCCTTTCTCGGCATGTCGGTGATGTATGAGATCCTGTGCGTCATGGCGGGGCAGGTCGCGGCGCGGTCGAAGTAAGGTTAGAACCGGGGGAGTGACCGGGGGAAGAGCCGGGGGCCAGCCCCCGGACCCCCGGGATATTTCGGGCCAGAAGAAGCGTTCAGGCGCGGGCGCTGTAGAGGATGAGACGGGCCGGAATCGTCAGGTCGGTATCGCGTCGGTATTGCGACAGCAAAGCGGCGGTGGCCTCTATGATGGCCGAGCGGTCGTCCTCGGTGCCGTCTTTTTCCTGAAGCGTGCGGGCGGCGGGGCCGATGAGGCAGGCGAATTCGGCGGCCTCGTGCAGCACCTGTGGCGGCAGGAGCGGGATCTCGACCTCCTCCCCTTCGGCGGCGGACCAGCCTGCGTCGCGCAGGATGCCGGTCACCCGGTCGATGTCCTTGAAGGCGGTCGGGCCGGGGGCGAATTCGGGCAGTGGTGAGGGGCGGCCGAGCCGTTCGACCGCGGCTTTGAAGGGCAGGCGGAACCATGGGTTGTCGGGCATCGGGCCCCAGCAGATCATGGCGAGCCGCGCGCCGGGTTTGGCGGCGCGGCGCAGATTGGCGAAGGCGGCGACGGGATCGTCGAAGAACATTACTCCGAAGCGCGAGAAGAGAAGATCATGCTCGGGCGCGAAGCTCTGGGTCTGGGCATCGGCGCGCAGGAAACTGGCCTGGGGGCCGGTGACGCGGGCGCGGGCCAGATCGATCAGCGGGGCGGAGATGTCGATGCCGGTGACATGGCCCTCTGGCCCAATGGCCTCGGCCAGGGCGCGGGTGCTGGCCCCGGTGCCGCAGCCGATGTCGAGCACCTTTTCGCCCGGCTGCGGGGCGGCGCGGGCGAGGGTGGCGGCCAGCACGTTTTCAAAGAGCCGGTCGAGCGTCGCCTGATGGGTGACCCATTTCTGGCCGGCGCGGGACTGCCAATAGGCGGCCTGATCGGCGTTGGGGCCGGTGTCTGGGCCTGAATCGGGGCCTGAAGCTGGGCCGGTGTCTGTCATCGGATCACTCGACCGCGCGGATGAGCTTGCGTTCCAGCACGCGCAAGACGGTGCGCAGATCGGCGCCGCGTTTGAGGATGCGCCCATCCATGCCGATCACCGCATACTGGCCCTGACGGCCGCGCAGCTTGGGGCGTTTTTCGATCTGGTAGAGCGGGGTTTCGGCGGTGCGGCGAAAGACCGAGAAAATGGCCACGTCGCGCAGGCTCGAGATGCCGTAATCGCGCCATTCGCCCGCCGCGACCATGCGCCCGTAGAGCGACAGGATGACTGACAGCTCGGTGCGGTGGAAAGCCACCTGGGCATCGCCACCAGACCCGGTGAAGGCAGAGGAGCTCTGGACATTCATGGCACAAGTTTGCCGTGAAATGCGGGGTTGGCAAGCAAAATCGCCCCGGTCTATGTGAGGTTTCCGGGGCGCGTGTTGTCTCGGCTCAGCCGCACCAGATCCGGGTGACCGTCCCCTGATCGTCGATATCGACATTGAGCCGGTCGGGCCGGTGATCCATCGTCACCGCGCTGTTGGGCGGGATGATGCGCAGGGCCTTGGCCTCTTTGGAGAAATCATGGGATGTGTGATCCTGGCCCACGAGATGTTGCAGGGCGGCGGCGCCGCAGGCGTCCTCGGAGGGCATGGCAGGGCTTTCAGATTCGGGGTTGCAGGCGGCCAGCAGGGCGGCGGCGGGCAGGGCGAGGATAAAGGGGCGCATGAAAATCTCCTGTTTGCGACAGGTTTCGACCGGCAAGCGGCGATTTGCAAGCGGGGCGGGTATCGCGTGTTGAAAAGCTGCGATCTTTCGCCCAATGTCCGGCCAAATCGAATTTCAGGAGGATTGAGGATGCGTACCAGAGCCGCGGTGGCCGTCGAGGCCGGCAAGCCCATGGAGATCATGGAAGTGAACCTCGAAGGCCCGAAAGCGGGTGAGGTTCTGGTGGAGATCAAGGCCACGGGCCTGTGTCACACCGATGATTTCACCCTCTCGGGGGCCGACCCCGAAGGCGCGTTCCCGGCGATCCTCGGCCATGAGGGCGCGGGCGTGGTTCTCGAAGTGGGGCCGGGGGTGACGAGCCTTGAGCCCGGCGATCACGTGATCCCGCTCTATACGCCCGAGTGCCGCCAGTGCGAATATTGCCTCAACCCCAAGACCAACCTCTGCCAGTCGATCCGCGAGACCCAAGGCAAGGGCGTCATGCCCGATGGCACCAGCCGGTTCTCGATGCTCGATGGGACGCCGATCCTGCATTACATGGGCTGTTCGACCTTTTCGAACCACACGGTCCTGCCGGAAATCGCGCTCGCCAAGATCCGCAAGGACGCGCCGTTTGACAAGGTCTGCTATATCGGCTGCGGCGTCACCACCGGCATCGGTGCGGTGATCAACACCGCCAAGGCCGAGATCGGCAGCCGCGCCATTGTCTTTGGTCTCGGCGGTATCGGTCTCAACGTGATCCAGGGCCTGCGTCTGGCCGGGGCCGATCAGATCGTCGGCGTCGATCTCAATGATGACAAGGCGGTGATGGCCAAGAAATTCGGCATGACCGATTTCGTCAACCCGTCCAAGGTCAAGGGCGATCTCGTGGGGCATCTGGTCGAGCTCACCGGTGGTGGCGCGGATTACACCTTTGACGCGACCGGCAATGTGCAGGTCATGCGCACCGCGCTCGAGGCGGCGCATAAGGGCTGGGGCGAGAGCATCGTCATCGGTGTCGCACCTGCGGGGGCCGAGATTTCGACCCGTCCGTTCCAGCTCGTCACCGGGCGGGTCTGGAAGGGCACGGCCTTTGGCGGGGCGCGCGGGCGCACCGATGTGCCGAAGATCGTCGATTGGTACATGGACGGCAAGATCGAGATCGATCCGATGATCACCCACACGATGCCGCTCGACGACATCAACAAGGGGTTTGAGCTCATGCATTCGGGTGAGAGCATCCGTTCGGTGGTGATCTACTGATCGCGATCATGCGCGCGCCTGATCGGCGTGATCACGAGAATTTGGGGGGCCGCACAGCGATTGTGCGGCCCTTGCTGTTGCAGCCTCGCGTGGAGTGGCTAGGTTAACAGCAACGCCTCGGCCAAAGGTGCCGGGGCCTGCGCAACAAGAGGACATCTGTGATGAGCGACGACAGCTATACCCCCCCGAAGGTCTGGACCTGGGAGAGTGAGAATGGCGGCACCTTCGCCTCGACCAACCGGCCGATTGCCGGGCCGACCCATGACAAGGCGCTGCCCGAGGGCAAGCATCCGTTTCAGCTCTATTCCATGGCGACGCCCAATGGGGTCAAGGTCACCACGATGTTCGAAGAGCTTCTCGATGCGGGGCATGACGCGGAATATGACGCCTGGCCCATTCGCATCGGCGATGGCGATCAGTTCGGCAGCGGCTTTGTCGAGGTCAATCCCAACTCGAAGATCCCGGCGCTGATCGACCGCAGCGGCGCGGAACCGGTGCGGGTGTTTGAAAGCGCTTCGATCCTGCTGCATCTGGCCGAGAAATTCGGCGCCTTCCTGCCCACATCCGGGGCCGGGCGCACCGAGGTGATGAACTGGCTCATGTGGCAGATGGGCAGCGCGCCCTATCTCGGCGGTGGGTTCGGGCATTTCTACCATTACGCGCCGGAGAAATGGCAATATCCGATCGACCGTTTCGCGATGGAGGTCAAACGCCAGCTCGATGTGCTCGACCGGCAGCTCGCCGAGCGGCGGTTCATCGCGGGCGAGGACTATACGATTGCCGATATGGCGATCTGGCCCTGGTACGGCAATCTGGCGCTCGGCCGTCAATATGGCGATGCGGCGACCTTCCTCAGCCTGCATGAGTATGAGCATGTGCAGCGCTGGGCCAATGAGATCGAAAACCGCCCCGCCGTGCAGCGCGGGCGCAAGGTCAACCGGTTCTGGGGCGAGCCCGAAGAGCAGCTCTGGGAGCGGCACGCCGCCTCGGATTTCGAGACGCAGACGCAGGACAAGATCGGCGAAGACGCCTGATCTTTTTCGGCAATTCGCGCGATTGGCCAAGGCCGCCTCTGGGAAGGGGCGGCCTTTGTGCTATGTGTGGGGGCAGACGCCTCACAGGAGGGCGCCTCACAGGAGAGAGACATGCCCGAACAAACGCCGCTCTTGGCGGTTCTGATCGATGCCGACAATACATCGCCGAAATGGACGCAAGCCATCTTTGACGAGATCGCCTCGATCGGCGAGGCGTCGGTGCGGCGCTGCTATGGGGATTTCTCGTCCCAGCAGATGAATGGCTGGAACCGGGTGCAGGCCGAGTTTGGCCTCGTGCCGCATCATTCGCCGGCCAATACCGTGGGCAAGAACGCCAGCGACATCGCGCTGGTGATCGACGCGATGGATTTGATGCATACGGGCCGGTTCGACGGGTTCGTTCTGGTGTCGTCGGACAGCGATTTCACCCGGCTCGCCAGCCGCTTGCGCGAACAGGGGCTCGAGGTGTTCGGCATCGGCGCGCGCAAGACGCCCGAGGCGTTTCGCAAGGCCTGCAAGCGGTTCATCTATCTCGAGAATCTCGGCGGCGCGCCCGAGACCGAGAGCCGCGCCCCGGCGACCAAGCTCACCGAGGCGCGCGACCTGCTCTTCAAGGCGATGGACAGCATCGATCAGGATGGCGATTGGTACGCGCTGGGGCGTCTGGGCCAACAGATCACCACGGCCAATCCAGATTTCGACACGCGCAGCTATGGGCATAAGAAGCTCAGCGACCTGATCGCGGCGATCAAGGTGCTCGAGACCCGGCGCGAGGGCAATCAGCTCATGGTGCGGCGGATGGATTGAGGCGGCTGTTACGGTGCTTTGACGGGCTCAACGGCGGCAAGGTAGGGGTCGTGTCGGTCACAAATTCTCTCGATACATTCCGGAGGGATACCCCAAGGGATACAGACATCCCCAACCGATCCGGACGTTTCCGGGAGGGAATGGCCAAGGCTGTTCATAGTGTCCCACAAAACCTTATTTGAACCATGTAGGCACGATGTGGCGGGTATCTTCACCACCACGACAGCTGGGCTTCCTGGCTCATTGATTGGGATGTCGGTATCTTTAACTGTTCTACCCAACACCCGTTGAATGAACTCGCCGCCGAAGAGTTTGAAGAAGATGTCGCATCCGCCGTCATGAAGCCCCACGCGATGGGGTGACACAAAGCAAAGTTTCTCTCGAGTTGTGACTCCCGTTCGGTCGTTTTCTTCATTCCATGTCGCAAGCTTCGTGAGAAGTCGCTCAGTATATTCGTTGCTCGGCAGGCTACTGAAAGCCTTTCGAACGCGCTCGATTTGATCATTGGGATTGAGGGCACGAAGTCCCTCTCGCCATATCGTATCTTGATCCAACAGGCGGGTCGCATGGAATGCCCTGAGGTGACATTTCGCGAAATCGCTCTCTATCTCACGCGGGACATGGTCTGTCACTGGCGAGGGCGGTCTATTGGTTAAGTAACGATGGTCTGAATCGGAGCTATCCCAAGAAGACTGCTCATACATTTCGCGGAGGATCTCTCGCGCCACCGGTTCCAAAATGGGCTGAAAACGGCCCACATATTCTTCTGGGTGATCGAAATCGTATGTAAACATCGAAGGCTCCCTCTCGTGACAGTGTGACTTGGCTCCGGGATTGAATCTCGGGACACCTCAGTTTCTCACTCGCGAGTGGTTACACCCAAATTCATCAGGGTTCCTTTGCTCCCAACAACGCGAAAGCCCCGCGCGGGGGCGGGGCTTTCTCATTCGATCTGTCTGACTTTTATCCAAGCCTGGCGCTCAGTTGAGCAGCCCGGCGTGGCGCAGGCCCGCGTCGACGAGGGCTTTGGTCTCGTCCAGCAGCGGGGTGAGCGGCGGGCGGACCTCGGCGCTGCACAGGTCAAGCCGCGACATGGCGTATTTGACACCGACAAGCCCCGGCTCGGTAAAGATCGCCTGATGCAGCGGCATGAGCCGGTCCTGGATCTTGAGCGCCTCGGCGTAATCGCCGCGCAGCGTCGCCTCTTGCAGCTCGGCGCAGAGTTTCGGCGCGACATTGGCGGTGACCGAGATACAGCCGACGCCGCCCTGGGCGTTGAACCCGTGTGCGGTGGCGTCTTCGCCCGAGATCTGCAGGAAGTCGGTGCCGCAGGTGATGCGCTGTTGGCAGACGCGGGCGAGATCGCCGGTCGCGTCCTTGACGCCGATGATGCGCGGCAGTTTCGCCAGCTCGCCCATGGTGGCGGGGAGCATGTCGACGACCGAGCGACCGGGGATGTTGTAGATTACGATCGGCAGGTCGCAGGCATCATGCAGCGTCTTGAAATGCGCGATGAGGCCGCGCTGGGTCGGCTTGTTGTAATAGGGCGTGACCACGAGGGCGGCATCGGCGCCGACCTTCTTGGCATGCTCCATGAAGCGCAGCGATTCCGCGGTGTTGTTGCTGCCGGCACCGGCGACCACGGGAATGCGGCCATTGACGGCCTTGACCACGATCTCGACCACGGCTTCATGCTCTTCATGGCTGAGCGTCGGGCTCTCGCCGGTGGTGCCGACGGGAACAAGACCGTGGCTGCCTTGGTTGATGTGCCACTCGACAAGGTGTTTGAGCGTGTCAACATCCAGCGCGCCGTTCTTGAACGGCGTGACCAGGGCAGGTAGTGAACCTTTAAGCATGACACGCTCCTTTCTTTTGTCATGGCGGGCGGATGGCCCGTAAAATGAAGGCCTCAGCGGGATCATGCCCATCATGACCGAATGTCATTGGACGGGGTTTGGCCGCATACATAGGCTGGGCCTGTCTATTATGTGACGGACGGTGAAATGCAAGCTGTGAAACGCGGAATGGCCATTGTTTTCCTTCTGGGGGCCGGGTTCGGGGTTGGGCTCGGGGCCGGGGTTGGCCCGTGGGCGACGCCGGGCTGGGCGGCGGAGGGTCTGCGCGACCTGCCGCCGCGGCCACTGACCTCGGCGCTCTTGGCGGCGCAGGACGGGCGCTGGATCTGGGCGCGCGGGCTGGCCGAGCGGAGCGGCCCGGCGGGGCCTGCGATCATCGACTGGATGCGGCTGCGCGCAGGTCATGGCAGCCCGCAAGAGGTGCTGGCCTTTCTGGACAGCCATGGCGATTTCCCGGGTCTCGACCGGCTGGTGGAGAAAAGCGAGCCGGTGTTTGAAGAGGCGAGCGATGCCGAGGTGCTGGCGCTTTTCGAGAGCCGCAGCCCGCAGACCGGGGGCGGTGTGCTGCGCCTCGCGCGGGCGCAGATGGCGGCGGGCAAGCAGGGCGATGCCGAGGCGGGGATCGTGCTGGCGTGGCGGACGCTTGATCTGAGCACGGCCGAGCATGATCTTTTCCTGGCCGAGCACGGCCCGTTTCTGGCCGATCATCACGCCGCGCGGCTCGACATGGCGGAATGGCGCGGGCTCAAGGATGTGGCGCTCATGCGGCCCCTGGTGTCGGAGGCGCAGCAAAAGCTCTCGGCGCTGCGCGACAAGATCAAGAACGGCGGTGATCCGTCGGCGGGAATATCGGACCTTCCCAAAGAGTTGCAGGACGATCCTCTCTTGTCCTACCGGCGGTTCGAGCGGCTGCTCGACATGGGCAAGACCGAAGAGGCGATGGCCCTCACCGTGGCGCAGAGCCATAGCGACAAGGGGCTTGGAATCCCTGACCGCTGGGCGAGCTGGCGGCGGGCGCTGGCGCGTCGGATGATGCGCGAGGGCAAGTATGACACGGCCTATGCGCTGGCCTCGGTGCATGGGCTGGAGGAGGGCGGCGATTACGCCGATCTCGAATTTCTCTCGGGCTATCTGGCGCTGCGGTTTCTCGATGATGCGGAACTGGCGCGGGATCATTTTCAGCGGCTGAGCGCGGCGGTCAATTCGCCGATCTCGCGGGGCCGGGCGGGCTATTGGCTGGGCCGGGCGCAGGAGGCGCTGGGCGATCCGGAGGCGGCACAGGTGTCCTATGAGGCGGGGGCCGAGCATCCGACGAGTTTCTACGGGCTGCTGGCGGCGGAAAAGGCCGGTGTGGCGCTGCCCGAGGATCTCAACGGGCGCGAGGATCTGGGCGATGGGCGGGCGGCTGCGTTCGCCAAGAGCCTGCCGTATCAGGCCGGGGTCCTATTGGCCAAAAACGGGCAGGATTGGTATGCCGAGATGTTCCTGACTGATCTGGCCGAGCGGCTGAGCCGGGACGATCTGGCGCGTCTGGGGCAGGCGCTCGACGAGATGGGCGACGCGCATCTGCAGGTGATGGCGGGCAAGGCGGCGGCGTCGGAAGGGCGGGTCGCCAATGGGATCTACTACCCGCTGCACCCGATGCAAGAGATGGATCTGCCCATCGATATGGAGATGGCGCTGGCCATTGCGCGGCGCGAGAGCGAGTTCGATTTCTCGGTGCGCAGCCATGCCGGGGCCGAGGGGCTGATGCAGGTGATGCCCGGCACCGCGCGCGATGTGGCGCGGGACACGGGCGTCGCCTATGACCCGGAAAAAGTGCGCAACGACTGGCGCTATAACGCGCAGCTCGGGGCGTCCTATCTGGCCCAGATGGCCGAGCGGTTCGACGGCAATATCCTATTGGTGTCAGCCGCTTACAACGCGGGGCCGCATCGGGCCGATCAATGGATCGAGGCCCTTGGCGATCCGCGCGATCCAGAGGTCGATGTGGTGGACTGGGTGGAACATATCCCGTTCCGCGAGACCCGAAACTATGTGCAGCGGGTGGCCGAGAGCCTGCCGATTTACCGCGCCCGGCTGGGGCGTGATCCGCTGCCACAGCCCTTTTCCAAAGAGCTGGCCGGGCGCAGCCTGACGCCCAGCCTAAGTCAGGGAAACTGAGGTTCAGCCGCCGACCATGGCAAAGAACTCCGCCTCGGTCAGCCGTTTATGCGTGCCCTCGAACCCGTAACAGGCGGGTTTGCGGTCGATGAAGATTTCATCGCCAAGGCGCAGCCCCTCCGTGCTGTCGAGCGTGCCGATGCAGATGTAATGCAGCCCCTGATGCGGACCTTCGGCGGTCATCCGCGAAAAGATCGAACTGCCGCAGTTTTTGCAAAAACAGCGCTCGGCCCAGTCCGAGGATTTATAGGTGCCGAGATGCTCCGCCCCGCCGGTGATGTGAAAGGCGGCCTCGGGCACTTCGGTCGAGAGATTGACCCCGCCCGACCATTTCTGACAGTGGCCACAGTGGCAGGCATGGGCGGTTTCCGGGGCGTGGTCGATGCGGTAGGTGACGCTGCCACAGAGGCAGGAACCGGTACTGGTCATGGGACATCCTTTCAAAGGCGACTGAGGTCAGACTAGCAAGACCCCCTGTCAGGTTCTGTCAGTGGATGCGCCTCTCTCAGCCCGCCAGATAGCGCGCGGCGGCGTCCCCGGCCCAGCGCCCGGTCGCCAGACAGGCGGTGAGCAGATAGCCACCCGTCGGCGCCTCCCAGTCGAGCATTTCGCCGGCGGCAAATGTGCCGGGCCGGTCGCGCAGCATGAGACCCTCGTCGAGCGCGTCAAAGCGCAGCCCGCCTGCGGTGGAAATCGCCTCATCCATCGGGCGCGGGCCGTCATGCGACACGGCCAGCGCCTTGACCCGCGGCGCGAGATCCTCGGGCAGGGGGCGGGCAAACTCCATCAAGAGCGCCTGTTTCACCGGGTCGAGCCGCAGCGTGCGGCGCAGGTGGTTGGCAAGGCTCTGCTTGCCGCGCGGCCGGGCGAGCCGGGCGCGCAGATCCTCAAGGCTCAGATCCGGGGCGAGGTCGATGGTCAGCGGCGCGCCGTCGCGCATCGCGGCCGAGAGCGCATAGATGCCGCCGCCCTCGATGCCACGTTCCGAGATGACGAACTCGCCGCGCGAGAGCTGATCGCCCGCCTGCAGGGCGCAACCCTTGACCGGCGTGCCGAAATGCCGCCGCATATGGTCGGACCAAGAGACCGCAAAGCCCATATTGGCCGGGCGGAACGGCGCGGTGCCCTCGACCCAGCCCGCCCATGCCCCGTCCGAGCCGAGCCGCGCCCAGCTCGCCCCGCCACAGGCGAGGATCGTGGCGCGGGGGCGGAGCACACGCGGCCCCTCGGGCGTCTCAATGCGGCAGGTCTCGCCGTCCCAGCCGGTCCAGCGCCAGCGCCGTTCGAGCCGCACGCCCGCGCCCTCGAGCCGCGCCAGCCACGCCCGCAACAGCGGCGAGGCCTTCATCGCCTCGGGAAAGACCCGGCCTGTCGAGCCGGTAAAGAGCGGCTGACCGAGGCCGCGCGCCCAATCCTGCACCGCCTCAGGCCCAAAGCCGCGCAGCATCGGGGCCAATTCCGCCTGCGCCGCGCCGAACTGTGCGAGAAACGCCTCGAAAGGCTCGTCCTTGGTGAGGTTGAGCCCGGATTTCCCGGCCATCAGGAATTTGCGCGCGGGGCTCGGCTTGGCCTCGGCCAGGGTGACGGCGACGCCCGATGCCGCCAGCCGCTCTGCCGCCATCAGCCCTGCCGGGCCGGCCCCGATGATCAGCGCCTCGCTCATGCCTCGGGCGGCAGTCCCTTGTGATGGACCACACGCTGCGGGTAGGGGATCTCGATATTATTGTCCTTGAGCGCGTTCCAGATCGTCATCATCACCACCGGGGTAAAGCGGTTCTTGCCATCGTCGATGCCATTGACCCAGAACTCGACCGCAAACTCGACGCCGCTGTCGCCAAAGGCGCGCAGCTCGCAATCGGGGCCATCGGGCACTTGCAGGATGAAATCGAGCTTGGACACGGCCTCTTCGATGATCTCGGGCACGCGGTTCACGTCGGCATCATACGAGACCGAGAATTCCGCCTCATAGCGGTTGGCGCTGCCCTGATCGGAATAGTTGACGACGCGGGTGGTGATGAAATCCTCGTTCGGCACCACGATCCAGCGGCCATCAAAGGTCTCGAGGATCATCGCGCGGGCGGTGGTCTTGACGATGGTGCCCGCCTCGCCGCCGTCCAGCTCGACATAATCGCCGACCGTGGCCTGCCCCTCGACGAGAAGGATCACGCCCGAGATGAAGTTGGCGGCGATCTTCTGCAGGCCAAAGCCGAGCCCCACGCCAATCGCACCGCCGAGCACCGCCAGCGAGGTGAGCGAGATGCCCAAGATGTTCATCAAGAGCAGGAAGGCCGCGCCGAAAATGGCGATCTCGGCGGCCTTGGCGGCAAGCTGTCGGGTCGCCGGGCGCATGTCCTGCTGGGCATGGATATAGCTTGTCGATTGATCGTTCGACCAACGCCCGAGCCAGAACACCACGCCGCCCGCGACCACCGCCTGCAAGAGCCAGAGCAGGTCGAAAGACATGTTGCCGAGCGGCACGATGGTGGATTTGAGCTTGGCCGTCGCCGTCTCCAACAGGCCCACGGCATAGAGCGCGGCCATCGGCAGCAGCACATATTTGCCCAGCAGGCGCAGAAACGGATCCTTGAGGATATCGCGCACGAGGATGCGCACGCCGAGGAAGATGAACACCCGGTTGCCAAAGGCGATGACCGCGCCCGAGTCAAAGAGCGAGCGGGTCACGCTCTCGCCCAGACCGGTGAACACATAGGCCAGAAGCGGCAGCAAAAGCGGCGTGAAATCCAGCACAAAAAGGCGGGCGCGGGCGATGATATGGGTCTGATCGCCCTGCGGTGTGAGCAGCCTTTTGAGCAGCGGGCGCAGGCGGCGGTTGATCATCACCGAGAGCAGATAGGCCGCGATCAACAGGGCGAATTGCGACCATGCGGCGGGGCTCAGCAGCCAGCTTTCGGCGATCTCCCAGCCTTGCCGTACATAGTCCATAAGCTGTTGAATGATTTCCGGTTGTCCGTCCATCCCGTACCCTCTTGCCCTTGTTACGCTGTCCTAGCACAATCTCTTGCCCGGAACTGCGCTGGTGATCAAGTGAGTGATACGTCTGATCCGATCTGTCCGCTCTGTGGCCGCCCCCTGCCCGGGGACGTGGCCCAGAGCCTGCATCACCTCGTGCCGCGGCTCAAAGGCGGCAAGGGCGGGCCGGTGGTGCGGCTGCACCAGATTTGCCACAATGAAATCCACGCGAGCCTGACCGAGGCCGAGCTCGCCCGCGACTATCACACGATCGAGGCCTTGCGCGCCCATCCGAGGCTTGCGAAATTCATCCGCTGGGTGGCCAAACGGCCACCGGGGTTTCGCTCGAAAACGCCGGGGCGGCGGCGGTTGCGTTAGCGCCGCGCCAGCATCGCCAGCCGGATCAGCGCCCGTTCGACGAGGGCCATATCGGGGGCCACCCGGCCCGCCGAGCGCAGCGTCAGATCGGTCTCGAGCAGGATCGACAGCGCCTGTTCAAGCTTGGCCGCGCCCCAGCCCTGCGCCTGCCGCAGCATCCGGTCGCGGCGCGGGCCAAAGACCGGCGGCCGCATCCGCGCAATGCCCTGCGCCGCGCCGCCGGGATCGGAGGCGGCGGTATAGAGCGTGCGAAAATGCCGGGTCGCCGCGATGCAGAGCCCGACAGGCTGCACCCCTTGCGCCTTGAGCCGTTTGAGCACCGGGCCGATCTCCTGCGAGCGGCCTTCGGCGACGATATGCAGCACGTCATCGGTCTCGGCCTCGGTCGAGCCGGGGGCGCAGTTCTGGATGTCTTCGCTCGACAGCGGGCTGTCATCACCGAGCTTGTAAAGCGACAGCTTTTCAAGCGTTTGGCGGAAATCACCGGGATCGAGCGCCTTGGAGAGCGCCACCAGATCGGTCATCGCCTCGCCCGGCACATTGCCGAGCCCCGCGCGGCTCAGCTCGGCCTCGATCTCGGCCCGCGACGGCGGGTCGTCATAGATCGCGGCGGCATAGGCGTTTTTGTGCCCCTCAAAGGCCTTGCGGATCTTTGACGTGGGTTTGAGCGTGCCGGCGGTGACGATGATCTGGGCATCGCCCTCGGCCCAATCCTCCAGCGCCGCCAGAATGGCCGGGGCGGCGGTTTCGGTCGCATCCTCGACAAAGGCCACGCGCGGGCCGGGGAAAAACCCCTGCGCCTTGATCGCATCGAGCAAGAGCGCCGGGTCCTTGCGCAGATCGGCGGCGGGCATCCGGGTAAGGCGCATTTCCTCTTCGCCCTGCGGGCCGATGAGGGCCTTGATCACCTCTTGCCGGCGCATCGCCACCCGCATCGCATCGGCGCCATAGATCAGCAGCCCGGTCTTGCCTGCATCGGGACGCGCGAAATAGCCCGCGGCGTCACGCGGGGCGAGCTTCATGAGGCGGGCGCGGTCAGCGCCGCGCCGAGGCGGGTGGTCACATCATCGGCGAGGATGATCATCAGCCGTTCGCCCGCGTCATCCTGTGCGGCCTGGGTGGCGACGGTGCTGCCCGAGGCGGAATAGCTGGTAAAGCTCTGGGTCTTGCCCGAGGCCGCGACCTCGCCGGTTTGCAGATCGCGCAGCGCATAGGTGACGCGGCCGATCACATTGTAGCGGGTGGTCACGTTGCTCGACGAAATGGCGACCGCCTCTTCGCCAAAGTCGATCTTGTAGGACAGCCCATAGCGCGGGTTGGAGCCGCGGCCGAGCCGTTCCTCCATGGTGCGCACAAAGAGGTAATCCTGCCGCGACTTGGGCGCATCCACCGCCACCGCATCAATCAGCGCTGCGCCGCCGCCGCCCGGCCCATAGACCGGGGTAAAGCCACAGCCCATGGCCAGAAACCCGAGGCCAAGGGCGCAGAATTGACGGCGGTTAAATGACGACATTGACGATCCGTCCCGGCACAACGATGATTTTCTTCGGCGCGGCGCCATCGAGCGCCTTTTGCACAGCATTCATCGCCAGCGCGGCTTTTTCAACCTCGGACTTGTCCATATCGGCGGGCACGGTGATTTCGGCCCGGCGCTTGCCGTTGATCTGGATCGGCAGTGTGACCGTGTCGGAGACGAGCATCGCCTCATCCGCCACCGGCCAGGTCGCCGCCGCGCAGAGACCTTCGCCGCCCTGGCGCGCCCAGACATCTTCCGCGAGATGCGGCGTCATCGGCGACATGAGCTGGGCGAGGGTGCGGATCGCCTGCCGCTGGGTGGCGGCCCCGGCCTTGGATTTCGACAAGGTGTTTGTGAAGGCATAGAGCTTGGCGATGGCCGCGTTAAAGCCAAAGCTTTCGACGCCCATGGTCACGTCATGGATCGCCTTGTGCATCTCGCGCAAGAGCTCCTTGTCGGCGTCGCTCTCGGGCGCGTCCTCCATCTCGGCGATGCGCTCGCTCAGGTTCCAGACCCGCGTCAGATGTTTGAACGCGGCCTCGGCCCCGGCAGCGGTCCATTCGACATCGCGCTCGGGCGGGCTGTCGGACAGCACGAACCAGCGCGCGGTGTCGGCGCCATAGGCGTCGATGATGCTCACCGGGTCGACCACGTTATTTTTCGATTTCGACATCTTGGCCGAGGGGATCACCGTGACCGCCTCGCCGGTCTCCTTGACCACCACCGCGCCGTCACGCTCCTCGACCTCGTCGGGATAGTGATAGAGCGGGCGGCCATTGTCGGCGCGGCGCTCGGCGTTTTCATAGATGGCGTGGGTCACCATGCCTTGGGTGAAGAGCGCGTTGAAGGGCTCGATGCTCTTCTCCGGCAGATGGCCGCAAATCTGCATCGCCCGCGCGAAGAAGCGCGAATAGAGCAGGTGCAGGATCGCATGTTCGATGCCGCCGATATATTGGTCGACATTCATCCAATATTCGGCCTCTTCCATCACCGTCGGCGTCTCGGCACGGGGCGCGGTGAAACGGGCGAAATACCACGAGCTGTCGACGAATGTGTCCATCGTGTCGGTCTCGCGCCGGGCCGCGCCGCCGCATTTCGGGCAGGCGCAATCGCGCCATGTCGGATGCCGGTCGAGCGGGTTGCCGGGCTGATCAAAGCTCACATCATCGGGCAGGCGGACGGGCAGGTTTTCTTTCTTCTCCGGCACCACGCCGCAGCTGTCGCAATGGACCACCGGGATCGGGCAGCCCCAATAGCGCTGCCGCGACAGGCCCCAATCGCGCAGGCGGAACTTGGTCACGCCCTGACCGATGCCATTGGCCTCGCAGAAGGCGATGGCGGCGTCGATGCCTTCCAGCCCGGTCTGCTGCGCGTCGCCGGCAAAGCCCTTGATATAGTTCACCGTTTCCGTCTTTTGCGGCACATAGGCCGCGCCGCCCTCTTCGGGCAGGGCAAAGCCGTCTTCGGCGGCGACAGGCGCATAGGTCGAGACCACGGGCAGCGCGTATTTGCGGGCGAAATCGAGGTCGCGCTGGTCATGGGCCGGGCAGCCGAAAATGGCGCCGGTGCCGTAATCCATCAGGATGAAATTCGCCACATAGACCGGCAGCTCCCACGCCGGGTCGAGCGGATGGCGCACCCGCAGCCCGGTGTCAAAGCCGCGTTTCTCGGCCTTCTCAAGCTCTTCTTCCGAGGTGCCCATGCGGCGGCACTCGGCGTTGAACTCGGCGAGAGCTTCGTTGTCGGCCTCAAGACGCCGCGCCAGCGGATGATCGGGCGAGATGCCGACAAAGGACGCCCCCATGAGCGTATCGGGACGGGTCGTATAGACCTCGACCCGGTCCATCCCATCCGGCCCGTCAATGAGCGAGAAGGAAAACTGCAGCCCGCGCGACCGGCCGATCCAGTTCTCCTGCATGAGCCGCACCTTGGCGGGCCAATGCTCGAGCGTGTCGAGCGCTTCGAGCAGCTCTTGCGAATAGTCGGAAATCTTGAAGAACCACTGGGTCAGCTCGCGCCGCTCGACCAGTGCGCCCGAGCGCCAGCCGCGCCCGTTTTCCACCTGCTCATTGGCAAGCACGGTCATATCCACCGGGTCCCAGTTCACCACCGCGTTCTTGCGATAGACGAGGCCCTTTTCGAGGAAGTCGAGAAACAGCGCCTGCTGCTGGCCGTAATATTCCGGATCGCAGGTGGCAAACTCGCGGCTCCAGTCGATCGACAGGCCGAGCGGCTTCATCTGCTTCTTCATCGTGGCGATGTTGCCGTAGGTCCAGTCCTTGGGGTGGCCGCCGCTCGCCATGGCGGCGTTCTCGGCGGGCATGCCAAAGGCGTCCCAGCCCATCGGATGCAGCACGTTATGGCCGGTGGCGATCTTGTAGCGCGCGATCACATCGCCCATCGTGTAGTTGCGCACATGGCCCATATGGATGCGCCCCGAGGGGTAGGGGAACATCTCGAGCACATAGTATTTCGGACGGTCTTCCGAGCGGGTGGCCCGGAACAGCCCCGCCTCATCCCATGCGGATTGCCATTTCGCTTCGATCTCGGCTGCGGAATACGGCATGGAGTTTGCCCTTCTACTCAGATTCTGGTGTTGGCAAGGGTGATAGGGGGCGGGGGCGCAAACTTCCAGCACGAAGGCAGGGTTGCGGCGCTTTTCAGCACCAATTCTCGCCCCTATAGTCGGCGAAATCCCCTTGTGAGGCGCTTGTCAGTTGAAAATCCTTTTCATTCACCAGAATTTCCCCGGTCAGTACAAGCATCTCGCGCCGGCGCTGGCGGCGGCCGGGCATGAGTGCCGGGCGCTCACCCTGCGCGCCAAGGAGCCGGGCGTCTGGCAGGGGGTCGAGCTGGTGCCCTATCGGCTGCGGGCGCGCAAGGCGCAGGCGGTGCATCCCTGGCTCGTCGATCTCGACACCAAGGTGACCCGCGCCGAGGCCTGCTATCGCGCGGCGCGGCAAATGCGCGACGCGGGCTATGCGCCCGATCTCATCCTGGCGCATCACGGCTGGGGCGAGCCGATGTTCCTGCGCGATCTGTGGCCCGGGGCGCGGCTGGCGCTCTATTGCGAGCTCTATCACGAGGCGGGCTATCCGCATCTCAATTTCGACCCCGAGTTCTCGACGCCCGACCCCGAGCTCGACCCGCTGCGCATCCGGCTCAAGAACCTCAACAACCACCTGCATTTCCCGCAGGCCCATGCCGGGATCAGCCCGACGCGGTTTCAGGCCGACACCTTCCCGCCCGAGTTCCGCGACCGCATCAGGGTCATCCATGACGGCATCGACACCGGCCAGAGCCGCCCCGATCCAGATGTGACGCTCACCCTCAAGGGCCACCCGCCCTTGAGCCGCGCCGACGAGGTGATCACCTTCGTCAATCGCAATCTCGAACCCTATCGCGGCTATCACGTCTTCATGCGGGCGCTGCCGCAGATCCTGCGCAACCGACCGCGCGCGCGGGTGATCATCGTCGGCGGCGACGAGGTGAGCTATGGCGCGCAGCCGCCCAAGGGCACCACTTGGAAGGCGCATTTCCGCGACGAGGTCCGCCCGCAGATCCCCGATGCCGATTGGGCGCGGGTGCATTTCGTGGGCCGGGTGCCGCATGATCAGTTCACCCATCTGCTGCAGCTCTCACGGCTGCATGTCTATCTCACCTATCCCTTCGTGCTGAGCTGGTCCTTGCTCGAGGCGATGGGCTGTGGCGCGGCGGTGGTGGCGAGTGACACCGCCCCGGTGCGCGAGGTGATCCGCCATGGCGAGACCGGGCATCTGGCGAATTTCTTCGACCGCGAGGCGCTGGTCGCCGAGATCTGCGGCTTGCTCGACGATGCCGAGGCGCGCGCCCGGCTCGGCGCGGCGGCGCGCGATCTGGTGGTCGGGCAATATGATCTCAAATCGCATTGCCTGCCGGCGCAACTGGCCTGGGTCGAAGAGGTGATGGACCTGCCGCTTTGAGGCGCTCAAATGAAAAGGGCAGGGAAATCCCCGCCCTCATGTCTTTCTGATCACATCTCGGTGACGCGTCCGATCACGCTCGGATCAATACCGTCCGGCGCTGATCCGCAGCTGCCGCGCCCGCGACAGAATCGCATCTTCGACGGCACGCTGGGTGGCGGCGCTGACCGGGCGGCCACTGCGGGTCTGCAGCGCCACGTTGAGCGAGCGGGCATCGAGCGCCGGGTCGCTGATCAGCACGGTGGCGCGATAGGCCTGACCGCCGCCGGGCGGGATGCCATAGCCGGTGGAAATCACCCCGGTGAACGGGTCAGCAGTCTGCACCGGCAGAAAGTCGAGCACGTCAAGCGACGCGGTCCAGAGGAAGCGGTTGACCTTGACCGTCGATTTGCCGCCCTTGAACGCGTCCAGAATAGAGGTGCCGCTGGTGACGCCGGTTTTCGCCTCACGTCCACCACTTACGGTATATGCGTCTGGATTGGTCGGGCCGATCTTGCTCCGGTCGCAGCCCACAAGGACCACTGCCGAGGTCAGTGCAATCGTGACGGCTTTGAATGTCGAAAATGTCATTGGGTCGTCCGCTGTAGCCTGCTTACCCTACTATCCAACGGCGCGGCATGGGGCAAGGCGTTAATGTGTTTGCAACCGCGCGACAGTCGCGCCACATATTGACCCGACCCTAGATGCGGCCCCGGATGCGGTCCACCGGGGCCTGCCGATCACGATGCCATTTGCGGAGGATGACATGTCGCTGTCCGAGATCACAGAGGCCATTGCCAAGGCCGAAAAATACGCCGGGCGCGCGCCCGGCAGCGTGTCGCTCATTGCCGTGTCGAAAAAACAGCCCGACGCCCGGGTAGAGGAGGTTCTAGACGAGGGCCACCGGGTCTTTGGCGAAAACCGGGTGCAGGAAGCGGCGGGCAAATGGCCCGGCTTTCGCGAGAAATATGACGGGATCGAGCTGCATATCATCGGCCCCTTGCAGACCAACAAGGTGCGGCAGGCGATGGAGCTGGCGCAGGCGATCCATTCGGTCGACCGGCCCAAACTGGCTCAGACCATCGCCCGCATCGCCCAGGAAGAAGGGCATTGCCCCGATCTCTTCATTCAGGTGAACACCGGCGAGGAAGAGCAAAAGGCCGGCATCCTGCCCAAGGACGCCGATGCCTTCATCACCGAATGCCGTGGGCTCGACCTGCCGCTGCGTGGTCTCATGTGCATCCCGCCGGTCGATGAAGAGCCGAGCCTGCATTTCGCGCTTCTGGCCAAGATCGCGGCGCGCAACGGGCTCGACGGGCTGTCGATGGGGATGAGCGGCGATTTCGAACGCGCCATCGCGCTCGGCGCGACCCATGTGCGCGTGGGCTCGGCCATTTTCGGTGACCGCGCCTACTAAGACCTGCCCGCCGCTCGGCGCGGTTTAATCCCGCAGCAGCGGCGCAATTGGCGGCACGACAAACCGCGCGCCGGGCTCGATCCGTCCGGCAATCTGCAACAGGTGATCGGGCCGCAGCCCGAGGCAGCCCGCCGTGGGGAAGCCCTTCCTGCGCCAGCGGTGGATGAAGATACACGACCCGCGCTCTGGCTCGGCCTCGGGATAGTTCCAGTCGGTGATCATCACCAAATCATAGAGCGGATCGGCCCGGCGCATGGTCTCATGGCTCGCCGCATATGGCGCCCGGACGAGCTGATTATACTCGGGCGCGCGGCTGTCATCGGACCACAGATCGCGCAGCCCCGTAGGCTCCGCCCAATGCGCCGGGCGCGGCATCCGGTCGGCGCGGTAGAACATGCCCACCACATGATGAATGCCCACCGGCGTCGCGCCATCGCCCTCGCGCTTGGTCCGGCTAAGCCCGCCACGCCCGATGGTGCAGGGGTAGAGCCGCCCCTGAAAGCGCAGCCCGCGCGCGGTGAGCACCATATCGTCGGGGCTCACGGTATAATCGGTCATGTTTTCTGAGATCACGTCGTTTCGGGTCACGTCGTTTCGGGTCACAAAGAGGCCTCCGGTTTGAAATCCTGCGGAATGCTGTCGCGCCCGTCGAGCACGAGATCGGCCATGAGCTCGGCCGCCTTGGGCGCCATGCCAAAGCCGATCTTGAACCCGCCATTGGCGATATAGGCGCCAGGCCGCATCGGGTGCAGGCCGAGCATCGGCGCCCGTGATCGGCTGCGCGGCCGCAGCCCGGCCCAGCGTTCGACGACCCGCGCCCCATGCAGCACCGGCACCGCCCGCATGGCGCGCTCGATGATGTCATCGAGCTGGGCGTCGGTGCCGGTCGGGTCGGTAAACTCGCGCTCGGTGGTCGATCCAATGGCGACCGTGCCATCGGCATGGGGGATGATATGGAGCGTATCGGCAAAGAGCTGCGGCAGCGTCGGCCCGTCGAAATGCAACAGCGCCGCCTGACCCTTGATGCCTTGGCCCACGATGCGGCTGTGCTGGGCGCTCATCTCGGCCAGATCCTGCGCCCCGGTGGCCCAGACCACCGGCCCGCGCGGTGATCCTTCGCTCAGGATCTCGCCGCCCGCCGTGGTGATCGCGGCGGCCAGCGCGGCACAGGCGCGGCGCGGATGGATGCGCGCGCTGAGCGTGTCATGAATGAGCTTGCCGCTGGGCGACACCGGCGCCCAGGGCGCATCGTCCGCGTCAATCACCTGCCAGATGGCATGATCCTGCCAGAGCGTCTTGGCCGTCTCGGCCCGCGCGAGGGCCAGTGCAAGGCCCGCGTCATCGGCAATGGGCTGAATGCGCCCGGTGCGGCCATAGCCCGGGCTCACGCCGCCGGTTTCCTCGACCCCGGCCCAGAAGGCCTCGGCCATAAGCAGGCTCTCGAGCTGAAAGGCTTTCTTGGCGTTCCAATTCTCCGGCACATGCGGCGCGAGCGCGCCGACCACGCCGCCCGAGGCCCCGGCACCGGGCCCGAAAGGGTCGATCACCCGCACCTTCGCACCCCGGCGCAAACAGGCCCAAGCCACGGAGAGACCGAAGACGCCAGCCCCCATCACGGTGATCTCTGCCATTGCCAATGCTCCGCCATCCCTGCATGGTCGCCCCGATTTGTCATGTCATAGAGGATCGGGGAATGCAGGGCCAGCGGGCGGTTCTTGAATGGCGCGAGGGCGATGTGCCGGTCTCGCAGCATTTCGACGATCCCTATTACAGTCTCGAAAACGGTCTCGACGAGACGCGCCATGTGTTCCTCGCGGGCAATGACCTGCCGGACCGGTTCCGCGACGGGTTTGCCATCGCCGAGCTGGGCTTTGGCACCGGGCTCAACGCGCTGACCACCTGTCAGGCGTGGTGCGCCGCCGGTGCCCCCGGCACGTTGCACTTCACCTCCTTCGAGGCCTTCCCGATGGCGGCCGAGGACATGGCGCGGGCGCTGGCGCATTTCCCCGAACTGGCAGAGCTCGCCGCGCCGCTCATCGCGGGCTGGCAGGCCGGTGCGCGCGACATCACCCTGCCGGGCAACATGCAGCTCCAGGTGATCGAGGCCGACGCCCGCAGCGCGCTGCCCCACTGGCAGGGCCGCGCAGACGCCTGGTATCTCGATGGGTTTTCCCCCGCCAAAAACCCCGAGCTCTGGGGCGCCGATCTGATGCAGGCGGTTCATGACCACAGCGCCCCCGGCGGCACGCTCGCCACCTATACGGCCGCAGGCTTTGTGCGCCGCGGCCTCGCTGAGGCGGGGTTTGAAGTCGCCCGCGTTTCCGGCTATGGCCGCAAACGTCACATGACCGTGGCCCGGAACCCAAAGACATGACCGAACAGAACACCCGCCTTGGCATCCTCCTGATGGTTGTCACAACCTTCATCTTTGCCGTGCAGGACGGTATTTCGCGCCATCTGGCGGGGGAATATAACGTCTATATGGTGGTGATGATCCGCTATTGGTTCTTCGCGGCCTTCGTCATCGCGGTGGCGGCGCGCAAGGCGGGCGGCGTGCTGCAGGCGGCGGCCACCACCCAGCCGGTGTTTCAGGCCTTCCGGGCGCTTCTGCTCGTCACCGAAATCTGCGTGATGATCTACGCCTTTACCCTGCTCGGGCTGATCGAGGCCCATGCCGTCTTCGCCGCCTATCCGCTGCTGGTGGCGGCGCTGTCGGGGCCGGTGCTCGGCGAACATGTGGGCTGGCGGCGCTGGGCGGCAATCGGCGTGGGCTTCATCGGCGTGCTGGTGATCTTGCAACCGGGGCTCGGCGTCTTTCAACCCGCCGCCATCGTGCCTCTCATCGCGGCGCTGATGTTCGCGCTCTACGCGCTGGTGACCCGCTATGCCGCCCGCCGCGACAGCGCCGCGACGAGCTTTTTCTGGACCGGCACCGTCGGCTCGGTCGCGATGACCGCCGTTGGCATCTGGTTCTGGGAGCCGATGACCGGGCCGGACTGGGGCTGGATGGGGGCGCTGTGCATCACCGGGGCGCTGGGGCATTACACGCTGATCAAATGCTATGAGGTGGCCGAGGCCAGCGCGGTCCAGCCCTTCGCTTATTTGCAACTGGTTTTCGTGAGCATCATCGGCATCACGGTCTTTTCCGAGACGATCCGCACCAATGTGGCGGTGGGGGCCTGTATCGTCGTGGCGGCGGGGCTCTTCACGCTCTGGCGGCAACGCGTCAAGGGCTGACACCGAATGCAAAACGGGCGGCCCATGGGCCGCCCGCTGCGTTTTCACCGAAGGTCGCGAGATTAGACCGCGAGGTTCGGGATGATCTGTTTCTTGCGGCTCATGATGCCGGGCAGAACCACGGTGTCGCCATCGACCAGCGTCGAAAAGGATTTCTCGGCCACGCTCTTCACCAGATCGTTCGGCACCAAGAGCGTCGCCTCTTCGCGCAGGATATCCACCACAAAGAGCAGCACCTGATCGACGCCATCCTCGGCGGCGACGCTGGTCATGGTCTCGATCAGGCTTGCCTTGCGGTCGAGCACGATCTTCGGCGCGGTGGTTTCGAGAACCGAGACGCGGAATTTCGTGTCGCCCACGGCATATTCCTTGCTGTCCATGCGCAGTAGCTCGGCATCCGAAAAGGCCGAGACATCGGATTTCGCAGCGAACATTTCGGCGGCGTAATCGCCGATGTTGAGCCCGAGATCACCGGCCAGCTTTTCGGCGGTGGCGCGGTCGTGATCGGTGGTGGTCGGCGAGCGGAATTCGAGCGTGTCGCTCAGAATGCAGGTCAGCGCCACGCCCTTGGCCCAGTCGGGCATCTTGGCGGCATCGTCGCCCATCAGGTCGATCATGATGGTGGCGGTACAGGCGAGCGGACGCACGGTGATGTCGATGGGGCCACGGGTCTCAAGCCCACCCACGAGCTTGTGATGGTCGATGATGGCGCGAATATCGGCCGCGTTGATATTGGCGGGCAGCTCGGCCGGGTTGTTGGTGTCGACGATGACGCAGGGCTGATCATCCTTGACGTCGGCGATGATCGCCGGTTTGGGCAGCTCCCAGTATTTGAGCATAAAGGCCGCCTCGGTGTTCGGCTCGCCGAGCAGCGCGGCCTCGGCCTTGTCGCCTTTGATCTCGTTCAGATACCAGGCCCAGAGGATGGCCGAGCCGGTGCTGTCGGTGTCGGGGGATTTATGGCCGAAAACGAGGGTTGTCATGTGTACACAGTCCTTGGAAAAAGATCGGGGTCGCGCGCCTTATAAGCGGCATGGCGGGGCTTGTCACGGGGCACGGAGGCGGCGACACTGCGACCATGGTGATACAGGCAGAAACGGATCTCTACGGGCCGGTCAAAGGCTTTCTCGAAAGCCTCGGCTATGAGGTCAAGGGCGAGATCGGCAGCGTCGATGTGCTGGGCTTTCGCGCGGGCGATGACGCGCCCCTGGTGGTCGAGCTCAAGACCGGGTTTTCGCTCACCCTGCTACAGCAGGCGGTGGCGCGGCAATCGGTGACGGATCTGGTCTATGTGGCGGTGCCGCGCTGGCGGGGCAAACCGGGCTGGCGCGCCTTCAAGGGCAATCTCGGGCTCTGTCGGCGGCTCGGTCTCGGGGTGATGAGCGTGCGCGCCGATGGCACGGTCGAGGTCCATGCCGATCCCGGCCCGTTTCAGCCGCGCAAATCGCCGCGTAAACAGGCCGCCTTGCGGGCCGAATTTGCGGCGCGGGCGGGCGATCCGACACAGGGTGGCACGCGCGGCCAGGTGATGACCGCCTACCGCCAGGATGCGCAGCGGCTGCGCGATCATCTGGCACAGGCCGGGCCGTGTCGCGGTGCCGAGGTGGCGCGCGCCACCGGCGTTGGCCGGGCCACCGCGATGATGGCCGCCAATCACTATGGCTGGTTCGAGAGGGTGGCGCGCGGCGTCTACGGGCTGAGTGCGGCGGGGCAGGCCGTGGCGGTTGAGACGGCGGCAGAGGTGACGGCAGAGGTGACGGTTGAAGTCACCGTTGAGGCGACCTCAGAGCCGCCGCAGCCTAAGGTGAAAACGGCAGGGGCGTGATCCGAAACCCCTTGCTTTCCAAGAGGTTGAGCACCCCGCGATCTCCCGGCAGATGGGCCGCGCCCACCGCCACGAAAATATCGCCGGTAAATCCGTCCGAGGTCATCACGCTGACCCAGTCGCGATTGCGCTCGGTCAATAGCGCCTCTTCGAACATGTCGAAATCTTCCTGCGCGCTGTCGCCACCGCCTTCGAGGGACACTTTGCGCGAATATTCCCACAAGAGCGCAATCTCCTGGCTCAGATAGCGCGCCTTGGTCGTGTACATGAGATCATCGGGGTCGATGGTCAGATCAAAGAACAGCCGCAGCATGTCGAGCTGTTTTTCCTGCGGCACATCGTCGAGTGACCGCAAGATCGCCGCCCCGTCTTCGAGCGATTGGCTCGGCTTGCCCGCCTGCGCCGCATAGGCCCCGATCAGCGTGTCGATCCCCTTGGCCTCGAGCGCCCCGGATTGCGCCTCACACGGCCCAAGCCCGAGCATCATCGCGGCCCAGATCGGCTTGAACCGCGCGGCGATAAAGGGCGGGATATTGCGCGATTTGAACTCTTCCGCCAGCCGCGCCCAATCCGCATCCCCCAGAAGGTCGGGCAGGGTCGGGCCCTCGGTCAGAAACATCAGCGACGGATCATTGGCCAACTCCACCTGCAGCGCCTCGGCATCGGCGTTCGACATCTCGAGATAGACCGCGTCGGCGGCGTCAATGAACGGGCTGAGCGCCGCGAGATGCGCCTCGGTCGCGTCATGGCGCAGGTGAAACGTGCCGAAAAGCGTGATCCGCGCATCGCCCCGCACCGCATGCCACAAGATCCCCGTCGCATGCGGCTGCTGCGCCGCGCGCGCCACCAGCGCCTCTTTCTGATGCGCCGGCAGCGCGTTGATGAGGTCGGTGCCCTCACAGGCGGCAAAGAGTGTGGTGGCCGAAAGGCTGAGCGCCGCCAGACCAGAGGCAATCCCCTCGGCAAGACGGGTGGCAAGGCGGATCATCTCTGGGGCTCTCCTTGGCGAGGCAGTCTGGCGCCGGGGCTCAGCCCGGATCGCGCCAGCGGTTGACGATGGGATAGCGCCGGTCAAGCCAGAACGCGCCTTTGGTGAGACGCGTGCCGGGGGCCGACTGAAACCGTTTGTACTCGCTGATATAGATAAGATGCTCGACCCGTTTTGCCACATCCCGATCAAAGCCCGCGCGCACGCAATCCTCGATACTGCCGTCCTGATCGACAAGGATTTCGAGAATGGCGTCGAGCACCGGGTAATCGGGCAGGGAATCACTGTCTTTTTGGTCGTCGCGCAGCTCGGCGCTGGGCGGTTTGGTGATGATGTTCTCGGGGATCACCGCGCCTGCGGGCCCCATCATCCAATCGCGGTGATTGGCATTGCGCCAGCGGCAGGTCTCAAAGACGCGGGTCTTGTAGAGATCCTTGATCGGGTTATAGCCCCCCGCCATATCGCCATAGATCGTCGCATAGCCCACCGCCACTTCGGATTTATTGCCGGTGGTGAGCAGCATTTCGCCAAACTTGTTCGACATCGCCATGAGCAACAGCCCGCGAAGCCGCGACTGGATGTTCTCTTCCGTCAGGTCCGGCGCATGGCCCTCAAAGAGCGGCGCAAGCGTCTCGGTCACCGCCTGGCGGCTCTGGCTGATCGGCACGAAATCATAGGAACAGCCGAGATTTTCAGCCAGCGCCTTGGCATCGTCGAGCGAGGCTTGCGATGTGTATTCCGACGGCAGCATGACACAGCGGACATTGTCCGCCCCGATGGCATCGGCGGCGATGGTGGCGACAATCGCGCTGTCGATCCCGCCCGACAGGCCCAAGAGCACCTTCTTGAACCCGGTCTTGCCCATATAGTCGCGCAGCGACAGGACCATCGCGTTGTAATCCTGCTCCCAGGCATCGGGCAGCGGCGCCAGATCGCCTTTCTCCGCCCGCCATCCGGCCCCGGTGTCGACCAGATCGAGATGCGCAATCGCCTCCTGGAAAAGCGGCATCTGCAACGCCAATTCCCCGCCGGGGTTGAGCACGAAAGACCCGCCGTCAAAGACCTGATCATCCTGCGCGCCGACAAGATTGAGATAGACGAGCGGCAGCCCGGTCTCGATCACCCGCGACACCATGAGGTTCTGCCGGGTCTCCATCTTGTTGCGATAATAGGGCGACCCATTGGGGATGAGCAGCAGCTCCGCCCCGGTCTCTTCCAGCGTCTCGGTCACATCTTCATGCCAGGCATCCTCGCAGATCGGGCTGCCGATGCGCAGCCCGTCCACCGCATAGGGCCCGCCAATCGGGGCCGAGCCATAGAGCCGCACCTCGTCAAACACCGTCTCATTGGGCAGATGATGTTTGAGAACCCGGCGCGACACCTGACCGCCCTGCAAGATGTGATAGGCATTGTGCAGCTCCGCCCCTTCGAGCCAGGGACCGCCAATGGCCAGGGCCGGGCCATCGGCACAATCACGCGCGAGCTGGTCGATCGCGGCAATCGCATGTTGATGAAAGACCGGCTTTCGCACCAGGTCTTGCGTGTTGTAGCCCGTGATGAACATCTCGGGCAGCGCCACGAGATCGGCCCCGGCGTCGCGCCCTTCTTGCCAGGCGCGGCGGGCCTTCTCGGCATTTCCCTCGATGTCGCCCACAGTGGCGTTAAGCTGGGCCAGCGTCAGGCGAAACCGGTCGGACATACACACATTCCTCTCTCGACTTGGCGAAAACCTGCGCCTTGATTACCGGCAAGCCCCGGCAAGGGAAAGCCACTTTCCGAAAACCCCGTTGTCACTTAGCCATGTGTCCTCTAGATTTCGCAGGGACGCCTGACGACGTGGATGGGGTCGGGCAGCCGGGGCAAAACAGCATGGATTTCAAGATGACAGCTGCGTGGACGCAAAGGGCGGCACTGATCGTGACATTGGCGGCGGCCGGGGCCGCTCAGGCCCAGGACGGCGAGATCAGGACCAAGCAATACGACGATGGCGGCGTCTACGAGGGCACGTTCAAGAACGGTCTGCAACATGGCACCGGCAGCTATACGCTGCCCAATGGCTACCAATATCGCGGCGATTGGGCCGAGGGCGAGATTCGCGGCACCGGTGTCGCGCGCTTCCCCAATGGCTCGGTCTATGAGGGCGAATTTGCCGCCGGCAAACCCAATGGCGTGGGCAAGATCACCTTCACCGATGGCGGCACCTACGAGGGCACATGGGAAGACGGCAAGATCAACGGCGACGGTGTCGCGATCTATGCCAATGGCGTCCGCTACGAGGGCGGCTTCCGCAATGCGATGCATTCGGGGCGCGGCACGATGACCTCGCCCGGCGGCTATGTCTACGAAGGCGACTGGGTCGCGGGCGTCAAGGAAGGCAGTGCCAAGATCACCTATCCCGATGGCGCGGTCTACGAGGGCGAAGTGTCGAAAGGCGCGCGCCACGGCCAAGGCACGCTGACCATGCCCGACGGGCTCATCTATGAAGGGCTCTGGAAAGACGGCCAGATCGACGGCGAGGGCAAGCTCGTTCAGCCCAATGGCGATGTCTACGAGGGCAGCCTCGTCAATGGCCGCCGCGAGGGGCAGGGCAAGGTCACCTATGCCAATGGCGATGTCTATGAGGGCGGCTTTGTCGATGACAAACGCCAAGGCACCGGCACGTTCACCGGCACCGATGGCTATAAATACGTGGGCGACTGGGCCGAGGGGCAGATTTCCGGCACCGGCCGCGTGACCTATCCCGATGGCTCCGTCTATGAGGGCGAATTTGCCGAAGACCTCGCCAATGGCACCGGCAAGATCACCTATCCCGATGGCGCCACCTATGAGGGCGAGTGGGTCGATGGCGTGATCGAAGGCACGGGCCGCGCCACCTATCCAAGCGGTCTGGTCTATGAGGGCGAGTTCAAGAACGCCCGCAACCATGGCAAGGGCGTCATGACCTATGCCGATGGCTACCGCTACGAGGGCGACTGGGTCGATGGCCAGCGCCATGGCAAGGGCGTCGCGACCTATCCCGATGGCACGGTCTACACCGGCGATTTCAAGGAAGGCCAGCGCGACGGGCAGGGCGAGATCGTCATGCCCGACGGGTTCAAATACGCGGGCGGCTGGTCCGGCGGCGAGATCAACGGCGAAGGCGTCGCGACCTATTCCAACGGCGATGTCTACGAGGGCAATTTCCGCAATGGCAAGCGGCAGGGCGAAGGCACGATGCGCTATGCCAGCGGCGAAGAGGCGAGCGGCACCTGGGACGAAGGCGCGCTGAACGGCGCGACCCCGGCGGGCGGCGCGGCGGAAGCCGAGGCCGGGGCAGGGCCCGAGACTACGACCGGGACCACGACCGGGACCACGGCTGAGCCCGATGGCGTCCCGGCCGAGAGCATCGACGGCCAAGCCTCGACCGAGCCGAACCCGGCGGCCGAGGCGACTGAGACCGAGACTGAGACCAACAGCGCCCCGTCTGAATAATCGGCCCGAGGAACCAGCCTGACCCAAACCTCCGACGATAAACGGGGCGGCTTAACGCCGCCCTGCCTCTGCGCCCGCAGGCTTAACCCATCCCCAAAACCGGCAAATCGGGAAATCCATACTGTCGTAATACCGACGTGTTGCCGACGCGATGCCGAACCCTCGTTTTTTAGCGATTTCAACGGATTAACCATTCGATTCGCTTGGTTTCGTCAAATGGGCGAAATCGCCCCCGAAACACCGTTCTTACCGCAGGGCTGAGAAGAATATTTCGGGGCTTTTCATTTGGCGCGGCCTGCGTATAGTCGGGCGCATGACAGATTTCGGGCATATCACCATTCCGCAGCACGGCCTTCGCCGTGCCCGCCCGCTTGCCCTACTGATCCTAAGCCGCCTCTGAGCGTGCCATTCCTTGGCGCGACCGCTCAGAGGATGTGCCCTTTCGCGCCGCTGGATCAGATTTAGACAAGAGATACCGACATGACAAAACCCGACAATGACCGCGTGGTGATCTTTGACACCACCTTGCGCGATGGCGAACAAAGCCCCGGCGCAACCATGACCCATGACGAAAAGCTCGAGATCGCCGGGCTGCTCGACGAGATGGGTGTCGACATCATAGAAGCGGGCTTTCCCATTGCTTCTGAAGGAGATTTTCGCGCCGTAAGCGAGATCGCCAAGCAGGCGCAGAACGCCGTGATCTGTGGTCTCGCCCGCGCCAATCTCAAGGATATCGACCGCTGCTGGGAGGCCGTGAAACACGCCCGCCAGCCGCGCATCCACACCTTTATCGGCACCTCGCCGCTGCACCGCGCCATCCCCGATCTCACCCGTGACGAGATGGCCGAACGCATCCATGAGACCGTGACCCACGCCCGCAATCTCTGCGACAATGTGCAATGGTCGCCGATGGATGCGACCCGCACCGAATGGGATTATCTCTGCCGCGTGGTCGAGATCGCCATCAAGGCCGGGGCCAGCACGATCAACATTCCCGACACCGTGGGCTATACCGCCCCGGTCGAGAGCGCCGATCTCATCAAGCGCCTGATCGAAACCGTGCCCGGCGCCGATGACGTGGTGTTTGCCACCCATTGCCACAATGATCTCGGCATGGCGACCGCCAATTCCCTCGCCGCCGTCGCCGGTGGCGCGCGTCAAATTGAGTGCACGATCAATGGCTTAGGCGAGCGCGCTGGCAACACCGCGCTCGAAGAAGTGGTGATGGCGCTCAAGGTGCGCAATGACATCATGCCCTGGCACACCGGGATCGACACCACCAAAATCATGAATATCTCGCGCCGGGTCTCGACCGTCTCGGGCTTTGTGGTGCAGCCCAACAAGGCCATCGTCGGCAAGAACGCCTTTGCCCATGAGAGCGGCATCCACCAGGACGGCATGCTCAAGAACGCCGAAACCTTCGAGATCATGCGCCCGGAAGATGTCGGTATTTCAGGCACTTCGCTCCCCTTGGGCAAGCATTCGGGCCGCGCCGCGCTGCGCGCCAAGCTCAAGGATCTCGGCATCGAAGTGGGGGACAATCAGCTCAAGGACATCTTTGTGCGGTTCAAGGATCTCGCCGACCGCAAAAAAGAAGTTTACGACGACGATATTCTCGCGCTGGTGAGTGTCACGGGCGAGACCTCGAACCATCTCGAGCTGATCAATCTCAAGGTGATCTGCGGCACCGGCCCGGCCGAGGCCGTGCTCGAAATGGACGTGGGCGGCGAGGAAAAAAGCGCCACTTGTCAAGGGGATGGCCCCGTCGATGCCACGTTCAAGGCGGTGCGGGAAATCTGGCCCAATGACGCCAAGCTGCAGCTCTACCAGGTGAACGCCGTGACCGAAGGCACCGACGCCCAAGCCACCGTCAGCGTCCGCCTCGAAGAGGCTGGCAAGATCGCCACCGGCCAGTCCGCGGACACCGACACCGTCGTCGCCTCGGCCCGCGCCTATATCCATGCGCTCAACCGGCTCATGGTGCGCCAGTCGCGCGGCGGCAGCGATATCCCCGAGGTGAGCTACAAGGATCTCACCTGATCCCAAGCCGCTCTGACGGCGGCAATGCGGCGGTTTATGTCGCATTGCCGCTGGACGCGGGCGGCGCTATGGGCCATGTCCCAAGGCAACAGATTGACCGGAGGAAATGACCCATGTCCAACGCAGAGCTTGAAACCGCCATCGAATCCGCCTGGGACGCGCGTGACACGATCACCCCCGCGACCACCGGCGCCACCCGCGAAGCGATCGAAGAGACGCTGAACGCCCTCGACAGTGGCAAGCTGCGCGTGGCTGAGCGCGGCGAGGACGGCACCTGGCATGTGAACCAATGGGCCAAAAAGGCTGTGCTTCTGGGCTTCCGCATCAAGGATATGGAAGTGCAGGACGGCGGCCCGCAGGCCGGCGGCTGGTGGGACAAGGTCGACAGCAAATTCAAGGGCTGGGGCGCTTCTGACTGGAAAACCGCAGGCTTCCGCGCCGTGCCCAATTGCGTCGTGCGCAAATCGGCCTTTATCGCGCCGGGCGTGGTGCTGATGCCGTCTTTCGTCAACCTCGGCGCCTATGTGGACGAGGGCACCATGGTCGACACCTGGGCCACCGTGGGCAGCTGCGCACAGATCGGCAAGAACGTGCATCTCTCGGGCGGCGTCGGCATCGGCGGCGTGCTGGAGCCGATGCAGGCAGGCCCCACGATCATTGAAGACAATTGCTTTATCGGGGCGCGTTCGGAAGTGGTCGAAGGCTGCATCGTGCGCGAAGGTTCGGTGCTCGGCATGGGCGTGTTCATCGGCCAGTCGACCAAGATCGTCGACCGCGAGACCGGCGAAGTCATGTATGGCGAAGTGCCCTCGGGCTCGGTCGTGGTAGCGGGCTCGATGCCGTCGAAAAACGGCGTGAACCTCTACTGCGCGGTGATCGTCAAGCGCGTCGATGAAAAGACCCGCTCGAAAACCTCGATCAACGAGCTGCTGCGCGACTAAGGTGCGCGTGGGCCTCGGCCCGGTTCGAAAATCAGCGACGCGCGTCCCGAACCCCGGGGCGCGCGTTTTGCATTTCTGGGCGGTGGATCGCGGCCACGGCTTGACTTTCCGCCCGTGCCTTCGCAAAGGGAGGCATGAGCAAAACCGCCAAACCCTCCCGTCAGAAAGTCTATACGCTCTTGGTCGAGATCGGCCGCAAGACGGGCGATGGGCTGCCCAAGAACGCCACCGGTGCGGCGCTGGTCATCTATGCCTCGGGCGTGGACGAGGCCGAAGCGGTGCGCGAGACGGTGGCGATCCTCAAACAGGCCGATACCGCGCCGCTCGATGTGACGGGCTATGGCACGTTGGAAGAGCGCGAGGCCGAAGGTCACGAGATCCCCGACGAGGAACGCGCGCTGATGCAGCGGGCGCTCGACGAGAATGCGGTGATCGTGGCGCAGGTCACGCCTTTCGAGGACTGAAGTCCTGACCGCTTAGCGGTCGGCGTCTCCGAACCAGTTGCGATAAATCACGTCATAGCTGCCGTCTTCGCGCATGTTGAGTAGCGCCTGATTGATCTCTTCGGCGAGATCGCTGCCCGAGGGCAGGGCGATGCCATAGCTTTCGCGCAAGAAGATCGGCCCCGCCAGCCGCGTGGTGCCGTCGCCCTCGTTATTGGCGTAATAGGCGAGGATCGGCGCGTCATAGACCAGCGCATCAAGCTCGCCTTCGGCAAATTCAGTGAGCATGGTGGCCGGATCGCCATAACCCTCATAGCGCATCTCGCGGCGGTCGAGGAAATCGGCGGCGGTGCTGCGCTCCACGGTGCCGACCCGTTTGCCATAGAGATCATTGAGCCCGCCGATCGAGGTGTTGATCGCCTCGACCGTCATCACCGAGGTGATCTTGGCCACAAAGACCGACACGATGAAGAGCGACGAGATGACCAGCAGCACGCCAAAGAACCGCCCGGCGGGCGAACGCGGCATGCGTTCCTCAAAGCCACCGTTGACCACAAGGTTGAGCGCCCACCAGAAGGCCGGAAACAGCGCCTCACGCGGGGCGAGATCGAAATAGGGCTGACGGCCCCGTTCGAAATGCCACATGAGCATGCCGCCGCCCAGCAAGAGACCGAAGGCCAGCCCAACCGCGATCAGAATGTCCTTGGATAACAGTATCTTCCAGACTGATGTGCTGCCGGTTCCATCATCATGGATCAGCACCTGAAGCCCGGCGCTAAAGATCGGCTGCGAAAAATCGAGGGTCAATTCGCGTTCGGCGGTGATCGAGATATTGGCGATGGCGGCATCCACCTGACCGGTTTCGGCGGCTGCGAGCATGTCGCTGAAACTGTCGAAGATGACGAAGTCGTAGCTCCGCCCCATACGCTCGGCGAGGCCGCTCCAGAGGTCGATGGAAAACCCTGTGGGGTCGCCATCGGCGGCCATGGAAAAGGGGGGGCGGTTCACGGTGCCGACCTTGAGAGGCTCAGCCTGTTGAGCCGAGGCCGATGCGGCGAAGACCATCAAAGCCAGCAACAGAAGTGTCCGGAACATCCCATCCCCAAAATGGCGTTTTCGCTCGCATACTTAAGATAAACGCATTCGGCAAGGGCGGCGTGTTCAGATTGGCTATGGCTGCCCTTGGGTCAGGCCGCGCGCCAGCGGGCGAGGGTGATCGCCTCATAGGGGCGCAGCACCGGCCAGACCGGCTTGGCATGTTCCGGCAGGGTCTGCGGATCGCAATGGTTCAGAACGCTTTCGCGCAGGTCGCGCGTCTTGCGGCGCAACCGGCCGATATAGAGGCTCTCGATCGGGCAACCGGCGGCCATGACGGCCTGATGCCGGGGCAAAAGCAGGTGATGATAGGTGACCAGCGTGGCGCTCTTGGCGCGAAAGGCCGAGGTCTGATCCACCAGATGCTGTGTGGGCAAGAGCACGGATTCCGTGCCGAAGAGATATTCCACATCCGAGCCAGAGAGGATCAACCGCTCTTGCGGGGCGAGGTGAATGTCCTCGGTCAGCCCATAATAAGGCGCGCGCAGCCGAATGGGACGGAACGCGCCTCGGGCGGGGACGGTGAGGCGCAGCGCCTGCAGCACGGGGGCCGTTTTGCCACAGGCGGTGAGGACCTGATCGCCCCGGCGGAGCAGGGATATCGGGCGCGGGCCCTCCGGGGTCGCGATGGGGACCGAGGCACAGATGCCGGGCATCGGGCCCAAGGGGTGAATATGATCGGCAATCGCCACATAGCGGACGTCGCCGTCGATCTCGCGCAGCGACGGGGCGAGGGTGACCATCTTCAGATTGGCGAGCGGCATCGGATGCGGATCGGCCATGCGCACGCTCAGACATTCGCCGGTGTCGAGATGTTCAAGGCTCAGCCGGGCCTGACCGATGTCGCAATCCCAACTGTAGCAGATGCGCACCCGGTCGGCCCGGGAATCGTCGCGTTGTTCGATGGTGCAATGACGCAGATCCTGCCCAAGGTTCTGGGCCAGCACCACGCCGCCGCGTGGCAGGGCGCGCAGCGAAAAGCCGCCGCTATGGGGCATGCCATGGCGAAAGGAGAGGAGGGTCTGCGGATGGGGCTGGGCCGAGAATTGCGCCTCGATCATCAGCGTGCCGCGCCGCAACAGCACCTCGGGCGCCACCCGCGTGGCGCAGGTCTCTGGGGGATGATCCAGACCGCGGGCATCGAACTGCCCGCAGCCTCGGTCCATGATGGCAATCCAAGCCATTCAGGCGGCTACGGCCGCAGGGCTGGACAGGACACGCGCCTCATAGCTTTTGAGGGTCGTGCGGGCCGCCGCGCCGTATCCGGCACCGGTGGCGGGGTCAATCTCTGGGAACAGAACACAAATTTCACTCACAATTTCGGCCTCGAAACTACGGGCGAACTGCGGACCGGGCAAAAAGCTCTCGGTTTGAAGCCCTTCCGAGTACACCACCTCATGTTGATCGAAGAGCATATGCACATATTCGACCATGCCGCCTTCTACCGGACGGATGCTGTGATCATTGACCAGATCGCGGGCTGCGACAAGAACTTCGGCCTCGCCAAAGTAAAGTTCTGCGCGAGCGTCTCTTATCAGCACACGGTGCAAGGGCGAGAGGCGGATCGCGCGGTGCTGACCCAGGGCGTTCTCGGCGATGTGGATGGGTGCGAAATTGCCCTTGGCCTCGACCCGGCGCTGGCCGATCCAGCGGATCGGCTGGGGCCCACGGTCGCGGGTGATGACGAGATCCCCGGCGCGCAAAGTTTCGATGGGCACCTCGCCATCGGGGGTGAGAATGCGCGTGCCGGTCACGAAACAGGGGACCGAGTCCACCAGCACAAAGCCCGTGTCGGTGTTGCCCGAGCCATTGGCGACGGTATAGGTGAAATTGGTCTGCTCGATCTCGCCATCGCCGGTCAGGGTCAGCGTGCCATCGGCATTGAGCTGCACGGTCTGGCCGCTGGACAGGGTGACGATATCGCCCGCCACAACGGCATTGCCGTTGATATGGGTGATATACATCTGACCGCTGCCATTGTTGCTGTCATTGGCCAGCACATCGACGGTCTTGGAGCCGGTGGGGTTGAGCGTCACCTGATCATCAAGCGCGATGAGCGAGGTCTGGATGCTGTTGCCGGCAATCAGCAGGGTGGAGTCGTAATTGCTGTCCGACACATCCGCGACGCCGATGCGGATCGAGTTCATCTCGCCCGCGACCACGGGCATTTTCAGCGTCAGGGTGACGGTAAACCCGTCCATCTCCGTGTTGTAATCATCGTTGGTGTTGTCGATGAAGAGGTTGCCATTGGCCCCGGCGTTGAGGTTGTTGGGATCGATATCCCCGTCGCCCACCGCAAGCTCGACCTGCACGCCATTGACCCAGACGCCGACGAAATCCTGAAACGAGCCTTGGGCGTATTCGGGGTATTCTTCGGAGGCAAAGATGAACTGCATGGTGAGCAGGTCACCGGTCGGGATGAAATCGACGTCGATGAAGGACGCGTCATAGGTCCGCGCCCCGGCGGCTGCGTTGAATTCGGCGTTGTTGTTGGGGCCGCTGGAATTGGTGGTGGTGTTGCTGCTTTGGTTGGCGCCGGAGAAGAGGTCGAGCGTATTGGTAAAGCCACGCAGATCGCCGGTGGAGAACATCACGCCAGTGTCGCTCGGCGTCACCCCGGGAGAGACGCTGTTGCCATTGGTGTAGATGCCGGAAGAGTCGCGGTCACCGGTGTAGGAGGCGCTGACAATTGTCACGCCATCGCCGAACATCGTTTCGGCCATTTCGATCGCGCTCGCGTTGCGATCGATAGGGAGCTCTTCGCCCAAGATCATGTCCAATGCCCCACGTCATGGGGCAGTGCAACCTGGCAATGTCACTATTAATAACAGCCTTGCGGCGGGGATCACGCGATGAGTGTCCGAACTCTCTACAGATGCTGATTGTCTCAGCTTGCCTGCTACTCTGCCTTTGTTTTTCTTATTATCACCACGGTTTCGCCAGAATGGGGCGAGAATGTGGCGTGTTTACGGCGGAAACCGGGGCAGGAGGCGATTAGCCCTTGTAAACATGCAATCTTGGGTTGGGCGTTGCAAAATGGTGACGCCAATTGCAGCACAGGCGGAAAGGCGGTAGGGCAGGGGCACGTATTTCCAGCGACGAAAAGGCCCGGCCCATGACTGCCATTGATCCCGTTGATTTGACCGCGAAACTGGTGCGTTGCGCCTCTGTGACGCCCGAGGAGGGCGGGGCGCTGGTGCTGTTGCAGGGCCTGCTCGAAGAGGCGGGGTTTGCCTGCACGCGGATCGACCGGGGCGGGGTATCGAACCTCTTCGCGCGCTGGGGCGACAAGGGCGCGACGAAGAGCTTTGGTTTCAACGGTCATACCGATGTGGTGCCGGTGGGCGATGCGGTGGCCTGGAGCGTCGATCCCTTCGGCGCCGAAATCCGCGATGGCAAGCTCTGGGGGCGGGGCTCGACCGATATGAAATCGGGGGTCGCGGCCTTTGTGGCGGCGGCGATCGACCTGGTGCGCGATGCGCCGCCCGAGGGGGCGGTGATCATCACGGTGACCGGCGATGAAGAGGGCGATGCGGTGGATGGGACAACGGCGATCCTCGACTGGATGGAGGACGCGGGCGAGCGGATGGATGTCTGCCTCGTGGGCGAGCCGACATGCCCTGAGACCATGGGCGAGATGATCAAGATCGGGCGGCGCGGGTCGCTGAGCGCGTGGTTCACCATCACCGGGACGCAAGGCCATGCGGCCTATCCGCATCGGGCCAACAACCCGATCCCGGCGATGGCGCGGCTGGTGGACCGGCTGTCGAGCCGCGAGCTCGATCAGGGGACCGAGCATTTCGATCCCTCGACGCTGGCGGTGGTGAGCATCGATACCGGCAACCCGGCGTCGAACGTGATCCCGGCGCAGACCAGCGGCATCGTCAACATCCGCTTCAACGACAGCCACAGCGGCGCGAGCCTGAGCGCATGGCTGCACGAAGAGCTGGCGCGGGTGGCCGAGGAGTTTGGCGTCGAGACCGAGATCAAGATCAAGATTTCCGGCGAGAGTTTCATCACCCCTCCCGGGGCGCTCTCTGAGCTCGTGGCACGGTCGGTTGAGGCCGAGACCGGGGTCAAACCGGTGCTCTCGACCACCGGTGGCACGTCGGATGCGCGGTTTGTGAAATCGCATTGTCCGGTGGTGGAGTTTGGCCTTGTCGGGCAGACGATGCATCAGGTTGATGAGCATGTGGTCGTTGACCATATCGAACAGCTCAAAGGCGTGTATTCGCGTATTTTGCGCGATTACTTTTCATAACCGCGCATGCGCCCGCATTTATACCTCATGCTGAAAGAGCCGCGTCCCGGCCGGGTCAAAACCCGGCTCGGGCGCGAGATCGGCATGGTGGGCGCGGCCTGGTGGTTCCGGCAACAGATCGCTCGGGCCTGTCGCGAGCTCGACGATCCGCGCTGGCAGCTGGTGCTGGCGGTGGCGCCGGATCGCGCGGGGCTCATGAGCCGGATGTTCCCGCCGCATCTGCCACGGGTGGCGCAGGGGCAGGGTGATCTTGGCGCGCGGATGGCGCGGCTCTTGCGCAACGCGCCGCCGGGGCCCGCGGCGATTGTCGGGGGCGATGTGCCGGGGGTGCGGCGCGCCCATGTGGCCCGGGCCTTTGCCATGCTGGGGCGGCGCGACGCGGTGTTTGGCCCCGCCGATGACGGGGGCTATTGGCTCGTGGGTCTCAAGCGCGGCCGGGCAGTGCCGGCGACGCTGTTTGATGATGTGCGCTGGTCGAGCGCCGATGCGCTGGAGGACAGTATCCGCAGCCTTGGCGGGCTGCGGCATGGGCTGATCGATCAGCTGCGCGATGTGGATGGCGCGGCGGATATGTGCGCGCTTACGCCCAAGGCGCCTCAGACCATAGGGCTCAAGCGGTAAACAGCGGGTAAACCGCTAGAGCTCGATCGGGTGCAGCACCTCGGGTTCGATCACGTCGACGCCGGGCAGCGCGTCGATCAGGGCCGCGGCGGATTGTTCGAGAATCGGGAAGGTCCGGTAGTGGCAGGGGATCACCGTCTTGAAATCAAAGAAGGTTTTCGCAGCATAGGCGGCGCGGCGCATGTCCATGGTGAAATGGCCGCCGGCGCAGAGGATGCCGATGTCGGGCTGATGCAGCGCGTTGAACACGCCCATATCGGCCATCACATCGGTGTCGCCCGAGACATAGATCGTGTGGCCCTCGCCGGTGATCATATAGCCGCATTCGGTGCCCGGCACGGAAGGCCCCGCGTCGGTGCCGAAGGACGAGGAATGGACCGCGTGCACCATGGTGACCGCGACATCGCCCAGCGCCACGGTGCCGCCTTTGTTAAAGCCGATCACCTCGATATTCTCGGTGCTTTCCCAATGGGATAGAAGGTCATATTGACCCACCACGGTGACGCCGTCGCGCTTGGCCAGACGGAGCACATCGGCGACGTGATCGAAATGCGCATGGGTCAGCAGGATATGGCTCGCGCCCTTGGTGGCGGCGTCGTGCTGATCATCGGCGAGCATCGGATTTCCGGTGAGCCAGGGGTCGATGAGCAGGGTCTGGCCGCCGATTTCGATGCGAAAAGAGCCATGTCCGAGCCAGGTGATACGCATATGTCCAATCCCTCCCTTGAGATGCCTGCAAAACTAGCGCGATGCGGGGATTCGGCCAACCGTCCGGTCATGATCGGACCATGGGTGAGCCGCAAAAAGCCGCGAAATGGCACGTCGGTGACCTGTCGGTATTGCGTCGGTACCACGACAGTGGCGATTCACGGGGCGTCGGCGGGGCTCTGCGCCGCCTCTCGCCTTGCGGGCGCGGGCCGAGGACGCTAAACGCAGGGCGACAGAACCCGGAGAGTGATCCCATGTCGATTGACACCGAAACCGCCGCCAAAGTGGCCAAGCTGGCCCGGATCAGGGTCGAAGAAGATGCGCTGCCCGCGCTGGCGCAGGAATTCAACACGATCCTCGGCTTTATCGAGCAGCTGAACGAAGTGGATGTCGACGGCATCGAGCCGATGACCAGCGTCACGCCGATGCGCCTGCCGCGCCGGGTGGACGAGGTCAATGACGGAGACCAGCAGGCCAAGGTGCTGTCGAATGCGCCGGATGCCCGCGAAGGGTTCTTTGCCGTGCCGAAAGTGGTGGAGTGATCAATGACCGAGCTGAATGAACTGACCATCGCCGAGGCGCGGGACCGTCTGCGCAAGGGCGACGTGACCTCGGTCGAGCTGACCGATGCCTGCCTGAGCGCCATTGAGGGGGCCGGGGCGCTCAATGCCTTTGTGCATAACACGCCCGAGATCGCCCGCGAACAGGCGGCGGCGGCGGATGCGCGGATTGCCAAGGGCGATGCGCCGGCCATGTGCGGCATCCCCCTCGGCATCAAGGACCTGTTTTGCACCAAGGGCGTGCCGAGCCAGGCGGCGAGCGGCATTCTCGAAGGGTTCACCCCGGAATATGAAAGCACCGTGTCGCAGAAGCTGTTTGATGCGGGCTCGGTCATGCTTGGCAAGCTCAACATGGATGAGTTCGCCATGGGCTCGTCGAACGAGACCAGTGTTTACGGCAATGCGGTCAACCCGTGGCGGCGTGGCAATGACGAGACGGCGCTGACCCCGGGCGGGTCGTCGGGCGGCTCGGCGGCGGCGGTGGCGGCGGACCTGTGTCTTGCGGCGACGGGCACCGATACCGGCGGCTCGATCCGTCAGCCTGCGGCCTTTACCGGCATCACCGGCATCAAGCCGACCTATGGACGGTGTTCGCGCTGGGGCATCGTGGCCTTTGCCTCGAGCCTCGATCAGGCGGGTCCGATGACCAAATCGGTGCGCGACGCGGCGATCATGCTCGAAGCGATGTGCGGCCATGACCCCAAGGACAGCACCAGCGCCGATCTCGCCGTGCCGGATTTCGAAGCGGCCCTGACCGGTGACATTCGCGGCAAGACCATCGGCATTCCGCGCGAATACCGAATGGACGGCATGCCGGAAGAGATCGAGGCGCTCTGGCAAGAGGGCATCGCCAAGATGCGCGATGCCGGGGCCAAGATCGTCGATATCAGCCTGCCGCATACGAAATATGCGCTGCCCACCTATTATGTGATCGCGCCCGCCGAGGCGTCGTCGAACCTCGCCCGCTATGACGGGGTGCGCTATGGCCACCGCGCCAAGCTCGAGGCTGGGGACGGCATCACCGAGATGTATGAAAAGACCCGCGCCGAAGGCTTTGGCCATGAGGTGCAGCGCCGGGTCATGGTCGGCACCTATGTGCTCTCGGCCGGGTTCTATGACGCCTATTACAACCGTGCCCGCAAGGTGCGCGCCCTCATCAAGCGCGATTTCGAGCAGGTGTTTGCGGATGGGGTCGATGCGATTCTGACGCCCGCGACGCCCTCGGCGGCCTTTGGGCTTGGCGAGATGAAGAATGCCGATCCGGTGCAGATGTATCTCAACGATGTGTTCACCGTGACCGTCAACCTCGCCGGTTTGCCGGGCATTTCGGTGCCGGGCGGCATGGACCGTCAGGGGCTGCCCTTGGGGCTGCAGCTCATCGGCAAGCCTTGGGAAGAGGGCGAGTTGCTGAATTGCGCCTATGCGCTGGAACAGGCCACGGGCTTTGTGGAAAAGCCCGGTAAATGGTGGTAAAAGCCGCGCTGTTCGGCCCCCGGGGCCGCAGCGCGGGCCTTTGCCCGCGGTGAGAAAAGTGAGGCAGTTGAGCATGATCTACCGTCGTCCCCTTGGCCTGCTGGCCGTTCTGGCGCTTGCCGCCTGTTCGCCCGCCATCCCTGACAGTGGCGCGCCCGATCCGGGCGCAGGCGTCGGGTTCAACGATTATGACAGCTATGCCGCGCAACGCGCCCGTGATGCGCAACTGGCGGGGGGTGTCGTGCCTGCCGCGCCGGTGGTGAGCAGCGAACGTCTGCCGCAGGCCGATGCGAGCACTGCCAGCACTGCCAGCGCCTCGACCGGGTCGGCCGAGGGCGATATCGCGTCTGAGACGATGGCGGCGCTTGGCGCGGGCGAGAGCCGGGCCGCGGCGGTCAATTCCGGGGTTGTGCCGCTCGAGGCGAGCCCGTCGAACCCGCCGCCGCAGACGGTGGAGAACGCCGCCGGCATCAGCCAGGAAAATGATTTCAACGCAGTGGGTGCGGAACGTTCGATCGAGGGCGACAAGGCCCGGATCGAGGCCAACCGCGCGCAGTATCAGGTGGTCGAGCCCACCGCCATTCCGGCGCGGACGGGCGGATCGGAGCCCAATATCGTGGCCTATGCGCTGGCGGCGAGCCATCCGGTCGGCACGCAGGTGCACCGGCGGCTCAACATCAATGCGGGCAACCGCTATGCCAAGAACTGTGCGAAATACCCCTCGCCCGACAAGGCGCAGGAAGATTTCCTCGCCCAAGGCGGGCCGGAGCGTGACCGGATGGGGCTCGACCCTGATGGGGACGGGTTCGCCTGTTCCTGGGATCCCGCGCCGTTCCGCAAGGCTGTCGGTGGCTGAGCCGGGGCAGGATCGCTCTGCGCTGGCGGAAGGGTTGCCGGAGGATCTGATCTGGCACCCGTCGCCCAATCAGAATAACCGGGCGGGCGGGCCTGCCGATACGCTCTTGCTGCATTTCACCAATATGGAGACGGCGGAGGCCGCGGTCGCGCGGCTCTGCTGTCCCGAGGCCAAGGTCTCCTGTCACTATGTCATCGCCGAGGATGGCCGCGCCTGGCAGCTCGTCGCCGAAGAGCGGCGGGCCTTTCATGCCGGGTTGGGGGGCTGGGGCCGGGTGGCGCAGGATATGAACAGCCGCACCATCGGGATCGAGCTCGCCAACCGGGGCAACCATCCCTTTCCCGAGCCGCAGATGCGGGTTCTGGAGGCGATGATGCGGGGCATCATGGCGCGTTGGTCGATCCCGCCGGAGCGGGTGATTGGCCATTCCGATATGGCGCCCGATCGCAAGGATGATCCCGGCCCGCATTTCGATTGGCAGCGGCTGGCGCGGCAGGGGCTGGCGGTCTGGCCCGAGGTCACGGCGCCGCGCGGCGATGAGGATCTGACGCAGTTCCGGGCGCTGGCGGGGCAGGTGGGCTATCGGCCCGAGTTTTCGGACGAACATGTGCTGGCGGCGGTGCGGCTGCGGTATCGGCCCTGGGGGCGCGGGCCGCTTGCTGCCGAAGATATTGCGGTGCTGCGCGACATCGCGGCACGCTATCCGGTTGACCGGGGGCAAGGCGCGGCCTAGATGCAGGTGGCGCGGAGGGGCGGATGGCCGCGGGGTCTGGCAACAGGCCGCGAGGAAAGTCCGGACTCCACAAGGCAACGGTGCCGGGTAACGCCCGGCCGGGGCAACCCGAGGGAAAGCGCCACAGAGAACAGACTGCTCCGGCATGCCGGAGTGAGGGTGAAACGGTGGGGTAAGAGCCCACCGGGGGGCTGGTAACAGTCCCCGCATGGCAAGCCCCACCGGGAGCAATGCCGAATAGGGATCGCGCGCGGGGCCGGTCGGGCAACCGATACCGCCCGCAGGCCGCCTTGGCCCAGCAGATCCGGGTTGGCAGCTAGAGGCCGCATGGCAACATGTGGCCAAGATGAATGGTCATCTCGGGCAGCGTCTTTGGCGCTGTCTATGACAGAATCCGGCTTATAGCCCCTCCGCGCATATCCGGGCCACGCCCGGAGAGGGGGAAAGCCCGCCGATTGCGACAGGAATCCTGTTGACTCGGGCCGCGATGCGGTTAAAAGGCAGGCTTCATGACGAATTTCACGGGCGGCCCCGGCCCCCCTGTGCAGGAGACAACCAATGGCGAAGCCGACGACAATCAAGATCCGTCTGAACTCGACCGAGGGCACGGGCCATTTCTATGTGACCAAGAAAAACGCCCGCACCATGACCGAGAAGATGGTCGTGCGCAAATACGATCCCGTTGCGCGCAAACATGTCGAGTACAAGGAAGGCAAGATCAAGTAAGATCGCCTTTCTCGACAGAGATCAAAAAAACCGCGCCTTGAAGCGCGGTTTTTTCATGTCTGCCTGTCTCTGATGGTTCAGGGCACGATGCGGGCGTCGCGCAGGATGGCGGCCTGCCAAGTTTCGGGGTCATGCACCTTGGAGAGGGTGCCGCGCAGGGTGATACGCTGATTTTCCGTCACGAAGGGCAGGGCATCGGCGAGCTGCACCTGCAGCGCCGCGTTGTGGTCGGGATCGCCGCAGAAGGGGCAGAGCCCCATGTCGGAGACGAGGATCAACTCGCGCAGCGCTTCGCCCTCGGGGGTGAGCGGCGCGGCATAGCCGGTGATCTCGATCTCGACCGCCTCATCGGCAAAGCCCTTGGGCCAGGTCTTGCGCACCTCATAGCTGGTCTCGGTCACGATCTCGTCGATCTGGATCCCGTTGAGCAGCGCCCAGGTGTCGGGCTGGGCAAAGACCACATTGGTTGAGACGCCGAGCGTCGCGGCGGAGAGGGCAAGCCTGCTGATCTGCATAGGTCGAACTCCTGTCTGTGTGCGGTGCCGTCGTGGCATGTCGTTGTTGCAGCGCAGTATGGGACAGGCGGGGCGGTTTGGGAATCCCCTAAGGGGCGCCATGGGCCGTGGTGGACGGATTTCCGCCGATAGGTGTGCGCGCCACGAAAAAGGCCGGTCACGAGGACCGGCCTTTGCATGTGTCGTGATCTGTGGGCGCTTATTCGCGCGAGCCCAGCAGGTTCAGCAGCATCATGAACATGTTGATGAAGTTCAGGTAGAGGTTCAGCGCGCCCATGATGGCGGATTTGCCGAGCCACTCGCTGTCGCCATGCGCGGCATGGGCGATGTAGGTGTTCTTAATGTTCTGCGTGTCATAGGCGGTCAGGCCGGCGAAGATCAGCACGCCGATGGCCGAGATCGCCATGGAGACGACGCCGCTGCCGAGGAAGATGTTGACGATCGACGCCACGATGAGGCCGATCACACCCATGATCAGGAACGAACCCCAGCCCGAGATGTCCTTTTTCGTGGTGTAGCCCCAGAGCGACAGACCACCAAAGGCGGCTGCGGTCGCGAAGAAGACCTGCGCGATCGACATGTCGGTGAAGACCACGAAGATATAGGAGATCGACACGCCCATCAGAGCGGCGAAGGCGTAGAAGAAGAGCTGTGCCGCGGCGGCGCTCAGGCGGTTGATCACCGCGCCGAAGGCAAAAACCATGATCAGCGGGGCGAACATCACGATGTAACGGGTGAAGCCGGTGAACAGCACTTCCATCATCGCGGCGTTGTTGCCCACGGCCCAAGCCGCGAGGAACGTCAGCAGCATGCCGACGGACATCGTGCCGTAGACTTTGCTCATATGGGCGCGAAGGCCCTCGTCAATGGCCGCTGCCTGCGCGCCTGCGCGGGTGCGGATGGTGTCAAATTGCGCCATGTATCCCTCCGATAGCTGGTCCACACCCAGTGACGGGTGGTTTGCACTCAATATCGGCGAGGCGCGGTTTGTTTTCAAGAGGCTGGCAAGGCGGCGGTTGCGTAAAATCGTGCAATTCGCCGCCCTGATGCCTTCCGGGCCCATTTGCCGCAGTCAGCACGGGGGCGACACGGGGCCGACAGGGGGCGGCACGGGGGCTCAGCCTTCGTCCCAGAAGGGGCGGCGGGCTTCGCTCAGGGCCTCGGTGCGGGTCAGGCCGATGTCGGCGAGCCGGTCTGCGTCCAGCTCGGCCAGAAGGCGGCGCTGACGGCGCAGGGAGGCCCAGGTCTGCAGGCGGGGCAGGAGGCCACGGCGGCTGTGGAGGGCTTGGGTGCGGGAGTGGGAGGAGGTAAGCTGGGTCATCGGTCTAACCTTTCGTATTCGTGATGTGTTGGGCTTTTTGCATTTTCTGTATTGATATATTTGCCCCATCTGGCATGATTAGTGAAACGAATGATTGAGATGTTCCACATCAAGGAGTGTGATGAATGCGAAATCTGGACATGACCACGCTCAGGTCGTTCATGGCGGTGGCCGATCATGGCGGCGTCACGCGGGCGGCGGGGGCGTTGAATCTGACGCAATCGGCGGTGAGCATGCAGATCAAGCGGCTCGAAGAGATGCTCGACATCACGCTCTTGGATCGGGCCAACCGGCGGGTGACGCTGACCGCCTCGGGCGAGCAGCTGCTGAGCTATGCGCGGCGGATCGTGGCGCTCAATGATGAGGCGGTGGGGCGGCTCACCGAGGACCTGTTTGAGGGCGAGGTGGTGCTCGGGGTGCCGCATGACGTGGTGTATCCGGTGATTCCGCGTGTTCTCAAGACCTTCAACAGCGTCTGCCCGCGGGTGAAGGTGCAGCTGCGCTCGTCGAGCACCTGGAAGCTGCATGAAGAGATGCGGCGCGGTGAGGTGGATATCATTCTCGGCACCGAGGCCGAGCTGCAGCCGGGGGGCGAGACGCTCACCGAGATGCCGCTGCGCTGGACCTCGCCACGCGGTGGGCAGGCCTGGAAGAAGCGGCCGATCCGGCTGGCCTTTGGGCAGGTCTGTGCCTTTCGGCCCATCGCCATCAAGGCGCTGGATGGGGCGGGAATCCACTGGGAATTCGCCGTCGAGAGCGAGGATGACCGCGCCATCGAGGCGCTGGTCTCGGCCGATCTGGCGGTCGGGGCGATGCTCGAAGACAGCATTCCGCCCTATCTCGAGGCGCTGCCGCCGGGCTGCGAGCTGCCCGATCTGGGCAGCCAGAAGATCAACCTCTATCGCGCGCCGGGCAGCACCGGGCCGGTTCTTGACGAGCTGGCGGCGATGCTGCGGCAGGGGTTTGCCTGTGCCGCCGCGCCGCCGGTGGCTATTCGTGAGGCCTGATCACCACTTTGCCGGTGGATTTGCGGCTGCGCAGCAGTTCGAGCCCATCGCCCGCCTGCGCCAGCGGCAGGGCGTGGCTCACATGCGGTTTGATGCGGCCCTCGCGGTGCCAGGATAGCAGGGTGGCGAGGCTGTCGGTGACGACCTCGGGTTTGAAGGCCAGATAGCCGCCCCAATAGAGCCCCATCACGGTGAGGTTCTTGACCAGCAGGTGATTGGCCGGGATTTGCGGCACGTCGCCGCTGGCAAAGCCGATGGGCAGCAGCCGCGCCTCGGGGTTGCAGGCGCGGAAGGCAGCCTTGAACTGGTCGCCGCCCACCGGATCATAGACCACATCAGCGCCACCCAAGGCGCGCACGCGCTCGCGGATGTCTTCGCTGGCGGCGTCGATCAGGTGATCGGCCCCGGCGCGGCGGGCGACCTCGAGTTTCTCGGCACCACGGGCGCAGGCGATGACCTTGGCGCCCATGGCATGACCGATTTCAACGGCGGTGAGGCCGACGCCGCCTGCCGCGCCCAGCACCAAAAGCGTTTCGCCCGGTTGCAGCCGCGCCTTGTAGTCGAGGGCGAGATGGCTCGTGCCATAGGCGATCTGCAGCGCGGCGGCGTCGTCAAAGCGCATGTCATCGGGGAGGAGGACGGCGCGGTTGGCGGGAAAGCAGCCATATTCGGCGAGACCGCCCTGACCGCCAAACACCGCGACGCGGCTGCCGACGGCGGGGCCGTCGGTGTCGGGACCGAGCGCATCGACCACGCCGGCCACCTCCATGCCGAGGGTGAAGGGGGGCTCGGGGGTGTCCTGGTATTTGCCCTGACACATCAGCAGGTCGGCGAAGTTGAGACCGCAAGCCATGATCTTGACACGAATCATTCCCGCTCCGGGTGTCGGGACGGGCTTGTCTTGGAGCGTCGGAGCGACGTCAAATCGCGTCACTTGGTAGCTGCGCACAGGAAAACCTCCTTAGAATCAGGGTTAAATGGTTAACGTAACTGCCTCAAATTGTGTCCAAAGGCTAGAAAATCGCAACTGACCGTGAATGTTGTTGGGGGAATTTATACAATTCGCGTTATAATTGAGCTTGTTTTGATCAAATACCTTCTCGGCGGAACGAAAACCGTGTATCTTTCTCGTTGTCGTCGTGTTTCCAGCGCCCATTTATTCTAGGGCGAACAATCATCCTAAGTCTTGATCGGGGACCATGGCGGCACCGAGTAGGACGAGTAAACAAGGATTACAAATATGCCACACGCAGTTGATGTACATGTTGGAAAACGCATTCGCCATCGTCGGTGGCTGGTGGGGATGACCCAACAGCAATTGGCCGAAAGCGTCGGGATCAAGTTTCAGCAGATCCAGAAATACGAGACCGGTGCCAACCGCGTCAGCGCCTCCCGTCTTTGGGATATTGCCGGTGCGATGGATGTCGATGTCAGCTTTTTCTTCGATGGTCTGGAGCGGGCGGATGCCGCCGCGCCCTCGGCTGCGGGAGATCTTCTGGGGGATAAAGAGGCGCTCGATCTCGTGCGGTCCTATTATTCCATCCCCGAAAACCAACGCCGCCGTCTGTTCGAACTGGCCCGGGTGCTGAGCGACGTCGCTTGAGCCTAGGCCGGCATCGCGCTACCACCGGGGGATACTCAGACCCGAAAGGTGCCGCGGATGACCGGACGCAAGGCGCAGCTGGCTGACAGCGCGCAAATCATTGAAACCGCCCATGCGATGGCCGACGCGGCCCGCCGGGCGGTTTTGCCGTTTTTCAGACATGGCGATCTTGTTGCCGACAACAAGGATGCCGCCGGCTTCGACCCGGTGACCGAGGGCGACCGCGCCGCCGAGCGCGCCATGCGCGCGCTGCTGGCCGAGCGCCGCCCCGAGGATGCGATCCTGGGCGAGGAATATGGGACGACCGAGGGCACCAGCGGGCTCACCTGGGTGCTCGATCCGGTGGATGGCACGCGCGGCTTTCTGTCGGGCACGCCGACCTGGGGGGTGCTCATCGCGCTCTCGGATGAGAGCGGGCCGCTCTATGGCATCGTGGATCAGCCCTATATCGGCGAGCGGTTTGAAGGCGGCCTTGGTCAGGCGCGGGTCGTCGGGCCGCAGGGCGAGGCCAAGCTCGTCACGCGCGGGCCGCGCGACCTGCAGGACTGTATCCTCTTCACCACCTTTCCCGAGCTGGGCAGTGCCGATGAGGCGGCGGCGTTTCGCGCGGTGTCGGACCGGGTGCAGCTCACCCGCTATGGGATGGATTGCTATGCCTATGCGCTCTTGGCGGCGGGGCAGATCGATCTGGTGATCGAGGCCGGGCTCAACGCCTATGACATTCAGGGGCCGATGGCGGTGATCGAGGCGGCGGGCGGCATTGTCACCGACTGGAAGGGCGGCCCGGCGCATATGGGCGGCCGGGTTCTCGCGGCGGCCAATGCGGCGCAGCACAAGGCCGCGCTCGACATTCTGTCGGACTGGCCCTGAGACGACACGAGAAGGAGAACGCCATGCGACCTGCGCGACATTTCATGATCCTTGCCACGACCCTGTTGCTCGCGGCCTGTGGCGGCGGCGGGATCGGGCCGGGGCCACAGGAATCCGTGGTCCGGGCCGGGCCGATCAGCCATATTCCCGGCGATCTCAGCCGGCAGGCGCTGGATGCGGTCAATTCCTACCGGGCCCAGTATTCACAGCCCCTGCTGCGCACCAATGGGCGGCTGGCGGCGGCGGCGGCCTCGCATGCGGCGGATATGGCGGCGACCGACGGGCTCAGCCATACTGGCAGCGATGGCGGCGATGTGGCCGATCGGGCGCGGGCGGCGGGCTATGACTATTGTTTCATTGCAGAAAATATCGCCCAAGGGCCGCAGGATATTCCCGAGGCGCTGGCGGGCTGGATGGCGTCACCGGGGCATCGGCAGAACATGCTCAACCCGCGGGCGCGCGAGATGGCCTTGGCGCAACGCGGGGCCTATTGGGTGATGGTGCTGGGCGAGCGCGGCTGCTGAGGCGCGGGGCCTGCGTTTTGCGGGAAAGGTGCCAAATTTTCCCGCTATCGTGAGGGCAGGTTTCGGGTTAGGGACGCGGCAACAAGGCCCGACAGGGGCATCAATTTCCCCGCGCGTGTGCCCAGCGCAAGGGGGCAGAGCGGGGAGCTGCGCCAATGAGCGAATATGACGACCAGCACGAGACCGAAGCCGAGCGCGACGAGGATGCCTATGCGCTCGACCCGCAGGCCATCGCGCGCATCATGTTCGCCGTTGATACCAATGACCGTGACCGGCTCTTGTCCGAGATGGAGCCGCTGCACGCGGCCGACATCGCCGACCTTCTCGAACAGCTCAACGCTTTTGACCGCCGCCGCCTGATCGAGCTCTACAGCAACGAGTTCGACGGCGAGATCCTGTCGGAGCTCGACGAATCGATCCGCGAGGACGTGCTGTCGATCCTGAGCCCCGAAGTCCTTGCCGAGGCGGTGCGCGAGCTCGACAGCGATGACGTGGTCGATCTCGTCGAGGATCTCGAAGAGGATCAGCAGGAGGCCATTCTAGAGGCGCTCGAAGACAGCGACCGGGCCGCCGTTCAGAAATCGCTCACCTATCCGGAATATTCCGCCGGTCGTCTGATGCAGCGCGAGGTGGTGATGGCGCCGGAGCATTGGAATGTCGGCGAAGCCATTGATTTCCTGCGTGATCAGGAGGAATTGCCGGATCAGTTCTATCACATCGTGCTGGTCGATCCGCGGCTGCGCCCGGTGGGCAATGTGACGCTGGGCAAGCTGATGGGCTCGCGCCGGGAAATCCTGCTCAAGAGCATTGCCGAAGAGACCTTCCACGTCATCCCGGTGACGCAGGACGAGGGCGACGTCGCCTATGCGTTCAACCAGTACCACCTGATTTCGGCGCCGGTGGTGGATGAAAACGACCGGCTCGTCGGGGTGATCACCATCGATGACGCGATGGTGGTGCTCGACGAGGAACATGAGGAAGACATCATGCGTCTCGCCGGGGTCGGCGAAGGCGGTCTCAACGACAATATCGCCGAGACGACGCGGCAGCGCTTTCCCTGGCTGGCGGTGAACCTGGTGACGGCGATCCTCGCGTCGCTGGTGATCTCGATGTTCGAGGATACGATTGCGAAATTCGTGTCGCTGGCGGTGCTGATGCCGATCGTCGCCTCGATGGGCGGCAATGCCGGCACCCAGAGCCTTACCGTGGCGGTGCGCGCCATCGCTACCAAGGACTTGACCGGGCGCAACGTCTGGCGCGTCATCCGGCGCGAGGTGCTGGTCGGGCTGGTCAATGGCACGATCTTTGCCGTGGTCATGGGGATCGTCGGCGTGCTGTGGTTCGGCGGGCCAGAGCTTGGCTATGTGATTGCCGCCGCAATGGTGATCAATCTTGTCGTTGCGGGCTTTGCCGGGACGGTGATCCCGGTGGTACTGGAACGTATCGGCGTCGACCCGGCGCTGGCCTCGGGGGCCTTTGTGACCACCGTGACCGATGTGGTCGGGTTCTTCGCCTTTCTGGGACTGGCAGGGATGTGGCTGTTGTGAGCGACGCGGCACTAATCGAGATCAAGGCAGAGGCGCGGCGGGCGGCCTTTGCCCGGCGCAAGGCGGCCCATGCGGCGGCGGCCCCCGGCGCGGCGGGGCGGCTCAGCGAGGTGCTGGCAGGCTATCGCGGCGTGCCGCTGGCGGGCTATATGCCGATCCGCACCGAGATCGACCCGCTGCCCGCCATGGCCGAGGCGGCGGCGCATGGGCCGGTCGGCGTGCCGGTGATCGTGGCCGAGGGCGCGCCGCTGGTCTTTTCGCGCTGGGAGCCGGAGTGCGAGATGGTGGACGGGCCGTTCGGCGCCTCGGTCCCGGCAAAGGGCGAGCTCTTTGAGCCGGAGATCCTCATCGTGCCGCTGGTCGGGTTTGACCGGCAGGGCGGGCGGCTTGGTTATGGCGGCGGGTTCTATGACCGGACGCTTGAAAAGCTCCGCGCGAAACGGCCGACGCTGGCCATCGGCTTTGCCTATGGCGCGCAGGAGGCGGCGCGGCTGCCGCTCGAAGTGACGGATCAGCCGCTCGATATGCTGGTGACAGAGGCCGAGGTGATCAGCTTCGGCTAGGGGGGCGACATGGCGGAACATCTCTATACGGCCGGGGTCACATGGACCGGCAACCGGGGCGAGGGGACGGCGCATTACCGCGCCTATGACCGCACATGGGATGTGAGCACGCCGGGCAAGCCGGTGGTGCATTGTTCGAACGATCCGCTTCTGGGCGGTGATCCGGGGCTGCACAATCCCGAGGATCTGTTGATTGCGGCGCTCTCGGCCTGTCACATGCTGTGGTTTTTGCATCTGGCGAGCGACGCGGGCATCACCGTGCTGGGCTATGAGGATGCGCCGGAGGCGGTGGGCGAGACCGAGGCCAATGGCGCGAGCCGCTTCCTGCGTGCCACGCTGCGCCCGCGCATTGTGCTGGCGGAGGGGGCGGACCCGGCCCGCGCCGACGCGGTCCATGGCGAGATCCACAAGGTCTGTTTCATCGCGCGGTCGGTGAATTTCCCGGTGGCGATCAAGGCGCGCTACAGCTTTCGCGCCAAGGGCTGATGGTTCAGCCCTCGGCGGCGATTTTGCGCAGTTCGAATTTCTGGATCTTGCCGGTCGAGGTCTTGGGCAATTCCTGAAACCGCACCTGTTTCGGCGTCTTGAACCCGGCGAGCCGTTCGCGGGCGAAGGCGATGATCGCGGCCTCGTCGCAGACCGCGCCCTCCTTCAACTCGACAAAGGCGCAGGGCACTTCGCCCCATTTGTCATCAGGCTTGGCCACCACGGCGCAGAGCAGCACTTCGGGGTGTTTCATCAACACGCCCTCGACCTCGATGGACGAGATGTTTTCGCCGCCCGAAATGATGATGTCCTTGGCCCGGTCGGCGATCTTGAGATAGCCGTCGGGATGTTGAAAGGCGATGTCGCCGGAGTGGAAATAGCCGCCCTTGAAGGCCTCTTTGGTGGCCTCGGGGTTCTTGAGATAGCCTTTCATCACCGCATTGCCGCGGATCATGATCTCGCCCTGGGTGGCGCCATCCATCGGCACCTGTTTCATCGTCTCGGGGTCGAGCGCGGTGATGTCCTCCATCATCGGCATCAAGACCCCGGTGCGGGCCTTGATCGCATAGCGTTCCTCGTCCTCCTCGCCGTCCCAGCGGGCGTGCCAGGTGCATTCGGTGACATGGCCATAGGTCTCGGTCAGGCCGTAGACCTGCGTCACGCTGAACCCCAGCGGCTCAATCGCGCGCAGCGTAGCGGCGGGGGGCGGCGCCCCGGCGGTGTAGGTCTGCACGATATGGTCAAAGGCGCGCCGGTCCTCGGGCTTGGCGTTGACGATCATGTTGAGCACGATGGGCGCGCCACCCATATGGGTCACGCCGTCATCGGCGATGGCGTCATAGATGGCGCGGGCGGTGATGTCGCGGCAGCAGACCACACAGCCGCCGACCAGCGGCATCATCCAGCTGTGGTTCCAGTTGTTGCAGTGAAAGAGCGGCACGATGGTGAGATAGCGCGCCTGATGCGGCATTGGCCAGCTCACCGCCGTGCCCATGGTCATCAGATAGGCGCCGCGATGGTGATAGACCACGCCCTTGGGGCGGCCCGTGGTGCCCGAGGTATAGTTGAGCGCGAGGCTCTCCCATTCGTCCTTGGGCATGATCCAGTTGAAATCCTCGTCACCGCTGGCGAGGAAATCCTCATATTCGAGATAGCGGCCAGTGGCGGGGTATCCGGCCTGCGGGTCGGCCACCTCGACGATTTGCGGGCCCTTGCCTTTCATCCGGGCGATGGCGGCCTCGGCCAGCGGCAAGAGCGCGGTGTCGACAAGGGCGAGCTGCGCCTCGCCATGGCCGAAGATATAGGAGATCGTGTCGGGCTCGAGCCGGGTGTTGATCGCGTTGAGCACCGCGCCGCTGGCGGGCACGCCGAAATGCGCCTCGACATGGGCGGGGACGTTGGGCAGCAGCGTCGCCACCACATCGCCGGGGCGCAGCCCGAGGTTCTTCAGCGCCGAGGCGAGCTGGGTGACGCGGGCGTGATACTCGCGATAGCTGCGGCGGGTCTCGCCATAGACCAGCGCTTCGTAATCGGGATAGATCTGCACGGCGCGGCGCAGATGCGACAGCGGCGTCAGCGGCACGAAATTCGCCGCGCATTTGTCGAGCCCTGTCTCGTCCTTCATCCAGCCCATCGAATCCTCCCTGATTCTCCTCGCCCGGTTGGGTGACAATATTGAGAAAAATCCGCCGGTCAATTTTTTAATTGTCTTACAATTGAAGGCGGCACAGCGAAATCGCCCTCGGCAGGCCTATTGGCGTTCCCAGCGGCGGGGCGGCGGGCTAGGGTGGGGCATGATCATTTCGACCCGGCGCCGCTATATCTTTGTGCATATCCCCAAGACCGGCGGCACCTCTTTGGCGCTGGCGCTCGAGGCGCGGGCGGCGGCGGATGACATCTTGATCGGCGACACGCCCAAGGCGCAGCGGCGGCGCGGGCGGCTCAAGGGGCTGCAGGCGGCGGGGCGGCTGTGGAAACATTCGACGCTGGCGGATATCGAAGGCCTCCTGCCGCCCGAGCAGATGGCGCAGATGAAGGTGATCTGCATGGTGCGCAACCCGTGGGACCGGCTGGTGAGCTATTACCATTGGCTGCAGGAGCAGACATTCGACCATGAGGCGGTGCGGCTGGCGCAAGGGCTGAGCTTTTCCGGGTTTCTCAATCATCCGCATACGCAGGCGTCTTTCCTGCAATGGCCCTTCGAGCGGCATGTCACTTTGGCAAATGGGGCAAAACGGGGCGATTTCTTCGTCAGGCTGGAAGATTTCCAACGCGATATCGCCGCATTCGAGGCCCATCTCGGCTTTGGGATAGAGCTACCAAAGGTCAATGTATCAAGGCGCAGACGCGATTATCGCAGCTATTACTCCGAGGCCGATTCGGAGCTCGTCGCACGGCTCTGTGCCGAGGATATCGCGCGGTTTGGCTATGCGTTTTAGGCGTGGATACAGAAACTTTAAATCAATTCCCTCACGATTGGTGCAACCGCCCGAACAGTGACGCGATTGCGCCATAATCTCGGCACAACTCCATCCCGAATCGCAGGCAGGTTGATCCCAGCTGCTCGGACAGGCGGGGCGCAGAATGTGCCAACACAAGGGGATGACGATGTTTGCAGAAAGAGTGACGGCCAAGGGACGGCCAGCGGAGGGCACGGTCGGGACGCCGGGCCGGGACTGCGGAACTCATGAAAAAGCCGTGATCGTGGCGACGGGCCTTTTGTCCGACACGCAGGTGGCCACGCCGATGGGCTGGCGCGCGGTGGAGGGCCTCGTCGCGGGCGATATGGTGCTGACCTTCGACAACGGCTTCCGCGAGGTGACCGCCGTCGAGAGCGCCAAGATCTGGACCGGTGACGGGCTTGCGCCGCAGGATCACTGGCTGGTCGAGATGCCGGCCAACACGCTCGGCAACCGGACGACATTGCGGCTGCCACCGCAACAGGGCGTCATGGTCGAAAGCGACGCGGCCGAGCTGCTTTATGGTGATCCGTTCAGCGTGATCCCGGCGCTGGCGCTCGAGGCGCTGCCGGGGGTGAGCCGCCTGCCGGTGCGGGCCAAGACCCGCTGTGTCACGCTGCGCTTTGCCGAAGAAGAGGTGGTGTTTTCGCGAGAGGGCGGTCTGCTGCACTGCCCGTCGTCGCGCGATCTGCTCGATCTCGATGGCGACCGTCCGCAATACGAGATGCTGCCGCTGACGCTGGCACGGGACATTGTCGAGACGCTGACGCTTCAGGAGGCACGCGCCTCGGAGCTGTGCCCGGTGATCTGACGGAGGGCAGATTGACGGGTCTTGGGGGAGGGCCGGGGGAAACCCCGGGCCCTTTGTTGTTTTGGGGGCGATCAGGCGGCGGCCTTTTCGCCGGCAAAGCGGCCATAGAAGCTCTGGCCTTTGTCCGCCATCTCGCGCAGCAGCGCGGGCGTGGCAAAGCGGGGGCCAAAGGCCTCGGCCAGCTCGTCACAGCGGTCCGCCGCATAGGGCGTGCCGAGAATGTCGAGCCAGGAGAACGGCCCGCCCGACCAGGGCGCAAAGCCCCAGGCGAGGATCGCGCCGACATCGCCTTCGCGGATGTCCTCGAGGACACCCTCTTCGAGCGCGCGCACCGCTTCGAGCACCTGCGCGAACATCAGGCGATGCTGCACGGTGATGAGATCGGGCTGATCCTCGGCGCGGGGGTATTTCTCTTCGAGACCGGACCAATAGCCCTGACGCTTGCCCTTGTCGTCATAGTCGAAGAAGCCCTTGGCGGTCTTGCGACCGAGCCGGCCTTCGCCTTCCATCCAGAAGATGACCTCATCCACCGCCGCATCGGGATAGTCATCCCCCATGGCGGCACGGGTGGCGCGGGCGATCTTGGCCCCGAGATCGATCGAGGTCTCGTCCACCAGCTGCAGCGGCCCCACCGGAAAGCCCAGCTGACGTGCCGCATTGTCGATGAGGGCGGGGGCGACGCCCTCGGCCACCATGCGGATGCCCTCGTTGATATAGGGGATGATGCAACGGTTGCAGTAGAAGAACCGCGCGTCATTGACCACGATCGGTGTCTTGCGGATCTGGCGCACATAGTCGAGCGCCTTGGCCACCGCCCGCGGGCCGGTGTCGCGGCCCTTGATGATCTCGACCAGCATCATCTTCTCGACCGGCGAGAAGAAATGGATGCCGATGAAGTTCTCGGCGTTTTTCGACGCTTTGGCCAGTTCGGTGATCGGCAGGGTCGAGGTGTTGGTGGCAAAGATGCAATTGTCATCGGTCACCGCATCGACGGCCTTGGTCACCTCGGCCTTGACGGCGGGGTCTTCGAACACCGCCTCGATGATCAGGTCGCAGCCCTTGAGCGCGGCATAATCCGTGGTGGCGGTGATGCGGCCGAGAACCTCGTCCTTCTTGGCCTCGGTCGCCTTGCCGCGTTTGATGCCCTTGTCCATGTAGTCGGCGGTGTAGGATTTGCCGCGATCGGCGGCCTCCTGTTTCTGGTCGATGAGCACGACCTCCATCCCCGCCTGCGCCGAGACGAGCGCGATGCCCGCGCCCATCATGCCGGCGCCCATGACGCCGACCTTGCGGACGGTTTCATCGGCCACATCGGGGCGGTTCGCGCCTTTTTCAAGCGCTTCCTTGTTGATGAAGAGCGACCGGATCATCGCGCTCGACGAGGGGTTCATCAGCACATTGGTGAACCAGCGGGCTTCGATCTTGATCGCCGTGTCAAAGGGCACGAGCGCGCCCTCATAGACCGCCGAAAGAAGCGCCTTGGCCGCCGGAAACGCACCTTGGGTCTTGCCATGGACCATCGCCGAGGCGCCGACAAAGGTCATGAAGCCCGCCGGATGATAGGGCGCGCCGCCGGGCATTTTATAGCCCTTCTCATCCCAGGGCTTGACGATATTGGGCTCGGACAGAACCCATTCGCGGGCCTTCTCGATGAGCTGATCGGCAGGCACCACCTCGTCCACGACACCGGCCTGCTTGGCCTTCTTGGGATCGTTGAGCTTGCCCTCGAGCAGCAGGGGCGAGGCCGCCATCGCGCCCATCTTGCGCACCAGCCGCGTGGTGCCGCCCATGCCGGGGAATATGCCGACCATGATCTCCGGCAGGCCGATCTTGGCCTTGGGATTGTCGGCGGCAAAGATGCGGTGGCAGGCGAGCGGAATTTCGAGCCCGATGCCAAGCGCGGTGCCGGGCAGGGCGGCGGCGATGGGCTTGCCGCCCTTGTTGGTCTTGGGGTCCATGCCGGCACGTTCGATCTTGCGCAGGATATTATGGCATTGCATCAGCCCATCCATCAGCCCCTGCGCCGGGTTGTCGCCCGCGCTTTCCTTTATCCGGGCGATGATGTTGAGATCCATCCCGCCGGCGAAAGAACCCTCCTTGCCGGAGGTGAGGATGACGCCCTTGATCGCGTCATCGGCCAGCGCCTTGTCGATCAGCGCGTCGAGATCGATGAACCCTTGCTGGTTCATCACGTTCATCGACTTGCCTTGCGTGTCCCAGGTGATGATCGCGACGCCGTCGGCGCCTGTCTCCATGGTGAAATCGGTCATGTCTTTCTCCTCTGTCCTGGCGCTCAGACGCGTTCGATGATCGTGGCCGCGCCCATGCCGGACGCGATGCAGAGCGTGGCGAGACCCACCTCCTTGTCCGAGCGTTCGAGCTCGTCCAGAAGCGTGCCGATGATGATCGCCCCGGTCGCGCCGAGCGGGTGGCCCATGGCGATCGAGCCGCCGTTGACATTGACCAGCGAAGGATCGACGTCAAAGGCCTGCTGAAAGCGCAGCACGACGCTGGCAAAGGCTTCATTGACCTCGAAAAGGTCGATGTCGCCGATCTTCATGCCGCTGTCGGCGAGGATCTTTTCGGTGGCAGGCACCGGCCCGGTCAGCATGATCGTGGGATCGGTGCCGATCTTGCAGGTCTGGCGGATGCGGGCGCGCGGCTTGAGCCCATAGGCCTTGCCGAACTCCGCATTGCCGATGAGAACGCCCGCCGAGCCATCGACGATGCCCGAGCTGTTGCCGGCGTGGTGGATGTGGTTGATCCGCTCGAGATGCGGGTATTTGAGCTTGGCCACCGCGTCAAAGCCCGGCATCACCTCGCCCATCGCCTGAAAGCTCGCGTTGAGGCTGCCGAGCGCCTGCATGTCGGTGCCCGGGCGCATGTATTCGTCATGGTCGAGAATGGTGAGCCCGTTTTGGTCCTTCACCGTGATGATGGATTTCTCGAACCGGTTGTCGTCCCAGGCCGCCTTGGCGCGTTTCTGGCTTTCGACCGCCAGCGCATCGGCCTGATCACGGGTGAACCCGTATTCGGTGGCGATGATGTCGGCGCTGATGCCTTGCGGCACGAAATAGCTGTCCATGGCCACGGTCGGATCGACGGCAATCGCCGCCCCGTCGCTGCCCATGGCAACGCGGCCCATCATTTCGACGCCGCCCGCGATATAGGCCTGACCGGCACCGCCGCGCACTTGGTTGGCGGCGAGGTTCACCGCCTCCATGCCGGAGGCGCAGAACCGGTTGATGGCGAGGCCCGGAATGCTCTCGTCGAGATCGGAGGCGAGCACGGCGGTCCGTGCCAGACAGCCACCCTGTTCCATCACCTGGGTGACATTGCCCCAGATCACATCCTCGACGGCATGCCCGTCGAGACCGTTGCGCTCTTTGAGCGCGTTGAGAACCTGTGCCGAGAGCCGCACGGAGGTCACTTCGTGCAGGGCGCCGTCCTTGCGGCCTTTGCCGCGCGGGGTGCGGACGGCATCGTAGATATAGGCGTCAGACATGATGTCTCCTTTCATCAGGCCCGGTCCGCAGGGGAGCCGGGCATCAGGTCATAGGGGTGTTTCCAACCGGGCACGGCCTCGATATGGCTCAGCCAGCGGTCGATATTGGACCAGTCCTTGCGGTCGAAACCGAAAGGCTCGGGATAGAAGAGATAGCTGCAGCAGGACATATCGGCATTGGTGAGCCCGTCACCGACGATCCAGTCGCGGCCCTCGAGATGCATGTCGAGCGTCTGATAGGCGGCTTTGAGACGGCCCTGCTGAAAGGCGATGACCTCGGCGGGGCGCTTGTCGGCGGCGAGAAAATTCATCAAGAACCGCGTCATCCCGGCGGGCGAGCTGAGCTTGTGATTGTCCCAGAACATCCAGCGCAGCACTTCGCGCGCCTCAGCGGCGTCCTTGCCGCCGAATTTCCCGGTCTTTTCCGTGATATGCATCTGCATGACGCCGGATTGGGTGAGGGTCAGATCGCCGTCGATCATCACCGGCACTTCGCCCATCACGTTGATCTTGCGAAACTCGGGCGTGCGGGTTTCACCGCCGAAGAAATCGACATGCACCGGCGCCCAGTCGAGCCCGGCCAGTTCGAGCGCCAGCGCCGCCTTATAGGCATTGCCGCTCTCGCCCATGCAGTAAAGTTTGATGGTCATTGCGCCCTGATCCTCCCTCGGGGGTTGCGTCATTTCTTGCGGGCCTCGAGATCGGAATTGAAGATCCGAAGCCGGTGACCGAACGTGTCCTCGTCAATCACACTGTCGAAATTCTCGAACAGAAAGGACAGCGCCTCGCCCTCGTCGAGCCCGGCCTCCTGCGCAAAGCGGCGCAGGCGGCGATAGCCATCCTCGGTCATCGCCGCGTTGAAGCGGCGGGTCAGGCGAAATCGCTTTGGCATGGGCCATCCTCCCTGTTGTCTGTCCCGGCCCACCCCTCCTCGGGCGGGCCGGGCCTTGGATCAGAACCGGTCGGCGTCGAGCGCCATCACCGGGTCCGCCCCGCTTTCGATCCGCGCCAGATGCAGCTTGGTCGCGGGCAGGCGGCGCGTCATGTAGAACCGCGCGGTGGCGAGCTTGGTTTCGTGGAAATTCGCATCGCCACGACCCTCGGCCAGCGCCTTGAGCGAGGCCTCGGCCATGCGCCCCCACATCAGGCCAAGGCAGACATGGCCAAAGAGATGCATGAAATCATAGGACCCGGCCAGCGCGGCGTTGGGGTTCTTCATCCCGTTCTGCATGAAGAACATGCCCGCCGATTGCAAATCCTTGGAGGCGGATTTCAGCGGTTCGGTAAATTCGGCCATGGCGCCGTCGGTGCCGGCCTCCTTGATAAAGCCCTTCACCAAGTCGAAAAACGCCATCACATGCTTGCCGCCATCCTGGGCGAGCTTGCGCCCCACCAGATCGAGCGCCTGCACGCCATTCGCACCCTCGTAGATCATCGCGATCCGGGCATCGCGGGTGAATTGCGACATGCCGGTTTCCTCGATATAGCCATGGCCGCCATAGACCTGCTGGGCCTGCACGGTCATGTCATAGCCCTCATCGGTGAGGAAGCCCTTGATCACCGGGGTGAGCAGCGACACCATGCCATGCGCCGCCTCGTCCTTGCCGCGTTCGGCCCGGTCGATCATCTGCGCGCCCCACAGAAGGAAGGCCCGCGCGCCCTCGATGAAACTCTTCTGATCCAGAAGGTTACGGCGAATGTCGGGATGCACGATGAGCGGATCGGCCGGCCCGTCGGGGTTCTCCACACCGGTCACGCTGCGCCCTTGCAGGCGGTCGCGGGCATAGTCGAGCGCGTTTTGATAGGCCACTTCGGCCTGCGCCAGACCCTGCATGCCGACGCCGATCCGGGCCTCGTTCATCATGGTGAACATGGCGCGCATGCCCTTGTGTTCTTCGCCCAAGAGCCAGCCCTTGGCGCCGTCGTAATCCATCACACAGGTGGAATTGCCGTGAATGCCCATCTTCTCTTCGATCTTCGAGCATTTGACGCCATTGCGCTCGCCAAGGCTGCCATCTTCCTTGACGAGGAATTTCGGCACGATGAAGAGCGACACGCCCTTGATGCCCTCGGGCCCGCCGGGGATCTTGGCAAGAACCAGATGGATGATGTTCTCGGCCATGTCATGTTCGCCCGCCGAGATGAAGATCTTCTGGCCAGAGATCGCATAGCTGCCATCGTCCTGCGGCACGGCCTTGGAGCGCATGAGACCCAGATCGGTGCCGCAATGGGGCTCGGTCAGGTTCATCGTCCCGGTCCAGTCGCAGCTGAACATCTTGGGCAGGTAAGTGTCTTTTTGCTGATCCGTGCCATGGACGAGAATGGCCGAGGCCGCGCCATGGGTCAGGCCCTGATACATGGTAAAGGCCTGGTTTGCGCCCGAGAACATCTCGCCCACGGCGGTGCCCAGGAGATAGGGCATGTTCTGGCCACCATATTGTTCGGGCAGGTCGAGCGCGGTCCAGCCGCCTTCGCGCACCTGGTCAAAGGCTTCCTTGAACCCTTTCGGCGGGCGCACCACACCGTTTTCGAGAACACAGCCCTCCTGATCGCCCACCGCGTTCAGCGGGTGCAGCACTTCGCCCGCGATCTTGCCCGCCTCTTCGAGCACGGCAGAGGTGAAATCGGGTTCGAGCTCGGCATAGCCCGGGGTCGGGTCATTGGCCACGTCGAGAACATCGTGCAGCAGGTATTGAATATCCTGGGTGGGCGCGGTGTAGCGGGTCATGTTTTAAGTCTCCTCCACTTAAACGTCTTTGTCGGGGCCGAGGTTATTCGGCAGCTTTCTTGTCGGGGTCGAGCGAGCCGAGCACATTCGACACCCAGTCCATCTGGTCGCGCAGATCGGTGATCGCATGGTCGAGCTCTTCGCGCTGCGCTTCCATCGCCTCGAGCCGCTCTTGGGCGAGGGCGAGGGTTTCCTTCATCTGCGTATATTGCTGATCGCCGGTGTCATAGAGATCGAGAAGCTGGCGGATCTCTTCGAGGCTAAAGCCGAATCTCTTGCCGCGCAGGATCAGCTTGAGCCGGGCGCGGTCGCGGCGCGTGAACAGGCGTTTCTGCCCATCGCGGATCGGAAAGAGAAGCTCTTTGGCCTCGTAAAATCGCAAGGTGCGCGGGGTCACGTCAAAGGCGTCGCACATCTGGCGGATGGTTCGTGTGTCCGTGTCGGTCATTCTCGTCTCGTCTCGAAGCATTCGGGAAAGGCGCGGCTGATAGAGACAGCATAACGCCCTGATTGACGTTTACGTAAGTGATACGTTGCGTCAATTGAAGGCCTGACAGGAAGCAATGGTGCGCAGGCACCCTTCGCCGCGATGATTTCCGCCTCTTTAGGAGGCCGGCGGTACTGTGTCTCGGCCCCTCATAGGGCGTTTCTGAAAGAAATGTTAATTAGCCGCGCCATAGGGCTCGAAAAGCGAATAGTGAAATCGGAAGCAGCATAGTTTTTATAGAAAGTATGTTGAGAACCGCATGACGTGCTTTGCCGATAAACTTGATTAATTGAACTCGTTCGCCTTAGAGGTGTTTCGGTAATGCATTTTTCTATATGGTTGGGTTTCTATTTTTTTTAGTAAAGTCATTTGTTTGAAAGAAAGTTAAGCCCAACTTGTTGACACCTGCTTAAATATAGAGGCAGCCTGATCATTCGCGGCGAAATGATATTGGCATTTCGATGTGTGAGTTTTGGTAAATGTGCTCTATTCGGAGGTTGGTTAAATGGTAAATCGTACGGTGACGGAGAGGCGTCTCGCGGGAACGGATAATGTTGATACGTTAAGAGGTATTGCGCAAAACAATGAGAGACAGATCCATGTTTACGCCGATGACGGCGCGGACAGGATCATTCTGGACTTTGCAAACATCGATAAGTTTGCCCACGGTCATCACGTTCGTGGCGATCGGGATGCGGACAAGGATCGCTATTCGGACACGTTCAACTTCACCAATCTTGGCCGGGTTGACGATGTGATAGTGGGCCGGTTCGAGGATTTCGAGGTCGACCGGGACAAGCTGCAGATCGGCGGCAGCACGTTGAGCCTTTCAAATCTCGAGCGGGGGTACGGCACGAACGGGGGCTATAGCTGGCGCATCGTGGAATATGATGCGGACAGACGGGATGATCAGCCGGCTAAACAGCAATGGCTGCTGATCGACACCAAGGGCGGGTATGTTTTTTATGCCCTTGAAGGTGCGCGCGTTTCCGATGGGAAGGGGGCCTCGAACACAGGAGCGCAAGAGGCTCATTTTGTCGGCGCAGGTAACGGGCATAAGGTGACGGCATCAGAGCTCAAGGCGCTGAAAACTGTCGGCTATGTTGACCCCCAGAACTATGTGCCGAAGGGCTATTCGGCCCGCGACGGTAACATCATCAACGATTATGACGCTAACTATGCAGCTTCTCGACGCACGATTGATGGTGGCGACGGCCGGGATCTCATCGCGGCGGGGCTCAACAATGATCGGGTCGAGGCCGGGAATGGCAATGATATTGTCTGGGGCGGCAGCGGCAATGACACGATCTATGGTCAAGGCGGCGCCGATTCCCTGATGGGCGGCACGGGCAACGACTATATTTCCGGGGGCACCTCGAATGACACGATCCGCGGCGAAACCGGCGCCGATCGACTCTATGGCAATTCCGGAAATGACCGAATTTTCGGCGGGGCGAACAATGACGTCCTCAACGGTGGCGGCGGAGATGATCGGCTCTACGGCGGCTCGGGCGCCGACCATATGAAGGGGGGGACCGGGCGCGACCATCTCGATGGCTCGTCGGGCAACGATAGCCTTTATGGCAATGCCGGCAATGACACGCTTATCGGCGGCAGCGGCCGCGATGTTCTGAACGGCGGCGGGGAAAATGATGTTCTCCGCGGCGGCAACGACAGGGATCTTCTGCACGGATCGACCGGGAATGATGTGCTGACCGGCGGCGCGGCGGAGGATCGCTTTGTCTTCCGCGATGGTTGGGACCGCGACCGGATCACCGATTTCAACAAATCCCAAGACACGCTGCTCCTCGACAACAACCTTTGGTCGGGCAGCTTGTCCACCAGCCAGGTGGTCAGCCGTTTTGCCAAAGACACCGGCAGCAATGTCGTGTTCGATTTCGGCGGCGGCGACACGCTGACCTTGCAAGGGGTCGGCTCGATCTCGGGGCTGTCCGACGCCATCGACATCATCTGAAACCTTCCATGGGGCGGCGTGTCTCTCTGCGCGCGGCCTCATCCGGTTTCATGATCTCTGATCCGTCCTGACGCAACCTGAGCCGGTGGGCGCGACACCCGCTGTGTGTCTCAGGGCGAAGAGCGCCCGAGGGGCATGGGCAAATCTTCGCGGCAGTGCAAGGGGTTGATCAGGGCCGGGCGGGGGGATGTGAAAAATCTCGCCCCGCCCGGAACCGCACCGACAGTTTGGCGTTGATCCACCACGAAGCAATTCAACCCGACTATCGGAGGAAAACATGAAACGTCTTCTGACAACTGCTGCAACTGCCCTCGTGCTCAGCACTGGCGCCTATGCCCAGGACGCAGGCCAGGCCACCAGCTATGAATTCAATGCCGAGCAGGATTTCTACGCATCGAACCTGATCGGTATGCGTGTTTATCGCGCCGAGCAAGAATTTGAAAACGAAGCGAAAATCAACGCCGACGCCACCCAGGAATGGGATGACATCGGTGAAGTCAACGACCTGATCGTCAACACCAACGGCGAAGTCGAAGTGGCCATCATCGGCGTCGGCGGCTTCCTCGGCATTGGTGAAAAAGACGTGGCCATCAACATGGACAGCATCAAGGTGCTGCATGAGGACGGCGACAGCGGCGAGCGGTTCCTCGTTGTGAACATCGCCCCGGAAGAGCTTGAATCGGCTCCCAATGTGGAGCGTGAAGGCCGCCGCACCCTGGCCGCTGCCAACCCCGAAGAAGGCCCGATGTCCGAAGAGGTCGCAGCCAATGCTGACACCCAGGCTCAGGCCGAGGGCGACGCTGCCAACACCGACCTGACCGCTCAGGTTGATGCTGACGCCAACGCGGAAAACGCCGAAGCCAATGCGGACGCCAACGCTGATGCGAATGCTGACACGATGGCCACTGCCGAGACCAACGCAGAGGTCGACGCCACCGCAGAAGCCGCCACCACCGAGATGGCCGAGGGCGAAGCCAAGGCCGATGCCGAGACCACCGAGATGGCAGAGGCCGGCACCGAGCGCACCCCGCTCGAGCGTCCGCAGATGCAGCTCGAAGGGTACAATGAAGTCACCGACTTCACCAAAATCTCGACCGACACCCTGGTGGGCGAGCGTGTCTATGGCACCAATGACGAAGATGTTGGCGAGATCGGCAACCTGATCCTCACCGACAGCGGTGAAGTCGAGCATGCCATCATCGACGTCGGCGGCTTCCTCGGCATTGGCGAAAAAGAGATCGCCGTGTCCTTCGAGGAACTGCAGGTGCTCAACGATGAAAACGGCAACGTGCGCGTCTACATCAACGCCACCGAGGAAGAGCTGGAACAACAGCCCGAATATGACGGCTAATCCTGCCTGACCGTTGTGTAACAAGTTTCGGCGGCCGCATCAGCGGCCGCCTTTTTCCTGTCCGGGGCGTGGCTTAGCTGCCAAAGATCAACTTGGCCGCAATCCCCCACATGGTGAGCGCCACCGCCCCTTCGAGGATGCGCCAGGATGCCGGGCTGGCAAAGACCGGCCGCAACAGCGCCGCGCCATAGCCGAGGCTGAAGAAGAACAGGAAGGACCCGGCAATCGCCCCCGCCGCAAAGCTCGTCTGCTGGCCGTCGAACTGGGTTGAGATCGAGCCCAAGAGCACCACCGTATCGAGATAGACATGCGGGTTGAGCCAGGTCAGCGCCAGACAGGTGAGCAGTACCGGCCAGAGCGGCTCGGGCGGGGCATCGCGCAGCGCGCCGGTCTCCAGCGCCTCGGTCGAGCGCAGCGCCGAATGCGCACTGCGCGCCCCGTACCAGACGAGAAACGCCGCGCCGCCCAAACGCATCACCGGATCGAGCCAGGGCAAGAGCCGCGAGATGCTGGCAAAGCTCGTCACGCCCAACAGGATGAGAGCCGCGTCGGAGATCGCACAGGCCAGCACCACCGGCAGCACATGCGCCCCCCGCAGGCCCTGCTTGAGGACAAAGGCGTTCTGCGCCCCGATGGCGAGGATGAGGCCGAGCCCCATGCCAAGCCCTGTGAGAAAAACCGAAAAATCCATCGCCAACACCTTTTGCCGTCCTGGTTACCGGGGCTGGCCTAACGCAGGGCGCCGGGTTAAACAAATTAAACAATCTAACTTTGCATTAGCTGGACTTAATCTCATGATCGACTATCCCGCCGCCCGCACCGTGGCGCTTGTCGCCCAGACCGGCAGTTTCGACGGGGCCGCCGCCGCGCTCGGGGTGACGGCCTCGGCCGTGTCCCAGCGGGTGCGCCAGATCGAGGAACGGCTCGGCGCGGTGCTGATCGAGCGCGGTTCGCCCTGCCGGGCCACGCCGCAAGGCGCGGCGCTCTGCCGTCATATGGAACGGGTCGGGTTGATGGAGCGCACGCTCTTTCGCGAATTGCCCGGCGGCGCAGGGGCAGGCACGGGGGCGGCACCGGTGACGCTCAGCCTCGCGGTCAATGCCGACAGTCTCGCCACCTGGGCGCTGGCGGCGCTGGCGCCGTTTTCGCAGAGCGAAGGCTATCTCATTCACCTCACCGTCGAGGACGAGACCGAGACGGCGCAGGCGCTGCGCGCGGGCCGGGTGCTGGCCGCGGTGACCGCGACGCAGCGCCCGGTGCAGGGCTGCGAGGTGACGCCGCTCGGCGCGATGCGCTACCACGCCACGGCGAGCCCCGATTTCCTGCGCAGATATTTCCCGCAAGGCGTGACCGAGGCGGCCATGGCCCGCGCCCCCGGTCTGACCTTTAGCCAGAAGGACGGGTTGCAACAGGACTGGCTGCGCGCAGAATTTGGCCATAGCCTCAGCTATCCCACCCATTTCCTGCCGTCGTCGCAGAGCTTTGTCGAGGCCTGTGTGATGGGGATGGGCTGGGCGCTCAACCCGGCGCCGATGGTGGCGGATCATCTGGCGGCGGGGCGTCTCATAGAGCTCATCCCCGGCGCGGTGATGGCACGGCCGCTTTACTGGCAGGTGAACCGGCTCGCGGCGGAAGAGCTCGCCCCGCTCAGCCGCGCCATGACAGAGGCGGCACGGGCGAGCATGGGCTAGGTGCGGGGCTAGGATCGGGGCAGGGGGCTCAGCCCTTCGACAGATCCGCCGCCACCTTGTCGCGCAGCTCCTGCAACTCGCTCACCGCTTCCTTGAGCTGCTTTTGCTGTTCGGCGAGATCGGCCAATTGCCGGTCGGCCAGCTCGATCATGCTGCGCATCTGCGCCTCATTGCCCTCATCCTCGTAGATCAACAGCCATTGCCGGATCTCTTCGAGCGAAAACCCCCATTTCCGCCCCCGCAGGATGAGCGTCATCCGGGCGCATTCGCGCGGCCCGTAATATCGGGTGCGGCCCTCCCGCTCGGGCTGCAACAGCTCGATATACTCATAATAACGCAGGGTGCGCGGCGTTGCGTCGAACTTGGCGCACATTTCTTTGAGGGTCAGGCGGGTGTCGCTCATGGAAGGCTCGGGTCTACCTCTGTTAACGCTCCGGTAGGGCCAGCCTGCACGATTTGCGTCGCGGAATAAAGCCCCCCGTGTGACCGGGGGGCGAAACCTTACAGTAGGGGAAGGTTGCGGCCCCGCCTAGTTCATAAAGCCGGGTGCCAGCAGGTAGAACCCATAGCCCACGATGAGCGCCGGCACCGCCGAATAGGCCGTGGCGAGCACCGCCGCCTTGGGGTTGAGCGCGATCGCCGGAAAGAGCGCATCGCCATCGTTCGAGATCGCATTGGCAATCAGCGACGAGAAGGGAATGACCCCGTTGATATAGAGCGTCGCCACCAGAACCTGCGGCCCACAGCCGGGGACAAAGCCGATCAGCACCGCCACCAGCGGCAGCACCGGCGCCACGGTCGCAAAGAGCTGTTCAAGGTCGAGCCCGGTGAACATCACGATGTAGTCGTAGGCGAGATAGGCGCCGATCACCCAGACCGAGATGAAACTCGTCTCTTCGGCCATCCGGGTGAGGGGGCCGTCTTCCGGGTTGGTCATCGCCTGCAAGGGCGAGCTGGCCCAGATGGCGAGGCCAAGCGCCGTGCCCGCGAGCCCGAGGATCAGCGGCAGCGGCCCATAGAGCGCGTCGATGTCATACATGGCGAGCTGGCTGACCCCGATCACCAGGCCGGGCAGCGCCAGCGCCAGATAGGCCCAGTCGCGGGCCCGGGCCTTGGGGCCGAGGCGCGGCGCGATCTCGCAATGCTGGCGCGCGCTGGAATGGAGCTCGACCCGGTTGAACCGATCGACGAGCCAGCCCGACAGGATGCCCACCACAAAGGACAGGGGCAGCACCACCAGCGCCGCTTCGGGCCGCGTCGCGATGAGCAGAAAGGCCGCGTCGCCCATGGTCGCGGTCAGTGTCGCCACCACCGCGCCAAAGCCCACATGGCCCGAGGAATAGGCGGCCACCACGACCACCGCACCGCCACAGCCCGGCGTCGCCCCCATCAGCGCCGCAATCGGCACCTGCCAGCCCTTGGCGCGGCTGAGCGCCGTGCCGATGTTGAACCGAAAGAGCCGCTCGGCCCCGTAAAACAGCAAAAGCGTCGCCGCGACAAAGACTGAGACCTGCACATAGGCATCGACCATCAGCCCACGGGTGACCTCGCCAAGCTCGCCGGGCCAGAGCGCCAGCGCCAGAAAGGCCATTGCGATGATCAGTCGTTTGGGCCGGAACGCGCCCAGCCGCGCCACAAGAGGGGCGGGCGTGGTGTCATAGGCCATGGTGCTGTCTGCGGGCGGGGTCATCATGTTTCCTGCAATTGCGAATTATTCTCAATTGCAACAGTTAGCAGTGTTTCATCAACTGTCAAGTGTTGTCGCCAAGGTGGGGCAGGGGGCAGGGCGAAAACCCGCTTTCGGCTGGCGGGGGCTGGCGGAAGCGCCTAAAGTTTTGGCAAGAGAGCAGAATCCGACCGATCCGAGCCCGAGGCCGCGCGATGAGCAACGACAGACCAGACCCCACCTTCAACCCGCTGCAAGGCGGCGATGTGCCGCCGGGCGAGCGGCTCGGCATGGCGCGCCGCTTCTTCGAGGCGCTGCCCCATGCCGTGGCGCTCGGGATGGAGCCCGAAGAAATGGGCGACGGGGTGGCGGTGATGTCGATGCCCTGGCGCGAGGATCTGGTGGGCGACCCGGAAACCGGGGTGATCCACGGCGGCGCGGTGAGCGCGCTGATGGACACTTGCTGTGGCGCGGCGGCGATGAGCCATCCGCAGCTCAAGGGGGTGACCGCCACCATCGGGCTGCGCATCGACTATATGCGCCCGGCCACGCCGCGCGCCACGATCCGGGTGCGCGCCGAATGCCATCACATCACCCGCTCGGTGGCCTTTGTCCGCGCCATCGCCTCGGATGGCGACGAAACCCGTCCGGTGGCCACCGCCACCGGCACTTTCACCGTGGAGGACCGCAGATGAGCCCGCGCGCCCGCCCCGATCCCGTCCAAGTGGTCAAACAACGCCGCGACGCCGCGCTCACCGCGCTGGTCGATGGCGTGCCCTATATCCGCTTTCTCGGCATTCAGTTCGACCGCCGCGGCGACGAGCTCACCGCGATCATGCCCTTTGACGAGAAGCTCATCGGCAACCCGATCCTGCCCGCCCTGCATGGCGGCGCGACAGCGGCCTTTCTCGAGGTCACCGCGATCATCGGGCTGAGCTGGAACCTCCTGTGGTCCGAGATCGAAAGCGGCGCGTTTGACGCCGAGGCGCTCGCCGGCGGCCAGATGCCCCGGCTGCCGCGCACCGTCGATTTCACCGTCGATTACCTGCGCTCGGGCCTGCCGCGCGACGCCTATGCACGGGCGCGGGTGACGCGGGCCGGGCGGCGCTATGGCTCGGTTCATGTCGAGGCATGGCAAGACAATCGCGACCGTCCCTTTGCCCAGGCCCAAGGCCATTTCGTGATGCCCCGCAAAGATGGCTAGGGCCATCCCGGAGCCGGAGCGGCACATCACCCATGGCCGGGTGTTCCGCATCGCCTTTCCCATCGTGCTCAGCAATGCCACCGTGCCAATCCTCGGCGCGGTCGACACCGGCGTGGTCGGCCAGCTGGGCGATCCGGTGCCGATCGGCGCGGTCGGGGTGGGGGCGATCGTGCTCACCGCGATCTACTGGATCTTCGGCTTTTTGCGGATGGGAACCACCGGGCTCACCAGCCAGGCCCATGGCGCCGGCCGCACCGGCGAGGTGGCGGCACTGCTGACCCGCGCACTGATGATCGGGCTCAGCGCCGGCATCTGCCTCGTGGCGCTACAGATCTGGATCTTTGCCGGGGCGTTCATGGTCTCGCCCGCCAGCGCCGAGGTCGAGAGCATGGCCCGCGCCTATATGCAGATCCGCATCTGGAGCGCCCCCGCCGTCATCGCGCTCTATGGCATCACGGGCTGGCTGGTGGCGCTCGAGAGAACGCGCGCGGTTCTGGTGCTGCAAATCTGGATGAACGGGCTCAACATCGTGCTCGACCTGTGGTTCGTGCTCGGTCTCGGCTGGGGCGTCGAAGGCGTGGCCTTTGCCACCTTCCTCGCGGAATGGAGCGGGCTGGCGCTCGGCTTCTGGCTCTGCCGCGATGCGTTCCGGGTGCCGGCCTGGCGCGACTGGACGCGGGTCTTTGACGCGGTGGCGCTGCGCAACATGGCGCAGGTGAATTTCGACATCCTGCTGCGCTCGCTCATGCTCGAGGTGATCTTCGTCTCCTTCCTGCTGCTCGGCGGCCGGTTCGACGATGTGACGCTCGCCGCCAATCAGGTGCTTTTGCAATTCCTCAACATCACCGCCTATGCGATGGACGGGTTCGCCTTTACCGCCGAGGCGCTGGTCGGGCAGGCAATGGGCGCGCGGAGCGTCACCCGGCTGCGGCGCGGCGCGCTTCTGGCGACCCATTGGGCGCTTGGCACGAATGTGGTGCTGGCGGCGGCCTTTGCGCTGGCGGGCGGGCTGCTCATCGATGTGATGACCACCGCGCCCATGGTGCGCGAGGCGGCGCGCGATTACCTGCCCTATATGGTGGCGGCCCCGGTGCTCGGGGTGGGGGCGTGGATGCTCGACGGGATCTTCATCGGCGCCACGCGCAGCGGGGACATGCGCAACATGATGGTGCTGAGCCTCGCCGCCTATATCGTGGCGGCGCTGATCCTTGTGCCCTGGCTTGGCAATCACGGGCTCTGGCTCGCGCTATTGGTGAGCTTTGTCGCCCGCGGCGTGACCCTCGGGATGCGCTACCCGGCGCTCGAACGCGCGGCGCAGGCCTAGACCGCGCCCGCCAAGGCTAGAGAATATCGAGGACCTGCTCAGGCGGACGGCCCAGCGCCGCGCGCCCGTCTTTGAGAAACACCGGCCGCTCGATGAGCTTGGGATGCGCCGCCATGGCGGCAAAGAGCGCGTCCTCGCTGGCGTCCTTGAGGCCCAGCTCGCGATACGCCGCCTCGCCGCGCCGGATCATGTCGCGCGGACCCACGCCCAACGCCTCGGCCACCGCCCGCAGCTCGGCCTCGCTCGGCGCGTCGTCGAGGTAACGGCGGATCACCACCGCCGCGCCGCGCTCTTCCAAGAGCGCCAGCGCCTGCCGTGATTTGGAACAGCGCGGATTGTGCCAGAGCGTGCTCACAGCCAGGCCTCCCGCCCGGTGCCGACCGCATCCGCCACATGGGCAAACCCGTCCTTCGCCAGTAGATCGTCGAGCCCCTGCGCCACGCGCCCGGCGAGGCTCAGCCCCTCATAGACCAGCGCCGAATAGAGCTGCACGGCGCTCGCCCCGGCGCGGATCTTGGCATAGGCCTCCTCGGCCGAGCTGATCCCGCCCACCCCGACAAGAGGCATCTTGCCCTCGGTCAGCTGCGACAGCCGCGCCAAGATCCGTGTCGATTTCTCAAAAAGCGGCGCGCCCGAGAGCCCGCCCGCCTCGTCGCGATGCGCGCTCTTGAGGCCATCCCGCCCGAGCGTCGTGTTGGTGGCGATGATCGCCGCCACGCCGCCCGCCTGCGCCACCTCGGCCAGCTCCGTGAGCTCGCCATCGCTCAGATCCGGCGCGATCTTGAGAAAGACGGGCAACGCCCGCCCGAGGCTGTCCCGCGCCTCCATCACCCCGGCCAGCAGCCGCGCCAGCGCCTCGGCCCCCTGCAGATCGCGCAGCTTCTCGGTATTGGGCGAGGACACGTTCACCGTGGCAAAGTCGAGATGCACGCCGCAGCGCCGCAGCACCTGCGCGAAATCATCGGCCCGGTCGGCGCTGTCCTTGTTGGCCCCGAGGTTCAACCCGATCACCGCATCCTTGGGCCGCCGGGCGAGCCGCGCGGCGGCCGCCTTCATCCCCTTGTTGTTGAAGCCAAAGCGGTTGATCACCGCCCGATCTTCGGTCAACCGGAAGAGCCGCGGCTGCGGGTTGCCGGGCTGGGCGCGCGGCGTCACCGCCCCCACCTCGATAAACCCGAACCCGGCCCGCGACAGCGGCCCGAGCGCCTCGGCATTCTTGTCGAACCCGGCGGCAAGCCCCACCGGATTGGGCAGGTCGAGCCCCGCCAGCTCGGTGCGCAGCCGCGGTGATGTCACCGGGCCAGACAGCGGCACAAGCCCGCTGGTCAATGCCTTGATCGCCAGCCCATGGGCGCGTTCGGGATCGAATTTATGCAGCGCCTTGAGGCCCAATTCTTCCAATCTGTTCATCAGAGCCCCGCCGGAAAGTGATGCGTGCCATTCTCCAAGGGCAGCGGCTGCGCCCAGGTCACGTCGCTGAGCCGCAGTTCCCGGTAGAGATGCGGAAACTCCGCCCCGCCCCGCGACACTTCCCATTTGAGCGCCTCACCCAGCCGATCGGTCTCGACCGCCACCAGCATGAGGCCCTCTTCGCCTTTGAAATGCTTGGCCGCCGTCTCGGGCGCCTGCTCGGGCGTGGAAAAATGGATATAGCCATCGGCCAGATCGACAGGCGCGCCCCGGCTCTCGCCGGTCTCGCGCAGCGCCGCCCATTCCTCGGCGCGAAATATCTTGAGTATGATCATGGCCCGAGTGTTTGCAGCGCCCTCCGAGCGGCGTCAAGCGGCGCGCGCGTCTTCTGGCGTCAAATATCCCGGGGGAGGCCGCAGGCCGGGGGCAGCGCCCCCTTGTCAGCGGCGCGGCCCCGCGCCATCTTCTGCCCATGTGCGGACGGTTTGCCATCACCTTGCCAGACGATGCCATGGCGCGGCTCTTTCGGGCGCAGCCTGCCAATGATCTGCCCCCCGTTCCCAATCTCAACATCCGCCCCACCGATCCCGTGCATGTGGTGCGGCAGGGCGAGACCGGCCGGCAGCTCTGCCAGATGCGCTGGGGCTTCGTGCCGCATTGGGCGCGGGCGCTGAATGATGGCCCGCTGCTGATCAACGCGCGGGCCGAAACCCTGGCCGAGAAACCCGCCTTTCGCGCCGCCGCCCGCGCCCGGCGCTGTCTCATCCCGGCGAGTTGGTTCTACGAATGGACCGGCGAGAAAGGCGCGAAACAGCCGTGGAAGATTGCCGCCCCGGATGACACCCCGCTGGCGCTGGCCGGGCTTTGGCAGGACTGGGGTGAGGCTGAAGCGCGGCAGGCCACCTGCGCCATCGTCACCTGCGCCGCCAATGAGACCCTCGCGCCAATCCATCACCGGATGCCGGTGGTGCTGGCTGAGGAGGATTGGCCGCTCTGGCTCGGCGAGGCGGGGCATGGCGCGGCCCGGTTGATGCGCCCGGCCCCCGAGGCGCTGCTGAGAGCCGAGAAAACCGATCTTGTCTGAGCGCGCGTTCGCCTTCGGCGAGGATATTTAAGGCCAGAAGAAGTCGGGCGTCAGGCGCGGGCCAGAATGGCGTCGAGCCAACGGGTCGGCAGCACGCGTTTCAGCCCGCCCATGAGATAGGTGGGGGTGGTCACATAATAGCGCGGCCGCGGCCGCGGATGCTCGACCGCATGGGCGAGCTTGCGGGTCACCGCCGAGGGTGGCAGTTCGAACGCGTCCGGCCCCGAGCTCTGATAGAGCCGGTGACGCAGCTTGGCATAGTCCTCGGCGCGCGGTGCGTTTTCCCAATCGATCCAGCGTTCGAAATGGGGGATGGCGTTTTCGCGGATTTTTGAGGTGACCGGGCCGGGCTCGATCAGGCTCACATGAATGCCGGTGCCGCGCATTTCGATGCGCAGCGTGTCGGTCATGCCTTCGAGGGCGAATTTCGTGGAATTATACGCGCCGCGCCAGGGCAGGGTCACCAGGCCCAGCACCGAGGAACATTGCACGATGCGGCCATGGCCCTGAGCGCGCATCACCGGTATCACCGCCCGGATCAGATGATGCCAGCCAAAGAAATTCGCCTCGAAAATGGCCCGCAGCCCGTCGGTCGGCATGTCCTCGACAAGACCCGGCGAGGCGAAAGCGCCATTGTTGAAGAGCGCGTCCAGCGTGCCGCCCGTGGCCTCCAGCACCTCGGCCAGCCCGGCATCTATGGAGGCGCCGTCCTGATAGTCGATGCGCGGCGCGTCAAAGCCCAGCTCGCGCAGGCGGGCGCAGTCGTCTTCGCGCCGACAGGCGGCAAACACGCGCCAGCCCCGGTCGCGCAGACCGAGGGCGGCGTCATATCCGATGCCCGACGAGCATCCGGTGATCAGAATGGTTTTTTGGCTCATGGCCGCACCCTGACCCGGATGCGGCCCTTGTGCAATGGGCTGCGTGTGTCTTAGCCCGCGTCAGAGACGAGCCGCGCGGCCATATACCCCACCCGACCGGTTTCCTCGACCCGCAGCCGCAGCCAGCCATTGCCCATATCTTCGAGCACTTCGACCTTGGCGCCACGGTTGAGCTGATCGAGACGGCCATATTTGGTGCCGGGGCCCGAGCGCATGTTGACCACATTGCCGGTGACTTCGCGCATGTCGGGGGCGCGATCGGTGGAAAGCACGACGAAATTCTCTTCGGGCTTGGCCTCAGACGGGCTGGCGGATTGACCCGCACCCGCCACATTGCGGCTGTCGGCCGCGGCCACTTGCACATATTCAAGCCCTTGGCCCAGCGCGCCCATGCCCGAGGCGTCCGCGCTGCCGGCCGAGGCCAGCACGAGGCTCACGCCATTGCCATTGCCGGTCCGCCCGGTCAGCTCGCCAAGACCGATGACAGTCTGTGCGGCGGTGGTGACCTTAGCCTCAGCAGCGGGGGGCGTGCCCTTGCTGTCCTGCAGCGCCTTGGCCAGCGCCAGATCGATGGCCGCGTCCTGGCCCGAGGTCGCGCTCAGCGTCTCGGCCTTGACCGTGGCGAGCGTCACCTGCGGCGAGGCTTGGGCCGGTTTGGCAGATGTCTCGGTCTTTGTCGCAGCGGGCGTGGCACTGGCAGCAGCAACCTGGCGTTCGGCCCGGTCGCGTTGCATATGCGCCTGCAGGGAATTGTCACTGGGCGCATAATCGGCCCCTCCGCTCAGCTCGTAAAAGGCGAAGCCTAGAAATCCAAATGTTATCAAGATAAAGCGCCACATAGTTCCCCCAATCATTTTTCTCGTTACCCGAGTAGCAGCCCCCACAGTATACACGATTCTCGTGTAGCTTTTGTGGGAAAGCCCAGAAAGTTTCCCCGGTACGGCCTGTAAAGCCGCTTTACCGTTCCCCGACGCCCGAGTATCACAATCGCCATGAACGACCTTCTCGACGATCCCGATCAGGCCCCCCAGGCGGTGGCCGAACCGTTGCGCCGCGCCATTGGCGAGCGTTACCTCACCTATGCGCTCTCGACGATCATGCATCGGGCCTTGCCGGATGCGCGGGACGGGCTCAAACCCGTTCACCGCCGGATCATATATGCAATGCGCGAGCTGCGATTAGGTTCCACCGGGGGCTTCCGAAAGTCGGCCAAGATTTCCGGCGACGTGATGGGCAATTACCACCCCCATGGCGATGCCGCGATCTATGACGCGATGGCGCGTCTGGCGCAGGATTTCGCGGTGCGTTACCCGCTCGTCGACGGGCAGGGGAACTTTGGCAATATCGACGGCGACAACCCCGCCGCCAGCCGCTACACCGAGGCGCGGATGACGGCGGTGGCCGAGGCCATGCTCGAGGGGCTGGCCGAGAATGCCGTTGATTTCCGCGACAATTACGACGGCACGCTCACCGAACCGGTGGTGCTGCCCGCCTCCTTCCCGAACCTTCTCGCCAACGGGTCGAGCGGTATCGCGGTCGGCATGGCGACGAATATCCCGCCGCATAACATCCCCGAACTGGTCGATGCCTGCCTGCATCTGATCAAGGTGCCGGATGCGCGCGACGACACGCTGCTCAACTATGTGCCGGGGCCGGATTTCCCGACCGGCGGCATCATCGTCGAGCCGCGCGAGAACATCGCCGAGGCCTATCGCACCGGTCGCGGGGCGTTCCGCCTGCGCTGCCGCTACGAGGTCGAGGATCTGGGCCGGGGACAATGGCAGATCGTCGTCACCGAAATTCCCTATCAGGTGCAGAAATCCAAGCTCATCGAAAAGCTGGCCGAGGTGATCCAGACCAAGAAAGTGCCGATCCTCGCCGATGTCCGCGACGAGAGCGCCGATGACATCCGCGTCATTCTCGAGCCGCGCTCGAAGAATGTCGATCCCGAGGTGCTGATGGGGATGCTCTACCGCAGCACCGATCTCGAGGTGCGGTTCTCGCTCAACATGAACGTGCTGATCGACGGGGTCACGCCCAAGGTCTGCTCGATGAAGGAAGTGCTGCGTGCCTTCCTCGATTTCCGCCGCGAGGTGCTGCAGCGCCGCTCGGTGCACCGGATGGAGAAGATCGACCACCGGCTCGAGGTGCTTGAGGGTCTGATCGTGGCCTTCCTCAATCTCGACCGGGTGATCGACATCATCCGCTATGACGAAGACCCCAAGGCCGCGCTGATGCGCGAGGATTGGGGCCGCGACTTTGTCCGCGCCATGGACGAGGCCGATTACGTGCCGCCCGCGCCGGGGGCCCCGGATGGGCTGACCGAGGTGCAGGCCGAAGCGGTCCTCAACATGCGGCTGCGCGCCTTGCGGCGTCTCGAAGAGATGGCGCTGGTGAAAGAGCGCGATGCGTTGATGGAGGAACGCGCCGGGCTCGAGGATCTGCTCGAGAGCGAGGATCTGCAATGGGCGGCGATCTCGGATCAGCTGCGCGAGGCCAAGAAGACCTTCGGCAAGGACTATGAAGGGGGCGCCCGGCGCACCACATTTGCCGAGGCGGGCGAGGTCGAAGAGGTGCCGATCGAGGCGATGATCGAGCGCGAGCCGATCACCGTGGTCTGTAGCCAGATGGGCTGGATCCGCGCCATGACCGGCCATATCGACCTTGGCCGCGAGCTCAAGTTCAAGGATGGCGACGGGCCGAGCTTTATGTTCCATGCCGAGACCACCGACCGGCTCTTGGTCTTTGCCTCGACGGGGAGGTTCTACACGATCTCGGCGGCGAACCTGCCCGGCGGGCGTGGCATGGGCGAGCCCTTGCGCCTGATGGTCGATCTGCCCAACGAGGCCGAGATCATCGACATCTTCATTCACAAGCCCGGCGGCAAGATGCTCTTGGCGTCCTCGGCAGGCGATGGGTTCGTGGTGCCGGAAGAAGAGCTTTTGGCGCAGACCCGGACCGGCAAGCAGGTGCTCAATGTGCGCGGCGACACGCGGGCGCGGGTCTGCAAGCCGGTGAGCGGCGATCACGTGGCCGTGGTGGGCGAGAATCGCAAGGTTCTTGTCTTCCCGCTCGACGAGCTGCCCGAGATGGGCCGCGGCAAGGGCGTGCGGTTGCAAAAGTACAAGGATGGCGGGTTGTCGGATGCCACGACCTTTACGCTGGCCGAAGGGCTGAGCTGGCTCGACCCGGCCGGGCGCACGCGGACCGAGACGGATCTCGGCGAATGGCTTGGCAAACGGGCCGGGACCGGGCGCATGGCGCCGCGCGGCTTCCCGCGCGACAATCGCTTTACTTAAACGGGCGCGCCCTTGGCCCCTGTCGGGCAGGGGTATTTGACACCAGAAAGAGACCCGGCCGCAGCGCATCGCGGCCGGGTTTTTTCATGGTCGAGAGGGGCCAAAATCACCACTGTCGTTTTGCTGTCGCAATACCGACGTGTTACCGACGTGCCGTTTCAGAGCTCTTCGGCGGTGAGCCAGACCCCGCCTTCGGGGCGCAGGGTGAGGATCATCACCGGTTTGGGATCGCGGCCTGCTATGGGACGAAAGCGGAAGCGTGCGAGCAGCGTGGCAAGGATGATCACCGCCTCTTGCAGGGCAAAGCTCGACCCGATGCAAATGCGCGGCCCGTCGCCAAAAGGCAGGTAGGCATAGCGGTCCACCGCCTTGCGATCGGCAAATCTCTCGGGGCGGAAGTGATCGGGGTCATCCCATAGTAAGTGGTTGCGATGTAAGGCATAAATCGGGATGATCACCGTGTCGCCGGGGCGAATATCGCGGTCGCAGAGCCGGTCTTTCTTGAGCGCCGTGCGCGAGATCATCCCCGCCGGCGGGTAGAGCCGCAACGCCTCGTCGGCGATCTGGCGGATGAAGGGCAGCTTCGCCACATCCTCGCCGGTGGCAGGCTGGCCATCGGTCAGAACCGCTTTGGCCTCGGCCCGGGCGCGGTCCTGCACCTCTTGGTCAAAGGCGCAGAGATAGAGCGACCAGGCCAATGTCAGCGCCGTGGTTTCATGGCCTGCGACGATGAAGGTCAGAAGGTTGTCGCGCAGCTCTGCCGTGTTCATTTTGCGTTTGGTTTCAGGATCTTCCCCGGCGAGCAGCAGGTCGAGCAGATCGGGTGTGCCGTCATGGCCCCGGGCTCTTCGGTCATTCACCGCCCGGTCCGCCAGCGCCTTCATCTGGCGCATCCCCGGCCCCGCCGCGACCCGGGCCGGACGCGGCACCCAGTCGGGAAACCCGAGGATGTCGAAGAGCGAAATCTTGCCCGCCGCCGAGATGTAATCGTCAATCGCGCGATGCACCCCATCCGCGTCAAAGGCATCGCCGCCCGAGAAGGTTACATCGCTGATCACGTCAAAGGTGGTGCGCACCATATCTTCGGCCATATCAATGGCTTGGCCTCCCGCAGCGGCGACACGATCCGCCGAGCGCCCCGCCGCGCCGCTCATCACCGGCGCGAGGTTGAGCACGTTGCGATGGGAAAACGCCGGTGCCGCCGCCCGGCGCTGCCAGCGCCAATGATCGCCCTCGGCGATAAAGAGCGACTCGCCCACTGCCGGGCGGAGCAGGTTTTTCGTGACCAGGGATTTCGGGTAATTGTCGAGCTCTTCCAACAAGATACGTCGTATCGCGCCGGGGTCCATCACCATATGCCAGCGCTTGCCGGTGCGGCCCGAGACCATCGGCTGTTTGGTGGCGATCTCGGGAATGATGCTCAGGATATTGCGCCGTGCGGAGCGCAGCGAGGCCAGAATGCCCATGGGTTTGGTCACGAGGGGCACTCGTACCGGGGGGGCAGGGGGCATGGCGGCTCCTTTCGTGGCTAGGGCGACTATAGCGCGACCTGCGTGTGGGGCAAATCGTTGCGCCGCGGGGCTGGCTGGGCTATCGGGGGGCGATGTAACCTAACTGGGATGTGCCCATGCTGCGTTTTGTGATGCCCCTGCTTGTGCTGCTGGCTCTTGGGGCCTGCACCAACCCCCATGATCTGCATGAGGAACCGGCCGAGCTTGGCAATTTCCTTCTCGGGCATAATGCCGTGGTGGCGCCGAACCTGACCAAGGGGCCCGCGTCGCGCGAGGCCAGCAAGGAAGAGTGGATCAAGGCCGTGAAAACGGCGGTGGATGACCGGTTTAAGCGCTATGATGGCGAGGCCTATTATCATCTGGGCGTGTCGATCGAAGGCTATGTTCTGGCGGTGCCGGGCGTGCCGATCGTTGCCTCCCCGAAATCGGCGCTGATCCTCAATGTGACGGTCTGGGACGATGCGGCGGGCAAGAAGCTCAACGACAAGCCGGAGACGATCACCGTGGTCGAAACCCTGTCTGGCAACACGTTTCTCGGCTCGGGGCTGACCCAGTCCAAGGCCCGGCAGATGCGCAACCTGAGCCTCAATGCCTCGAAGCAGATCCAGAGCTGGCTTGAACGGCAGTATCATCAGGAAGGCTGGTTCGGCGGCACCAAAGAGGCGCCCCGCGCGGCCAAGACACCTCGCAGAAACTGATCCCCCGCAATCTGTCGCCCCGAGAGGGCAAGGAACCGCTTGATTTTCCGACTGCAACGCAATATGTGCCGCGCGGAAAGTGTAACTGGGTCAGGATGGCCCCCCAACTGACAAGGCGCCCGGAATATGGCAAAGGAAAAGTTTGACCGCACGAAACCGCATGTGAACATCGGCACGATTGGTCACGTTGACCACGGCAAGACGACGCTGACCGCTGCGATCACGAAGTATTTCGGCGACTTCAAAGCGTATGACCAGATCGACGGCGCGCCTGAAGAGAAGGCCCGCGGGATCACCATCTCGACCGCACACGTGGAATACGAGACCGACACCCGTCACTACGCCCACGTCGACTGCCCCGGCCACGCTGACTATGTGAAGAACATGATCACCGGTGCGGCGCAGATGGACGGCGCGATCCTGGTTGTGAACGCAGCCGACGGCCCGATGCCCCAGACCCGCGAGCACATCCTGCTCGGCCGTCAGGTGGGCATCCCCTACATGGTCGTGTTCATGAACAAGGTTGACCAGGTCGACGACGAGGAACTGCTCGAGTTGGTGGAAATGGAAATCCGCGAACTGCTGAGCTCCTACGACTACCCGGGCGACGACATTCCGATCATCGCGGGTTCGGCCTTGGCGGCGATGGAAGGCAACAACCCGGAAATCGGCGAAGAGAAAATCCGTGAGCTGATGGCGGCTGTGGACGAGTACATCCCGACCCCGGCACGTGCCGTGGATCAGCCCTTCCTGATGCCGGTCGAAGACGTGTTCTCGATCTCGGGTCGTGGTACGGTTGTGACCGGTCGTGTGGAACGTGGTGTGATCAACGTGGGCGACGAGATCGAAATCGTCGGCATCCGCGACACGCAGAAAACCACCTGCACGGGTGTTGAAATGTTCCGCAAGCTGCTCGACCGTGGGGAAGCTGGCGACAACATCGGCGCCCTGCTGCGCGGCATCGACCGTGAAGGCGTCGAGCGTGGTCAGGTTCTGTGTAAGCCGGGTTCGGTGACACCGCACACCAAGTTCGAAGCTGAGGCCTACATCCTCACCAAGGACGAAGGTGGCCGTCACACGCCGTTCTTCGCGAACTACCGTCCGCAGTTCTACTTCCGTACGACGGACGTGACCGGGACCGTGAACCTGCCGTCGGGCACCGAGATGGTGATGCCGGGCGACAACCTGAAATTCGAAGTTGAGCTGATCGCGCCGATCGCTATGGAAGACGGTCTGCGCTTCGCCATCCGTGAAGGCGGTCGTACCGTCGGCGCTGGCGTCGTCTCGAAAATCATCGAATAATTTCAGGGATTTATCGCCTGAGATTTGGAAAGCGCCCCTGCGGGGGCGCTTTTTTCGTGTAAAATGGCCTGTCGGTAACACGTCGGTAAAGCGACGGTATCGCGACTGTGGTCCGGATGGGCTGCGAAAAATCGCGCAGCACGGGAAAGAAGTCATCGAAAGCGGTGGATTCTGTCTTGCAAAGCGCGGGCCCGTTTCGTAAACGCTGTCGCGCAGTAGGGGTATAGCTCAGTTGGTAGAGCGACGGTCTCCAAAACCGTAGGTCCCGGGTTCGAGCCCTGGTGCCCCTGCCATTTCCTCAGACTTAACGATCTTTTGACCGGCCCGGCTTCGGGTGCAGGGCGCATTTGCGCTGGCCACAGTCTCAGGATGGTTTCGCCAAAATCCCGTCACGCGCATCTAAATTTCGTCGCGTTTGCCACAATTTTGCCTAAATCGTGCCGTAGCATGGCTTCAATCGCGCGGGGTCCGGGGGGATTCCGTGTGGGAAGCGTGGGGGCGCTTATATAGGAATTTGTGCTGCCATGGCGCTATCTCATGACCTGCAGGCAAGCGAGCTGAGCAAGCTGGCGCTGCGCCCTGGTCTGCGTCTCGATCCTCTCGAGAGCCCGGGCCAAGTTATTTCAGATGAAGAAACCGATGCGATTATCCGCGCGATCCTCACCGAGGATCAGCAGGAGCAATTGAAGCGTCGTCGTCAAAAACGGGTCGGTAAAGTATTTCCGGAACTGGCCCCGGCTGCGGAGGCGGAAGATAGCGCCGGGCAGGGCGGGTCGCTGGCTGGATCGCTGGCCGGTTCGCTGGCGGGTCGTCTGCGCAAGCGCGCGACGCCGGTCGCGGCGGGCCCGGTTAAGAGCGCTGTGAAGAGCCCAGAGAAGACCCCAGTGAAGAGCGCAGCACCACGCAAGGCCCGCGCAGAGGCTGTCGCGGCTCCGACGACCACTCGGGCGCGGGCGCGGTTCTCGCTCAGCCGGTTCAAAACGTTGAAGCTTCGCAGCGGCGCAGAGCCGCGCGATGATCGTCAGCCGCGTTGGCTGCGGCCGTTGGCCTATGCGGGGTTTGCCCTGCTGCTTCTGGTATGGCCAATGTTTCTGGTGCTCTGGCTGGCGCTGGCGGTCTGGGGCTTTGTGATGTTCGTGGCGATTGTCGGCAAGGGCAGCTTTCACGAGGCCTTTGGGCGGCTTTATCGCTGGCTCAAGGCGCGGCGTCCGGACCGGGCCGAGCTCATGCGGCGGCGCATGGATCGTCTGGCCGAGCGGGTCGATGGCTGGCTTGACCGGCTGCCGAGCAGCTGGGCCGAACGTCTGGCGCTGCCGGATTTCAGCGCGGCGGCGCTTGACCCGGAAGATGTGGGCGATCTGCCTGATCCGTTTGAAAAACTGACGCGCGCGCCCTCCTGAGGGCGCGTTTGCCGTGGTGGGGGAGTAGGGTCCGGCGTGCCAATGGCTGCGCCGGGCCTCAAGCCTTGGCGTGATGCCCTGTCATGGTGCCCTGTGGAGGTGCCCTCTAGAGCCCCCACAGCGGATCCCCGGCATCAGCCCTTGAAAAGCGCGGCCCGCCCCAGTATGTGCGAGCCAAGCAAATAGGGAAGACGTGATCGCAAATGGCCCGTACCAATCCGTTCCAATTCATTCAGCAAGTCCGCTCGGAAGTCGCCAAGGTTGTTTGGCCGACGCGCCGCGAGGTATTCCTGACCACGGTGATGGTATTCATCATGGCCACTTTGACGGCGATTTTCTTTGCCTTGGTGGATCTGGGCATCCGCACCGGGCTGACCTCGGTGCTGGGGCTCTTCGGCTAAGCAGGCTGAATTTCCTCGCGCGCACTTGAAATTGCAGGGCAGGGGCGGTAAGCCGCGCTTTATCCCTGACACTGGCGCGCGGCGATTCGAGCTGCGCGTCGATTTATGGTGTCGGAAGGGCGGGTCAGCCGCCCTTGTTGAATGAAATTAAGGTCTGGCCTTGGCGCCGGATGATCCGAGGAAGTTGGTCGATGGCAAAGCGGTGGTATTCGGTGAGCGTGCTCTCGAATTTTGAAAAGAAAATCGCCGAGCAGATCAGGCAGTCCGTCACCGAGCAGGCGCTCGAGGATGAGATTGACGAGGTTCTGGTGCCCACCGAAGAGGTGATTGAGGTGCGCCGTGGCAAGAAAGTGACCACAGAGCGCCGTTTCATGCCCGGCTATGTGCTGGTGCATATGGAAATGTCGGATCAGGGCTATCACCTGATCAACTCGATCAACCGCGTTACCGGCTTTCTTGGGCCGCAGGGCCGTCCGATGCCGATGCGCGATGCCGAGGTCAATGCGATCCTCAACCGCGTTCAGGAAGGCGAAGAAACGCCGCGGACGCTCATCCACTTTGAAGTGGGCGAGAAGGTCAAGGTCAACGACGGGCCCTTCGAGGGCTTTGACGGCATGGTCGAAGAGGTGGATGACGACAATCAGCGCCTCAAGGTCACGGTGTCGATCTTTGGCCGGGAAACCCCGGTCGAGCTGGAATTTACCCAGGTCGCCAAACAGGGCTGATCTCGGTAGGCCCATCGCGGGTTTCGCGGCGGGCAGCCCTTGGGCCATAGGTCCCGAGGTTTCATGTGGGAGGCGAGGGGGCCGCGGCCGCCGGACCGAACCACACAACGCAAGATCCCGAGGGGCGCGCCCTGAGGGAGTTGAAAAGGAGAAGGCCAATGGCCAAGAAGCTCGCAGGCAAGATGAAGCTGCAAGTGCCCGCCGGTCAGGCGAACCCGTCGCCCCCCGTCGGCCCCGCACTGGGTCAGCGCGGCATCAACATCATGGAATTCTGCAAGGCGTTCAACGCCAAGACGCAGGACATGGAGCCCGGTGCGCCGTGCCCGACCGTGATCACCTATTATCAGGACAAGTCCTTTGAAATGGACATCAAGACGCCGCCCGCGTCCTACTACCTGAGAAAAGCCGCCAAGATCAAATCGGGTGCGAAGACCCCCGGTCGTGAAACCGTGGCAAGCGTCACCGCCAAGCAGCTGCGCGAAATCGCAGAAGCCAAGTGGAAAGACCTGAACGCAAACGACGTCGAAGCCGCCATGAAGATCATTCAGGGCAGCGCGCGTTCCATGGGCATCGAGGTGAAGTAAGATGGCAAAACTGGGTAAACGCGCACGCGCCGCACGCGAAGCATTCGCCGGCAAAGAAAACCTGAGCGTCGAAGAGGCGGTTGCACTGGTCAAGGCCAATGCCAAAGCCAAGTTCGACGAAACCATCGAGATCGCTGTCAACCTCGGTGTTGACCCGCGCCACGCAGACCAGATGGTCCGCGGCGTGATCGGCCTGCCGAACGGCACTGGTAAAGACGTCCGCGTGGCGGTCTTTGCCCGTGGCGCGAAAGCGGACGAAGCCAAGGAAGCCGGTGCCGATATCGTTGGTGCCGAAGACCTGATGGAAACCGTGCAAAACGGCACGATCGACTTTGATCGCTGCATTGCCACCCCGGACATGATGCCGATCGTCGGCCGTCTGGGTAAGGTTCTCGGCCCCCGCAACCTGATGCCGAACCCCAAGGTCGGCACCGTGACCATGGATGTCGCGCAGGCTGTCAAAGGCGCCAAGGGCGGTGAAGTGCAGTTCAAGGCCGAGAAAGCCGGTGTTGTGCATGCCGGCGTTGGCAAAGCGTCCTTTGACGAAGCCAAGCTCGTCGAGAACGTGCGCGCCTTCATCAACGCGGTGGCCAAGGCCAAGCCGTCGGGCGCCAAGGGTGCCTATATGAAGAAGATCTCGCTGACCTCGACCATGGGTCCGGGCGTCACCATCGACGTGGCCACCGCCGCGACCGAGTGATCTGATCTTCAGGTGATTTGCGCAGGCCCCCGGAGACGGGGGCCTGTTGCGTTTAAGGGGCATGTTCTGGGCGCTTGTTTTGGCCCTTGTTTTGGGCTGACGCGCCCCTATTTTATGCCAGAGCCCGCCAGAGCGTGGCGGAGAACCAGGATTTTTGCCTGCATTCCGGTTTGCCCCTTCACATTCGGGATAAATACGACTAGATGCACAATTCGTCGGGTTGCCGCGTGTTGCGTGGCAGCCTGATGATTCGTCCAAGACGGTGGGTGGGCCTCGGCCCTTAATCTCCTGCCAGAGACGGGAAACGACAAGATTGGCCGGGGTTATCCTCGGGCGAATTGGCGATGCCCCGTAAATCGGACATGATTGCCGGACGTTTGCGTCCGGTGGAACTGAGCCGGGGGGCAACCCCCATAATTGGAGTGAAACTGTGGATAGAGCCCAGAAAGAGAAAGTGGTCGAGGAACTCGGCCAGATCTTCGAAAGCTCTGGCGTCGTAGTGGTAGCACATTACGAAGGCCTGACAGTTGCCGAGATGCAGGATCTCCGGTCGCGCGCGCGCGAAGCCGAAGCATCCGTTCGTGTCGCCAAGAACAGGCTCGCCAAGATCGCCCTTGACGGAAAGCCCTGCGCAAGCATTGCTGACTATCTTTCGGGCATGACCGTTCTGACCTTTTCGGAAGACCCCGTGGCAGCAGCCAAGGTCGCCGAAGGTTTCGCCAAGGACAACAAGAAGTTTGAAATCCTTGGCGGGGCTATGGGTGAGAACGCTCTGGACCGGGCTGGTGTTGAAGCCGTGTCGAAAATGCCGTCGCGTGAGGAGCTTATTGCTTCGATCGTTGGCTGCATCGCCGCGCCTGCTTCGAACATTGCCGGTGCGATTGGCGCCCCTGCTTCGAACATCGCGAGCATCCTCTCGACTATCGAGGAAAAGGCGGAAGCCGCCTAAGGCAACTGACATGGCCTGCGTAGGGTAACCCCTGACGTTGGAACACAATCTGTAAACGGAAAGAGCTGATACAATGGCTGATCTGAAAAAACTCGCTGAAGAGATCGTTGGTCTGACGCTTCTCGAAGCACAAGAACTGAAAACCATCCTGAAAGACGAATACGGCATCGAGCCCGCTGCTGGCGGCGCTGTGATGGTTGCCGCAGCTGGCGGCGACGCCGGTGGCGCAGCTGCTGAAGAGCAAACCGAATTCGACGTGATCCTGAAATCGGCCGGTGCGTCGAAAATCAACGTGATCAAAGAAGTCCGCGCCATCACCGGCCTGGGCCTCAAAGAAGCCAAAGAGCTCGTCGAAGCTGGCGGCAAAGCCGTCAAAGAGCAAGTCTCGAAAGACGAAGCCGAGGACATCAAAGGCAAGCTGGAAGCAGCTGGCGCCGAGGTGGAACTCAAGTAATCGGCGCCGGGGTGACCCGCAACGATTTCTAAAGGCTGGGTCCGGTTTTCCGGGCTCAGCCGAACCTGTCTCAGAGAGCCCCTGCCGGGGCGGGGGTTCTCTAAGACGAGGTTCTTCGATCGGGAGGCACGTGGTGGGACACGCGCCGGGAATAGATCGAACCCGTTGTCTCTGATGGGTGTGGTGCCGGGGCCCGACGGCAGCTGCACCCAGCGAGAAATGAAAGGTGACCAGACATATGGCTCAGACCTACCTTGGCCAAAAACGTTTGCGCAGATATTTCGGCAAAATCCGTGAAGTCCTCGAGATGCCGAACCTCATCGAGGTGCAGAAATCCTCGTATGATCTTTTCCTGAATTCCGGCGACCAGCCCCAGCCGATGGACGGCGAAGGCATCAAAGGCGTCTTCCAATCGGTCTTCCCGATTTCGGATTTCAACGAGACCAGCGTGATCGAATTCGTCGATTACGAGCTCGAAAAGCCGAAATACGACGTTGAAGAATGTATGCAACGCGACATGACCTACAGCGCGCCTCTCAAGGTGACGCTGCGTCTGATCGTGTTCGATGTGGACGAAGACACCGGGGCCAAATCGGTCAAGGATATCAAGGAACAAGACGTGTTCATGGGCGACATGCCCCTGATGACGCCGAACGGCACCTTCGTGGTCAACGGCACCGAGCGCGTGATCGTCAGCCAGATGCACCGTTCGCCGGGCGTGTTCTTTGACCACGACAAGGGCAAAACCCATTCCTCGGGCAAGCTTCTCTTTGCCTGCCGGATCATCCCCTATCGCGGCTCCTGGCTCGATTTCGAATTCGACGCCAAGGACATCGTCTTTGCCCGTATCGACCGTCGCCGCAAACTGCCGGTGACGACGCTGCTCTATGCGCTGGGCCTCGACCAAGAGGGCATCATGGATGCCTATTACGACACGGTCGAATTCAAGCTGAAGAAGAACAAGGGCTGGGTCACCAAGTTCTTCCCCGAGCGCGTGCGCGGCACCCGTCCGACCTTTGATCTGGTCGACGCCAATACCGGCGAAGTGATTGCCGAAGCCTCCAAGAAAGTCACGCCGCGCGCGGTCAAGAAACTGATCGACGAAGGCCAAGTGACCGAGCTTCTGGTGCCCTTCGAGCATATCGTCGGCAAGTTCGTGGCGCGGGACATCATCAATGAGGAAAACGGCGCGATCTATGTCGAAGCGGGCGACGAGCTGACGCTCGAGCGCGACAAGGATGGCGACATCATTGGCGGCACGCTCAAAGAGCTGATCGATGCCGGTATCACCGATATCCCGGTTCTCGACATCGACAACATCAATGTCGGCCCCTACATGCGCAACACCATGGCGCAGGACAAGAACATGAACCGCGAAAGCGCGCTCATGGACATCTATCGCGTCATGCGTCCGGGCGAGCCGCCCACCGTCGATGCGGCGTCGGCGCTGTTCGACACGCTGTTCTTCGATAGCGAACGCTATGATCTCTCGGCCGTTGGCCGGGTGAAGATGAACATGCGTCTGGCGCTCGACAAGCCGGACACGCAACGGACCCTCGACCGCGAAGACATCGTGGCCTGCATCAAGGCCCTGGTCGAGCTGCGTGACGGCAAGGGCGACATCGACGACATCGACCACCTCGGCAACCGCCGGGTGCGCTCGGTCGGCGAGCTGATGGAAAACCAGTACCGCGTTGGCCTGCTCCGCATGGAGCGCGCGATCAAGGAACGCATGTCGTCGGTCGAGATCGACACGGTGATGCCGCAGGATCTGATCAACGCCAAGCCGGCTGCGGCTGCGGTGCGTGAATTCTTTGGCTCGAGCCAGCTGTCGCAGTTCATGGACCAGACCAACCCTCTCTCGGAAGTGACGCATAAGCGTCGTCTTTCGGCGCTTGGGCCGGGCGGTCTGACCCGTGAGCGTGCCGGCTTTGAGGTGCGTGACGTTCACGCCACCCACTATGGCCGGATGTGCCCGATTGAAACGCCGGAAGGCCCGAACATCGGTCTCATCAACTCGCTGGCGACCTTTGCCCGCGTCAACAAATACGGCTTTATCGAAACGCCCTATCGTCGCGTCGTGGACGGTCAGGTGACGGATAATGTGCAATACATGTCTGCCACCGAAGAGCAGCGTCACGTTGTGGCGCAGGCCAACGCGAATATCGACGAAACCGGCCGCTTCGTGAACGAGATGGTCAACACCCGTCAGGCAGGCGAATACACGCTGTCGCCGATCGAGAATGTTGACCTGATCGACGTGAGCCCGAAACAGCTTGTGTCGGTTGCGGCCTCGCTCATCCCGTTCCTTGAAAACGACGACGCCAACCGCGCCCTGATGGGCTCGAACATGATGCGTCAGGCGCTGCCGCTGCTGCAGGCAGAGGCGCCGCTTGTCGGGACCGGGATCGAGGGCGTCGTGGCCCGCGATTCGGGCGCGGCCATCATGGCGAAACGCGCCGGGATCATCGACCAGGTCGATGCCCAGCGTATCGTTGTGCGCGCCACCGAGGATCTCGAGCCGGGCGATCCGGGCGTCGACATCTATCGTCTGCGCAAGTTCCAGCGGTCGAACCAGAACAGCTGTATCAACCAGAAGCCTCTGGTGAAGGTGGGTGACACCGTGATCAAGGGCGAAGTTGTCGCCGATGGTCCGGCCACCGATATGGGCGAACTGGCCGTCGGTCGGAACGTGGTCGTCGCGTTCATGCCGTGGAATGGCTATAACTTCGAAGACTCGATCCTGATCTCGGAGCGCATGGCGCGTGATGACGTCTTTACCTCGGTGCATATCGAGGAATTCGAAGTCGCGGCCCGTGACACCAAGCTTGGGCCGGAAGAGATCACCCGCGATATCCCGAACGTCGGCGAGGAAGCCCTGCGCAACCTCGACGAGGCGGGCATCGTCTATATCGGCGCCGATGTGGAGCCGGGCGATATCCTCGTGGGTAAGATCACGCCGAAGGGCGAAAGCCCGATGACACCGGAAGAAAAGCTTCTGCGTGCCATCTTCGGCGAGAAAGCCTCGGATGTGCGCGACACCTCGCTGCGCGTCAAGCCGGGCGATTTCGGCACGGTCGTGGAAGTGCGCGTCTTCAACCGCCATGGTGTGGAAAAAGACGAGCGTGCGCTGCAGATCGAGCGTGAGGAAGTCGAACGTCTGGCCCGTGACCGGGACGACGAGCTGGCGATCCTCGAGCGCAACATCTATGCGCGTCTCAAGTCGATGATCCTTGGCAAGGTCGCGGTCAAAGGCCCGAAAGGCGTCAAGGCGAATTCGGACATCACCGAAGAGCTTCTCGAGACGCTGAGCAAGGGTCAGTGGTGGCAGCTTGCCCTCAAGGACGAGCAGGACGCACAGATCGTCGAGGCCCTGAACGAGCAGTATGAGGCGCAGAAACGCGCGCTCGACGCCCGGTTCGAGGACAAGGTCGAGAAAGTGCGCCGCGGCGATGATCTGCCGCCGGGTGTGATGAAGATGGTCAAAGTCTTCATCGCGGTGAAGCGCAAGCTTCAGCCGGGCGACAAGATGGCCGGTCGTCACGGGAACAAGGGTGTGGTGTCGAAAGTCGTGCCGATGGAGGACATGCCGTTCCTCGCGGATGGGACGCCGGTCGATATCTGCCTCAACCCGCTGGGGGTTCCGAGCCGGATGAACGTCGGTCAGATCCTTGAAACCCACATGGGCTGGGCCGCGCGTGGCTTTGGTGTCCAGATCGACGAAGCGCTGCAGGATTACCGGCGCTCGGGCGACCTGACGCCGGTGCGTGAGGCGATGAAGCTGGCCTATGGTGAAGAGGTCTATGACGAAGGCATCGCAGGCATGGACGAAGGTCAGCTGGTCGAGGCTGCGGGCAATGTGACCCGTGGTGTTCCGATCGCAACGCCGGTCTTCGACGGGGCCAAAGAGGCCGATGTCAACGACGCGCTGCGCCGGGCTGGTTTCGACACCTCGGGTCAGTCGGTCCTGTTTGACGGCCGCTCGGGTGAGCAATTCGCCCGTCCGGTGACGGTGGGTGTCAAATACCTGCTCAAGCTGCACCACCTGGTGGACGACAAGATCCACGCGCGGTCTACCGGGCCCTACAGCCTCGTCACCCAGCAGCCGCTGGGCGGTAAGGCGCAGTTCGGTGGTCAGCGGTTCGGGGAGATGGAAGTCTGGGCTCTCGAAGCCTATGGCGCCGCCTACACCCTGCAGGAAATGCTGACCGTGAAGTCGGATGACGTGGCGGGCCGGACCAAGGTCTATGAATCGATCGTCAAAGGCGAAGATAACTTTGAGGCCGGTGTGCCCGAGAGCTTCAACGTTCTCGTGAAAGAGGTTCGCGGCCTCGGCCTCAACATGGAACTCCTGGATGCGGAGGGTGACGAGTAACGGCGCCACCGGAAACTTGCAAAGTTTCCGGCCCGGTTTCTTGCCCAAGAAACCGGGCCCACGCCGACCCACCGCACGAAATTTGAGGACATCAAAATGAACCAGGAACTGACAAACAACCCGTTCAACCCGAACGCGCCCGCACAGGTTTTCGATGAAATCCGTGTGAGCCTGGCCAGCCCTGAGCGTATTCTCAGCTGGTCCTACGGTGAGATCAAAAAGCCGGAAACCATCAACTACCGCACGTTCAAGCCCGAGCGTGACGGTCTGTTCTGTGCGCGTATCTTTGGCCCGATCAAGGATTACGAATGCCTCTGCGGCAAATATAAGCGCATGAAATATCGCGGCGTCGTCTGCGAGAAATGCGGTGTGGAAGTCACGCTGCAGAAGGTCCGCCGCGAGCGTATGGGCCATATCGAACTGGCCGCGCCCTGCGCCCATATCTGGTTCCTCAAGTCGCTGCCGTCGCGCATCGGCCTGATGCTGGACATGACGCTGCGCGATCTCGAGCGTGTGCTCTACTTTGAGAACTATGTGGTGATCGAGCCGGGTCTCACCGACCTGACCTATGGCCAAATGCTCTCGGAAGAAGAGTTCATGGACGCCCAGGACGCCTATGGCGCCGATGCGTTCACCGCCAATATCGGTGCCGAAGCCATTCGTGACATGCTGGCCCAGATCGACCTCGAAGCCGAGGCCGAGCAGCTGCGTGCGGATCTCGCCGAAGCCACTGGCGAGCTCAAGCCCAAGAAGATCATCAAGCGTCTGAAAGTGGTCGAGAGCTTCCTCGAGAGCGGCAACCGTCCCGAGTGGATGGTGATGACGGTAATTCCGGTGATCCCGCCAGAACTGCGCCCGCTGGTGCCGCTGGATGGGGGCCGTTTCGCGACGTCCGACCTCAACGACCTGTATCGCCGGGTGATCAACCGGAACAACCGTCTCAAGCGGCTGATCGAGCTGCGTGCGCCCGATATCATCGTGCGCAACGAAAAGCGGATGCTGCAGGAATCGGTCGATGCGCTGTTCGACAACGGCCGTCGTGGCCGCGTGATCACCGGCGCCAACAAGCGCCCGCTGAAATCGCTGTCGGACATGCTCAAAGGCAAGCAGGGTCGTTTCCGTCAGAACCTTTTGGGTAAGCGCGTCGACTTCTCGGGTCGTTCGGTCATTGTGACCGGTCCCGAGCTCAAGCTGCATCAGTGCGGTCTGCCGAAGAAAATGGCGCTCGAGCTGTTCAAGCCCTTCATCTATTCGCGGCTCGAGGCCAAAGGTCTCAGCAGCACGGTGAAACAGGCGAAGAAGCTGGTGGAGAAGGAACGTCCCGAGGTTTGGGATATTCTCGATGAGGTGATCCGTGAGCACCCCGTCATGCTCAACCGGGCGCCGACGCTGCACCGTCTGGGTATCCAGGCGTTCGAACCCACGCTGATCGAAGGTAAGGCGATCCAGCTGCACCCGCTGGTCTGCTCGGCCTTCAATGCTGACTTTGACGGCGACCAGATGGCCGTTCACGTGCCGCTGAGCCTTGAGGCCCAGCTCGAGGCGCGGGTTCTGATGATGTCGACGAACAACGTTCTGTCGCCGGCCAACGGTGCGCCGATCATCGTCCCGTCGCAGGATATGATCCTTGGTCTCTATTATGCCTCGCTGCAACGCGAAGGCATGAAGGGCGAGGGCATGTCGTTTGCGTCGATCGACGAGGTTCAGCACGCGCTGGACGCGGGCGAAGTGCATCTGCACGCCAAGGTCACCGCGCGGGTTCCGCAGATCGATGCCGAGGGCAACGAGTTCATCACCCGTATCGAGACCACGCCGGGCCGGGTCCGTCTGGGCGCGCTTCTGCCGAAGAACGCCAAGGCACCGTTCAGCCTCGTCAACCGTCTGCTGCGCAAGAAAGAAGTGCAGCAGGTCATCGATACCGTCTACCGCTATTGCGGTCAGAAGGAATCGGTCATCTTCTGTGACCAGATCATGGCGATGGGGTTCCGCGAAGCGTTCAAGGCGGGCATTTCGTTCGGTAAGGACGACATGGTCATTCCCGATGACAAGTGGAGCATCGTCAACGAGACGCGCGAGCAGGTCAAAGGCTTTGAACAGCAGTACATGGACGGCCTGATCACTCAGGGCGAAAAGTACAACAAGGTGGTCGATGCATGGTCGAAATGTAACGACCATGTCACCGAAGCCATGATGGGCACGATCTCGGCGTCGAAAACCGACGAGAACGGTGTCGAGCTCGAGCCGAACTCGGTCTATATGATGGCCCACTCCGGTGCGCGTGGCTCGGTCACGCAGATGAAGCAGCTGGGCGGGATGCGCGGCCTGATGGCGAAGCCGAATGGCGACATCATCGAGACGCCGATCATCTCGAACTTCAAGGAAGGTCTGACCGTTCTTGAATACTTCAACTCGACCCACGGGGCGCGGAAAGGTCTGTCGGATACGGCTCTGAAAACCGCGAACTCGGGCTATCTGACCCGTCGTCTGGTGGACGTGGCGCAGGACTGCATCGTGCGCGAGCATGATTGCGGCACCGACCGCGCGATCACCGCAGAGCCGGCGGTCAATGACGGCGAAGTCGTGGCGAGCCTTGGCGAGCGTGTTCTGGGCCGTGTTGCGGCCGAGGATATCCTCAAGCCGGGGACCGAAGAGGTCATCGTGGCCGAAGGCCAGCTCATCGACGAGCTCACCGCTGATGCGATCGAGGAGGCCGCGGTGCAATCCGCGCGCATCCGCAGCCCGCTCACCTGTGAGGCCGAGGATGGCGTCTGCGCCATGTGCTATGGTCGTGACCTGGCGCGCGGCACGATGGTCAACGAAGGCGAAGCGGTGGGCATCATCGCGGCGCAGTCGATCGGGGAACCCGGGACACAGCTGACGATGCGGACCTTCCACATCGGGGGCGTTGCGCAGGGTGGCCAACAGTCGTTCCTGGAAGCAAGCCAGGAAGGCACGGTCGCGTTCGAGAGCGCCACAACGCTCGAGAACTCGCTCGGTGAGACGCTGGTCATGGGGCGGAACATGAAGCTCAAGATCATGGGCGATGGCGAGCGTGAGCTGGCCAGCCACAAGATCGGCTATGGCTCGCGCCTGCATGTCACCGAAGGGCAGAAAGTGTCCCGCGGCGACAAGCTCTTCGAATGGGATCCCTATACCCTGCCGATCATCGCCGAGAAGTCGGGTACCGCGAAATTCGTGGACCTGGTGACCGGTGTGGCCGTGCGTGACGAAACCGATGACGCGACCGGTATGACCCAGAAGATCGTGGTCGACTGGCGTGCGGCCCCCAAGGGCAATGAGCTCAAGCCTGAGATCATCGTCATGGGTGAGGATGGCGAGCCGGTCCGCAACGAGGCGGGCAACCCGGTGACCTATCCGATGTCGGTGGATGCGATCCTCTCGATCGAGGATGGTGATCCGATCAAGGCGGGTGACGTCGTGGCGCGTATTCCGCGTGAAGGCGCCAAGACCAAGGACATCACCGGTGGTCTGCCGCGTGTGGCCGAACTCTTTGAGGCACGTCGCCCCAAGGATCACGCCATCATCGCGGAAATCGACGGCTATGTTCGCTATGGTCGCGACTACAAGAACAAGCGTCGGATCAGCATCGAACCGGCCGACGAGACCATGGAAACCGTCGAGTACATGGTGCCCAAGGGCAAGCACATTCCTGTTCAGGAAGGTGACTATGTCCAGAAGGGTGACTACATCATGGACGGCAACCCGGCGCCGCATGACATCCTGTCCATCATGGGTGTCGAAGCGCTGGCGGATTACATGATCGACGAGGTCCAGGACGTCTATCGTCTGCAAGGCGTGAAGATCAACGACAAGCATATCGAAGTGATCGTGCGCCAGATGCTCCAGAAGTGGGAAATCCTCGACAGCGGGGACACCACGCTTCTGAAAGGCGAGCATGTGGACAAGGCCGAGTTCGACGCGGCCAACCAGAAGGCGCTCGACCGGGGCAAACGTCCGGCTCAGGGCGAGCCGATCCTGCTCGGGATCACCAAGGCGTCGCTGCAGACCCGCAGCTTCATCTCGGCGGCCTCGTTCCAGGAAACGACCCGCGTGCTTACCGAGGCTTCGGTTCAGGGCAAGCGCGACAAGCTGGTTGGTCTGAAAGAGAACGTCATCGTTGGCCGGTTGATCCCGGCGGGCACCGGTGGTGCGACGCAAGAGATGCGTCACATCGCGCAGGGCCGCGACAATGTCGTGATCGAAGCGCGTCGCGAGGAGGCCGAAGCGGCCGCCGCGCTGGCCGCTCCGGTTCAGGAAGACGTGGTCGGTGGCGATGCGTTCGACAATCTGGTGGAAACGCCGGAAAGCCGCGACAGCTGATCCAAGCGATCTGAAAAACACGGGGCCTCGCCACATCGGCGGGGCCCTTTCTTTTTGTGGGTAGACCTGCGCTGTCGCAGGGCGGGTTATGGCGAGACGGGGATACGGGAAGGGCCAAGGCCACCAGTCAAAGGGTCTTGAAGGGTGGCGATTTCGTCTGCCGAACACTCTGCTGGAGCCTATGAAATCGACGGTAGGGTTTCCCATACTTCTTCACGTGGTTCACCAACTATACACTGTTTTCACTTCAGGTGTCGGGGTGTCTGTACTGAGTTGGGTTTGTTAATGATGACATTGAAAAATGTTCTGATCTGCTGTGCTCTCGTGCTGGTCTGGCCGCAGCTGGGGTTAGCCCAAAATTCCGATGAAGATATTTGGTCGGAATGCCGCGAGACGAATAGCTGTAAAATTGACTACGACCGTCTGGCCAATCAAAAAACTGATCCGTTTATGTTTCTCGGGAAAGCGGTGCATGCCAAACATCCGAAATGGAAGAATTTCCGAAGAAGCTTGCGACGATATCCGGATGTCAGGGATTGCCTGATCAAAGATGAACGGACGGCGGAAACTCCGAACTTACTGCATTTCGATTGGCAGCGTGTTGGGACAGGTAACAATGCAGCGGTGTGCGTGTTTAGGATAGCTGCCAGTCTCGGCTCGGTTGAACGTACGCAGGCTTGGCTTTCCTACCAAGGCTTTAGGTTTGGCAAATTTGGTCGGATGGTTTCGGAGAGCTATCAGCCCGCTTACCGGAGATTTCCAATTTACAATCTCACAGCGAGTTGGAGTGCGGAACAATATCGTGAGGTGACGTCCTCTTGGTTTGCCGCACTCACCGGGTATGACCTGATCTCCAGCTATACGTTGGTGTTGAGTTTCGACCAATTTAAAAGAATTGCGGAAGTTTCGGTGAGCACACGTTCGAAACTCAATTAGATATCGGAATGCTGCCCGGGTGTTGTCGGGACACGATCGGATGCGCGGTGCCGCTTGTTTGATCCCGTCTAGATCCACCGCAGGGAGCTGGCAGACCCGGCCTTGCCGGTATCCAGTTCGCGCGACCTTATTGAGATAGATCAGACCAAGTTGCGCTGAGGTACAATTCGTACCTTGCCACTGGCGGCGTTTGCTTTGAGAAATGACGCGAGGGCAGGAGGACGCCATGGCCATTTCCGACAATCTGAAAGGGGCGCTGTTGATGATGGCGTCGATGGCCGCCTTTACCATCAACGACATGTTCATGAAGATGATGACCGGGCAGGTGCCTGTGGTGCAGCTCATCTTTCTGCGGGGCGCGCTGACCACGACGGCGGTGAGCCTGCTGGCGTGGCGGATGGGGGCGTTCAGCGGGCGGATCGCGCCGCGGGACCGGGTGTTTGTGGCGCTGCGCACGGGCGCAGAGATCTGCGCCACCTATTTCTTTCTCACCGCGCTCAGCCATATGCCGCTCGCCAATATCACGGCGATCCTGCAGGCGCTGCCCTTGGTGCTGGCGCTGGCGGCGGCGCTGTTTCTGGGCGAAGGCTTTGGCTGGAAGCGGTTGGTGGCCATTGTCATCGGCTTTATCGGCGTGATGCTCATCGTGCGGCCCGGGGCGGAAGGGTTCACGATCTATTCGATCTACGGGCTGATTGCCGTCTGTTTCGTCACGGTGCGCGATCTCTCGACGCGCCGGTTGTCACGTGAGACGCCCTCGATGCTGGTGACGTGGGTGACGACGGTGGCGATCACGCTGGTCTATGGGGTGGTCAGCACGGGGGTTGACTGGGCGCCGATCAGCGGGCGCGAGGCGCTGCTGCTGACGCTGACCTCTGGATCGATCTTCTGTGGCTATCTGTTTTCGATCATGGTGATGCGGGTGGGAGAGATATCCTTTACCGCGCCGTTCAGATACACTGGGCTGCTCTGGGCGCTGGCGCTGGGCTGGTTTGCCTTTGGCGAATGGCCGGCGCCTCTGACGCTCCTCGGGGCGGGGATCGTGGCCGCCAGTGGCGTGTTCACGATTTACCGCGAAGCGCGGACAGGTCGGCGAACACCTCTGCAATATGGTCCTCGGATACGTTGAACCGGGTTTTGAACAGCTCTTTTTGCGCCTCGTCCGCCGGGACCAGATTGCGCGGCTGAAACTTGTCGCCGGAATCATTGTCGTCATGTTTCGACCGCAGATACATCGGCGGCGCGGGCTGGATCATCATCGGCATCACCTGATGCAGCTTGTGGTGGCCGAAGTTCATCACCGTCTTGCTGTCCTTGGCGGGGAAATAGACCGCCAGCCCGCAGGACAGGAAATGACCGAACTCGGCGCGCACGGCGAGGCCGGTGTCTGACAGTTTGACGCTGAACCCGTTGTTGAAATCAAAGGCCATGCGCCCGGTTTCACGGTGGAACCGGCCGCTGCGGCGGAGCGCAAACCGGGCCTGTTGCACAAAGTCGATGCCGATGGCGTCGTCGTCGTCGATGCGAAACTGCAGCGAGGGCTGATCGGTGTCGCCGAGCTCGGCCTTGATGGCAAGCTCGAGCGCGGTGCGGTGTTTGATCGGCGGGGTCGGCACGATCTTGAGCTGGGGCAGGGGGGCGGTGATCTGGTGCAGCCGGTCGAGCCAATGTTTCGGCATGTTCTCCCCGATGATGACCAGCACGGTGAAGTCGGGGTTGGTCTGGGCCTTGAGCGAGGGCAGGGTCAGGCTCTCGAAATGCCAAAAGCGCAGCGCCATGCGCGCGTCGTCATAGAGATAGGCCTCGCGTTCCTCGAGGCTGTCGTGCATCCGGCGAAACCCGCCATGGGCCGGGTAGGAGAAGCGGCAGACACCGATCACGCGCATGATGGCGCCCCGGTGCGGCTGTGGCTATCGGCGATGGACGGCACGGATATGGTCTTGGTCAATGTTGAATACCTGTTTCAAATGTCGGGCGTCTTCCTCGGTGACGCGGGGCACGCGGACGGGCTTGATCCCGTCTTTTTGTCGAGAGTCATTATACTCATTATGGCCGCGGATATACATATCCTCTCCGGTGACGCTCAGCACCGGCATCACGCGGGTCAGTTTGGCATGGCTGAAATTCATGATGCCGCGCGAGGCGTGCGGCGAGACGGCCATCGCCAGCGCCGGGGTCCAGAGCGTTTCGACACAGGGTTTGGCGCGCAGGCCCTTGGCGTCGATCCGGGCGATATAGCCCTGGTTGAAATCAATGCCGACATAGCGGTTGCGGGCGATGACGCCTGACAGATCCTGGGCCACTTCGCGCAGCCGTTTGACGAAATGGATGCTGACCGCGTCGTCATCATCCATGCGGAATTGCAAGGAGGGCAGGCCGGTCGGCTGGCGCAGCTCTTGCAGGATTTCCTTCATCACCGGCCGGTGGCGTTTTGGCGGGCGGGCGATGATCACCGCCTGCGGGATATCGGCCAGAAGCGCCTCGAGCCGGGCGCGATGCTGGTCAGGAAAGGAGGTGCCGATCACCACGCCGAAGGTGAAGTTCTTATCGCTCTGGGCGCGCAGTGGCGGCAGGGTGATCGTCTCGAACATGCGAAACCGTTCGTCGAGCCGGGTGGGGTCGTAGAGAAAGGCCTCGCGTTCGGCGATGGTTTCATGTTCCACCTGAAACCCGCCGAGGGCCGGGTAGGAAAACCGGCAAAGCCCGATCACCTGCATATCACGACTGTTCATTGCGACCGCTCTGATTGTTCCTGCTCGACCATCGTCGACAATAATGACAAGAACAAGATCATACCGCGACGGGGTGAGGAGAAGAATGGGGGCTGGGAGAAGTGGGGCGTGCTGTTGACAAGCCTTCCGACTCCCCCTATACGCGCCCCATCCAGGTACTGGGGGGTCGCCCTCAATGCCTATATCAAAATTCTAGTGGACAAGATCCGGGCACTTTTATCGCCCCGATCCTCTGGGAACCCACCGCGTCGTTTACCTCGGAATGGAAACGATTGCGGCATTTGTGCTTGCGGACGCGTTAAGTGCAGAAACTGAAACCGCATAGGGCCCATGGCCTGGTGCAAACACATGTGTTGAGAGACGGGAAAGAGACCGGAATGCCAACGATCCAACAGCTGATCCGCAAGCCGCGGCAGCCCAAAGTTAAGCGCTCGAAGTCGATGCACCTCGAGCAGTGCCCCCAGAAACGCGGCGTCTGCACGCGAGTCTATACCACGACCCCGAAAAAGCCGAACTCGGCCATGCGGAAGGTCGCCAAGGTGCGCCTGACCAACGGCTACGAGGTGATCAGCTACATTCCGGGTGAGAGCCACAACCTGCAGGAACACTCGGTTGTTCTGATCCGCGGCGGCCGTGTAAAAGACCTTCCCGGTGTGCGCTATCACATCCTTCGTGGTGTTCTGGATACCCAGGGCGTCAAAGACCGTAAGCAGCGTCGTTCGAAATACGGCGCCAAGCGTCCTAAGTAAGAGGAATCTGAGATGTCTCGTCGTCACGCTGCTGAAAAACGCGAAGTCCTGCCCGACGCCAAGTTTGGTGACCGGGTTCTGACGAAATTCATGAACAACCTGATGATCGACGGTAAGAAATCGGTCGCCGAAAAGATCGTCTACAACGCGCTCGATCGCGTTGAAGGCAAGATCAAGCGCGCCCCCGTCGAAGTCTTCCACGAAGCCCTGGACAACATCAAACCGTCGGTCGAGGTTCGCTCGCGCCGTGTGGGTGGTGCCACCTACCAGGTTCCCGTCGAAGTGCGCCCCGAGCGCCGTGAGGCGCTGGCGATCCGCTGGCTGATCACCGCCAGCCGCGCCCGCAACGAGAACACGATGGAAGAGCGCCTCGCCGGTGAGCTGCTTGACGCCGTTCAATCGCGCGGTTCCGCTGTCAAGAAACGCGAAGATACCCACAAGATGGCCGAAGCGAACAAAGCTTTCAGCCATTACCGCTGGTAAGTCCGGAGAGGAACTAACACCCATGGCACGCGATTATCCGCTCGAACGGTACCGCAACTTCGGTATCATGGCCCATATCGACGCAGGCAAGACCACCTGCTCGGAACGTATCCTGTTTTACACCGGCAAATCCCACAACATCGGTGAGGTGCATGATGGCGCCGCCACCATGGACTGGATGGAGCAGGAGCAGGAACGCGGGATCACCATCACCTCGGCTGCGACCACCACCTTCTGGGAACGCACCGAAGACGGCGAGACCCCCGACACGCCCAAGCACCGGATGAACATCATCGACACCCCCGGCCACGTGGACTTCACCATCGAAGTCGAACGTTCGCTGGCGGTTCTCGACGGTGCGGTTGCTGTTCTCGACGCCAACGCCGGCGTTGAGCCCCAGACCGAAACCGTGTGGCGTCAGGCTGACCGCTACAAAGTTCCGCGTATCGTCTTCGTCAACAAGATGGACAAGATCGGCGCGGACTTCTTCAACTGCGTTCACATGATCAAAGACCGCACCGGCGCGACCCCCGTGCCCGTGGCGATCCCGATCGGCGCAGAGAACGAGCTCGAAGGTCTGCTGGACCTCGTGACCATGGAAGAGTGGCTGTGGCAGGGTGAAGACCTCGGCGCGAGCTGGGTCAAGGCCCCGATCCGCGACAGCCTCAAGGACATGGCCGAAGAATGGCGTGGCAAGCTCATCGAGAACGCCGTCGAAATGGACGACGCCGCGATGGAAGCCTATCTCGAAGGCGAAGAGCCCGACGTCCCGACGCTCCGCAAGCTGGTCCGCAAGGGCACGCTGTCGCTGAGCTTCGTGCCGGTTCTCGGTGGCTCGGCCTTCAAGAACAAAGGCGTTCAGCCGCTTCTCAACGCAGTGATCGACTATCTGCCCAGCCCGCTGGACGTGGTCGACTACATGGGCTTCAAACCCGGCGATGAAGAAGAAGTTCGGAACATCCCGCGTCGTGCAGACGATGCGATGCCGTTCTCGGGCCTGGCCTTCAAGATTATGAACGACCCCTTCGTGGGCTCGCTGACCTTCACGCGCATCTACTCGGGCGTGCTGAACAAAGGCGACACCGTTCTGAACTCGACCAAAGGCAAGAAAGAGCGCATCGGTCGTATGATGATGATGCACTCGAACAACCGTGAAGAGATCGAAGAAGCCTTTGCAGGCGACATCATCGCGCTGGCGGGTCTGAAAGACACCACCACCGGTGACACTCTGTCGGACGTGAAAGAGCCCGTGGTTCTCGAAACCATGACCTTCCCCGATCCGGTGATCGAGATCGCGGTCGAGCCGAAAACCAAGAACGACCAAGAGAAAATGTCTCAAGGTCTGCAGCGTCTGGCGGCCGAAGACCCCTCCTTCCGTGTGGAAACTGACATCGAAAGCGGTCAGACCATCATGAAAGGCATGGGCGAACTTCACCTCGACATTCTCGTCGATCGTCTGAAGCGCGAGTTCAAGGTCGAAGCCAACATCGGTGCCCCCCAGGTGGCCTATCGCGAGACCATCGGTCACGAGATCGAGCACACCTACACCCACAAGAAACAGTCGGGTGGTTCGGGTCAGTTCGCCGAAGTCAAAATGGTCATTTCGCCCACAGAGGCCGGTGAAGGTTACTCCTTCGAGAGCCGCATCGTCGGTGGTTCGGTGCCGAAGGAATACATCCCCGGTGTCGAAAAAGGGATCGAGAGCGTCATGGACAGCGGTCCGCTCGCGGGCTTCCCCGTGATCGACTTCAAGGTCGCGCTGATCGACGGTAAGTTCCACGATGTGGACTCTTCGGTCATGGCCTTCGAGATTGCCGCACGTATGTGCATGCGTGAAGGTCTCCGCAAAGCGGGCGCCAAGCTGCTCGAGCCGATCATGAAGGTCGAAGTTGTCACGCCGGAAGAATACACCGGTGGCATCATCGGCGACCTGACCTCGCGTCGCGGTCAAGTGTCGGGCCAAGAGCCGCGCGGCAACGCCATCGCGATCAACGCGAACGTTCCGCTGGCGAACATGTTCGGCTACATCAACACCCTGCGTTCGATGTCCTCGGGCCGCGCGCAGTTCACGATGCAGTTCTCGCATTACGATCCGGTTCCGTCGAACATCTCGGAAGAGATTCAGGCGAAATACGCATAATCCGGGTGGCGGGGTCAGCCCCGCCCTACCCAACCTGTAGGGTGGGCGCCGCCCACCACCTGAAAAGACAAAGGAGGCCATCATGGCAAAGGAAAAGTTTGACCGCACGAAACCGCATGTGAACATCGGCACGATTGGTCACGTTGACCACGGCAAGACGACGCTGACCGCTGCGATCACGAAGTATTTCGGCGACTTCAAAGCGTATGACCAGATCGACGGCGCGCCCGAAGAGAAGGCCCGCGGGATCACCATCTCGACCGCACACGTGGAATACGAGACCGACACCCGTCACTACGCCCACGTCGACTGCCCCGGCCACGCTGACTATGTGAAGAACATGATCACCGGTGCGGCGCAGATGGACGGCGCGATCCTGGTTGTGAACGCAGCCGACGGCCCGATGCCCCAGACCCGCGAGCACATCCTGCTCGGCCGTCAGGTGGGCATCCCCTACATGGTCGTGTTCATGAACAAGGTTGACCAGGTCGACGACGAGGAACTGCTCGAGTTGGTGGAAATGGAAATCCGCGAACTGCTGAGCTCCTACGACTACCCGGGCGACGACATTCCGATCATCGCGGGTTCGGCCTTGGCGGCGATGGAAGGCAACAACCCGGAAATCGGCGAAGAGAAAATCCGTGAGCTGATGGCGGCTGTGGACGAGTACATCCCGACCCCGGCACGTGCCGTGGATCAGCCCTTCCTGATGCCGGTCGAAGACGTGTTCTCGATCTCGGGTCGCGGTACGGTTGTGACCGGTCGTGTGGAACGTGGTGTGATCAACGTGGGCGACGAGATCGAAATCGTCGGCATCCGCGACACGCAGAAAACCACCTGCACGGGTGTTGAGATGTTCCGCAAGCTGCTCGACCGTGGGGAAGCTGGCGACAACATCGGCGCCCTGCTGCGCGGCATCGACCGTGAAGGCGTCGAGCGTGGTCAGGTTCTGTGTAAGCCGGGTTCGGTGACACCGCACACCAAGTTCGAAGCTGAGGCCTACATCCTCACCAAGGACGAAGGTGGCCGTCACACGCCGTTCTTCGCGAACTACCGTCCGCAGTTCTACTTCCGTACGACGGACGTGACCGGGACCGTGAACCTGCCGTCGGGCACCGAGATGGTGATGCCGGGCGACAACCTGAAATTCGAAGTTGAGCTGATCGCGCCGATCGCTATGGAAGACGGTCTGCGCTTCGCCATCCGTGAAGGCGGTCGTACCGTCGGCGCTGGCGTCGTCTCGAAAATCATCGAATAAGAAAACCCTCTGGGTTCGACGAGGGAGGCCGGGTGGTCCGGCCTTCCTCCTATCAACTCCAACGCCGCGAAAGGCTAAAAAATGCAAAGCCAAAACATTCGCATTCGGCTGAAGGCATTCGATTACCGCGTACTGGATGCCAGCACGCAGGAGATCGTTAACACCGCGAAGCGCACTGGCGCGAACGTGCGTGGCCCGATCCCGCTGCCGAACAAGATCGAGAAATTCACCGTTCTGCGTGGTCCCCACGTGAACAAGAAATCTCGCGATCAGTTCGAGATCCGGACGCACAAGCGTCTTCTCGACATCGTAGACCCGACCCCGCAGACCGTGGACGCGCTGATGAAGCTCGACCTGGCCGCTGGCGTCGACGTCCAGATTTCGGTCTAAGGAGGGCAGTTCGTTATGTTGCGCTCTGGTGTTATCGCAAAGAAAGTCGGCATGACCCGGCTTTTCATGGAAGACGGCAAGCAGATCCCTGTGACCGTTCTCCAACTGGACAAACTGCAGGTGGTTGCCCAGCGTACCCCCGAAGCCCATGGCTATTCGGCGGTTCAGCTCGGTGCTGGCTCGATCAAGGCAAAACGCGTGAGCAAAGCCATGCGCGGTCACTTCTCGATCGCCAAGGTGGAGCCCAAGCGCAAGATCGCGGAATTCCGCGTCGCGCCTGAGAACCTGATCAACGTGGGCGAAGAGATCACGGCCGACCATTACTTCGAAGGTCAGTTCGTGGACGTTTCGGGCACCTCGATCGGTAAAGGTTTTGCCGGTGCCATGAAACGGCACAACTTTGGTGGTCTGCGCGCCACGCACGGTGTTTCGATCAGCCACCGGTCGCATGGTTCGACCGGTCAGTGTCAAGACCCGGGCCGCGTCTTCAAAGGCAAGAAAATGGCCGGTCACATGGGTGCTGCCCGTGTCACCACCCAGAACCTGCAAGTGGTCAAAACCGACGCCGACCGTGGCCTGATCATGGTCAAAGGCGCCGTGCCGGGCTCCAAAGGTGGTTGGGTGACGGTCAAGGACGCAGTCAAGAAACCGTTCCCCGAGAACGCGATCCTGCCTGCTGCTCTGAAATCCGCCGCTGAAGAAGCCGCGAAAGCCGCTGAAGAAGCCGCTGCAGCCGCAGCCGCCGAAGCAGAAGCCGCCGCAAAGGCCGCAGCTGAAGAGCAGGCCGCACAGGAAGCCGCAGCACTGAACGAGGCCGAGGCCGACATTCAGGCTGAGAAGAAGGAAGGCGAAGAATGAAACTCGACGTGATCAAACTGGACGGCGGCAAAGCCGGCTCGGTCGATCTGGGCGAAGACATCTTCGGCCTGGAACCGCGTGCCGACATCCTGCACCGTGTGGTCCGCTGGCAGCGTAACAAAGCGCAGCAAGGCACCCACAAGGTCAAGACGCGGTCGGAAACCAGCTACTCGACCAAGAAGATCTACCGCCAGAAGGGCACCGGTGGCGCACGCCATGGTGACCGGAACGCGCCGATCTTCCGCAAAGGTGGTATCTACAAGGGCCCGACGCCGCGCAGCCATGCGCATGATCTGCCCAAGAAGGTCCGCATGCTGGGTCTCAAGCACGCGCTGAGCGCCAAGGTCAAAGCTGGCGAGCTGGTCATCATCGAGGCAGCGGATTCCGCTGGCAAAACCTCGGCTCTGGCCAAGCAAGTCAAGGATCTGGGTTGGAAACGCGCCCTGATCATCGACGGTGCCGAAGTGAACGCAGAGTTCGCCAAGGCCGCGCGCAACATCGAAGGTCTCGATGTGCTGCCGTCGATGGGCGCAAATGTCTATGACATCCTCAAGCGTGACACGCTCGTGCTCACCAAAGCGGGTGTCGAAGCACTGGAGGCTCGTCTGAAATGAGCGCGAAAGCAGAACATTACGACGTGATCCGCAAGCCGATCATCACCGAGAAGGCCACCATGGCCTCGGAAAACGGTGCGGTTGTGTTTGAAGTGGACATCGACAGCTCGAAGCCGCAGATCAAAGAGGCCGTTGAGGCGCTCTTTGGTGTCAAGGTCAAGGCCGTCAACACCACGATCGCAAAAGGCAAGACCAAGCGTTTCAAGGGGCAACCCGGCAAGCGCAAGGACATCAAGAAAGCCTATGTGACGCTCGAAGAGGGCAACACGATCGACGTCTCCACCGGCCTCTGATCGGCCCGGAGTGACATCTTAGGCCCCGGCTGTGCAAACGGCCGGGGCCTTTCTGTTTCGCCCCTCGCGTGACCGGATCTGACGGCGCGGGGCCTTGGGTAGGGCAGGGGGGAATGCAGGGGGCCGATTTATTGGGCAAGTCCCTTGACCTTGGGGGCGGTGTCGCCTAAACGAGCCCATCGGCAAAGCCCCGGATTCGTCCGGGGCTGTGCGTTTGTTCGCAAGAGCATCTAACCGGGCACCTACGGGGGCCTATAGACCAGGCCACCTTCGGGGGGCTGTAAACATAGGCAGGCAAGACCTGCCGTTAGCTAACGGAAGACAGAAAGCATGGCACTCAAGTCGTATAAGCCAACGACGCCGGGCCAGCGCGGGCTGGTGCTGATCGACCGTTCGGAGCTGTGGAAAGGACGCCCCGTCAAAGCCCTCACCGAGGGTCTGACGAAATCGGGTGGCCGGAACAACACCGGACGTATCACATCGCGTCGTCGCGGTGGTGGGGCGAAACGCCTCTACCGGATCGTAGACTTCAAACGGAATAAATTCGACGTGGCGGCAACCGTCGAGCGGATCGAATATGACCCGAACCGGACCGCCTTTATCGCGCTGGTGAAATATGAGGACGGCGAACAAGCCTATATCCTCGCACCTCAGCGTCTGGCCGTGGGCGACAAAGTGTACGCCGGCGCCAAGGTCGACATCAAGCCGGGCAACGCAATGCCGTTCTCGGGCATGCCGATCGGTACCATCGTTCACAACATCGAACTGAAACCCGGCAAGGGCGGCCAGATCGCACGCGCCGCGGGCACCTATGCCCAGTTCGTTGGTCGTGATGGTGGCTACGCTCAGATCCGTCTGAGCTCGGGCGAGCTTCGCATGGTGCGTCAGGAATGCATGGCCACCGTCGGTGCCGTGTCGAACCCCGACAACTCGAACCAGAACTACGGCAAAGCCGGTCGTATGCGCCACAAGGGCATCCGTCCGAGCGTCCGTGGTGTCGTCATGAACCCGATCGACCACCCCCATGGTGGTGGTGAGGGCCGTACCTCGGGTGGTCGTCACCCGGTGACGCCCTGGGGTAAGCCGACCAAGGGTGCCCGCACCCGCAACAAGAACAAGGCGTCGCAGAAGCTCATTATCCGCTCGCGCCACGCCAAGAAGAAGGGCCGTTAACACATGGCACGTTCTGTATGGAAAGGCCCCTTCGTTGATGCCTACGTCCTGAAAAAGGCCGAGGCAGCACGCGAGTCGGGCCGCAATGAAGTCATCAAAATCTGGTCGCGTCGTTCGACGATCCTGCCCCAATTCGTGGGTCTGACGTTCGGCGTTTACAATGGTCAAAAACATGTGCCGGTCAACGTGACCGAGGACATGATCGGTCAGAAGTTCGGTGAGTATTCGCCGACCCGTACCTACTACGGGCATGCGGCCGACAAGAAAGCGAAGCGGAAGTAAGTCATGGGCAAGGAAAAAAACCCCCGCCGCGTGGCAGACAACGAAGCAATGGCCAAACTGCGCATGCTTCGCACCAGCCCGCAGAAACTGAACCTGGTTGCGGCGATGATCCGTGGCAAGAAGGTCGACAAGGCTCTTAACGACCTGACCTTTAGCCAAAAGCGGATCGCGCAGGACGTGAAGAAATGCCTTCAGTCCGCCATCGCCAACGCTGAAAACAACCATAACCTGGATGTGGACGAGCTGATCGTGGCCGAGGCCTATGTCGGCAAGAACCTGGTCATGAAGCGCGGTCGCCCGCGTGCCCGTGGTCGGTTTGGCGCCCTGCGCAAGCCGTTCTCGGAACTGACCATCAAGGTGCGTGAAGTTGAGGAGCAAGCCTAATGGGTAACAAAGTCAATCCGATTGGCATGCGCCTTCAGGTGAACCGCACCTGGGACAGCCGCTGGTACGCCAACACCAAGGACTATGGCAATCTTTTGCTCGAAGATATCGCGATCCGCGAATTCATCGAGAAAGAGTGCAAGCAAGCCGGCATCAGCCGTGTGATCATCGAGCGTCCGCACAAGAAGTGCCGCGTCACGATCCACACTGCGCGCCCGGGCGTGATCATCGGCAAAAAAGGCGCCGATATCGAAACCCTGCGCAAGAAGCTGGCCGCAATGACCGACAGCGAACTGCACCTCAACATCGTTGAAGTGCGCAAGCCCGAGCTGGACGCCGCCCTGGTGGGTGACAGCATCGCGCAGCAGCTGGAACGTCGTGTGTCCTTCCGTCGCGCCATGAAGCGTGCCGTGCAGAACGCGATGCGCATGGGCGCCCTGGGTATCCGGGTGAACGTCGCTGGTCGTCTGGGTGGTGCCGAGATCGCACGTACCGAATGGTATCGTGAGGGTCGGGTTCCGCTGCACACGCTGCGTGCCGATATCGATTACGCCCACTCTGAAGCCATGACGCCCTACGGCATCATCGGTATCAAGGTGTGGATCTTCAAGGGTGAGATCATGGAGCACGACCCGTCGGCCCGCGATCGCAAAGCCCAGGAACTCCAGGATGGTCCTGCGCCGCGTGGCGCCGGCGGCCGTCGCTGAGGAGGGTGAAAGATGCTACAACCAAAGCGTACAAAATTCCGCAAGATGCACAAAGGTCGGATCAAGGGCCAAGCCAAAGGCGGTTCTGATCTCAACTTTGGGTCTTTCGGTCTGAAAGCCACCCAACCCGAGCGCGTCACAGCGCGGCAGATTGAGGCGGCGCGTCGTGCGATGACCCGTCACATGAAGCGTCAGGGTCGTGTCTGGATCCGGATCTTCCCGGATACTCCGGTGACCTCGAAGCCCACCGAAGTTCGGATGGGTAAAGGTAAGGGGTCGGTCGACTTCTGGGCCTGCAAGGTCAAGCCGGGCCGTGTGATGTTCGAGATCGACGGCGTGGCCGAAGATGTGGCGCTCGAAGCGCTGCGTCTGGCGGCGATGAAACTGCCGATCAAGACCCGTGTGGTTCAGCGCGAAGACTGGTAAGTCTTTTCGACACCAAGATAAAAAGCCCCCGTCGCGATTGCGGCGGGGGCTTTTTCTTTGGCGGGTCCGGTGGGGTTGGGGCTGCCAGATCTGTCATGTTAAGCGGCCCGTTACAGCGCAGGGCGGAGCTGGCAAGCGGGGCCTGTTCGACGCTGATAGAGCGGCTTCGGATGAGAGCGCGCGAGGTGTTGCCGGCTGGAACGCGGTCCGGGGATAGGCACAAACTTGGGCCGAAAATGGCGGGTCGGTAAGTCGTCGGTATCACGTCGGTAAAGCGACAGTGGTGATTTCCGGGCGGTGGGCGGTTGCCGCCTAGCCCGTCTCAGTTGATCGAAATGTGCAAAAATGCGACAATGCAAGGCCGGATAGGATGATCTTGTGTTGGTGGCGCACATTGGGGGGCAGCGAGATGACAGAGACCACATGGTTCTATGAGCTGAAGGGCGAAAGACGTGGGCCGGTGTCGGAGGCGCAGGTCGAGGCGCTGGTGGATGCCGGGGTCATCGATGCCCATACACGGGTCTGGTCCGAGTTGCTCGACAGCTGGACGCCCGTGTTCAAGACCGATTTGCGCGGTTTTCTGAGCGGGCCGATCGGCGCACCGCCGCTGGACCAGAGCGACGCACCGCCAGAGGATCGCGGTGAGGGGCAGACTCGGTGGCCGAGCCACAGGCGTGAACCCAGCACGGGGGCGGCACCGGGGGCCCCGGGGGCACCGGGCGCGTCTCAGGATCAGTCGGCACCGCTGAGCGACATGGCGACAGCGGCAATGGGCGAGGTCTGGGAGGGCGAGGTCTGGGAGGGCGAGGCGCTGGCGGGGGGCGAAAGCGATGTGGCCTATGTCAAACAGCACTTCATGCGGCTGGAGCCGTCGCGCTATGTGACCTATCTCTTTTTCGTGCCGCAGATCCTTCTGTCGGGGCTGCTGGGCTTTGCCAGCCTCACGGCCGAGACGGTTCTGACGCGGGCGCATTTCTACGATCTCTGGATGAGCGACGGCATGATCGCGGTCACGTCGCTGCTGTTCTTCGGCGGCATGATCGCCTTTCTCACCTTTGTCTATCGCGCGGCGCAGAATGCCGGGGTCTTGTCGCGGACCAAGTTCAAACCCGCGCCCTGGGCCTGTGTCGGCTGGTATTTCGTGCCGGTCCTGAACCTGTGGATGCCGCTGAAGACGATGTTGGCCATCGCGGCGGTCTCGGACAGGTGGCACCGCGCGCCGTTCAAGATCTGGCAATGGTGGCTGCTGGTGCTGGGCTCTGGCGTGGTGTCGCTGACGGCGACGCTGATGGTGGAGAGCCGGGTGCATCTCTTTGGGTCGTTCAACGGCACGCTGGTCTTCTTTGCGATCTCGCTTCTGGCGGAGGCGGCGGCGATCGGCTGTGCGATGGAGATGATGAAGGCGGTCAACCGGATGCAGAGCCGGCATCGGGACGAGATACTCGAGACGCGCGGCATCGGCTGAGCCAGGGCTGTCGCCTCTGTTGCGCTCCGCTGGGCCGGATCGCGCCGGGTGCGGGGCTGGATCGGGCGGGGCGGGGCGATTTGTGCTATACTCCGCCCCTGAGCCAAGAGGGAGATGGAGAGATGTATGCACGGGTCACGCCTTATCAGATGAAGCCCGGGTCGCGGGGGGCGGCCACCAAGAAGCTCGAGACGCTGAAGGAGCGCATCCTTGGGATGAAGGGGATGCACAGTTTTACCAATGTGATGAATGACGACCACGCAGGCTATATCATCGCGCTGGTGGAGAGCCGCGCGCTCTCAGAGGCCAATGCGGAGACGGTCAAATCGCTCTGGGGAGAGTTTGCCGAATATCTGGTCGAGCCGCCGAAGGCGCAGGGCTATGACGTGATTGTGGATTGGCACAAGTAAGCCCAAGTGTCTTGGATCGCAGGGGACCGGCGGCAAAGCGCGCCGGTCTCTTTGTGTCTGGTAAGGGGGTGTTTGCCGGGGGATCAGGCCCAGCGGTAGTTGAAGCTCACCGAGATGCGGTCGTCTTCGGACATGTTCATCGGCACTTCGTGGCGCAGCCAGCTTTCCCACAAGAGCACGTCGCCCACGGCGGGGGTGACATAGATGAACTGGCGCAGCTCGTCGCGGGCGGTTTTGCGGCGGGCGGGGGCGGCCATCATCATCGCGTGGCGCGGGTCTTCTAGCTTGAGCGCCGAGGTGCCGCCGGGCATCGAGACATAGGTGGTGCCGCTGATCACCGAATGCGGGTGGATATGCGAGGCATGGCTGCCGCCCTCGGGCAGGATGTTGATCCACAGATCCTCGAGCTCGAGCGCGCGGCCGTCGAGATCGAACTCGAGATCTTCGGCGAAGGCCGCGACATGGGCGTCGAGCGATTTCACCAGATCGGCAAAGATCGGAAAGCGCCAGGGCAGGTCGGTGAGCGAGGCGTAAGAGGTGTAGCCCGGATAGCCGTTTTCCTCGCACCAGCCCTGACCGGCCTCGTCATCCTCGGCGATGGCATAGCAGGAGCTTTCCATTTCCTCGGCGTCGATGGCGGGGCCATGGTCCGACAGCGGGGCGTGATAGAGACGGGTGACGAAGAGCGAGGAAATCTGTGCCATGGGGGCCTCCTTGGTTGCCTGCGTCCTAGCGGATTTGGCGGAGGTTGGCGAGGGGGGAGGGGCGTGATGGCTCGGGTCGGGCCGCGTGGTGGTGGAGGCCTAATCCGGTGCGTGCGGGAGCGCGCCGAGGCGCGAGAGCGGGGCGCGGCCCGAGTGTGGGGGGCCGCGCCTGATCGTCGCTACTCGGCGGCGATGCGCAGGGCGGATTGCGCGGATTGCGCGGCGAGATCGGCGGCGAGGCGGCGGGCGAGGCGCTTTTGCTGGCGCCAGACGGGGACCACGGCGGCGGATTTGGGGGCGCCGCGGTCGGCTTCGAGATCGGGGCAGAGGGCGCGGAGTTCGGCGCGGGCCTGATCGGTCAGGGCGTTCCAGGCGGTTTCGCCGAGCAGCAGGCTCTCGCTCGGGGCGCCTTCGGCGGTGAGGATGGCGTGATCGTCCAGAAGCAGGTGGATATAGCGGAAGCTCTCGCGGGTGCCGTCCACGTCGACGCCGTCGAGGGCGGTGAGGTGATGGGCCGCGACGAGGGCGTGGTCGCTGTCGAAGAGCCGGCGGCAGAGCGGTGAGTGGACGAGCATCCGGTGCTGGCGCGAGATCCAGAGATCGGCGCGGGGCAGGCCCTGACCCAGGGCGCCGGCGCTGATCTTGATGGGGCGGAGACGGGGGCTCGAAGCGATGTCTTCGGGGGTGATCTGACGCTGGCCGATCCAGCGGATGGCGCGGGGGCCTTGTTCGGTGCTGACCTGATCGCCGATCTGCAGGTTCTCGACCGGGACCGGGCCATCGGGCGTGTCGATGGCGGTGCCGTCGACGAAACAGACCATCAGCGAGATATTGTCGACAATCGCGCCGAGCGAGTCGTTCGGCCCGAGCTCGGTGAAGCGAACAGTGTAGTTGCCGGCGTCGGGGAAGGTCACCGGCAGCGAATATTGCTGCATCGTGTTGGCGGTGGGAAAGAAGCTCTGGGTGGCGATCACATTGCCATTGCTGTCGAGAATGTCGACGCGGAAGCCTTCGCGGCCAGCGTTGGAGTTCGAGGCGGTGCGCAGGGCGGAATCGAAGGTGAGTTCGGTGGTGGTCGGGTAGGGCACCTCGACCACCTGCTGCATCACGGTGACCTGATTGGAGTAGCCGTCCATTTCGGCGACACGGCTGGTGCCGCCGTTGCCGAGATAGGCGCCTTCGTTGTTGGTGGCCTCGATGTCATTGCCGTTCCAGCCGGCGGCGCCATTGTCAAAGCCGCCGTTCGTGATCAAATCTCTGGGGGGCACGGGGTCTCTCCTAATACGTTATCTATACTAGTGATCTAAAATTATGCGCGCCGCGGGGGGTGCGGTCGGGGGTAGGCTAGTCCGGGAATGGTTCGAAACTATGGCAAGCCCCGGGAGAAATCCGGAGCTTGCGGTGGGTTTGTGCGGGCGGTGTTATTCGGCGGCGATGTCTGTGAGGGTTTGGCCTGAGGTTTCGGCAGGGAGGTCTGCTGCGAGATCGGCGGCGAGGCGGCGGGCGAGGCGTTTTTGTTGGCGCCAGACGGGGAGGACGGCGGCGGATTTGGGGGCGCTGCGGTCGGTGTCGAGATCGGGGCAGAGGGCGCGGAGTTCGGCGCGGGCCTGAGCCGTCAGCGCGTCCCAGGCGGTGTCGTCGAGCAGCAGGCTCTCGCTCGGGGTGCCTTCGGCGGTGAGGATGGCGTGCTCGTCCAGAAGCAGGTGGATATAGCGGACGCTCTCGCGGCTGTCATAGACTTCGACGCCATCGAGGACGGTCAGGTGATGGGCGGCGACGAGGGCGTGGTCGGCGTCGAAGAGTTTGCGGCAGAGCGGGGTGTGGATGAGCATCCGGTGCTCGGGCGACATCCACAGATCGGCGCGGGGCAGGTCTTGGCCCAGGGCGCCGGCGCTGATCTTGACGGGGCGCAGCCGGGAATTGGCGGCGAGGTCGTCGGGGGTGATTTGGTGCGCGTCGATCCAGCGGATGGCGCGGGGGCCGTGCTGAGTGCTGACCAGATCGCCGATCTGCAGGCTCTCGATCGGGGCGGGGCCGTCGGGCGTGTCGATGGCGGTGCCCTCGACGACACCGACCAGCAGCGAGATATCCTCTTCCAGCACGGTCACGTTCGGCGCGAGCTCGGTCAGGCGCAGGGTGTAGCTGCCGGCCTCGGGGAAGGTCACCGGCATCGCATAGGCCTGATAGGTGTTGGAAGGGGGGAAACTCTGGCTGGCGATCCCATGGCCCGCGCTGTCGAGAATATCGACGCGAAAGCCTTGGCTGTCGGCGGTGGCGTTGGATTTGGGGCGCAGCAGGGAGTCGAAGGTGAGCGCGGTGGTGGTGGCCTCGGGCAGGTCGATCACCTGTTGCATCACGGTGATCTGATTGCCGGCATCGTCCGTTTCGACAACGCGGTCGGCGCGACCGTTGCCGGGATAAAGGTTTTGAGAAATTCGGGCGTCGACATCGGCTCCGGTCCAACCGGTCGCGGGATCGTCGAAACCACCGCTCGTCATTAAGTCTCTGGGGGCCACGGCCTCACTCCATTACACATGTTTACTCATACACACACACGCGGGCGGGCCCCGGTGGGGGGCTTTGGCCTGCATGGGATCAAGGTTAACGGCACAATCGTTCAAAATTAAGGCAAAGCCCGCGGCGGGCCATAATGTTGCCATAGTTGTCGCCCGGGGATTGCGGCGGGGCAGGCGGTCTGGCAGAAGAGGCAGGCGCGGTTTGGCCTTTATTTTCCGTGCTGCGCGCTTGGGGGTTGCTTTATCCCCGAACTGGGTCTAAACGGCCCCTTCATTCACCTACTCCACCGGAATCAGGGTGACGCGATAATCGCGGCCCCCCGGTGATGTTGAAAGGAACATGGCTATGAACGCCACCGAACTGCGTGATAAAACGCCTGATCAGCTCAAGGAAGAGCTGGTCAACCTCAAGAAAGAGCAATTCAACCTGCGCTTTCAGGCCGCGACCGGTCAGCTGGAGAACCCGGCCCGTCTGCGTCAGGCCCGTCGTGCCGCCGCGCGCGTCAAGACCATTCTGAACGAAAAAGCCCAAGCGGCCGCCGAGTAAGGAGCGAGAGACATGCCCAAACGTATCCTTCAAGGTCGCGTGACCAGCGATGCAAACGCCCAAACCGTCACGGTTTCGGTCGAACGTCGTTTCAAGCACCCCGTGCTGCAGAAAACCATCCGTAAGTCCAAGAAATACCGGGCTCACGATGAAAACAACGCTTTCAAAGTCGGCGATACCGTCCGCATCATCGAATGCGCGCCGAAATCGAAAACGAAACGTTGGGAGGTTCTGGAGGCGTAAGCCCCCGGAGCCTTTCGGCTTAACGAAACCCTGGGGCCAATGACGCTTAGCGGTCCCAAAGGTCGGGAGACACCAAATGATCCAGATGCAGACCAATCTGGATGTCGCTGACAACTCCGGCGCTCGCCGGGTGCAGTGCATCAAGGTTCTGGGTGGTTCCAAGCGTAAATACGCATCCGTTGGCGACATCATCGTCGTCTCGGTCAAGGAAGCCATCCCGCGCGGTCGCGTGAAAAAGGGCGACGTCCGTAAGGCCGTCGTCGTGCGCACCGCCAAAGAGGTTCGTCGTGAAGACGGCACCGCCATCCGTTTTGACCGCAACGCCGCCGTGATCCTGAACAACGCAGGTGAGCCGGTCGGTACGCGTATCTTTGGCCCGGTGGTTCGTGAGCTTCGCGCGAAGAACTTCATGAAGATCATCTCGCTCGCCCCGGAGGTGCTGTGATATGGCTGCTAAACTGAAAAAAGGCGACAAGGTCGTCGTCCTGTCCGGCAAGGACAAGGGCAAGGAAGGCACGATCACTTCGGTTGACCCCAAGTCGGGCAAAGCCGTGGTCGAAGGCGTGAACATGGCGATCCGCCACACCCGCCAGAGCCAGACCAGCCAGGGCGGCCGTCTGCCCAAGGCGATGCCGATCGATCTGAGCAACCTCGCGTTCCTCGACGCCAACGGCAAACCGACCCGCGTGGGTTTCAAAACCGAAGGCGACAAGAAAGTGCGCTTTGCCAAGACCACGGGGGACGTGATCGATGCTTGATACCGCAACCTACACCCCGCGTCTGAAGACCCAGTTCAAGGAGGCGATCCGCCCCGCCTTGAAAGAGGAATTCGGCTATAAGAACGACATGCAGATCCCGCGTCTGGAAAAGATCGTTCTGAACATCGGCTGTGGCCGCGAAGCGGTCAAAGACAGCAAGAAGGCCAAATCGGCGGTCGAAGATCTGACCACCATTGCCGGCCAGCGCGCTGTGATGACCATCGCCAAGAACTCGATCGCGGGCTTCCGTGTTCGTGACGGCATGCCGATGGGCGCCAAGGTCACCCTGCGTGGCGACCGCATGTATGACTTCCTCGATCGTCTGATCACTGTGGCCATGCCCCGTATCCGCGACTTCCGCGGCGTATCGGGCAAGAGCTTTGACGGCCGTGGCAACTATGCCATGGGCATCAAAGAGCACATCATCTTCCCCGAGATCAACTTCGACAAGATCGATGAATCCTGGGGTATGGACATCGTCATCGCAACCACGGCTCAGACCGACGCCGAAGCAAAGGCACTGTTGAAGCACTTCAACATGCCCTTCAACAGCTGACGCCGCGGGAGGATTTGAATAATGGCTAAAAAAGCAATGATCGAACGCGAAAAGAAGCGCCAAAAGCTGGTGGAGAAATACGCCACCAAGCGCGCCGCGTTGAAAGAGATCGTCAACGACGAGAGCAAGCCGATGGAAGAGCGTTTCCGCGCCTCCCTGAAGCTGGCCAAACTGCCGCGCAACAGCTCGGCAACCCGGCTGCACAACCGCTGCCAGCTCACCGGGCGTCCGCACGCCTACTATCGCAAACTGAAGATCAGCCGGATTGCGCTGCGCGAGCTTGGCTCGTCGGGTCAGCTGCCCGGCATGGTCAAGTCGAGCTGGTAAGGAGGGCACGATATGAATGATCCTATCGGCGATATGCTCACCCGTATCCGCAACGCGGGTATGCGTGGCAAGTCCACCGTCATGGTCCCGGCCTCGAAAATGCGCGTGCGCGTTCTCGATGTGCTGGCAGGCGAAGGCTACATCCGTGGCTATGAAGAGATGACCGGTGCCAATGGCCACCCGGCGATCGAAATCAGCCTGAAATACTTCGAAGGCACCCCTGCCATTCGCGAAATGAAGCGGGTCTCCAAGCCCGGTCGTCGCGTCTACATGGGCGTCAAGGACATCCCGACGGTCCGTCAGGGCCTGGGTGTGTCGATTGTCTCCACCCCCAAAGGTGTGATGTCGGATGCAAATGCACGCGCGGCCAATGTCGGTGGCGAAGTGCTCTGCACCGTATTCTGAGGAGGCCTGAACCATGTCTCGTATCGGAAAACAGCCCGTAGCCCTTCCCGATGGCGTCACTGCCACCGTGTCGGGTCAGACCCTCGAAGTGAAAGGCCCGAAAGGCGTCAAGACCTTCACCGCGACCGACGATGTCACCCTTGAGGTGGCCGATGGTCAGGTGACCGTGACCCCGCGCGGCAAGTCCAAGCGTGCCCGTCAGCAGTGGGGCATGACCCGCACTGTGGTTTCGAACCTCGTGTTCGGCGCCAAGGACACGTTCAAGAAAGAGCTGGAAATCCGCGGTGTGGGTTACCGGGCTCAGCTTCAGGGCAATGTTCTGAAACTGAACCTCGGCCTCAGCCATGATGTCGATTTCCCCATTCCGGAAGGTGTGACTGTTACCGCGCCCAAGCCGACCGAACTGGTCGTCGAAGGCACGGACAAGCAGCTCGTCGGTCAGGTCGCGGCCAATATCCGCGACTGGCGTCGTCCCGAGCCCTACAAGGGCAAAGGCATTCGCTACAAAGACGAGTACATCTTCCAGAAGGAAGGCAAGAAGAAGTAAGGGACGCGAAAAAGATGGCAAACAGCAAGAGAACTCTGTTTCTGAAACGCCGCCTGCGCGTTCGGAACAAACTTCGCAAGGTCAACGCCGGGCGTCCGCGCCTGAGCGTGCACCGTTCGAACAAGAACATCAGCGTGCAGCTGATCGACGATGTGAACGGCGTGACGCTGGCTTCGGCCTCGTCGATGGAAAAAGATCTGGGCGTTGTCGGCAAGAACAACATCGAGGCCGCCACCAAGGTGGGTGCCGCGATTGCCGAGCGCGCGAAGAAAGCCGGTGTGGTCGAAGCCTATTTCGACCGTGGCGGTTTCCTCTTTCACGGCAAGGTGAAGGCTCTGGCCGACGCTGCGCGTGAAGGTGGTCTGAAGATCTAAAGGTGCAGGCGGCCTTTCGGGGCCGCCTCGATGATCCGGAGGAGGGACCTTGTGTTCCGCCTACCTGGATTGAGTGATTGGCACGATTGGCCGTGCCGCTTGGAAAGGACGCCAGATGGCAAGAGAAGATAACCGTCGGGACCGCCGCGATCGCGACGAGACCCCGGAATTCGCAGATCGCCTGGTCGCGATCAACCGCGTCAGCAAAACCGTTAAAGGTGGTAAGCGCTTCGGCTTTGCCGCTCTGGTCGTTGTTGGCGATCAAAAAGGCCGCGTCGGCTTTGGCAAGGGTAAGGCCAAGGAGGTCCCCGAGGCCATCCGCAAAGCCACCGAGCAAGCCAAGCGTCAAATGATCCGCGTGCCGCTGCGCGAGGGCCGGACGCTGCACCACGATGTCAAGGGCCGTCACGGCGCTGGCAAGGTGGTCATGCGCACCGCACCGCAAGGTACCGGTATCATCGCCGGTGGTCCGATGCGTGCCGTGTTCGAGATGCTGGGTGTGCAGGACGTGGTCGCCAAGTCGATCGGGTCGCAAAACCCCTATAACATGATCCGCGCAACGCTGAACGGTCTGACGCAAGAATCGAGCCCCCGTATGGTGGCCCAGCGTCGTGGCAAGAAAGTCGCCGACATCCTGCGCAAGGAAGATGCCCCCAAGGTCAGCGGTGAGCAGGCCCCCGTGGTAGAGGAGGCCTAAACCATGGCTAAAACCATCGTCGTCAAGCAGATCGGCAGCCCGATCCGCCGCCCCGCCAAACAGCGTCAGACGCTGATCGGCCTGGGCCTCAACAAGATGCACAAGACCCGCGAGCTGGAAGACACCCCGTCGATCCGCGGCATGGTCCGGAAGATCCCGCATCTCGTCGAGATCGTCGAAGAGAAAGGCTAAGCTCTGCGCCTTGCAGATTAGTCAGACACCCCGGCCCGCAATGGCCGGGGTGTTTTCATATGCGGGGCGTGGGAGCGTCCGAGCCGGGCGTGCGGGGTGTCAGGGCAGGGGCCAGCGGTGAGGCGCCTCAGATGCCCTTGCAATGGCTCTGCCTTGGGTCTATACGCCCGCGGGTGGCCTTTGGGCCGCGACTCGATCAAACCAAGAAACGCCGTGGTTGGCCCCATCACGCTTCGGGGGCCACATCCGGCAAAGGAGAAGCGATATGAAACTCAATGAACTGCGCGACAATCCTGGCGCAACCAAACGCAAAAAACGCGTTGGCCGTGGTCCCGGCTCTGGCATGGGTAAAACCGCCGGTCGCGGTATCAAAGGTCAGAAGTCCCGTTCGGGTGTGGCGATTGCCGGTTACGAGGGTGGCCAAATGCCGCTCTACCAACGTCTGCCGAAGCGCGGCTTTAACAAGCCGAACCGCAAGGCCTTTGCCGTTGTGAACCTGGGTCTCATCCAGAAATTCGTCGATGCCAAGAAACTCGACGCGAAAAAAGCCATCACCGAAGATGCGCTGATCGAGAGCGGCCTCGTGCGTCGCAAGCTCGACGGCATCCGCGTTCTGGCGAAGGGCGACGTGACTGCCAAGCTCAACATCGAAGTGACCGGCGCCTCCAAGGCGGCCGTGGACGCGGTGGAAAAAGCGGGTGGCTCGCTCAAGGTCTCCGCAGCAGCTGTGCAGGCGGCCGAATAAGAGGTTGTGGGCGCCGCTCGTGGCGCTTACATACCTTTTCAAGTTTTCCAACTGACGCCGCCTGAGCCGGAAAACGGCTCTGGCGGCGTCTGCATATGAAAGAGACGCCTGAATGGTATCCGCAGCAGAACAAATGGCGGCCAACACCAGCTGGTCCGCATTCGGCAAGGCAACCGATCTTCGCAAACGTATCTTCTTCACGCTTGGGCTGTTGATCATCTATCGGCTGGGCACCTGGGTGCCGGTGCCGGGAATCGATGGGGCAGAGCTTCGGGAATTCATGGAAGGTGCAGCGGCCAGCATCGGCGGCATGCTGAGCATGTTCACCGGCGGCGCGCTCGGCCGGATGGGGATTTTTGCCCTCGGCATCATGCCCTATATCAGCGCCTCGATCATCGTGCAGCTCATGACGGCCATGGTGCCGGCGCTCGAGCAGCTCAAGAAAGAGGGCGAGCAGGGCCGCAAGAAGATCAACCAGTACACCCGCTATGGCACGGTGGCGCTGGCGACCTTGCAGAGCTATGGCCTCGCGGTCAGCCTGCAGTCGGGCGGTCTGGCGAGCGATCCGGGCATGTTCTTTATCGCGTCTTGCATGATCACGCTGGTGGGCGGCACGATGTTCCTGATGTGGATCGGCGAGCAGATCACCGCACGCGGCATCGGCAACGGCATCTCGCTCATCATCTTTGTCGGCATCATCGCCGAGCTTCCCGCCGCGCTGGCGCAGTTCTTTGCCAGTGGCCGGTCGGGCGCGATGAGCCCTGCGGTGATCGTGGGTGTCATGCTCATGGTGGTGGTGACCATCGCCTTTGTGGTGTTCATGGAGCGCGCGCTGCGCAAGATCCACATTCAATATCCGCGCCGTCAGGTGGGGATGAAAGTCTATGACGGCGGCAGCTCGCACCTGCCGGTCAAGGTCAACCCGGCGGGCGTGATCCCGGCGATCTTTGCCAGCTCGCTGTTGCTGCTGCCGGTGACCATCAGCACGTTTTCGGGCAATCAGACGAGCCCGGTGATGTCGACGATCCTCGCCTATTTCGGGCCGGGGCAGCCGCTCTACCTCATCTTCTTCGCGCTGATGATCGTCTTCTTTGCGTATTTCTATACCTATAACGTGGCCTTCAAGACCGACGACGTGGCGGACAATCTGAAGAATCAGAACGGGTTCGTGCCCGGTATCCGTCCCGGCAAGAAGACCGCGGAGTATCTCGAGTATGTTGTGACGCGTATCCTGGTGCTTGGGTCCGCCTACCTTGCGGCAGTTTGTCTCCTTCCGGAGATTCTGCGTTCACAGCTCGCCATTCCGTTCTATTTTGGCGGCACGTCGGTTCTGATCGTGGTGTCCGTCACTATGGATACGATCCAGCAGGTGCAGTCGCATCTTCTGGCCCACCAGTATGAGGGGCTGATTGAAAAATCGCAGTTGAGCGGTAAGGGAAAGCGTCGCTCGCGTAGAAAAGGGACACAACGTCGATGAATATTATCCTTCTCGGACCGCCGGGTGCCGGCAAAGGCACTCAAGCGCAACTCCTCGTGCAAGAGCGCGACATGATTCAGCTGTCGACCGGCGACATGCTGCGCGAGGCCAAGGACAGCGGCACCGAGATGGGTAAGATCGTCGCCGATGTGATGGCGCGGGGCGAGCTCGTCACCGACGAGATCGTCATCGGCCTGATCCGCGAAAAGCTCGATGGGGACCGCAAGGGCGGGTTCATCTTCGACGGGTTCCCGCGCACTCTGGCCCAGGCCGATGCGCTGGCGGGCCTGCTGGCCGAGAAGGGCGAGAGCCTCGATGCGGTGATCGAGATGCAGGTGGATGACGAGACGCTGGTCAAGCGGATCGTCAACCGCGCTGAAGAGGCCCGCGCCGCCGGCAAGCCGGTGCGCGCCGATGACAACGCCGACAGCGTACGCATCCGGCTCATGGAATATTACAAGAAGACCGCGCCGCTCATTGGCTATTACCATGCCAAGGGGCAGCTCAAATCGGTGGACGGTCTGGGCGCCATCGACGAGGTGCGCGGCGCGATCGGCTCGCTGCTGGGCTAACCGGCGCGGGCGATCCCAAAAGATCGAGACATGGCAGGCACCCGGAGCGCGCGCTTCGGGTGTTTTGCGTTTTGGGGGGTGGCTATTTTCTGGTGGGGCTGGACCCATGGGGCAGGGGCGTGGTTCGATGGTGTCACGAGATCAGTGATGCGGAGCGAGAGATGGCTTTGAGAGATTGGACCAAGGGGTTATTGGTGTTCACGGGGGTAGCGCTGGCCTCGCCCACAGCGGCGGGGATGATGGTCGACAACCCCGGCTTTTGCGAGGCCAGTGATGGCGAGCAGGAGCTGGCGGATCTGGTGACGCTCGAACCGGAGGGGATCTTCAGCCACGCGCTGCGCTGTGTCTGGGTCGGGGCGCCGCAGAGCTATCGGCCGGGGCGGGTGGTGCGCCATCTCGAGGCCGAGTGCGATGACGGGGCGCGGCAATGGCGGGTCGGGTTCAATCTCACGGTGAATGAACGGTCGCGGGTCAATGTGGTGTCCCGCGAGAGCACCGGCCTGCCGGAGTATTATTTCGACTGTGACAGCTGGGGCTGGAAGGGCTGGGATGCGCCGGCAAACACTGGTAGAGACCGGTAAGAGCTGCTGTCGCATAATCGTCCGGCGGGGCAGAGGACCGCGCAGATCGGCCTTGGGCGGCTATAGCTCTTGACGCCCCTGACAAATCCCCCTAACCAGCCCTATCTCTCATGAGATGCTGATTCTGACCGGGTCGCCCCCGAGACGGATCGACCACCTTAGATCAGCTGCGGCCCGATGCGTCCTGCTTCGGGCCTGTGTTGTGAAAAAAGGGTCTGGTACTACGGACCCGCAACGAAAAGGAAAGTGACACGTGGCACGTATCGCCGGCGTAAACATCCCGACCCATAAACGGGTCCCGATCGCCCTGACTTATATCACCGGTATTGGCAACACTTCGGCCAAAGCCATCTGCGAAGCGGTCGGCATCGACCTGACCCGTCGCGTCAACGAACTCTCGGATGCCGAAGTTCTGGCCGTTCGCGAACATATCGACGCCAACTACATGGTGGAAGGCGACCTGCGCCGTGAAACGCAGATGAACGTCAAGCGCCTGATGGACCTCGGCTGCTATCGCGGCCTGCGCCACCGCCGGAACCTGCCGGTTCGCGGTCAGCGTACCCACACCAACGCTCGTACCCGCAAAGGCCCCGCAAAGGCCATTGCCGGTAAGAAGAAATAAGGGAGGGCTTGATCAATGGCACGTGATACTCGTCGCGGGAAGCGCAAGGTTTCCAAGAATATCGCCACTGGTGTGGCGCATGTGAACAGCTCGTTCAACAACACCAAGATCCTGATCTCGGACGTGCAAGGCAATGCGATCGCTTGGTCGTCGGCCGGCACCATGGGTTTCAAAGGTTCGCGGAAGTCGACCCCCTATGCCGCACAGATGGCCGCAGAAGACGCGGGCAAGAAGGCACAGGAACATGGCATGAAGACCCTTGAGGTCGAAGTGCAGGGTCCGGGTTCGGGCCGTGAGAGCGCGCTGCGCGCCCTGGCCGCTGTCGGTTTCAACATCACGTCGATCCGTGACGTGACGCCGATCGCCCACAATGGCTGCCGCCCGCCGAAGCGCCGCCGGGTCTAACTATTTATTCTGGGCTGGGGCCGCGTGTTTTCGCACGGCCCCAGTCCGTCATTTTGAAACCTCGGGCGTTTCCGGCCTTTGGACATGGGGCCGGGAACAGGAATGGAGGGACGCATGATCCATAAGAATTGGGCAGAACTGATCAAGCCGACACAGCTCGACGTCAAGCCGGGCAATGACCCGCTGCGTCAGGCGACGGTTGTGGCGGAACCGCTGGAGCGGGGCTTTGGCCTGACGCTGGGCAACGCGCTGCGCCGCGTTCTCCTGTCGTCGCTGCAAGGTGCCGCCATCACCAGCGTTCAGATCGACAATGTTCTGCATGAGTTTTCCAGCGTTGCCGGTGTCCGCGAAGACGTCACCGACATCGTGCTGAACCTCAAGGGCGTTGCCCTGCGCATGGATGTCGAAGGCCCCAAGCGCCTGTCGATCTCGGCCAAAGGGCCGGGCGTCGTCACCGCCGCCGACATCTCGGAAACCGCTGGCATCGAAGTGCTGAACCGCGACCACGTGATCTGCCACCTCGACGAGGGTGCCGATCTCTATGTCGAACTGACGGTCAACACCGGCAAAGGCTATGTCGCGGCTGACAAGAACAAGCCCGAGGACGCGCCGATCGGCATGATCCCGGTCGATGCGATCTACAGCCCCGTGCGCCGTGTCAGCTATGACGTGCAGCCGACCCGTGAAGGTCAGGTTCTCGACTATGACAAGCTCACCATGAAGATCGAAACCGATGGCTCGATCACGCCGGATGATGCCGTGGCCTTTGCTGCGCGTATCCTGCAGGATCAGCTGTCGATCTTCGTGAACTTCGACGAGCCCGAGGCCGCTGGCCGTCAGGACGAGGATGATGGTCTCGAGTTCAACCCGCTGCTTCTCAAGAAAGTGGACGAGCTGGAACTGTCGGTGCGCTCGGCCAACTGCCTGAAGAACGACAACATCGTCTATATCGGGGATCTGATCCAGAAAACCGAAGCAGAGATGCTGCGCACGCCGAACTTTGGCCGCAAGTCGCTCAACGAGATCAAGGAAGTGCTCTCGGGCATGGGTCTGCATCTCGGCATGGATGTCGAGGACTGGCCGCCCGACAATATCGAAGATCTGGCGAAGAAGTTCGAAGACGCCTTTTAAGAATTCGGCTGCGCCTTTGGGCGCAGTCGCATACCCCGGGCAATCCCGCCCCCAGGAGAGCGGCTGACACGCATCAGACCGCCGGACAAAGCAAAAACAGAAGGAACTAAACCATGCGTCACGCAAGAGGTTACCGCCGCCTGAACCGCACCCATGAACACCGCAAGGCGCTGTTCGCGAACATGGCAGGCTCGCTCATCGAACATGAGCAAATCAAGACCACGCTGCCCAAGGCCAAAGAACTGCGCCGCATCGTGGAAAAGCTGATCACGCTCGGCAAGCGTGGCGATCTGCACGCCCGTCGTCAGGCCGCCGCTCAGCTCAAGCAAGACCAGTATGTCGCGAAGCTTTTCGACGTGCTCGGCCCCCGCTACAAAGAGCGTCAGGGCGGCTATGTGCGCGTTCTGAAAGCTGGCTTCCGCTATGGCGATATGGCCCCGATGGCGATCATCGAATTCGTCGAGCGTGATGTCGATGCCAAAGGCGCAGGCGACAAAGCCCGCGTTGCCGCCGAAGACGTGGCTCTGGCCGACGACTAAGACATTCGACCTCCTTGAGGTCAGGGAAAGCCGCCGGGGAGATCCGGCGGCTTTTTTCGTGTTTTGTGGGGCAGGGATCAGTCGCCGTCGAGTTCGGCTTTGATGATCTCTTCGATTTTTTCGATCGGGTGGTTGGTCAGGTTTTTGGGGATGTCGGCGACCAGTTTGTTGAGCACTTCCTGGTGCATTTCCTGACGCAGCACGCCGAGAACCTGCGGCGCGGCGGCGATCACCAGATGATCGAACGCGCCTTTATGGGCCTCTTTGTAGAGAATATCCGACAGGTCCTTGGCAAAGCGTTCCTTGGCCAGCTCGTGCCAGTCGGTGTCATCCAGCGCCGAACGCTGGCCGACGCCAGTGTCCTGCATCCGGCCCGGGCGGTTGGCGGATTGTTCGATGTCCGACGGGTTCTCTTGATGCTCTTCGTCGGTCACTTCGAAATGCGGGTTCTCGTGATCGGTCAGGTTGCGGATGAAGAGCGCCTTTTCGCTGTCGGTGACCACGACCATCGTGTTGTTTTTCAGTCTCGCCATGTGCTTAGCCCTCTTTCTTGTCGTTGCCGGTGCCGTGGTGACCGCCAAGCCCGCCTTGGCCCTTTTCGTCGGATTTGGTGACGCGGGTGGCGCCGGGGCGGTCGTCGGTCGCCTGTTTGAGAAGGTCGCGGGTGCCGACCTTGCGTTCGAGATTGCCATCGGCGCGGCCCTGTTGGCCGGGGGTCTTGGCGTCGTCGGTATAGGCCTCCGTTTCGCGGCGGCCATCTTTGGATCTTGCACGTTCTGCCATGGGGTACCTTCCTTTCTTCTGCTCTCTCAACGCGGCAGGAGAGGGGGCGGTTCCGGCGCGGCGGCTTGCATTCGCGCGGCTCGGCGACATATGACTGAGACCAGTTCATCAGTGAGGGACGATGCCCCAGATGCGATATCTTCTTGCCGGATTGTGTTTTGCCATGTTGCCCGCCGCTGGCGCGGCGCTGGCCCAGGATCAGATGCAGGTGCCGCAGAGCCCGGCCGAGATCAGCCTCGGCTTTGTGCCGGTGGTCAAATCGGCGGCCCCCGCCGTGGTCAATATCTATGCCCGCCGGGTGGTCGAGGCGCGCAGCAATCCGTTCATGGATGATCCGTTCTTTGGCCGGATGTTTCGCGATTTCGGGCAGAGCCGGCCACGGGTGCAGAACTCGCTCGGCTCCGGGGTGATCCTGTCGGCGGATGGGATCGTGGTGTCGAACCATCACGTGGTCGGCGGGTCGACGGATATTCGCGTGGTTCTCAATGACCGGCGGGAATATAGCGCGCATGTTCTGCTGGCGGATGAGGATAGCGATCTGGCGGTGCTGCAGCTCGACGGCGCAGAGGATCTGCCGGCGCTGGAGCTGCGCGAGAGCGGCACGGTTGAGGTCGGCGAATTGGTGCTGGCCATCGGCAACCCGTTTGGCGTGGGCCAGACGGTGAGCAGCGGCATCGTGTCGGGGCTGGCGCGGTCGGGGCTGGCCACTGGCAATGGCCGGGGGCTGTTCATCCAGACCGATGCGCCGATCAACCCGGGCAACTCGGGCGGAGCGCTGGTCGATGTGGCGGGGCGGCTCATCGGGATCAACACCTCGATCCTGTCGCGGTCGGGCGGGTCGAACGGTATCGGCTTTGCGATCCCGGCGGATATGGTGGCGCAGTTCGTGGCGCAGGCGCGGGCGGGCGAAGAGCGGTTCGAGCGGCCTTGGATGGGGGCGACCGGGCAGCCGGTGTCGCAGGATATGGCCGAGGCGCTCGGGCTCGAGGGGCCCTATGGCGTGGCGCTGACCGAGCTGCACCCGGCGAGCCCCTTGACCGAAGCGGGCTATGGGGTGGGGGATGTGATTCTCACCGTGGATGGCACGCCGGTCTTTACGCCCGAGGAAATCCTCTATCATCTCGCGGTGGCGGGGGCCGGGGCCAAGGTGGTCATCGAGGGGATGGTTGAGGGCGAGATGTCGCAAAGCGAGGTCACTTTGGTCAAGGCGCCGGATGTGCCGCCGCGTGCGCCGCTCACCACGTCGGAGGCGACGGTTCTGCCCGGCATGGCGCTGTCGACGATCAATCCGGCGGTGCAGGCCGAGTTTGGCCTGCCGATGGGGATCGAGGGGGTGATCATCGAGGATCCCGGCCCGCTGGGGGCGAGGCTCGGGGTGCGGCCGGGCGATATTCTGCGGGCGGTGAATGATATGCGGGTCAGCACCGGGGCCGAGGCCGAAGAGGCGCTGGCCCGGGCGAGTCGGCGGCTCAACCTCGATATTCTGCGTGGCGGGCGGCGTGTCGTCCTGCGCTTCAGGCTCTGAGCGGATGGCGGATCTCTTTGACAGCACAGCGGGGCAGGCCCCTGCAGGCAAGCCGGGGCCGAGGCCGCTCGCCGATCTGATGCGGCCGCAGTCTCTGGGCGAGGTGATCGGGCAGGAGCAGGTGCTCGGCCCCGAGGCGCCGCTTGGGGTGATGCTGGAGAACGGCAGTCTCGGCTCGCTCATCCTTTGGGGGCCGCCGGGGGTGGGCAAGACCACCATCGCGCGGCTCTTGGCGGCGGAGACCGATCTTCATTTCGTGCAGATCAGCGCGATCTTCACCGGCGTGCCGGAGCTGCGCAAAGTGTTCGAAGAGGCGCGGATGCGGCATGGCAACGGGCGCGGCACGCTGTTGTTCGTCGATGAGATCCATAGGTTCAACAAGGCCCAGCAGGATGGGTTCCTGCCGCATATGGAGGATGGCACGATCCTTCTGGTGGGGGCGACGACCGAGAACCCGAGCTTTGAGTTGAACGCCGCTTTGCTCAGCCGGGCGCAGGTGCTGGTGCTTGAGCGGCTGGCGAACCGCGATCTTGAGCGGCTGGTGCAGCGGGCCGAGAAGATGATGGACCGGGCGCTGCCGCTCACCGGGGAGGCGCGCGAGGTGCTGCTGGACATGGCCGATGGCGATGGCCGGGCGCTGTTGAACCTGGTGGAGCAGGTCATGGCGTGGAAAAGCGCGCAAAAGCTCGACCCGGAGGCGCTGTCGAAACGGTTGATGAAACGCGCCAGCGTCTATGACAAGAACGGTGAGGAGCATTACAACCTCATCTCGGCGCTGCATAAATCGGTGAGGGGTTCGGACCCGGATGCGGCGCTCTACTGGTTTGCGCGGATGCTCAAAGGGGGCGAGGACCCGCGGTATCTGGCGCGGCGGATCACCCGGATGGCGGTCGAGGATATCGGGCTTGCCGATCCGCAGGCGCAGGCGCAGTGTTTGCAGGCTTGGGAGACCTATGAGCGGCTCGGCAGTCCCGAGGGGGAATTGGCGCTGGCGCAGGCCTTGGTCTATCTGGCGCTCGCGCCGAAATCCAACGCCGCCTATGTCGCTTATAAGACAGCCATGCGCGAGGCGGGGCGCACCGGAAGCCTGCCGCCGCCGAAACATATCCGCAATGCGCCGACCAAGCTCATGAAAGAGCAGGGCTATGGCGCGGGCTATGCCTATGACCATGATGCGGAGGACGGGTTTTCGGGGCAGAACTATTTCCCCGAGGACATGCCCCGGATGGCCGCCTATTTCCCCGTCGAGCGGGGATTTGAGCGGGAGCTGCGCAAGCGGTTGGATTTCTTCGCGAAATTGCGGGCGAAACGCGGCTAGGGCCGGAAACCGCCAGAGAGAATCGCAGCGAGGTGGCGCTAACAGCACCGGGCGGGGGCGTGGGGCCCCGGTCCGGGGTTCGGCGTCGCGCGGAGGCGCATGCTGACGCTCAGAGACGTGTTCTGGCGCAAAATCGCCCCATAATGTGATCGAAACCTTCCATAAATCCTCTGGCGGTACGGCAGGTTTCGTGTTTTGTTATCAATATGTCGCTTTCAAGCCGCCACATAGGCCATGTTGCACGAAACTCTATGCTTGGGGACCAATCCGAACCCGGTTGGTCACTGCGACAGCATCATAAAAAAATATAAGCTCAGGGAGAGACCATGAAAAATTCCGAGACTGACATGCTGATGAAGCGTCTAGCGGAGGAGGCTCGCCAGGGCCGGATTTCGCGCCGCTCGTTCATGCATTATTCGATGGCGGCCGGGATGACCGCCTCGGCTGCGACAGGGCTCTGGACCGGATCGGCGCAGGCGGCCCCCAAGCGGGGCGGCACGCTGCGCGTGGCCCAGCATGATGGCAACACGTCGGATCAGCACGATCCCGGCCAGTACCAGTCGAATTTCGAGATCGGCTTTGGCCATACGGTGCGCGCCTATCTGACGATGATCAATCCCGATGGGACGCTTGGCCCGGATGTGGCCAAGGAATGGTCGGCCTCGCCCGATGCGACCGAATGGACCTTTGTGATCAACGAAAAAGCCACGTTCCACAATGGCAACAAGGTGACCGGCGCGGATGTGGTGGCCTCGATGAACCATCACCGGGGCGATGACACGACCTCGGCGGCCAAGGCGCTCTTGGCGGATGTGGTCGATCTGACCGACAATGGCGACAATTCGGTGACTTTCAAACTGTCGGGCGGCAATGCCGACCTGCCGTGGCTGATGACCGATTATCACCTCGCTATCCTGCCCGCCAAGGAAGACGGGTCGGTGGAATGGCAATCCGGCATCGGCTGTGGCCCCTATAAGGTGGCCGAGCTCGAGTTCGGCGTCGGTGGCCGGTTCGTGCGGCATGACGACTGGCATGGTGAGGGTGCGTGGTTCGACGAGATCCAGATCCTCGTGATCAACGATCCGAACGCCCGTCAGACCGCGCTTGTCACCGGCGACGTCGACACGGCGAGCCTTCTCGACAACAAGACGCTGGCGCTTTTGTCGCGAGATCCCAATATCGAGGTCGACAACGTGGCCTCGGCGCAGGCGATCACCATGCCGATGTTCTGTGACCAGGCACCGTTCGACAATGTCGACGTGCGCAACGCGCTCAAGCTGGCGATCAATCGCGAAGAGCTCGTCGAGAAGATCACCTTTGGCGCGGCGACCGTGGGCAATGACTTCCACCATTCGCCGGCGATGCCCTATTGGCCCGAGGATATCCCGCAGCGGGAATATGATCCCGAACAGGCCAAGGCGCTTCTCAAGAAGGCCGGGGCAGAGGGGCTCACCGTCAACCTGTCGACGGCGGATTCGATCACCACGGGGGCCGTGGATGCGGCGGTTCTCTACTCGGAACAGGCCAAGGCGGCGGGGATCACGATCAACGTCGTGCGCGAGCCCAATGATGGCTATTGGTCGGATGTCTGGCTCAACAAGCCCTGGTGCATGGTCACCTGGGGGGCGCGCCCAACGCCGGATGTGATGTATAGCCTCGCCTATAAATCCGACGCGGCCTGGAACGAGAGCCATTGGCAGAATGAGCGGTTCAACGAACTGCTGCTCGAAGGCAAGGCCGAGCTCGACGATACGCGGCGTGGCGAGATCTATCACGAGATGGCGATGCTGGCGCGTGATGATGGCGGTACGGTGATCCCGTATTTCCCGAACTTCATCTATGGCCGCCGGTCGAACGTCAAACATACCGGTGCGCTGGCACCGTCCTGGCAGATGGACGGCTATCGCTATGCCAGCCGTTGGTGGTTCGACGGCTAAACAATCGGGCCCGGCATCAGAAGGTGCCGGGCCTTTTCAGCCGCTGTGCCCGTTGGGGCAGGGCGGCTGACGCATCTCTGGACCTCGCGGATCGCGGCAGAGCGACTACCCGGTCCAGACACAAAATGCGCAATTGACCACCTCCGGTCTTTTCCCAAAGCTGGAGGCAAAAATAAAAATCAACAGGAGGGACACATGGGAGACATTCTGAGACTGGTGGGCAAACGGCTCGGTCTCGGTCTGGTAATTTTGCTGGTAATCTCGGTCATCATTTTCTTCATGGTCGAACTGCTACCGGGCGATATTGCACAGGCCGTGCTCGGACAGGGCGCAACCGAAGAAAACCTGGCCGCGCTGCGCAAGGAGATGGGGCTCGATCAGCCTGCCATCGTGCGCTATTTCGATTGGCTTCTGGGGGCGCTGACCTTCGACTTTGGCCAATCCATTGTTACCGGCAATTCCGTCGCTGCGATCATCGGCGACCGCTTTACCAAGACCTTGTTCCTCGCGGCCTATGCGGCCGTTATCGCGGTGCCCGTGGCGATCACGCTCGGGGTGGTGGTGGCGCTGCTGCGCAACTCGATCTTTGACCGGGTGGCCAACGTCGTGACGCTGACCTTCATCTCGTCGCCCGAGTTCTTTCTCGGCTATATCCTGATCCTCTATTTCGCGGTGAAATGGGGCATGTTCCCGGCCATCTCGTCGATCAATGACGGGATGACATTCCTGGAGCTGCTCGAGCGGACCTTCCTGCCGGCCTTGACGCTGGTTCTGGTGGTGGTGGCGCATATGATGCGGATGACGCGTGCGGCGATCATCAACCTGCTGGCCTCGCCCTATATCGAGATGGCGCGGCTCAAGGGCACGCCGCCTTGGAAAGTCATCGTGAAACACGCGCTGCCCAATGCCTGGGCCCCGATCATCAACGTGATCGCGCTCAACCTTGCCTATCTCATCACCGGGGTGGTGCTGGTCGAGGTGGTGTTCGTCTATCCGGGCATCGGTCAGGCGCTGGTGGATGCGGTGAGCAAGCGGGACTTCCCGATCGTTCAGGCCTGCTGCCTGATCTTTGCGGCGACCTTCATCCTGCTCAACCTCGCGGCTGACGTTGGCTCTATTCTCACCAACCCGCGCCTGCGGCATCCGAAGTAAGGAGGACCTGATTATGAGTATCTTTGTCATCGGGTTCTATACCCTTCTTCTGGCGGGCTCGACTGCGGCGGCCTATTTCAACTATCGCCAAGCCTTCATGCTGCTGTTTTCGCTGACGCTGGTGTCCTTTGTTCTGGGCATCATCGGCGGGGCGGGGGCGTTGCAATGGGTGGCGATCTGTGCCGGGCTTCTGGCGCTGTCGGCGATGATCTCCTACGCGTTCCGCGAGTTCCTGATCCTGATTGTCAGCGACAACATGGCCAAGGAATTGCGGACTGCGCCGCTCACGGCGGCGTTCGGGATGTTCGTTATCTTCACCTATGCGATCGCGGCGATCTTTGCGCCGATGATCGCGCCCCATGGCGAGGCCGAAGTGATTTCGAGCGCCTTTGCCCCGGCGGATGAGAATATGCTTCTGGGCGCGGATCAGCTTGGCCGGGACATGTTCAGCCGTCTGATCTATGGCGCGCGGAACACGATTTCGCTGGCGCTGGTGGGGACGGTTCTCGCCTTTACGCTCGGGGCGCTTGCCGGTCTGTTGGCGGCGGTGCGTGGCGGTTGGTTCGATCAGGCGATGGGCCGGTCGGCGGATGTGATCATGTCGATCCCGTCGCTGATCTTTGGTCTGCTGATGGTGTCGATCTTTGGCTCGCTGCCGACCAACCCGGCCTGGCTCAACCTCTTTGGCGGCAATGCCGGGCAGGCGGATTTCGTTCTCGGCACCGCGATGATGGTGTTCTTTGGCATGTTGGTGGGGCTCTTGGTTCTCGCCACGATTGCCGAGAATCTCGCGGGCTGGATCGTCAAGGGCGCCATCGTTCTGGGCATCGTGGTGCTGATCTCGATGGCGATGTCGACGATTTTCAACTCGTCCGAGATCATCCTGATCCTCGTCGTATCGGTGATCTATTCGCCGCGTGTCTATCGTCTTACCCGGGCGGTGGCTGGCAACGTGGTGGTGATGGATTACATCGAGGCGGCGCGGCTTCGTGGTGAACGGCGCTGGTATCTCATCCGTCGCGAGATCCTGCCCAACTCGACCGCGCCGCTGGTGGCGGAGTTCGGGCTCGAGTTCTGTTTCGTCTTCCTGCTGATCTCGGGGCTGAGCTTCCTTGGTCTCGGTATCCAGCCGCCGACGGCGGATTGGGGCTCGATGGTGAAGGAGAATGCGACGCTGATTTCGTTTGGCGAGATCACCCCGCTGATCCCTGCTGCGGCAATCGCGTTGCTGACCGTGGCTGTGAACTTTGTGGTTGACTGGATGCTGTTCCGGTCCTCGGGCCTGAAGGAGCAATAATCATGAGCCAAGACAAATCAGTCCTCCTCGAGATCAAGGATCTGCGGATCCAAGGCTACTCGGATGAAACCTGGGTCGACATCATCAAAGGTGTCGACCTGACCCTCCACCGCGGCGAGGTGATGGGCCTGATCGGCGAGTCCGGCGCAGGCAAATCGACCATCGGCGCGGCGGCCATGGGCTATGCAAGGGACGGGACGCGGATCGTCGAGGGCTCGAAGATCGAGTTCGACGGGATGGAGCTTACCACCGCGTCCGAATCCGAGCGGCGGGCGCTGCGCGGGTCGCGCATCGCCTATGTGGCGCAATCGGCGGCGGCGTCTTTCAACCCGGCGCATAAGCTCATCGATCAGCACACCGAAGCGCCGCTGCAATACCGCATCAAGAAGCGGATGGAGGCGCAGGAAGACGCGGTTGATCTCTATCGCAGGCTGCGTCTGCCGAACCCCGAGGAGATCGGGTTTCGCTATCCGCACCAAGTGTCGGGCGGGCAGTTGCAGCGGGCGATGACGGCGATGGCCATGTCGTGCCGGCCGGATCTGATCATCTTTGACGAGCCGACCACCGCGCTCGACGTGACGACCCAAATCGAGGTGTTGGCGGCGATCCGCGATATCGTGGATCAGTTCAACACCGCCGCGATCTATATCACCCATGACCTCGCGGTCGTGGCGCAGATGGCGGACACGATCAAGGTGCTGCTCAAGGGCAATGAGGTCGAGGAAGCGCCGACCGAAGAGATGCTCAAGAACCCGAAGGAGGATTACACCAAATCCCTCTGGGCGGTGCGCAGTTTCGAGAGCCCGCAGCGGCATCGGCCCAAGGATGCTACACCCTTGATTTCGGTGCAGAATGTCGATGCGGCCTATACCAATGGCCCGAAGATTCTCGATGATGTCAGCTTTGACATTTACGAGGGGATGACGGTCGCTGTGGTGGGGGAATCCGGGTCCGGCAAATCGACCACGGCGCGGGTGATCACCGGGCTGTTGCCGCCGCAAAAGGGGCAGGTTCTGTTCCGTGGCGAGCCGTTCCCGCCCGACTATCGGCAGCGCAACCGGGACCAGCTCCGGCAATGTCAGATGATCTATCAGATGGCTGATACCGCCTTGAATCCCAAGGTGAAAATCAGCGAGATCATTGGCCGGCCGGCGCAGTTCTATTCGGGGCTGACCGGGGTCAAGCTCAAGAACCGGGTGGATGAGCTGCTCGACCTGATCGAGCTTGATCCGTCGAAGTTCTACAACCGCTACCCGCCCGAGCTCTCGGGGGGGCAGAAGCAGCGGATCGGCATTGCGCGGGCGCTGGCGGCGGAGCCGACGTTCATCGTCTGTGACGAGGTGACCAGCGCGCTGGATCAGCTTGTGGCGGAGGGGATCTTGCGGCTGTTGGACCGGCTGCAGAACGAGCTCAACCTTGCCTATATGTTCATCACCCATGACCTTGCGACAGTGCGGTCGATTGCCGATGAGGTGATCGTCATGCAGCAGGGCAAGGTGATCGAACAGGGGCCGAAGGACGAGATGTTCACCCCGCCGCACCATCCCTATACCGACCTTCTGCTCAGCTCGGTGCCGGAGATGGACCCGAACTGGCTCACCACGCTCTTGGAAGAGCGCGGGGTCGATAATGTGGGCGATGCGGCGGCGGCGAAGATCGATCCGAACGATGCCAAGATCACCTGATCAGCCAGCAAGACAACAGGACGGGCGCCCGGTTGGGTGCCCGTTTTTCTGTTTACTGTCAGTCAGTTGGGTGTGATCAGACGATGGCCGAAGCGGTCAGCAGAAGCGTCGCGACAATGGCGCCATAGACGATGGCCACGGCCTGCCAGCTGGCGCTGTGGATGCGCATTTCGCGGATGAGTTGGTCACGGGTCATGGCGACCTCCTTTGGGAAGAGCCCCTCGGGGATGTAGAGAAGAGAAAACGGCGTGGGGGATACCCTGCGCCGTTCTGCGTGTTGATGTCGGGGGAGGGGCGCGAGGGCCCCGGTCCTGTGCCTAGACGGTTGGCTTAGACGATGGCCATCGCCGAGAGCACCAGTGCGCCGACCATCCCGGCATAGACCACCAGCACGGATTGCCAGGTGGCACTATGCATACGAAGTTCGCGGTTCAGTTCATCGCGTGTCATGTTTGCCTCCTGAGCTGATGGGTTGACCAATCGGACACTGTTACGTTCTGAGCCCCACATAGCTACTTTTTCTTAACGCGCAATTAAAAATCGGAAAAAAATTCATGCAATGAATGCATGGCTGGCAGAACGCATGTGCATGTCTGAGGAAGGGATTGCGAGTTATTGAATTTGTTCAATAATTTTCGCGCTCAGCTGCGTGTAACATCCCTGTGTCAGAGGTTCAACCCCTCGCGATTTTGCAAGATGTAACAATCCGTGAGCGTTTTCCCGGCAGCGCGCGCCCTATTTACCCAGCCGTCACAGGGGCGAAAGGGCCGCAAAAATGCCCTGTCGGCAGGACGTCGGTATTGCGTCGGCAAAGCGACAGTATGGATTCTGAGGCCCTGGCGCCAAGAATCGTCGCGTTAACCGTCGTTTCTTTGATTGAATGCCCCCCGTCTCCTGCCTAACGATGCGCGGTACGACAGGCGACGGGGATCGCCATGACAGGGGCCATGACAAGGGGGCCACGACAGGGATGGGCAGCGCAGAGATGGAATTCGACTATATCGTGGTGGGGGCTGGATCGGCGGGCGCGCCGCTGGCGGATCGGCTGAGCGAGGATGGCACGGCGCGGGTTCTGGTGCTGGAGGCCGGGGGGCATGACCTCAGCCCGTGGATCCGGATGCCCATCGGCTATGGCAAGGCGTTCTACGACAAGCGCATCAACTGGAAATTCACCACCCAGCCCATCGAGGGGCTCAAGGGGCGGCAGAGCTATTGGCCGCGCGGCAAGGTTGTCGGCGGCTCGAGCGCCATCAATGCGATGGTCTGGGCGCGCGGGCATCGCGAGGATTACGACGATTGGGCGGCCCAGGCCGATGCGCCGGAATGGCGCTGGGACGAGGTGGCGCGGGTGTTCCGCAAGATCGAGGATTGGCAGGGCGAGGACAGCCCGGTGCGCGGACGCGGCGGCAAGGTCTCGGTCGAGCGGATCGAAGACCGGATGCACCCGATCTGTGAGCAGTATCTGCAGGGCGCACAGCAGGCGGGCATCCCGTTCAACAGCGATTACAATGGCGAGGACATGGAAGGCGTGTCGATCTATCAGATCAACACGCGCAAAGGGTTCCGGGCCTCGACCAACCAATGTTACCTGCGCGGCGCGGCCAAGCGGCGCAACGTGGCGCTCGAGAAACATGCGCATGTGCTGCGGGTGGTGATCGAAGAGGGGCGGGCCACCGGGGTCGTCTATCGTCAGAAGGGTGTCGAGCGGGTGGCGCGGGCGCGGCGCGAGGTGATCCTCGCCGCCGGGGCGGTGATGAGCCCGGCGATCTTGCAGCATTCGGGCATTGGCGACGGCGGGCATCTGGCGAGCCTCGGGATCGAGCTCAACCATCATGCGCCGCGGGTTGGGCGGCATTTGCAGGATCATCTCGGGGCCGACAATCTCTATCGGGCGACGGTGCCGACGCTCAACCAGGTGCTGCGACCCTGGCTCGGGCGGGCGCGGGTCGGGCTGCAATATGTGATGACGCGCGGCGGGCCGCTCAGCCTCAGCGTCAATCAGGGCGGCGGCTTTGTGCGGCTGCGCGAGGGGACCGGGCGGCCTGATGTGCAGCTTTATTTCTCGCCGGTCTCCTATACCCGCGCGCCGGTGGGCAAGCGGCCGTTGATGGCGCCCGATCCGTTTCCCGGGTTTCTCATGGGGTTCAACCCGTGCCGGCCGACGAGCGAAGGGCATCTCGGAATCACCAGCCCCGATCCGATGGCGGCGCCGGAGATCCATCCCAACTATCTCAGCACCGATCATGATTGCGAGTTGATGGTGGCGGGGCTCAAGCTGGTGCGGCGGATCGCGGCGAGCAAGGCGATGCGCGAGGTGATTTCGGCCGAGCTTTTCCCCGGCGAGGCGCTGGCGGATGACGACGCCCTTCTCGATTATGCGCGTTCGACCGGCTGGACGGTGTTCCACCCCAGCGGCACCTGCCGGATGGGGCGCGACCCGGATCAGGCGGTGGTCGACACGCGGCTGCGGGTGCATGGGGTCCGGGGGCTGCGGGTGGCGGATGCGTCGATCTTTCCGATCATCCCCACCGCCAACACCAATGCGCCGTCGATCATGGTGGGCGAGCGGGCGGCCGAGCTTATCCAAGAGGACAACCGCTAGGGGGTATCGGCCTCGGGCGCGCTGCGCATGATCTCCATGAAGGCGCGGATGACCTTGACGTCGCGGCGCTGGGTCAGGTGCACCATCACCTCGGTCATGGTCAGGTCGGCATCGGTGAGGCGCAGCAGGCGGAGCCGGTCGTCGGGCCGGTATTCCGCGTTGCTGACAAAGCCGATGCCGGCGCCGGAGGCCACCAGTTCGCGCACCGCCTCGCGGCCCTCGGCGGTGATGGCAGGGGTCAGGCGCAGTTTGCGGCGCGTTGCCTCATCCACCAGTTTGGCGCGGGTTTTCGAGCCCTGTTCGCGGAAAATCAGCGGCAACTCGCGGAGCGCGTCAAAGCGCAGCGTGGTGGTGCTGTCGGGCAGGAAATCGCGGGCGCAGAAGGCCACGATATCGGTGGTCGAGAGATCGAGCGTGTCCATGTCGCTGCCTTGGGGCGGGCTGCCGACGACGCCGATTTCCGCGTCATAGCTGCGCAGGGCGGCGAGGATGTCCTCGGTGTTGCCAGCGCTCAGGGTGACGCGGACGGCGGGGTAGCGTTTGCGAAAGCGGCTCAGCGCGTCGGTGATATGGTGGGCGGCGTCGGCGATGATGCGCAGCTCGCCCTCGATGGCGGCGCGGGATTCCGAGAGATATTCGCCGATCTGATGTTCGGTCTCGAAGAATTGCTTGGTCATGCGAAAGAGCTCTTCGCCAGCGCGGGTGAGCCGGACCTTGCGGCGGTCGCGGTGAAAGAGCAGCACGTCGTGATCGGTCTCGAGCTTGCGCACCTGTTCGGAGATGGCGGGCTGGGTGATCAGGAGCGCCTCGGCGGCGCGGGAAAAGCCGCCCAAGCGGGCGACATGGTGAAAGGCGCGGAGCTGTGAGTAGCGCATGGCAGGCGTTCCATAGGTTCAGCCTATATAACCATCTGAATTAGGAATTTCACATATATTTCGCGCTGGGGCATGAGAGGGGGCAGATGCCGCCTTTGGGAGAGCCGCAGATGACGCAAGGACCACGGATTGACCCGCCCCGCCTGAACGAGCCCTATCTGCTCACGCCCGGGCCGCTGACCACCTCCTATGCCACGAAAGAGGCGATGATGCGCGATTGGGGCAGTTGGGATGGCGATTTCCGCGCGATGACGGCGGAGATGCGCAAGCGGCTCTTGGCGCTGTTGGGGCCGGGGTCGGAGGCGTTCGACTGTGTGCCGATCCAAGGCTCGGGCAGCTATTGCGTCGAGGCGATGCTCGGCTCCTTCGTGCCGCGCGATGGCAAGGTTCTGGTGCTGGCCAATGGGGCCTATGGGCTTCGGGCGGCGAAGACGATGGAATATCTGGGGCGCGATTTTCATCTGCTCGACAAGGGGGATTACCTGCCGCCGCGCGGCGCCGAGGTGAGTGCGATCCTCGAGGCGGACCCGGCGATCACCCATGTGCTCGCCATTCATTGCGAGACAAGTTCCGGCATTCTCAACCCGGTGGAAGAGATTTCGGCCGCGACCTATGCGGCGGGGCGGGAATTGCTCATCGACAGCATGTCGGCCTTTGGGGCGCTGGGGCTGCGGCCCTGGGAGATCCGCTATGAGGCGATGGTCAGCTCGGCCAATAAATGTATCGAAGGCGTGCCGGGGTTCGGCTTTGTCATCGCGCGCAAGGAGGCGTTGCAGCGGGCGGCGGGCAATTCGCATTCGCTCAGCCTCGATGTGGAGGCGCAATGGGCGCATATGGAAAAGACCGGGCAGTGGCGGTTCACGCCGCCGACCCATGTGGTGGCGGCCTTTCTCGAGGCGCTGCGGCAGCATGAGGCGGAGGGCGGTGTCGCCGGGCGCGGCGCGCGCTATGCCCGCAACCGCGATGTGATGGTCGAGGGGATGCGGGAGCTCGGCTTTGAGACGCTTCTGGCCGAGCGCTGGCTCAGCCCGATCATCGTCACGTTTTTCTGTCCGGCGGATGAGAAATTCGTCTTTGACCGGTTTTACGAGCTGATGAAGGCCAAGGGGTTTATCATCTATCCCGGCAAGCTCACCGTGGTGGAGAGCTTTCGCATCGGCTGTATCGGGCAGATGGACGAGCATGTGATGCGGCAGGTGGTGCGTGCCGCGAAAGAAACATTGGCGGAGATGGGCGTGGCGAGCGCTGCCCCGCCTGCCGCCGCGTTGGAAGAACGCGCCAAGCTGGCCGCGTGAGGAAAAGGACAAAGCGATGACCATTCAAACCCCTGTCGAGGCCAATGCCCGCGTCTATGCGACGCCGAAAGTGCCTGCCATTGCCATCTGTCTCGACGGGTGCGAGCCGGAGTATCTGGACCGGGCCATCGAGGACGGGCTGATGCCGACGCTCAAGCGGATGCGCGAGACCGGCACGGATCGGCTGGCGCATTCGGTGATCCCGAGCTTTACCAATCCCAACAATCTCAGCATTGCGACGGGGCAGCCGCCCAAGGTGCATGGGATTTGCGGCAATTACCTCATTGATCCGGAGACCGGTGAAGAGGTGATGATGAATGATGTGCGTTTCCTGCGGGCGCCGACGGTGTTTCAGTCCTTTTACGACGCGGGCGCGCGGGTGGCTGTGGTCACCGCCAAGGACAAGCTGCGGGCGCTGTTGGGCGCGGGTCTGAAATTCGACGAGGGCCGGGCGAAATGTTTCTCGGCCGAGCGGGCCGACAGCACCACCGAAGCGGAACATGGGCAGGCGGCGGCGAGCAGCTGGCTCGGCATGGCGCAGCCCGAGGTCTATTCCGCCGATCTGTCGGAGTTCGTCTTTGCCGCGGGCGTCAAGCTTTTGAAAGAGTGGCAGCCGGATGTGATGTATCTCACCACCACCGATTACATTCAGCACAAGTTCGCCCCCGAGCAGCCCGAGGCCAAGGCCTTCTATGAGATGTTCGACCGCTATCTCACCGAGCTCGACGCGCTCGGTGCGGCGATCGTGGTGACGGCGGATCATGGCATGAAGCCCAAGCATCATTCCGATGGCAGCCCCAATGTGATCTATGTGCAGAGCCTTCTCGATGAGTGGCTCGGCGCGGGAGAGGCGCGGGTGATCCTGCCAATCACCGACCCTTACGTGGTGCATCACGGGGCGCTGGGGTCTTTTGCCACGGCCTATCTGCCCGAGGGCTGTGACCTGGGCGCGATCATCGAGCGGCTGGCGGCGCGCGAGGAGCTGATCCTCGTGGTGGACAAGGCCGAGGCGATGCGGCGGTTTGATCTGCCGGGCGACCGGATCGGCGATATCGTGATGATCTCGGGTGAGAATATCTGCATCGGCACCAGCGAGGAGCGGCATGACCTTGCCGCGCTCAAGGAGCCGCTGCGCAGCCATGGGGGGCTGACCGAACAGGAGGTTCCCTTTATCGTGAACCGGGTGCTGGACCTGCCGGACCAGCCGGAGCAGTTGCGCAATTTCGATGCGTTTTTCTATGCCACCATGGCGGCGGCGCAGTAAGGGGGACCCAAGATGGATGGACAGATGAGCAAGGATGAGCTGCGTCACGAAGGCATGCGGATCGGTGGCGAGGTGGTGTTCACCGACGAGGTGATCGAGGTGCGCTATCCCTATACCAATGAGGTGGTGGGCACGGTGCCGGCAGGGCGGGCCGAACATGCCGCCCGCGCCTTTGAGATCGCGGCGAATTACAAGCCGAGCTTTACCCGCTATGAGCGGCAGCAGATCCTGTTTCGCGCCGCCGAGCTGATCCGCGAGCGGCGCGACTGGCTGGCGAAATGGCTCACGCTGGAGCTGGGCATCTGTCATCAGCATGCGCTCTATGAGACGGGGCGGGCCTATGATGTGTTCACGCTGGCCGGGCAGATGGCCATTCTCGACGATGGCGAGGTGTTTTCCTGTGACCTGACCCCGCAGGGCAAGGACCGCAAGATCTATACCATGCGCGAGCCGGTGCGCGCGATCAGTGCGATCACGCCGTTCAACCATCCGCTCAACATGGTGAGCCACAAGATTGCGCCCGCCATTGCCACCAACAATTGCGTGGTGTGCAAGCCCACCGAGCTGACCCCGCTCACGGCGATTGCGCTGGCGGATATTCTCTATGAGGCGGGGCTTCCGCATGAGATGTTCCAGATCGTCACCGGCTGGCCCAAGGATATTGGCGACGAGATGGTGACCAATGAGAACATCGACATCATCACCTTTACCGGCGGCGTGCCGGTGGGCAAGATGATCGCTGAGAAGGCGGGCTATAAGCGCACGGCGCTCGAGCTTGGCGGCAATGACCCGTTGATCGTCTGCAATGATCTGAGCGATGCCGATCTCGAGAAGGCGGCGACGCTGGCGGTGGCCGGGTCCTGTGGCAATTCGGGGCAGCGCTGTACGGCGGTGAAGCGCATCCTCGTGCAGGAGAGCGTGGCCGACCGCTTCGTGCCGATGGTGGTGGAGAAGGCCAAGGCCATTCGCTTTGGCGATCCGCAGGATCCCGAGACGCAGCTCGGCTGTGTGATCCATGCCGAGGCGGCGGAGCTGTTTGAAAAGCGGGTCTATATGGCGCAAGAGCAGGGGGCCGAGATCCTCTATCATCCGGGGCGCGAGGGCGCGCTCTTGCCGCCGATCGTGGTCGACCGGGTGCCGCATGAGAGCGAATTGGTCATGGAAGAGACCTTTGGCCCGATCGTGCCCATCGTGCGGGTGCCCGATGACGATGCCGAGGTGATGAAGATTTCCAATGGCACGCCCTTTGGGCTCAGCTCTGGCGTCTGCACCAATGATCTCAACCGGGCGATTGCCTATATCAACGGGTTGAACGTGGGCACCTGCAACATCTGGGAGCAGCCGGGCTATCGCATCGAGATGTCACCTTTCGGGGGCATCAAGGACAGCGGCAATGGCGTCAAGGAAGGCGTTCTCGAGGCGATGAAATTCTTCACCAATGTGAAGACCTATTCGCTGCCCTGGCCGCGCTGAGCGGGGTTGGATCAGGGAGACGGGGGCCGGGCGGCCCCCGTGCCTCCGGCGGGGATATTTCGGGCCAGAAGAAGCGCCGATTTCTAGGGGGAGCGCGGGATGCAGCATGTCGAGGGCGAAGACAACCGGTCTGAGGCGCGGGCCGCCTGGGCGCGGGCGCAAGGGGCGGGGCCGGGGGCGGCGCTCATCGCGCGCGATGCCGAGGCGTTCCTGCACCAGAGCCTGTCGAGCCCTTGTGTCAGCACCATCGCGCGGGCCGAGGGGATCTGGATCGAGGATCTTGAGGGGCGGCGCTACATGGATTTCCATGGCAATTCCGTGCACCATCTGGGCTATGGGCATCCGAAGGTCATTGCGGCCATCAAGGACCAGCTCGACGCGCTGCCCTTTGCGCCGCGGCGGTTCACCAATGAGCCGGCGGTGGCGCTGGCCGAAAAGCTCGGGGCGGTGGCACCGGGGGATCTCAGCAAGGTTCTTTTCACCACCGGCGGGTCGGACGCCAATGAGGTGGCTCTCAAGATTGCGCGGGCGGCGACGGGGCGGTTCAAGACGCTGAGTTTCTGGGATGCGTTTCATGGCGCGGGGTTTGGCGCGGCCAGTGTCGGCGGCGAGGCGACCTTTCGCAGCCATATCGCCGGGCCGCTTCTGCCCGGGGCCGAGCATGTGGCGCCGTTTCATTGCTATCACTGTGCCTATGGGCATCCGGGGCCGGAGGCCTGTGGTCTCGCCTGTGCCAAGATGGTCGAGTATGTGCTCGCGCGCGAGGGCGATGTGGCGGCGGTGATTGCCGAGCCGATGCGGGCGGTGCCGGTGGTGCCGCCGCCGGGCTATTGGCAGGCGGTGCAGGCGGCCTGTCACCGGCATGGGGCGCTGTTGATCATGGATGAAATCCCCACCGGGCTTGGCAAGACGGGGGAGATGTTTGCCTTTGAGCATGACGGGATCACGCCGGATATCGTGACGCTGGGCAAGGCGCTGGGGGGCGGGGTGTTGCCGATCGCGGCGGTGCTGGCGCGGCGGGACCTCGATGTGTGCGGGGAGTTTGCCATCGGGCATTACACCCATGAGAAGAACCCGGTGACGGCGCGGGCGGCGCTGGCGACATTGGAGGTGATCGAGGAGGAGGATCTCGTGGCGCGGGCGGCGCGGCTTGGGGAGGCGGCGCAGGCGCGGTTGCGCGAACGTCTCTCGGGGCTGGCGAGTGTCGGTGATATTCGCGGGCGGGGTCTCATGTTCGGGGTGGAGATTGTCCGCGACCGGGAGGGGCGGGTGCCGGCGCCGGGTTTGGCCGAGCAGATCTATTACCGCAGTCTCGCGGCTGGGGTAAGTTTCAAGATCAGCGCGGGCAATGTGCTCACCCTGTCGCCGCCTTTGGTGATCGCCGAAGAGGATCTCTGGACGGCGCTCGATCATGTGGCGGCGGCGGTGGAGGCGGTGACGGAGGCGGCGGGGCTTTGCTGAGCGGCGGGGTGGCGCGGAACCGGGGCGCGGAGGCGCGCGTTTTCCTGTCATAGCAGACAGGAGATTTTTATGGCCCAGCAGGAGCGCGGCGGCACCGAGGGCGAGAGTGCCGCGCAGATCATCGAGAGCGTCAGAGACCGGGTGCGCGCGCGGCGCGAGCCTGAGGTGGGCGATGTGATCACGGTGCTGGGGCGCAAGAGCTATGCGCCGCTCTTGATGGTGCCGGGGCTGGCGCTGGTGTCGCCCTTGAGCGGCATTCCGGGGTTTTCGTCGATCTGCGGGATCACCATTGCCCTCGTGTCGTTGCAGATGATGGCGCATCGCCGGGTGCTCTGGCTGCCCAAGTGGCTGCGGCACCGGCATCTCGACAAGGAGCGGGGACCGAAGGTGATCGGCTGGTTCCGGCGACCGGCGCGGTGGCTCGACCGGGTGTCGCGCAACCGGATGGCGCTCTTGACGCGGCGGCCTCTGGTGGTGTTGCCGCTGAGCTTTTGCCTCTTGGCGGGGTTGATCATTCCGTTTCTGGAAATGCTGCCCTTTACCTCCTCGATCCTCGGCGGGGTGGTGGCGATCATCGGGGCGGGGCTTTTTGCGCGCGATGGGCTGATCACGCTCTTGGGTATGGGGCTGGTGATCGCGGCGGTGAGCGCGGCGATCTATGCGATCTGACCGGGCGGGACGGGGGGACGGCCCTAGAGGCCGGCCCCGGTGTTTTCACGGCTGAAATAGACGTCTTCGTCGAAGCGCGATTTCTCCTCGGCATCAACCTCCATCGGGGTGAAGGTGACATGCAGTTCGAACCGGTCGGCGCGCTGTTCGACCTCGAGCGTGCCGCCGAGCTGTGAGGCGAAGGATTCGATCAGTTTCGAGCCGAGCCCGGTGCTGTCGTAATCCGCATCGCTGGGCGGGATCGGCTTGCCCTCGGCGTCGAGCGCCAGCGAGTTCACCACGCTGAGCGTGATTTCGGTCTCGCCGGTGCGTTTCAGCGCCACGTCGATCCAGGTGCGCCCGTCTTCGTCGGGACCGCAGTATTTGACCGCGTTCATCGCCGCCTCGGTCGCCAGAAGGGTCAGCGGCACCGATTGTTCGGGGTCGATGGTGATGTGGTCGAAGGCGGTGGCAAATTCGATCCGTTCCTTGCCGTCCTTGCCGGGGCCGACGACGATCATCTGACGGATGATGTCTTCGAGCAGGCTGTCGGCCTCGATCTGGGCGAGCTTGCGCGACATGTAGAGATGACGGTGGATGGAGGCGAGGGCCATGACCCGGTCCTGCACCCGGCGCAGCACGCGCTTGGTCTCGTTGCCGCTGGCATTGCGGATCTGCATGTTCATCATGCTCGAGATCAGTTGCAGGTTGTTTTTCACCCGGTGGTGGACCTCGCGGAAGAGGGTCGAGATCTGATCCACATCCTCGCGGCGGCGGTCCTCGTGCCGGGCGATGCGGTGGGTCATCGAGAGAAAGGCCTGGGCCACCACCTCGATTTCCGGCGGGGCGTTGTCGAGCCGCGCGTTGTTGAGCCCGCCGTGCCCTGCGGAATAGAGATACATCCAGTGGCGCAGCCGCCGCACATGGCGGATCACCAGACGGTGGATGCCGATATAGGCCACCAGGAGCGCCACGATCCACATCACCACCGGGAAGAAGATGGCGATGGTTTCCTCGGCCCCCATGAAGAGGCCGGAATTGGCCTGGGGTTTCCAGCTGCCCAGCGCGAAAACGCGGCCCTGAACAATCGGGACCACGGCGTAATCGCGGGGCTGGTCGCTGCGGTTGGTGCCTGGAAAGCTTTGCCTGCCGCCGCGGGCGAGATCGGCGAGGCTCAGATCGCGGGGCAGGAGATTGCGCCGGTCATCGCCGAAATGTTCGGTGGCCAGGACTTCGCCGCCGGAATCGAAGAGCGCCAGTTCGACCTGACCGATGCCGGTTTTGAGCGCGGCATTGGCGATGTCGACCGGGATGGCGATCCAGATCTTGCCGAGATATTCGCCCTCGGAGATGACGGGCGTGGTGATCGACAGGGTGGCGGAATTGCCAAAGAAGCTCTGCGGCAGGACCGAGAGTTCCGGCGAGCGGCTTTCAAATTCGGTGGAGAGCCCGCCGATGTCACTCAGGTCGCGGTGGTCGCCATTGGAGGCGCAGATCACCGCGCGCTCGGCATTGACGAAACCGGCAAAGACGAAATCAGGCGTGCGGCGCACGGTCTCGGTAAAGACCGTGTCGCAGGTGGCCACATTTTCATCGAGCACGATGGCCGCCGAGGCGAGGGCTTCGGCGGCGCTGATGGCGGAGCGCACGAGTTCTTGGGCGCGGGCGCTGGCGAGCTGGGTCTGTTCCAGCAGCGCGGCCTCGGACACGGCGCGACGTTCGGCAATCACCGAGGACGTCTGATAGAGCGAAATCAAGCCCAATGGCAGGATCGCCACCGTCAGGACCAGCGCCAGTTTCGGGGCAAGACCTAGACGGGGGATGCGGGCAGCAGGCGTCTTATCCCCCTTCATGCCGCCGAAAACTGGGAAATTACAGCTAGGGTTGCAGGGTCGGTCATTTCCAGCTCGTCGTCATCGTCCAGTTGCATCAATTCGGCCAGCCGTTTGCGGGCGCGGTTGGTCCGGCTCTTGATCGTGCCGACCGCACAGCCGCACATTTCGGCGGCATCTTCATAGGAAAAGCCTTCGGCGCCGACAAGGATGAGCACTTCGCGCTGTTCATCCGAGAGCTCGACAAAGGCGCGGCGAAACTCCGACATGGCGAGGCGTCCGTCATGGGCGGGTTTCTCCGACAGGGCGCCGGCCATCACGCCATCGGGATCTTCGACCTCGCGGCGGCGTTTGCGGTATTGGGAATAATAGGTGTTGCGCAAGATAGTGAACAACCAGGCCCGCATATTGGTGCCGGCCTCGAATTTTTCGATATTGCCCCAGGCCTTGACCACGGTGTCTTGCACCAGGTCGTCGGCGGCGGCCGTATTGCGGGCGAGGCTCATGGCGAAGGCGCGCATGGCTTGCAGGTGCTCGACCAGCTCTTCTTTGGGATCGGTTTTGGGGGGTGTCACTTTGTGTCCTCGGATGACTCGGAGCTGGTGGACTGCTCCTGTTCCTTGTCCCGCAATTGGCGCAACAGGTCGGTGAACCTATCCGGCACCGGTTCGTCCGCCATTTCCGAGTACACACGGCGGATGTTTTCATCTATTTGTTTGTTCAACACGGTCTGCCTGCGCTTTTGCATCATGAGTATTTTTCGTCCACGCCGAATTTAGCTGTTATTTTCGCATCCGGCGGGAACTTAACACGAGTATCAGCGTTTGGTTCCATGAAACTGGAAAAAAATTGAGGGCACCTAAAACATGGAAGCTTCCGTACACAGCGATATCACCGCGTCCGTCGCGCAGGAATTGCCGTTTCTGCGCCGATATGCGCGGGCCCTGACCGGCAATCAGCAAAGCGGCGATCACTATGCCGCGGCCACATTGGAAGCGATCCTCGAAGATCTCGACTCGTTGCGCCGCGCCAGTTCGGTCCGGGCGGGCCTGTTTGGCGCGTTCCACCAGATCTGGGTGACCTCGGGCACGCCGGTGGAAGAGCTCGATGCCGACAACACGCCGGAAGCCACCGCGCAGCGCCGTCTCTCGGCTCTGACCCCCAACACGCGAGAGGCGCTTTTGTTGCATAGCATCGAAGGTTTTTCGGGGCAGGAAGTGGCGGAGATCGTCAATGTCGGCAAGGACGAGGCCAATGAGCTTATCTCCATCGCGCGCGGCGAGATGATCAACGCCATGAAGGGCCGGATCATGGTCATCGAGGATGAGGCGATCATCGCCATGGATATTTCCGCCATCGTCGAAGAGATGGGCCATGATGTCACCGGCATCGCGCGCACCCGCGATCAGGCGGTGGAACTGGCGCGCAAGGATATGCCGGATATGATCCTCGCCGATATTCAACTGGCGGATAAATCCTCGGGCATCGATGCCGTGTCGCATATCCTCAGCGAGATGGGCGAGATCCCGGTTGTGTTCATCACCGCCTTCCCCGAGCGTCTGCTGACCGGGGAGCGGCCGGAGCCTGCGTTCCTCATCACCAAGCCCTATACGGAAGAGCAGGTGCAATCGGCGGTGAGCCAAGCGATGTTCTTTGCCAGCACCGAGACGCTCAAGGCCTGATCGGTCAAGGACAGTCCGAACAAAAGAAAGCCCGGTTGCGATGCAACCGGGCTTTTGCGTGGCCTCCTCGGCCGTGGTCTGGTGTCCCTGAGTTAGGGCGCGCGGCCTTTGAAGGCGCGCGATACGAGCGCCACGATAAAGAGCACGAGGAACACGAAGAAGAGGATCTGCGCGATCCCGGCAGAGGCCGATGCGACGCCGCCAAAGCCAAATATCCCGGCCACGATGGCGACGATGAAGAAGAGAATTGCCCAGTACAGCATAATGAACTCCTATGGTTGCGGTGTCGGTTTTAGGTTGCGACTGAGGGGGTAACGCCGGGCTTGGCACGCGGGTTCCCTCAAACCCGGACGATTGCGGGGCCGCCACATCTCTTTTCATGTTCAGGGGGCTGGCGGGGAACTTTGCAGCTGCGGCGCGCGTTGAGCGGTGAACCGGAGTTACAAAAGGGATGCGTATCATGGCTCAAGGTAAAGCTGCATCGACGCAACAGGATGTCGAGGAATTGTCGGCCCAGATTGCGGCGCTCAAGACCGATCTGGGGGCGATTACCGAGACCCTCAAATCGCTGGGCGTGCACAGTGGCGAAGAGGCGGCGGCGCGCGCGCGCGAATTGGCCGCGCAGGTGCAGAAAACGGGCCGCGAGGGGCTCAGCTATGCCCAGAATTCGGCGGAAGAGATGGGCGCACAGGCCGCACAGGCGGTGCGCAACCAGCCCGCCACCGCGATGGGGCTGGCCGTTGGGGTCGGGTTTCTGCTCGGTTTCATTTCCGGACGTAAATGATGCTGCAGGCGGTGATGTCCGCAGCCAAGGAGCAGGCGCGCCAGACGGCGCGCTCTGCTGCGTTGACGGTGGCCGGTGGGGTTTTGTGCCTCGTGGGGCTGGGGTTTTTGACCTCAGCCCTTTGGATTGTTCTGGCGACGGAATATGGCGCGCTCATCGCGGCGTTGCTGCTTGGGGGGCTCTATCTGATCCTCGGCGGTGCGGTGTTGGCGTTTGGGCGCGAGCCGCAGTCGCGGGTCAGACCCGAGGCGCGGCCGGTGATGCCGCAAGAGCCGCCCGCCGCGCCGCCGCGACCCTCGGACCCCTGGCTCGATCTGGCCGAGGGGTTTGCGCGGGGGCTGCAGGCCGGGCGCGAGATCCGCAGAGACCGGCGTTAACTAAGGGCGCGAGCCAAGGACAGGCGTGAGAGTGTGACGAGTATCCCCGCGGTGTGATCCGCGCGGCCCGTGAGATGTGGCCCAATCATAAGGACAGACAGATGCGCCGCTATATGATGGCTGACCCGGTTGTGCGGGTGTCGCTGGTGTTGATTGCCACGACGCTGGGCTTTGGCGCGCTCAAGCTTGGGGCGGATGTGTTCGCGCCCTTGGTCTTTGCGCTGGTCACCGGGGTGATCCTGGCGCCGCTCACCGAATATCTCGAACGTCTCAACGTGCCGAGCCGCATCTCGGCCTTTCTCATCTTGTTTCTGGGCTGTGCCTTTGTCGTGGTGCTGGCGGTGCTGATCGAGCCGATGATCTGGCAGGTGGCCGATCAATTGCCGCGCATCCGGCAGGAAATCCGCAGCTGGATTGCCGAGCTGCGCAATCTGCTCAGCGGGTTGGAGGATATGAACAAGGAGGTCGAGCAGGCGCTCGGCGGCGATGGTCAGAGCAAGGAAAAAGAGGGGGTGGATGCGGTGCCCGATCTCACCGCCGCGCTGTTTCTTGCGCCGCAGATCATCGCGCAGGCCTTGATCTTCATCGGCACGCTGCTATTTTTCCTGATGACCCGCAAGGGCATCTATAGCTGGCTCTCGCGTCATATCGGCGATGATGAAGATACCGAAGTGATCCAGGAACGGTTCACCACCGTAGAGCGGCTGGTGTCGCAGTATTTCATCACGATTTCGGCGATCAACGCGGGGCTTGGCCTGGCCGTGGGCACGGTGATGACGTTGCTCGGGCTGCCCGGTGGCTGGCTCTGGGGGCTTGTCGCTTTCATGGTCAATTTCGTGCTCTATGTCGGGCCGATCACCTTTTTGCTGGCGCTTCTGGTCACCGGGGTGGTGGTCTTTGACGGGGTGATGAGCCTTGCGCCGGCGGCGGCCTATCTGATGATCAACATGATCGAGGCGCAGTTCGTGACGCCCGCGCTGCTTGGCCGCTATATGTCGGTGAACCCGCTGTTGATCTTTGTGTCACTGGTGTTCTGGCTCTGGCTCTGGGGGCCGATTGGCGCGATCATCGCCATTCCGGTCACGGTGTTCGTGCTGGTGATGCTGGATATTTTCCACCCCGCCGAAGAGGCGGAAGGGTTTGGCGACGAGGGCTGAGCACCGCCCTCGCGTCAGACGATTTCTTCTGAAAATCCGGGCAAGGGCTGGGCCGCCTCGCGGGCGGCATCGGAATCGTAGCGCACCAGAAAGCCGCTGCGCGCATGGGGCGGCAGGGTCGAATTGTCGTTGATGAGCCGTTGCCACAGATCAAAGGCGGTGTCGGGCGCGAGGTAGGATTTGCGCCCCTCGAGCGCGTCGGGAAGCCAATGGCCCATGCAGCGGCGGCGCAGCTGGTCGATCTGGTCGGGGCGGGTGATATGGACGCCCGCCTCGGTGTCCCAGCACAGGCTGCGCCCGTTGAGATTGGCCGAGGACAGGACCGCGGCGCGGTCGTCAAAGATCGAGACCTTGGAATGGACATAGATCAGCGGCGCGTCATGCAGCGTGTCGCGCCCATCGCTCTCGCGGCGGCGCGGTTGCACCGGCGAGGAGACGATGAGCCGATCCGGCCCAAAGGCACGGGTGATCATCGTCAGGCAGCGCAGTTGCAGATGTTCGCCATAGCGTGCGTCGAGCCCGTAATGCGGGTCAAAGGCCACGTCTTCGGGGGCGGCGGGCAGGATCAGGATGAGTTTCAGCCCCGGGCAGTCGCGGGCGCGGCGGGCGAGGGCGCGGGCCAGCGGCACATGGCGCAGGAATTGCGTCTCGAGATAGATCAGCCGCTCGGAGCGGTCGATTTCGCTCAGATGGGTCTGACGCAGCTCGTCGCAGACGTTCATCGGCGAGACCCGCGCGAAGTTGCGGCTGCGCGGCCGCGACAGGGTGCGCAGGAAGGCAGGGTTGATCTTGGGCGGGGCGGAGCGGCCTGCGGTCACGTCGAGAAAGCTGTCGAGATGGGCGCGGGCGGCGGCAACCACCGGGCCGGTGCAAAAGACCTGTACGTCATGCCAGGTGCGCGCGGCGGGGCGGTCGTGACGTTTCGTGTCATAGCGCCGGTCGTTCACATCGAGCCCGCCCACCGACAGGAGGCGATCGTCGAAGACCGCCATCTTCTGATGATGGGTGGCTGGAAAGAGCGTGACGCGTGACGGGTAGGTCTTGAGCGTGTCGGTCTCGGCGCAGGGTTCGGCGATGCCGGCAAGGCGCGGCATTTCGGCGAGGAAGGGCGCGCGGCTGTCGCTCGGCAGCTTGGCCCAGCTGTCGCGGATCTCGCGCAGTTTGCGGTTGATCAGCGGGCGAAAGAAGAGGCAGGGCAGGGGTCCCACCTTGGCATCATGCAGCGAGGCGGTGAAGGTCAGATCGCAGCCGGGCTGGGCCAGTTCGCGCACGGCGCAGACCTGACGCCGGGTGCGGCAGGTCTTGCGGTGCAGATCGGGGGCGGCGACGGGATCGAAATCGGTGATGATCAGCCGGATCCTCACGCCCCGGTCGAGGCAATAGACGAAGAGATCGAACCAGCTCTCGCCGATCTTGCGGGCCTCGGGGGAGTGCAGCTTGGTGCGCAGGTCGAAAATGCGGAAGCTGCAGGTGACGGTGTCGCGGGCGTCGAGGAAGGCGCGTTCGAGCGCCGGGTAGGCCTCTTCGGCGGTGATGCAGACCTTGAGCGTGTCGATGGCGTGGCCGGTCCCCGCATGACCCTCTTCGGCCCGTGGGGCGTCGTCGTGCCGCGAGATGTCTGCCTGTGCCACGCGCGTAACCTTTCACTGCGGTTGAGTGTCTGCATCGGCGGATATTTATCAAGCCCTTCCGTGCGGGCTATCGAAAACTCAGCCCCCGCCAGCGAGGTGACGGGGGCTGACATCCGAGGGACAATCGGATGGTTTGGCACATGCAGGGTAAGGGACAGGACGTTGCATGTGCCTGGGACGAGGGAGGTTTCTCTCGGTCTTGTTGGGATAACCCGGCGGGGGCGGTCGGGTTCCGCGTGGTGGTGAATTTTTTTCGCGGAGTTTGTCGCGCGGCAGGATCAGGCTTTGCGGGCCGGGTCTTGCGCGGTTTCAGCCTCGGCACCCTCGTCCGGGGCGCGGCGCAGATGGCCGTCTTCGCTCACCTGATGGTCCGAGACATAGGCGTCGCGATCCCCCGGCGGGCGGGGCGGGCCGACGGTGGTGTCGGCGGCGGTCTCAAGCTCGAGCTCGGCGTTGATCAGCGCGCCGATGAGCACGACATAGGCGCTGATGTAGAACCAGAACAAAAGCGCCACCAGCGCCCCGAGCGAGCCATAGACCTCGTTGAACGAGCCGAAATTGCGCAGGTAGGTGGAAAAGGCGATAGAGCCCGCGGCCCAGGTCGCCAGCGCAAAGAGCGCGCCCGGTGAGAGCCATGACACCGTCGCGCCGCGCCGGTTCGGGCCATAGCGGTAGAGCAGCCCGAAGCACAAGAGCACCACCCCCATCAGGATCGCCCATTTCGCGGCGGAGACGAACATCTCGACCTTGATCCCGAGGTTGAGGAAGGCCAGCGCCACGGGCAGGGCGATGACCAGCGCAAAGGCCACGAGGGCGGCGGCGATCATCACGATGGTGAGGGCCACGGCCACCCCATAGCGTTTCAACGGGTTCTTGCGGTGGTCTTCGCGGTAGATCGAATTCAGCCCGCGAATGAGCGCCGCCGTGGCGTTCTTGGCCGACCAGATCGACAGGGTGAGCGAGATCACCGTGGTCCATTGCAGCGTCGTGTTGTCGGCCACGATGAGCGCGGTGATCTGTTCCTGCACCAAGAGATAGGCCTCTTCGGGCATGAACTGCCGGGCCACGTCAAACTGCGACAAGAGCTTGCTCGGGTCGCCGGCAAAGCCCCAGATCGCCACCATGGCGGTGACCGCCGGAAAGAGCGACAGCAGCGCATAGAAGGCGACCCCGGCGGAGATCAGCCCGATGTTGAGCCGATCAATGCCGCCGAACACCCGCCCCATGCTGCGCCCCCAGGCGCGCAGTGGGAAACCGGTGGGGGTACGGGGTCGCAGTATCGCCATGTCAGGCGGCGGCTGCGGATTTCGGGCCGGCGAGCAGCCAGATCAGGAAGCCCAGCAGCGGCAGCAGGACCACGAGAACCACCCAGAGCACTTTCTTTCCGGTGGACGCGCCAGAGCCGATGATCGACACGATGGCCCAGATGTCGAGCACCAGAAGAATAAAGCCGCCAATTCCGCTGAGTTCCGTCATGATCTTACCTTTCTACACCAAGAGGACACGCAAACGGGCGTTTGCGCAACCTCTCAACCGGGGCGGGGAGGAAAAGTTCCCCGCCCCGGTCAGCGTGTTGTCAGGTGATCTTAACCCTGAAGCGGCAGAACGTCCAAATCGCCTTCGAGACGGGCCTGCATCGCCTGGGCCGCGGCATGGGCACCGGCGGCGGTGGTGAAATAGGGCAGCTTGTCATAGAGCGCGACCGAGCGGATCTCGCGGCTGTCCTCGACCGACTGGGTGCCTTCGGTCGTGTTGATCACCAGATGGATGCCACCGTCCTTGAGCATGTCGACGATATTGGGCCGGCCTTCATAGACCTTGTTGACCACCTCGCAGGCGATGCCGTTTTCCGTGAGGAAGGCGGCCGAGCCACGGGTTGCCACGATCTCGAAGCCGAGATCGATCAGGGTGCGGGCGGTGTCGGCCATGGCCGGGGTCTTGTCGGCATCCTTGATCGACAGGAAGACGCGGCCTTCGGTGGGCAGGATGGTGCCCGCGCCGAGCTGTGCCTTGAGGAAGGCGCGCGCAAAGGAGCGATCCCAGCCCATGACTTCGCCGGTCGAGCGCATTTCCGGGCCGAGGATCGTGTCGACGCCGGGGAAGCGGGCGAAGGGCATGACCGCCTCTTTGACCGAGAACCACGGCATCGCCGGATCGGCGAGGGTGAGCGGATCGGCCATCGGCACGGTGCCGGGCTTGGCGTCCTTGGCATAGCTGCCGCGATGGGCAAAGTTCGACAGCGGCTCGCCCGCCATGACGCGCGCGGCGATGGAGGCGATGGCGCTGTCGGTAGCCTTGGCCACGAAGGGCACGGTGCGCGAGGCGCGCGGGTTGACCTCGATCAGGTAGATGTCATCGCCCTTGACCGCGAATTGCACGTTCATCAGCCCGACCACGTTCAGCGCCAGCGCCAGCGCGCGGGTCTGTTCCTCGATCCGGGTGATGATGTCTTGCGACAGCGAGTAGGGGGGCAGCGAACAGGCGCTGTCGCCCGAGTGGACGCCCGCCTCTTCGATATGCTGCATGATGCCTGCGACATGCACGTCCTTGCCGTCACAGATCGCGTCGACATCGCATTCGATGGCGCCCGAGAGATAGCCGTCGAGCAGCACCGGGCTGTCGCCCGAGACCACCACCGCCTCGGCGATGTAGCGTTCGAGCTGGGCCATGTCGCGGACGATTTCCATGGCGCGACCACCCAGAACATAGGACGGGCGGATCACCAGCGGGAAGCCGATTTCATCTGCAATGGCAAGCGCTTCGGCGTCGGAATGTGCGATGCCGTTATGTGGCTGCTTGAGGCCGAGACGGTTCACGAGATCCTGGAACCGTTCGCGGTCTTCGGCGAGGTCGATCGCGTCGGGCGTGGTGCCGAGGATCGGGATGCCTTCGGCTTCGAGCGCATTGGCGAGCTTGAGCGGCGTCTGGCCGCCGAACTGAACGATGACGCCATGAAGCGTGCCGTTTTGCTGTTCGGTGCTCAGGATTTCCATCACATGTTCAAAGGTCAGCGGTTCGAAATAGAGCCGGTCCGACGTGTCATAATCCGTCGAGACGGTTTCCGGGTTGCAGTTGACCATGATGGTTTCATAGCCGGTGTCCGACAGGGCAAAACAGGCGTGACAGCAGCAATAGTCGAATTCGATCCCCTGGCCGATCCGGTTCGGGCCGCCGCCGAGAATGACCACCTTCTTGCGGTCGGAGGGGCGGGCCTCGCATTCCACCTCGCCCATTACCGGGCTTTCATAGGTGGAGTACATATAGGGGGTCTGGGCCTCGAATTCGGCGGCGCAGGTGTCGATGCGTTTGAAGACGGCGGTGACGCCTGCGGCGCGGCGTGCGGCGCGGACTTCGGTTTCGGTCTTGCCGGTCAGGATGGCGAGCCGGGCATCGGTAAAGCCCAGCATCTTGACCGCGCGCAGCCCGTGTTCGTCGCTCGGCAGGCCATTGGCGCGGATCTCGGCCTCGGCCTCGACGATCTCGCGGATACGCTCGAGGAACCACGGATCAAAGGAGGTGACGGCCTGAATTTCATCATTGCTCAGGCCTTCGCGCATCGCCTGGGCGATGGTGCGCATCCGGTCCGGCGTCTGACGGCTGATCGCCTTGATGACGGCTGCCTTTCCGGCCTCGGTCGGGCCTGCGCCTTCGATCTCGACCTCGTCAAAGCCGGTGAGGCCGGTTTCCATCGAGGCCAGCGCCTTTTGCAGGCTTTCATGGATGGTGCGGCCGATGGCCATGGCTTCGCCCACCGATTTCATCGCGGTGGTCAAGAGCGGCTCGGAGCCGGGGAATTTCTCAAAGGCAAAGCGCGGGATCTTGGTGACCACATAGTCGATGGTCGGCTCAAAGCTCGCCGGGGTGACCTTGGTGATGTCATTGTCGAGCTCGTCGAGCGTGTAGCCCACGGCGAGTTTCGCGGCGATCTTGGCAATCGGGAAACCGGTGGCCTTGGAGGCCAGCGCCGAAGAGCGCGACACGCGCGGGTTCATTTCGATCACGACCATGCGGCCATCGGCGGGGTTCACCGCCCATTGCACGTTCGAGCCGCCGGTCTCGACGCCGATCTCGCGCAGCACGTTGATCGAGTGGGTGCGCATGATCTGATATTCTTTGTCGGTCAGGGTGAGCGCCGGGGCCACGGTGATAGAATCACCGGTGTGCACGCCCATCGGATCGACGTTCTCGATCGAGCAGACGATGATGGCATTGTCGGCCTTATCGCGGACGACCTCCATCTCGAACTCTTTCCAGCCCAGCAGGCTCTCGTCGACGAGGATCTGGTTGACCGGCGAGGCATCCATGCCGGTGCGGCAGTAATGGATATAGTCGTCGCGGTTGTAGGCGACGCCGCCGCCGGTGCCGCCGAGGGTGAAGGCGGGGCGGATGATGGCGGGCAGGCCGATGTCTTCGAGCGCCTCGAGCGCGATCTGAACACCGGCGTCGAGATCGGCATTGCCGTTCTCTTTCTTGGGGGCGGTGACGATGGTGGCGCGGGGGTTTTCGATGCCGAGACGGTCCATCGCTTCGCGGAAGAGCTTGCGATCTTCGGCCATTTCAATGGCTTCGCGGTTGGCGCCGATCAGCTCGACGCCGAATTTCTCGAGCACGCCCATATCGGCCACCGCCAGCGCGGTGTTGAGCCCGGTCTGACCGCCCATCGTCGGCAGGAGCGCGTCGGGGCGTTCCTTTTCGATGATCTTGGCGACGATCTCGGGGGTGATCGGTTCGATATAGGTGGCGTCGGCCAGTTCGGGATCGGTCATGATCGTGGCCGGGTTCGAGTTCACCAGGATGACCCGGTAGCCCTCTTCGCGCAGCGCCTTGCAGGCCTGAGCGCCGGAATAATCGAACTCGCAGGCCTGCCCGATGACGATGGGGCCGGCCCCGATGATCATGATGGACGAGATATCGGTTCTTTTTGGCATGTCATTCCCCGGAGCAGCGCAAATTGGTGGCGTTATAGCTGTCGCGCGTCTCGGCGCAAGGGGGCGTGGTGTGGTTTTGAGGGTGTCAAGCAGGGAGCGAGCGTTTACATAGCCCCGATCACCGGAACAGGGGATGGATGGTGCAGATTCGCTTTGATCACGGGCCGGAGGGTGCGGCGTGCCGGTTTGACGCCGCGCGGCACGAGATTGTGGCCCATCAGCCGGACGAGGTGCCCGAGGCGCTGGCCGCGCTCGATGCGGCGCGGGCGGCGGGCGCGTGGGTCGCGGGCTATGCGAGCTATGAGCTGGGCTATGCGCTCGAGCCGCGGCTGGCGCCGTTGATGCCCGAAGGCCGCGCGCTGCCGCTGCTGCGGTTCGGGGTCTATGACGCGCCCGACGCCGCCGCGCCGCTGGCGTCCGGGCCCGCCGCGCTTGCCGAGTTTGCGCCGCGCTGGTCCGAGGCAGACTATGCGGCGGCGTTTCAGGTGGTGCATGCGTATATCTGTGCGGGCGATTTCTATCAGGCGAACCTGACCTTTCCGATTGATATGCGGGCGCAGGGCAAGGCCGAGGCGCTCTATGCGGCGCTGGCCGAGGTGCAGCCGGTGCGGTTCGGCGCGCTCATCGAGGCGGCAGGGCAGCCGGCGATCCTGTCGCGGTCGCCCGAGCTCTTTTTTCGCACCGATGCGGCGGGCCATATCGAGACGCGGCCGATGAAGGGCACCCAGCCGCGCAGTGATGACCCGGCCGAGGATGCGCGCGCGCGGTTCTTTTTGCAGTCGGATGAGAAGAACCGGGCCGAGAACCTGATGATCGTGGATCTCCTGCGCAATGATCTGAGCCGGGTGAGCCTGCCCGGATCGGTGCGGGTGCCGGAGCTCTTTACCATCGAGAGCTATGAGACGGTGCATCAGATGACCTCGCTGGTGACCGGGCAGATGGTGCCGGGGACCGGGCTTGCCGAGATCTTTGCGGCGCTTTTCCCCTGTGGGTCGATCACCGGCGCGCCCAAGCTGCGGGCGATGGAAGTGCTGCGCGAGCTCGAGCCTTGGCCGCGCGATATCTATTGCGGCACGATCGGCTGGGCCGCGCCGGATGGGCGGTCAGAGTTCAACGTGGCGATCCGGACCTTGATGCTCGACGACGGGCAGGTGCGGTTCAACGTGGGCGGCGGGCTTGTCTATGACAGCACCGCTGATGGAGAGTATGAGGAGGCGCTGTGGAAAGCCCGCTTTGCCCGCCGGATGATCCCGGGTTCCGACTGATCGAAACGCTGCGCTGGGAGCCGGGGCAGGGCGCGCGGGAGGCCGCGCGTCATCTGGCACGGCTGGCCCGGTCGGCGCGGGCGTTCGGCATCGAGGTTGAGGGCGCCCGCGAGGCGCTGGCCGGGGTTGTGGGCGAGGCCCCCTTGCGGCTGCGGCTGACGGTGGATGCGGCGGGGCGGGCCGAGCTGACCTGCGCGCCCTATGTGCCGGTGCCCGAGGGCGCGGTCTGGCGGGTGGGGCTGGCGGAGACGCGGCTTGCGTCCGACGATCCGTGGTTGCAGCACAAGACGACGCGGCGGGCGCTCTATGATCAGGCGCGGGCGGATTTGCCGGGCTGGATCGACGAGATGCTCTTTTGCAATGAGGCGGGCGCGGTTTGTGAAGGGACGATCACCAATCTTTTCGTGCCGCGCGACGGCGTGTTGCTCACCCCGCCACGGGCAGAGGGGCTGCTGCCCGGTATCCTGCGCGAGAGATTGATCGAGGAGGGCCGGGCGCGCGAGGCGCGGATCATGCCGGACGATCTGGGCGACGGGTTCTTTGTCGGCAATGATTTGCGCGGGCTGATCAAGGCGCGGCTGGTTTAGCGCACTGATGTCGCGTTCCAGTGTAGCGCCAAGGCCACGCGCGGCGCGCAGGTGATCAAAACCGGTGACAGGGGGCGCGCGGCGGGCTAGTCTTAGCCTCATCCACATGACGCCCAAACGAGGATGGGGGATACGCGATGTATAGAGGACTCTGGTTTACCCACGGCTGATGCCGCCCGGAGTCCGTCTTGCGCGATGGGCCTGAGGGCCGCGCATGCCGATACATCGCCCTTCCTGAATAGCCTCTTGGATATTATCCGTCATGTCCCGTTTTTACCGACTTTTCGAAACCCTCGTTGATCCCTTTGCGCCCGCGTCCAAGGCGACGCCGCCGGCCTCGCTTTGGGCTTATCTCACTTCTCACTATGGGCCGTTCTATCGCTGGATGGCCTGTCTTGCCGCGACCGGCATCGTTGTGGCGCTCATCGAGACCGGGCTCATCTTTTACTCTGGCCGGGTGATCGACCTGATCTCCGCAGGCGGGCCTGAGGGCTTTTGGTCGCGGCACGGGGCCGAGCTTGGGTTGGCGGTGCTGGTGATCCTTCTGGCGCGGCCCTTGATGATCACGCTGCAACATCTTCTGCTTGAACAGATGCTGGCCTCGAACATGCAAGAACAGGTGCGCTGGCGCGCGCATCAGCATCTCTTGGGGCAGTCGAGCGGCTATTTCCAGAACGAGTTCGCCGGGCGGCTCACCAATCGGGTGATGCAGGCGGGCGAGGCTGTGGAAGACGGCACCTATATGTTCTTCGAAGGCATCTGGTACGCGCTGAGCTATGTGCTCAGCGCGGCGGTGATCCTTGGCGGGGTGAACCCCTGGCTGGCGGTGCCCTTGGTGCTCTGGGTGCTGCTCTATGGGCTTTATGTGCGCCATATCGCGCGGCGGGTGGCGGTGGCCTCGGAGAAATGGTCGGACGCGCGGTCGATGGTGACGGCGCGGGTGGTCGATGCCTATGCCAATATCGAGACGATCAAGCTCTTTGCCCGGGACGGGGCCGAGGAACGCTATGTCCAGAGCGCGATGCGGCGGCTTCGGCTGCGGTTCCAACGCTTCCTGCGGTTGATGACCGAATTGGGGCTCGGGCTCGCGGTGCTGAACGGGCTGTTGCTCATCGGGGTGGTGGGGCCTGCATTGTGGCTGTGGTCCGTCGGTATCGTGTCGGTGGGCGAAGTGTCGGCGGCGGCGGCGCTCACGCTGCGGCTTAACGGGATGAGCGGCTGGATCATGTGGGTGGTGATCCGCATGTTCGAACATGCGGGCGTCATCCGCGAGGCGCTGCGGTCGCTGGCGGTGGAGCATGAGGTGCGCGATGCGCCCAAGGCCCCGGCGCTGGCGCTGCGTGAGGCGGAGATCGAGTTCCGCGGCGTGAGCCATCATTATGGCAAGGGGCGCGGCGGGCTCGACGGGGTCAACCTCGTGGTGCGGCCGGGCGAGAAGGTCGGTCTGGTCGGGCGCTCGGGGGCGGGCAAGTCGAGCCTTGTGAACCTACTCCTGCGGTTCCGCGACCCGGAGGCGGGGCAGATCCTCATCGACGGGCAGGATCTGCGCCAGATCAGCCAATCCTCGCTGCGCGGGGCGATCGGCATGGTGAGCCAGGACAATTCCCTTCTGCATCGCTCGATCCGGGCCAATATCCTCATCGGGCGGCCCGAGGCGGATGAGGCCGAGATGGTCGCCGCCGCCGAGAAGGCCGAGGCGCATGGCTTTATCAAGGGGCTGCGCGATTCGGCGGGGCGCAGCGGCTATGGCGCGCATGTGGGCGAGCGGGGGGTAAAGCTCTCTGGTGGGCAGCGGCAGCGGGTGGCGATTGCGCGGGTGATCCTCAAGGATGCGCCGATATTGGTGCTCGACGAGGCGACCTCGGCCCTCGATTCCGAGGTCGAGGCGGCGATACAGGACACGCTCTTTGGGATGATGGAGGGCAAGACGGTGATTGCCATCGCGCACCGGCTGTCGACCATTGCCCAGCTCGACCGGATCGTGGTGATGGACGCAGGTCGCATCGTCGAGGAGGGGAGCCATGATGACCTGTTGGCGCGGCGCGGCATCTATGCCGATCTCTGGGCGCGACAATCGGGCGGGTTTCTGGGCGCGGAGTGAGGCGGGCGACGTGAGCCCCCGGAGTATCCGCCGCGCGGGTCGGGCGGGGTTTTGCCGGAGAATCCCCGCCCATCCGGCGATTTGCGTGTTAAAATCCTGTTACCTGCCGGGAAACCGGGGGTGCGGGACTTGACGGGGGGGGCGATTCCGCCTAATCACCCGCGAACGGAATTCGGGGCGCTGCCTGTGGCGGTGCCCGCTTCATATTTCGGCGGGCGGTGGCCTGCTGGACAAGCTACGAGGATGATCCCATGTCGCGCCGCTGCGAACTGACCGGAAAAGGCCCGATGGTTGGCAACAATTCCAGCCATGCCAATAACAAAACCAGACGTCGGTATCTGCCGAACCTGAACGACGTGACACTGCAGTCGGAAACCCTGAGCCGTGGCATCAAGCTGCGGATCTCGGCCCACGCTCTGCGCTCGGTCGATCACCGTGGCGGTCTGGACGCCTTCCTGGCGAAAGCCAAGGATAGCGAGCTCTCGACCACCGCGCTGAAGGTCAAGAAAGAGATTGCCAAGGCCCAGGCTGCGAACGCCTGAGACGCCTGAGCGTTTCGCAAGATTGAACAGCCCTGCCGGATGCGGCGGGGCTGTTTTTCCTGTTGTGGCGGGGCGTTAGGGGCAGGTGTTCATCCTGTCGCCCAAGGGCGCAGGCCATTTGCCGCAGGGCCCTGGCTATCACTGGCGAGGCGGCGCGCGCGGCGCTAGATTGGCCGCGATGATACGGTTTGCGATCTCTTACCTTCTGGTGCTGACCCTGCTTTTGGCGGGGCAGATCACCAGCCTCGCGCGGGGCGGTGGCATGACGGATGTGGTCATGGTGCTCTGCGGTGGCGAGGGGATCGTGCCGATGCCGGGCGACGACCGGGCGCATCTGCCCTGTGACGATTGCGTCGTGGTGGCGGGGCTGGCGGTGCTGCCCGAGGTGCTGGCGATGGTCGCGCCGGGGGCGTCGCGGGGCCGGGCCTATGCGCTGCCGGTGGCGCAGGGCTATGTCGATCTGGGGCTTGCGCCGGTGGCGCGGGGACCGCCTGTGGCGCGCGCCTGATCCTCAAGATAAAATCAAAATTCCCATAGAGTTGAAGGAGAGACCTCATGTCTTTCAAAGCGTTTTTTGCCGCAGCCTTGCTGGCGGCGTCGCCCGCGTTGGCGGGGGAGATAGAAATCACCGACGCCTATGCGCGCAGCGCCTCGCCAGTGGCCAAGACCGGGGCAGCGTTTCTGGTCATCGAGAATCACGGGGCGGCGGACCGGCTTCTGTCTGTCGCGTCGCCCGCGGCCCAGCTGGTGCAGCTGCATGATCATGTGGATGCGGGCGATGGCGTCCTGCAGATGCGCCATAGCGAAGACGGGTTCGCGCTGCCCGAGGAGGGTGTTCTGACGCTCGAGCGGGGCGGCAAGCATGTGATGTTCATGGGGTTGACCCAGCCCTTCCGCGAGGGCGAGAGCGTGCCTCTGACGCTGACCTTTGAGCAGGCCGGCGATGTGATGATCGAGGTGCCGGTGGACCTGCAGCGCAGCGAGATGGGCGGCCATGATCATTCGGGCCATGCCGGTCATGCCGGTCATTCGGGGCACGGCAGCACGGAGTGATCCTGCCTCAGCCGGCCAGCAGGGTCTCGACAAATTCGGGGACGATCTTGCTGGCCGGGCCATAATGCGCCTCGTCGAAATCACGTGCGTTTTCAGAGGGTTCGAGGTTGAGCTCGACCGTGCGCGCGCCGAGGCGGCGACAATGCTGGGCATAGGCGGCGGCGGGGTAGACCTGACCGGATGTGCCGATGGAGACAAAGAGATCGGCCCCGTTCAACGCGGGGTCGATCACCTCGGCCCCATAGGGGATTTCGCCGAACCAGACCACGTCCGGCCGGGTGGCGGGGGCCGCGCAGGCGGGGCAGCGATCGGCGGGCTGCATCACCAGCGGCGCGGGCCAGCGATGGTCGCAGGCGGCGCAGAGGGCGCCCATGAGCGTGCCGTGCATCTGGAGGACCTGGGGAGAGCCGGCGCGGTGGTGGAGGTCGTCGACATTCTGGGTGATCAGCGTGACCTCGCCGGGGTGCTCGCGGGCGAGGCGGGCGAGGGCGAGATGGGCCGGGTTGGGCGTGGCCTCGGCGGCCTGGGCGCGGCGGGCGTTGTAGAATCGGTGCACCAGATCGGGGTCGCGGGCAAAGCCTTCGGGGGTGGCCACATCTTCGATGGCGTGCTGGGCCCAGAGACCGCCTTCGTCGCGGAACGTGCCGAGGCCGCTCTCGGCGGAGATGCCTGCGCCGGTCAGGATGACGATCTTTTCCATGGGCGTGATTTCCTGTAAGTCATTGGCAAAGGAGATGTTTCATGTCCCAGCCTATCCTCTTTGTCTGTCTTGGCAATATCTGCCGGTCGCCCGCGGCGGAGGGGGTGTTTCGCCAGATGAGGCCGGGGCATCCGGTCGATAGCGCGGGCACCGGGGGCTGGCATGTGGGCGAGCCACCGCATGGGCCGATGCAGGTCGCGGCAGAGGCGCGGGGCTATGATCTGTCGCCGCTCCGGGCGCGGCAATTCGTGGTGGCGGACTTTGACCGGTTCGATCTGATCCTCGCGATGGATGACCAAAATCTCGCCGAAATCAAACGTCTGCAACCCGTCGGTAACACGTCGGTATTGCGACGGTTGACGGATTACGCCCCGGAGGCGGGGCGCGACCATGTGCCGGACCCCTATTACAGCGGCGATTTCGACGGCACGCTCGACCTCATCGTGCGGGCGGTGCGGGGGCTCTGTCAGAGCCTGGATGAAGGCCTAGATCAGGGCCCGGATCAAAGCCTGCGATAACCCGAACGGAGCCCGGCCAGTTTCGGATTCTTCGAAGGCGGGATTTGGCGGCTGAAAAATGAGACGGGGGGTCGGGGGAAAATCCTTGCCGAACGGCCGATGAGGGGCGCATTTCAAAGCGGATAGGAGTTTTGCCATGCCGCTTACATATCTCAAGACCGCCACGCCGCAGCCTCAGGAGGCGCTCAACGACATCGCCGATACGGTGCAGCTCATGCTGGGTCGGATCAAGGCCGGGGGCGCGCAGGTGGCGCTTGAATATGCCCGCCAGCTCGATGGCTGGAGCGGCGAGATCACCGTGACCCGGGCCGAGATCGACGCGGCCATCGCGCGGGTGCCGCAATCTCTCAAGGATGACATTGCCTGGGCGCATGAGAACATTCGCCGCTTTGCCGAGGCCCAGCGCGCCACGGCGCAGGACATGGAAATCGAGCTGCGCCCCGGTCTCATCGCCGGGCAAAAGCAGATCCCGGTCGCGGCGGCGGGCTGCTATGTGCCGGGCGGGCGCTATACCCATATCGCCAGCGCGTTGATGAGCATCACCACGGCGCGGGTCGCCGGGGTCGAGGATGTCACCGCCGTGTCGCCGCCCTGCATGGGCGGGCCGATCCCCGACGAGATGCTCTATACGATGGATCTGGCAGGGGCGACGCGCATCCTGTGCATCGGTGGCGTGCAGGGCGTCGCGGCGATGGCCTTTGGCCTCTTTGGCGCGCCCGAGGCGGATATTCTGGTGGGGCCGGGCAATGCCTATGTGGCCGAAGCCAAGCGGCAGCTCTTTGGTCCAGTGGGGATCGACATGTTTGCCGGGCCGACCGACAGTCTGGTCCTCGCCGATGACAGCGCCGATCCGGAGATCGTGGCGATCGACCTCATCGGTCAGGCCGAACATGGGGTGAATAGCCCCGTCTGGCTCGCCACCACCGACACGGCGCTGGCCGAGGCGGTGATCAAGGCGGTGCCCGGCGTGATCGACAGCCTGCCCGAGCCGAACCAGAGCGCCGCGCGGCAGGCGTGGCATGATCTGGCCGAGGTGGTGGTCTGCGACAACCGCGAGGAGATGGCGCAATATTCCGACGCCAAGGGGCCGGAGCATCTGCATGTGCAGGCGCGCAACCTCGATTGGTGGCGCAAGCGGCTGCACAGCTATGGCTCGCTCTTCCTCGGTGAGGAGACCACGGTGACATTTGGCGATAAGGCCTCGGGGCCGAACCATGTGCTGCCGACCTCGGGGGCGGCGCGCTATACCGGCGGGCTGTCGGTGCATAAATTCCTCAAGACCGTGACCTGGCAGACGGTGGATGCCGAGGCGCTGCCCGATCTGGCGCGTGTCAGCGCGGTGATCAGCCGTGCCGAGCGGATGGAGGGCCATGCCCGCGCCGCCGATATCCGTCTCGAAAAGCTCGTGCAGGCCAGCGCGCCGAAGGCGGCCAAGGCCTGAGCTACGGGGCTTGTGCCGCTCTCAACTCCGGGCGATAACCCGCGAAAGATGGGCGATAATTCGGGGGATAGGCGATGCGATCTGTAGGTATTTTGGGCGGCATGGGGCCAGAGGCCACGATCCTTCTCATGCAGAAGGTGCTGGGCGCGGTGACGGCCCAGGATGACGCGGATCATCTGCCGCTCATCGTGCATCAGAACCCGCAGGTGCCGAGCCGTATCAAGGCGCTCCTGGAAGGCGGCGGTGAGGACCCCGGTCCGGTGCTCGCCGCGATGGCGCAGGATCTCGAGCGGGCGGGCGCGCAGGCGCTGGCCATGCCCTGCAACACGGCGCATCACTATGCCGATGCGGTGCGCGAGGCGAGCGGGCTGCCGTTTCTCGATATGCTGGAATTGACCGCCGCGCATCTGGCGGCGCTCGGGGCCAAGCGCATCGGCATGCTGGCCTCGCCCGCGACGCGGCGGGTCGGTGTCTTTGACGCCATATTCGCGGCCCATGGCCTCAGCCCGGTGTGGACCGGGGATGAGGCGGAGATGCTGGCGATCATTCGCGCGGTGAAGGCGGGCGAACCGATGGCGCCGCTCGGCCCGCGGTTGCGGGCGCTGGCGGATGCGATGGCGGGGGCCGATCACTGGCTCGTGGCCTGTACCGAGCTGTCGCTGATGACCGGCGCGCTGGAGGGCGGGCCGGGCTGGACCGACAGTCTCGATTGTCTGGTGGCCGGGGTGGCGGAGTTCGGCTTCGCCTGAGCTTTGCCCTAGCGGGTCGGCACCGGCTCGCCGCTGCGGTAATCGTAAAAGCCACGGCCCGATTTGCGCCCGAGCCAGCCCGCCTCGACATATTTGGTGAGCAGCGGGCAGGGGCGGTATTTGGTGTCCGCCAACCCGTCGTGCAGCACGTTCATGATCGCAAGGCAGGTGTCGAGCCCGATGAAATCGGCCAGTTCCAGCGGCCCCATCGGGTGGTTTGTGCCGAGCTTCATCGAGGTGTCGATCGAGGTCACATTGCCGACGCCCTCATAGAGCGTATAGACCGCCTCGTTGATCATCGGCATCAGGATGCGATTGACGATGAAGGCCGGGAAATCCTCGGCTGAGGCGGCGGTTTTGCCAAGCTTCTCAACGACTTCGTGACAGGCCTGAAAGGTTTCCTTGTCGGTGGCGATGCCGCGAATGAGCTCGACCAGCTGCATCACGGGGACCGGGTTCATGAAGTGGAACCCCATGAATTTCTCTGGCCGGTCGGTGCGGCTTGCGAGCCGGGTGATGGAGATCGACGAGGTGTTCGACGTCAGGATCGTATGCGGCGCGAGATGCGGCACGAGATCCTCGAAAATCGCGGCCTTGAGCGCCTCTTTTTCGGTGGCGGCCTCGATCACCAGATCGGTGGCGCCGAGATCGGCGAGAGTGAGCGTCGTCGAGATCCGCGCCATGGCGGCGTCGCGATCCTCGGCGCTGACTTTGCCGCGGCTGACCTGGCGGTCCATGTTGCCGGTGATCGTTTCGATCCCGCGGTCGAGCGCGTCCTGGCTGATGTCGGTCAAGAGCACCTCATAGCCCGCCAGCGCCATCACATGGGCGATGCCATTGCCCATTTGTCCTGCTCCGATGACGCCGATTTTCCGGATGTCCATTCACTTTGCTCCGCATCTTTGAGTTGGGCGCAGGATAGGCCCCCGAGGCGGGGGGCCGCAAGGGGCGCAGGGTGCGAAAGATTCTCGGCAAATTGCGTCTTTAGACATTTCTCAACAGCTTTGCGCGAATCCTGCCCATGGGTGAAAGAGAGGTGGGACTTATGGCCTATGAACGCCAGGGGGAAACCCCGCTTGACTATATGCCATGTCGCTATGGCATGTCGAAACTCCTGTTCCGGGGACCGAGGCGCAGTTTGAGCGGCCGCTATGCCGCGTTTCTGGGGGGGACGGAGACCTATGGGAAATTCATCGCGCGGCCGTTTCCGTCGCTGATCGAGACGCGGACCGGGGTGAAATGCATCAATTTTGGCTGGCCGAATGCGGGGATCGATGCGTTTTTGCATGATCCCGATGTGCTCAGCGCGGCGGCGGGGGCGCGGGCGGTGGTGCTGCAGGTGCCACCGGCGCAGAATATGTCCAACCGGTTCTACCGGGTGCATCCGCGGCGCAATGACCGGTTTGTCGAGGCCTCGCCGATGCTGCGGGCGATTTTCAATGAGGTGGATTTTACCGAGTTTCATTTCACCCGGCATATGCTGAGCCGGTTGCGGGATCAGTCGCTCGACCGGTTTGCGCTGGTCCGCGATGAGCTGCAGGCGGCGTGGCTGGCGCGGATGCGGCTGCTGATCGAGCGGATCAACGCGCCGGTGGTTTTGCTGTGGCTCTCGGCGCATGAGATGCGGCGCGATGCGGGGATGCCCGATCTGATCGAGGACCCGGCCTTTGTCACGCGGGGGATGATCAAGGCGCTGATGCCGATGGTGCGCAGCGTGGTGGATGCGACGGCGAGCGCCGAGGCGATGCGGGCGGGGGCGCAGGGCATGGTGCATTCCGATTTCGAGGCGACGGTGGCGTCAGAGCTGCTCGGCCCGCAGGTGCATCAGGAGACGGCGGCGCGGCTCGGCCCGGTGATCGAAGAGCTGGTGAATGCGTGAGAGGAGGCCTGTGGCGCAATGAAAAAGGCCCGCCGAGGGGGCGGGCCTGGAGTGTTCAGGGCGCTAAAGGAGGCCATGTTTGCGCGTGTAGTCCTCTATGCGCTTTTCGATCTCCGGGGTCGTGCCCTGCCGGAAGCATTGGTCGAAGGCGGGGTCGTAGACGTCCTTGATCTGTTCATAGGCTGAGTAATCGCCCCTTGCGAAGTCAGCGTAGATCTCGGGATCGCCGATTTCTTGCAACGCGGCTTCGGTACAAACACAGGCGTAGACGATCATCGACAGGGACGGCTCTTCGCCGCCCGTGGCCTCCATGTAGCTCTGAACCGATGCGGGGTAGCAGCTATCCACGAATGTCTCCCAGCTGCCGTCGCCCAGTTTCGGGGTCGGCTTGGCGGATAACGAGACGCCGAAGGCCGTTGCGAGACCCTGTTCGATACGGGTCATGTGTTCGCTGTCACAGCCCTGCGTCGTCAGCAATGTGTCGACGCCGTTGCGCACTCCGGAGAGGGGGTTGCTGTTCATAAACTTGATGTTCGCTTTCACCCAAGGGACGAATTCGGGTCTGACGGCGATGGACCCGGTCAGCGTCTGTGTCTCGCTGTTCATTTCCACGCCGTAACTGTTCACCTCTGATTTTTTGACGGTGACAGAAAACGGGACCTCCTCGGCATTCGCAAAAATGCAGCTTGCTGGGTGTTTCGCGATCGCCTGTAGAATGTGGAAGGCATCGGTCGCGATTTCGGACTTGGAGGCCAAGGAGGGATCGTTCTCATAGATGGCCCTGAAGCCAGGAAAGATCGACATATTCTGTGCAAGCTCTGGCGGCAGACCCTCAGCGAAGCTGGCGGATCCGAAGGCCATGAGGAGGGAGCTTGTTACAAGAATTCTCAATTGCGGTTTGGCCATTCTTAAAATCCTTCATGCGGAAATAAGTCTAAAGGCGAAACGTTACCGGCAAATCTAAAGGTAAGACCGTACCGGACGTGGTGCAAAAGTAAAGAAACCGCTCTGACGGGCGCGATGTGAGCGGGGATCAGAAAGAGGTGGCCGAGCCGGTGCGGGACCGGCAGCCCATAAGAAAAAGGCCCGCCGAGGGGGCGGGCCTTTCAATTTGCAGAGATCTGAGCGATCAGAGCTTGGAGGTCAGCTCGGGGACGGCTTCGAAGAGGTCCGCCACGAGGCCGTAATCGGCGACCTGGAAGATCGGGGCTTCTTCGTCCTTGTTGATCGCGACGATGATCTTCGAGTCCTTCATGCCGGCGAGGTGCTGGATGGCGCCCGAGATGCCTACGGCGATGTAGAGATCCGGTGCCACGACCTTGCCGGTCTGACCGACCTGCCAGTCGTTCGGGGCATAGCCCGAATCGACGGCCGCGCGCGAGGCGCCAACGGCTGCGCCGAGCTTGTCGGCGAGGGCTTCGATGATCTTGAAGTCTTCTTCGGAGCCGACACCACGGCCGCCCGAGACGACGACGCCTGCCGAGGTGAGCTCGGGGCGGTCGCTTGCGGCAACCTTGTCTTCGACCCATTCCGACAGGCCGGGGTTTTCAGCGGCCGAGATGGTTTCGACCGAGGCCGAGCCGCCGTCGCCAGCCGCATCGAAGGTCGAGGTGCGGAAGGAGATGACTTTTTTCGCGTCCGAGGATTTCACCGTCTGGATCGCGTTGCCGGCATAGATCGGGCGTTCGAACGTGTTGCCATCGACAACACCCGACACGTCCGAGATCACCATGACGTCGAGCAGAGCGGCCACGCGGGGCAGCACGTTCTTGGCGTCGGTGGTGGCGGGCGCGACGATATGTTCGTAATCGCCTGCGAGGCTGACCAGCAGCGCCGCGGTGGGTTCCGCGAGGCGGTGACCGAGCGAGGCGTCTTCGGCGACGAGCACTTTGGACACGCCGTCGATCTTGGCGGCGGCTTCACCGGCGGCGGCGGCATTTGCCCCACAGCACAGCGCGGTCACATCGCCCAGTTGTTTCGCGGCGGTGACGGCCTTTGCGGTTGCGTCGAGCGCCAGTTCACCATCGGTGACTTCTGCGAGAAGAAGAACAGCCATTACACAGCCCCCACTTCTTTGAGTTTCGCCACGAGCTCGTCGACCGAGCCCACAATCTCGCCTGCCTTGCGGGCCTCGGGTTCGTCGGTCTTGACGATTTCGAGACGCGGGCTGACATCGACGCCGTAATCGGCGGCGGTTTTCTCGTCGAGCGGCTTTTTCTTCGCTTTCATGATGTTGGGAAGCGAGGCGTAGCGCGGCTCATTGAGGCGCAGATCGACGGTGATGATGGCGGGCATCTTGACCTTGATCGTTTGCAGGCCGCCGTCCACTTCGCGGGTGACGAGCGCGCTGTCACCATCGATGTCGAGGCCGCTGGCAAAGGTGCCTTGGCTCCAGCCGAGCAGCGCCGAGAGCATCTGACCGGTGGCGTTCATGTCGTTGTCGATCGCCTGCTTGCCCGCGAGGACGAGACCGGGCTGTTCTTCTTCGACGACCTTGGCGAGGATCTTGGCCACGGCCAGCGGTTCGATGTCGGTGTGAACGTCGTCGGCGGCAACCACGAGAATGGCGCGGTCGGCGCCCATGGCGAGCGCGGTCCGCAGGGTTTCCTGCGCCTGCTTGACACCGATCGAGACCGCGACGACCTCATCGGCCTTGCCGGCCTCTTTCAGGCGGATCGCCTCTTCGACGGCAATCTCGTCGAAGGGGTTCATCGACATTTTCACATTGGCAAGATCGACACCGCTCCCGTCCGCTTTGACGCGCACTTTCACGTTATAGTCGATCACGCGTTTGACAGGCACAAGCACCTTCATTGGCATGGTCTCCCTTGAAAAAACACCTGACCAGTCGAGTCAGGCGCAAGCTATCTCGCAGGGTTTTACCGAGTCGCGACCGGGGACAACAGGCCAAAATCGTCATTATTGGGCTCTGTGACGTCGCGATGCTGCCCGGCGTGCCCCGCTGAGGAAACTTTGTTGCGAATTGCCGCCAGCCTGTTCCGCAGGCGGGCGCGGATTAGCGGTTGGCGCCGGGCACCCAGAGCACGTCGGCACGGCCTTCGTCATTGGCCATGCGGGCGGCGGCGAAGAACCAGTCGCTCAGCCGGTTGAGGTATTTCACGGCGGCCGGGTTCACCGGTTCCTCGCCCGCCAGTTCCACGGCGAGCCGTTCGGCGCGGCGCGACACGGTGCGGCAGAGGTGGAGCTGGGCCGCGAGGCGGCTGCCGCCGGGCAGGATAAAGCTGCGCAGCGGTGTGAGCGTGGCGGTCATCGCGTCGATTTCGGCCTCGAGCCGGGTCACCTGTTGGTCGCTCATCCGCAGCGGCGGGTAGTCGGCCTCGGCATCCTTGTCCATGTCGGGGGTGCAGAGATCGGCGCCGAGATCGAAGAGATCGTTCTGGATGCGGGCGAGGGCCTGATCCATGTCGCTGTCGGCCTCGGCCTCGATCCGGGCGAGGCCGACGGTGGCATTGGTTTCATCGACCGTGCCATAGGCGGTGACGCGGGCCGAATGTTTGGCGACGCGGGTGCCATTGCCGAGGGCGGTGTCGCCCTTGTCGCCGGTGCGGGTGTAGAGCTTGTTCAGGACCACCATGTCATTGGCCTCCGCTGCTGCGCAGCCAGACAAAGCCGAGAATCAGCAGGACTGCGATGAATTGCGCGGCGATGCGCCAGCGCATGATCTTGTTGGCGTGTTTGCGGTTGAACTCGCCGCCCCGGCCAAAGGTTGTCACGCCGAAGACAAGGATGCCCAGCACGATGACACAGGCGGCTGCCACCACCCAGAAGAGGGGATCTTGGGCCATTTGAGGGCTCCTTTCGTGATCTGTTATTGCCTAGATATCTAGGCGGCACTCGCCTGAAACCGAACCGGAAATGTGCCAGTTGCGGCGTTTGGTCCGGGGCTTTGGCCTGTGCGCGCTGGTCAGGCGCCGTCGAAGGCGCAGAGCATGTCGACATCCATCCCCATGGCGCGCAGCCGGGCCGCGCCGCCGAGTTCCGGCAGGTCAACGGCAAAGCTGCAGCCGACCACCTGACCGCCGAGCCGCTCGATGAGGCGGATGCCGGCCTCGGCGGTGCCGCCGGTGGCCAGCAGGTCATCGACCAGCAGCACCCGTTCGCCGGGTTCGATCGCGTCTTCGTGGATCTCGACCACGGCCTCGCCATATTCGAGCAGATAGGCCTCGGAAATCTTGCTGCCGGGGAGTTTGCCGGCCTTGCGGATCGGCACGAAGCCACAGCCCAGCCGATGCGCGATGGCACCGCCGAGGATGAAGCCGCGGGCTTCGAGACCTGCGACCTTGTCGATGTCGCGGCCTTGGGCGGCCTCGACCATCTGATCGACGGCGAGGGAAAAGCCTGCGCCATCGCCGAACAGCGTGGTCACATCGCGGAACATGATCCCCTCATGGGGGAAATTCGGGATGGTGCGGATATAGTCTTTGACGGTTTTCATAAGGCTGTTCTAGCAGTGCGTGTGTCGGAGCGCCATATTCAATTGCTGCGCCGCAGCGTCGCGGTCATCACCCCCATCGCCACCAGAGCCATACCGCCCGAGCGGGTCAGCCAGGTGATCACGGCGGGGCGGCGGATGGTGCTGCGCAGCCGGTCGGCCAAGAGCGCATAGGCCAGCGCGTTGAGGGCGGCGAGGGTCACGAACGTCGCGACGAGAATGGCGAATTGCGGCAAGAGCGGCGCGTTGAGCGTGACGAATTGCGGGACAAAGGCGATGAAGAAGGCGATGGATTTCGGGTTGAGCGCGGTCACCCCGGCCGCGTGCCAGAAGACGCTGCGGGTGGTGATCTCGCGGGTGGGGGTGGCGTCGAGCCCCTCGGAGGGGGCCGAGCGCAGAAGTTTGATCCCCATCCAGACCAGATAGGCCGCGCCGATCCATTTCAGCGCGGTAAAGAGCGTGGCCGAGGCCAGCACCAGCGCGCCGAGACCGGCGAGCGAGGCGGACATGGCGACGAGATCGCCCAGCGCCACGCCGGCGGCGCTGGCAAGCGCCACGCTGCGGCCTTTGGAGAGCGCGTAGCTCAGCACCAAGAGGACCGTGGGGCCGGGGATGAGCAAGAGCGCGGTGGAGGCGGCGACGAAGGCGAGCCAGAGATCGAGAGGCATGGGCGGAGCTTTCGGTTAAAGGAGACCGGCTAGAGGAGGCTGGTTAGAGAAGACGGCCCGCCACCGCGTCGAGCCGCGCCACGAGGGCGGGATCGCGGGCGTCGGGCGCGGTGAGGATAGCATGATCGAGAGCGCGGTCACAGCCATGCGGGCAGGGCGCGCGCTCGGCCTCAAGCAGGCCGGGGAGCCGTTCGATCATGGCGCGGCCCTTGTCGGCATTGCCGGTGAGCGTGGCGATGATCTGGGTCACGTCGACCTCGCCATGATCGGGGTGCCAGCTGTCGTAATCGGTGACCATCGCGATGCTCGCATAGCAAAGCTCGGCCTCGCGGGCGAGCTTGGCCTCGGGCATGTTGGTCATGCCGATGACATCCGCGCCCCAATGTTCGCGGTACATGCGCGATTCCGCCAGCGTCGAGAATTGCGGGCCTTCCATGGCGAGATAGGTGCCGCCGTCATGCACGGTGATGCCCGCGTCGATGGCGGCGGTGAGGCAGGCCGCCGAGAGCCGGGGGCAGGTCGGGTGGGCGACGCTCACATGGGCGACGCAGCCGGGGCCGAAGAAGGATTTCTCGCGGGCGAAGGTGCGGTCGATGAATTGATTCACCACGACGAAATCGCCGGGGGCCATCGCCTCGCGGAACGAGCCGCAAGCAGAGACCGAGATGACATCAGTAACGCCCAGCCGTTTCAGCGCGTCGATATTGGCGCGATAGGGCACGGAGGTCGGCGTGTGGGTATGGCCGCGCCCGTGGCGGGGCAGGAAGGCCAGCGCCATGCCGTCGAGCGTGCCGGTGAGGATCTGATCCGAGGGCGCGCCCCAGGGGGTCTCTACCGTTTGCCATTCAGGCGATTGCAGCCCGTCGATCTGATAGAGGCCCGATCCACCGATCACGCCCAGCATTGTCTTGGTCATCTTTGGTCCTTTCGCTTGGCCCGGATCGTGGCGTGGGCGGCGGCGAAGTCAACCCGTCACGGGGCGCGATCTGCCGCATCTGTCGCGAAAGTGAGGGGTGGGGGTTGACAGGGGGCGCAAATAGGTAGACTGGTCTACCTAGTTACTTGCTGCGGAGGGCTTGGCGTGGCACATACCAAAGGCGAGACGGCGCGGGACCGGCTGCTGCGGGCGGCGGAAGAGCTGTTTTACCAAGACGGGATCGTGGCGACCGGCATTGACCGGATCATAGAGCGTGCCGGGGTCGCAAAGCAGAGCCTTTACAACAATTTCGCCTCCAAATCGGCGCTGATCGAGGCCTATATCGAGGCGCGTCATGCCGAGTGGCTGGGGTTTCATGCGGCGCGGGTTGAGGGGCTCGATGATCCGCAGGCGCGGATCTTGGCGGTGGTCGATGCCTATGCCGATCACGCGAATTTCGCCTATGAGCGCGGGTTTCGCGGCTGTGGGCTGCTCAACGCGGCGGCGGAATTGCTGCCCGGGGATCCGGGGCGCGCGGCAGTGCGGCGGCATAAGGAAGAGGTCGAAGCGATCCTGCGGTCCGAGCTTGCCGAGATCTGCGGCGAGGCGGCGGCGGCGCGCTATGCGCGGCAGTTCGCCTTTCTCATCGAGGGGGCGATGGTGCGCGCGGGGCTTGAGGGCAGCGATGCCTGTCTGCGCGAGATGCGCGACATGTTGAGTGTGATGATGCCGGGGCAAGGCCCAGTGGGTGAGGGGTAAAGTGATGGCGCAGGGAATGAGTTTTGCCGGGGTGGCGGCAGTTTTGGTCGCGTCGATCCTATGGGGGACCACGGGGACGGCGGCGACATTCGCGCCAGAGATGAGCCCGGTCGCCATCGGCGCGGCGGCGATGGGGTTTGGCGGGCTGTTGCAGGCGCTGGTGGCGCTGGGCGGGCTGCGGCGGCACCGGGCGGGGATCATGCGGGAATGGCGCTGTCTGTGGCTCGGGGCGGTGGCGGTGGCGCTCTATCCGCTGGCGTTCTACGCCTCGATGCGGCTGGCGGGGGTGACCATTGGCACGTTGGTGTCGCTGGGGTCCGCACCGCTGTTGTCGGCCTTGATCGAATACCGGCTCGACGGGCTGCGGCTCAGCCGGCGCTGGATGATCGGGGCGGCGATCGGGCTTGTGGGCATGGCGCTCTTGAGCCTTGCCGAGACCGGCGGGCATGGGGTGGGCGGCGCGCATCCGTTGGCCGGGGCGCTGTTGGGGCTTGGGGCCGGGTTCACCTATGCGCTCTATTCCTGGACGGCGCGGCGGATGATGCAGCGCGGGATCAGCGCGCGGGCCACGATGGGGGCGACCTTTGGGCTGGGTGGGCTGCTGCTCATGCCGGTTCTGGCGCTCACCGGGGCCGGGTTTCTCGACAGCTGGCAGAATGCGGGCGTGGGGATCTACATGGCGGTGGTGCCGATGTTTTTGGGCTATCTCGCCTTTGGCTATGGGCTGGCGCGGGTGGCGGCGAGCCTCGCCACCACGCTGACGCTGTTCGAGCCGGTGGTGGCGGCGCTCTTGGCGGTGCTGGTGGTGGGCGAGCGGCTCGATCCGCTCGGCTGGACCGGGGTGGCGTTGGTGGTGCTCTGCCTGCTGTGGCTCACCTGGCCGGTGCGGCCGGGGGTCGCAATGCGCAAAGCGCCTGCGGGCTAGGCAAGCCGGGGTGCGCCCGCCGCGCATTTGTCACGGTTGACGGGCGAGGCCGGGTCTCGGGGCGGGGCGGAGTTGTCAAAACCCGGTCAAACGGGTAGGGGGCGCGCAAATGCCCGCAATCCCAAAAGGACGATACCCCGTGAAAAAGACCCTTCTCGCGGCGCTAGCCAACAATATTTCGATGCCTGATCTGAGCATCATGCAGGATGAACATCTGACCATGGGGCGGGTGCGCACCGAGCTTCTGTCGGGGCTCACCGTGGCGCTGGCGCTGGTGCCCGAGGCGGTGGCCTTTGCCTTTGTCGCCGGGGTGCATCCGCTGGTCGGGCTCTATGCCGCGTTCCTCGTCGGTCTGGTGACCGCGGTGATCGGCGGGCGGCCGGGGATGATCTCGGGCGCGACCGGGGCGCTGGCAGTGGTCATGGTGGCGCTGGTGGCCGAGCATGGCGTCGAATATCTCTTTGCGACCGTGGTGTTGATGGGCATTCTTCAGGTGATTGCCGGGGCCCTCAAATGGGGCAAGTTCATCCGTCTGGTGCCGCATCCCGTGATGCTCGGCTTTGTGAATGGCTTGGCCATCGTGATCTTTCTCGCGCAGCTCGGTCAGTTCAAGGAGCCGGGCAGCATGGTCAACACCGGCCATGGCATGTCGGGGGGCACCTGGCTCGCCGGGGTCGAGATGATGACCATGCTGGGGCTCGTGGCGCTGACCATGGCGGTGATCTGGGTCATGCCGCGCATCACCCGCATCGTGCCGGCACCGCTGGCGGGGATCGTGGTGGTCGCGGGGCTGGTGATCGGGCTTGGGCTCGAGGTGCCGCGGGTCGGCGATCTGGCCTCGATCGAGGGCAGTTTCCCGGCCTTCCATTGGCCCTTTGGTCAGGGGGAAGGTCTCTATGGGACGCCTCTGGCGCCGCTCAACCTCGAGACTTTGCAGATCATCCTGCCCTATGCGGTGATCCTCGCGGCAATTGGACTTATCGAGAGCCTGCTGACCCTCAACCTCGTGGGTGAAATCACCGGGCGGCGGGGCGGTGCGAGCCAGGAATGTATCGCGCAAGGTCTGGCCAATACGCTCACCGGGTTTTTCGGCGGCATGGGCGGCTGTGCGATGATCGGCCAGTCGATGATCAATGTGAAATCGGGCGGGCGGACGCGGATCGCCGGGGTGGCGGCGGCGCTCTTTCTGCTGATCTTTATCCTCTTTGCCGCGCCGCTGATCGAGCAGATCCCGCTCGCGGCGCTGGTCGGTGTGATGTTCATGGTGGTGATCGGGACGTTCGCGTGGAACTCGTTCAAGATCCTGCGCAAAGTGCCGATGATGGATGCCTTCGTCATCATCCTCGTGACCGTGGTGACGGTGATGGAAGACCTCGCGGTGGCGGTGGTCGTGGGGGTGATCGTCTCGGCGCTGGCCTATGCGTGGAACAATGCCAAGCGCATCCATGCGGTCGAACGCGAGTCGGTGACCGAGAAGGGCGCCAAGGTCTATGAGATCCAGGGGCCGCTGTTCTTTGGCTCGACCGATGGGTTTGTCGAGCTCTTCGATTACGAGGGCGATCCGGAGGTGGTGATCGTCGATTTCGATGCGAGCCGGGTGGTGGACCAATCGGCGCTGCAGGCGATCGAGACGGTGGCCGGGCGCTATGAGGCCGAGGGCAAGCGGATCATGCTGCGCCATCTGAGCCGCGATTGTCATCAGCTTCTGACGCGGGCGGGGCATCTGGTGGTCGATAGCGACGACGATCCCGATTACGCGCTGGCGGTGGATTACGGTGTGCGGACCGGGGTGCTCGGCGGGCATTGAGCCGGAAGCTATTGCTTACAGAAAAGGGGCGGGTCCGAGAGGGCCCGCCCCAACTGCTCTTGGGTCTTGGTCTTGCGATCTTGGTCTTGGCTGAGACCTGAAGCGCGGCTGGCCTTAGTGGCCGAAGATATGCAGGCGGCGCGAGAGGCGCAGGCCGCCGAGGCGGATCGCCGCGATGCTGCGGGTCAGGCCCAGCACCAGATCGCGGGTGTGTTCGGCGCGCATCTGGCGGCCGAGTGCCACATAGTGATCCACGTCGAGCGTGCCATCGGAACGCAGCTTGGTGTCTTCGTCAAAGCCAAAGGCATCGGGTGTCAGATCGGTTTGGGAGGTGTCGGACTTGGTCACGGGAGGTCTCCTTGTCATCTCTGTTTCCAGATGTAGCCATCTTCTGGCGGAAGGGAATGACAGTTGGGTAACCATCCCGTGATAATTGTCATAAATGCTGACCTTTTGGCTGATTTTTCTGCACCTGCACAGTTTTCGAGCAGGGTGAAAACGCAAATAGCGCCCGGTTTTTAAGGCTGGGCGCTATTTTGATGCTGTGCTGCGGCATGGAATGCTGCATTTGCGAGAGGTGAGTCGCGGCGGGTTCAGACCTCGGGACGGGCCAGTTCGAACACCTCGCGGACGGCGGTGTAATCCATGTAGCCGAGCCGCGCGATGGGCACAAAGCTCGTGACATCAAAGCGGCCGTCGCGGAGGCAGTCCTCGCGGATATGGACGCCGGTGACCTCGCCGAAAATGGCGAAATTGGCAGCGCCCTTGAGTTGCAGGATCTCGGTCACCTTGCATTCGAGCGCGGCGGGGGCGTCGGCGACGCGGGGGCAGTCGATCGTTTCGCAGGGCGCCGAGGCGAGGCCTGCGCGGACGAACTCATCGCTCTCAGGCGGCAGGGCGGCGGAGCTTTCGTTCATCTGATGCAGCATCGCCTCGCTCACCACATTGACGCAGAACGTGCCGCTGTCGCGGATATTGCGCAGGCTGTCTTTTTCATTGGTCGAGGAAAACATCACCTGGGGCGGGACGTAAGCCACTGCGTTGAAAAAGGAATAGGGCGCGAGATTGGCCACGCCATCGGCGCTCTTGGAGGATATCCAGCCAATGGGACGCGGCGAGACGATGGCGTTGAACGGGTTGTGCGGCAGGCCATGACCGTCTTCGGGGCGGTAAAACATCGCGCGGGGCTCCTCGGGTGATTTTCTAGGTTTGTGCAAGGCTTACGCCCGTGATAACCGCTTTGCCACCCGAAAACGCCCAGAAAGGCCGCCTGCACAGTGTTCGAATTACGCCCGGAAACCGCGGAGGACTGGTGGGAGGTCGAAGCGCTCTATGATCTGTGCTTTGCACCCGGTCGTGAGGCGCTGTCGTCCTATCGGTTACGCGACGGTATTACGCCGGTATCCGGTCTGTGCCTCGTGGCGCGCGATCCGAGCGGTATCGTGGCCGGTGCGATCCGCTATTGGCCGGTGATGGTGGGCGCGGCGCGGGCGCTGTTGCTCGGGCCGGTGGCGGTGCACCCGACGCGGCAGGGCGAGGGGCTTGGCGGCTTGCTCATTCACGGCAGTCTCGACAAGGCGCGCGAGCAGGGCTGGCCCCGGGTGATGCTGGTGGGCGACGCGCCCTATTATGCGCGCTTCGGGTTCGAGCGGCTCGACGGGGTCGAGATGCCGCCACCGACCAACCCGGACCGGGTGCTGGGCATCGCGCTGCGGCCCGATGCCTGGGCGGGCGTCACCGGCCATGTGACCAAAGTCACCTGATCCGCAAATTATCTTGAAAATCTCTGGCGCGTGCCGATCTTTAGAGGATGAGCACACCTGATCTGACCCTGTTGGGCCCGCCGATTTCCGAGGATGACACGCAAAAGGCGCTGCAGGCCTTGGCGTTGCGCCATGCCAGGGCCGATGGGCTCGGGATGCAGGTTCTCAACGCGCTGGGGGGCTCGGCCGCCGATATCATGGGCCGGTTGCCGGCACCGATCCGCGACCGGATGGAGGATGCCACCGCCGAGGCGCTGCGCCTTGCGATGGAGGCGGCGCATCGCTCGCGCGGCGTGGTGGGCGGCCAGCCCGGCTGGCTCAACCGGGCGGTGACGACGGCGATGGGGGCGGCGGGCGGTCTCGGCGGCATGCCGGGGGCGATGGCCGAGCTGCCGGTGACCACGGCGATCCTTCTGCGCACCATTCAGGACGTGGCCGAGGAAGAGGGGTTTGACCCCTCGGAGGAAAGCGTGCGCTATGATTGCATTCAGGTCTTTGCGGCCTCTGGCCCGCTGGAGCGGGATGACGAGGCGGATCTGGCCTTTCTCGGCACGCGGCTGGCGGTGACGGGGCCGGCGCTCAACGCGCTGATCGCGCGGGTGGCGCCGCGTCTGGCGGCGGTGCTGGGGCAAAAGCTCGCGGCGCAGGCGGTGCCGGTGCTGGGGGCGGCGGCGGGGGCTGCGGTCAATTACGCCTTTACCGGCTATTATCAGCAAATGGCGCATGTGCATTTCGGGCTGCGGCGGCTGGCCATCGAGGCCAACCGCGATCATGACGAATTGGTCGCGGAGTTTCGCAAGCTGATCACTGCGCCGGCGGTCAAACGCGGCTAGGGCCGCGTTTCAGCGTCCCTCTTCAGAGCCCCGTGCAGACCTAATCAGAGCTTGCCGCGCAGATAGTCCATCGCGGCGGGGCGTACCGATTGATCGCCGCGCTCGGCGGCCTCGTGAATGAGCGCGTGCAGTTCCGTGAGGTCGATGCGGCGCAGGATGGATTTCACCGGACCGATGGAGGCGGGGCGCATCGACAGGCTGCGCAGGCCGATGGCGGCGAGGCAGGCGGCCTCGACCGGGCGGCCCGCGTCCTCGCCACAGAAGCTCAGCGGCGTGCCGGTCTTTTCGCAGCGTTTCACGATGTTTTCGAGGAAGGTCAGGAAAGAGACGTTGAGCGTGTCATAGCGGCGGCGCACCAGCTCGTTCTCGCGGTCGGCGGCAAAGAAGAATTGCTTGAGATCATTGCCGCCGATGGAGAGGAAATCGACATCGCGGTAGAAACTGTCGGGCGCATAGGCGAGCGACGGGGTTTCCAGCATCGCGCCGACCTTGAGATCGGAGGGCAGCGGGTGGCCGAGGATGCGTTCGCGTTCGAGCGCCTTGTCCATCTCGGCACGGGCGGCGGCGAATTCCTCGAGCTGGGCCACGAAGGGGAACATCACCGAGAGCGGCCGCCCGGCGGCGGCGCGCACCAACGCCTGCAGCTGCATCCGCATCACCCCGGGCCGGTCGAGACCGATCCGGATGGCGCGCCAGCCGAGCGCCGGGTTGGGCTCGTCCGTGGCCTTCATATAGGGCAGCACCTTGTCCGAGCCGATGTCGAGCGTGCGAAAGGTCACCTGTTTGCCCTGCGCCGCATCCATGACGCGGGCGTAGAGATCGCTCAGCTCGGCGCGTTTCGGCATGTGGTTGCGGATCAGGAATTGCAGCTCGGTCCGAAAGAGGCCGACGCCCTCGGCGCCAGAGCCCACGAGGCTCGGCAGATCGGCCATGAGACCGGCGTTCATCATCAGCCCGATGCGCGCGCCGCAGAGCGTTTCTGCGGGTTTGTCGCGGATCGAGGCATAGCGTTCCTGGGCCTCGGCCTGCATCGCCATCTTGTCGACGAAAGCGGCGCTGATCGTGTCGTCGGGGCGCAGATGCACGATGCCCTGATCGCCGTCGATGAGCACCGGATCGCCGTTGAGCGCCTCGGTGGTGATGCGTTCGGCATGGATCACCAGCGGGATGGCCAGCGCCCGGGCGACGATGGTGGCATGGCTGCCGACCGCGCCCTCTTCGAGCACGATCCCCTTGAGCGAGCGGCCATAATCCAAGAGCTCCGCCGGGCCGATATTGCGGGCGATGAGGATCGGATCGGGCGGCATTTCCGCGCCGGTTTCGCGGCCCTGACCGGTCAGGATGCGCAGGAGCCGGTTGCTCAGATCGTCGAGATCGTGGAGCCGGTCGCGAAGATAGGCGTCGGTGGCCTTCTCCATCCGCGACCGGGCGGTGGATTGTTCCTTTTCGACCGCAGCCTCGGCCGAGAGGCCACGGCCGATGTCCTCTTCCATGCGCCGCATCCAGCCCTTGGAATTGGCGAACATGCGATAGGTCTCAAGGACTTGCAGCTGTTCCTTGTCGCCGCTGCGCACATCCGAGAGCATCCGGTCGACGCCGACGCGCAGGGTTTCCACCGCCTCGGTGAGCCGTTCCAACTCGGCCGCCGGGTCGTCGGCGATCGGGTTGGTGACCACGACGCGCGGCTCGTGCAGCCAGACATGGCCGCGCGCGACGCCCTCTTGGGCGACATGGCCGCGGAACATGACCGGGTGTTGGTGGCGGGCCGACATGGCCGCGCCTTCGCCGACGAAAGCGCCGAGCTCGGCCATCTCGGCGATGACCATGGCGACCACTTCGACGGCATAGATTTCCTCGTCGGAATAGCTGCGCGCTTGTTTCGACTGGACCACCAGCACGCCGAGCGTTTCGCCGAGCCGCTGGATCGGCACGCCGAGGAAGGAGGAATAGGCCTCTTCGCCGGTCTCGGGCATGTAGCGAAAGCCGCGCGTGGCGGGGGCGTCATCGGTGTTGATCACCTTGCTGGTGCGGGCGACCCGGCCCACGAGACCTTCGCCGAGCCGCATCCGCGTCTGGTGCACGGCCTCGGCGTTGAGACCTTCGGTGGCGCAGAGTTCGAGGGTTTCCTCGTCGCGGAAGAGGTAGATCGAGCAGACCTCGGTGCGCATTTCTTCGGAGATCAGCGAGGTGATCCGGTCGAGCCGCGTCTGGCCGCCGGTTTCCTCTGACATGATCTCGCGCAGACGGCCAAGCATCTGGCGGCTGTCGGTGATAAAGCCGTCCATCATGGTGAAACTCTCGCCATGCACCGTCTCCCCTCGGTGCCGCGCCGAAGATATTCAGATTCGGCGGCGGCGTCTTTGCTATTCTTTCTTCTATCATGACGTGTAATCATAAGAAATTCCATGTGTTTCGCGTCAGACGGGAAGGCTCTGATCGGTGCGCCGTAAAAACAGGCAGTTGTGATGGTAAAGGACAGGTTTTCATCAGTCGGGCGGGTGTCGGCGGGGCTGTTGGCGCGGCTGCGCGGGCGGCGGATCTGGGGTCTGGCCGGGCTTGGGCTCTTGGCATCGGGGCTGGTCCTGTGGGGGCGGTTCGAGCCGTCGGAGGCGCGGCGCGGGGTCCTCGGCGCCAGCGTATATGCGGTGAGCGCGCGGATCGCCGAGCGGGCCGGGATGGAGGCGCCTGCGGGCGTTTTCGTGATCTCGGTGCTCGACGGGTATGCGGCGCAGGAGGCGGGTCTGAAACTGGGTGACATACTCCTGTCTGTGGACGGGGTGGCGGTGGTGAGCCAAGGGGAATTTGAGGCAGCGCTGCGCAAGATCAAGCCCGGTGGCGAGGTGTTTTTCACGCGGCTCGGGGGGGAGGGGCCGGAAGAGGTCGCCGTAAGGTTGCAAGGGGCTGGGGCGCGGGGGGCCTCAGCGGCCTCTGATGCGGCGTCCGAGACCGATGAGCCCGGGGTCTTGGCGGCGGCGGAGATGCACTATGCGCGGCGGCTTGGGCTGCAGTTCCACGACGGCGCGGAGCTTTGGGAGATGGGCGCGTGGGATCATCCCTGTCTGCGCTCTTATCTGGTGCCGCGCGGTGGCGTGCCGGTGTTTCTCGACGGGCGGGCGGCGACGGTGCATGGGATCGCGGCGCAGAGTGCGCCGGATCTCGGCACCGAGGCGCAGGCGGCGCAGTATCTGCGCTATTACAACGGTCATATCTGGGCCAAGGCGGGCGCGTTCGAGGTGATCGAGCGGGCGGCGGAGCTGCCGGGCGGCGAGGGGGCGGCGCTGGCGCGGCCCGGGCCGGTGCGGATCGAGGGGCGCGGCGCGGCGATGCAGGCCGAGGCGGTGGTGCTCTATGCCGGGCAGCTCTTTCGGGCGCGCTATGCCTTCGGGGAGGGCGGGCGGATCAAGATGCTGAGCGATGAGAAGCTGGGCAAGATCTCGGCGAGCGATACGGTGTTTCGCGCGGGTCAGCGCTGTGCCACCGATGGGCAGAGCCGCGAGGCGACCGGCTATCCGGTGCCGCCCGCCATGGCGGGAGAGTGGGAAAATGTCGCCGGACCAGAGTTTTACGAGGTCCGGCAACTGATCTTGATGGGCGAGGGCTAGGCCCTGGGGGATAGCCTTAAGGCCCTAGACCTCAGGCCTTGTCGAGCTCGAACGCGTCATGCAGCGCCTGCACGGCGAGCTCCATGTATTTGCGGTCTATCAGCACCGAAATCTTGATCTCGGAGGTCGCGATGACCTTGATGTTGACGCCTTCGTCGGAGAGCGTCTTGAACATCTTGGCGGCGACGCCCGACTGGCTGCGCATGCCGATGCCCACGGCGGAGACTTTGGCGACATCGGTGTCGGCCACCAGATCGTGATAGTTGATGTCGCCCCGGGCCTTGGCATCCGCCATGGCCTTTTCGGCGCGTTTCACCTGATCGGTGGGGCAGGAGAAGGTCATGTCGGTGCGACCTTCTTCGGCGATGTTCTGAATGATCATATCGACATTCACCCCGGCCTCGGAGAGCGGGCCGAAGATGGCGGCGGCGATGCCGGGCCGGTCGGCGACCGAGATGAGGGTCATCTTGGCCTCGTCCCGCGAATAGGCGATGCCGCTTACGACATTAGATTCCATGATTTCCTCCTCATCGCAGACCAGCGTCCCGGCCGCGTCAGATTGTTCCTCGAAACTGCTCAGCACGCGCAGTTTGACATTATAGCGCATCGCCAGCTCGACCGAGCGGGTCTGCAATACCTTGGCCCCGAGCGAGGCCAGTTCCAGCATTTCCTCAAAGGCGATCTTGTCGAGCTTGCGCGCCTTCGACGCGATGCGCGGATCGGTGGTATAGACCCCGTCGACATCGGTGTAGATGTCACAGCGTTCGGCGTCGAAAGCGGCGGCAAAGGCCACGGCAGTGGTGTCCGAGCCGCCCCGGCCCAGCGTGGTGATGCGGCCCTCGGGGCTCACGCCCTGAAAGCCCGCGACCACGGCGACGCGCATGCCTTCGCCAAACTTGGCGGTGATGTTGTCGGTGGGGATCTCTTCGATGCGGGCGGCGGAATGGGCCGAGGTCGTCTTGACCGGCACTTGCCAGCCCTGCCAGCTGCGCGCCGGCACGTCCATTTCCTGCAAGGTGAGCGCCATGAGACCGGCGGTCACATTCTCGCCCGAGCTGACCACCGCGTCATATTCGCGGGCGTCATAGAGCGGCGAGGTCTCGCCCACCCAGCCCACCAGCTCGTTGGTCTTGCCCGACATGGCCGAGACGATGACGATCACGTCATAGCCCTTGGCCACCTCGACGCCCACACGTTTGGCGGCGCGGCGGATGCGGTCGAGATTGGCGACGGATGTGCCGCCGAATTTCATCACGAGAACGGGCATGGGGTCGGTCCCTTCGGGTATTGGTCGCGCGGGGGTTTACGCCCGGTCGCGGCGAAGGGCAAGTGGCGTGGCATCAGGAAAATTGCGCTCTGGGCCGGTTTGTCGCGGCTTGGGGCGGGAAATCCGCCCCGAGGGCGCAGTTTTCGGACCAAAGGGATCGGGGCAAAACCGCCTGTCGGTATCGCGTCGGTATTGCGGCGGTCTTGCGACAGTGGCGGTTTTGGCGTGCTCAGCAGGGGATCAGTAGGGGATCGGGTTGCCGTCCCAGCCCTCGAAACAGCCGGTGGTGTCGAGGGTGAGCGCGTCAAACCGGGCGATGAGCCCGTCGCGCGCCTCTGCGACGTCGATATCGGCCTCATTGCCGCCCATGTCGGTGCGGACCCAGCCGGGATGATAGATGCCCAGCGCGATGCCCTCGGGGGCGAGATCGACCGCGAGGTTGCGCCCGAGGTTGAGCGCCGCCGCCTTGGAGGCGCGATAGGCGTAGCTGCCGCCCGGGGCGCGGGCGTCGCTGGCCATGATGCTCGACAGGATGGCGATCTTGGGCGTCTCGGCGCGGGCGAGATGGGGCAGGAGGGACTGGATGGTAAGAAAGACGCCGGTGACATTGGTGGAGAGCGCCGCAGCCCAGGTGTCGGCGTCAAAGCCAGAGGTCAGATCGTGGCCCTTGTCGGGATAGACGCCGGCGTTGCAGATCAGGAGATCGACGGCGCGGCCCTCGAGCGTTTGGGCAAAGCGGGCCTGCGCCTCGGGGTCGGTCACATCGAGCGGATGGGCGGCGTCCGCGCCGCGCGCGGTGCCGGTCACCTCGTGATCAAGATCCGCATAGGCAGCCGCGAGGGCCGCGCCAATGCCGCGATTGGCGCCGGTGATCACTACATGCATGGGATGTCCTCTCGGTCGGGGTCTGTGTGCCGGGGGGTCAGTTCGCTTTGCGGCCCGGGGTGAAGGGCAGCGGCGTGACCGGCACGCCATCCTCAATGAGCTTGCGCGCCTCGTCGGGGCGGGCCTCGCCATAGATGGCGCGGGAGGGGATGAGACCCTCGTGCATGTCGCGGGCTTCTTGCGCGAATTTGCCGCCGACATAGTCGGAATTGCTCTCGACATGTTTGCGCAGCGCGGCGAGCGCCTGGGCGGTGACATCGGGGGATTGGTCGGCGGCGGGGCGCAGCGTATCCGCCTTGCGCCGGGCCTCTTGCACGCGCGGCGACATCAAGGCCTTTTCGACCTTGTCGCTGCCGCAGACGGCACAGGCGACATGGCCCGCCTTTTGCAGCTTGTCAAAGGCCTCGGCAGATTGAAACCAGCTGTCAAACCGGTGATCTTGCTCACATTTCAACGTGAATTTTATCATCGCACGCCCAAATATTACACCTAAGTGTTACATAACCTTTTGCCGCGAAAGATCAACGCTTGGCGCGAATGGGCTTGGGCAAAAGCTTGGGGTTGAACTGACGCAGAATCTGCGCGAGCTCGGGCTCGTCGACCTTGGTCGCGGCCTTGTCGAGACCCATCCATTTGCGTTTGCGCTGGCCTTTTTCGGGGAAATTCTGTGCCAGCGCCTTGACCTTGATCGGGTAGACCAGCGCCAGACAGGGCGCGCCATCGGTGCGGGTAAAAAGCTTGTGATAGGAGAAGACGCCGAGGCATTGATCATAGCCCTTGCCCTGCACGCCGGCCTCTTCCCAGGCCTCGATCAGCGCCGCTTCGGCGGGGGTGCGGCCGGGCATCGGCCAGCCCTTGGGGATGATCCAGCGGCCAGAGCCGCGCGTGGTGATCATCAGCACCTGCGGCTTGCCTTTTTTCATGCGAAAACAAAGCGCTGCAAATTGCGAACGCATGTCGCGCTTGTCGTAATCGTCAACCGATATGGGGGCTTGTCTGATCATGTGCCGCATTCGTCCCGCCACTTTCGCGCGGTTATTGTTTCACTCACTCGTTACACACAACATATTGTGGCGTTTCACCCGTTCTGACCAGAGGAAATTATCGCGAAGCCCGGCGCGGGGCAAAATGGCCACGGTGGCGGGGCGCGCGCCGCTTGCGCCGCTGGGGGGATTGCGAAATACTCGCGCCATGACAGGAATTTTCGCCATGATCACCGGGGTTTGCGCCCTGATTGCCGTGCCGCTGACGGCGCTGGCAGGCTCGGCCCGGGCCGAGCCGCTCACCGTGTTTGCGGCGGCGTCGCTGCGCGAGGCGCTGGACGGGGCGGCGGCGGGGTTTTCCGGCGAGGTGGTTCTGTCCTATGGCGGGTCGGGGGCGATGGCGCGGCAGGTGGCGCTTGGCGCGCCGGCGGATGTGGTGATCCTGGCCAATGAGGCCTGGCTGCGCTGGCTCGACGACGAGGGCGCGTTGCGGGCGGGCAGCGTGGCGCGGGTGATGGGCAATCGGCTGGTGCTGGTGGGGCCCGAGGGGGCCGCGCCTTTAGAGGATTTGAGCGCCGAGGCGTTGCGTGCGCGGCTGGCGGGCGGGCGCATGGCGTTGGGGCAGGTTTTGTCCGTGCCCGCAGGGATTTACGCGAAGGAATGGATGCAGTCCGCGGGGCTTTGGGAGGCGCTGGCGCCGCATCTGGCCGAGACCGAGAATGTGCGCGCGGCGCTGGCGCTTGTGGAGCGCGGCGAGGTGGCGCTCGGCGTGGTCTATGCCACCGATGCGCGGGCGGCGCGGGTCACGGTGGTGCAGGAGATTGGGGCCGAGGCCCATAGCCCGATCGCCTATTGGGCGGCGGTGATTGAGGCCAGTGAGCATCCGCAGGCGGAGGCGTTTATCGCGCATCTTTTGGGTCCGGCGCAGGACGGGTTTGCGGCGCTGGGCTTTGTGCCCCGGGCGGCGCTTGGGGCCCTGCCATGAGTTTCACGCCGGAAGAGCTGGCGGCGCTCGGTCTGTCGCTCAAGGTGTCGCTTTGGGCGACGCTGCTCAGCCTGCCCTTGGCGGTGGCGATGGCCTGGCTCTTGGCGCGGCGCGAGTTTGCGGGCAAGGCGGTGCTGTCGGCGCTGGTGCATCTGCCTCTGGTGCTGCCGCCGGTGGTGACTGGGTATTTGCTGCTCTTGGGTTTTGGGCGGCAAGGCTGGCTTGGCGGGGCGCTCGACTCGGTCGGGATCGTGCTTGCCTTTCGCTGGACCGGGGCGGCGCTGGCGGCGGCGATCATGGGGTTTCCGCTCATGGTGCGGGCGATCCGGCTCGGGTTCGAGGCGGTCGATCCGCGGCTCGAAGAGGCGGCGGCGACCTTGGGCGCGCCACGGGCGCAGGTGTTCGTCACCGTGACCCTGCCGCTCATCGCGCCGGCGCTGTTGGCGGGGGCGGTGCTCGGCTTTGCCAAGGCGATGGGCGAGTTTGGCGCGACGATCACCTTTGTCGCCAATATCCCCGGCGAGACGCGGACGCTGCCCTCGGCGATCTACACCTATCTGCAGGTGCCGGGGGGCGAGGCGGCGGCGCTGCGGCTCTTGTCGCTGTCGCTGGTGGTGGCGGTGGGCGCGGTTCTCGCCTCTGAACTGCTGGCGCGGCGGATGGCGAAGAGGATCGGCAGATGAGCCTTTCTCTCGATATTACCAAGTCTTTCCCGGGCTTTACCCTAGAGGCCGCGCTGCAGGCCGGGGCCGGGGTGACGGCGCTTTTCGGCCCGTCGGGATCGGGCAAAACCAGTGTGGTCAATGCCGTGGCGGGGCTGTTGCGGCCAGATGCGGGACGGATCGCGCTGGGCGACAGGGTGCTGTTTGACGGGGCGGCGGGCCGGATGGTGCCGCCGCATCGGCGGCGCGTCGGCTATGTGTTTCAAGACAGCCGTCTTTTTCCGCATATGAGCGTCGCGGGTAATCTGCGCTATGGGGCGCGGTTTGCGCCAGAGCCGCCCGATCCGGCGCAGGAGGCGCGGATTGTGGATTTGCTGGGTCTGGGCGGGCTGCTCGACCGGCGGCCGCGGGCGCTCTCGGGTGGCGAGACGCAGCGCGTGGCGCTGGGGCGGGCGATCCTGTCGCAGCCCGAGATGCTCTTGTTGGATGAGCCTTTGGCGGCGCTCGATGATCGGCGCAAGGCGGATATCCTGCCCTATCTCGAAGAGCTGCGCGACGGGCTGGGGCTCTCGATGCTTTATGTCAGTCACAGCTTGGGCGAGGTGGCGCGGCTGGCGGATCGGATCGTGGTGATGGCGGGCGGGCGCGTGGTGCTGAGCGGGCCGGTGCAGGAGGTGCTCAGCGATCCGGCGGCGCTGCCTTTCGTGGGGGTGCGCGAGGCGGGGGCGGTGCTCTCGGCGCGGGTGCTTGGCCATGAGGCGGATGGGCTGACGCGGCTTGGGCTCGATGCGGGCGAGTTGCTGCTGCCGGGGGTGACGGCGGCGCCGGGGAGTGGGCTGCGCATTCGGGTGCTGGCGAGCGATGTGCTGATCTCGCGGGGGCGGCCCGAGGGGCTGTCGTCGCGCAACATCCTGCCGGCGGTGGTGAGCGGTCTTTACCGGGGCGAGGGGCCGGGGGTGGCGGTGCAGCTGGCGCTTGGCCGGGACCGGATCTTGGCGCGGATCACGGCGCGGGCGGCGGCGGAGCTGGAGCTTGCGCCGGGGGCGGAGGTCTTTGCCATTCTCAAGGCCACGGCTGTGCCGAGACAGAGTATCGGGCAGGGGGTCGGGCAGGGCGAGCCCTTGTCTGATTAATGGTTAATGGCCGGGATTACCCTCTGTAAACCCGGCCATACTTGTCTTAACCCAACATTTCGCGCGATTATCCCTATTCGGTGTGGTGGCAAGCCACCTCGGTGCCGGTCGAGGGCAGAACCCGCAGTTTCGGACGTTCCGCCCGGCACAGATCGGTGGCCAGCGGGCAGCGCGGCGCGAAGGGACAGCCCTTGGGCAGGTTGACCGGATCGGGCAATTCGCCCGGCGTGCGCGGCTTGTCGAACGAGCCGCCTTCGAGCTTGGGGATCGCGTCCAAAAGCAGCCGCGTATAGGGGTGTTTGGGCGTCGCAAAGAGCGTCGCCGTCTCCGCCAGCTCCATCACCTGACCGAGATACATGACCGCCACGCGGGTGCCGAAATGCTGCACAACGCTCAGATCATGGGTGATGAAGAGATAGGTGAGCCCGCGCTCGGCCTGCAGATCGGTGAGCAGGTTGAGAATCTGTGCCTGGATCGACACGTCGAGCGCCGAGATCGGCTCGTCCGCGACGATGAAGGCGGGGTTGGTGACCAGCGCGCGCGCGATGGCGATGCGCTGACGCTGACCGCCCGAGAACTCATGCGGCAGGCGGCGCTGCCAGCTCAGGTCACAGCCGGTGGCGGCGAGCACCGCCTCGACCGTCTCGCGCTGTTCGGCGGCGGATTTCTCCGGCATCAGGTGGCGGATCGGCTCGACCAGCGTGTCATAGACATTGCGGCGCGGGTTGAGCGAGGCATAGGGGTTCTGAAACACCATCTGCATGTCGCGGCGGATCGGTTTGCGCGTCGCCTCGTCCATCTGGTCGATGCGCTGGCCGTTGAAATAGACCTCGCCCGCCGTCGGGTTCTGCAGCCCGATGATGGTGCGGCCGAGCGTGGTCTTGCCACAGCCCGATTCGCCGACCACGCAGAAGGTTTCGCCGGGGCGGATCGCCACATCGACGGTGTTGAGCGCGTGCAGCACCGGTTTTTCGCGGCTCAGGAAATGGGTGGGCAGGGGAAAGCGCACCTCGAGCCCGCGGGTTTCGACGATATGGTCGGTCTGCGGGCTGGGGACGGGTTTGATCTGGGCGCTCATGCGATCTCCTCCACGCTTTGCAGCGGGTGATAACAGGCCACGCCGTCGATGATCTCGGGCATGGCGGCGCGGCATTCATCGCTCGCGCGGGAGCAGCGCGGGTGATAGGGGCAGCCGCGCGGCAGGTTGGTGATCGGCGGCATCGAGCCGGGGATCTGGTAGAGCTTCTGCCCCGGTTCGGCGTTCTGCGGCAGCGCCTTCAGCAGGCCGGCGGTATAGGGGTGATTGGGCGCGTCGATGATGGCGCGGGTCTCGCCCGCCTCGACGCATTTGCCCGCATACATGATCATCAGCTTTTGCGTCACCTCGGCCACGACGCCAAGGTCATGGGTGATGAGGATCAGCGCCACGTCGTTTTCGCGGCAGAGCTTGAGGATCAGTGCCATGATCTCGGCCTGGATCGTCACGTCGAGCGCGGTGGTCGGCTCGTCCGCGATGATGAGTTCCGGGTCGGTCAGCAGCGCGATGGCGATGACCACCCGTTGCCGCAACCCGCCCGAGAGCTCGTGCGGATAGGCGTCCATCCGGGTTTCCGCCGAAGGGATGGCGACCATCTTGAGCTTTTCCACCGAGAGCCTATGCGCCTCGCGCCGCGAGATGCGGCGGTGGGCTTGCAGGGTTTCGATCATCTGGGTGCCGATGGTCAGCACCGGGTTGAGCGTCACCATCGGGTCCTGGAAGATCATCGAGATGCGATTGCCGCGGATGCCGCGGATCTGGCGTTCCGACATGTCGAGAAGGTTCTCGCCCATGAAGCGCACGGCGCCCTCGCTCACCCGGCCCGGCTCGGCGATGAGGTTGAGGATCGAGAAGGCGAGCATGGATTTGCCCGCGCCGCTTTCGCCCACAACGCCAAGGCGTTCGCCCTTTTCGAGCCGCAGGGAGACCCCGCGCAGCGCCTCGATTTCCTCTGTCTTGCCGCGCGGAAAGGCCACGCGCAGATCGTCGATTTCGAGCATGGCCATCAGTCGTCTCCCCGCCGCAGTTTGGGATTGAGCACGTCGCGCATCCAGTCGCCCAGAAGGTTGAGCGCCAGCACCAGCGCGATGAGCACCAGCGCCGGGTAGAGGGTGATCCAATATTGGCCCGAGAAGACGAACTCGAACCCCGACCGGATCAGCGAGCCGAGCGACGGCCGGTCCACCGGCATGCCGAGGCCGAGAAAGCTCAGCGCCGCTTCGGTCATGATCGCCTCGGCCACCTGGATGGTCGAGATCACCAGCACCGGGGTCAGCGTGTTGGGCAGGATATGCCCCCACATCACCTTGCGCGCGGGCAGGCCGATGACACGGGCGGCATCGACATATTCCTTGTTCTTTTCGCCAAGGACCGAGCTGCGCACGGTGCGGGCGAATTTCGGCCATTCCGCCACGCCGATGATCACGATCAGCATGACAATCGCGTAATCGGCATAGACATTGGCATCAAAGGCCGCCTGAAAGATCGCCAGCACGATGATCGCGATCATCAGCGTCGAGAGCGACATCTGAATATCGGCGAGCCGCATCAGAAAGGCGTCGATCCAGCCGCCTTTGTAGCCGGCGATGAGCCCGAGGGTGACGCCGAGAATGGCCTGCACCACCACCGCGCCGATCCCGATCAGGAGGGATATGCCGGTGCCATACATGATGGTCGAGAGCACCCCGCGCCCCTGCGCATCGGTGCCGAGCAGAAAGCGCGCATCGCCGTCGTCCTTCCAGGAGGGGGGCAATTCGCTGTCCATGATGTCGATCTGCATCAGGTCATAGGGGTTCTGCGGCGCGAGGAGCGGCGCAAAGACCGCCATCAGCACCAGCAGAAGCAGGACGATGCCTGCGCCGATGGCCACGGGATCGCTGAGAAAGCGTTTGAAGAGGCTGCGCCAGGTGATCATGATTTGGCTCCCGGCAGTTTCACCATCGGATTGATGAGCGTGTAGACGAAATCGACGATCGTGTTGACCACCACAAAGATCAGCCCGACCACGATGATATAGGCGATGATCAGCGGCGTATCGGTGCGGTTTACCGCCTCAAGAAAGAGAAAGCCCATGCCGGGCCATTGGAACACCGTCTCGGTCAGGATCGTATAGGCGATGAGCGTGCCGATCATCAGCCCGCCCACCGTCACCACCGGCAAAAGCGTGTTGCGGAAGGCATGGACATAGCGCACCCGCGCCGTGCGCAGCCCCTTGGCGCGGGCAAAGCGCACGTAATCGGTGCCCATGGTCTCCATCATCTCGGCCCGGATCAGCCGGATGAAGAGCGGCAGCATGATCGAGCTCAGCGTGACCGAGGGCAGGATCAGGTGTTTGAGCCCGTCGAGGGTGAGAAACCCGGTGTCCCAGCCCCAGGGCAGGGTGACCGTGTCGCCGCGCCCGAAGGCGGGCAGCCAACCGAGTTCCACCCCGAACAGCCAGACCATGAAGATCGCGGTCAGGAAGACCGGCACCGAGATGCCGATGATCGAGCCGGTCATGATGATCCGGGTGATCCAGGAATTGCGGTGGATGGCACAGTAGATGCCCGCCGGGATCGACAGCGACAGGAAGATCACGACCGCCCCGATCACCAGTTCGAACGTGGCCGGGAACTTGTCCATGATCACGTCGAGGGCGGGGCGTTTGAAGAAATAAGAGGTGCCCAGATCGCCCTGCACGGCATTGCCGAGAAAGCGGATATATTGGGTGAGGAACGGGTCGTTGAGACCCAGCTGATCGCGCAGCTCTTGGCGTTCGGCCTCGGAGACGGATTGTCCGACCAATTCGCGCAGCGGATCGCCCAGATTGTCCTGGATCGAAAAGCCGATCAGCGAAATCACGAACATCACGATCACGGCCTGAACGGCACGGCGGATGAGGAAAGCTAGAATATGCATGGGGTGCAGGGTCTCTGGCGGGGGCTTGAGCATCCGGCCCGAGGCGCAGGCAGGCGCACCGGCAACAGCGGACGAAAGACGGCGGGCCGGAGCATACCGGCCCGCCGCAGGCGGTTATTCGGAGATGACGAGATCGCCCAGATAGGGGAAGTTCATCACGTTGAGCACGGGCTCGATGTCGACGCCTTTGCGCGCGGCCCAGGCCAGATCCTGCCAATGCAGCGGCACATAGGCTGCGTCGTCATAGAGGATCTTTTCGACCTCTTGCAGCATCTCGGCGCGTTTCGCGGGATCGGTCTCGGTCAGCGAGGCCATGGTCAGCTCGTCGACCTTGGCGTTCGAGTAATTGCCCGAGTTGTACTGGCCTTTGCCGGTGTCGGCATTCGGCGTCATGGTCAGGAACTCGTTGAAGTTGGCGCTGTCCTCGGTGTCCGCGTGCCAGCCGATCATCATGATGTCCGCGGCGCGTTCATCGAATTTCGGCCAGTATTGCGCCTTGGGCATGGTGGTCAGGTCGATCTTGATGTTGATCTTGGCCAGCATTGCCGCCGCCGCTTCGCAGATTTTGAAATCGTTCACGTAGCGGTTGTTCGGGCACATCATCGTGGCCTCGAACCCGTCGGCATAGCCTGCCTCTTCCATCAGCGCCTTGGCCTTGGCCACGTCGAAACGCGGGGTCAGATCGGGGTTGTAGCCGACATAGCCCTCGGGCGATTGCTGGGCCGCGGCGGTGCCAAAACCCTTCATGATCTTCTCGACGATGCCTTCGTTGTTGATGGCATGGACGATGGCCTTACGGACCTTGGGATCAGCCAGCGCTTCGTGGCGCTTCTGGTTGAGCTGCAGGGTGATGATCCGGGTGCCGGTCATGGTCACCAAGTTGACGTTTTCATCGGCCTCGATCCGTTCGAGATCGGTCGGCGGCACGGGGGCGATGAAATCGACGTCACCGGCGAGCAGCGCCGCGACGCGGGTCGGCGCCTCTTTGATCGGGGTCAGCACGGCGGTCTGCACGTTGCCGGGGCTGTTGGTGTCCCAATAGTCGGGGTTGCGCTCGAACACGACTTTCACGCCCTGTTCGCGCTCGGCGATGGTGAAGGGGCCGGTGCCCGACACGTTGGAGGAGGCAAAGCTGTTGCCGTGTTTCACGACCTCGTCACCGCCTTCGGTGTAGAAATCCTTGTCCATCGGAAAGACATAGGTGGCGGTGTGCAGCACCAGCGGGCTCGGCCCGTCGGTTTTCACTTCGACGGTATAGTCATCGACGGCGGTGGCCGAGGCCCAGCCCGAGAAGATGCCTTTGAAATCCGGCGAATTCTTGAGGCGTTCGATGGTATAGACCACATCCTCGGCCTTCATCTCGTCGCCCGAGTGGAATTTCACGCCCTTGCGCAGGTTAAAGCGCACGGTGGTGTCATCGACACGGTCCCAGCTTTCGGCCAGACGACCGTCAAAGCCCAGATCCTTGTTCCAGCGCACCAGCGGGTCAAAGACCATATGCGACAGCTGCAGAGTGCCGCCCGACAGCTGCTCATGCGGATCGAGCGACACCGGGTCGGCGTCATAGGCAAAGTTGAGCGTCTGAGCCGACGCGAGCCCTGCGGTGCCCAGCATAATGGCCGTGGCAGTGGCAAGATTACGAATGGTTTTCATGAGAGTCTCCCTGAATTGACGGTGCCTCCCGCGCGAAATTTTTGACGCGCACACCTGTCATGCGGGCAAAACTGGCGCGAATTATGTCTGCTGTAAAGGCTTGCGACGGGTGGGTAACTTCACGTCATTTTTAACCATTTGGTTGAAATCTTGCGTTGCCAAGGGCTTGCGTGCTTTGGCGAATATTTCGTGTGACGCGAAATACATGGGGGTTCCGGCGGGTCAGGGTTGTGGGCGCGGGGCGGAGAATCAGGCCCGGATTGGGTCAAGGCAGGGCCGGGGGAGCGCTGGGGCGGCGGGCAGAGGTCCCGCATCCGCCCGGCGCATTGATTGACGGCGCCGCGCTTGGGCAATACTGATCGAAAACCTCGGATATCGCCGCCCGGACCCGCGGGCGGACCCCACAGCGGATCAAGGATCAGATGATAGACCGCCTGTTGCACCGCCTGGCCTGGCTCGTGGCCCTGCTCTGTGTCGCGCCCATCGTGGCGGCGGCGCTGGCGGCGTTGACCGGCGATCTCGACACCTGGCGCAATGTTCTGGCCCCGGTCTTGCCGCGCTTTGCGGGCACCACGCTGTTGCTGGTGGCGATTGTCGGCACGGCGACGGCTGCAATCGGCACGGGGGCGGCCTGGCTGGTGACGGTCTATCGCTTTCCGTTTAGCCGCACGCTCGAAGTGGCGCTGGCGCTGCCGCTGGCCTTTCCGGCCTATGTGCTGGCCTATGCCTATACTTCGTTCCTCGATCATTCCGGCCCGGTGCAAAGCCTTCTGCGCGATGTGACCGGCTGGGGCCCGCGCGACTATTGGTTCCCCGAGATCCGCAGCATGGGCGGCGCGGCGGCGATGCTCATCTTTGTGCTTTATCCTTATGTCTATCTGCTGGCGCGGGCGTCGTTTCGACAGCAAAGCTCGAACGCCTATCTGGTGGCGCGGACGCTCGGGCATACGCCGCTCACCGCCTTTTGGCGGGTGGCGCTGCCGATGGCGCGCCCGGCGATTGTCGGCGGCGCGCTTCTGGCGGTGATGGAGACCATCGCCGATTACGGCACGGTGGCGTTTTTCAATGTCGATACCTTTGCCACCGGGATTTACCAATCGTGGTTCAGCCTTGGCGACCGGGGCGCGGCGGCGCAGCTGGCGCTCTGCCTTCTGGGCTTTGCGCTCTTGGTGGCGGGGCTGGAGCGGGTGCAGCGGGGCCGCATCCGCACCGCCGGGCGCGGCGCGCGGTTCGAGACGGTGGAAAAGCCCCGGCTGCGGGGCGGGCCAGGCTGGCTGGTGACGGCGCTCTGCGCGGTGCCGGTGGTCTTTGGCTTTGTGATCCCGCTGGTGATGCTCGGCTCCATGGCGGTGGATTCGGGGCAGAACATCCTCAGCGCGCGCTACGCCGCGCTGATGAGCAATTCGGTGACGCTGGCGGCGCTGGCCTCGGTTCTGACGGTGCTCGGCGCGGTGGTCATCGGCTTTCACGCGCGGATGCGGCCGGGACGCGGGGCGCGGGCGATGGTGCTTGGCGCGGGGCTTGGCTATGCGGTGCCGGGGGGCGTGATTGCCGTCGGGCTCATGGTGCCCTTTGCGGCGCTCGACAACGCGATTGATGCGGCGATGGAGGGCTGGTTCGGCATTTCCACCGGGCTTTTGATCACCGGGTCGGTCTGGCTCATGGTGCTGGCCTATATGGCGCGGTTCATGGCGGCGGCGCTCAATGCCTATGACAGCGGCATGGCCACGGTGCCGGCGCATTTCGACGCCATCGGCCGGTCGCTCGGCCAGTCGGGGCCGCGCCTTTTGTGGCGGGTGCATCTGCCGGTGGCGCGCTCTTCGGTGCTGACCGCGCTGCTCATCGTCTTTGTCGATGTGATGAAGGAATTGCCCGCGACGCTCATCCTGCATCCGTTCAACTTTCAGACGCTGGCGGTGCAGGCGCATCGGCTGGCCTCGGACGAGCGGCTCAACGAGGCGGCGGTGCCGTCGCTGGCGCTCATGGCTTTCGGGCTCATCCCGGTGCTGATCCTGTGCCGGTCGATCGGGCGCGAAGAGCGCGGGCGGCGCGCCGCGCGGCTGGCCACGGCGGTGAAACCGGGGTGAGCCCGCGCTAATTTTACCCGCCTCCCTTGCAGCGCCGGGGGCGCGATAATAAGACTCCCTTAGGACATCGGACCTATCGTTCGAAGAAACTTCAGCAGGCAGGCGATTATGAAAGACCCTCTTGAGACGTATATGAACACGCTCGTGCCCATGGTGGTCGAGCAGACAAGCCGTGGCGAACGCGCCTATGACATCTTTTCCCGCCTGCTCAAGGAGCGGATCATTTTCCTCAACGGGCCGGTGCATGACGGCATGTCGAGCCTCGTCGTGGCGCAGCTTCTGCACCTCGAGGCGGAGAACCCGTCGAAGGAAATCTCGATGTATATCAACAGCCCCGGCGGTGTCGTGACCTCGGGCCTGTCGATCTATGACACGATGCAATACATCCGCCCGGCGGTCTCGACCTTGGTGATCGGGCAGGCGGCCTCGATGGGCTCCTTGCTGCTCACCGCCGGTGCCAAGGGCATGCGCTACTCGCTGCCCAACAGCCGGATCATGGTGCACCAGCCCTCGGGCGGGTATCAGGGTCAGGCGACCGACATCATGATTCACGCCGAAGAGACGCTCAAGCTCAAGCGGCGGCTCAACGAGATCTATGTGAAACACACCGGCCAGACCCTCAAAAAGGTCGAAGAGGCGCTGGAGCGTGATAATTTCATGTCGCCCGAAGAAGCCAAGTCCTGGGGCCTCATCGACGAGATCGTCGAGAGCCGTGGCAAGGCGGACGAGGACGACAAGGCGTAAGACTGCCTGCGGGGCGATTTTCGGATTGTGGCACCTCGGCACCTGCCGTAAGCTGTGAACCACATTTCGTCATGGCCCCGCATTCAACCCGATGAATGCCCGAAAGGTAAAATATGTCCAACAATTCCGGCAGCGACAGCAAGAACACCCTCTACTGCAGTTTTTGCGGCAAGAGCCAGCATGAGGTGCGCAAGCTCATCGCGGGCCCGACGGTGTTCATCTGCGACGAATGTGTCGAACTGTGCATGGACATCATCCGCGAGGAAACCCGCAGTGCCGGGCTCAAATCGGGCGAAGGCGTGCCGACCCCGCGCGAGATCTGTGATGTGCTCGATGATTACGTGATCGGTCAGGCCATGGCCAAGCGCGTGCTCTCGGTCGCGGTGCACAACCATTACAAGCGGCTCAACCATTCCGGCAAATCCGGCGATATCGAGCTGCAGAAATCGAACATCCTGCTGATCGGCCCCACCGGCTGCGGCAAGACGCTCTTGGCGCAGACGCTGGCGCGCATCCTCGATGTGCCCTTCACCATGGCCGATGCCACGACGCTGACCGAGGCCGGCTATGTCGGCGAGGATGTCGAGAACATCATTCTCAAGCTGCTGCAATCGAGCGAGTATAACGTCGAACGCGCCCAGCGCGGCATCGTCTATATCGACGAGGTCGACAAGATCACCCGCAAGTCGGAAAACCCCTCGATCACCCGCGACGTGTCGGGCGAGGGCGTGCAACAGGCGCTTCTCAAGCTGATGGAAGGCACGGTTGCCGCCGTGCCGCCGCAGGGCGGGCGCAAACATCCGCAGCAGGAATTCCTGCAGGTGGACACCACCAACATCCTGTTCATCTGCGGCGGTGCCTTTGCCGGTCTCGACAAGATCATCGCGCAGCGCGGCAAGGGCTCTGCCATGGGCTTTGGCGCGGATGTGCGCGACAATGACGATCGCGGCGTTGGCGAAGTCTTCAAAGAGCTCGAGCCCGAGGATCTGCTCAAATTCGGTTTGATCCCGGAATTCGTCGGCCGTCTGCCGGTCATCGCGACGCTCGAGGATCTCGACGAAGACGCGCTCATCACCATCCTGACCGAGCCCAAGAACGCGCTGGTGAAACAGTATCAGCGTCTGTTTGAACTCGAAGGCGCACAGCTCAGCTTTACCGATGATGCGCTCAAGGCCATCGCGAAACGCGCCATTCAGCGCAAGACCGGCGCGCGCGGGCTGCGCTCGATCCTCGAGGACATCCTGCTCAACACCATGTTCGAGCTGCCGGGTCTCGAAGGCGTCGAAGAGGTGGTCGTCAACGAAGAGGCCGTGTCCTCCGAGGCGGCACCGCTGATGATCTATGCCGACGCCAAGAAGGAAGAGGCGAGCGCAGGCTGATCCACAGCCGCCTTTGACCCATGACAGACGCGGGCGTCGGGACCTCCCCGGCGCCCGTTTTCCGTTGCGCCGCTCATCCGCCGCCTGTCCCCGTGCAAGAGACCGCCCGAGACGCCGCCTATCGGCCTTGGGGTACTGGACCTTTGGCCGCCGATGGGCCATATCTGGGGCAACGGATTCCGGAGGACCCTATGGGCATTCTCAAGACGCTACTTCGCGCCGCCACATGGTGGCATGGCAGCACGCTCAACACGCAATTCTTTACCTGGCGCCGCGGCGTCAAGGTGGGCGAGGACGAACAGGGCAACGTGTTCTATCGCAACCGCGACAACACCCGCCGCTGGGTCATGTTCAACGGCGAGGCCGAGGCGAGCCGGGTCAGCCCCGATTGGCATGGCTGGCTGCATCACACGTTCGACACGCCGCCGACCGACCGGCCGCTGCCCCATAAGACCTGGGAAAAGCCGCATCAGGAAAACCTGACCGGCACCGCGCTGGCCTATGCGCCCGCCGGGTCGATCCGCCGTCCGCAGCCGGTCGAGCGGAGCGATTACGAGGCCTGGAGCCCGGAGTAAACAGATGTCCGAGAACAAGACAGAAGTGGCCGTTGGCGGCATCGTGCTCGCGGCGGCGGTGGGCTTTCTGGTCTATGCGGGCCAGCTCACCGGCTTTGCCAGCACCTCGCAGGGCTATCCGCTGCACGCCTCTTTCCGCTCGGCGGATGGGGTCGATCTCGGCACCGATGTGCGCATGGCGGGCGTCAAGGTGGGCCGGGTGACCGAGCTCACCCTCGATCCCGAAACCTTCCGCGCGCGCGCCACCTTTACCGTGCAAGAAGGCATCGAGCTGCCCGATGACAGCGCCGTCTCCATCGCTTCCGAGGGGCTCTTGGGCGGCAATTTCGTCGAAATCCTGCCCGGCGGCTCGCCCTTCGCGTTCGAGCCCGGCGATACGGTCGAGTTTACCCAAGGCTCGGTGAGCTTGATCTCGCTCCTGATGAAATTCGTCGCGGGCGACAACGAGGGTGACAAGTGATGCGCCCGCTGGCCGCACTTCTGCTGGCCGGGGTGACCACCGGGCTCTGGACCGGGGCGACCCCCGGTGTGAGCGCCGCGCAGGAAGCGGCCTCGCTGGGGCAGGGCGCCATTCTGCGCGCCCTCGACAAGGTCAATGGCAGCGTCACCGATCTCGAGCTCGGCAATGCCAGCAGCGCGCGCTTTGGCCGTCTGACGATCAATCTCGGCGAATGCCGCTTTCCCGAGGGCGACCCGGCGGGCGATGCCTATGCCTTTCTGACGATCCAGGAAGACGGCCAGACCCAGCCGCAGTTTTCCGGCTGGATGATCGCCTCATCGCCGGCGCTGAGCGCGCTCGACCACCCGCGTTACGACGTCTGGGTCATGCGCTGCAAAACCGCGTCGTGATCGCGGTCTAGCGGGACTTTCCAAATATTTCCGGGCATTTGCAGGGCAGAGGCGAGACGGCTGCGATAGTCGGATCGGCTGATTTCCTTGGCCCCGAGGCTCGCCAGATGATCGGTGAGGAACTGCGTGTCAAAGAGGTGAAAGCCACAGCGCCGCAGATGGTCGATGAGATGCAGCAGCGCCCGCTTTGAGCCATCCGTGCGGGTCGAGAACATCGATTCGCCAAAGAAGGCCGCGCCGAGGCTCACCCCATAGACCCCACCGGCCAGCACATCGCCCTCGTAAATCTCGAGACTATGGGCATGGCCCATATTGTGCAGCTCGATATAGAGCCCCCGGATCGTGTCGTTGATCCAGGTGTTTTCCCGCGCCGCACAGCCATCGACCACCGCCGCGAAATCCTGATTGAGCGTGGCGCGATACTCGGCGCGGCGCACGCGGCGGGCCATGCTGCGCGAGACGTGAAAGCCATCGATGGGGAAAATCCCGCGTTCGCGGGGATCGACCCAGAATATTTCCGGGTCGTCGCGGGTCTCGGCCATCGGAAAGATGCCATTGGCATAGGCCCGCAGAATAAGCGCCGGTGACAGCGCAGGCTCGGTGCTCATGCGCTGCCCCGGTTGGCCCCCGCGCCCTTATGGGGCGCGAGGGACAGGTTCAGGTCAGGGGATCGGTCTCCAGCCATTTTTCCAGCCAGTGAATGTTATATTCGCCGGTGAGCACGGCCTCTTCCTCGAGCAGCGCATGAAACAGCGGCACAGTGGTTTCGACCCCATCCACGATGAGCTCGCCCAGCGCCCGGTGCAGACGCGCCAGCGCCTCGGGACGGTCGCGCCCATGCACGATCAGCTTGGCGATCAGGCTGTCGTAATAGGGCGGGATGTTATAGCCGTCATAGAGCGCGCTATCCATTCGCACGCCAAGCCCGCCGGGGGCGTGAAACTGCGTGATCCGGCCCGGACGGGGCGAGAATTCCGGCAGTTTCTCGGCGTTGATACGGACCTCGATGGAATGACCGTTGATGGTGAGATCGTCTTGCGTGAAGGACATCGGCAGGCCCGAGGCCACGCGGATCTGTTCGCGCACGAGATCGACGCCAAAGATGGCCTCGGTCACCGGGTGTTCCACCTGCAGACGGGTGTTCATCTCGATGAAATAGAACTCGCCCTTCTCGTAGAGGAACTCGATCGTGCCGGCCCCGGTATAGTTGATCCGGGCCACGGCATCGGCGCAGATCTTGCCGATGCGATCGCGCTCTTCCTGGCTGATGCAGGGGCCGGGGGCCTCCTCGAACACCTTCTGGTGACGGCGCTGCAGCGAACAGTCGCGCTCGCCGAGATGCACCGCACCGCCCTTGCCATCGCCAAAGACCTGGATCTCGATATGGCGCGGCGTGGTCAGGTATTTCTCGATATAGACCTCGTCATTGCCAAAGGCCGCCTTGGCCTCGGTCCGCGCGGTGCGGAAGGCGCTTTCGATCTCGGCCGCGCTCATCGCGACCTTCATGCCGCGCCCGCCACCACCGGCGGTGGCCTTGACGATCACCGGATAGCCGATCTCGGCACAGAGCGCCTTGGCGCTCTCGACATCGGGCACACCGCCGTCAGAGCCGGGCACGCAGGGCACGCCCAGATCCTTCATCGTGTCCTTGGCGGTGATCTTGTCGCCCATGATGCGGATATGCTCGGCGGTGGGGCCGATAAAGGTGAGGTCGTGATCCTCGACGATCTGCACGAAATTGGCATTCTCGGAGAGAAAGCCATAGCCCGGGTGGATCGCCTGCGCGCCGGTGACTTCACAGGCGGCGATGATCGACGGGATCGACAGATAGCTGTCGGTGCCCGGCGGCGGGCCGATACAGACGGATTCGTCCGCCATCCGCACATGCATCGCATCGGTGTCGGCGGTGGAATGCACCGCCACGGTGCGGATGCCCATTTCACGGGCGGCGCGGATCACGCGGAGGGCAATCTCGCCCCGGTTTGCGATCAGGATTTTATCGAACATGGGGCGCCCCTTATTCGATGATCATCAGCGGCGCGCCATATTCGACCGCGGCGCCATCCTCGACGAGGATGCGTTTCACCGTGCCGGCGCGCGGCGCGGGGATGTGGTTCATGGTCTTCATCGCCTCAACGATGAGAAGCGTGTCGCCTTCGCCGACCTGATCGCCAACCTTGACGAAAGAGGGCGAGCCGGGCTCGGCCTGCATATAGACGGTGCCGACCATCGGCGAGGTGACCGCGCCGGGATGGCTTGCGGGATCTTCGCCGGGGGCCTCGGAGGCGGCCGGCGCGCCGGGGGCATGCGGCGCGGGCGCGGCAGGGGCCGGGGCGGCGGCTGCGGCGGGTGCCGGGGCGGCGGCCATATGGACCACGTCTTGGCGGCGGCTCACGCGCACGTTGAGGCTGTCAGCTTCGCCATATTCGCGTTTGACCTGAAGCTCGGTGAGCTCATTGTCATTCAGCAGTTCCGCCAGCGCCTTGATGAACGCGACATCGTCTTCATGTGTTTTTTTTGCCATCGGGTTCCTCGACCGTTTCGGTGCCGGGGGGAGGCCCGGCCCGGTGCTCTTGCTTTGTTTTCGCCGCTTATACGGCAAGCTGCACAGCGATGAAAGCGCCGTTCTATGCGTAAAACTGGGAATAATGGCAGGCAATTGCGAGGGGGACGGGGAATTTTGCTGACGCAAGGGCAGTTTGCTGCCGATTGCGGGCCAGGGCGCGATGGCCCGCGCCCTGTGCCTAATGCGGCATTCCGCTCAGCTTGGCGACCAGTTCGGCGAGATTGCGGGCGCTGAATTTCTTCAAGAGCCGGGCGCGGTACACTTCGATCGTGCGATAGCTCAGCCCCAGTTCAAGCCCTACCTCCTTGGAGGTCATGCCGCGCGCGGTGAGAATGGCGATCTCGCGCTCGCGTTGGGTGAGCGCCACGATGGGCCGCTCCTCTGACAGATCGGCAAAGGACCACACGCCGCGCCGGAACGGGTCATCCGGGGTCACCGACTGGCCGCGCACCCGGCACCAGAACAGGCTGCCATCGCTGCGCTTCATGATCCGTTCGTCATTATAGCGCCCGGTGCGCTGCATCGCCTCGAGGCTGCGTTCGCCGATGCGGCGGTAATCCTCGATCGAGGGGTAGTAATGCGCCAGCGGGATGTTGATGAAATCGGCGGGCGTGCCGATGAAGGTGCGGGCAAATTGCAGATTGCACAGCCGGATGATCCGGTTTTCCAACACGACAAGCCCGGTGGGCGCATGGGTAAAGGCGATATCGTTGAGGCTGTCCATGCCTCCTTATGCCTTGCACCGCCGCGCGGGGGAAGAGGCCGCGACCGCGTGCCATGCTGTCGCAGGCGATAGGTTTCGGCTTTTGCCGCGGGGCTATGGTTCCCATATCTGGCGGCAGCCCTAGGGATGGGGCCAAGGCGTTGGGCAAAGGGACAGGACGGATGCAACGAGGAACGGAACGGCTGCGGCAGCGGATGGCGGGTTTTGGCCCGGCGCTGCCTTGGCCGCATCGCGGCGATCTGTGGCGGGCGAGCCTTGGCGCGGCGCTTGGGCTCTTGGCCTGTGCGCTCATGGTGCTGATCTGGCCTGCGGAGGCGGGGCTTTACCTCGTGGCGCCGCTCGGCGCGACGGCGGTTTTGGTCTTTTGCGTGCCCAACGCGCCGCTGGCCCAGCCCTGGTCGGCGCTCATCGGCAATATGATCTCGGCGGCGCTGGCGCTTGTGGTGCTCTGGCTCACGCCCGCCGGTCCCTGGCAACCGGCGCTCGCCGTGGGCGGCGCGATTGCCATGATGATGCTCACACGCTCGCTGCACCCGCCGGGCGGCGCGGTGGCGCTCTTGACCGTGCTGGCCCCCGAGGCGGCGCTTGGCGCAGGGCCGCTCTATGTGCTGATGCCCATCGGGCTCAGTACCGCGATATTGGTGCTGGCCGGGGTGGTGTTTCACCGCTTCTCGGGCCGGGTCTACCCGTTCCGCCTGCCACCGCCACCGGCGAGCGCGCCGGCGGAGGCGCAGCCCCGGCTGGGCCTTGGCACTGAAGAGCTCGAGGCGCTGCTCGACGAGTTCCACCAAAGCGCCAACCTCGGGGTGGCTGATCTCGGGCGTATCCTCGCGGCGGCGGAACGCGAGGCGGCCGAGCACCGGTTCGACGGCACGCGCTGTGCCGAGATCATGACGCGCACTCCATTGCGGGTGACGCCCGAGGCGCGGCTGCGCGATGTGGCGCGGATGATGCGCGACCACGGCATCAAGAGCCTGCCGGTGGTGGGGGCGGATGGCGTGGCGCAGGGGCTGGTGCAGCAGGCCGATCTCATCGACGGTCTGACCCGTCAGCGCGGCATGGGGCCGATGCGCCCAGCGGCGCTTCAGAGCCGTCTCAACGCGGGCCGGATCATGCGCCCGGTGCCGGTCTCGGTGCCGCAGGACTGGCCGGTGGGGCGGGTGCTCAACCGGATGGCCGAGGGCGATGTGCAATCCGTGCTGCTCACCGATGCGGCAGGGCGGCTGAGCGGCATTCTCACCCGGTCGGATATTCTGGCGCTTTTGCTGCGCGGGGCGGGGGCGCGGCCGGAAACCGGGGCGTCAGGGCCGTCACGGGGCGCGTAAAATACGCACTGTCGTCATACAGTCGGAATACCGACAGGATACCGACATGGCATTTTGGCCGATTTCAGACGTCCGGACTGTCCACCACAAAGGGCGCGGTCGGCGCGATATGCACCGCCTTGGCCCGCCGCGCCGTCTGGATTTCGCGGTAGCCGATGAACACCCCGCTCGCCACAATGAGCGCCATGCCCACCACCGTATTGACCGGCGGCACCTCGCCCCAGAGGAGATAGCCGAGCACCGCCGCCATCGGCAGGTAGGAATAGTCAAAGGGCGCCATCAGGCTTGCCGGGGCGACCTGATAGGCCCGGGAATTGAGGATATAGCCCATCATCCCAGCCCCCGCGATCGCCGCGAGCCACAGGATGCCGCTGCCATCCGGGATCGGAAACTCGAACCGCAAATGCGCGAATTCCGGCCCGAAATCAAAGACTTGGTTCACCGACCAGCCGAGCAGCGCCACGATCGGCCCAGAGGGCGCGAGCGTATAGAGCCCGACGGTCAGCGTGCTTTCCCGGTCGCCGATCTTGCGCGCCACGATCTGTGACAGCGCATAGGTAAAGGCACAGATCAGCGGCAGCACCGCCACCCATTGAAAGGTCGCGCCCCCGGGCCGCATCGCGATGAGCACGCCGATAAACCCGATGACCAGCGCAAGCCCACGCTGCAAGCCTATGGTTTCGCGTAGGAAAACGGCGGCGAGAAGCGCGGTCATCAGAGGCGCGGAGAAGAAGATCGTGGTGACCTCCGCCAGCCCCATAAAGGGAAAAGCCGTGTAAAACAGGCAAAAGCCCACCGCAAACAGCGTGGCCCGGATCAGATGCAAGGGCCAGAGCGGCGTCCAGAGCCGATGCGGCCTGCCCAGATAGAGGATGAGCGGCACCAGGATCATCACGCTGATCGTCGCCCGCGCCCCGATCAGCATCCAGACCGGATAGGTCGCCAGCAGCGTCTTCATCAGCGCGTCCTGGACCACAAAGAACACCATACCGATCATGAGACAGGTCATCCCCTCGAGCGGACGCGACGAGGGCTGAAACGCGGTGTCTGACATGACGGCCATGGCTGTCTCCTGTAATTGGCGACAGGCCCAACCTCGCCGCGCGCGGGGGCCGGCGTCTTGTGACTTTGCGACAGCGTGTCGCAAAACGCCCCGCATCACAGGGTGACGCGGGGCAAGCCGTTGGAATGGCGGCAGAGTTTTTAGCTGCGATTCATCCGGTTTTCGATGAGATCGTCGACCACGGCGGGCTCGGCCAGGGTCGAGGTGTCGCCAAGACTGCCGAAATCATCCTCGGCGATCTTGCGCAGAATGCGGCGCATGATCTTGCCCGAGCGGGTCTTGGGCAGGCCCGGCGCCCATTGGATGAGATCCGGCGACGCGATGGGCCCGATTTCCTTGCGCACCCAGTCGCGCAGCTCCTTGCGCAGATCGTCGGTATATTCCTCGCCCGCCATCAGCGTGACATAGCAATAGATGCCCTGTCCCTTGACGTCATGCGGATAGCCGACGACCGCCGCCTCCGAGACCTTGGGATGGGCCACGAGCGCGCTCTCGACCTCGGCGGTGCCCATGCGGTGGCCCGAGACGTTGATCACGTCATCGACCCGGCCGGTGATCCAGTAATAGCCATCCTTGTCGCGGCGGCAGCCATCGCCGGTGAAGTAATAGCCTTTGTAATCAGAGAAGTAGGTCTTCTCAAACCGCTCGTGATCGCCCCAGACACTGCGCATCTGACCCGGCCAGCTCGACTTGATGCAGAGCACGCCCTCGGCCTCGGTGCTGGTGATTTCCTCGCCCGATTGCGCGTCGAGCACGACCGGTTCGACCCCGAAGAAGGGCGTGGTGCAGGACCCCGGTTTGGTGGCGGTGGCGCCGGGCAGGGGGGTCATCAGGTGACCGCCGGTTTCGGTCTGCCACCAAGTGTCGACGATGGGGCAGCGGCCTTGGCCCACCACATCATTATACCAGTTCCAGGCCTCGGGGTTGATCGGCTCGCCCACCGTGCCCAAGAGCTTGAGCGACGAGAGATCGCATCTGTCGACGAACTCTCGCCCCTTGCCCATCAGGGCGCGGATCGCGGTGGGGGCGGTGTAGAACTGGTTGACCTTGTGCTTTTCGCAGACCTGCCAGAAGCGCGAGGCATCCGGGTAGGTCGGCACGCCTTCGAACATCAGCGTCGTCGCGCCATTGGCCAGCGGGCCATAGACGATATAGCTGTGACCGGTGACCCAGCCGACATCCGCCGTGCACCAGTAGATGTCGCCATCGTGGTAATCGAACACCAGCTCATGGGTCATCGACGCCCAGGTGAGATAGCCGCCGGAGGTATGCACCACACCCTTGGGCGCGCCGGTCGAGCCGGAGGTGTAGAGGATGAAAAGCGGGTCCTCGGCGTTCATTTCCTCGGGCGGGCAGTCGTCGGCCACCTTGGCCTCGAGATCATGCAGCCAGTGGTCGCGGCCCTCTTGCATCGGAATGTCGCCGCCGGTGCGCTGTACCACGAGCAGCTTGCAGTCATGCGAAACCCCGTCGAGCGCCTTGTCGGCATTGGTCTTGAGCGGCGTGTTGCGGCCGCCGCGCGGGGCTTCGTCGGCGGTGACCACGACCTTGGCCTCCGATCCGTTGACCCGCGCCGCGAGCGCGTCGGAGGAAAACCCGCCGAAGACCACCGAATGAATGGCCCCGATCCGCGCACAGGCGAGCATCGCATAGGCGGCTTCGGGGATCATCGGCATATAGAGCACCACACGGTCGCCACGGGTGACGCCCAACTCCTTGAGCGCATTGGCCATTTTGCAGGTGCGCGCGTGGAGTTCACGGTAGGAGATATGCAGCGCCTCTTCATCCGGGCTGTCGGGTTCCCAGATGATCGCGGTCTGATCGCCGCGGCTGGCGAGATGGCGGTCGATACAATTGGCGGCAACGTTGAGCGTGCCATCCTCGAACCATTTGATCGAGACATTGCCGAGATCGAAATTGACGTCCTTCACCTTGGTGAAGGGTTTGATCCAGTCGATACGCTGTCCGTGTTCCTGCCAGAATGCCTCTGGATCGCGCAGCGAGGCGTCATAGAGCGCCCGGTATCTCGCGGCGTCGATATGGGCATTTTCCGCGAATTCGGCGGATGGCGGGTGAATGGTGTCGGACATGTCGGACCCCCTCTTAAGACATTGGTTATATTTTTGGGCGATCTTGACGGGGCTTTGCCTAATCCACAAGCACCCCGAGAAGATTTTGCATCGCGTGGAAATGACACTCTAGATCGCGAGATACTCCGCCCGCAGTTCGGCATTGTCGAGAACCTCGCGCGCGGTGCCGTCAAAGACGATGCCGCCGGTGTCGAGGATCACGGCACGATCTGACAATTCGAGCGCGCGCACCGCGTTCTGTTCGACGATCACCGTGGTGATGCCTTGCTGTTTGATCACGTCGAGCGTCTTTTCGATCTCGTCGACGATCACCGGCGCGAGGCCTTCATAAGGCTCGTCCAGAAGCAGCACCTTGATGTCCCGCGCCAGCGCCCGTGCCACGGCGAGCATCTGCTGTTCGCCGCCCGACAGGGTCACGCCCTCTTGTTTGCGCCGTTCGGCGAGGCGCGGGAAGAGATCGTAAAGCCGGTCGAGCGACCAGCCCACCGGCGGGGCGATCTGGGCCAGTTCGAGATTTTCCTCGACGGTGAGGCCGGGGATGATGCGGCGGTCCTCGGGCACGAGACCGATGCCCGCCTGCGCCGCCTGATGGGCGGTCATATTGTGCAGCGGCTGATGGTCGAGCCAGATTTCGCCGCGATGCAGCTGAGGGTTGGCCATCCGCGCGATCGAGCGCAGCGTCGTGGTCTTGCCCGCGCCATTGCGGCCCAGAAGGGCGAGGATCTCGCCTTCATGGACGTTAAAGCTGATGCCTTGGACGATATAGCTCTCGCCGTAATAGGCCTGAAGATCCCAGACCGAGAGATAGGCAGGCGCGGTTTCGGCGTGGTTGCCATTGTGGGCGATGTCGGGTTTGACGTTCATCTTTGATCTCTCCTTTGACCCGGCTCAGGCGGTTTCGCCGAGATAGGCTTCGCGCACCTTGGGGTGGCCCTTGATCTTTTCCGGCGTGTCCTCGACCAGCGGCGAGCCCTGGGCCAGCACGGTGATGCGTTCGGCGAGGCTAAAGACCACATGCATATCATGTTCGATGATGGCGATGGTGATGTCGCGCTCGTCCTTGATCTGCTTGAGCAGGTCGATGGTGTTGTTGGTGTCGGCCCGCGCCATGCCGGCGGTGGGCTCGTCCAGCAGCAGGAGGCGGGGGTTCTGGCTCAGGCACATGCCGATTTCGAGGCGGCGCTTGTCGCCCCGGCTCATGGCGGCGGAATGCATATGCCGCTTGTCGGCCATGTTGAGGCTTTCGAGCATATGTTCCGCCTGTTCGAGAACGTCCCGCTCGCCCGCCGTGCTGGACAGGGCCTGCATCCGGAAGGCGCCGTCGCGCTTGGCGAAAATCGGGATCATCATGTTTTCGAGCACCGAGAGTTCGCCAAAGATTTCAGGCGTTTGAAAGACTCGGCTGATCCCCATCTGACAGATCTCAAAGGGTTTGCGCCCGAGCACGGATTCGCCGTCGAAGAGCACGCTGCCGGTGTCGGGGATGAGCTTGCCGATCAGGCAGTTGAGCAGGGTGGATTTGCCCGCCCCGTTGGGGCCGATGATGGCATGGACGGTGTTTTCCGCCACGCTCAGGTTCACGTCGCCGAGGGCTTGCAGCCCGCCGAAGCGTTTGTTGACGTTTTTGACCTCTAGGATTCCCATCACACTCTCCTCATTCCGCCGGGGTGGATTGCGCGGATTTCTGGCTGTCGTCGTCGCTCGGACGACGGCGGCGGAAGAGCCGCGCCAGACGTTGACCGCCTTCGACCAGCCCACCGGGCAGGAAGATGATCACCATCATGAACAACAGGCCAAGCGACAGGTGCCAGCCTTTGCCCACGAAGAAATGCAGCACGCCGACAAAGGCGTTCTCAAGCCCATCGGGCATGAAGGACAGCCATTGGTGCAGCACCTCGTCGTTGATCTTGCTCAGGATGTTCTTGAAGTATTCGTTGAAGCCCGCGCCGAGGATCGGCCCGATGAGCGTGCCGACACCGCCGAGGATCGCCATGATCACGATCTCGCCGCTGGCGGTCCAGTGCATCCGCTCGGCGCCCGCAAGCGGGTCCATCGAGCTCAGCAAGCCGCCGGCAAGCCCGGCATAGATGCCCGAGATGACAAAGGCCGCGAGCGTGTAGGGGCGGCTCGACAGGCCGGTGTAGTTCATCCGCTGCTGGTTCGACTTCACCGCGCGCAGCATCATGCCAAAGGGCGAGCGGAAGATGCGGATCGAGATGTAGAAGGAGATCAGCATGATGATCCCGGCGAGGTAGTAGCCCGCGTTAAAGGTAAAGAGCCAGCCGCCGATCTCGAGGTTGAAGCTGTCGCGCATGGCGATGCCAAAGAAATTGGTCACCGGGATCGAGCCATCCGCCGTCACGCTCTCGCCCAGCACACGCGGGTCGTCGAGCAGCAGCTGCAGGCCGGTTTCGCCATTGGTCAGGTTAAAGTTCGACGCCGGATTGCCGAGCACCGAATAGGCGAGGTTGTAGGACATCTGGGCGAAGGCCAGCGTCAGGATCGAGAAATAGATGCCCGAGCGGCGCAGGCTCACATAGCCGATGAGCAGCGCGAAGAGCCCGGCCACCACCATCGACAGCAGGATCGCAGGCACGACATTCATGCCCACCAGCTTGAACATCCAGACCGCCGCATATGAGCCCACGCCGAGAAAGGCCGCGTGACCAAAGGACAGATAGCCGGTGAGGCCAAAGAGGATGTTGAAGCCGATGACCAGGATGCCGAAGATCACGAAACGCTGCATCAGGTCGGGGTAGCCCGCGTTGAACATCTGCGCCATCGCGGTGCCTTCGGGGAAGGGGTTGAGGATGAAAGGCGCCAGCAATGTCATCGCAGCCACGATGAGGAACAGGCGGGTGTCTTTTTGGTTCAGTCCGAACATGGATTATTCCTCCATCACGCCGGGGCGGCCCATGAGGCCACGGGGACGGGTGAGAATGATGATGATGGCGACGAGATAGATGATGATCTGGTCGATGCCGGGAAAGATCGCCTTGATCTCGTTCATCGAGGCAAAGGCCTCGAGAATGCCGAGCAGGAACCCGGCGAGAACGGCGCCGGGCAGGCTGCCCATGCCGCCGACGACGACCACCACGAAGCTCAGCACCAGAAAATCCATGCCCATGTGGTAATTGGGTGAATTGATCGGGGCGTACATGACGCCTGCGAGCCCTGCCACCGCGGCGGCGACGCCGAACATGATGGTAAAGCGGCGGTCGATGTTGATGCCGAGAAGTTCCACGGTCTCGCGGTCGGCCATGCCGGCACGCACCACCATCCCGAAGGTCGTGTAGCGCAGGAAGGCAAAGACGCCGCCGATGATCACCGCAGCAAAAGCGAAATAGACCATGCGCCAATAGGGGTAGATGATCGTGTTGGGATCAAAGCCGAACATCGAGCCGAAATCGAACGACCCGCGAAAGGCGGCGGGGGCGCCGGTGGGGATCGGGTTGGCGCCGTAGAAGGCCTTGATGATCTCTTGCAGGACGATGGCGAGACCAAAGGTCACGAGGATCTGGTCGGCATGGGGGCGCTTGTAGAAATGCTTGATCAGCCCGCGCTCCATCACATAGCCGATGAGCAGCATCACCGGGATCGCGAAGAGGATGGCCAGCGGCACGGACCAGTCGATGATCGCCGCCCCGGTCTCGGGGCCGAACCAGCTTTCGACATAGGGGGTTTTGACCTTGAGCGGATTGCCAAGGAAGTCTTTTTGCGTCTCGTCGATGGTGATCGTGCTGAGCGTCAGGATGCGTTGCAGCGTCACCGCGCAAAACGCCCCGATCATGAACAGCGCACCATGCGCAAAGTTCACCACGCCGAGCGTGCCGAAGATGAGTGTCAGGCCGAGCGCGATGAGCGCATAGGCCGAGCCCTTGTCGAGCCCGTTGAGTATCTGAAGGAGGATGGCGTCCATGGTCCCCGCCTTGCATAAGAGTGTCCAGTGCCGTGCCCGCGAAGCAACGCAGACCGACGGCTGGAAGGAATTGGGTTTTCGGTGTCCTGGGGTCGGGTGGGCATCGCTGCCCACCCGGGTCTAGGCTCAGGCGCCGGGGTTGCAGGAGCCGAGGCTGCCGCCTGCAAACATCGGGTGATCAGGTGCGTATTCCACCTGGGCCCGCGGGGTGACCTCGACCACTTCGAGAAGGTCGAATTCGCTGGTCGGGTTTTCCTTCCCGCGCACCACCAGAACATCCTTGAAGCACTGGTGATCTTCGGCACGGTAGAGCGTCGGACCGTTGCCCAGACCGTCGAACTCATAGCCCTCAAGGGCTTCGGCGACGGCGCAGGGGTTGAAGGATCCGGCGCGCTCCACGGCATCCGCATAGAGCAGGGTCTGCACATAGCAGGTGTGCGCCGCCTGGCTCGGCGGGAAGCCGTATTTTTCGCCGAAGGATTTGACGAAGGTTTTCGAGCCTTCATCGGTCAGCGACCAGTGCCAGTTGGTCGAGCCGAGGATGCCCTTGACGTTTTCGCCGGCACCCTTGGCCATCAGACGCGAGTAGAGCGGCACGACGATTTCGAAGTTCTTGCCGTTCACCTGCTTGTCGCGCAGGCCGAATTGCACGGCGTTGGTGAGCGAGTTCACCATGTTGCCGCCGTAGTGGTTGAGCACGAGCACATCGGCGCCCGAGTTCATGACCGGGCCGATATAGGACGAGAAGTCGGTGGCGGCGAGCGGTGTGCGCACCTTTTCCACGGTTTCCCAGCCCATGGCCTCGGTGGCGGCCGCGATCGATTCCTCCTGGGTCCAGCCCCAGGTGTAGTCGGCGGTCAGGTGATAGGCCTTGCGGTCATTGCCATACATGCTCTCGAGCACGGGGGCGAGGGCGGCGGCGGACATGTAGCCGTTGAAGAAGTGGCGGAAGCCGTTGGCTTTCTTGTCCTTGCCGGTGGTGTCGTTCGAGTGGGTGAGACCGGCCATGAAGATGACGCCTGCCTCTTGGCAAAGGCCCTGCACGGCAATGGCCACGCCCGAGGACGAGCCGCCGGTGATCATCACCGCGCCGTCTTTTTCGATCATGGATTTGGCGCTGGCACGGGCCGCGTCGGATTTGGTCTGGGTGTCGCCGGTGACAAACTCGACCTTCTTGCCGAGGACGCCATTGCCCTGCAGCACCTTGGACGAAAACGTGTTCATCATGCCGCCATCGCCGCCACCGTTGAGGTGTTCGACCGCGAGCTTGTAGGCGCGCAGCTCGTCAGCGCCCTCGTCGGCATAGGGGCCCGATTGCGGCACGTTAAAGCCGAGGGTGACGGTGCTCCCGGTGGGTTCGTTGGTAAAGGCTGCGGCCGATGAGGCCGTAAAGATCGTCGGCAGTGCCAGACCTGCGCCGGCAATGCCGCTGGTCTTCAACAGGCCACGACGCGTGAAGTTCGATTTTGACATGAAGTCCTCCCAAATTTTTATCTCCATCCGCGGCGACATCTCCTCCATGTCGCAGTGAATGGGCACGATTGTGCAAAAGCATTATTTCATTGCGTAAGAAAATTTCTCAATAAAAGCTTTCCCAGTAAGGATTTTTTTGTAAAGTTTTCGACAGGCGAGGTGTGATTTTTGTAAAAAAATTCGCAAACCCGGGATGGAGAGGTTGGAAACATGGCAGAAATTGCCCTAGCGGAAACCGGGCTGATCGGGACGAGAGTGCGGGAAAGACGGTTGGCGCTGGGGTTGAAACAGACCGATCTGGCGCGCGCGGCAGAGATTTCGCCCTCCTATCTCAATCTGATCGAACACAACCGGCGCAGAATCGGCGGCTCGCTCGTGTTGCGGCTGGCGCGGGCGCTGGGGGTCGAACCGGCGCTCTTGACGCAAGGGGCGGCGGCGGGGCTTGTCTCCGGGGTGCAGGCGGCGGCGCAGGGCTATCCTGAGCTGGCGCTCGATGTGGAGGAGGCGGCCGAGCTGGCCGAGCGGTTCCCGGGCTGGGCCGAGCTGATCACCAAGGATCAGGCGCGGCTGGCGGAGCTCGAAGAGCAGGTGCAGCGGCTGACCGATCGGCTCGCCCATGATCCGGATCTGGCGGGCAGGCTGCATGAGGTGCTGAGCATGGTGACCGCGATCCGCTCCTCGGCCTCGATCCTGATGGAGACGCCCGAGCTCGAGCCCGAGTGGCAGCACAGGTTTCACCGCAATATCAACGAGGACAGCGACCGGCTTGCCCAAGGGGCGGAGGCGCTGGTCGCTTATCTCGATGCGCCGGTGGGGCAGGCGGGTCAGATGCAGACGCCGCTTGACGAGGTCGATGGGTTTTGGGCGGCGCATGGGCACCATTTCCCTCAGATCGAGGCGCAGGGGGCCGGGGCTGTGGCGGAGCTGATCGGTGCGAGCGATGTTCTGGTGTCCGAGCAGGCGCGCGCCATGGCCCGCGAGCGGCTCGGCCACTATGCACAGGAGGCCGAGGCGCTGCCATTGGCAGAGATTGCGGCGGCAGTGGCGGATCAGGGCACGGATGTTTTGCGCTTGGCGCAGCATCTCGATCAGCCGGTCGCGCGGGTGATGCGCCGCCTGTCGCATCTGCCGCAGGAGGTGATTGGAGAGCTCGGTTATCTGAGCTGTGACGGCGCGGGGGCGATCCTGTCGCGGCGGGCCATTGCGGGCTTTGCCATGCCGCGCGGCTCGGGCGGCTGCCCGCGCTGGCCGCTCTATCTGGCCTTGGGGCAGCCGGGGGCGGTGATCCGGGTCGAGATCCAGCAGGCCGGGCAGGAGGCGCGGCACTTGCTGGCCTATGCCCATGGCGAGATGATCCCGGCGGCGCAATATGGCCAGCCGGCGCTGCACCGGGCGCAGATGATCCTCGTACCCGCCGAGCGGGGCGACGCCACGCCCTCGGAACCGGCACGACAGGTGGGGATGACCTGCCGTGTCTGCCCCGTCGCGGGATGCGCCGCGCGGCGCGAGCCGTCGCTGCTGCAAAACCCGGCAGACCGGGGGGCGGCAAAGGAGTTTTGACAGCGGGCAGGGCAATGGTGATAGTGCGAGGCAATGGTTTTGATCGGAGGGGAGGCCGGTTGAATGGGGGCGAAGGTACTTCTGATAGAGGATGAGCCGAACATCACCGAGGCGATCGGCTTTATTCTTTCGCGCGACGGGCTGACGGTGAAGAGCCATTCCAACGGGGTGGACGCGGTCGATGTCGTGCGGCGCGAAGCGCCCGATGTGCTGGTCCTCGACGTGATGCTGCCGGGGCGCAGTGGCTATGACATCCTGCAAGACCTGCGCAATGACGACCAGACCCAAGGCCTGCCGGTGCTCATGCTGACGGCCAGAGGCCAGACGCGCGACCGGGAAATGGCTGAGAAGCTTGGCGCAAGCCGTTACATGAGCAAACCTTTTTCCAATGCGGATGTGTTGCAGGCGGTGCGGGATCTGCTGATGCCATGACGCAGGCCAAAGACCCGATCTATGCCGAGCGGCAAACCTATCGGCGGCGGCGGCTTGGCGATGCGGCGCGGCTGTTGCCGGTGCTCGGGGCCGGGCTCTTTGGTCTGCCGATTTTCTGGCAGGAAACGCCGACGACGCGGGCCTTGATCTATGTGTTTCTGACCTGGGCGCTGCTTTGCATCCTGTCGGGGCTGGTGGCGTGGCGGTTGCGCGCAGATGCGGCGGGCGAGGGCGACGACGGCGCTGATGGCTCTGAAGAGGCAAAACCCGAGCAGGTGACATGAGCATTCTCAACCTGCTGATCGCAGTCTGCCTTGGCTATGTTGTGTTTCTCTTTAGCGTGGCCTTTGCCGCCGACCGTGCGGCGCGGCGGGGACGCGGCGCGTGGCTCCGCTCGCCCATCGTCTATACATTGTCGCTGTCGATCTATTGCACGGCCTGGACCTTTTACGGGGCGGTCGGGTTTGCGGCGCGCTCGGGGCTTGAGTTCGTGACCATCTATCTCGGGCCGACATTGGTGATGATCGGCTGGTGGGGATTGCTGCGCAAGATGGTGCGGATCGGGCGCAGTCAGCGCATCACCTCGATCGCCGACATGATCTCTTCGCGCTATGGCAAGTCGAACCTGCTGGCGGTGATTGTCACCTTGATCGCGGTCATCGGCACGACGCCTTATATCGCCTTGCAGCTGCAATCGGTGACCCTGTCGATCAACGCCTTTGCGCAGGTCGATCTGCCGGGGGATCAGGTGAGCGAGACCGGGACCACCGGGTTTCTGATCGCGGCGGGGCTGGCGCTTTTTACCGTGCTCTTTGGGACGCGGAATCTCGATGTGAACGAACGGCATCACGGGGTTGTCATGGCGATTGCGGTGGAGGCGGTGATCAAGCTCTGCGCGCTTCTGGCAGTCGGGGTGTTTGTGGTCTGGGGCCTCGGCGGCGGACCGGCGGATATTCTGGCGCGGGTGGATGCGTCGGATATCGCGCGGTGGGAGGTGAGCAACAGCCGCTGGATCGGGCTGACCATGCTGTCAGCGGCGGCGTTTCTGTGCCTGCCGCGGATGTTTCAGGTCATGGTGGTCGAGAACCAGGATGAGAGCCATCTGCGCACCGCCGCCTGGGCCTTTCCCACATATCTGATGCTGATGAGCCTGTTCGTGATCCCGATTGCGGTGATGGGGCTCGACCTGCTGCCCGAGGACAGCAACCCGGATCTCTTTGTTCTGACACTGCCCCTGATGCATGGGCAGGACGGGCTGGCGATCTTTAGCTTTCTCGGCGGGTTTTCCTCGGCCACCTCGATGGTGATCGTGGCGGCGATTGCCCTATCAACCATGGTGTCGAACCATATCGTGATGCCGGTTTGGCTTCGGATGACGGGTGGCACGGCGATGATGTCGGGGGATGTGCGCAGCGTGGCGCTCTTGGCGCGGCGTCTGTCTATCGCTGCGGTGGTCTTCCTTGGCTATCTCTATTTCCGTCTCTCAGGCGGCGGCACGGCGCTGGCGGCCATCGGGCTCATCGCCTTTGTCGGGGTGGCGCAGTTCCTGCCCGCGCTGCTGGGTGGGCTCATCTGGCGGGGTGCGACGCGCAGCGGGGCGCTGGCGGGGGTCTCGATCGGCTTTGTCACTTGGGCCTATTGCCTGTTCCTGCCGAGCTTTGGGCCAGATGTGCTGATCTCGGCGGAGGTGATGCAGGCGGGGCCTTGGGGCATCGGCTGGCTGCGGCCCTATGCGCTCTTTGGGACCGAGGGGATCGACAATGTGGTGCATGCGGTGCTGTGGAGCCTGTCTCTCAACGTGGCGGGTTTTGTCGGGGTGTCGCTGCTGAGCTTTCCGACACCGGTGGAGCGTCTGCAGGGCGCGCAGTTTGTGAATATCTTTGACCATTCCGGCACCTCGGGGGGCTGGAACGCGGGCATGGCGCAGAGCGAAGACCTGTTGATCATGGCGCAGCGGATCATGGGGCCGGACGAGGCGCGCAAGCTCTTTGCGCGGTCGGCACAGCTTCAGGGGCTGCCGGGGTTTTTGCCAGAGCCGTCGCCCGAATTCATCGAACTTCTGGAACGTGAGCTGTCGGGCTCGGTCGGCGCGGCGACGGCCCATGCGATGATTTCCCAGATCATCGGCGGCGCGAATGTGTCGGTCGAGGATCTGTTGGCCGTGGCCGATGAGACGGCGCAGATCATGGAATATTCCTCGCAGCTCGAAGCGAAATCCAATGAGCTGGCCGACACCGCCCGCCAGCTGCGCGAGGTGAATGACAAGCTCACCAAGTTGTCGGTGCAAAAGGATGCGTTTCTGAGCCAGATCAGCCATGAGCTCCGCACGCCGATGACCTCGATCCGGTCGTTTTCCGAGATCTTGCGCGACACTCAGGGCCTCGATGCCGGGGCGCAGGCGAAATACGCGGGGATCATTCATGACGAGACGCTGCGGCTGACCCGGCTGCTCGACGATCTGCTGGATCTGAGCGTGTTGGAAAGCGGAACGGTCGTTTTGAACCCCGGGCGTGCGCGTCTGGGCGATCTGCTTGACCGGGCGATTGACGCGACCGGCGGGCTCGACGCGCGGCTGCGCATCCTGCGGGAGGCGGCGCGCGAAGATATCGTGGTGGACACTGATCTCGACCGGCTGGTGCAGGTGTTCATCAACCTGATCGCCAATTGCCGGAAATATTGCGATGCGCCGCAGCCCGAGCTGCGGATCGACGTCACGCAGCGGGACGACACCGTGGAGGTGGTCTTTGCCGACAATGGGACGGGCGTGCCGGAGGAGCTTCAGAGCATTATCTTCGAGAAGTTCGTGCGGGTCGGCGAAACCAAGGCCGGCGGCGCGGGGCTCGGGCTGGCGATCTGTCGCGAGATCATGACGCGGCTGCGGGGCGAGATTGTCTGCCTGCCCAAGCCGCAGGGCGGCGGTTTTCTCGTGAGTTTTCCAGTGGCGGGCGGGCTGCAGGCTGCCGGGGAAAACGTCGCCGATTAAGAGGTTGATAACCTCGCCTGACGTAGGCTGAGCCTGCCCCCCGTTTCAGGACATCGGTGCTTCTATGGATTCGGTCGCGACCGACACAGTCAAACACAGAAAGGCGCGTGCGGCCCGAGAGGGATTTGATGCGCGGGCCATGTCGCCGGCCAAGGCGCTTCGTGTCGGGCTGGGCAAGGCCGCCGATGGCACGCTTGGCCTCGCGCTCTCTGTCTCGACGGTGGAACAATCACGGCTGTCGCAAAAGGACCTGCCCGAAGTCTTGGCCGGGACCGGGCTCACCTGTCTCGTCGAGGATGATCGGGGGCGGCGCGGGGCCGTGCGGCTCGATTTTCCGGCGCTGAGCGCGGTGATCGAAATTCAGACCATCGGTCGCGTGGCCGAACGCGAGGTGGTTGAACGCCCGCTCACCCGCACCGATGCGGCGCTCTGCGCGCCGCTGCTCGATGCGGTGTTCGAGGCGTTCGAGACGGGGGCCGAGGACCTGCCCGATGGCCAGAGCTGGCAGGGCTATCGCTTTGGCGCGATGGCCGAGGATGCGCATTCCCTGAGCCTCGCGCTGGAGGCGGATCACTATCATCTTTTTAGGGTTGGCGTGATGCTGGGCGAGGCCAAGCGCGCCGGGGTCTACGAGCTCTTGCTGCCGGTGATGGACGCGCCACAGGTCTCCAAGGAAAAGCCGGGGCGGCCGCGGGACGAGCCGCGCGCGCTCAGCCCGGTGGTCATGGGCGCGCCGGTGACGTTGCAGGCCATTCTCGCGCGGCATTCCATCCCGCTTGAGAAGGCCTTGTCGCTCAAGGCCGGCGATCAGCTCATCGTGCCGGGAAGTGGCGCGATGGCGCTGCGGCTCGAGGCGCCGGGCGGGCATTTGGTCTCAGACGGGCGGTTGGGTCAAGTGAACGGGATGCGGGCGATAAGGCTGCGCAAACAGCCGTCGCATCAGGCCGCCGAGGCGGATCAGAAGAGCCAAGCTGCGGCGAAACCGGCGCCGGCCACGCGGGCCAGAGCACGGCCCGCCGCGCCACAAAGTGATCCGGTGCCGACACCCCGAGAGGCACAAAAGACAGTGGGGTCAGCGGATTGAGGGGCGAGATCAATTTGGCACAGGCGCATGCGGCAAAAGACATGCGAGCAATTCCGCCGAGTTTTTCAACCGGCGGTAAGCATAGGCGACGATTCGGAGGAAATCTGATATGAGAGATAAAGATTGCATCAGCGGGGGCTGCTCCCCGCGACACCAGGGGGGGAGACTGATGACCGGATCACATGACGAGACCTTTGGCGCATTGTTGCAGAGGATTGAAAGGGCACCCGCGCCCGCGCGCTACGCGCATATCCCGACGCTGCGGCGCATGATTGCTGCGCAATCCAGTTCGGGGCAGCCGGCACCCTGCCAGGCGCGGGCCATGTTGCGGCGGCTCGAGGAGGAAGCGGCGGAAGACATGTTCGACAACATGCCTGTCTGACATCCTTCAAGTCACAGATTGCCTTTTGACAGACATCTCTGTTCTAAACTGTTCAGGCCGTCTGCGTCACGGCGGCCGGTGGTTTGGTGTGTGGAGGTGATATGTCAGGACTGATCCGACAGGCGGATGGCGTTGCCATTCTGGAGCTGCCCGCGGGGCCGGAGGGCTATTTGACCGGCGAGATGTGCCGGGATGTGCTGCGGGCGCTTGATTATTTGGCTGGCCGTTTGGAGCGCGGGGAAACCGAAGCCGCGGGTCTTGTTCTGCGTGGGGCGGGGCAGGAGTTTTGCCGAGGCTTTGACCCCGTTGCAGAAGAGGGTGACGCCGCGCGAGAGGCGCTGGCGGCGCTCTGCACTGGATTGGAGGCTTTCCCCGTTCCGACCGTCGCGTGTCTCGACGGGCTCGTGAGCGGGGCCGGGGTGGCATTGGCTCTGGCCGCCCATGGCCGAGTGGCAACCCGAGAGGCTCGGCTGATCTGTCCCGAAGTGGGCTTTGGCCTGATACCGGGCGGGGGCAGCACGCAACGGCTGCCGCGACTTGTTGGGGCGGATACCGCGCTTCAGATGATGCTCGAGGGGCGGCTGCATCGGGCGGGTGATCCCGCACTTGCGACGGTGATCGACGGGATCGAGGATGAGGCCCCGCTGGCACAGGCTATTGATCTGGCAAAAACGCTCGCCCCATCGCGGCGAACCTCTTTGCGAGAGGACGGGCTGCGCCAGCCCGGGGCTTATTTCGCAGCAATTGCCGCACATCGCGCCCAGTCCCATACGCCTGTGACGGCGGCCGCTCAGGCGGTCATTCGCGCGGTGGAGGCGGCGGCGCTCTTGCCGTTTGAGCGGGGCGTCGCGCTCGAGGAGGTGCTGGCGCAGGATTTGGCCCGGGACGCGGAGGCGCGTGCCGCGCGATACCGGGCCCGGTTGGCGCATTTTGCACGCGCATCGGCGAGGGATGAGCCGCCAAATGATGCGGCAGCGACGTGGGTCAGGCAGGGCTATTGGGCGATCGGGCGCAGTCTCTTGGTCCGAGGGGCACGGCCCGATGCCATTGATGCAGCGGCGCGGCAGATCGGATTTGCCAAAGGGCCTTTCGCGATGATGGAGACACATTCCGGCGAGGAGATCGTGCGCGAATTCGATGCCTTCGCACGGGCCAGCGGCTGGCGTGTGCCCGCGAGCGGCTTTGCGCAAGCCTCGCTCGATGAGGCGCTGCTCGGTGGCATTATCCATGCCGGGATGGTGAATCTCTGCGTGGCGGCGCAGGCGGCCGGGGTGCTGCGGCACACGATGGAGGCGGATGTGATCGCGGCGCGGGACCTTGGGTTTGAGGCCGCAAAAGGCGGCCTGCTCTTTCAGGCGGAAGAACAGGGGCTCTTGCCGCTCTTGCGCGCGTTGCAGGGTCTGCGGGCCGAGGCCGCATCGGTTCTGGCTCCGGTGCCGGAGTTCTCGCGTTTGGTGAATGAGGGGCGGCGCCTCTTTGATGAGGTCACGCCGAGGAACGCCAGCCTCGCCGGGGCTTAGCCCGAGAACACGATACCGAGCACCACGACCATCAGGCCCAGAACGGAGAGCAGCAGTGCGCCGGTGTTGACCGGGACCACCCGTTGCAATTCCGCGCGCAGCGCCTCTTCGGAGAGACCCGCCTTGCGGGCCCGCCAGACCCGGGCAATGCACCAGAGCAGACCGCCGAGGCCGGTGGCAGAGATGGCGGCGCCAATCCAGATGAGGAAGTCCATGTCCACGGTCCCTTGTGCGGTGCAATCGGTTCAGATGCTGCGCCGGGTAAATGACTTCGGCCCGGCTGGCAAGGGTGCGAAACGGGCTTGCGAGCGTTCTGAGCCCGCGTTAGGCAGATAAAAAAGCCAGAATGGAGACATCACATGCAGGATGCCGAGAGCAGTTACCGGGTCACCGCCGACGAGTTGCGCCAGTTCATAGAGCGGTTCGAGCGGCTGGAAGCCGAGAAAAAGGATGTGGCCGAGCAGCAAAAGGAAGTCATGGCCGAGGCCAAGGCCCGGGGCTATGACACCAAGGTCATGCGCAAGGTCATCGCGCTGCGCAAGCGCGACAAGGACGACATTGCCGAAGAAGAGGCCGTGCTCGAGATGTACAAAGAAGCGCTCGGCATGGGGTAAGGCCCCGCGCAGGGGCGGCCTCGCGCCTCACCAGACATGAAAAAAGCCGCGCAAGATGTTGCGCGGCTTTCTTTTTTGCTGAGGACAGAGGCTTAGGCCTTGTCGTCTTCGTCGGCGTCTTCGGGAAGAACTTCTTCCACGGTTTCGGCCAGATCTTCGTCGTCCGATGCGGCAGCGCCGATATCGTCGAAGAGTTCCGCGATCTCGTAATCAGCTGCGGCTTCTTCTTCCGCGGCCAGTTCCTGGATCGATTTGCCCGACGCTTGCAGCTCGGCCTCTTCGGGCGAACGTGCGACGTTGAGGACAACGGTGGCTTCGACTTCGGGGTGCAGGCTGACGATGACTTCGTGCAGGCCCAGTTCCTTGATCGGCGAGGTCAGCGACACTTGCTTGCGGTCGACCGAGAAGCCGTTCTCGGTCGCGGCGTCAGCGGCGTCACGGGTGGTGACCGAACCGTAGAGCGCGCCCGAATCCGCCGCTTGGCGAATCACGACGAACTGTTGACCGTCGAGGTTTGCCGCCAGGCTTTCGGCTTCTTTCTTGGTTTCCAGGTTGCGCGCTTCGAGCTGCGCTTTCTGGTCCTCGAAATTGGCGATGTTCTCTTTCGAGGCGGTCAGCGCCTTGCCCTGACGGAGCAGGTAATTGCGCGCATAGCCGGCTTTGACGTCGACCACTTCGCCCATCTGGCCGAGCTTGGCCACGCGTTCGAGAAGGATAACTTGCATGGTTCTCTCCTTACTTCACAGCGTAGGGCAGCAGGGCGAGGAAGCGGGCGCGTTTGATGGCACGGGCCAGTTCACGCTGCTTCTTTGCCGAGACGGCAGTGATGCGCGAGGGCACGATCTTGCCACGCTCAGAGATGTAGCGTTGCAGCAGTTTCGTGTCTTTGTAGTCGATCTTCGGCGCGTTCTCACCCGAGAAGGGGCAAACTTTACGACGGCGGAAAAATGGTTTTGCAGCCATGGGTTAGTCTCCTTCTCTTACGCGCGGCGCTCGCGGCGTTCGCCACGTTCGTCACGTTTTTGCATTTGCACCGAGGGGCCTTCTGCGTGCTCGTCGACCTTGATGGTCAGGACGCGCATCACGTCGTCATGCAGGCGCATGAGGCGTTCCATTTCCTGAACCGCTGCGGCAGGCGCGTCGGATTTCAGAAAGGCGTAATGGCCCTTGCGGTTTTTGTTGATCTTGTAGGCCATCGTTTTGACGCCCCAGTACTCGCTCTCGACGACTTTGCCGCCGTTGTCCGAGAGGACCGTCCCGAAATGTTCGACCAGTCCTTCGGCCTGCGTGTTCGACAGGTCCTGACGCGAGATAAAGACATGCTCATAAAGCGGCATGTGTGCTCCATTTCTATCAAGGCGCATTTCATAGGACGGGCTTATGATGTCCGGTTGCGGCCCATCCACGAGAGACTGCGCGGTTCCATAAAGATGCGACCGGACGCGGGCGTTTACCCCGGATCAGGGCAGGGCACAAGGGCTCGCGGTCTTTTGCCGGGTGGTAGGTCTGCGGTGGCGATAGATCAAACGCGAGAGAAAGAACGAGAATTGACCCCAGCATTGCCCAAATCACGGCCCATTTGCCGCGGAGACTGAGAGGCGACATATGAAAAGGATCGCCCGATGACCGCCTTGCCCGATACGATCATGCCTGACCGCGCTCTGCCTGTTCTGCCCGAGATTTCCATGGCCGATGAGGAGGGCACGAAACATGTGCTCATCCGGCTGGCCTGTCGCGGGCTCGGGGTGGCGCTCATCATTGCGGCCGCCGGTGTGTGGCTGGTGCCGGTCGCGCCGGGCGATGGCCTGATGCAGATGACCAAGCTGCTGTTTTCGCTGGCCTTCGTGGGGCTTGGCCTGTTGGGGCTGACGTGGCAGGTCGATGCAGGGCTGCCCGATATCACCATCGATCCCGAGCGTCGCGAGATCCGCATGACCGAATTTGACGCCAAGGGCCGGGTGCGGTCGGAGCTGTCGCATCGCTTTGACGATCTGAGCGATGTGGTGCTGCGGGATGACTGGCTGACCGCGCGGGATGGCCATGGGCGGCTTCTGGTGTCGCTGCCGGTGCGTGATCCGCGTGCGGTCAAGGCGTTGCGTGCGGCCTTTCGCTAAGCGCCTGAGATAAGCGGCGTAACCCTCTTGAAAAGCGGCGGGAAAATGGCGGATTTCCGCCGTGCCCCGCTCTGTTCGCCGTTCCACACAGAATGTTGACTTCTACAGGGTTGCTGCATCCCCGCAGCACCGTAAGATCATCGGCGACGTTGGTCTTACCAGGAGTAAACAAAATGACGTATCTACCCCGTGCGATGGCAGCGGCCGCAATGGCCATGATGGCAACCACTGCAATGGCAGAGCCGGTGAAATACACGCTCGACGCCAGCCATTCCCAAGTTGTGTTCAGCTATGACCACCTGGGATTTTCGACCACTTACAACATGTTCGGCGGCTTTGAGGGCGAGATCATGTTCGATCAGGACGCGCCCGAGGCCTCGTCCGTGTCGGTGGAAATCCCCGTGATGTCGATGCTGACCGGCTGGGAAAAGCGTGTGGCCCACCTGATGAGCGATGATTTCTTCGGGGCGGAAGAGGGCGATATGATCACCTTTACCTCAACCGGGATTGAGGTGACGGGGGAGAATACGGCGAATATCACGGGTGATCTGACGATCAATGATGTGACGCAGTCGGTGGTTCTCGACACCAAGCTGAACAAGGCGGCGCAGCATCCGATGGCGGGCAAGGATTGGGTCGGGTTCGATGCCACGACGACGATCAAACGGTCGGATTACGGTCTTGGCAAATTCGCCCCGAATGTGGGTGACGAGCTCAACGTGATGATCTCGATCGAGGCGCAGAAAGAGGGCTAAGCCCCTCAACTTGCGAGTGTTTACCCCTGCGCGGAGCGATCTGCGCAGGGGTTTCTTTTGCCCGCTCGTCACTCGGCCCGGGTGGCGGTCAGGTCGAAGGAGATGACCACGTCGAAGGCGAGCGATCCTTCGTCCGAGACGCTGTCGCCGATGCCGAAGGCGCGGCGGTCGACACTGGTCTTGCCATGGGCTGTGGCGGTGTCGCCCTCGATGCTGAGAGTGACCGGAAAAGACAGCGGAACCTCGATGCTGCGAATGGTCAGTATTCCGTCGGTAACCAGTCGGTCCTCATTTTGGCGCAAAACGGCGGCATAGCTGGCGGTGGGAAAGCTGCTGCTGGCGAGGAAATCGGGGCCGGTGGCCTGATCCGTGACGCTGCCGAGGCTGAGCGAGCCGGTGTCGATGCTGACCTCGACCGCGCCATGTTTGCCCTCGGCATCCGGGGTCTCGTCATAGGTGATATTGGCGGTCCAATTGGCAAACTGGCCCGAGACCTCCTGACCCATCTGCTGGATCGCGATGGAGAGCTCGCCCGAGGTGACCTGCCATTGACCGGGTTCGGCCTCGGCCTGGGTGACCTGGGCGGCGGGGGCGTCATGGGTGCTGGGGAACCAGCCGAGCTGGTTCGCGCCGAGCAGCGCCACCGCCCAGACCGCGAGCGCGCCGAGGATCGGCAGGGCATGGCCCGGTTGCTTGGCCGTGGGTTCGCCACGGGTGTTGCCGGGCAGCATCCGGCGCAGCGTCGCGTCCTTGTCGATCACATGATGTTTGAGCGCGCCCATGACATGCAGCGCAATCGCGCCGATCAGCACCCATTGCAGGATATAATGCAGCGTGGCGAAGAGCTCGGCCACATGCGGGTCTTTGGGCACGAAGGGCAGGCCTTGGCCGAAGGGCCACCAGATCGGCGCAAAGCCGGTGGTCGCCGCGTGGTCGATCCAACCGGTGAGCGGGACGAGCACCAGCGAGCCATAGAGCAGCCAATGCACAAGCTCGGCTAGGATCGCCTCGGCCCGGTGGTCGCCGTTGAGCAAACCGGGCTTGGGCTGGGTCACGGCCCAGAGGATGCGGGCCAGTGCCACGAAAAAGATCGTCACCCCAAGGGTCTTGTGGGTGGAAAAGAGCCAGGCGGCGCGGGCCAGATCGGCGGCGCTCGGCTGGGCCCCGGCGGCCTGCACCGCCTCGGCCTGCCAAGAGGCCACGAGGCCAAAGCCGATGTTCGACAGGATCAGCAGGGCGGTGAGCCAGTGAAAGGTTTTTGCGACCGAGCCGTAGCTGGCGGCAGTGTTGGACGTGGACATATATCGTCTCCGAAACTCAGGTTGCCGCCATGGTAATCTATTCGCGTAACAGCACAATCACCGCCATTGCACGGGACATGTGCACGGATGTGAGCGTTGCCTTGCCGGCCAATGCACGGTATCCGACGACAAAGGCTAGTTGGGAGAGGGTTTCATGAGCCGAGCATTCGTATTTCCGGGGCAGGGTGCCCAGACGATCGGGATGGGCAAGGCCCTCGCCGAGGCCTATCCGGCGGCCAAGGCCGTGTTTGACGAGGTTGATGAGGCGCTGGGCGAAAAGCTGTCGCAGCTGATCTGGGAAGGGGAGCAGGACAAGCTGACCCTGACCCAGAACGCACAGCCGGCGCTGATGGTCACCTCGCTCGCGGCGATGCGGGCGCTTGAGGCGGAAGGCGTGAGCATTGATGCGGCGGCCTTCGTGGCGGGGCATTCGTTGGGCGAATATTCGGCGCTGGCGGCGGCGGGGGCGATGTCCATCGCCGACACCGCGCGCCTGCTGCGCACCCGTGGCGTGGCCATGCAGGAGGCGGTGCCGGTGGGTCAGGGCGCGATGGCGGCGCTGCTGGGGCTCGATTTCGACACGGTGCGCGAGGTGGCCGCCGAGGCCGCCGAGCAAGAGGTCTGTCAGGCCGCCAATGACAATGACCCCGGTCAGGTGGTCGTGTCGGGCCATAAGGCGGCGGTCGAGCGGGCGGTCGAGCTTGCCAAGGGGCGGGGCGCCAAGCGGGCGATGCTGCTGCCGGTGTCGGCGCCTTTCCATTGTGAATTGATGGCGCCTGCCGCCAAGGTCATGGCCGAGGCGCTCGACGATGTGGAAATCCACGCGCCGAAAGTGCCGCTGGTGGCCAATGTCATCGCGCGTTCGGCGGAAGACCCGGCGACGATCCGCTCGCTTCTGGTGAGCCAGGTCACCGGTTCGGTGCGCTGGCGCGAGTCGGTGGAGCAGATGGTGGCCGATGGGGTCACCGAGTTCTGGGAAATCGGCGCGGGCAAGGCGCTCAGCGGGATGATCCGCCGGATCAACCGCGAGGCGGCCACGCGGACCGTGGGCACGCCGGATGAGGTGAAAGCCGCGGCCGAGGCGCTTCAGGGCTGATCGCCAGAAGAGCGCGCCACAACAGGATGCCGTGCCCGAGGGCACAAAAAGAAGGTTTAGGATATGTTTGATCTCACTGGGAAAAACGCATTGGTCACCGGCGCGTCGGGCGGCATTGGCGGGGCGATTGCCAAGGCGCTGCATGGCGCGGGGGCGACCGTCGGGCTGAGCGGGACGCGGGTTGAGCCGCTCGAGGCGCTGGCCGCCGAGCTCGGCGAGCGGGCGCATGTGCTGCCCTGCAACCTGTCGGATGGCGACGCGGTCGATGCACTGCCGAAACAGGCGATCGAGGCGATGGGCGGGCTCGATATTCTCGTCAACAATGCCGGGATCACCCGCGACCAGATTTTCATGCGCATGTCGGACGAGGAGTGGCAGCAGGTGCTCGACGTCAACCTGACCAGCACGATGCGCCTGTGCCGGGGCGTGATGCGCCCGATGATGAAGGCGCGTTGGGGCCGGATCATCAACATCAGCTCCATCGTCGGCACCACCGGCAATCCCGGGCAGGTCAACTATGCCGCCTCCAAGGCGGGCATGGTCGGCATGACCAAATCCATCGCCTATGAGGTGGCGAGCCGGGGCATCACGGCCAATGCCGTGGCACCGGGGTTCATTGCCACGGCGATGACCGAAAAGCTCAACGATGATCAAAAGGCCGCCATCAATGGCAAGATTCCCGCCGCCCGCATGGGCACGCCCGAGGAAATCGCCGCGGCGGTGCTCTATCTGGCGAGCCCCGAGGCGGGCTATGTCACCGGCAGCACGCTGCATGTGAACGGCGGAATGGCGATGATCTAAGGCGGCGATCCGCAAGGTCCCCCCTTGCAATTTTGCCGCCAGTCCCCATTCTGGACAAATCGTTTGCCAATGGCGCGGCATGTGCTATAGGCGGCGCAGATTGGCTAGGAGGCGTTCAAGGCTTCTGACGTTCCGGTGGGAACTGGGCCGTGACCGCCGCCCGCAGGGCAGAACAGAAAACCCGGTGCCGCAGCCTTAGCGGGCCGGTGCGAATGGGCCGCAAGGTCCGAGTGAAACGAAGAGGAATTTGGCATGAGCGATATCGCAGACCGCGTGAAAAAGATCGTTGTGGAACATCTTGGCGTCGAAGAAGACAAGGTCACTGAAAGCGCCTCCTTCATCGACGATCTGGGCGCAGACAGCCTCGACACGGTCGAACTGGTCATGGCCTTCGAAGAAGAGTTCGGCATCGAGATCCCCGATGACGCCGCAGAGAACATCCAGACCTTCGGCGACGCGGTGAAATTCATCAACGAGGCCTCCTAAGCCCCGCTGCGAACGCATCTTGCGAGTTTGGTAAACCCCCGTCCCAGTGGCGGGGGTTTTCTTTTGTGCGCGCTTTCGCCGGATTTCTGCGGGGGCCGCCGGAATTTGACGCGAGAGTGCCGATTTGGGATCATGGTCCCCAGGTGTTTTCCCACAAGCTTAGCGTGCTGCCCAATGTCGGGGGCTTACTGGTTCTGAAGGAGGACAGGCTTCCATGATTATCTATCCCACACTTGAATTGAAGAACGGCAAATGCGTGTCGCTGACCCGGGGTCGTCTTGACGAGCCGGTGCTGTGGCATGTCGATCCGGTCGAGACGGCGCGGAGCTTTGTCGAGGCCGGGGCCGAATGGATGCATGTGACCGATATGGATGCGCTCGCTGGTGGCGAGGGCAATGAGGCGCTGATCTCCGAGATCATCCGCGCGGTGGGCATTCCCGTGCAGCTTGGCGGCGGGTTCCGGTCGCGCGAACGGGTTGAGCACTGGATCGGGCAGGGGGCCGGGCGGATCGTCATCGGCACGATGGCCGCGCATGATCCGGATCTGCTGCGCGAATTGGCGAAATACCATCCCGATCAGATCGTTCTGGCGGTGGATATCTATCAGGGCGCGGTGATGACCGAGGGCTGGCAGAGCCAGAGCGCCTTTGATCCGGCCGATTATATCAAGGCGTTCGACGATGCGCCGCTGGCGGGGATCATCCTCACCGATGTGGACGCCGATATCGAGGACAGCGACGGCAGCCTCGGGCTCATCACCTCGCTCGCGGCACAGACCCGGCATCCGGTCATCGCGCGCGGCACGGTGCGCAGTGCCGATGATGTGGCGCGGCTCAAATATGTGCCGAATATCGCCGGCACGCTGATCGGGCGGGCGCTGTTGTCGCGCGATGTCGATCTCGGCGAGGCGCTGGCGCTGGCGAGCGCCACGAAAGGGCCGGTCGCGGCCTTCCAATAAGCGAAAAAAGGGGTAAACTTCGGGGCTGTCGCGCATCTGCACAGTCCCGGACTTGCCCATCGGGGCCAAGCCGGGGTATGAGGCGCGGAACTTGGCAAGATAAAGGGCAGCATTATGCGTCGTGTCGTTGTTACGGGTCTTGGATTGGTCACGCCTCTTGCGGATGGCGTGGAAGAAACCTGGAGCCGCCTTCTGGACGGTCAGTCCGGTGCTGGAACGATCACCCGTTTCGACCCGCAGAACGTGGTCACCAAATATGCCTGCGAAGTGCCGATGGGCGATGGCTCTGACGGGACGTTCAACGCCGATGATTACATGGAGCCGAAAGAGCGCCGCAAAGTGGATGATTTCATCCTCTACGGTGTCGCGGCGGCCGATCAGGCGGTGCGGGATGCAAACTGGATGCCCGAGGACGAGGAAAGCCGTCTGCGCACCGGCGTGATGCTCGGCTCTGGCATTGGCGGGCTGCAATCCATTGAACAGACCACGCTTCTCATCCGGGACAAGGGTGTGCGGCGGGTGTCGCCCTTCTTTATTCCCGGCGCGCTGATCAACCTGATCAGCGGTCAGGTGGGCATCCGCTATGGCTTTAAAGGCCCGAACCATTCGGTGGTGACCGCCTGTTCGACGGGTGCGCATGCGATTGGCGACGCGGCGCGGCTGATCATGTTCGGCGATGCCGATGTGATGGTGGCCGGGGGCGCCGAGGCGGCGATCTGCGAGATCGGCATCGCCGGATTCAACGCCTGCAAGGCGCTGTCGACCAAGCGCGCGGATGATCCCAAGGCCGCAAGCCGCCCCTATGACGAAGACCGCGACGGGTTTGTCATGGGCGAGGGCGCGGGGGTTGTCGTGCTCGAAGAGCTCGAACATGCCAAGGCGCGGGGCGCCAAGATCTATGCCGAAATCCTCGGCTATGGCCTGTCGGGCGATGCCTATCACATCACCGCGCCCTCTGAGGATGGCGATGGCGGCTACCGCGCGATGAAAATGGCGCTCGGCCATGCCGGGATCGACCCGTCCGAGGTGGATTACATCAACGCCCATGGCACATCGACCATGGCCGACACGATTGAGCTCAAGGCGGTGGAACGTCTTCTGGGCGATGCGGCGTCGAAAGCGGCGATGAGCTCGACCAAATCGGCGACCGGGCACCTGCTCGGCGCGGCGGGGGCGATTGAGGCGATCTTTTCGATCCTCGCGGTGCGCGATCAGGTGGTGCCGCCGACGATCAACCTCGACAATCCGGCGGTGGAAAGCCCGATCGATCTGGTGCCCAACGTCAAGCAGGAGCGCAAGGTCGACGTGGCCATGTCCAACAGCTTTGGCTTTGGCGGCACCAATGCCAGCCTCTGTATCGGGAAGCTTCGATAATGTGGCGGCATATCGCCTCGAACGCGCTGACCTTTTTCGTTGTGATCACCTTCCTGCTGGGGGGCGTGATCCTCTGGGGGCAGTCGACCTATCATGCCGAAGGGCCTCTCGCTGAGCCGATCTGCCTGCGGGTACCGAGCGGGTCGAACATGCGTAAGGTCTCGTTGCAGTTGGAAAAAGACGGGGCGGTGACGCATCCGGCGCTGCTGCGGATCGGGGCGGATTACGCCGAGAAGACCGGACAGCTCAAGGCCGGTAGCTGGCTCATCCCGGAAGGGGCGAGCATGGGCGAGATCGTCGATCTCGTGACCCGCGGCGGGGCCAGCACCTGTGGCACGGAAGTGGTCTATCGCATCGGGGTGACCCGGTCCGAGGTCGAGGTGCGCGAGCTGGATCCCACCACCAACCGTTTTGTCGAAATTGCCGAGTTCACGCCCGGCGAGGGCGAGGTGCCGGCAGAGTTCACGCGGGTGCGGCAGGCGGGGGATACGCGCTACCGGATCGCGATTGCCGAGGGCACGACAAGCTGGCAGATCGTGGAAGGTCTGAAGTCGGTGGATGTGATGGCCGGAGAGGTCGAAGAGATCCCCGCCGAAGGCATGCTGGCGCCTGACAGCTATGAGGTCAACGAGGGCGCGAGCCGGGTTGAGCTTTTGAAAAAGATGCAGCAAGCCCAAGAGGTTCTGCTGGCCGAGGCCTGGCAGAACCGGGATGAGGACCTGCCGATCGAGACGCCGGAGGACCTGCTCAAGCTGGCGTCGATCATCGAGAAGGAAACCGGCGTCGCGGAAGAGCGCGAACAGGTGGCGAGCGTCTTTGTGAACCGGCTCAACCGTGGCATGCGGCTGCAGACCGACCCGACGGTGATCTATGGCATCACCGAGGGCAAGGGCGTGCTGGGCCGGGGGCTGCGACAGTCTGAGCTGCGCAAGGAAACCGCTTGGAATACCTATGTGATCGACGGTCTGCCCAAGACGCCGATTGCCAATCCGGGACGCGCCAGCCTCAAGGCGGCGGCCAATCCGGGGGAGACGAATTTCGTCTTCTTCGTGGCCGATGGAACGGGCGGACATGCCTTTGCCGAGACCTTGGAAGAGCATAACGCCAATGTCGCCCGCTGGCGTCAGATCGAGGCCGAACGGGCCAATCAATAGCGGGTCGGTACCACGTCGGTATTGCGACGGTAACACGACAGTCCGAATTTTCGCCCTGGGGCCCGCGCAGATGTCGCGGGCCCCTCGGCGTTTATGTCTCAGGGAACGCGCTTGACCCTTGCGGCGGCACCCGCCATCAAGACCGGCAATTGATGGGAGACGACATATGGCGCGGCGTGGCGGTTTGGATGCGGAGCTGGCAAAGCGGGAAAGCTCGAAAAGGATCGGCGGCCTGTCGGCGCTCTGGCCCTTTTTGCGGCCCTATCGGCTGTTGCTGGTGGCGGCGCTCGGGGCGCTGATCCTGACGGCGAGCATTTCGCTCATCCTGCCGATGGCGGTGCGCCGGGTGGTGGATAATTTCAACGCGCAGGATGGCGCGCTTCTGGATCGCTATTTCACCGCGGCGCTGCTCATCGCGGCGCTCTTGGCGCTGGGCACCGGGCTGCGCTATGCGCTGGTGACGCGCTTGGGCGAGCGGGTGGTGGCGGATATTCGCAAGGCGGTGTTCGACCGGGTGATCGGGATGAGCCCGGCCTTCTACGAGCGGATCATGACCGGCGAGGTTCTGAGCCGGATCACCACCGATACGACACTCATCCTGAGTGTCATCGGCTCATCCGTGTCGATCGCGCTGCGCAATGCGCTCATCTTCATCGGTGGGCTGACCTTGATGCTCTTTACCTCGGCCAAGCTGGCGGGGCTGGTGCTCTTGATCGTGCCGCTCATCCTGGTGCCGATCCTGACGCTGGGGCGGCGGCTGCGGGGGCTGAGCCGGGAGAATCAGGACTGGATCGCGGAAAGTTCGGGCAATGCGTCCGAGGCGCTTTTGAGCGTGCAGACGGTGCAGGCCTTTACCCATGAGGATCAGAGCCGGGCGCGGTTTGGCGCGGTGACCGAGCAGAGCTATGACGCGGCGCGGCGGCGGATTTTCACCCGGGCGCTGATGACGGTGATCGTGATCTTTCTGATCTTCGCCGGGGTGGTGTCGGTGCTGTGGATCGGGGCGCGGGATGTGCGCCTGGGGACGATGAGCGCCGGGATGCTGGTGCAATTCGTGATCTACGCGGTGCTGGTCGCCGGGTCCGTCGCGGCGCTGTCGGAAATCTGGGGCGAGTTGCAGCGCGCGGCGGGGGCGACCGAGCGGCTGGTTGATCTGTTGCATGCCGAGGATGCGGTGCGCGACCCGGAGGTGCCCCAGCCGGTGCCGACCCCGGTGCGCGGTGGGATCACCTTTGATCACGTCAATTTCGCCTATCCGTCGCGGCCTGACCGGGCGGCGCTCGACGATCTGACGCTGACGATTGCGCCGGGAGAAACCGTGGCGCTGGTCGGTCCCTCGGGGGCGGGCAAGACGACGATCATTCAGCTCATCCAGCGATTCTATGATCCGGCCAGTGGCACGGTGAGCCTCGATGGTGTGCCGCTCGACCAGATGGCGCGGCAGGCGTTTCGCAAACATATCGCGCTGGTGCCGCAGGACCCGGTGATCTTTGCCGCCTCGGCGCGCGACAATATCCGGTTTGGCCGGTTGGACGCGAGCGATGCCGAGGTCGAAGAGGCGGCGCGGCTGGCGGCGGCGCATGAGTTCATCAGCGCGCTGCCCGAGGGTTATGACAGCTATCTCGGCGAGCGGGGGGTGATGCTCTCGGGGGGGCAGAAGCAGCGGGTGGCGATTGCCCGGGCGATCCTGCGCGATGCGCCGGTGCTGTTGTTGGATGAGGCGACCAGCGCGCTCGATGCCGAGAGCGAGCGGGCGGTGCAGCAGGCGGTCGAGACCATGTCGCGCGACCGCACCACCATCGTCATCGCGCATCGGCTGGCCACGGTGAAAAAGGCCGACCGGATCATCGTCATGGAAGAGGGCCGGATTGTCGCCAGCGGCACCCATGACAGCCTTGTGGCGGAAGGCGGGCTCTATGCCCGTTTGGCGCGGCTGCAATTCACCGATGGGGAAGTCGTCTAGGCGTTTCCCCCTGCAATCTCTCCGGTGGGGGCCCTAGATATGAACCAACCCGGAGATGTGGAAGCGCTGCGGGGAGGGCGCCAAGTATGGCGCGCCTGTACTTGGTGTTTCGGAGCCAGTGCATCCTGTCTCAACGGCAGATTGTCATCGGCGGTGTAACCGAAATTCTGTGTGAAGACCTTAAGAGTGTTCTTGTGTTCAGGCCCCGGACGCGCTGCGCGTCCGGGGTTTTTCTATGGGCATGGGCATGTTCCCAAGCTGGCTTGAGTGTATCTCAATTGAGACCTATATTGGGTGGAGATACAGGAGATCGTGCCATGGCCACGCAAACCTCGATGCTTCATGTTCGCGTAGATGATCAGCTCAAGGCGCAGGCCGCCGAGGCGCTGTCGGGTGTCGGTTTGACGCTCTCGGATGCGGTTCGCATCCTGCTGACGCGGGTGGCGGCGGAGGGCGGGTTGCCTGCCGGTCTGACGGCCGATCCGGACAGCTATGACGCGTGGTTCCGGGCCAAGGTGCAGGAGGCGCTGGCCGATCCGCGCCCGGCAAAGCCGCAGGATCAGGTGATGCAAGAGGCGCGGGCGCTGATCGACGGGAAGCGCGGTGCCTGACCTGAGCTGGCTGGCTCCGGCGGTCGATGATCTGATGGCGATTGTCGATTACATCTCGGATGACAACCCGGACGCAGCCCTCGCCGTGATGACGGAAATTCAAGACAAGGTCGGCCAGCTTTCGGCGCATCCCAAACGCGGCCGTATGGGCCGGGTTGAGGGGACGCGGGAGCTGGTCGTTCGGCCCAACTATATCGTGGTCTATGCCGAAGACGCGACCTCGGTGATGGTGCTGCGTGTGTTGCATGCGGCGCAGATGTGGCCCTGAGCGGGATTTGGGGCGCCGATCCTCGTGCGGGTTTTCGGCGCGGCGGGCATTGCATGGGGCGCGGTGGCGGGCTACCTCAGGGGGGACGCGCCATGCCGAGGAGCCCGATATGAAAGTCGCCACCGCCGCCTATTCGCTCGACCCGCTGAAGGACTGGGCCGCCTATGCCGCCAAGCTCGAGGATTGGGTGTCGCGCGGGGCGCAGACGGGGGCGGAGATCCTCGTCTTTCCCGAATATGGCGCGATGGAGCTGGCGATGCTCGACGGGCCGGAGGCGGCGGGCGATCTGGAGCGGTCGCTGCACGCTGTGTCGGATCGGATCGGCGAGGCGGACGCGCTCCATTCCGAGCTGGCGAGCCGCTACAAGGTGCATATTCTCGCGGCGTCTGCCCCGGTCTTTGACGAGGCCTATGGCGCGCGTCCGGTGAACCGGGCGCGGCTTTTTTCGCCGACGGGCGGCGTCGGCGTGCAGGACAAGCAGATCATGACCCGATTCGAACGCGACCCTTGGGACGTGGTGCCGGGCGGGCCCTTGCAGCTTTTTGACACGCGGCTTGGCAAGATCGGCGTGCTGATCTGCTATGACAGCGAATATCCGCTCTTGGCGCGGGCGCTCAGCGAAGCGGAGCTGATCCTCGTGCCCTCGGCCACAGAGGCGCTGGCGGGCTATTGGCGGGTGCGGATCGGATCGATGGCGCGGGCGCTGGAACAGCAATGCGTCACCGCCATGTCGTCGATCGTCGGACCTGCGCCCTGGTGCCCCGCGGTGGATGAAAACGTCGGCATGGGGGGCATTTTCGGCCCGCCGGACCGGGGGTTTCCCTCGACCGGGGTGATTGCCGAAGGCACGCTCAACACGCCGGGCTGGACGGTGGGCGAGGTCGATCTTGGCCGGGTGGCGGAGGTGCGCGCCGATGGCGGGGTTCTCAACCGGAGCCACTGGGACGAGCAGCCCGAGCGCGTCCGCGAGGTCACAGAAGTGACCCTTGGGTGACAATCCGCTTGAAAAACTGCGGAAACAGGACCATGTAGAGCGCGATCCGCGGAATTCAGCGGAGAACTGTCTATGAGGAGACAACATGGCCAAGGAAGATACGCTCGAATTTCCCGGTGTCGTGAAGGAACTCCTGCCCAATGCGACGTTTCGGGTCGAGCTAGAGAATGGCCATGAGATCATCGCACATACGGCAGGCAAGATGCGCAAGAACCGCATCCGTGTTCTGGCTGGCGACAAGGTACAGGTCGAAATGACCCCCTATGATTTGACCAAGGGTCGGATCAACTATCGTTTCAAATAATCCACGTCCGGCGCGGGGGCAGTCATGCAGCTGATCCTTGGATCCGCCAGCCCGCGCCGACGGGACCTTCTGGCACAGATCGGCGTGGTGCCGGATGACATCCGTCCCGCCGATATCGACGAAACCCCACAGCCGCGTGAATTGCCGCGCCCCTATTGTCTGCGTATGGCCTGTGAAAAGGCGCGTGCGGTGGCGGCGGGCGAGGGCGATATCGTGCTCGCCGCCGATACCACCGTGGCGCTCGGGCGGCGCATTCTTGGCAAGCCCGAGGATGAGGCGCAGGCGCGCGGCTTTCTGGCGGCCATGTCGGGGCGCCGGCATCGGGTGATCACCGCGGTGGCGCTGCGCAAGGGGGCGCGGCTCTGGCATCGCGATGTGGTGACCTCGGTGCGGATGAAATCCCTCTCGCAAGACGAGATCGACGGCTATATCGCCACGGGCGACTGGCAGGGCAAGGCGGGCGGCTATGGCATTCAGGGGCCGGCCGGGGCGCTGATCCCCTGGATCGGCGGGTCGTTTACCGCCGTGGTCGGGCTGCCCCTGGCGGAAACATCGGCCCTGCTGCAGGCGGCGGGCTATCCCATCTGGAAGAGCGGCACATGACGGACCACACGATTATCCTCGATCATTATGAAGGGCGCGAAGCGGCGGCCCTGATGGATCGCGGGCGGCTTGCCGATCTGCTGATCGATGGCGGCGATGCGCCGCGTCTCGGCACGATCTATCGCGCCGTGGCGCAGCGGCCGGTCAAGGGGCAGGGCGGGATGTTCCTCACCACCCCCGATGGCACGGCGTTCCTGCGGCAGATCAAGGGGCTCGCCCCCGGTCAGACGCTTTTGGTGCAGGTGACAGGCCATGCCGAGCCGGGCAAGGCCATCCCGGTCACCGCCAAGATCCTCTTCAAGAGCCGCTATGCGATTGTCACCCCCGAGGCGCCGGGGCTCAACATCAGCCGGTCGATCCGCGATGACGACCGCCGCGATGCGCTCTTGGAGCTGGCCCATGCCGGGATGGAGGGCAGCGCCATGGGGCTTATCCTGCGCTCGGCGGCGGAAGAGGCGGAGGCCGAAGAGATCGCCGAGGATATCGCGGCGATGCGGAGCCTGGCCGAAGAGATCACCGCAGATGCCGAGGGCGCGGCGGAAGTCCTGCTCGAAGGCGACGGGCCGCATGGGCTGGCCTGGCGCGACTGGGCGATGCCGGCGGATGTGATCACCGAGCCGGGCGGCTTTGCCCGCGAAGAGGTGCTCGACCAGCTCGAGGCGCTGCGCCAGGATGCGGTGCCGCTCTCGGGTGGGGCGTCGATGTGGATCGAGCCGACCCGCGCGCTGGTGGCGGTGGATGTGAACACCGGCGGCGACACCTCGCCTGCGGCGGGGCACAAGGCCAATCTCGCCGCGGCGCGGGAATTGCCGCGTCAGCTGCGGCTGCGGGGGCTTGGCGGGCAGGTGGTGCTCGATCTGGCGCCGATGCCCAAGAAGGACCGGCGCGGCTTTGAGAGCACGCTGCGCGCCGCCTTCCGGGCCGATCAGGTGGAAACCGCGCTCGTCGGCTGGACGCCGCTTGGCCATTACGAATTGCAGCGCAAACGCGACCGGATCGCGCTCGCCGCGTTGCTCGAGGGCGCTGCGGGATGAGCTGCCCGATCTGCGACAAAGAGACCGACAAGCGGTTTCGCCCCTTCTGTTCCAAGCGCTGTGCCGATGTCGATCTGGCCAAGTGGCTGTCGGGCAGCTACGCCATTCCCTCGGACGATCCGGAGGATATGGAAGAGGCGCTCGATGCCGCGCTGAAGGCCCGCGACGACGGCGATGTGAAACCGCATTGATTTTTTTCTCAAACCCTCTGGACACCCCCGAAACACTGCCCTAGAACGCCTGCACCCGAACGGATCACCGTTCCCCATGCCCGGGTAGCTCAGGGGTAGAGCAGTGGATTGAAAATCCTCGTGTCGGTGGTTCGATTCCGCCCCCGGGCACCATTTTCTCTAAGAGAAGCAATGTGTTGGCGGTTTGTCTGTTATTGCACCTCATCGGTTGATTGCCCGGGACTGCAAAGAGCTTATTTCAGGATTGTGTGGTGGTCGAGACTGACAGTCTTCGCTTGGACCGGAGTAATTCCAAGTCCAGTTTCGAAGAACAGGCTGACCATCGTCTGCGAGGAGGCTGAGAAAGACACCAGCGACAATCACTCTGGGTTGAAGGTGGCTGAAAAACAATGTGTTGTCTCGGTGATTGAAACAAGTGAGTCATTTTCATGCCTGATCGATTTGCATTTCGCCAAGTTGACTACAGGGACATCCCGACCTTCCTGGCGGATGGAGAAATCAGATCCAAGAATCATGGGGCGCCGCAAAGGTGTCACCAAACAAGCCTACCCGGCTTGGTTGGATTGCGTAGCACTGGTGCATTCACACTGCCATACGGTGGTGTAGTTAATGACTATGTCGCTTTCTACTTCTCCCCTTTGACATCGTTCACTTGCTCCATCCATCGAGAGAGCGTGGAAGTGATCGACCCAAATGGTGTCAAATTGGGTATGTCCAAGTTGGACGATAGAGCCTTTATAGTTTGCCGCACGGATGGGTTTCCAGCTTCAGGTGCCCCATATTGTTTCAGTGACTATCCTCTGAATTCCATGGCACCTCTGCCGACGCTCAGCGCAGACATTGGCCAGTTAGAAACGCATGTTCATTGGAGTGTGTTTGATGACTACCCGCTTACCGCCCGGATTCCGGAGATTGGATATGATGGTGTCTGCAAGTTCTTTTTCAACAAGTTCCCACCTCCTAAATACCAGCTCCGCAAGCAGCAGCGCATGGCTGAGTTCTTGGTGAAGGACGCGGTGTCGCTTCAGCAAGTAACTTGCATTGTTGTGCCTTCGGATGGCATGAAGAGGACAATTCAGGCGCAAGTAGACACCTCAGGGTGGGGAACCCCCGTCTTGGAGAAACCAGGGTGCTTTGTTCGATGACCATTACATTCAAACGCGGTGATCTGTTCTCCGAGCCTGTCGAGGCTTTGGTCAACACAGTGAACTGTGTTGGCGTGATGGGGAAGGGAGTCGCGCTGGAGTTCAAAAAGCGCTGGCCAGCAAACTTCAAGGCCTACAGGAAACTATGTGAGAACAAAGAGCTGATACCGGGTCGAATGTTCATCTTCGACACGAAGGAACTCTTTCCATCGGAAGGCCCCCGATATCTTGTCAACTTTCCAACTAAGGCACATTGGCGCTCGAAGTCAAAAATCTCTTATGTGGAAGATGGGTTGGATGCTCTTCGAGGAGAGATAACCACGCACGGTATCAAGTCTATTGCTATCCCTCCTCTTGGGTGTGGCAATGGTGGCCTCGACTGGTCCGACGTGAAACCGCTAATTCTATCGAAGCTGTCGGACTTAGAAGACGTTGAAATCGTGGTTTTTCCTCCGAAAGATTCAATGGATGAACCTGAGCATCTTCATTCCAACTTACCCATGACTTATGCGCGGGCCATGCTGTTGAGGGGCTTGAGCGACCTGGAGAGATATTTTGACGGTTCGTTCGATAGAGTTTCGTTGCAGAAAATCGCGTATTTCCTGCAAGCCTTTGGTGTTGATTTTAAGCTGAAGTTCGCCCGAAATCTCTATGGACCCTACTCTGAAAACTTAAAGAAGGCTTACGTTGCCCTCGAGAACCACGGAATGATCAGTGGTTTTCTGACGGGAGATCGCCAAGCTCATGTGACCCCCAGCGGCTGCGCCGTAGCTGATGAGTTCTTGAGTGAATCTGATCATGGCAGCGAACAAATCATTGATCGTTTGAGTAAACTCATTCAAGGCTACGAAAGCCCGTATGGGCTTGAACTGCTTTCCTCTGTTCATTGGCTGGCACATCATGAAGGGCACTACCCAGTCGAAAAGATCATCGACGAAATGATGAGTTGGAACGAAAACAAGAGAAACACCTTCGGTGAGGACGCAATTCGTGCCGCCTATGGTCGCCTCAAGGAAGATGGATTGTTAAATTAAGGAGAGGGCAGGTATTTCCTGCCCACACTCTTGAGCAATCGTCCGATCAATCAGATCGAAGCCTCTTTCAGTCGGCATGCAGAACAAGCAGTGGCCATTGCTGGCCTCGGCCCAAGCTTCGCCAATCTGGCGCTTGGCTTTCTCCCCTTCATAGAGGTGGCCTCATCCCCCCACCACTTCGGACATCTCGCGTTGCATTTGGTGCAGGGCTTCGGTGAGGGATTGGTGGAAGCTGCGGGCGAGGAGGGTGGGGGTGGTGTAGCCGGGGGAGAGGATCGAGATGCTGCCGTGGACGCGGGGGCGGAAGCGGCGGATGGTGAGGTTGCTCTCGGGGCGTTGGTGGATCTGGCTATAGGCGGTGATCAGGTCGCAGATCATGTAGCAGAGCCCTTCCTCGACGAAGGGCAGGCCCGATTGATAGGTGCGCAGCTCGAACCGGCGGCGGTAGCGGATGGCGCAGGCGCGGAAGACCGCGTCGGTGGCGATGGTGGCCGGGTGGTCGTCAAAGAGCAGCGCCAGCGGACGGTCGGCGAGATCGGCGGGGGTGAGTTCGTCGCGGGCGGCGAGCGGGTCGTCCTGGCGCAGGATGCAGACGTGATCCATATCGAAATCCACCTGCCGGATCGAGGCGCGGGGCTGGGGCGTTTCGGCCAGGGCCAGATCATATTGCTGCGAGGCGATGAGATCCTCGATCACCCCGGAGGAGCGCATGATGAAGGCGGTCTCGACCTCGGGCTTGTCGGCCAAAAACCGGGTGAGCAGACCGGGGAGAAAGCGGCTCGAGGCGGCGGGGTGGCAGGCGATGCGCAGCGTGCCGGTCTCTAACGTTTTCATCCGGCGCAGCGTGTCCTTGGTGCGGTCGAGCCGGGCGAGGATCGCGTCGCATTCTTCCAGGAAAAACTGGGCCTCGGGGGTCGGGGTGAGCTTGCCATGTTCGCGGATGAAGAGGGCAAAGCCCAGCGCGTCCTCGAGCGTGCCGATCATGGCGGAGACGGCGGGCTGGGTGCGGCCGACGCTGCGCGCGGCCTGCGAGATCGAGCCGCTGCGCATGACTTCGCGGAAGGTGGCGATTTGGCGGATCGACAGGTTCATGACACCCCATAAATTGAGTTGATGGATTCACAATATTTTTTAAATTGATTTGATGGGCCTCGTCCAGTGATATCGCCGACAACCAGCGCCGCAGAGCGCCAACGGGGAATCGGAGGGGCCATGGATCAATTCTCGAAATACCTGCTGACCGGGCTGATCGTCTTTGTGGCGCTCGGCCAGTTCGTGCAGGTGATCACCCGCTATGTCTTTCAGGTGCCGGTGATGGGGCTGGAAGAGACGATGCTCTATCCGACCGTCTGGCTCTATATCCTCGGCGCGGTGAACGCGTCGCGCGAGAACACGCATATCCGCGCCAATGTCCTTGAAATCTGGCTCACCACGCCGCGTCAGCATCGCATCCTCGCGATCATCGGCGAGGTGATCAGCCTGATCGTCGGGCTCTGGCTGCTGAGCTGGGCCTGGGAGTTCACCCGCTATGCCTGGCGCATCTGGAAGGAGAGCCCGACGCTCTACATTCCAACCTTTTATTCTGATGTGGCGCTGGTCGTCGGGCTGACGCTGATGATGGTCTACACGGTCTGGCACATGATCCGCCATATCCGCGACCTGGCCAAAGGAGAGCCGCAATGATCGAGATCGCACTTTTGGCCATTGCGGTCCTGGTGATCACCCTGACGCTGGGCGTGCCGCTGCCCTATTGTTTCGGCGCGGCGCTGATGGTGATGTATTTCATCGGCGATGTGACGATGCGGGGCATGATGCTCTGGGGGGTGCAGCAGCTGGGCAACCCGGTGCTTCTGGCCATTCCTCTCTTTGTCCTGGCGGGCACGATCATGTCGGCGAGCGGCATCGCGGCGGCGCTGCTCAAATTCGTCAACGCGTTCATCGGCCATGTCCGGGGCGGGCTTGGCGTGGTGGCGGCGGTGTCCTGTGCGGTCATTGGCGCGATCTCGGGCTCGGGTCTCACCGGGATTGCGGCCATCGGGCCGCTGCTCATCCCGGAGATGGAAAAGCGCGGCTACCCACGGGAATATGCCACGGCGCTCATTGCCAACAGTTCGATCCTTGGCCTGCTGATCCCGCCGTCGGTCACGATGATCGTCTATGGCTGGGTCACCGACACCTCGATCCTTGCCTGTTTTCTGGCGACGTTGGGGCCGGGGCTGCTCATCATGTTCAACTTTTCGGTGGTCAACATCTTCATGTCGCGCAAGTTCGACCTGAAGCTGGATGAAAAGCCCAATTTCGGCGAGTTCGCCGGTGAGGTCGGGCGGCGCGGCGTCTATGCGATGCCGGCGCTCTTCATGCCGGTGATCATCCTGGGCGGCATCTATGGCGGCATCATGACGCCCACCGAGGCGGCGGCGATTTCGGTGATCTATGCGATCCCGGTCGGGTTCTTCGTCTACAAGGGGCTCAACTGGGAGACCTTCCTTCTGTCGGGCAAAGAGGCCGCGACGGCGGTGGGGGCGATCATGGTGATGATCCTCTTCTCGATGATCCTCGGCCAGATGTATGTCTATGAGAGCATTCCCCAACAGCTCGTCAGCGCCATTTTCGGCATCACCGAGAACAAGGTTCTGCTGCTCATCCTCATCAACATCCTGCTCTTTCTCGTCGGCATGGTGGTCAATGACGTGACCGCGATCATCCTGATTGCGCCGCTGTTGCTGCCCTTGATGAATGCCATCGGGGTGAGCCCGGTGCAGTTCGCCGCGATCATGGGGGTCAACACGGCGATGGGCGGGGTGACGCCGCCCTATGCCTCGATCCTCTATCTCGGGGCGCGGATCGGCAAGGTGAAGGTCACCAAGGTGATCAAGCCCGCGATGATCCTGATTGTCACCGGATATGTGCCGGTTGTGTTCCTCACGTCTCTTTGGCCCGATCTGTCGCTCTTTTTGCCGCGGCTGTTCGGCTACTGATCTGCAAAGAAAACCAACACCTACAGGAGGTATACCCATGAAACGCTTTATGACTGGAACGGCTGTGGCGGCGCTGATGGCGCTGGCGGGGATGGCCCAGACGGCCGATCTCAAGATGAGCCATGTGCGCCCGCAGGACACCACGATCGACAAGGAATTGCGCGCCTTTGCCGCCGATGTCGAAGCGGCCACCGCAGGCGATGTGACGATCCGTATTTTCCCGGCTTCGGCGCTCGGCGATTACACCACGGTGCAAGAGCGGGTGAGCGTCGGTGCCATCGACATGGCGACCCAGCCCGCCGGGGCCGGGGCCGACCGGCGGATGCAGATCAGCTCGTTCCCCTATCTTGCCAACACCTGGGACGAGGCGCGGGCGATCTATGGGCCGGATGGCCCGGTGCGCAATGTGATGGCCGAGCTCTACCAGGCGCAGGACATCACCATGCTGGCGGCCTATCCGGTCTATTTCGGCGGGATTTCCCTCAACACCGAGGCGGTGCATCCCGGCGATCCGTCGCAGAAGAACGGCATCAAGGTGCGGGTGCCGGGGATCAAGAGCTTTCAGCTCACCGGTGAGGCGCTGGGCTATATCCCGTCGCCCATTCCGTTCTCCGAGGCCTTCACCTCGATCCAGACCGGTGTCGTCGATGGGGTGATCGGGTCGGGGGCCGAGGGCTACTATGCCTCGTTCCGCGATGTGACCAAGACCTATATCCCCGCCAACACCCATTTCGAGGTCTGGTATATGATCATCTCGAACGCGTCGCTGGCCGATCTCGATGCCGAGGATCAAGAGGCGCTCAAGACCGCGGCGGCCGAGTTCGAAGCCAAGCGCTGGACCGTGGCCGAGGAAGATCAGGGCACGTGGGAAGCCAAGCTCGCAGATGAGCTGGGCGCCGAGGTGGTGACGCTCAGCGATGAACAGCTCAAGGCGATGTCCGACAAAATCCGCGCCGAGGTCTGGCCCGTGGTTCTCGAGGATGTGGGGGCCGAATGGGGCCAGGGCATTCTTGATCAGATCAACAAGTAAGCCATAAGAGACGCGGGGCGGTGTGCACCATGCCGTCCCGTTTTCAATCAAGGTCAAGCTGGGGGGACGCCCGGAATGCAGGCGGATTACGCGATCATTGGCGGGGGCATCGTCGGGCTGTCGGTGGCCTGGGGCCTGTTGGGCCGGGGGCACAAGGTCATCGTGATCGACGGCGAGGACGGGGCGTTTCGCGCGAGCCGGGGCAATTTCGGTCTCGTCTGGGTGCAGTCCAAGGGCATGACCCAGCCGCGCTATGCCGAATGGTCGCAAGGCTCGGCGGCGGCCTGGGCGGGCTATGCCGCAGAGCTCGCAGAGGAGACCGGGCGCGACATTCCGCTCGATCAGAGAGGCGGGCTCGACCTGCATTTCTCGGATGAAACGCTGGAGAAAACCGTCGCGCAATATGAGACGCTCAAGTCCAAGCTTGGCGGCAATTACCCCTATGAGATTTTGCGCGGCAATGCGCTGCGCCGGGAAGAGCCGCATCTTGGCCCCAAGGTGGCGGCGGCGATCCTGCATCATCAGGACGGGCATACCAACCCGCTGCGCCTCTTGGTGGCGCTGGCGGATGGGGTGCGCAAGCGGGGCGGCCGGGTGGTCAATGGCCGACGGGTCGTCGAGGCGGCCAAGCCCGATGGGTTTCGTCTCACCTGCGACGATGGCACGGTGATTGAGGCGGGCAAGGTGGTGGTGACCGCCGGGCTCGGTGCGGCGCAGATCGGGCCGCAGCTGGGCTTCAAGGCGCCGGTTCGGCCACAGCGCGGGCAGGTTCTCATCACCGAGAAACTGCCAAAGATGATCAATCGGCCCTCGCTCATCGCGCGGCAGGTGGATGAGGGCGGTATTCAGATCGGTGCCACCAATGAAGAGGTGGGCCATGACGACCGGGTGACCACGCCGGGGGTGGCGCATCTCGCCGCCGAGGCGGTGGCGGCCTATCCGTTTCTGGCGCGGGCACAGCTCGTCCGGAGCTGGGCGGCGCTGCGCATTCTAACGCCGGACGGGCTGCCCATCTATCAACAGAGCCGCGAGATGCCGGGGGCCTATCTGGTCACCTGTCACAGCGGTATCACGCTCTCTGCGGCCCATGCGCGGTTCCTGCCCGAGTGGCTCGACGCGACCGAGGCCGCGCCCAATCTGGAGGTGTTCAGTGAAGACCGTTTCACGCTTTGAGAGGTTTGAGGCGGGCGACACCGTCACCGTGCATTGGGACGGCGCGCCGCTCGATCTGCCTGAAGGGGCGAACCTGGCGGCGGCGCTGCTGGCGGCGGGGATCGACCGGTTTCGTGACACGCCGGTGTCGGGGGCGCCGCGCGGGCCGTTTTGCATGATGGGCGCCTGTTTCGACTGTCTGGTCGAGATCGAGGGCGTGGCGCGGCAGGCCTGCATGATCGAGGTGCGCGCGGGGCTCGATATCCGGCCCGCGCATCAAAGCCGGGAGGGCCAGGATGCGCTATGATCTGATCGTCTTGGGGGCCGGGCCTGCGGGGCTGGCGGCGGCGCGTGAGGCGGCGGAGGCCGGTCTTTCGGTGGCGCTGTTGGATGAACAGCCGCGTGCGGGCGGCCAGATTTACCGCGATGTGGAGCGGGCGGCGGCGCGGCGCGGCGATATCCTCGGGGCGGATTACATGCACGGCATTGATCTCGTGCGCGGCATCGACACGGCGGGGATCCGCCATATGGCGGGCACGGTGGTCTGGGCCATCGAGGAGGCGGCAGAGGGGATTTCGGTTTCCTGCACCCGTGAGGGGCGGGCGACGCAGATCCATGGCGCGCGGCTCTTGATCGCGACCGGGGCGCTGGAGCGGCCGATGCCGATGCCGGGCTGGACGCTGCCGGGGGTGATGACCGCCGGGGCGGGGCAGATCCTGCTCAAGGCGTCGGGGATGGTGGCGCGGCGCGCGGTTCTGGTGGGATCGGGGCCGCTTCTCTATCTCATCGCGGCGCAGATGGTGCGGGCGGGCGTGCCGCCGCTGGCGCTGGTCGAGACCCAGACGCGAGAGGATTTCACCGGGGCGCTGCGGCATTTGCCGGGGGCGCTGCGCGGTTGGCGCTATCTGCTCAAGGGGGCAAGGATGCTCGCAGAGATCCGCCGCGCCGGGGTGGTGCGCTATCGCGGCGCGCGCGAGATTGCCATCGAGGGGGGCGAGGCCGCCGAGGCGGTGCGGTTCACCGCAGGCGGGCAGGCGCATCGCATTGCGTGTGGCACGGTGCTCTTGCATCACGGGGTGGTGCCGAACACGCAGGCGGCGCGGTCGATTGGCATCGCGCATCGCTGGGACCGGGCGCAGCGGGCATTTCTGCCGCAATGCGACGCCTGGGGCGCGACAGAGCAGCCGGGCATCTGGATGGCGGGCGACGGCACGGGGATCGGCGGCGCGAAACAGGCCGAGATCGCCGGGCGTCTGGCGGCGCTCGATATCGCCTGCGCGGCGGGTAAGATCACGACGGGCGACCGCGATTTGCGGGCTGTACCGCTGCGCCGGGCGAGCCGGGGGGAATTGGCGGCGCGGCCCTTTCTCGACGCGGCCTATCCGCCCTACGCGGGCGCGCTGCGCCCCGAGGATGCGGTGACCATCTGCCGCTGTGAAGAGATCAGCGCCGGCGACATTCGCGCCTATGCGCGGCTCGGCTGTCTCGGGCCGAACCAAGCCAAGGCCTTTGGCCGTCCGGGCATGGGCCCCTGTCAGGGGCGCTATTGCGGCTTGACCGTGACCGCGCTACTGGCCGAGGCGCATGGGCGGTCCGAGGATGAGACCGGCTATTACCGAATTCGCGCGCCGATCAAGCCCGTCACCCTGGGCGAGTTGGCGCAGATGCAAGAGGGCGAAGGATTTGCCCCAATTCAAGGAGAGACCCATTGATCGAACGTATCGACACCGCGACCCGCATGAGCAAGATCGTCAAGCATAATGGCGTGGCCTATCTCTGTGGTCAGGTGGGCGACGGGGACACCGTGGCCGAACAGACCCGTGACTGTATCTCGCGCATCGAGACGCTGCTGGACAAGGCGGGCTCGTCGCCCGAGAAGATGCTGCAGGTGGTGATCTGGCTGTCGGATATGGCCGATTTTGCCGAGATGAACGCGGTTTGGGACGCCTGGGTGCCTGCGGGTCATGCGCCGGCGCGCGCCTGTGGCGAGGCCAAGCTTGCGCGGGAGACGCTCAAGGTCGAGATGATCGTGACCGCCGCCTGCGACTGAGATCGCGGTCAGTGGGTTTTTTGGGGCCGCCGGGGCGATCCGGCGGCCTTTTGCGTTGGTGGGATCGGCGTGCTGCGGGGGGCCTGCGGAGAGGTGCGCCCAAAAAAACGGCGGAATGCGAAAAAAAATCGCAGGGCGCGGAATAATCACGGGGGGCGGGGCGTCTCTTACCTGAATGGCGGTATCCGATGGCATGCCGTCAGGGATCAATTCAGGGAGGTGACCATGTCAGACCAAGATCAGAAACCCCGCAGCCTGCGCGAGTTTTTCGCCCAAGACCCCGAGCGCGCGGATCGCGAATTCTTTGGCCGGGTGGCCAATCCCGACCGGCGCGGCTTTCTGCGCAACACCGGGCTCGCCACAATGGCGGCCATGGTCGGCACCTCGATCCCGTTCCATCGCAACATGCCCATCGGCTTTGTCCCCGCCGCCATGGCGCAGGAAGATGTCCTCGTCGGCAAGGACGGTCTCACGCTGCTCAATGACCGGCCGGTCAATGCCGAGACGCCGCCCGAGCTGCTCGACGATGCGATCACGCCGACGAACCGGCATTTCATCCGCAACAACGGCATCCCGCCCGAAGAGGTGGATGCGGCAAGCTGGACGCTCACCATCGACGGGTTTGTCGACACGCCGCTCGAGCTCAGCATTCAGGACCTGCGCGATCAGTTCGAAGTGGTCACCATGGCGCTGACGCTCGAATGCGGGGGCAATGGGCGCGCGGCCTTTGATCCGCCGGCGAAGGGCAACCAATGGACCTATGGCGCGGTCGGCTGTTCCGAGTGGACCGGCGTGCGGCTCAAGGATGTGCTCGAGAAGGCGGGGGTGCAATCGAACGTGGTCTATACCGCGCATTACGGCGCCGATACGCATCTCTCGGGCGACCCGGAGAAGCTGCCGATTTCGCGCGGCATGCCGATTGCCAAGGCGATGACCGACAATATCCTGATCGCCTTCGAGATGAACGGCGCCGAGCTGCATCCGATGAATGGCGCGCCGCTGCGTCTCGTGGTGCCGGGCTGGCCTGCGTCGACGGCGCAGAAATGGCTCACCCGGATCGAGCTGCGCGATGTGGTGCATGACGGGCCGAAGATGACCGGCACCGCCTATCGCCTGCCGAACCGTCCGGTGGCGCCCGGCGAAAAGGTCGAGACCGAGGATTTCGTCATCATCGAGCGGATGCCGGTCAAATCGCTCATCACCCACCCGGCGAACGGGGCCGAGATCGGCACCGAGACCGAGGTGCGCGGCCATGCCTGGTCGGGCGACCGGACGGTTGAGGCGCTCGAGATTTCCATCGATTTCGGCACCACATGGCAGGCGGCCGAGCTTGATGCTCCGGTCAATTCCGGGGCCTGGCAGAACTGGCGGGCGCAGGTGACATTCCCGCAGGCGGGCTATTACGAGGTCTGGGCCCGCGCCAAGGACAGCGCCGGCGAAATGCAGCCCTTTGCCATCGACTGGAACCCCAAGGGCTATCTCAACAACACGATGCATCGGGTCGGGCTGCGCGTGAGCTAAGCCCCTGAGCTGCAAGACAGGTAAGGCGGTCAGGTCGCATAGGGGCCCGGCCGCCCACCCATTTCAAAGGAGATGACGATGATGTTTTCCATGTCGCGCCCGGCGCTTGCCGCGCTGGTGCTGCTGATGCCGGCGCTGCCCGCGCAGGCCGGTCTGGACGAATTGCTCGCAGCGGCGGATGTGGCCGAGGGCGAGAAGATTTTCCGCAAGTGCAAGGCCTGCCACACGGTCGAGAAAGACGGCAAATCGCGCAGCGGTCCGAACCTTTATGACATCGTGGGCGGCCCGGTGGCAGCGCGCGAAGGGTTCAAATATTCCGGCGCGCTGAGCGAGTATGGCGGCGCATGGTCGCCCGAGCGGCTCGATGCGTTTCTGGAGAAGCCGAAGGATGAGGTCAAAGGCACGCGGATGAGCTTTCCGGGGCTGAAGAAGCCCGAGGATCGCGCGGCGCTGATCGCCTATCTGGCGAGCCATTCGGAGGAGCCGATGCGTTTTGGCGCGGCTGCGGCGACGCAAGAGGCCAGTGCTGAAACCGGTGCCGAGACCGGCGCCGAAGCCGGGTCGGAGGAGTTCGGCCTGCTGGTCGCGGGTCCCGGTGCGGAAGAGACGTTCTATGCCTGCACTGCGTGTCATTCGGAAATGATCGTGGCGCAGCAGGGGCTGACCCGGAAGGGCTGGGAAGAGATGCTCGACTGGATGGTGGAAGAACAGGGGATGAGCGCACTCGAAGAGCCCGATCTCAGCGCTGTTCTCGACTATCTCGCCACCAATTACGGCGAGGACCGCCCGAATTTCCCGACGCCGGAGTAACGGTTCGGGCCGAGATGTCGCGGGCGCGTTTGGTGAGTGTCCCTGTTAGCCTGTTCGCGCCAGAGGCAGAGCCGTCACCCCAGACATGGGGTGGCGGTTTTTGTTTTGTCCGACAGCGCGGCGAGCTGTGAGCCGCCGGCCTCGCCACGGCTCAGATGTTCGAGATAGGCGGCGATGGCGTCGAACCGGGCCGCGTCCATGCCGCTGGCGAGGATCAGGTGATAGAGCCCGTCGGCGGTTTGCCAGGTGGCGGATTGAGGCGGCGTGCCGTCTGTGCGGTCCAGCGCGGGCAGGTTTGGGCCGCGGAAATAGCTCAGCCGACAGCCGTTGAGACCGCTGTAATGGGCCATGGTGCCGCCGGGGAGGTCGCGCTGTGCCACGGGGGCGAGCCGCGCCGCGCCGAGATCGGGCCAGTCGCCCAGGGCGGCGGGGGTGAGCTGGGCCTCGGGGCTGAGGTCCAGCGTGCTCAGCTCTTGATGGAGCGCGCGGGGGCCGGGGGTGGTGTCATGCAGCAGCGAGGCCAGCCCGATGGCCAGCGTGAGACAGGCGGCAAGCGCCGTGGCCGTCGCGCCGAACCGCAACAGGCGGGACGGAGCGTGGGGCAGGTTGGCCGGGGGCGCGATGGCGGGCGTAAGAGCCTCCGCAACGGCGGCAGGTTGTTGTACCGGGTGCAGGCGGCGCAGCCCATCGCTCAGCCCGGTGATCTCGGCCAGGGCGCGGGCGAGGGCGGGTTCCTGGGCGAGCCGCGCCTCGAGCGCGGCGCGGGCGGGGGCCGGCAATTCGCCGTCGTGATAGGCGCTCAGCGCCTCCCAATCCTTGTCACTCAGACCGTGCATGTTCTGCGCTCTTTCCCGTAGCTGGTGTTTCATCCTGTGGTGCCTCATCGCCGTCGACCAGCGCCAGAAGCGCGCGCCGGGCGCGGCTCAGACGGCTCATCACCGTGCCGGGGGCGAGACCGAGCACCTCAGCCGTTTCGCTGTATTTCAACCCGAGCACATCGACGAGAAACAAGATCTCCCGCCGCTCCGCCGGCAGCCGGTCAAAGGCGCGCCGCAACAGCACATCGCGTTCGGTCTCGGCCTGCGGTGCGGCGATATCTGACTGACGTATGGCATCGGCCAAATATTCCCGCCGCACCCGTCTTTTTCGCAGCTCGTCATAATGCAGGTTGCGGATCACCCGGAAAAGCCAGGGCCGCAGCTCGGAGAGTTTGCCGGGCGGGTCGGCGGCGCGCAGGGCGCGTTCGATGGCATCCTGCACGAGGTCTTCGGCATCGTCGCGCGTGTCTCCGATCGCCTGAGCAAAGGCGCGCAGCTCCGGCAGGAGCAGTTCGATCTGGGACAGCGATACCATGTCGCAGCCTTAGCGCATCGCGGCGGGCGCGCAAATCCCCGCGCGTGCGGGCGGGTGCGAAAACCTTGGCACGCTTCAATTCTGACTAAAAAAGTCGGATTGACATATCTGACAGAATAAATCAGAAAAGGAATCGTCTAGCCAAGCTGCCCGGGGGCGATCCCCGGGGACCGGCTCAGCCCGATGAGACGCCAGTGATGCAAGGAGGCCGCGAGGCCTGAAATGACACAGTATCAGATGACCTCTCACAGCCGAGCCGATCTTCTTATCGGGGCCTGCGATTGCATGGCCTCCGGGGAGGGGCTGGAACGGTTTCTGGATCATCTCGATACGCCAGACACAAACCGAAAGGGTCACACAATGATGGCCAAGCAAATCCTCTCTGAACCGATCGAGACCTATCCCGTCTACAAAGCCACCGACCTCACCGAGGGCGGCGATCAGGCGCGTATCCAGCTGGGCGATCAGCTCTATACGCTGCGGATCACCCGCGCCGGAAAGCTGATCCTGACCAAGTGAGCCCCGCATGATCGTCTGCCAGTGCCAGAACATCTCTGACCGCGATATCAACTCTGCCATCGATTGGATGCGCGCCTCGGACAGCGCCGCGCTGATCACGCCGGGCAAGATTTATCGCGCCTTGGGGAAACAGGCCGATTGCGGCGGGTGCATGCCGCTCTTTCTTGCCACCATGCGCAAGAACGCTAATCTAGAAGTTCCCATGGAGCTCCGCGGTCTTCGGGCGCGGACAACAAAGGACGACCAGACATGCAAGGCGACGCGAAAGTCATCGATTATCTGAACCGGGCACTGCGCAGCGAGCTGACGGCGATCAGCCAGTACTGGGTGCATTACAAGCTTCAGGAAGACTGGGGCCTTGGTCATATGGCCAAGAAAAGCCGCGAGGAAAGCATCGAAGAGATGAACCACGCGGACCGGCTCATCGAGCGGATCATTTTCCTCGAGGGCCATCCGAACCTGCAAAAGCTCGATGCGCTGCGCATTGGCGAGACGCCGAAAGAGACGCTCGAATGCGATCTGGCGGCGGAACATGAGGCGCGCGAGCTCTATCGCGAGGCCCGTGAATATTGCGCCGAGGTGAGCGATCACGTGAGCAAGGATCTCTTTGACGATCTGCTGCGCGACGAAGAGGGGCATATCGATTTTCTCGAGACGCAGCTCGACCTGCTCGACAAGATCGGGCCGCAGAATTACGCCCATCTCAACGCGACCAAAATGGACGAGGCCGAGTAAGCGCCGATGTCCTCGCACTGCCGCGCCGGGGCTTAGCCCCCGGTGCCGAGCCGTTCTACCAGACCGGGGAACCAGTCCCAACTGGCCGCCGCCTCATCCGAGACGATCAGGTATTTCTTACGCTCATAGATCGGGGCGGAAAGCTCGTGTATCTCGCCCCGCGCGGCATAGGGCGCGGCCAGAGGGCGCGGCAGATAGGCCGAGCCGCCGCGCTCCAGAAGGTGCTGCAACGCCCACCATGAGCTGTCGAAACTGATCCGGGCGATGCCCGCGTCGTGATAGGTCTCGGCATGCTGGCGGCGGTAATCCTCGCCGTGATCCACGAAAATATACTTGGGATAACAGTCGATTGGCGCGTCCGGCCTGTCGGCATAGAGGACCAGTTCCTCGGCGGGCAGCGGGTGGATCGTCTGGCGGCCCCTTGTCACCGCCTCATAGGTCATGATGACATCGACCTGACCCGAATTGAGCCAATCCTCGAGATCGCGGCCGCTGCCCTGCTGGACCGAGGCTGCCATGTCGGGATGGCCCGACACCACCCCGTCGAGAAAGGCGCGCCCCGGCCCGTGCCAAAGCTCGCGGTCGCAGCCAAAGGTGCAGACCGAGCTGAGGCCCGCGGGCAGGGCGGTCTCGTATTGCGCCTGCCGCCAGAGCCCCGACATGATCCGCGCATAGCGCAAGAGCTTGGTGCCCGCAGGCGTCAGGGTGATGCCGGATTTGTGGCGGTTGAGCAGGATCTGCCCCAGCCCCTCTTCGAGCGTCTTGAGCCGCGCGGTGACGGTGGATTGGGTCACGTTCATCTTTTGCGAGGCGCGCACGAGGCTGCCGGTGTCGACGATGGCGATGAAGGTGCGCAGCGAGACGATGTTCATGGGGGAGGGACCTCAATTCGGATTTGTCGAATTAATACCGCAAAACATTTCGTTTTCAAGAAGTCAACGCCTGTGTCACCTTAAAGGCCAACACGGGCTGCGATGCCGAGGGCCGCATGAGGCAGCCGTGAGTTGACCGGAGATTAAGGGATGAAATTTCACCTGGCCATAAACCTCGAAAGGATGACGCCGGAGACGGATATGGCGGCGGTGCGCGACCATACGCTCGAGATGGTCAAGATGGCCGATGCCGCAGGGTTCGAGATCGTCTGGGCGGCGGAACATCATGCGATCGAGATGACCATCGCGCCGAACCCGTTCCAGATCCTGACATGGTGGGCCGAGCACACGGAAAACATCCGCCTTGGCGTGGGCGTGGCCAACGCCGCCTATTGGCACCCGATCAACCTGGCGGGCGAGGCCGGGTTTCTCGATCTGATCAGCGGCGGGCGGCTCGAGTTCGGTATCGGCTCTGGCGCCTATCAGCGCGAGTTCGACCGGATGAAACCGGGGCTCGATCAGCGCGACAGCTATCGCTACATGCAAGAGGCGCTGCCGGTGATCCAGAAGCTCTGGGCCGGGGATTACGCCCATGACGGCGAGTTCTGGCAGTTTCCGACCGCCACCGCCTGTCCCAAGCCGGTGCAGGACGAGGTGCCGGTCTGGGTCGCGGCGCGGGCGCCGATCACCTTTGACTATGCGGTGGAACATGGCTGCAACATCATGAGCTGGCCGCTGACCATGCCGATGTCCGAGGCCGTGGCCTATCGTCAGCGGCTCGACGAGGCGATTGCCAAGAACGGCGGGCGCTATGACGGGCGCTGGTCGCTGATGCGGCACACCTGCGTCTATGAGACCAAGGCCGACCGGCAAAACGCCCTCGACAGCCTGCGCGTGGCGCTGGCGCAATTCGGCAATCTGATGACCAAATCGGGCGAGGTGGTAAATGGCTTCCCCGAGCGGGTGGCGCTCGAGAGCCTTGAGGGCAATGCGCGGGTCAACCCCGAGATGCTGGAGGAGAACCTCACCTTCGGCAGCCCCGAGGCGGTGACCGAAAAGCTGCGCGCCTATGAGGCGCTCGGCGTCGATGCCTTCATCTATTACGCCTCCATGGGGCTCGATATGGCGCAGCAGAAACGCTCGCTGCAACTCTTCATCGACCGGGTGATGCCCGCCTTTGCCGACAAGGAACTCGTTCATGCCGATTGATATCCGCCGCACCCTGACCACGGTGCAGACCACCCATAAGGAAGGCTGGAAAGAGGTGGCCGAGCCCACCACGCTGGTTGCGGCCATGGCGATCATCGGCAACCCTTGGTACGGGCGCGGCCATGTCGAGGATCTCAGCCCCGAGATCCGTGAACATGGGCCGGTGTTGGGCCAGCTTTTGACCGAGATGATTCTCGCGGTGACGGGCGACCGGCTCGAAGGCTATGGCAAGGCCTCGGTGGTCGGAATGGGTGGCGAGCAGGAGCATGGGCAGGGGCTCACCCATACGCTGTGGTTCGGCAATAAATTCCGCGATGCGGTCAAGGCGAAATCCTATCTCGCCTTTGCCAACACGCGCGGCGCGGCAGGAACTTCGCTTATCATCCCCTTGATGGATAAGGATGATGGCGGGCGGCGTTCGCATTACCAGACCATTCACACGGTGGTGCCGGACGCGCCCGCCGATGACGAGATCATCCTGGCGCTCGGCGCGTCGATCGGCGGCCATCCGAACCATCGGATCGGCGACCGCTATGCCGATCTGCGCGAAATGGGCCATGATATCGACAATCCAGCCGGGGTCTAACTGGTCAATCCTTAATCAGTTTGTGTTCAAATGAGATCGCAGAGCGGCCCGGAGTTTCCGGGCCGTTTTCTTTTTGTTACAGTGGGTTGCTTGCGTTTCCTCACCCGCGGATGGGCTGTGTGACACGTTTGTCTCGCCCGCTTTGCGAGAAAAACGTTGATTTTTTAAGCAAAGCAAAACTATTCTTCTAAATAAAAAAAGTTTCCAACAGAGAAAATCCAAAGGGAGGAATTGGATGTCTGACGATATGAAGATCCGAATAGAACGGATGTTTGCGGGGGACAGGCTGTTCGCCTGGGCGTTTGTGGTGGTTCTCTGGGCGGTCGTGCTCTTTGTCTTTGTCCAGATCTACGCCATCATCGGCGGTGGTCCCATCGCCACCGTTCTCATCATCGCGGGGGCGCTGGTCCTGTTGTTCAACACCGCCGCCATCGCCGCGATGATCCGCCATTACAGCCATGAAAAGAGCTTTATCTACGGGCTCGACATTCGCCATCTCGACGAGATGCGCACCGCCAAAAAGCGCGGCTGAGGGAGACACAGATGAAACCTCGTTATGAACCCCCGAAACAGTCTGGAGCGGGGCAGTTTTTCGATTCCGCCTTCCTGCTGGTTCTGGTCTATGTGGCGCTTTTCACGCCGCTGATCCTTGGCCTGACAGGTGCCGGCAGCACCAATGTCATGCCCGACACCGTGAGCTGGGAAACGCTCGAACAGAATGAGGTGATGCAGGGGCAGTGGGAAAAGCTCGGCTATACGCCCGACACCGCCGCCGAGATCATCACCACCAAGTTCGACTATTCCATCGATCCGCTGATGCTGTTGCTCACCGCGGCGGTCATCATCGGCTATTTCGTCTTTCTCGTGCGCGTCTCCGACAAGGAATATCGCGACGTGATTGCCGAAAAATTCGATCACTGAACCCGGGCTGAGAAAAGGAAACCCAATGTGGATTTTACTTGAATATGCAGCCTGGGCGGCCTCGGCCTGTCTCTTGCTGTGGATGCTGGTCGATGCGGCCAGGGTCAATCGCGAATATGACGAGGACACGCTTCTGTCGTCGCGCGAAGGCATTGATGAATTGCTCGAACATGGGGATGTCCCCGAAGCGCGGGAGGGCTGATCGATGGTAGACCAAACGTCAAATCCCGCCGCCGTTTCAGGCGCCGCCGCCGAGCCCGACCGCGTCGGACTGTTGCGGGTGCTCGGGCCGGTGCATGTCTGGGCGCTCGGCGTCGGCATCGTGTTGGTGGGCGAATTCATGGGCTGGAACTTTTCGGTGGGCAAGGGCGGCGCCATGGGCGCGCTTATCGCCTGCTGGGTGATCGGGCTGCTCTATACCTGCGTTGCGATGATCGACTCGGAGGTGACCTCGACCGTGGCCGCCGCCGGTGGGCAATATGCCCAGGCCAAGCATATCATGGGGCCGCTCATGGCCTTTAACGTGGGGCTCTATCTGGTGATGGCCTACACGATGCTCGAGGCGGCGGATGCGCTTATCGTGGGCGATTTGCTGACCATTCTGGCCGAGCAGACAGGCTATGACGCGCTGGATCCCAAGCCCTTCGTGATCCTGATCATCTCGATGCTGGCCTTTCTCAACTATCGCGGCGTGTTCATGACGCTGACGCTCAACTTCATCATCACGGCGGCGGCCTTTGTCACCATCGTGATCCTGTTCGTTGGGGTTCAGCCCTGGACGGCGGGGGCGGTGCTCAAGCACAGCGACCTGCTCACCGATCTGCCCTATGGTTGGATCGGGGTCATCGCGGCGTTTCAGTTCGGCATCTGGTATTATCTCGGCATCGAAGGCACCTGTCAGGCCGCCGAAGAGGTCCGCTCGCCGAGCCGCTCGCTGCCCTTGGGCACGATGACCGGGATCATGACGCTGCTCATCGCGGCGACGCTGACCTGGTATGTCTGTTCCGGGCTGCTGCCGTGGGAGTATCTCGGTCAGGCCACCGTACCGCTCTATGATGCGGCGCGGATGACGGGCAGCACCACATTGCAGGTGTTCCTCTTTGTCGGCACGCTCTTTGCCGCCACGGCCTCGGCCAATGGCTGTATCAACGATGCGTCGCGGGCGTGGTTCTCGATGGGGCGTGACCGCTATATGCCGCATTGGTTCGGCGCGGTGCATCCGCGCTATCGCACGCCCTACCGGTCGATCCTGTTCCTTATTCCCATCGCGGTGAGCTTTGCCTTCACCGGGCTGTTGGATCAGGTGATCACCTTCTCGATCCTGTCGGGTCTCTTGGGCTATACGTTTATGCCGATCAACATGATCATGTTCCGCCGCAAATGGCCGCTGGGCTCGATCCGGCGCGGCTATGTCCACCCGTTCCACCCGATCCCGGCAATCGTGCTGATGCTGCTTTGTATCACCACCTTCTTTGCCACCTATCTCGGCTTTGGGACACAGCTTCTGGCGATGATGCTGTTCTATGTGGTGGTGTCGCTGTGGTTCTCGATGCATCGTTACAAATACGTGCGCCGGGCGGATCAGTTCACCATGAACTGGCCGAAACCGCAGGGCTATTGAGCCAAGGCGCGGCCCTGTCATAAGGCGGGGCCGCGCAGCAAATTCAAGGGGGAGATTGCCATCATGACTGCCGCCGCCATTGCCATTGCCTCGGTCGGGATCGTCGGTCTCGGCGCGGCCTTTCTGCGCGATCAGCGTCAGGAGAAGAGCCGCCGCCATGATCTGTTGGGGGGCTGCCGGGGGGCGCTCGAGGGCGAGGTTCTGCAGCATGATCACGCGGGCTATCCGTCGCTCATCGGGTCCTATGCGGGCCATCGGGCCGAGCTGCGGCTGGTGGTCGATATGATCCAGCTGCGCAAGCTGCCGGTGCTCTGGCTGCAGGCGACGCTGCATCGCCCTGTCGCCATTGGTGGCGTGCTGAGCCTGATGAAACGGGCGTCCAATACCGAATTTTTCTCGCCGCATGGCGAGCTTGACCATCACATGCGACCGCCGCCGGGCTTTCCGCCCGAGCTGAGCCTCAAGGCCTCGAATATGGGGGCCGCTGAGGACTGGGCCGCGCGTCTCGCGGATCCGGCGCTGGAGTTTTTTGCGGAGGATCGGGCCAAGGAGCTGCTCATGACCCCCAAGGGCGTGCGCCTGACATGGCGGGTGGCCGAGACCGAGCGCGGGCATTACCTCACCACGCGGCTGGCGCGGTTCGAGCGGGCCGAGATCGACCGGGCCGGCGCGCAGGCGCTTTTGGCGCGGGCGGCGGATCTGGCAGAGCTGGGGGAGGGCGCGGCATGACCGACAGGATCGCAGAGCCACGGCCCTACCGGCCGCTCATCGTCGGCATTGTGGCGGCCGGGCTCACCGGCATGGGGCAGGTGCTCAACGGGCAGGCGGGGCGGGGGCTGATGATGGCCTTTACCGCGCTGTCGCTGGCCTGGGTCAGCTATAACCTGACCACGCCCGAGCATAGTTTCGTGGGCCGCTATGCTGGCGGTTTCATGATCCATGCGATTGCCTTCATGGATGCGCTGCGCGAGGCCAAGTTCCGCTGGCAGATCTGGCAGCGCGATCACGGCTAAGTCGCGGGGTTTGCGTGGCATTCCTGCACGGGTTGCGGGGAAGATGGGGCGGCCCCCTTGCCCTGAGTAAAAGACTCAGGTAACGCGCGGCCTAGCATTTCTGCTCAATCATCCCAAAGCCAGATCGCCGCCCTGACGTGCCTTCCAGCCAATATCACGGACTTTGGAAGGACAAACCATGACCCGTACCGCCCGGAGCCTTCTGCTCCTGTCTGCCTGCACCTGGGCCGGCACGCTCTATGCTCAAGAGAGCGACAGTTATTTCCTCGGCACGCTGCGCATTGAAACCGAAGAGGCGCAGGCGCTTCTCGGCAATGAGGTGGTGACAGAAGAGGATCTCGACAACCGCAACCCGCAGACCGCCAAGGATGTGTTCGCAGGCGAATCCTCGGTCACCGCCGGGGGTGGCGCGCCCATCGCGCAGAAGATCTACGTGAACGGCATCGAAGAAAGCCTGCTGTCGGTGACCATCGACGGCGCGCGGCAGAACAAATCGGCCTTCCACCATACCGGCAACGTGCTGCTCGATCCCGAGCTGCTCAAGCGGGTGGAGGTGAGCGAGGGCATCGCGCCTGCGGATGCGGGCCCCGGCGCACTGGCGGGCAGCATCGCCTATGAGACCAAGGACGCGCGCGACCTGCTCGAAGAGGGCGACAATTTCGGCGGCATGAGCAGCATTACCGGCGGCACCAATGGCACCGGCGTGCGGGCCAGCACCACGGTCTTTGGCCGTCAGGGCGGGTTCGAATATCTGCTCAGCGGCACCCGGCAGAAGGGCGACGATTACGAAGATGGCTCGGGCCATACCGTGCCGGGCACCGAGGCCGATCTGACCGATTACATGGTCAAGCTCGCCTATTCCGCCGAGGGCGGCGGGCGGCTGGCGTTTTCGGCCTCGCAGACCGAAGACACCGGTGCGCGTTCGGCGCAGGCGGGTCCGGGCGGTATTCTCTTCATCCGGCCCGATTTCGATTCGGTCGTGGGCCGCACCTCGACCATGGTCGACGCGCTGTCGCGGCGGCGGTCCTACACGCTCACCTATACCGATGAGACGCCCGAGGGCTGGTTGAACCCCACCTTGCAACTCGCTTATAACGAACAAGAAATCGACGCCTCTGGTGTCTGGGGCATCAACGAGAGCCTGAGCGGCACAGCCAAGAACGAGTTCGACATTGGCAATGGCACGCTGACGGCGGGGCTCGACTTTTTCCACGAAACCGCCCGCGGTCTGGGCCGGGGCACCGGTCTCTATGGCAGCAGCGGCAAGGAAGAGCTGACCAGCTTTGGCATCTTCGCGCAGGCCCGTCAGGATCTGAGCGACCGGGTCTCGGTCTCCTATGGGGCGCGGGTCGATACGCAAGAGTTCAAAGGCGCGGACGGGTCGAAATTCACCGACACCGGGGCGAGCGTCAACGCGGCGGTGGATGTGATCCTCACCGACACGCTGACCTTCAACGCCGGTGTCGCGTCGAGCTGGGGCGGCTATGAGCTGGGCGAGGCGGCGCTGGTCAATTTCGGCGGGGCCTGGACCTATAATGGCACCACGACATCGCGGGCCAATGCGGCGCGCGTGGGTCTGCGCTATGCCTCTGGCCCGTGGGAGGTGAGCGGCGCGCTCTTCTACACGGAAGTCAAGGATATCAACGCGGTACTGCCCACGGGCGGGGATCGTGGCGCGATTGCCGATGTCACCTCGCAGGGCTTTGACGGCTCGGTCGCCTATAGCGGCAGCCAAGGGTTCGTGAAGGTCAACTACACCTATGCCGATGTCGAAAGCAGCGGCTCGACCATCGCCTCGACCGCCTATTACCTGGGCCGTCCGGTGGGTCATATCTTTGGTCTCGAGGCCGGATATGACATCAGCGACCAGTGGCGCGTCGGCGGCACGGCGCAGATCGCGCTCGAGAATGACGACACGCCGACGACCCTGCCGAGCTATGAGGTGGTGAATGTCTACGGCACCTATACGCCGCGTCAGATGGACAATCTCGAGCTGCGGCTCGACGTCTATAACCTCTTCGACAAGACCTATGCGTCGCGCAGCTCGGACGGGGTGGGGCTTGCCAATGTGGTGCCCATCAACGAGCCGGGGCGGACCCTCGCGCTGACCGCGAAGATCAAGTTCTGACCATGGGAAAGGGCGCCTCTCGGGGCGCCCTTTTTGACTGTCGGTAGGACGTCGGTATTGCGGCGGTATGACGACAGTGCAGGTTTCAGGCCCCTTGCCACGGGGCCTATCTCCGCATTCCATTACAGCAGCGCGGCTTTTGATGTCTCACGGCGTCGATCTATTTGACGCAATGGCCACGGCTGACCGGGCCAATGGGCAATGCGGCGGGGAGGATAGGGCCATGAAGATCTATATCACCAGCATCTTCGTGGAGGATCAGGCAAAAGCCCAAGCGTTCTATTGTGGCAAGCTGGGATTTGAGGTGAAGCACGATGTGCCCTTGGGCGGGCATCGCTGGCTCACGCTGGTGTCCAAGGACCAGCCTGACGGGCCGGAGCTTCTTCTGGAGCCGAGTGATCACCCGGCGGTGAAGCCCTATACCCAAGCGCTGGTTGCGGATGGGATTCCTGCGCATTCCTTTCAGGTCGAGGATCTCGATGCGGAGTGTCAGGCATTGAAAGAGCGCGGTGTCGTCTTTGTCCAAGAGCCGATGGATGCCGGACCGGTGCGGATGGCGGTGTTCGACGATAGCTGTGGCAATCTGATCCAGCTGATCCAAACGGTCGGTCCCGGCGGGGTATGACGCCCGGCGTTTGACCATGGAAAAGGGCGCCCCGAGAGGCGCCCTTTTTGACTGTCGGCAAGACGTCGGTATTGCGGCAGTATCCCGACAGTGCGGGTTTCAGGCCGCTTGCCAGTCCATCGCCTCGAAGTTTTCGCGATGGGCAAAGCGTTTCAGGTGGTCGTCGATGATATGGCGCGCCCGGTCGAGCGCTGCGTCATCCGCGCCGGAGATGCGGGCGGTCAGACGGTCGCCATCGGCGGCAAGCGTCGCCGGGCCGGTGGGCAGCGCCATGCGGGCGCTCGAAGGGTCATACTCGACCTCGATCTTATGGGCGAAATGCTTGCAGAGCTGTTGCAGATATTTGCTCGCATGGTCGGTGGTGAAGGTGCCGGTCTGATAGGTCAATGTCTCGGTCATGCTATTATCCTGATTGTTTTGATAAGATTTAGGGCTTGCGGTCCGGGACGACAAGGGCGTATTGCACAGGCCAACAGCCCCGCCGCCAGCCAGACGCAAGCCGAGAGGGGAGAAACCTGATGTCGAAAGGTGGACCCATGCGTCTCATTCCGTCCTCCGTGCTGGCGCTTGCGCCGGCGCTCGCTCTGGCCGTTGCCCTGCCGATGGCGGCGCAGGCCGATCCCGTCACAGTCGAGACGGCCACCGGCCCGGTGGAGGTCAGCGGTGCGACGCCGCCGCTCGTCGTTTATGACGTGGCGGCGATTGACACGCTCGAGGCGCTGGGGGTCGAGATGGACGGGGTGCCCGAGAAGCTCTTCCTGCCCTATCTGGCGGATGTGGCCGAGGCGGCGGCACCGGTGGGCACGCTCTTTGAGCCGGATTTCGAGGCGCTGGCGCGCATGGCACCTGGACTGATCATCGCGGGCGGCCGGTCGTCGCCGCAGCGCGAGGCGCTGAGCGCGTTTGCGCCGACCATCGACATGACCATCTGGGGCATGGATGTGACGGCGCAGGCCAAGGCGCGGCTGGCGGCCTATGGGGCGCTCTTTGATCGCGAGGCCGAGGCCGAGGCGCTGGCGCAGGATCTCGACGCGCGGATCGCCGAGGCCAAGGCGGCCGTCGCGGGTAAGGGCCGGGGGCTGATCCTCTTGACCAATGGCGGCAAGATTTCCGCCTATGGGCGCAATAGCCGCTTTGGCTGGCTGCATGAAGAGCTCGGCCTGCCCGAGGCCTATCCGGAGGTCAAGGCCGAGACCCATGGCGAGGCGGTGTCCTTTGAGTTCATCGCCCAGATCGACCCCGACTGGATTCTCGTGGTGGATCGCGGCGCGGCGATTGACGCGGGCGGCGAGGCGGCGCGGGCGACGCTCGACAATCCTCTGGTGGCGCGGACCACGGCAGCGAAACAGGATCAGATCCTCTATCTCGACGCCGGGGCGCTCTATATCGGCGGCGGCGGGGTGCAATCGCTCACAATCATTCTCGATCAGATCATCGCCGGGTTCGGGGCCAAGGGCTAGGCCATGCGCGATGCGGTGCTGATCTGGGCCACGCTGGCGGGGCTGGCGGCGCTCAGCCTCGTGATCGGGGCGGCGCCGCTCTTTTCGGGCGAGATGGATGCCGGCTGGCTCATCTTGGTGAGCCGCTTTCCCCGCACGGCGGCGGCGATCCTCACCGGGATCGGCCTCGCGCTGGCCGGGGTGGTGGTGCAGAAATCGGTGCAGAACCGGCTTGTCGAGCCGTCGCTCATCGGGACACCGGAATCGGCCATGTTGGGCCTGTTGGCGGTGACGCTTCTGGCCCCCGGCGCGGCGCTCTGGCTCAAGATGCTGAGCGGCGCGGGGGCGGCCATGGTCGGCATGGCGGCCTTTTTGATGCTCGCCCGCGCGGTGCCGCGACAGGACCCGATGCTCTTGCCGATCGTGGGGCTGATCTATGGCGGTATCCTCTGGGCCGCCGGGGTCTATATCGCGTGGCAGACCGACCTTGTGCAATATATCGGGGCCTGGCGGCTGGCGGAGTTTTCCGGCGTGGTGCAGGGGCGTTATGAGCTTTTGTGGCTGATCGCGGCGCTGGCGCTGGGGCTTTATGCGCTGGCGGATCGGATCACGCTCTTGGGTCTGGGCGAGACGCAGGCGCGCAGCCTTGGCCTCGATTATCGGCAAACCCGGATGCTCGGGTTGATGGCGGTGGCGCTGATCATGGCGGTGGTGGTGGTCACGGTGGGCAGCCTGCCGTTTGTCGGGCTGGTGGCGGCCAATATCGTGTCGCACTGGCGCGGCGACAATCTGCGCCGCAACCTGCCCTTGGTGGCGGGGCTTGGCGGCGCGGCGGTGCTGGCGGCGGATATTCTGGGCCGGGTGATCCGCGCGCCCTATGAGGTGCCGGCGGGGACGATTTTCGCGGTGGCCGGGGCGGCGGTGTTCCTGTGGCTCTTGGGTCGTAGCCGGGGGCGGGTGCATGGCTGAGCGGCGTCTCATCTGGCTCGGGCTGGTGCTGGCGCTGGTGTCGGCGGGGTTTCTGCTGTGGCAGCTCAACGGGCCGGTGGGGATCATCCTTGGGTTGCGCGCCAGCAAGCTCGTGGCGCTGTTGGTGGTGGGCGCTGCGGCCGGGGCGGCGACGCTGATCTTTCAGACGGTGATCGGCAATCAGCTTTTGACGCCGAACCTGATGGGGCTCGATGCGCTCTATATCTTCCTGCAGATGACGCTGGTCTTTGTCTTTGGCGCGGCGGGCTATGCCGGGATCGGGCCGGGCTGGGGCTTTGCGCTCAATGTCTCGGTGCTGCTGATCGTGGTCTTGGCGGTGTTTCATCTCTTCCTGCGCGGCGGGGTCAGCGATGTGACGCGGGTGGTGCTCACCGGGGTGGTGCTTGGCCTCTTGCTGCGCGGGCTCTCGGATCTGATGGGGCGGCTCATCGATCCGTCAGAGTTCGGCGTCGTCCAGCAGGCGGTGGTGGCGAGTTTCGGCCGGGTGGACCGGGGCGAATTGGCGGTGGCGGCCGGGGCGCTCATCCTGGCGCTGGGGCTGGCGTGGCGGATGGTGCCGGCGCTCGATGTGGCGGGGCTTGGCCGGCCAGTGGCGCGGGGGCTGGGGCTTGACCATGACGGGCTGGTGCGGCGGGCGCTGGGGCTGGTGGTGGTGCTGGTGGCGGTGGCCACGGCGCTTGTCGGGCCGTTGATGTTTCTCGGGCTGCTGGCGGCGAGCCTCGCGCGCTATCTCGTGCCGAGCCATCGCCATGCGCTTCTCTTGCCGGCGGCGGCGATGACCGGGGCGCTGATCCTCGTGGCGGGGCAGTTCCTCTTCGAGCGGCTCTTGGGGCAGCAATCGGCGCTCGAGGTGGTGGTCGAGTTCTTTGGCGGGCTGGTGTTTCTCGGCCTTGTGTTGCGACGGAGGCGGATGTGATCGAGCTGACAAATCTGAGCTATGCGGCGGGCGGCACGCCGATCCTGAGGGATGTGAGTGCCATCCTGCCGCGCGGCGGGATCACCGCGCTCATCGGCGCGAACGGGGCCGGGAAATCGACGCTTCTGCATTGCATGGCGGGGCTCAACCGGCCCGGCGCGGGCGCGGTCGGCATCGATGGCGAGGACCCGTTCGCGATGGAGGACCGGGCGCGGGCGCGGCGCGTGGCGCTCTTGCAGCAATCGCCGAGCATCGTGGCGCGGCTGAGCGTGGCCGATCTCGTGGGCTTTGGCCGTTGGCCGCATCATGGCGGACGCGAGGGGGCGGAGGATCGCGCCATCGTGGCCGAGGCGCTGGCGGCGTTCGAGCTCGACGATCTCGCGGGGCGGGCGCTCGATACGTTGTCGGGCGGGCAGCGGCAGCGGGCGCTGGTGGCGATGGTCTGGGCGCAATCGGCGCCGTGGCTCTTGCTCGATGAGCCGCTCAATGCGCTCGATCCGCGCCATGCGCATGATCTCATGGCGCGGCTGCATGCGCTGTCGCGGCCCGGGCGCGCGGGCCAGACCGGGCGCAGCGTGGTGCTGGTGGTGCATGACATCAACGCCGCCGCGCGCTGGGCCGATCACGTGGTGGCGCTGCGCGATGGCCGGGTCCATGCGGCGGGACCCTGTGACGCGGTGCTGACGCCTGATCGGCTCTGGGAGGTGTTCGGCTTGCGCTTTGATGTGGTGCGCCATGCCGGGCGGCCGGTGGTCATTCCCGGCTGAGCCGCGAAAAAACCTATGGGCCAAAAGCCACGGCCCAGTGGCACCCGGCGCAGATCCATTGTAAGACAGCCCCGATCTAAGTTGGTTGATGATCCAGGGAGGATGTCATGAAATTTACCGCAACCATCGCGGCGGCGGCGCTGGCCGTGACTGCCGGTCTCGCAGGCGGGCAAGCCGAGGCGCAAGAACGCGTGACCTACAAGTCCGCGAAATCGAGCTCGTCCTACTACCAAATGGGCGTGCAGATCGCCGAGGCGATGAAGGCCGGGACCGAGGGCAATGTCATCGTCACGGTCGAAGAGAGCCAAGGCTCGGTGCAGAACGTGATGGAGGTCCGCGCGCGCGGTGCCGATTACGTCTTTACCACGCCGCCGGCGCTGGTGCGTCTGGCGCAAGAGGGCAAGGCGATGTTCGAGGGCAAGTCGGACCCGTCCTTTGACGAGATCCGCGCGCTCTTTCCGATCCCGTCGCTGACCATGCATTTCGTCACCGCCAAATCCGCCGGTGTCGAAAGCTTTGCCGATCTCGAAGGCAAGACGATCCTGCTGGGCAAAGGCTCTTTCGGGGCGCGTGAAGGCCAGAAATATCTCGAGATGTTCGGGCTTGAAGGCAAGGTCGAGCTGGCCGAGGTGGAGCTGTCGAACGCGGTCGCGGCGCTCAAGAACGGCCAGATCGACGGGTTCGTGACGGCGGGGTCCTATCCCGCGCCGAACGTGATCGAGGCGGCGGCAAGCACCGAGGTCGACATCCTGTCGCTCACCGACGAACAGATCGCCGAGACCAAGCGCACCCGTCTGGTCATCCCGGCGGGCACCTATGCCGGTCAGGATGCCGATATCGTGACCACTTCGCTGCCCGTGGTGGCGTTTGCCACCACCAAGATGAGCGACGACGTGGCCTATGAGCTCACCAAGACCTTCTGGGAGCAGCGCGAGGCGATGGGCGAGGCAGCGCCTTGGTGGCTTGCCGTTGATCAGGCGTTGATGGAGACCATCACCGGCCAGATCCACCCCGGGGCGATCCGCTACTACAAGGAAGCGGGTTTCACGCTTAGCGACGCGCAGATGTAAACTGTGCCAGCCTTGGACAAAGGCCCCGGCGTGCCCGTCACGCCGGGGTCGTTTCTTTCCCGAGGCGCTGACCGCTAAAGACGTCCCCAAACACGCTTCCCAGACACGATTCCCAGACACAATTCCCAGAGAATGAGATGAGCCCCGTCATGCGCCTGGTTCCCGTTTTGCTGGCCCTCGGGCTGGTCGTTTTCCATCTTGGCCTGATCTTTTCCGGGCTGGTGCCCAATCTGGTGAGCCGTCCGCTGCATCTGGCGCTGGCGCTGCCGTTCATTCTCATCGTGCCGGGGCAGAGCGGCTGGATGCGCTGGTCGGGCGTGGCGCTGATGGGGCTTGGTGTGGCGGCGTCGCTCTGGGTGGCGCTGTCGCATGAAGCGCTCATCGATCAATACGGGTTTCTCGAGACACCGTTTCAGACCGTGGTGGGCTTTGTCCTTCTTGGCGTGGTGCTCGAGGCGGCGCGGCGGGCGATCGGCTGGCCCTTGCCGCTGGTGGCGTTGCTGGCGCTGCTCTACGGCCTATTCGGTCAGCATATCCCCGGCGAGTTCGGACATTCCGGCACGCCGCTGGCAAGTTTTCTGGGCACGTTGACCATTGCCGAGGGCGGGCTTTGGGGCAGTCTCACCGGCGTCTCGGTCAATGTGGTGGCGATTTTCGTGATCTTTGGCGCGGTGCTCAACGCGGGCGAGGCGGGGCAGGGGTTCATGAACCTCGCCTCGGCCGCCGCCGGGCGGCTCAAGGGCGGGGCGGCAAAGGTGTCGGTCCTGTCCTCGGCCTTCTTTGGTTCGATCTCGGGCTCGGCCTCGGCCAATGTGGCCTCGACCGGGGCGATCACCCTGCCGGCGATGACGCGGCTCGGCTATCCCAAGCGGCTGGCGGCGGCGGTCGAGGCGGTGGCCTCGTCGGGCGGCCAGATCATGCCGCCGCTGATGGGGGCCGGGGCCTTTGTCATGGTGGAGCTGACGGGCGTGCCCTATACCTCGATCATGGCGGCGGCGCTGTTGCCCGCCATCCTCTATTTCCTCGCGGTCTGGGTCGGGGTCAACGCCTATGCGGGCCGCATGGACCTGCGCGGCGTGGCGGCCGAAGACCGGCCGGCGCTGCGCGATGTGGTGGTGACCTCGGCGTTTTTCGCGGTGCCCTTTGCCGTGCTGCTTCTGGGCATGTTCTGGGTCGGGGTGACGCCGCAATATGCCGCGAGCCTCGCCATTCTCACGGGCTTTGTGCTGCTGATCTTTAACGGGCGGGGCCTCAACCCGTGGCGCGATACGGTGCGCCGCTTCGAGACCGCGCTTTTGACCGCCGCGCGGCAGGTGTCGATGATCGCGGCGATCATCATCTGTGCCTCGATCATCATCGGCGTGCTGTCGGTCACCGGGCTGGGGGTCAAGATCACCTCGCTGATCCTGTCGGGATCGGGGGGCATGCTCTGGCCCGCGCTCTTGCTCACCGCCCTGGCCTGTCTCATCCTCGGGATGGAGGTGCCGACGACGGCGGCCTATGTGATCTGTATCTCGGTGGCGGGTCCGGCGCTGGCGCAGCTGGGGCTGGCACCGTTGCAGGCGCATCTCTTCGTGTTCTGGTTCGCGCTCTTGTCGACGATCACGCCGCCGGTCTGCGGCGCGGTGTTCATCGCGGCGGGGATGATTGGCGAGAGCTGGCTCAAGGTGGCGCTGACGGCGATGAGCCTTGGGTTCGGGCTCTATGTCATTCCGCTGGCGATGATTGCCAACCCGTCGCTCATCGCGCTGGCCGAGACGCCGCTGGCGGCGGTGCTGGCGGCGCTGCAGATCGGGCTGGGGCTGGGTCTCATGTCGCATGCGATCATCTCGAAACGGAGCTGGGCGCTGCGGGCGGGGCTGTTTTTCGGCGGGCTGGCGTTGATCTTCGTGCGGTTGGTGCTCTGAGGCGCTGAGACGCGCAGCGCAGGGCCGCGGTGCGGCGTGCCTTGGTCCGCGCCCTGACGCTTTATCCCGGCCAAGTGCCGCGTCGCTCCGCCGTATCAGCCTGTGGCTGGCCAAATCGCCGTGCCGGGGGGCGGCCCGGCGATGCGCGGCGGGCTTCGCCCTGGCTCCGCGCGCGGTCCTGTGATGCGCTCTGAATGCGCTATGCCCCACATGAAAAAGGGCGGCCCGAAGGCCGCCCAATTCCTATCCGTTCATCGCCTCTTCAGAAACTGAAGACAAAGCGCATCTGGCCGCTGTAATTGGTCAGCTCGCTGCCGATGCCGCCCATTTCCGCGCCGATCATCAGATCGCCATTGGCGGTGATCGGGAAGGCGCCGCCAAGCTCGACCCGGCCGCTCAGCCCGTCGGGATCATAGCCGCCGCCCGCCAGCGCCGCGGGCGCGTCGGTGGTCACATAGTCGAGATGCAGACCGGTATAGACCAGCGTGTCGCGCACCGAGCGCGTCCAGCGCGCGCCGAGCGACAGCTCGCTATAATCCACCGTGGTCGAGCCGGTCCCGGCCAGCGTGCCGGATTTGCCGGTGATCTTTTCCTCGCCATAGCGCGCCGAGGCCATCGGCGTGAAGGTGAGCATGTCGCTCAGCGCGATGTCGCGCTGGGCGGCGATGCTGAGAGCCCAGACATCGCTGTCGGCGCGGCCGACGCCACCGGCGCTCGTCTGTTTGTAATCGGCCTGCCCGTAGAGCAGCGCCAGCTCGCCCGACCACGCGCCCGAGCGATAGCCGAGATAGGGCTGCACATAGGTGAAATCGCCGCTGGTCGAGGTGGTGGCGGTGTTGGCGTTGAGATCGTCATGACCGAGCGACAGGCCGAGCACCATGTTTGGGCTGACCGAGATATCGGCGCCGAGCTGCACACCGCTGCCGCTGTAATCATTGGCCGAGCCACGGGCAATGAACCCGTTGAAATTGACCCAGGCATAGACATTGCCCATCAGCTGACCGTTCTTGGTCGAGATCACCGGCGCTTCGCCATCCTCGAAATCGCCAAAGCTGAGCGGCGATTGCAGATCGCGGGCCACGAAAGAGCCGCGCGCACCCTGCGAGGTGTTGCCCGCCGATTGCCGCAGCGCGAGACGGCCCAAGGTGATCCCGGCGCTTTGCATCTCTTCAAGAAGCTGCTGCTGCGTCGGTCCCCAGCCGAGGATAGCGCCGATGAGGCCCAGGGTGTAGGTGCCGGTATTTCCCGGCAAATTCCCGACCACGGCGAGGATGTAATTGCCCTCAGGATAGGCACCTGCCCCGGACAGGCCTGGCAGATAGCCGGAGGTGACCGCGAGATTGTTCTGCCAGTAATCTGCGGGAGTGAACTCACCTTCATTATAAAGAAAGAGAGCGATATTGTTGGTCGATTGGATGTTCATAGCCGAAATCTGGGCGAGGAAACTGGACGGATTGGTGATCCGCAGTTCGAGCTCGTCCATATAGTATGAACTGCCAAAACTTTGCGACCCATCGATCACCCCGTCATGGGTGACCTCAAAGGCGGGCGCGGCGAGGGCGGGCGTGGCAAGGCCGAGCGTCAGCGCGGCGGCGAGAAAGCTTTTGTGGTGGAAGTGCATGGTGTCCCCAAGAGTTGAATTGGCACACACAAGGATGAAATCGCACATGATTTTTATGTGCCCCCTTACTCTCTGCATTGGTGCACAGACGCAATCTCTTCCTGTGCTGCGGAAAAATTGCGGCGAAACTGCGGTAAATCAGTAACAATTGGCCCTGATTGCGGCACTGCGCTATTCTGTACGGTGGAGGGCCCGAGATGAGCTGGGATCTGATCGTTTTTTCCGCCGACACGCCGCTGCGCATGGATGCAGAGGGGGTGGCAGAGTTTGCCGACCATTGGACGCCGCCGCCGATGGGCAGCGAGGCCGAGATCCGCCGCCAGATCTCTGACATCTTCCCTGACACCGACTGGACCGACCCGCTTTGGGGCGTGGTGATCGGCGAGGGGTTCACCTTTGAGTTTTCGCTCAACGGGCTGGCCCGGACCAACAGTTTCGGCATCCATGCCCGAGGCGCGGCCACCGGCGCCGCGCTGCGCCTGATGGCAGCCACCGGCTGGCGGCTCCTCGATGTGTCGACCACCCGCTGGCTCAACCTCGCCGAGGACCCCGACGCAGGACGGCGGAAACATCAGGCCTATGTCGACAAGATCCTCGCCGCCCAAAACGACCCCAAACCACCCAGCCTCTTGGCCCGGCTGTTCCGGAAGTAGGGCGGGGGCGGTCCGGCGGACATCTGGGGAAATTGACGCTGGCGGAGGAGGTGGGATGCTCTGCCAAAGGGCCGCAACCTCTTGACATCATTGTTTTTAAGGGAATATTCGGCACAGACGTGTGGGGAAAACGTGTGGGGAATGCCTCGCTATCTGGAGAGAAGAAGACGCCGTTGGTATGCGGTGCTAGACGTCCCTAAAGACGTCCAAGATACTCTTGGAAAACGGCGTTTTGTGACGTCACTTGGGACGGAGAGCCTCACAGAAGCCGAGCGGTTGGTTTTGACCGTCGTGGCGCAATGGAAAGCTGAGATCGACGCTGCTCGTCGGGGGATTAGTTTGCCCTTGGAGCTAGAGGCTAAGCGAGCGAGAGACGCCTTTGAGCGTGCTGATAAGGATGGTCGTGAAACTCTTGACCTAGTCTTAAGCGATCAGCTGGAGGAGCTTTATGAGCAAAACCCAATTGCAGCTGATACTTTTTATCACTTAACCAAATGTCAGTCCGTTAACCTTGGGGACTGGATTGATGAGTGGCTTGCGACGCTCGACAATGTACCGAAAACAATCGACATGAAGCGGTCCGATGTTTTGCGGTTTGTTGAGGCTTTTCCCTACTCACATCTCGTTAAGAAGGCCGAGGTAAGGCGCTGGGCCTACGAGACCCAACACAGAGAAAACCTAAAGCCCGCCACCGTCAGGCGCATCATAACGCACTGCCGTGGTTACTGGAGGTATCTGCAACGGAAAGCCTATGTCACCGGTGAAGACGACCCATTTGCTGACGCTGTCGAAAGAAAAAGGTCCAGAACCAAGGCCAGGGTTGAAGAGGCGAGAGGGGACTTCAGCCGAGAGGATGTCGTGAAGCTCCTAGCTGCTGCGAAAGCACTACCAGATCAACAGCTCCATGATCTGATCACCATTGGAATGTGGACGGGGTGCAGGATCGAGGAAATCTGCTCGCTGAAATTGAGCGAGGTTAAGAATGATCGGCTGCTGATCACGGATGCAAAGTCTTCAGCAGGAAACCGGGTCATTCCCATTCACCCTCAACTGGCCCCAACGCTTCAGAGGTTGAGACGAGATAGCTCAGATGGTTACGTCCTGAGTGGGTTAACATTTAACAAGTACGGAGACAGGTCAAACGCAGTCGGGAAGCGGTTTTCACGGTTGAAGACCAAGATGGGCTTTGGGGGTAGCTACGTCTTTCACAGCGTCAGAAAGACTGTGGCAACGCTTCTGGAGAACGCTGGCGTGCCAGAGAACATTGCTGCCGACATCCTTGGGCATGAAAAGCAAACAATGACCTATGGGCTATATTCAGGGGGCACAAGCTTTGAGCTGAAGCGAGATGCTCTGATGAAGTTGAGCTATCCGTTGTAGGAGCTAAGTTTGCATGGCGCTGCTGCTCATGCGTGAGTAGGGCCAGACACCCCAACGGGAAGCAAAGCTAACTGCACCAAGCTTCCGGGTCCTTGTCACGCTTGTTAGGGTTTCGACTCTTTTGCGAAGGTTTGACGGAAGGGGAGGCAAGCGGACATTTTCTGTGTTTGCCGAAGAGTATGCTATGCAAAGTGGAAGCAGATATTCATCTTGGATAAACTCGGAGTAGATGTCCATTTAGTTATCAGGTCTTTGAGGGACGCCGATGATACAACACACCATATACTGCGCCCAAATGGCCGGCAAAGGTGAAAAGAAGTGTGAACGTAGCTACATTTTGGTTGTACGGAGTGGCCAATCCCTTAACTCTGTTAGAGAATTTCTGGATAATGGGTCAAGCCGATGACTGCTAGGACTAAGACATTAAGATTTAAACGTCTTATATCACACGGATTTTTCGCTCCTGAACTTCCCCCGTGCTTCATTTCGGATGACCTTGCCCGCTATAGAGAGAGTCTGTGGAGTGCTGTGGAGAGTGTTCCGCGATTGCAAAACGCTCGATACTCAGGGGTTAAACAGTTCGTTTCAGAGCCGGCTTGGTTTTACTTTCCAAGATATGGGCGGGACGACCGAAAACATGCAGTGATCAATCCGATCTCCTATCTTGCGATATCGAAGGTACTTGCAGACAACTTCGTCGCACTGAGATCAGCGTCTAGAAAATCAAAATTTAGCGCCTCGCCGCTTGTGTTTGATTGGGTTGGTAGCCGCGCAGTATTCAGACCCAGTATTGATCTTCGGGATGATTTTCGCGTCAACTTAGCTACGCGTCACGAGAGATACGTTGCGGCGGATATTAGGGCATTCTTCCATTCAATATACACGCATTCGATACCGTGGGCTATCTATGGCAAATCATGGGCAAAACAGAACCGTCAAATCACGCACTATGGGAACCTCCTAGATATGTTTTGCCGAAACGCCCAAGACGGTCAAACAATTGGGTTACCTGTTGGCCCTGATACGTCCAGGCTCATTGCGGAAGTCATAGCGTCTGCACTCGATGAGAAACTTTCTAAGATTGTCCAAATCGGTGATCTAGACGCTTCGCGATATATCGATGACTACACAATTGCCGTCGCGAGTGGAATGTCAGGCGACGGCGTGATTGCAGCGGTCAGACAAGCGGCCGCAAGCTTTGAACTCGAGCTCAACAACGATAAATCCTCAGTGGAGCTGACATCGAGGCGGCCCTCGACAGGTTGGAAGCAAGCTGCATTAGCACACATCCCACGTAGCGACAGAACGACAAACTCATTCCTCCGTTTCTTTTACGAAGTTGGAAGAGTATGTAACGAACATCCAGAGCTAAATGTGGAAAAGTTCGCTTTCCAGAATGCCAGATCCGCATTTGTTCACGCAGAAGAGTGGGGAGCTTTGCAAAGTCACCTCATCAATGCGTATCGACGAAATTCCACATTGGTCTCACTTCTCGTAGAAGTGCTCGTCTTGCGTGAAATCGAACACCAAGATGTGGATAGGGCAAAACTTGCTGGATTCCTTGAGCGTCGGCTCCCAGAGCTCGCTCAGGAAAATAGGACGGGCGAGATTACTTGGCTCCTATTCTTGGTGGTTAGGCTAGAGATTGAGTTGTCTGCCAGTCAGATTGCGCCCCTATTTCAACTTGAGAACTCAATGGTTGCTTTGATGCTAACCTTTGCCTCGAGCAGGGGCGCTATTTCGGGAACGGTAGATCATGGGACTTGGCAGCAGCACTTGTCAGCCGAGGGCTTAAAAGGGCCAATGTGGTTGTATGCGTATGAGAGTATTCGTAATGGAACAAACCCATCCACGGATCGCTCCTTCATTGAGCATGAACCGTTCTTTTCGGCACTTTTAAACCGAAACATAAAGTTCTTTGATCCGGAGCGTGGCTTCGCCTCAATAGGTTCAGAACTCCGGCTTCGCAGAGCTGAAAACACAAGAGCGAGAATTCTTCGACAGGATTTCCTCGATGACTTTGATATTGATTTGCTAGAGTTTGATGAAGAGGAAGCGGATCAAGGGACGGATATGGATTTTGACGACGAGTACTAGACTGCGCCACACAACTGTTGCGAATGGCTACAAACTGGGCTGCGACTGCAGCAGAAGCGCTAGGAGGCCAAGCTCAGCTCAGGGCCGTCGGTGACTTGCCATAAGCTGTTGTATCGCAAGTGCCAAATCATACGGCGAGCTCGGGGTAGTCTTCTTCCGGCAGGTCGGTACCGCGAATTCGGTAGTGTACGTAACGGTTCATTAGCCGCCATGACATTTCACTCAATTCACGATTCGCCGCGGCACTAACCGGCGTCCTTTTCCCATGCCGTGGATCTGTGGAGACTTCTGTCAGTTTTCGTAAATATTCCTCGCTGACCCTAAGCTCGCTGCGTGTTTTGGACCACATGACGCTTGGCTTTTCAGATGGAGCCACCAGCCGCGCGATGCTTTCCGTGACTCTGCCGTAACTTATCGGTGCGTAGTGGGTTTTGATGAGCATTGAAAGAAGGTCCGACATCGCTTGACCAAATGCCAGATCCCCAATCAGCAAGTCAGCGATGGTCTCTATGTCTTTATGCGTGAAAGAACCAAGGTTTCTTAAGTGGATATCACCTAGAGCAAGTTGTTGGATAGAGCCGTCCGGTTTCTCGATGGAATCGACAATGGTGTTGTATGGAACTGCATCGATGAAACCTGCTGTATCGGCCAAGCGCTGCGCTGCATCCCATCCTGCTTGAAACAAGGCCATAGCATTTTGATCAGTGTAGCGCTCAATCTCAATCGCGACCTGAAACTTGCCCTCTGAAATAGATACCTCAAAGATACACTCAGGTTCATGCTCTACACTCGGCTTGCGGTTGAATTTGGGCGAGTAGGCAATTGTAAGAGGCTTATGGTCAGGAACGACGCGACCAACGAAACGGAAGACTTCACTCATGTTTACCTCGCGGGATATAGGGGCAATCCATAGCCATGCTGGAGTTGCCTTCAAGGTCCGTCTTGATGAAGCGGTGTCGCAACGCAGATTTTTTCTCGAAGGATGGCTTTGGGCCCATTACGTCAGAAACCTACCATGCAGCACTCAATACTCCATTTGTCCCTACGTTAGAAATGGCTTCCAGTTGGGGCGCTGAGGTGGTCAGGCCACGGGAAGCCCAACTCCTCCTGTTTCAACAAATGTACTCACTAGGAGAGGGATCGTCCCTCTTCGGCTGGTGGCGTGAGCCGTTAGTCTTCTAAATCTCTAGAAATGGTGAGTACTTCAATGCCTAAAAAAACTCTATCGAAGCTGCGTTCGACGACAGCCCAAGAACTTCTCAACCGCCCCTTCAAACCCAGACAGATGCTACTCGATCCTTGGCTTCGCACAGAGGAAACCTGCATCATCTGGGCTGCCTCAGGGCTGGGAAAGACTATGCTGTCCTTGAGTATTTCCCTTGCCATTGCCGGAGGTGGAAAGCTGGTAGATTGGTCAGCTGAAAAACCCAGACGGGTTCTCTACATCGACGGTGAAATGCATGCTCAGGACATCCGAGATCGCCTTGAGCTATTGTCTGGGTCCGAGATGGGTATTCTTGCCCGATATCAGCGGAAGGATGCCCTCGAAAACCTGATCTTCATCGCTCGACAGGATCAAGACGTCGGTGCTCCGTTCTATGATTTGACTGATGATAAGACCCACAGGGAGATCATTTCCAGAGTAAGGAAGGAGGACGTACAGCTTGTTGTGTTGGACAATTTCACGACGCTGTCGGAAGGTCTAGAGGATGAGAACGCTGCTGCCGCCTTCAAACAAGTCCAGGGTTTCTTGCTTGAATTGAAACGCCTCGGGGTGGCTACCTTGTTGGTTCATCATGCTAACAAATCCGGCCACGACATGCGGGGTTCGACAGCACTGGAAACGACCTTCGAAGTGATCTTGGGCCTAAAGAAGCCTTCGGTTCCCAAAACTGGAGAGGCCCGGTTTGTGGCTGAGTTTGGAAAGTTTCGAGGGAAGGGGGACGAGCGTCTTCAGGCAAGGGAATGGTCGTTGGCTGAAGATGGTTGGTCTATCACTGAGGCTCTCCCTGAGGATCCAAGATCTGACAGTGTTTATAAAGCGCTTAAGTCGCTTCGGTTCAAAACCATGGCCGAGATTGCGAAGGAGTTGGGTGTCAACAAGTCGACGGTCTCAAGGAGAATCCAGAGGTTGATCGCCCATGGTGTGCTTAAGAAGGATGAGCACTTCGAAATCTTTGACATGGTCAGAGAAATACAGCGTGAAGAAAGGAACGGCCTTCCAGACTGGGGGGAGCCAGATCATGGCACTGAGACCGCTGAGGCCCTTTTGGAGGCGTTCTAAGCGCTGGGACGATGGATCCGAGAGGAGTATCCTCTCTCGGATAAGGACATGGTTCTGCAACCTGTTGCGTCGTTGTATTTGCTTAGGCGCAACGCAACTTGCAACACGGGTTCAAGGGGTGACCAGCCCCTTTGCCCAACCAAATAATAAGCAATAATAACCCCCCTTTTTTTGAAGTCGCTTTTGGCATCCCACCACCCCCCTCTTGGAGATCAGGAAAAGGCGGTGGCAGTCGCTCTTGTTGGTTCCTTGGACTGTACCAAAAGAGCTTGGCCTAAAGAGGCGTCTCATCTTCACCCAATCTTTAGTCTCACTAGATTGGTATTGAGGTTTTGAGACGCCTCCGTTAGATGGTCTAAGATTTCAATGAGACACTTTAAGGAGTTGAATGATGATTGTTGGGTATGCTCGGACCTCGACGGTGGATCAGACAGCAGGTCTTGAGGCACAGCAACGAGAATTGGCTGGCGCTGGGTGTGAGAAGGTCTTTGTAGAACAGGTTTCCTCAGTGGATGTCAAAGCCCGTGAGAGGCTCGCTGAGGCGCTCGACTTCATCCGCAAGGGTGACACCCTCGTGGTGACCAAGCTGGATCGTCTGGCCCGCTCTGTGGCTCACCTGTTGGAGATTTTGGAGGTGGTAGAGGCAAAGGGGGCAGCCCTTCGTATCCTCTCTATGGGCATCGACACTGGCACTGCAACGGGCAAGCTAATGCTGACTTTGTTGGGCGGCGTCGCCGAGTTCGAGAGATCCATCATGCTTGAGAGACAGCGTGAAGGTATCGCCAAGGCCAAGGCAGAAGGCAAGTACAAGGGCCGTAAACCCACTGCGAAGGCGAAGGCTACCGAGGTGCTCGCGATGCATGCTGAGGGCGTGGGAGCCACAGAAATTGCCAAACGGCTGAGCATCGGTAGGGCAAGTGTTTATCGCATCCTCAAGGAAGGGGAGGCTGCTTAACCACAAACGTTTGGTCGCTTGCTGGGGGCATATGGTGGGATGGCTGATCAGTCTTCATCCGCATCCTTGCTGCTTTCGATTACAACGTCGGAGATGATTGTGGATTGCGCCTACCGTGCAAATACTAAGGCTAAGGCTGAATACGCTTTTGTATGGGGGAAGCGTGTGGGGGAAACGTGTGGGGTATGAAATTTAGCATCTCTATTAAGGTGCTGATTTCTAAAGATAATGTTGCCGAAGGTGATGTTGGCGGAGGAGGTGGGATTCGAACCCACGGTGGGCGTGAACCCACGCCGGTTTTCAAGACCGGTGCATTCGACCACTCTGCCACTCCTCCGGTCCGAGCGGTGCTACACCGGGCGGCGCGATTCTGAAAGATGCGAAATCACGGGGATTTTTGCCGACCCGCGCCCGATGTCCTTTCCATGCGAGGGGCGTTTCGCTACATTGCCCCTGCGTGGCAATGACCGCGCCTGTAACGATTGAACCCGGGGCACAGCCGGGCCGCAACAGTGAGCATGAGGGATGGCGGCGCCGAGCGGCGCTGCAAACAGGCAAGGGTCGGTGAGGCATGAGTATTTATAGCAAGACAAACGCGCGTCGGGCTTCTGCCTTGATGCTGACAAGCGTCGCGGCACTTGCGCTGGCGGGCTGTCAGGGCCTGGGCGAAAACAGCCCGTTCAAAAAACGCCCCGACGCCGCCGCCGAGAGCGGCGCGGCGAGCACCTCTTCGGTGCGGCTGGTCGAGCGCGATGTCGAGGCGCCCGAGGTATTTCAAGTCACCGATGAGGGGCTCTGGGACGGGCGGCCGTCGCTCGGCGGGGTCTGGGTGGCGCATCCCGACGTGAAAGAGCCCGAGCGGGTGATCATCCGCCATGCGGGCAATGGAAAATTCGTCATCGGCGCGCTGTTCCGCCGCGAACGGGCCAATCCCGGGCCGCGGCTGCAGGTGTCCTCGGACGCCGCCGCCGCGCTTGGCATGCTGGCCGGATCGCCGCAAAAGCTCAACGTGACGGCGCTGCGCCGCGAGGCCGCGCCCGAGGCCGGGGCCGCAGCCGATCCCGCCGCCGCCGGGCTCGCCGCCGACACGGTCGAGACCACGGCGCTCGATCCCATCGCCGGGGCCGCCGCCGCCATCGACAAGGCCGAGGCCGCGGCAGGCGACAGCGCCATCACCCCGGCCGCTGCGCCTGCACCGAAACCGGTGGCCGCGCCGGCCCCCGCCGCCGCGCCGAAACCGGCCTCGGGCGGCTCGAAGCTGAGCAAGCCCTATCTGCAGATCGGCATCTTTAGCGTCGAGGACAACGCCAACAACACCGCCACCGCGATGCGGCAGGCGGGGATGGTGCCAACGGTTCTCGAACAGAGTTCCAAGGGCAAGACCTTCTGGCGCGTCATCGTCGGCCCGGCGAGCACCGAGAGCGAGCGCGCCGCTTTGCTGAAGAAAATCCAGGGCATCGGGTTTGACGATGCCTATGCCGTGAGTAACTGAGACACCAACCCCGGACGGACCTGTTGATATGACCCTATTGCCCCGCATCGCCCTTTCGCTCTTGTTGGCGCTTGGCCTGGCTCTGGGACTGACCCAGGCCGCCCGCGCCTTTGATACCCGGGCCACCGCGGCCTATGTGGTGGATGTGGGGACGGGCACGGTGCTCTTGGCGAAAAACGCCGATCAGCCGCTGCCGCCGGCCTCCATGTCGAAGCTGATGACGCTCTATGTGACCTTCGAGGCCATTCGCGACGGCCGCCTGTCGATGACCGAGACGCTGCCGGTGTCGGCCCATGCGGCGCGCTATGGTGGCTCGACCCTCTTCTTGCAGGCGGGCGAGCGGGTGTCGGTCGAAGATCTTCTGCGCGGCATCATTGTGCTCTCGGGCAATGACGCCTGTGTGGTGCTGGCGGAATCGCTGAGCCCCGATGGCACCGAGGCCGGGTTTGCCCGCTTCATGACGCGCCGGGCGCAGAATATGGGCATGACCAATTCCGCCTTTACCAATTCCAACGGCTGGCCCGCGCCGGGCCACCGGATGAGCATGCGCGATCTCGGCCTTCTGGCCCGCAAGCTCATCGAGGATTTCCCCGAATTCTACCCGATGTTCGCCGAGGAGGAATTCCTCTTTGACGAAAAGGAAAGCCAGAACCGCTATAACCGCAACCCGCTGTTGGGGCTGGGGATCGGCGCCGATGGGCTCAAGACCGGGCATACCGCCGAGGCGGGCTATGGGCTGGTGGGCTCGGCGGTGCAGAACGGCCGTCGGGTGATCTTTGTCATCTCCGGTCTGGCCAGCGCCGAGGCGCGCGCCGAAGAGGCCGAGGCCATCGTCAACTGGGCCTTCCGCCAGTTCGCCGAACAGCAGGTGGTGCGCGGCGGGGTCGAGCTGGCCCGGGCCAAGGTCTGGATGGGCGATGCGACGACCGTGGGGCTCGAGGCCGCCGAGGATGTGCGCACGCTGATGCCCGCCATGTCGGCCGGGCCGCTCAAGGCCGAGGTGGTCTATACCGGCCCGATCGAGGCACCGGTCAAGCAAGGCGATAAGCTGGCCGAGCTGGTCTTTGCCCCCGAAGGCCTGCCCGAGACCCGCATCCCTCTGGTGGCTTCGGCCTCGGTGGCGCGCGGCGGGTTTTCGGCGCGGCTGCAGACGGTGACCGGGCTGTTGCTCGGGCGGCTGCAAAAGGGTCCGGCCCCCGAGGCCGCCCCGGCGGACCCGGCGGCGGAGGGCGCGTCTTGAGCGCCGGACGCGCCGGGGTATTCATCAGTTTCGAAGGCATCGACGGCTCCGGCAAATCGACCCAGGTGCGCCGTCTGGCCGACCATCTGCAGGCGCGCGGCTTGCGCGTGCGGCTCACCCGCGAGCCGGGCGGCTCGCCGGGGGCCGAGGACATCCGCAAGCTGGTGCTCGAAGGGGCCGGGGACCGCTGGTCGCCCGAGACCGAGATCCTGCTCTTCACCGCCGCGCGCCGCGACCATATGGAACGGGTGATCCTGCCCGCGCTGGCGGCGGGCGAGGTGGTGATCTGTGACCGTTTTGCCGACAGCACCCGCATGTACCAAGGCCTCGCCAGTGCCGAGATGCGGGCGCTGGTGGATCAGCTCCACGACCTGATGATCGGACGCGAGCCGGACCTGACGCTCCTCATCGACATGGACCCGGAGGTAGGCCTCGCCCGTGCGCTGGCGCGGCAGGGCGGCGAAGAGCGCTTTGAGGGGCGCGGCATCGAGTGGCAGCGCCGGATGCGCGCCGGCTTCCTCGATCTGGCCGAGGCGCATCCTGACCGCATCCGCGTGGTCGATGGCGCGGGCGAAATCGACGCGGTGGCAGGTCAGATCGCCACGCTCACCGATGCGGCCCTGACATGAGCGACGATGCCCCCCAGCCCGACCGCGTCGAAGGCGCGCCGCACCCCCGCGAAACCGCGCGGCTGATCGGCCAAGACGCGGCCCAGCGGGCCTTTCTCGACGCCTTCACCTCGGGACGGCTGCACCATGGCTGGCTCATCACCGGGCCGCGCGGCGTCGGCAAGGCGACGCTCGCCTGGCAGATCGCCCGCTTCCTGCTGGCCACCCCGGCGCCGGGCGCGGATGACGGGCTTTTCGGGGCACCGCCACCGCCCGAGAGCCTCGCCATTCCCCCCGATCACCCTGTCGCCACGCGGCTTCTCGCCGGGTCCGAGCCGGGGTTTTACCACATCACCCGCCGCGTCAATCCCGACACTGGCCGTCTGCGCCCGATGATCGTCGCCGAGGATGTGCGCGAGCTAAACCGCTTTCTCCAGCTCTCGGCCACCGAGGGCGGGGCGCGGGTCGTGCTCATCGACAGCGCCGATGAGATGAACGTGCAGGCGGCCAACGCGCTGCTCAAGATGCTCGAAGAGCCGCCCGCCCGCACCACCATCCTGATGGTGAGCCATCAGCCCGCGCGCCTCCTGCCGACCATCCGCTCGCGCTGCCGCGAGCTGCGGCTCGGCGCGCTCTCGCCCGAAGATATGGCCGAGGCGCTGACCCAGGCCGGGGCCGAAACCGACCGCCCCGAGGCGCTGGCGGCGCTGGCCGCCGGGTCGGTGGGCGAGGCGCTGCGGCTCGGCAATCTCGGCGGGCTTGACATCTATGCCGAACTCATCGGCATCCTTGGCAGCCTGCCACGGCTCGACCGGCCGCGCGCCCTGCGCCTCGCCGAGGCCGCCGCCCAGCGCGGCGCCGAAGAGCGGCTCGACCTGTTGATCACGCTCTTTGACACGGCGCTGTCGCGGCTGGCACGGACCGGGGCCATGGGTCAGGCGCTCTTGCCCGAGGCGGCCCCCGACGAGGCCGCGACCTTTCTGCGCCTCGCCCCCCATGCCGCCGCCGCCCGCGCCTGGGCCAGCTGTGCGCAAGAGATCGGCGCCCGGGCCCGCCATGGCCGCGCGGTGAACCTTGACCCTGCCGCCTTGGTGCTGGATACGGTGTTTAAACTGCAAGACACCGCTGCCTGATGAGGGCGGCGGCAAGCCGAGGCCGCGATGACCCAGATCCAGATCACCGACAGCCATTGTCACCTTGATTTCCCCGAACTTTCCGACGAGCTCGACGAAGTGCTGGCCCGCGCCGCGCGGGCCGGTGTGACGCGGATGGTGACGATCTGCACGCGGCTGTGCAACGAACCCGCGGTGCGCGCCCTGGCCGAGGCCCATGCGCCGGTCTTCTACGCTGCGGGCACCCATCCGATGTCCGTCGCGGACGAACCGATGGCGACGCTGGACGAGCTGCTCAGCTTGGCCAAACACCCGAAATTCGTCGGCATCGGCGAGACCGGGCTCGACTATCACTACACCTCCGAGAGCGCCGAGGCCCAACAAGAGAGCCTGCGCACCCATATCGCCGCCGCGCGCGAGACCGGGCTGCCGCTCATCATCCATTCCCGCGACGCGGACGAGGACATGGCCCGCATCCTGCGCGAGGAACATGCCAATGGCGCCTATTCCTGCGTGATGCATTGCTTTTCCTCCGGGGCCGATCTCGCCCGGGCGGCGCTCGATCTTGGGTTTTACCTGTCGATGTCGGGCATCGCCGCTTTCCCACGCAGCCAGGAGCTGCGCGATATTTTCGCCGCCGCCCCGGTCGACCGCATCCTTCTGGAAACCGACGCGCCCTATCTCGCGCCGCCGCCCCATCGCGGCAAACGGAACGAGCCCGCCTATACCGTGCACACCGGCCAAAAAGGCGCCGAGGTCTTTGGCCTCGACTGGGCCGAATTCGCGGCGCAGACTCAGGCCAATTTTGACCGGCTCTTCGCCAAGGCCGCAGCCTATCAGGCCGCCGCATGAGCGGGCAGGGTGGCACACAGCGCTTTACCATCCTGGGCAGCGGCTCGTCCGGCGGCGTGCCGCGTCTCGGCGGGCTCTGGGGCGATTGCGACCCGGAAAACCCGCGCAACCACCGCCGCCGCTGTTCTCTGCTGATCGAACAGGAGGGGCCGGAGGGCATGACCCGGGTGCTGGTCGACACCTCGCCCGATCTGCGCTCACAGCTTCTCGATGCCGGGGTCGGCCATCTTGATGCGGTGGTCTATACCCATTCCCATGCCGATCATGTGCACGGGCTCGACGATCTGCGCATGGTGGTGTTCAACCGGGGCGCGCGGCTCGATGTCTGGGCCGATGGCGACACGCAAAACGCGCTCTTGGCGCGCTTTGGCTATGCCTTCGTGCAGCCCAAGGGCTCGCCCTATCCGCCGATCCTCAACCTCTGCGCCATCGACGGCGATATCGCGGTGGACGGGGCCGGGGGCACGATCACGCTCACGCCCTTCGAGGTCGCCCATGGCGGCATCGACGCGCTGGGCTTTCGCATCGGGGCGCTGGCCTATCTGCCCGATGTCTCGGAGATCCCCGAAGAGGCCTGGCCGCTGCTCGAGGGGCTCGATGTCTGGATCCTCGACGCGCTGCGCCGCACGCCGCATCCGACCCATGCCCATCTCGCCCGCTCGCTCGAGTGGATGCACCGGGCGCGGCCCAAACAGGGCGTGCTCACCAATATGCATGTGGATATGGATTACGCGACGCTCTGCGACGAGCTGCCCGATTGGATCAGACCGGCCTATGACGGCATGGTGCTGACACAGAAGGTTTAGGGCATGCAGGCACTTCTCGACGTTATCCTGCCGATCTTCGTGGTCATCGGCTTTGGCTATCTCGCGGTCTGGCGCGGCTGGGTCGCGGCGGTCAATGTCGAAGGGCTGATGCGCTTTGCCCAGGGTTTTGCCATTCCCTGCCTGCTCTTCGTGGCCATCGCGCGGCTCGACCTCTCGGCCGGGTTCGAATGGCGGCTGATGACGAGCTTTTACACCGGGGCGGTCGTCGCCTTTGTGGTCGGCCTGCTGATCACCTGGAAAGTCTTTGGCCGCGATATCGAGGACGCGGTGGCGGTGGGGTTCTGCTGTCTCTTTTCCAACTCGGTGCTGCTCGGCCTGCCGATCACCGAACGCGCCTATGGCATGGACGCGCTCACCGCCAATTATGCGATCATCGCGCTGCATTCGCCCTTTTGCTACGGCGTCGGCATCACCGTGATGGAGATGGTCCGCGCCCGTGGCACCCCGGTGGGGCAGGTGGTGAAACGGGTGTTCAAGGCGATGTTCTCCAATTCGATGATCATCGGCATCGGGCTTGGCCTGGTGGTCAATCTCACCGGTCTGCCCTTGCCCGGCCCGCTCTGGGAGGGGCTCGAACTGATCGGGCGCGCAGCCCTTCCGGCAGCGCTTTTCGGGCTGGGCGGCGTGCTGGTGCAATACCGCCCCGAAGGCGATCTGCGGCTCATCGCCTGCGTCATCGTGCTGACGCTGGGGCTGCATCCGGCGATCACCTATGGGCTGACCCAAACCCTCAGCCTGCCGACCGAGGCCACCCGCTCGGCGGTGATCACCGCCTCGGTGGCGCCGGGGATCAACGCCTATCTCTTCGCCAATATGTATGACCGGGCGAAACGCGTGGTGGCGTCGAGCGTGCTCTTGGCCACCGGGCTCACGGTGCTGACCGCCTGGCTCTGGCTCGGACTGCTGCCCTGACGGCTTGGCGCACCCCCTGAGCGGACCGCGCCGCGCCTGGCTCTTTCTGGTTTCAAATACCCAGAATCCGACAGCTGTCAGGGATCGCCCGCCTTGGTCAGAGGGGCGATCCGGGCCACAGTCGCGTTGCCGACGCAATACCGACGTGTCACCGACAGGTCATTTTTCGGTGGCAGCGCCGCCTTGGAAGGCATTGCCGCGCTCGTAGTCGCAGGGCGCTTCTTGCATCTCCAGATGCAGCCCAGAGCCCTTGTAGGGATGCGCCCGGGCGAGCTCTTCATCGACCTCGATGCCCAGTCCCGGCGCTTCGGGCGGCAGGATGTAGCCGCCGTCCATCTGCAGGCTTCCCTTGATCAGATCGCGGTGGAAATCCGTCTCAATTGTCTCTGCAATCAAGAGGTTAGGGATCGATGTTGCGAGGTGGATATTGGCCGCCCATTCGATCGGCCCGGCATAGAGATGCGGTGCCATCTGGGCGTTATAGACCTCGGCCATGGCGGCGATTTTCTTGACCTCCCAGATGCCCCCGGCGCGGCCCAGCGCCGGCTGCAGGATCGCGGCCGCCCCGGCGCGCAGCACGGGGGCAAATTCCGCCTTGGTGCAGAGCCGCTCGCCCGTCGCCACCGGCACCCCCACCGCCCGCGCCACTTCGGCCATTTGAGCCACATTATCTGGCGGAATGGGCTCTTCATACCACAAGGGCTGGTAGGGCGCGATGGCCTGGCCGAGCCGGATTGCACCGGCGGTGGTGAACTGCCCATGGGTGCCAAAGAGCAGGTCGGCGCGGTCGCCCACCGCCTCGCGGATGGCCTTGCAGAAGGCGACCGACAGGCTGATGTCGCGCATCCCCGGCATATGCCCGCCGCGCAGCGTATAGGGGCCCGCGGGGTCGAACTTCACCGCCGTATATCCCTTATCTATCATAGCCTTGGCGCTCTCGGCGGCCATCTCGGGCGAGGTCCAGAAGCTGGCGATGTCGTGCTGGGGTTGGGGGTAGAGATAGGTGTAGGCGCGGACGCGGTCGTTCATGCGGCCGCCGAGCAGGGCCCAGACGGGGCGGTTGCGGGCTTTGCCGAGGATGTCCCAGCAGGCGATCTCGAGGCCGGAGAAGGCGCCGATCACCGTCAGGTCGGGTCGTTGGGTGAAGCCCGCGCTATAGGCGCGGCGGAACATCAGCTCGATATTCTCGGGGTTCTCACCCTCCATATGCCTTTGAAATACATCGGTAATCACCGCGCGCATCGCCTCTGGCCCAACAGAGGCGGCATAGCATTCGCCCCAGCCGGTGATGCCACAGGCGGTGGTCAGCTTGACCAGTATCCAGTAGCGCCCGCCCCAGCCCGGCGCGGGCGGGGCGGTGATGATGATGTCGAGGTCCTGGAGCTTCATGACGTCGGTTTTCCTGTGATTCATGGGTCGGTATTGCGTCGGTATCGCGACGGCAAAGCGACTGTGGCTATTTCAGCATGATGACATTGCGTTTGGCACTGCCCGAGCGGGTGTCGGCGATGGCCTCGTTGATCTCGTCGAGCCGCCAGCGGCGCGAAATCAACTCGTCGAGCTTGAGCCGCCCCTGACCATAGAGGTCGATCATCCACGGGATGTCGCGGCGGATCACCACATCGCCCATCTTGGAGCCGATCATCGACTGGCCGACGGCGGCGAAATTCACCGGCTCATAGCTCGACACGGCGCCCGAGGCGGGCATGCCGACCATCACGATCTTGCCGCCCGGCGCGAGATAGCGCGGCGCGCTATCATAGGCGGGGATCGCCCCCACGGTTACGAGCACCGCGTCCGCGCCCCGGCCCAGCGCCGTTTTGGCGGCGCGCCAGGGTTTCGGGTCGCTGGCGAGCACGGTGTCGGTCGCGCCAAACTCGCGGGCAACCTCGAGCTTGTCGGCGTTGAGATCGACCGCCACGACGCGGCGGGCCCCTGCGATGCGGGCGCCCTGGATCGCGTTGAGCCCGACACCGCCCGCGCCGATCACCACCGCGTCCTGACCGGGGCGCAGATGGGCCGCGTTGACCACCGCGCCGATGCCGGTGATGACGCCACAGGCGATGAGCGCGGCGCTGTCCATCGGCACGCTTTCGGGCAGTTTCACCACTTGGCTGTGATGCACGGTGACCTTTTCGGCAAAGGCCCCGCAGGCCATGGCCTGATGCAGCTTGCTGCCATCGGGCATGCTCAGCGGGCCCGCGTCGCCATCATAGGGGGTTTCGCATTGGGTGGGCGTGCCGGTGGCGCAGGTGCCGCATTGGCCGCAGGCGCGGATCAGCGTGACCACCACCGGATCGCCGGGGGCCAGCCCGGTGACATGATCGCCCACCGCCGTAATGCGGCCTGCCGCCTCATGGCCATAGACCGCTGGCAGCGAGCCGCCCCAGATGCCGTCGGCATAGGAAATGTCGGAATGGCAGATGGCGACGGCGTCGAGATCGACCATGACCTCGCCCGCGGCCGGGCCGCGCAGATGCACGGTTTCGATACGAAGCTCTTCGCCAAAGGCGTGGCAGACGGCGGCTTGGATCTCGGGCATGGCACCCCCCTGTTTTGGGTCAGCCTGCGCTTATTCGCGGGGGGCATTCAAGGGTGAATTTCAATGTCTGTGCTGGGACGTGGGGGCAGGGTGGCCGATGCCGTCAAAAAAGGCAGCCAGCCGCGCGCCGAGGGTCTCGGGCGCGTCGAGCATCGGCAGGTGACCGGCGCGGCGGAGGATCTCGAATTTCGCGCCGGGGATGAGCCCCACGGTTTCCCGGGTGAGGTCCGGCGGGCAGAACCGGTCGTCGATCCCGGCCAGTCCGAGACAGGCGAGGCGCAGCCCGCTGGTGGGGGTGTAGAAATCCGTGCCGGCGATGGCCTCGCAAGTGGCGGCGACGCCCTCGGGCGATTGCCGGGCGAGCAGGGCGGCGGGATCAGCCGCCTGAGCTTCGGGGTTGCGGGCCTGCCAGAGCGGCAGCATCTCCTCGGCAAAGGCACCCATGCCAGAGGCGCGGATGCGGGTGGCGCGGTCCTGCCACGGGGCGGCCTGGCCAAGCCGCGCGGCGGAATTGATCAGCACCAGCCCGCGCACCAGATCGAGCCGTTTGACCGCGAGCCCTTGGGCGATCATGCCGCCGAGGCCACAGCCGACAAGAAGCGTGTCGCGCAGGCCCAAGCCGTCGAGCAGCCGTTCCACATCGCCCACCAGCGCCCCCATCCGGTAGGGGCCGGGCGGGCAGGGCGAGGCGCCATGGCCGCGCAGATCGACGCTCAGATAGCGCAGGGTGCCGGGCAGATGCGGCAAGAGCGGCTGCCAGAGCGCGGCATCGGTGCCGAGCGTGCCCAAAAGCACCACGGCGGGCGCGCCCTCGGGTCCCATCAGGTCATGGGCCAATGCGATGTCTTGCGCGCCGGTCATTTGCGCAGGGTGATATGGGCCATGATCTGCCCATGGTCGGAGGCGAGTTTATTATACGGGGCCTCGGGGTGGCTGCCATCGGTGATGTGGTCGTTGAAGACGCTGTAATAGGTCATTTCGCCGATGCGGCCCTCGTGATCCGGGTCGAAATGGCGCGACAGGAAGATCTGATCGATGCTCTCATAGACCCCGCCAAAGGCCGTGGTATAGACCATGTCGCGCAGGGATTTGCGCACGAAGAGCTTTTCCGCCGAGCGCAGGCGCAGGCGCTGCACATCCTCGGAAATCTGGCGGTGCTCTTCCTCGCTGTAGCGGTCGTTGCGGTCCTTGGCGTCGTGGCGCAGCATCCAGGCATAGTTGCGAAACGGCGCCTCGCCGGTGATGATTTCGGTGGAGACGGCGTTTTCGCCATCGTTGAAATCGCCGAGCACCATGACCGGATGACCGGCCTCGATCTCGCGCACGATTTCGGCCCGCAGCACCCAGGCCTCGGCCATGCGGCGCAGGGCGGCGCGGAGGCTGCCCAAGGCGCGCCCGACGGGGTCGTAATTCGTGAGGTCCTCTTCGGGGGCGTAATCCGCGCCTTCGGGGGTGAGATATTCGCCCAGTTTCGATTTGAGGTGGCAGTTGAAGACGGTGATGGTGCGGTCGCCCACCGGGATGCGGGCCTTGAGGATCGGGCGGCTCAGCCGGCGGATGCGGTAGAACCCGGCGTCGGTGTCGCCCTCGAGCCCGCGCAGCGCCTGAAAGGGGATCTCGATCGGGGTGGCGAGATCCTGGATCACCTCGGGCGTGCCGGCAAAGCCAAAGCGCGACAGGATGGCGAGGCCGGGGCGGCGTTTGCCCGCGACGCCGTCATCGGCGCTGTTGGCGGCAAAGGCCAGCTCGGCCCCGGTATAGGGATCGACCCGCAGCTTGCGAAAGATCACCTTGCGCCGATAGCTCTTGGTCCGGTCGGGGATGACCGCCTCGTTGAGCATCTCGGCGCGGGCGTCGGCCTCGCGCAGGACGGCGCGCAGGGCCTCTTCTTCGAAGATTTCCTGAAAGCCCACGATATCGGCATCCATGGTGACCAGCTGATCGGCCATCCAATCCTCTTTCCAGGCGTATTCCTCGGGGGTGTAGCTCTGAAACTCGTAATATTCCTTGTCCGGTCCGATGAGGTTCTTGACGTTGAAGGAGGCAATCGTAAAGCGGGTCATGGCGGTCTCCGGGGTCAGTCCTGGGCCAGGGTGGCGAGGGCGCGGTCAAAGACGGGGCGGTCGACATTGCCGCCCGAGATGACGGCGATGATTGTGTCGCCCCGGGTCTCGGCGCCTTGGAAGAGGGCGGCGGCGAGGGCCACGGCACCGCCCGGTTCGGCCACAAGTTTGAGCCGCTGCCAGGCGAGAGCCATGGCGCGCAGCGCGTCCTCGTCGCTCACCACCAGGCCGGGGCCGCAGAGACGGTGCATGATCGGGAAGGTGAGAGTGCCGGGCTGGGGCGTCAGGATAGCGTCGCAGAGCCCGCCCTCCATGCTGTTGTTGCGCTGGATCTCGCCGGCGCTGAGCGAGCGGGTCACGTCGTCAAAGCCTTGCGGTTCCACCGGGCGGGCGCGCAGGCCGGGGGCGTCGGCCTCGAGCGCCAGCGCGATGCCGGAGGTGAGCCCGCCACCGCCGCAGCAGACCAGCACATCGGCCTCGGTGATGCCAAGGGCGCTTGCGTCTTCGGCGATCTCGAGCCCGGTGGTGCCTTGGCCGGCGATCACCTGGGGTTCGTCAAAGGGTTTGATCAGGGTCAACCCGCGGTCGCGGGACAGTCGGTCGCCGATGGAGTCGCGGTCTTCGCGGGCGCGGTCATAGAGCACCACCTCGGCACCAAAGGCCCGGGTGTTGTCGATTTTGAGGCGCGGGGCGTCCTCGGGCATGATGATCACGGCGGGGGCGCCCATTTCGCGGGCGGCGAGCGCGATGCCCTGGGCGTGGTTGCCGCTCGAGAAGGCGATGACGCCCTTGGCGCGGGTCGCGTCGTCGAGCGCCGAGATGGCCGAGCGGGCGCCGCGATATTTGAAGCTGCCGGTCTGTTGCAGGCATTCGGGTTTGATCAGCACGCGGCGGCCGGCGATCTCGTCGAGGAAGGGCGAGGACAGGAGCGGGGTGCGGCGGGCGTGGCCGTTGATCCGTGTGGCGGCGGCGCGGATCATGTCGATGGACGTCATTGGAAGGTCTCCAGAAACTCTTGGATGGCGGTCAGGGAAGCGGGTTCGTCGAGAAAGGGCACATGGGCGCGGTCGGGGATGGTGACGGCGCGCAGGTGGGGCAGGCGGCGGGCCATTTCCTCCAGCGTGGCGGCGCTCAGCAGGTCGGAATTGGCGCCGCGCAGGGCGGTGACGGGAAGCGGGCCGATGGCCTCGAACAAAGGCCAGAGATCGGGGCTGGGGCCGCTCGCAGATTGGGCGATGACCGCATCGCGGAGCCGCGCGTCATAGCGCAGGCCAAGCCCGCCCTTGGGGGCTTCATACCACATGAGGTCAGCCTGACGCCGCCAGCGCGAGAGCGGCACGCCGGGAAAGCCGGGCTCCATCGCGGCTTTGAGCGCCTGAGCCGCCGCGTCGAGCGTGTCGAACTGGGGTCTGCGGCCGAGATAGTCCATGATCCGGCCCAGCCCCAGCCCGTCGATCTCGGGGCCGATGTCATTGAGGATGACGCCCGCCAGCCGGTCGTGATTTGTGAGCGCCAGCGTCATGGCGATGAGCCCGCCGCGCGAGGTGCCGAGGATCGCGGCGCGGCCGATCCCGAGGTGATCGAGAAGCGCGATGGCGTCCTCGGCCTCTTGCGGGATGGAATAGCGCATGAAATCATCGGCATAGTCCGACTGGCCCCGGCCTCGGTAATCCATGCGGATGACCCGGCAGCCCGCCAGATGCGGCAGCAGAAACTCGAAATCACCGGAATTGCGGGTGAGCCCCGCGAGGCAAAGGAGCGGCAGGCCGTCCCCCTCATCCTCGTAATGCAGCATCAGGCCATCGCGGGCGGCGAAACGCGGCATCAGCGCGCCGCCAGTTCGGGGATGCGGGTCAGGTCCGACAGGATGGTGCCGGGACGGGCCGGGAGCCGGTCGACCGGTTCGCCCGCGCGGTTGACCCAGACGGTGGTGAACCCATAGCCTGCGGCGCTGCCCGCGTCCCAGCCGTTGGACGAGACAAAGAGCACCTCGTCATCGGCGCAGTCAAAGCGCTGGCCCACCAGATCATAGACCACATGGGCCGGTTTGAAGATGCCGACGCTTTCGACCGAGAGCACATCGTCGAGCAGATCGCCGATGCCTGCGGATTTCACCGCGCCATTGAGCATGTCGGGCGAGCCGTTCGACAGGATCGCGGTGTTGAGCCCGGCCTCTTTCAGCGCGGCGAGCATGGCGGGCACTTCGGGGTAGGCCTCGAGCTCCCAATAGAGCTGCAGGAGGCGTTCGCGCAGATCGGCGTCGCCGTCGAGCTTGGCGGCCTCAAGCGCCCAGTCGAGCCCGTCTTGGGTCACCGCCCAGAAATCGGTGTGATCGCCGGTCACCGCGCGCAGCCAGGTGTATTGCAGCTGTTTCAGCCGCCAGTCGCGGGCAATCTGCGGCCACAGCGCGGCGAAGGCCTCGCGCCCCGGTTCCTGTGCCGCGATGCGGGCGGCGGCGGCCACGTCAAAGAGCGTGCCATAGGCGTCGAAAATGCAGGTTGTGATTGGCATGCTGTCCCCTCGATCTTTTGTGCGGTCTTCCGTGCGGTCTTTTGTGCGGTCTTGTCGCGGGCGAGACTGGCACGGATCGGGGGGAAGGGAAAGGCGCGGGGGAAGGGAATGGCGCGCCTTAACGCATGTCGAGAAGCACAGCGCCAGCGCGGCCCGGGGTCATCACCGCCTCATGCGCCTCGGCGGCGGCATCGGGCGGCAGGATGCGGTCGATCTCGGGGCGCAGCGCGCCTGCGGTCAGGGCCTTGTGGAGATGGGCGATGGCCGCCTCTCGCTGGGCCTCGGGGAGGATATAGACCAGCGCGATGTCGAGGGTCAGCGCCTTGAACAGATAGGGGCCGAAGGGCAGCGTGGGGGTCATGTCGCCGCCCGAGCCATAGGCGCAGATCGTGCCATTGGGGCGCATGACCTCGCCCAGAAGCGCGGCGTTTTGGCCAAATTCCACCTCGACCGCGCGGTCGATGCCCGCGCCATCACTGGCGGCGAGGATCTTGGCGGCCAGATCGGGGTCGCGGTAGTCAAAGACATGATCCGCCCCGGCGGCGCGCACCCGGTCATGGGCCGAGGCGCTGGCGGTGGCGATGACTTTGGCGCCGCCCCATTTCGCCAATTGCACCGCGTTATGGCCGACCGAGCCTGCGCCGCCGCTGATGAGCAGCGTCTGGCCGCTGACCGTGCCGCTGGCAAAGACCGTATGGGCGGCGGTGAGCCCCGGAATGCCGAGGGTTGCGCCTGTCTCAAGGCTGATGCCTTTGGGCAGGGGCACGGCCTGAGCGGCGGGCAGGGCGATGTAATCGGCCCCGGTGCCGAGGGCGCGCTGCCATTGGCCATTCCAGAGCCAGACCTCTTGGCCGACGCGGGACGGATCAACCCCGTCGCCCACCGCCTCGATCACGCCGGCGCCGTCGGAATGCGGCACGATCAGCGGGTGATCGGGCTTGGTCACGCCCGGACGGCTGCCAGCGCGGGCCTTGGCATCCGAGGGGTTCACGCCGGAAAAGGCCAGACGCACCAGAACCTCGCCCGCAGCGGGGCTGGGGCGGTCGATCTCGGCGAGGGAGAGGACATCGCTGGCAGGGCCAAAGCGGGAATAGGTCACGGCGCGCATGGCTGGGCTCCGGCAAATAAGGGTGGGCGAATAAGGGTGAGCGAATAGGGGCGAGCTTAGCTGCGTTTGCGCAGGCGGATCACCACATCGACCTTGGCGATCTCGGCGCCTTCGGGGGCGTCGGGCAGGCGGGTGATTTCGAGCTGATCGGCGGGGGCATCGGAGAGACGGTTTTCGTCTTCCCAGAAGAAATGCGGGTGATCATGGGTGTTGGTGTCGAAATAGCTCTTGGAGCCATCGACCGTCACCTCGTTCAGAAGCCCGACTTCGCAGAAGGCGCGCAGCGTGTTGTAGACCGTGGCCAGCGACACGCTGTCGCCGGTGTCGCGCACGGCGGCGAACAGGCTCTCTGCGGTGACATGGCGGTGTTGACCGTCGCCGATCAGCAGGGTCGCCAAGGCGACGCGCTGACGCGTGGGGCGCAACCCGGCTTGGGTCAGCCATTCGGTCCCTCTTTCGATCGCTTGCGGCGTCATATGCTGGCATCCTTTCAGATGAGCTAAATATAAAGGGGGATTACCGGGGATTTCAAACGGAAATCCGGCACCTCAGTCAATCGGACGCGCTTGCATGGTCGTTGCCGCCGATGTTAGAGGGACTTAAAGACCGGCACCAGAAATGAGAAGGATGCCTACATGGCCGATTACCCGAGCAGCTTCGATAAGGACGATCTGCTGAAATGTGCGCGTGGCGAGTTGTTTGGCCCGGGCAACGCACAGCTTCCCGAACCGCCGATGCTGATGATGGATCGGATCACCGATATCAGCGCCGACCGCGGTGACCATGGCAAGGGTCATGTTGTTGCCGAATTCGACATCACCCCGGACCTGTGGTTCTTTGACTGCCACTTCCCCGGCAACCCGATCATGCCCGGCTGTCTCGGCCTGGATGGGCTGTGGCAGCTCACCGGGTTCAACCTCGGCTGGCGCGGCTGGCAGGGGCGGGGCTATGCGCTCGGCGTCGGCGAGGTCAAGCTCACCGGGATGGTGCGGCCGGATCGCAAGATGCTCACCTATTACGTGGATTTCACCAAAGCCGTGCAAACCCGGCGTCTCACCATGGGGGTGGCCGATGGTCGGGTCGAGGCCGATGGCGAGGTGATCTATCAGGTCAAGGATATGAAGGTCGCTCTTTCCGAGAGCTAAACCATCACTGAAAAAAGGAGGCAGCCATGCGCCGCGTGGTCGTGACAGGGCTGGGGATCGTATCCTCGATCGGCAATAATGCCGAGGAGGTACTCGCCTCGCTCAAGGCGGGTCGATCGGGGATCACCGCCAATGAGGACATGAAGGAACACGGGTTCCGCAGCCAGGTGGCGGGGGCCGTCAATCTGGATGTGTCAGAACATGTGGACAAGCGCACGCTGCGGTTCATGGGGCCGGGGGCGGCCTATGCCCATATCGCGATGAGCCAGGCGATTGCCGATGCCGGGCTCGAGGAGAGCGATATCGTCAACCCGCGCACCGGGCTCATCGCCGGGTCGGGCGGGCCGTCGACCAGCGCCATGCTGGCGGCGCATCAGACCGTGCTCAAGACCGGGTCGACCAAGCGGATCGGGCCCTTTGCGGTGCCGAAAACCATGTGTTCGACGATCTCGGCCAACCTGTCGACGGCGTTCAAGATCAAGGGGATCAACTATTCGATCACCTCGGCCTGTTCGACGAGCCTGCATTGCATCGGCAATGCCGCCGAGCAGATCATGATGGGCAAGCAGGATGTGATGTTCGCGGGCGGCGGCGAAGAGCTCGACTGGACGCTGTCGTGCCTGTTTGACGCGATGGGTGCGATGTCGTCGAAATTCAACGACACGCCGGAACGTGCGAGCCGGGCCTTTGATGTGGATCGCGACGGGTTCGTGATCTCGGGCGGCGGCGGCATTCTGGTGCTCGAAGAGCTCGATCATGCGCGGGCGCGCGGGGCCAAGATCTATGCCGAGGTCACCGGCTTTGGCGCCACCTCGGACGGGGCCGACATGGTCGCGCCGTCGGGCGAGGGCGGCGAACGGGCCATGCGGCTGGCGCTCGACGGGCTGCCTGAGGGCAGAAAAGTGAGCTATATCAACGCACACGGCACGTCGACCCCGGTGGGTGACGTGGGCGAAGTGGAGGCGGTGCGCCGGGTCTTTGGCGAGGGGTCGACACCGCCGATTTCCTCGACCAAGTCGATGACCGGCCACAGTCAGGGTGCGACCGGCGCGCAGGAGGCGGTCTATTGCCTGCTGGCGCTCGAGCATGATTTCATCATCCCCTCGATCAATGTCGACACGCTCGACCCGGCCTTGAAGCCGGAAGAGATCGCGACGGCGCGGGTCGACAATGCCGGGCTCGACACGGTGATGACCAACAGTTTTGGCTTTGGCGGCACGAATGGCTCGATGCTGCTGAGCAAGTTTCAAGGGTAGGGTAAAGCAATGGGTGCAATGAAGGGCCAACGCGGCCTGATCATGGGGGTGGCGAATGACCGCTCCATCGCGTGGGGCATCGCCAAGGCCATGCATGAGGCCGGCGCCGAGCTCGCCTTTTCCTACCAGGGCGAAGCCTTTGGCAAGCGGCTCGAGCCGCTGGCGGAAAGCGTCGGATCGGATCTGCTGCTCGATGTGGATGTGACCGATGATGCCTCGCTCGACGCGGCATTCGAGGCGCTGCAGGCGCGCTGGGACAGCATTGACTTTGTCGTCCATGCCATTGCTTTCTCGGACAAATCCGAGTTGACGGGGCGGTTCCTCAACACCAGCCGCGCCAATTTCAAACATTCGATGGATATCTCGGCCTATAGCTTTATCGACGTGGCGCGGCGCGCCTATCCGTTGATGAAGGAGAAGGGCGGCAGCTTGATCACGCTCACCTATCAGGGGTCGAACCGGGTGGTGCCGAACTACAATGTGATGGGGGTCGCCAAGGCGGCGCTGGAGAGCGCCACGCGCTATCTCGCCAATGACCTCGGCCCCGATGGCATCCGCGTCAACGCGATCTCGCCCGGGCCGATGAAAACCCTTGCGGGCGCGGCAATCGGCGGCGCGCGGCGGACCTATAAGCATTGCGACCAGAACGCGCCGTTGCGGGCCAATGCCACGCTCGAGGCGGTGGGGGGGACTGCGGTCTATCTCGCCTCTGAGGCGGGGGCCTGCACCACCGGGGAGATCATCCGGGTCGATGGCGGGTTCCATGTGCTGGGCATGCCGCAGGCGGACAATCTCTGAGCCTCTGAGCGGCTCAGACTGTGACAGTTGAGACCGGCCGTGGGGGCGATCCCGCGGCCGGTTTTCTTTGTTAAGCTTTTGGGCCGCAGGGGCGGAGGGGGTGAAAATGGCGGGTCGGTGACGCGTCGGTATTACGACGGTATTGCGACTGTGGGGGTTTGGGGCCGGGTGTCGAGCCGGGGGTGTTAAGGATTGCGGTCTGGCCGGGGGCGCTGCCCCCGGACCCCCGGGATATTTTTTGGCCAGAAGAAGCGGGTGTGGGGAAGCGGCTGGGCGGAGTGTTGGGCGCGTTAGTTCAGAACCACTGGCCGGGTTCCATGAGGCCGAGGTCCAGGAGCTGGCGCGAGTGCCATTCGAAGGGCGTCGAATTGTGCCATTTGAAGGTCTGGATGTCGAAGGTCGAGCCGGGGTTCTGTTTCAGCGCCTTGGCGGTGCGGAAGGAGACGATGGCCGAGGTCAGATTGTTGTGCCAGGGGCAGGCGTAGGTGTTGTATTCCTCGTCCGAGAAGGTGTTGTCGGGGCGCAGGGTGAGGCCGTCCTTGGCGCGGAAGAGGGCGATGCGGTCGATCTTGCGCCGGGGCGCGGGGATATGTTCCTCGTAGCGCCAGCGCAGCCCGCCGTAGAAATCGAGCTGGCGGTCCTTGGGGTGGTTGTGATTGGCCGCATCGAGCCGGGCCAGCGCGTAATAGCCGGTGCGGTCGAGAAGCGCGGTTTCCAGCGAGACGGCATTGGGGAAGCGGTCGAGATCGTCGGCATAGAGGTCGACCACATAGCTCAGCATCGCGTCGCGGCGTTCTTCGGCATGGAAGGCCAGAAGCTCGGCCACGTTGCGGGTCTCGCAGAACGGGTAGAAGAGATATTCTGCGTTGAAGCAGTAATAGAGCCATTGGCCGGCGGCCAGCGGGATGATCTTGTTGATCGCGGCCACGTAATCATCGCCACGGGTGCGGTCGAAGGAGATGCGGTGCACCTCTTCGGCGACGTCGGGCGCGAGCGGAAAGGGATCGGGGGCGAAGACCAGCACCGATTTGAAGCCCGCGTCGAGATGGTGGCGCAGGGTGCTGTCGATCTCGGTGTCGTCTTCGAGAAAAACGAGCGCGATCGGCCCTTTCGCCAGCAGGTCGCGGCCATTTGTGAGGAAATCGTCAAACTGGGAGAACTGCATATCGGGCCTCGGGCGTTTTCGTCAAAGACTGGGGGAAATGCCCTTGCATTGCAAGTGCTCCGGCATCTGATATAGCAAGCGCCCAAAGCGCGATCCGGGAGAGACAGCATGTCCGATGCCAAGAAACTCTATATCAAGACCTATGGCTGTCAGATGAATGTCTATGACAGCGAGCGCATGGCGGAGGCGCTGGGCGGGCAGGGCTATGTCGAGACCCAGAGCCCGGAAGAGGCGGATATGATTCTGCTCAACACCTGCCATATCCGCGAGAAAGCGGCGGAAAAGGTCTATTCCGAGCTGGGCCGGATGCGCGGTCTCAAGGAGGCCAAGCCCGATCTCAAGATCGGCGTGGCGGGCTGTGTCGCGCAGGCCGAGGGCGAAGAGATCATGCGGCGGCAGCCGCTTGTCGATCTGGTGGTCGGCCCGTCGAGCTATCACCGGCTGCCGGAGATGGAAGAGAAGACGCGGCAGGGCCAGAAGGCGCTGGTCACCGATTTTCCCGAAGAGGACAAGTTTGCCCGGCTCAAGGGGCGGCCCAAGGCGCAGCGGGGGCCGAGCGCCTTTCTCAGCGTGCAGGAGGGCTGTGACAAGTTCTGTGCCTTCTGCGTGGTGCCCTATACGCGGGGCGCGGAATATAGCCGCCCGGTCAAGGCGGTTCTCGACGAGGCGCGGGATCTGATCGAGCGGGGCGTGCGCGAGATCACTTTGCTGGGGCAGAATGTGAACGCCTATCACGGCGAGGGGCCGGATGGGGCGGAATGGGGGCTGGCGCGGCTGATCTGGGAGCTGGACAAGCTCGACGGGTTGCAGCGCATCCGGTTCACCACCAGCCATCCGAATGACATGGATGCGGCGCTCATCGAGGCGCTGGGGAGCTGTGCCAAGCTGATGCCCTATCTGCATCTGCCGGTGCAATCGGGGTCGGACCGGATCCTCAAGCGGATGAACCGCAGCCATACGGCCGAGAGCTATCTGCGGCTGATGGAGGAGATCCGCGCGGCGCGGCCCGATATCGTGCTGTCCGGCGATTTCATCGTCGGCTTTCCGGAAGAGACCGAAGAGGATTTTCAGGCGACGCTCGACCTCGTGGAAGCGGTGAAATACGGCTATGCCTATTCGTTCAAATATTCGACCCGGCCCGGCACCCCGGCGGCAGAGCGGGCGCAGGTCGAAGAGGCGGTCAAGACCGAGCGGCTCGGGCGGCTGCAGGATCTGATCACCCGGCATCAGCGCGAAATCCAGGACGGTATGGTCGGGCGCGAGATGAGTGTGTTGTTCGAAAAGCCGGGGCGGTTCGAGGGCCAGATGGTCGGCAAGTCGGATTACCTGCATGCGGTTCATGTCAAGGATGCGCTGGTTGCGGTGGGCGATCTGCGCCGAGTGCGGATCGTCGAGAGCATGACCAACTCGTTGGCAGGCGAACTGATCTGAGGTCTCATCAAGGCCTGTGACGCGGTGGACGGGGCGCGGGCAAAGGTTAACATGCGCGGGTCTGAAACAATTGATCGGGACGCAGCATATTGTTGCTGAAACGCGCGAGGGTAGCATCCTTTGATTGTATGCGCTTTGGCCTGCCCGTTTTAGGCTTCACAAGTTAAGGAAAGCTGGTAAGGTCGCAAGATAATATAGTCTGGCGGCAAACTGGGTGTGTGAAACATTGATCTGTGTGGCCGCCTTGGGGGAACAGATAGAAGGATAGAGGCTGTGACGGAGAGATTTTCTACGTCCGCGCGACGCATCATTGGTGGCTTTGCGGCCATGGCTCTTGGGGTCACGATGCTTGTCGCAGGTACACCGATTGAGGCGCAGAGCCGCAAGAACGACTATACACCGACAATCTGGGTTGATCCGGACGGGTGCGAGCATTGGGTCATGGACGATGGCTGGGAAGGCTATATGTCGCCCCATACCAACCGTCAGGGCATTCCGGTCTGCCGCCGGGGCAATGTCTGTGGCGTGATGAACTCCGACCAGCTCTTTGCCACCGACAGCGCCAATATCAGCCCGTCGGGCCGGGCGCGGCTGCAGCAGTTTTTCCGCGACGCCAATGCGGTGTCCTATATCATCACGGGCCACACCGACAGCCGGGCCTCGGATGCCTATAACATGAACCTGTCGCTGCGCCGGGCCAATTCGGTGGCGCGGGTGGCGGTCCAGACCGGCGCGCGTATCGCCGATGTCCGGGGCTATGGCGAACGGATGCCCAAGGCATCGAACGCAACGGCGGCGGGCATGCAGGCCAACCGGCGCGTTGAAATCATCTGCATCCGCTAAGGGGACGAGATCATGAAACTGACCAAAATCACGCTCGCCCTGACCGCGGCAATCGCGCTTGGCGCCTGCGACGACAAGCAGAACAAGACCGTCGACCGCGGCTTTGACAGCAAGCACCTGAGCCAGCTCAAGGCCGGGATCTGGGTCGATCCCAATGGCTGTGACCACTGGATCATCGACGACGGCATCGAAGGCTATCTGTCGCAGCGTCTCGACAAATATGGCAAGCCGGTCTGTTCCGGCGTGGCGCCGCCGAATACCGCGGTGGGCCCCTATAACAAGGGCAGCTCGGTTCCCGATCCGATCTGATGTCGGGCGACAGCCAGCACAACCAAAGGCCGCGTCTCCGAAAGGGGCGCGGCTTTTTTCTGCCGATTTCGTCAGTCTGGCAATGATCGGGGCATTCTGCCTTGCGCCAGGGGCGGCGAGGGGGCACGATGAGTTATGACACTTGTTTTGGGGAGCATTGATTGTCTACGACAACGCTGACGCCTGAGCCCGACCACTCTGCCATTGGCGAGGAGGTCATTGAATTTCCAGACAACTTTTTGTTGATCGATCTGTGCGGAGAGCATGATCGGAACCTGGCCGAGATCGAGCGCGCGATGGGTGTGCAGATTCTCCGTCGGGGCAATCAGCTTGCGGTCTTCGGCGAGGCCGAGCCGCGGGCGGAGGCGATCGAGGTGTTGCGGGCGCTTTATGCGCGGCTCGAAGGGGGCAAGGGGCTCGAACCCGGCGACATCGACCGCGAGCTGCGCATGGGCCACCCCGCCGAGGGCGAGAGCGGCACCGAGCGGCAGCTCGAGATGTTTCAGGGCGGGCGGGTCGAGATCAAGACCCGCAAGAAGCTCGTGGAGCCGCGCACCGAGGCGCAGAAGGCCTATGTCACCTCGCTCTTTCAAAACGAGATGGCCTTTGGCATCGGGCCTGCGGGCACCGGCAAGACCTATCTTGCGGTGGCGGTGGGGGTGAACATGTTCATCAACGGCATGGTCGACAAGATCATTCTCAGCCGTCCGGCGGTGGAGGCGGGCGAGAAGCTCGGCTATCTGCCCGGCGACATGAAGGAGAAGGTCGATCCCTATATGCAGCCGCTCTATGACGCGCTGAATGATTTCCTGCCGGGCAAGCAGCTCGCCAAGCTGATGGAAGAGAAGAAGATCGAGATCGCGCCGCTGGCCTTCATGCGGGGGCGGACGCTGGCCAATGCCTTTGTGGTGCTCGATGAGGCGCAGAACGCCACTTCGATGCAGATGAAGATGTTCCTGACCCGGTTGGGCGAGGGCTCGCGCATGGTGATCACCGGCGACCGCAGTCAGGTCGATCTGCCGCGCGGGGTGACCAGCGGGTTGCGGGATGCCGAGCGGCTTCTCGATGGGATCAAGGGCATCAGCTTTAACTACTTCACCGCCAAGGATGTGGTGCGGCACCCGCTTGTGGCGGCGATCATCGAAGCGTATGAGGCGGACGATCCGGCGAGCTGACCGGAGAGCCGCCCGAAGGCAGACAGACATGACCGCGCCGTTGCGACATCGCGCCTCTGAGGCGTCTTTGCCCCATGCCGTGCCGCTGGGGCCGGAGGGCGTGACGCGGGGCTGGCTCGGGGCGGCGCTGGGCCGTGATGTGAGCGACCTGCGGCTGGTCCGGGTCGGGGTGGATGAGGGGTTCACCGGCACGCGGCTCTACCGGGCGGAGATCGGCGGCGGCGCCTCGGTCATCGTCAAGCTCGCGTCGGAAGATGCGGCGCTGCGGGCGCGGTTTGCGGCCGAGAATGCCCGCGAGGTCGCGTTTTATCATCATTATGCCGAAGGCCTGCCGGTGCCGCGCTGTTATCACGCGGCGAGCGATGCCGAGGCCGGGGCCAGCGTTGTGGTGCTCGAAGATCTCGGGGGGGCGCGGTCGGTGCCTTTCGTGACCGGGCTCAGCCGGGACGAGGCCGAGGCGGCGGTGCGGGCGCTGGCGCGTTGCCATGCGGCGCATTGGGGGGCGGCGGGATTGGCCGATCTGCCCGGTGCATCGGTGGCGCAAGAGCTGGGCTTTGCCGCCTGCTGGGACGGCTATGCGCAGGCGTTGCAGGGGCTGTTGCCGGGGGCGGACCTCTCGCCCGAGGTGCTGGCGCTGGGCGCGGCCATGGCGCGGGATGCGGCGGCGGTTCTGGGGCCGATCCTCGACGACGGCGTTTTGACGCTGCGCCATGGCGATGTGCAGGCGGATAACCTGATGTTCGACGGTCCGGGCGCGGTGCTCTTGGATTGGCAATTCATGGCGCGGGGGCGGGGCGGCTCTGATCTCGCCTATCTGCTGATTTCGTCGCTGGAGCCCGAGGTGCGGCGGGCGCATGAAGCGGCGCTGATCGCCTGTTACCTCAACGCGCTGCAGGAGCAGGGCATCGCCTATGAGCACGCGGCTCTTTGGCGCGATTATCGGCGCGGCGTCGCGGTCAAGCTCTTGATGAGCGTGGTGGCGACGGTGGGCATGGACAATCAGGGCGCGGCGAAACAGGCGTGGCGGCGGGCCGATCTGGCGCGGCTCTTGGCCTTTGCGGCGGATCATGGTGCGGGAGAGGCGGCATGAGCAATCTGGTGGATGTGATGATCGAGGCCGAGGGCTGGGAGGCGCTGCCGCTGGCGGCGCTGGCCGAGCGCGCGGCCAAGGCGACGCTCGGCCATCTCGGGCTTGATGCGGAGGACTGGGAAATCAGTCTGTTGGCCTGTGACGATGCGCGGATTGCCGGGCTCAATGAAGAGTTTCGCGACAAGCCGCGACCGACGAATGTGCTCAGCTGGCCGTCGGAGGAACGCGGCGCCGAGACCCCCGGCGCGCGGCCCGATCTGCCCGAACCGGGGTTTGATCCCGAGCTTGGCGATATCGCGATTTCCTGGGAGACCTGCGCCGCCGAGGCGCGCGCGGCGGGCAAACCGGTCGAGGACCATGTGACGCATCTGATTGTTCACGCGGTGTTACATCTTTTAGGCTATGATCATATTCGTGACCAAGATGCCACTTTGATGGAAGCAGAAGAGGTGGTGATACTTGGCAATTTGGGGTTAGATGACCCATATAGTGTGTGACATTGGGGGCTGAGCCCCGGTTTTGGAAAGAGAGAGATGGGCGACAGTACAGACGGGTCTTCTATGGCAGCGCAGAGCGCGCAGCCGGAAACTGGCGAAGACGGCGAGGAACGGGGCGGGTTTTTCACCCGTATTTTCGGGGCTCTGAGCCCTGACAGCGAGGAACAGGACGCGCCGGAGGCTCGGGCCGAGGCGACATCGGATGTTCCCGGCATGTTCAACCTAAGCCGCAAGACGGTCGAAGACGTGGCCATTCCCAAGGCCGATATCGTCTGTGTGCCCACCACCATCACCAAGGATGAGCTGGTGCAGGTGTTCCGCGACAGCGGCATGTCGCGCCTGCCGGTCTATAAGGGCACGCTCGACACGCCGCAGGGGATGGTTCACCTCAAGGATTTCGCGCTCAAACACGGGTTCAACGGCAATAGCGGGCGGTTCTCGCTCAGCCAGCTGTTGCGGCCGATGTTCTATGTGCCGCCGTCGATGCCGATCGGCGTGCTGCTCGCCAAGATGCAGAGCGAACGGCGGCATATGGCGCTCGTCATTGACGAATATGGCGGGGTGGATGGGCTGCTGACCATCGAGGACCTCATAGAACAGGTCATCGGCGAGATCGAAGATGAGCATGACATCGACGAGGGCGCCTATTGGAGCGAGGAAAAGCCGGGCAGCTATCTGGCGCTGGCCAAGACCCCGCTCGAAGAGTTCGAGGCCGAGACCGGGCTGCGTCTGACCGAGATGGAAGATGTGGACGAAGAAGAGATCGACACGCTCGGCGGGCTGATCTTCATGATGCTCGGCCGGGTTCCGGTGCGCGGCGAGGTGATTGAACATCCCTCCGAGGCCGTGTTCGAAGTGGTCGAGGCCGATCCGCGCCGGATCAAGCGGTTGCGGGTGCGGGTGCCCGAGACGAAACAGGCCGGAGGCGCCGGGTGAGCGAATGGCGCCGACGCGGGCTCTTGGCGCTGGCCGGGGTCGGGATGGGCGCCGGGCAGGCGCCCTTTTCTCTGTGGTGGCTGGCGCTTCTGGCGCTCGGCGCGGTGCTGTGGCTCTTGCCCGGGGCGGCGAGCCTGCGCGGCGCGGCGCTGCGCGGCTGGTGGGCCGGGGCGGGCTATGTGCTCGCCACGCATTTCTGGATCATTGACCCGTTTCTGGTGGACCCGGTGCGCCATGGCTGGATGGCGCCTTTTGCGCTCTTGGGCATGGCGGGGGGGCTGGCGCTCATCTTCGGGGCGGGGACGGCGCTGGCGCATTGGCTGGGCTGGAACGCGCAGAGCCGGGGGCTGGCGCTCATCCCGGCCTTGTTGTTGGCCGAGCTGTTTCGCGCCTATGGGCTGACCGGGTTTCCCTGGGCGCCTTTGGGGTCGCTCTGGCTCGAGACGCCGGTGGCGCAGACGGCGGCGCTCTGGGGGGTGCACGGGCTGGGGGCGCTGACGCTTTGCCTGCTTCTGGTGCCGATGGCGCTTCGGGCGCGGCCCGGGTTGGCCATGGGGGCGGCTTTGCTGTCGCTCGCCACCGTAGCCGGGCTCTGGCACTGGGGCGCGGGGCGGATGAATGTGCCGCAAGAGCCCACCGGTCAGGTGGTGCGGGTGGTCCAGCCCAATGCGGCGCAGCATCTCAAATGGGACCCGGCCTATATGCCGGTCTTTTTCAACCGGGCGCGCGAGTTGACGGCGATTGCCGGGCCCGAGGGCGCGCGGCCCGATCTCATCGTCTGGCCCGAGACCTCGGTGCCGGCGCTGTTGCACCATGCCGACAATCTCATCGCGGCCATCGAAGAGGCGGCGCAGGGCGTGCCGGTGCTCTTTGGCGTGCAGCGCAGCGAGGCGGGGCTTTACTACAATTCGCTCGGCGCGCTGCGCGAGGGCGAGGTGCAGATCTATGACAAGCGGCATCTGGTGCCCTTTGGCGAATACATGCCCTTTGGCGAGCTGTTGAGCCAATGGGGGATCACCCATCTCGCCTCGGCCCAGGGCTATGGCTATGCGCCGGGGCCGGAGGGGCAGGCGCTGCTCGATCTCGGGCCGCTGGGCAAGGGGCTGCCGCTGATCTGCTATGAGGGGATTTTCCCGCAGGATCTGCGCGGCTTTCCCGAGCGGGCGGATTGGCTGGTGCTGGTGACCAATGACGCGTGGTTCGGGCAGTTGACCATGCCCTATGCCCATCTCGATCAGGCGCGGATGCGGGCCATCGAGACCGGGCTGCCGATGATCCGGGCGGCCAACACCGGGATTTCGGCGGTGATCGATGCCGAGGGCCGGGTGATCACGCGGCTGGGGCTGGGCGAGACGGGCTATGCCGATGCGCCGCTGCCGCCGCCGCGGGCCGAGACGCCCTATGCGCGGCTGGGCGACCTGCCGGTGTTGCTCTGGGGACTCGCGTTTCTGCTGGCGCTGGGCGCGGGCCGAATAGCCATTGACCGCAGGCGGCGCGCGTCCTAACCAATCGCCATCCCCGTCACAACGGCTTCCTGGCGTGGCGGATGACCCTAATGGAGCGATTTCATGGCAAGACAGAACTACACCTTCACCTCTGAATCCGTGTCGGAGGGGCATCCCGACAAGGTGTGCGACCGCATTTCGGACGCGATCCTCGACAGTTTCCTGCGCGAGGAAGAAGACGCCCGCGTCGCCTGCGAGACCTTTGCCACATCCGGCATGGTGGTGATCGGCGGCGAGGTCGGCCTGTCCGACCAGGAAAAGCTCAAGAATTACATGGGCCGCATCGGGCAGATCGCCCGCGATTGCATTAAGGACATCGGCTATGAGCAGGAAAAGTTCCACTGGAACACCTGCCATGTGCTGAACTTCCTGCATGAGCAATCGGCCCATATCGCGCAGGGCGTGGACAAGGACGGTGCCGGCGATCAGGGCATCATGTTCGGCTTTGCCACCAATGAGACGCCCGAGCTGATGCCGGCGCCCATCCAGTACGCCCATGCGATCCTGCGGCGGCTGGCCGAGGTGCGCAAATCCGGCGCCGAGCCGACGCTGCGCCCCGACGCCAAGAGCCAGCTCTCGGTGGTCTATGAAGATGGCAAGCCGGTGGGGGTGAGCTCTATCGTGCTCTCCACCCAGCATGAGAGCGAAGACCAGTCGAGTGACGACATCCGCGCCATTGTCGAGCCCTATATCCGCGAAGTGCTGCCCGATGGCTGGATCACGGATGCGACCGAATGGTGGGTGAACCCCACCGGCACCTTTGTCATCGGCGGCCCCGATGGCGATGCGGGCCTCACCGGGCGCAAGATCATCGTCGACACCTATGGCGGCGCCGCACCGCATGGCGGCGGGGCCTTCTCGGGCAAGGACCCGACCAAGGTCGACCGCTCGGCGGCCTATGCGGCGCGCTATCTGGCCAAGAACGTGGTCGCTGCCGGCATGGCCGAGCGCTGCACCATCCAGCTCAGCTATGCGATCGGGGTGAGCAAGCCGCTGTCGATCTATGCCGACACCCATGGCACCGGTGAGCTCGCCGATGCCGAGATCGAACGGGCGGTGGCGCGGTCCATGGATCTCACGCCGCGCGGCATCCGCACCCATCTCGAGCTCAACAAGGCGATCTACGAGCGCACCGCGGCCTATGGCCATTTCGGCCGCGCCCCCGAGGATGATGGCGGCTTTAGCTGGGAACGCACCGATCTGGCGGAGACGCTCAAGAAAAACGCCTGATCCCACGCTGGGACAGGTAGATCGGGGCGGCGCTGGGCAACCTGCGCCGCCCTGTCTCTTTCTTGCGCGGCCCCATCCTCTTTCTGGTGTCAAATACCCAAATCCGGCCTTGGCCCCGGCGCGCAGGGCTTTGGGAGGAGGGCTAGGGATTGCGCCCCGCGCCGCGCGGCGCTACATCGCGGCGCATGACGCAGGATGATGACACCCCCCAAACCCATGCCTCGGGCGCGCCCTGGCGGAATTTCTATGGCCGCTTCAAGGGCAAGACCCTGAAGGACAGTCAGAAGCGCTATCTCGACGAGGATCTGGCGGCGCTGTCGCCGGGGCCGGTGGGCTGGGAGGAAAACCCCGAGCGGGTGGCTCTCGACCTCGAGGCGCGGTTCGGCAGACGCCCGGTCTGGCTCGAGATCGGTTTTGGCGGCGGCGAGCATCTGGTGCATCAGGCGCAGTCCAATCCGGATGTGGCGATCATCGGCGCCGAGCCCTTTATCAACGGGGTGGCGATGCTTTTGGGCAAGATCCGCCGCGCCGGGGTCGAGAACCTGGCGGTGCATCCGGGCGATGCGCGCGATCTTTTTGACGTGCTGCCGGAGGCCAGTATCGAGCGGGCCTTTCTCCTCTATCCCGATCCCTGGCCCAAAAAGCGGCATCATCGCCGCCGGTTTGTCACGCCCGAGCATCTGGCGCCCTTGGCGCAGGTGATGAAGCCCGGCGCGATCCTGCGGGTGGCGACGGATATTCCCGATTACGTGCGCCAGACCCTTGAAGAGGTGCCGCGCCACGGGTTCGAATGGCTGGCCGAGGGGCCGAGCGACTGGCGCGAGAGCTGGGGCGACTGGATCAGCACGCGCTATGAGCAAAAGGCGCTGCGCGAGGGGCGGGTGCCCCATTACCTGACGTTCCGCCGCCTGTAAGCGCGGCGCTAAGGGTATTTGACACCAGAAAGAGGCGGGGTCAGAGCCTGTCGCCCAGCCTGTCTCCGAGCCTGTCGAGCATGTCGAGGCATTGGCTCAGCTGATCGAGCGAGACATATTCATCGGCCTTATGGGCCTGTTCGATCGAGCCCGGGCCGCAGACCACCGCCGAGAGGCCATAGTGCTGAAAAAGCCCGGCCTCGGTGCCGAAGGCCACCAGATCGGGGCGGGCGCCGCCGGTCAGCTCCAGCACGATGTCGCGGGCCTCATTGGCGTCGGCGGGTTCGAGCCCGGTAACCTCGGCGATCATTTCGGTGTCGATGCGGGCGTCGGGGTCGACCGCCTGCATGGCGGGCAGGAGCACATTGGCGCAATAGTCGCGCAGGTTCTGCTTGACGAAGTCGGCGTCGGAATTTTGCACCGGGCGCATTTCCCAATCGACGCGGGCGGCGGAGGGGATGACGTTATGGGCGACGCCGCCGGTGAGCCCGCCGGTGTTGATCGTGGTCCAGGGCGGGTCAAAGCGGCTGCTGGCCGGGGCGCGGGCGCGCAGCTCGTCCTTGAGGTCGAGCAGCCGGGTGACGTAGCGGGCGGCATATTCGACCGCGTTGACGCCGCGATCGGGGGCCGAGCCATGGCCTGCGAGCCCGTGGAAATGGGTGGAATATTCGAAACAGCCCTTGTGGCCTTCGATGACGCGCATCGAGGTCGGTTCGCCGATGATGGCGAGGCCGGGGGTGAGGCCTTTGTCGCGCAGGCTCTGGATCAGGGCCTGACCGCCGAAACAGCCGGTTTCCTCATCATAGGTGAAGGCGAAATGCAGCGGCCGGTCCTTGACCCGGCTGGCAAAGGAGGGGGCGAGCGCCACGCAGGCGGCGATAAAGCCCTTCATGTCACAGCTGCCGCGGCCATAGACCCGGTCGTCGCGCAGGTCGGCGAGGAAGGGATCGGTGGTCCAGTCCTGATCGGCCACCGGCACCACATCGGTATGGCCCGAGAGCACGATGCCGCCGTCGCGTTCGGGGCCGAGCGTGGCAAAGATATTGGCCTTAGCGCCGGTGTCGTCATGGAAAAGATCGACCCGCGCGCCGGCGGCGTCGAGCAGATCGGCCAGCGCCGCGATCATGTCGAGATTGCTCTGATCCGAGATGGTCGGATAGGCGATCATCTGTTCCAAAAGCTCGGTCGTGCGGGAGAGATGGTCGGACATGGCGGGCCTCTGGGATGGTCGTGTCGGGGGAGAGTGAAGCGCAATTAATCCGGGGTCAAGATCGGATTATTTTGAGGAAAATCAACCTATAGGAGAGTGACTGTGCGCCCATGCAGTGTTGCAAATTTGACTCTTAAAACCGTTTGACTCCCGTGTGTTAGCGCGCGGCGCGCGGGAGGCGGCGCGCGAAGCCCCTGTAAATGCACGCCAAGCCGCGAAGTTGGGAGAAATCCTGAAAATTTTCTGGCAGAAATGTGGCGGTGGGATTAAATTCGGCGCAGACGACCAAAATCAACAAAAACGCCTTCACGCCAAAGTGGGGGCAGAGGCTTTAAGAGTGGTGGTGTTATGAAGGCGATTGATTTCGTCACCCGCACGAGTGCGGGTGCAGCCCAATATGGGTCCATTTCCGAAAACGACAGCATGATGACGCTCCGGGCCGAACCGGGGCAGGAGCTATCGCTCAACCTGCGGCAATCCGAGGTCAACGGATATGCGCGCAGCGGCGGCGATCTGCAGATCACCTTGGCCGATGGGCGGGTGATCATTCTCGAAGATTATTTTGGCGCCGATGGGGTGCCGGACAGCCGGCTCTTTATCTCGGCGGATGGTTACCTCAACGAGGTGACGCTGGTCGAGGGCGGCAATGGCACGCTCTACGCGCAATATGGGCCGACCGAGCAATGGGGCAAGTGGAGCCCGTCGGAAGAGCTGATCTTCCTCGACGAGGACGAGCGGGTCGCGGCGATTGCCGGGACCGGTGACGAGAATGTCTCGATGCTCGGGGCGGCGGCGCTTTTTGGCGGCAGCGGTCTGGCGACAGCGGCGGGTGTGGGCGCGGCGGCGGTGGCGGCCTCGACCCTCATTCCGGGCGATGGCAGCGGCTCGGGCGACGGGCGGATTGCCCCGTCGGTGGATCAGGAGGGGCCGATCACGCTCGGCGGTGACGGGGTTGGCCCGGACACCGATAGCGTGACCCTCACCGGTCGCGCCGAGCCGGGATCGACCGTCACGGTCACCCTGGGCGACAAGAGCGTCGAGACCACCGCCGATGACGAGGGCAATTGGCAGGCCGAGTTTGCCGGCGACACTTTCCCCTCGGACGGCATGCACACCGTCAATGTGACTGTGGTCGAGCCCGATGGCACGACGAGCGATCTGGCCGGGCCGGAGATCACCATTGACACGACCCCGCCCGAGACCTCTGTGACCCAAGGCACCGAGGCCAGCGGCGAGATTTTCAACGCCGAAGAATTCGGGCAGGGGATCGAGCTTGCCGGGAGCGGCGAGCCGGGGGCGACGATCAGCGTCACCGTCGAGGGCGTGACCCGCGAGACGGTGGTGAGCGAGAGCGGCAGCTGGAGCGTCACCTATGAGGCGGGCAGCCTGCCCGAGGGCGAATACACCAGCGCGGTGACGGTGATCAGCCGCGACGCCATGGGCAACAGCACCACGGTGACCGAAAGCATCGCAATCGACACGGTGGCCAATGCGGTCAGCATCTCGACCAGCCAGATCGAGGGCGATGGCACGATCAACCAAGCCGAAGAGGCGGATGGCACCACCATCGTTGGCACCGCCACGCCGGGGGCTGTGGTCGTGGTGAGCGTGCAAGGCGTCGAGCAGACGGTGACCGCGGGCGGCGATGGCAGCTGGAGCGTGACCTTCGCGCCGGGGACCTTGCCGCAGGGCACCTATGAGGCCGAGATCACCGCAAGCAGCACCGATGCGGCGGGCAATGTGAACACCACCACCGGCACGGTGCAGGTGGACACGCGGGTCGATAATTTCGCCCTGACCAGCAGCAGCGGCGGCGCTGATGGGGTGATCAACGCGCAAGAGGCGCAATCGGGGCTGGAGGTCACCGGCACGTCCGAGCCGGGCTCGACCATCGTGGTGCAGCTTGGCAGCCAACAGGTGACGGCGGTGGCCGGGGCCGATGGCAGCTGGAGCGCGACATTTGCCGCGACCCAGATCACGCCGGGCACCTATACCGCCACGATGACCGCCACGGCCACCGATCTTGCCGGCAATACGAGCACCCAGACCCAGAGCGTCACGGTGGACACCGAGGCGGGGCTCTTGACGCTCAATGCCGATCAGATCGGCGGCGATGGCACGATCAACCAGACCGAGGCGCAGGCCGGGGTGCAGGTCACGGGCCGCGCCGATCCCGGTGCGACCGTCACCGTCACGCTCGACGGGGTGGCGCATGAGGTTGTGGCGGGGGCCAATGGCGTCTGGACCACCACCTATGCCAGCCATGAGATCACCGAAGGCGTGCATGATCCGGTGTTGACCGCCACCACCACCGACGCGGCGGGCAATGCCACTTCGGTCAGCGATACGGTGCATGTGGACACCAGGGTCGACAATCTCACCATGGGCGGCGGCGGCTTTGCCGCGACGAGCGATGGCCGTTCGGTGATCAATGGCGATGTGGCCGGATCGGGGTTCGAACTCACCGGCACGGTCGAGCCGGGCTCGACGGTGTTTGTCAGCATTGGCGGCACGCGGGTCGAGGCGGCGGTCGATGCCAGTGGCAATTGGGTCGCGAGCTTTGGCCCCGGCGCGATTGCGGGCGGCGAATATGATGCGGCGCTGACCGTCGATGTCACCGACGGGGCGGGCAACACGCAGAGCCTCACCGATACGGTGCGGGTCGACACGCTGGTCAATACGCTCGACAAGGACAGCCCGGTCGAGGGCGACAATGTGGTCAATGCGGCGGAGGCCTCGGACGGGGTCACGCTGACCGGCAAGGTCGAGCCGGGCTCGACCGTCACTGTCGATCTCTTTGGCAAGAGCTATGCGGCGGTGGTCGATGCTTCGGGCAATTGGCGGGTCGATCTTCCGGCGGCGGATATTCCGCAGGCGGAGGAGAGCTTTGACATGGTGATCCGCGCGACCGATGCGGCGGGCAATGTGAGCAGCGTGACCGATAGTCTGGCCATCGACACTTTGGTGCCGGATCAGCCGGATGTGGTGGGCTATTTCCGCGACCATTCGGGCAACCGGAACACCACGATCGAGACCACCGACGAGGACATTTCCATTCACCGTGTGGATGGGCCGGAGGGGGCGCAAGAGCTCAACCTCTATGAGGCGAAGGATGCGTTTCTCAACGAGTCGACCTATCACTTCCTCGATGCGGCGGGCGCGCCGAAGAGCATCCCCGATGGATCGGAACTTGTCATCACCGGGACCGATGCGGCGGGCAATGCCAACAGCACCTATCTGGTGCTCGACGAGGCGGGGGTGACCACGGTCGATCTCGGCAGCAACGCGGTGGACGGGTTCAACATCGAGACCGTCGATCTGCGGTTCAGCGACCAGACCGAGCTTACCATCACCGCCGATATGCTGGCCGGGCTGTCGGAGAACTCCGACACGCTTTTGGTGCGCGGCGGGACCGATGACACGCTCACCATCAGCGGCGCCAGCAAGACCGGCACCAAAGACGTCGATGGCGAGGCCTATAGCGTCTACAGCTTCGACAATGGCAGCTCGATCGTGGTCGATGACGACATCAAGACCGTCATCTGATCGCGTGACAGGCGGCCCCCGGCATGGCGGGGGCCGCGCATAACAAAAAGCTACCGATCAAGGGGCAGTACATGGGGCAATGGGTTTGTAAGTCAGGGGTGATGCGGCCGGTGGCGGGGCTTGTGGCCATGGTGGCGCTGTCGGGCTGTCTGGCCCCCGAGGCGGGCGATGGCAATGCGGTGTCGCGCTTTCTCGCCAAGCCGGCGACGGCGGGGGCCGCGCCGCAGCAAGATGCGCAGAGCACCGTGATTTCAGATTTGCAGGTCCGGCAGAGCGTTCTGCCCCAGGGCAGCGCCTATGCCCGAGTGGCGCAGGCGGTGCTGGCGGCCAACAGCCGCAGCGCCGAGGCCGAGCTGCGCGCCGCGCGACTGCGCGCCGAGGCCGCGTCAAAGAACTGGCTGCCGAAAATCGGGCCGAATATTTCGCTCAGCTCGCTGAGCGAGGTGGTGGCGACGATCTTTGTCGAGCAGGTGCTCTTCGATCACGGGCGGCTCAAGGCCGAGCGGCGCTTTGCCAAGGCCGATGTCGAAGTGGCCGCCGTAGGGCTTGCCGAGGACAGCAATGCGCGGGTCGAAACCGCGCTCGATCTCTATCTCGATGTGCAGGAGGGGCGGGCGCGGGCGGCGCTGCAGCAGGCCTCTCTCAAGGATATGCGCCATTTCGAATGGGTCATGCAGGAGCGGGTCAAGGGCGGGGTCTCTGACCCGTCGGATCTGAGCGTGCTGAGGCAGAAGCTGGGCGAGATCGCCTCGGATCTGCGCTCCGCCGAGGAGCAGTCGCGCACCGCCATGGCCGAGCTCAACGCGATGAGCGCCACGCCGCTCGATGCGGTGCAGGGCGGCGGCACGGTGGCGGTGGCCACGACCAGCGCGCGGCCCTTGTCGATGCTGCGGGCCGAGGCCGAACGCGACCGCGCCGTGGCGCAGGCACAGGTGGACCGGGCGGGGCTCTTGCCCGGGCTGACCGCGAGCGGCACGACGGGCACGCAATCGAGCGGGCCGAATGTGACGCTCGGCGGGGGCGAGCTTCTCGGTCTCGGGACCGGCGCCAACCTCAAGGCCATCGCGATGGAGCGTGATGCGGCCGACCGGCGCGTGGCGCAGGCCGAAGAGGACAGCAACCGCGTGCTGCGCCGTCTCGAGGCGCGGATCGAGGGATTGCGGCGGCAGAGCGAAGAGGCCGCACGGCTGAGCCAGCAGGCCAAGACCAATCTCGACCTGTTTCAGCGCCAGTATGACGCCGGGCAACGGCAGGTGATGGATGTGGTCGGCGTCTACGAGACCTATGCCCAGCGCCGCAGCCTCGCCATTGATCACCAATATGAGCTGTCGCGGGCGCGGATCGAGCTGGCGCGCCATCTGGGGGTGCTGGCAGATGGGGGTGATGTGTGAGCGGCAAACCCGTCACGCTCAGCTTTACCGGGGTTTCGGCACGCCCGGGCCCGACGCCACCGGCGCAACCGGTGTCGAACGACCCGCATCCGCCACGGCAGGCGGCGGCACAGACGTCCGATCTGGAGCCACGGCTGCGCACGCGGGCCGACCTGGCGTCGATCTACAGCGCCCTGCTGGGACAGCCGATCCCCTCGGGTGATATTTACGAACGGATGCTGCGCTTTGGCGAGGGCAATGACATTTCGCCCGAGCGGCTGGCCGAAGGGATGGGCGCTTCGGGGCTCTTGATCTCGGTGCGCCGGGTGGCGAGCGCCGCCGAGGCGGAGTGGCCGGCGCTGGCGCAGATGACCAGCGGGCAGCATGTTCTGGTGCTGGGCGCGGCCGAGGGCGAGATCATCCTCTATGACCGGAGCTGCGTCGACAATCGCGCGCGGGTGCCGCTCGCAAGCTTTGATCCGGTCTTTGCCGGGATCACGATCCATGCCGAGGCGAGCCTTGCCCAGATCGCCGAGCGCCATGTGCCCGAGACGGCCCAGCCGCATTGGTTCTGGGGCCAGTTCCGGCAGTTCAAACGACAGTTCGCGGAAATCGCGCTCGGGTCTTTCGTGGCCAATCTGCTGGCGGTGGCGGTCGCGCTGTTTTCGCTGCAGGTCTATGACCGGGTGATCCCGCATCAATCGGTGGCGACGCTCTGGGTGCTGGCCATTGGCGCGATGATGGCGCTGGTGATGGAAGGGGTTCTCAAACTGGCGCGGGCCAAGCTCATGGATGGGGTCGGGCGGCAGATCGAGGTGACGGTGCAGGATCTTCTGATGTCCCGCATTCTCGGCATGCGCTCGCAAGAGGCGGGGCGGTCGCCCTCGACGCTGTTCACCGCGATGCGCGAATTTGGCTCGGTGCGCGAGTTTTTCACCGCCTCGACCATCGGCTCGGTGGCGGATATTCCGTTTCTCTTCGTCTTCCTGCTGCTGGTCGCCTCTATCGCGGGCAATGTGGTCTGGGTTCTGGTGCTCGGCGGCATCATCATGGTGGTGCCGGGGTTTTTCCTGCAAAAGCGGATGATCCGCCTCACGCAGGAGACACAGGGCGCGGGCGGCAAGGCATCGCGGCTCTTGCATGAGGCGATATTCGAGCTCGACACCGTCAAGACGCAGCGCGGCGAGGATCGGGTGCGGCGCCTCTGGGCCGAGCTCACCAGCCTCTCGGCGCTCAAATCCAGCGAACAGCGCAAGCTCGCCTCGGCGCTCACTTTCTGGTCGCAGGCCATTCAGCAGGGCACGTTCGTGGTGGCGATCGTGGTCTGTACCTTCCTCGTCTTCGCGGGCGAATTTACCGTGGGCTCGATCATCGCGGTGAGCATCCTCACCAGCCGGACGCTGGCACCGCTGACCCAGATCGCGGGCACTATGGCGCGCTGGGGCAATGTCAAATCGGCGCTCGACGGACTTGACGCGATTGCCGGGTCCGAGCAGGAGCGCGCGGCGGGGCGGAGCTATCTGCGGCGTGACGAGATCGGCGGCGGCTATGATCTGCGCGAGGTCCGGTTCGGCTATGATGACGAGGGCGGCGCGCCGGTCCTCGATATTGCCGGGATCAGCATTCAGCCGGGTCAAAAGCTCGCCGTGCTGGGATCGAACGGGTCGGGCAAGACGACTTTGCTCAAGCTTCTGTCGGGGCTTTATGCGCCGGAGGCCGGGCGGGTGATGCTCGACGGGACGGATATGGGCCAGATCGAGCCGGGCGATTTGCGACGGCTCATCGGCTATCTCGGCCAGGACGTGCGGCTCTTTGCCGGGACGCTGCGCGAGAACCTCAACCTGACGCTGCTCGAGCGCGACGATGCGCGGCTGATGGCGGCGCTCGATTTTGCCGGGCTGGGGCCGTTCGTGCGGGCCCATCCCAAGGGGCTCGACCTCGAGATCGGCGATGGCGGGCAGGGGCTCAGCCAGGGGCAGCGGCAATCGGTCGGCTGGGCGCGGCTCTGGCTGCAGGACCCTAAGGTGTGCTTGCTCGATGAGCCGACCGCGGCGCTCGATCAGACGTTGGAACGCACGCTGGTGAGCCGGCTTGAGACATGGCTCGACGGGCGGACGGCGGTGATCGCCACCCACCGGGTGCCGATCCTGGCGCTCACCGACCGGACGATGATCCTGCAAAACGGGCGGCTCGCGGTAGATGGGCCGCGCGACAAGGTTCTGGCCCATCTGACCAGCGCCGGAGGGGCGTGAGATGGCGGTCGGGACGACGAACCTCGCGGGGCAGCTCAACGCGCGGCTGCGCGGCGCGAGCCTGACGATCTGGCTCTGTGCGGCGACGGTGTTTTTGTTTATCGTCTGGGCGGGTTTTGCCTGGCTCGACGAGATCGTGCGCGCCGAGGGGGCGTTTATTTCCTCGTCGCGGCCGCAGATCATCCAGAACCTCGAAGGCGGTATCCTCTCCGAGCTCAGGGTGCAGGAGGGCGATGTGGTGGCGCAGGGCGATGTTCTCGCGCGGCTGCATGGCACACAGTTCCGGTCCTCGGTCGAAGACCTAAGCGATCAGGTGGCGGCGCATGAGATCCGGCGGCTGCGGCTCGAGGCCGAGCTGGCGGGGCAGTTCGATTTCACCGTGCCCGAGGATCTGGCAACCCGCAGCCCGGATATCGTGGCCTCGGAGCGGTCGCTCTTGCAGGCGCGGCAGGCCGATTACGTCAAGCGCAGCGAAGGCGCGGGCGCGGTTCTCAAACAGGCGCGCGAAGAGATGGACCTGCTCGAGCGGCTTCTCAAGAAGAAGGTGGTGGCGCTGATCGAAGTGACCCGGGCGCGCAAATCCCATGCCGATGCCAAGACCCGCTATGATGAAATCGTCACCCAGACCGAGCTCGACCGGGCGCAGGAGTATTCCGACACGCTCAAGGAGCTGGCGACGCTGCGGCAGAACCTCGCGGCCTCGCTCGATCAGCTCGACCGGACGACGCTGGTGAGCCCGATGCGCGGCATCGTCAATGATCTCAACATCACCACCATCGGCGGCGTGGTGCGGCCGGGCGAGCAGATCCTGTCGATCACCCCGCTCGATGAAGAGCTCTTTGTCGAGGCGCGGGTGGCGCCCGAGGATATCGGCAATATCCGCGAGGGGCAGGAGGCGACGATCAAGCTCACCGCCTATGATTACACGATCTATGGCACGCTCAAGGGCGAGGTGGATTTCATCTCCTCCGACACGTTCAAGGATGAAAACGCCCGCGATCCCAATGGCGATCCGCATTACAAGGTGACGCTCAAGGTCGATATGACCGCGCTCACCCCGCGTCAGCAGGCGATCGAGATCCGCCCCGGCATGCTCTCCGAGGTCGAGCTGCACACCGGCGGCAAGACGGTGCTGCAATATCTGCTCAAGCCGCTCTACAAATCGAAAGAAGCGTTCCGCGAGCCGTGATCGGCCCTATTGGGTGGTGAGAAGCACCGCCTCGACGCGGCGGTTGGCCTGACGCCCGGCCTCTGTGAGGTTCGACGCGATGGGCGCGAGATAGCCCACGCCATCGGCCTCGAGCTGGGCGCGGGGCACGCCGTGACCCTCGACCAGACGGTCGAGCACGGCCCGGGCGCGTTGCCGCGAAATCGAGATGTTGATGTCGCGCCCGCCGGTGGCATCGGTATGCCCGACCAGCGCGATGCGGCGCGCACCATCCCCCTTGAGATAGGCGGCCAGCGCGGTGAGCGAGGCAAAGGGCCCGGGGCCGAGCGTGGCCGAGCCGGTGGCAAAGTCGAGATCGCCAAGGATGCCGTGGCCTTGTGACATGAGCTGTTCGGTGATCTCGCCGGGCGCGCCCCCGGTGATCGGTGCGCTGGGCGTCGGCGGGGTCGCAGTGCCGGGGTTGGGCGCGGTCTCTGGGGTCGCAGTCTCGGTGGGCGTCGTGGCCGGATCGGGGGCGGTGGTGCTGGCGCGGATGCGCAGCGGTTCCGCGCCCTCGGGACGGACCAGCGTGATCTGGGCATAGGTGTTGGCGCCGGTGGTGCTGATCAGCACGGTGGCATGGGGCGCGGTATCGCCTTGGCCGAGGCGGGCCGAGAGAAAGCGATAGTCGAAGAGATCGACGAACATCGCGGGCGCGGGCAGCACATCCAGGCCAAAGCGAAAGTCGAACCCGCCACAGTCGCGGCCCGCGCAGCGCAGCATGGTCTGATAGCCCGCCTCACCCAATTGCCGGGCGAGCGCGTCGAGCGCCTGCAGCGTGCTGGTGCCGCCGCCGGTGATCCGCCAGCTTTGCAGGTCGATGGTGCCTTCGATGTACTGCGTCGGTATATGGTCGGTGTCCCATCGGTCCAGCGGCACGGCCAGACGGTCGCCCGTCCGGCTCTCCTGATGGGTCTGAACGGCGCGGCCCGGCAGCACCAGGTCGAGCGCCAGAGAGGGAGCGCCGAAACCGGTGGCGCCAAGACACAAAAGGGCAGGCAACCCCCGCCGGACAAAGCCAGCCCGCATGGTCACCGGGCCTGGGCGTGATAATCGGGATTGGGCTGCATCGCGGTGGCGCTGGCCACCCGGTTCGACATGTTGAAGAACCCGGTCACATTGGCGATGTCCCAAATATCGCGGTCGCTGAACCCGGCGTCGCGCAGCGCCTGACGGTCGGCCTCGGTGATCTTGGCGCTGGCGGTCGTGACCTTTTCGGCAAACTCGAGCATCGCGGTCTGGCGCGTGTCGAGATCGGCCATGCGCCAGTTCATCACCATCGCCTCGCCCAGTTCGGGCCGTCCCGAGAGCGCCCGCACCGCCGCGCCATGGGCGACCTGACAGTACCAGCAGCGGTTGATCGCGCTGACCACCACGGCGATCATCTCGCGCTCGAGCTTGCTCAGCCCGCTGTCGGCGAGCATGAGGTCGTTGTACATGGCGGTGAAGGCGTTGAGCTTGTCGATGTCGAACGCATAGGCCTGCAGCACATTGGGGATCATCCCGAGCTTGTCCTGACAGACATCGAAATATTTCTGCGTCTCGGGCGGCAGCGGGTCGACCATCGGCAGGTCGAGCGCGGTGGGGCGTGGGTCACTCATCAATCTTCATCCTTCTTGATACGGTAATGATAGCCGCCGACACGGGCCATGCCGAGAGCGGAATAGAGCGCGTTGGCGCCTGTGTTGGCGGCGGTGCAGATCACCGACATATGGCGCGCGCCCTGGGCGGCGGCCCAGCGGGCGGCCTCGATCATCAGCCAGCGGCCCTGACCGGCGCGGCGCTGGCTTGCGAGCACTTCGAGCGCGTGGACCATGGCGATGCCGTCATGCAGCCCGACATAGCCGGTGGCGGCGGGGCGGTCGCCATTGCGGCCAAAGAGCGAGGTCTTGGGGCAGGTGGCGCGGTCCATCACGGCGAGCCGTGCCGGGCCGATGCCACCCTTGGCCCAGATGTCGCGCTGAATGGCCATCGGCTCCCAGATGTGAAAGCTCGCGGTGCGCGGCGGGGTCATCTCGCTCAGCGTCTCGATCGGCGAGAGCCAGATGTTGACCGGGTCGATGATGTCATAGCCCGCATGGGCGAGCTGCGCGTCAAAGTCGTGATCGCCATCGCGCAGCATGAAGAGCGGTGTTTCGCCCTGCGCGCGCATGGCGCTTGCTGCGCGGGCGATCTCACCCTCGGGGGCGGTGCCGCCGGGGGTGTCGAGCGTCGCCGCCGAGACCCGTTTGCCGCCGCCCGCACCATCGCGCAGGGTAAAGGGCGCGGCGGGGATGAGCCGGGCCGCGGGCCAAGTCACCTCGACCACCTCATAGAGACGGGCCATGTCGGGGGTCTGATTGGCCGGGGCGCTCATGCGGGAAAGGCCCGGTCGAGCGCCGCCATCGCCGCATCGAGCCGCGCGGCATCCGAGCCGCGCACCACCACATTGGTGCCAAAGGCGCCGTTGAGCTGAAACGGGTAGGAGCCAAAGCTCAGCTCGGGGAACTCCTCGGCGATCTGGCCGAGGGTCGCGGCAATATCGCCTTCGCCGCGCAAGAGCTGCAGGCTCTGCGACAGGATCGGCGCGCCGCCGGTGAGCGTCGGCAGGACGCCCGCCACCATCGCCTCGAAGATCGCCGGGACGCCGGCCATGACATGGACGTTTTCAAGGCTGAACCCCGGGGCGGCGCTGATCGGGTTTTCAATGAGCGTCGCGCCCTCGGGAATGCGGGCCATGCGCAGCCGCGCCTCGTTCAGCTCGATCCCCTGCCGGTCGTAATGGGCGGCGAGGATGGCGCGGGCGTCGTCGCGCACATCGATGGGCCGGTCAAAGGCGCGGGCCACATTGTCGGCGGTGATGTCATCATGGGTCGGGCCGATGCCGCCGGAGGTAAAGACATGGGTGTAGCGCGCCGCCAGCGCCTTGACGGCCTCGGTGATCGCGTCGGGCACATCGGCCACCACGCGGACCTCTTCGAGGTCGATGCCGTGGCTGGTCAGCGCCTTGGCGAGATGGTGCATATTGGCGTCGCGGGTGCGGCCCGAGAGGATCTCGTCCCCGATGATCAGCATGGCAGCGGTGGGATTGGTCATGGCGGCCTCTTGGAGTTCGGCAAGCACGGGGGCACCGGGGGTGCCCGTCTTGAACGGGTGTTGCATTGGGTATAGGGCCGGGACCATGCGCTTTCAAACCCCTCTTGTGCCGGCACGGCTCATTCGTCGCTATAAACGCTTTCTGGCGGACATTCGGCTCGATGCGGACGGGCGGGAGGTGACGGCCCATTGCGCCAATCCCGGGTCGATGATGGGGCTGGCCGAGCCGGGGATGCGGATCTGGGTCGAGCCCAATGACGATCCCAAGAAGAAGCTCAAATTCGGCTGGCGGTTGGTCGATCACGAGAACGGCCATTTCACCGGGGTGGATACGAGCCTGCCCAACCGGGCGCTGCGCGCGGCGCTCAAAGCGGGGCAGGTGGCGGAGCTGGCGGGCTATGATCTCATCCGCCCCGAAGTGCCCTATGGCGAGAAGAGCCGGATTGATTTCCTGTTGAGCGGGCCTGCGCGGCGTGATGCCTATGTCGAGGTGAAATCCGTGACGCTGTCGCGGCAGGCGGGGCTCGCGGAGTTTCCCGACAGTGTCACCGCGCGCGGCACCAAGCATCTCATGGAACTGGCGCGCATGGCCGAGGCCGGGCATCGGGCGGTGATGCTCTATCTCGTGCAGCGGACGGATTGCCGCGAGATGACCCTCGCCCAGGACATCGACCCGGCCTATGCGGCGGGCTTCGCGGCGGCGCGGGCGGCGGGGGTCGAGGTGATCGCGCTCGATTGTGCGATCAGCCCCGAGGCCGTCACCCTGCGCGACAGGGTGACGGTGCGATAGCTCACTTGGCCTGGACGAGGGTGCGGGTCGGGAAGGGAATGTCGAGCCCGTTGTCGTCGAGCGCCTCTTTGACCTTGCGCTTCATATCGGCCTGATACTGAAAGTAATCGGCCGAGCTGACCCAGACGCGGACGAGGAAATCGACCGAGCTGTCGCCCAGATTGTTGACCTGAAAGAAGGGCGCGGGATCGTCGAGCGAGCGTTCGTCCGCCATGATCGTGTCGCGGATCACCTCTTCGGCCCGGGCGAGATTGACGCCATAGCCCACGCCAAAGGTCCATTCGGCGCGGCGCAGCGGATAGGTCGAGTAGTTGGAGATCGTGTTGCCCCAGACCTCGGAATTGGGGATGATCGTCTGCACATTGCCGAGGCTGGCGATCTCGGTCACGTTGAGCGTGATATCCTTGACCGTGCCCATTTCGCCTGCGACCGCGATGAAATCGCCGATCTTGAAGGGGCGAAAGAGGATGATCATCACCCCCGCCGCCACATTCGACAGCGTGCCTTGCAGCGCCAGACCGATGGCCAGACCCACCGCACCGATGGCGGCGATGAGCGAGGTGGTCTGAATGCCGAAAGTGTTGAGCACGAAGAGCGCGGTGAAGGCGAGGATCGTGTAGCGGGCGATATTGCCGAGAAAGTGAAACAGCGTCTGATCGAGCGAGGCGTGGCGCTCGCTCAGCCCGGTGATGCGGCGCTTGGCCCAGCCCGACAGGACGATGCCGAGAAGGATGATCACGATGGCCGCGACGAGACTGCCCAAAAGGCCGGTCAACGCCTTGAGCGTCACGAGATCGGCCAGGGTCTGACCGTTGTAGATTTCCTGATTGAACAGATCCTGCAAAGCATCCATGGCTGCGTGTCACTCCTGTCGTTTTCAACTGGCACCGGGTTTGCGCGGCGCTATGTCATAGATTGTCGGGCGCGCCCAGCAGGGCAACAGGGGTGTCCGGGTGTCGCGGCGCGCACGTGGTAAAAATGTCCCGCCCCTATGGCCCTTGGCGCACATATTGCCTAGATAGGGCGCGAAGTGATGAAAACCCTGTTTAAATTCTTGAGGCCCAGCGTGAACGACCAGCATCGCGGCAGACTGACCAAGGACGGCATCCGTATCCATGAGGCGGAAGATTTTGCCGGGATGCATGCCGCCGGACGGCTGGCGGCGGAGATCCTCGACGAGGTGGCGGAAAACGTCTTTGTCGGCCAGAGCACGGCGGCGATCGACAAGCTGATCGAGGACCGGGTCGAGGCGGCGGGGGCGAAATCGGCCACCATCGGCTATCGCGGCTATCAGCATGCCTCCTGCATCAGCGTCAACCATGTGGTCTGTCACGGCATTCCCGGCGACAAGATCCGCAAATGGAAGAACGACACCTCCAAGCGCGACGATGACACGCTCATCGATGGCGATATCATCAATGTCGATGTGACGGTGATCGTCGATGGCTGGTATGGCGACACCAGCCGCATGTTCGTCGCGGGCAAGCCGAAACCCTATGCCGAAAAGCTCATCCAGGTGACCCATGACGCGCTGATGATCGGCATTGAGGCGGTCAAGCCAGGCAATACATTTGGCGACATCGGCCATGCGATTCAGACCTATGTCGAGGCGCAGCGCATGTCGGTGGTGCGCGATTTCTGCGGTCACGGGCTGGGCCGGGTATTCCACGCGCCGCCCAATGTGCTGCATTACGGGCGGCCGGGCACGCAGGCGGTTCTCGAAGAGGGCATGTTCTTTACCATCGAGCCGATGGTCAATCTGGGCCGCCCCGAGACCAAGGTGCTGTCGGATGAGTGGACCGCGATCACCCGCGACAAATCGCTCTCGGCGCAGTTCGAACATTCGATCGGCGTGACGGCCAATGGCTGCGAGATCTTCACCCTCTCGCCCAAGGGCAAGTTCCACCCCACCTCCTGAGCGCGGCCAGACCCGCAAAGGCTCTGAGCCAGATCCGCGCCCGTGAAAGCTGCGGGCGGCGGGGTCTTTCGCGCAAAGATTGCCAAGTGGCCCCGCCGCGGCTAGTCTTTCTCCTCAGGGAGGATGACGCGTGAGCCAAGGCAAGCGCCATATCGAAACCGTGCTCGCCGCGGTGCAATCGGGCCGTGCGGCGGCCCGTTCGGCGCTGGCGGCGTCCTGGTGGCGGTCTTTGGAAAAGCATGGGCTCGATCCGGGGCGCACCGAGGGTGTGGTCTTGGAGGGGCGCGAGCTTGCTGAGCGGCGCGCGCGACACGATCATTTTCTGCATGTGGCGGCGCCCAAGCTCGATCAGCTCTATACGCTGGTGGGCAGTTCCGGCTGTGGCGTGGTGCTGACCGATGCGGCGGGGGTGATCCTCGACCGGCGCTGTGGCGATGGCGACCGGGGCGTCTTCGACGGCTGGGGTCTGCGCAATGGCGCGGATTGGAGCGAGGCGCGCGAGGGCACCAACGGCATCGGCACCTGCATCGCAGAAGAGCGGCAGGTGACCATCCACCGCGACGAACATTTCCTCGCCCGCAACATCGGCATGAGCTGTCTCGACGCGCCGATCTTTGGCGCCGACGGGCAATTGCTCGGGGCGCTCGATGTGTCGAGCGCGCGGGCCGATCAGACGGCGGGGGTCAACCGGCTCATCGCGGCCACCGTGGCGCAGACCGCGCAGGCCATCGAGGCGGAATATTTCCGCGCGTCTTTTCCGGGCGCGCGCATCGTCGTGGCGGCGGAGGGCGAGGGCGCGCTGTCGACGCTTTTGGCGGTGGATGGCGATGATCTCGTGGTGGGGGCGACGCGGGCGGCGCGGCGGGCCTTCGGGCTCGAGCCGCGAGGCACGCTGCGGCCACGGCCGGCCAGCGATGTGATCGGCGGCGAGGCCGGGCCGCGCGGCCTCGAGCGGGCCGAGCGGGCGGCGCTCAAACGGGCCTTGGCGCGGGCCGATGGCAATGTGAGCGCGGCGGCCCGGGCGCTCGGGATCGGGCGGGCGACGCTCTATCGCCGGATGAAGCGGCTCGGGCTCGACGGCTGATTGTCACGGACGGTGCCCCCTGTGTGTCTCAGTTCTGAGACGAAACACCGCTGCAATCTGTTGCCCCCCGCCTGACCAAACCGGCGACATGGGGCAGCCTCAGAGATGATCCGGGTGGAGGACCCGGACCATTTGAGGAGGATACACAATGAACGAGATGACCCAAGCCGAGACCGGCTTTGCCTCGCCTTTCAAGGTGCGCTACGACAATTATATCGGCGGCAAATTCACGGCCCCGGTCAATGGCCGCTATTTCGACAATGTGACGCCGATCACCGGCGCCAAGGTCTGTGAAGTGGCGCGCTCGGACGCGGCGGATGTCGAGCTGGCGCTCGATGCGGCCCATGCGGCCAAGGAGAGCTGGGGCGCGATGGCCGCCGCTGAGCGCTCGACCTTGCTGCTCAAGCTGGCGGATAAGATCGAGGCCAATCTCGAGCTCATCGCCACCGCCGAGACCTGGGACAATGGCAAGCCGATCCGCGAAACCATGGCGGCGGATATCCCGCTGGCGGTGGATCACTTCCGCTATTTCGCCGGGGTGCTGCGCGGTCAGGAAGGCGCGATGAGCCAGATCGACAATGATACGGTCGCCTATCACTTTCACGAGCCTCTCGGCGTGGTCGCCCAGATCATCCCGTGGAATTTCTCGATCCTGATGGCGGCGTGGAAGCTTGCCCCGGCGCTGGCGGCGGGCAATTGCGTGGTGCTGAAACCCGCCGAACAGACGCCCGCCGCGATCATGGTGCTGACCGAGATCATTGGCGAGATGCTGCCGCCGGGGGTGCTCAACATCGTCAATGGCTATGGCGCCGAGGTCGGCGCGGCGCTCGGCCAAAGCAAGCGGATCGCCAAGATCGCCTTTACCGGCTCGACCCAGACCGGGCGGCAGATCATGCAATATGCCACCGAGAACCTGATCCCGGTGACGCTCGAGCTGGGGGGCAAATCGCCCAATATCTTCTTCTCCGACGTGATGGCCAAGGATGACGCCTTTCTCGACAAGGCGGTCGAGGGCTTCGTGCTCTTTGCCTTCAACCAGGGCGAGGTCTGCACCTGTCCGAGCCGGGCGCTCATCCAGGAGGACATCTATGAAGAGTTCATTGCCCGCGCCATCGAACGGGTGAAGGCGATCAAACAGGGCGATCCGCGCCTGCCCGACACGATGGTCGGGGCCCAGGCCAGCGCCCAGCAGCAGGAGAAGATCCTCTCCTATTTCCAGATCGGCGTCGAAGAGGGGGCCGAGGTGCTCACCGGCGGCGCGGCGGCCCCGATGGAGGGCGATCTCTCGGGCGGCTATTACATTCAGCCGACGATCCTCAAGGGCCACAACAAGATGCGGGTCTTCCAGGAGGAAATCTTTGGCCCGGTGGTGTCGGTGACCACGTTCAAGGATGCCGACGAGGCCTTGGCGCTGGCCAATGACACGATGTACGGGCTTGGCGCGGGCGTCTGGTCGCGCGACGCCAACACCTGCTACCGCTTTGGCCGGGCGATCGAGGCGGGGCGCGTCTGGGTCAACAATTACCACGCCTATCCGGCCCATGCGGCCTTTGGCGGCTACAAGCAATCGGGGATCGGGCGCGAAAACCACAAGATGATGCTCGAACATTACCAGCAGACCAAGAACATGCTGGTGAGCTACAACCCGAACAAGCTGGGGTTCTTCTGATCCTACTCTCGGAAGGAGCCTGGGGGCGGGGGGGCGTCTGCGGATGTCCCCTCGGCTTCATGTCTGGCGGTCTGCGCTGATCAGCCCTGGGCGATGGCGCGGGCGGCGGCCATGGCCGAGGACCAGGCCCATTGGAAATTATAGCCGCCAAGCCAGCCGGTCACATCCACCGCCTCGCCAATGGCATAGAGGCCGGGGCAGGGCCGCGCCTCCATCGTTTTCGACGACAGATCATCGGTGTCGATGCCGCCGAGCGTCACCTCGGCGGTGCGATAGCCCTCGGTGCCTTGCGGGCGCAGCTGCCAGCCGCGCAGCGCGTCGCAGAGCGCCTGCAGCGCCGCGTCGGATTGATCGGCGAGATTGCCCGAGAGCCTGAGACCCAGATGCTCGGGCAGCGCGTCGACCAGCCGCTGCGGCAGGTGGCGGGCAAGCTCGGTGGTCAGGTTGACGCGCCCGGCCTCGGCCCGTTTGGCGCGCAGCGCCTCATAGAGCCGCGCCTCGGGGTCGAGATCGACGGTGATGTCGCCGCCCTCCTGCCAATAGGAGGAAATCTGCAGCATCGCGGGGCCAGAGAGGCCCCGGTGCGTGAACAGCATCGCCTCGTCAAAACTGCCTGACCCTGCGCGCGCGCGCACCGGCAGCGACACGCCCGCGAGCGGCGCAAAGCGCTGATCTGAGAAGGTAAAGGGCACCAGCGCCGCGCTCGTCTCGGTGACGCGCAGGCCGAATTGCCGCGCGAGATCATAGGCGAGGCCGGTCGCCCCCATCTTGGGGATGGATTTGCCGCCGCTGGCCAGCACGAGATTGCGGGTTACAAGGCTGTTGCGACGGCCACCGCGTTCCAGCGTCACGCGAAAGAGATCGCCGTCGCGGGTCACCTCGACCAGCGAGGTCTCGAGCCAAAGCTCGGCGCCCGCCGCCTGCATCAGCCCGCGCAGCATGGCGATGATGTCCTTGGCGCTCACGTCGCAGAACAGCTGCCCCAGCGTCTTTTCATGCCAGGCGATGCCATGGGCCTCGACCAGTTCGATGAAATCCCATTGGGTATAGCGGCTCAGCGCGGATTTGCAGAAATGCGGGTTCTGCGACAGGAACGCCTCAGGCGTGCAGTGCAGATTGGTGAAATTGCAGCGCCCACCGCCCGAGATGCGGATTTTCTCGCCCGGGGCCTTGGCATGGTCGATGGCCACAACGCGGCCGCCGGCATGGGCCGCGCACATCATGCCGGCCGCGCCGGCGCCAAGGATCAGCGTGTCGATTTGCATGGATCAGCCCCTGCCGCATGGGCGCGCCCGGGTCAAGAGCCGAGCATCAAGGGCCGAGCCTAGCGCGCCTCTAGCAGCGAGCGGTCCTGACGGGCGTGGCGGCGCACCAATTCGCGGCGTCCCGCGCCAAGCGCGAAGGGCCGGGCGCGCGGCGGCATGTGTCCGGGGGCCCAGTCCTTCATGTCGGGAAAGACCGCCTGCAGCTCGGCCAGCGCCTCGGGCGACAGGGATTGCATGGCGTTTGGCCCGCAGTAAAAGCTCTCAGAGGCGAGCCCGTCACCGGTGACGATCTGATGCTCGTCAAGGACCAGATGGATATAGGTGATCTCGTCCAGATCGTCGGCCTTTTCGATGCCGGGCAGTTTGGTCAGCGCCACGGCGGCGACCAGCACCTCGTCCTTGCCAAACAGACGCCGCGCGATGAGGGATTGGCTCAGGATGCGGTGTTGCGGCGAGACGAGCGTATCGCGTTCGGGCACGCCGGGGGCGAGGCTGTCGGCGCGAATGCGCACGGGCCGCAGGTTTGGCCGCTGATGCAGCTCTTCGGCGCTGATGTGACGGCTCGGCAAGAGGCGCAGGGGTTGCAGCCCATGGTCGCGGGTCTCGATCAGATCACCGGGGCGCAGCGTCTCGATGGCGCGCGGTCCCTCGGCGGTCTCGATCATCGTGCCGGGGGTGAAACAGGCGGTGTATTGGCTGTACTGGTTGTCCTGCTGATGCGAGGTGCGTTCCTGGTTGAACGTATAGGAGGTGCCCGGCGTCATCGCGACGGTCGAGGTCAGACCCTGTACCGCGCCTTGCTGATAGCCGTCGCCACCGAAATGAAAGGCCGTCACCTTATGCCCGGTGCTGCTGTTGATCAGGTCATAGGCGGTGTTGATCGACGTCCCCGCCGCATAGCTGGTCCCGTCGAGATCGAGCGTGTCGGCGATGGTTTGGCTGCTGTCTACCTCGTCGAACACCGCGTCGTCATCGTTGACGAACACCAGCGTCGGTGTTGCGCCCTCCTTCAGCGTCAGGGTGAAGGTCGGGCTGCCAGCGGCGGCCGCGCTTTGTTCATCCGGCAGGCCCTGCACGAAATCGGAAGGGGAATAGATATAGAGATAGGGCATAGCTCGCCTCGTTACAGCACTGTTGCGGCCTGAGGGCCGGATGGGTCCGCGCGGCTCTGTCGGTCGCTAAGCGGATAGTGTGGTTAATGATTTTGACAGAATTGTGACAAACTGCCGTTCTTCTCCCTATAGCGCCTCTGTCATGGCCGTTCGAGTTCCAACAAAGCCCGATCATTTTTAAGGTGCCGGCGCAACAGATTGCGGCGGATCGGGCCGCTGGCGATGGGGCGGGCCGGATCGGGCAGCGGCGCGTCCTCCATCAGTTCGGGAAACAGCGCGTAGAGTTCGCGCCGTGCGTCGGGCGGCATCGCCTTGACGGCATAGGGGCCGCAGTAAAAGCTCTCGCTCGGCAGGCCGTTGGCGGTGACGATCTCATGCTTGTCAAAGATCAGATGCATATAGGTGATTGCCCGCGTCGAGTTGTCGATCATGACACCGGGAAGCCGGGTCAGGGCGGTGGCGGCGATCAGGATCTCGGTACAGTTGAACATGCGCTGCACGATGGCCGAATTGGCCAGGATCCGGTGCTGTGGCGAGACCAGAAGATCCTGCGCGGGCAGGCCGGGGGCCAGGCTGTCGGCGGCGATCCGGATCGGCCGCAGGTTGGGCCGCGCCGCCAGCGTCTCGGGCGAGAGGTGGCGCGTCGGGATCATCCGCAGCCTCTGTGGGCCTGCGTCGCGGGTGTTCACCAGATCGCCGGGGGCCAGGGTCTCGATCGGGCGCGGCCCGTGGGGCGTGTCGATTAGCGCCCCGGGGGTGAAACAGGCGACATATTCGGAATAGGCGTTGTTTTGTTGATAGGAGGTGCGTTCCTGATTGAACGTATAGCTGGTGCCCGGCACCATTTCGACGGTGGAAATGAGCCCCTGCACCACGCCCTGCTGATAGCCATCGCCGCCGAAATGGAGGCTGGTCACCTTATGGCCGGTGGTGGAGTTGATCAGGTCATAGGCGCTCCAGATACTTGTCCCGGCGGCATAGGTGGTGCCGTCGAGATTGAGCGTCGTGGCGAGGGTCTGGGAATCCTCGATCTCTTCGATGGTAAGATCGTCGTCGATGATTTCGATCAGCGTCGGCGTCGCGCCGGGTTTGAGCGTCAGGGTGAAATTCGGAGTGCCCGCGGCGGCGGTGCTCTCCTCGTCGGGGGCACCTTCGACGAAATCATCGGGGGAATAGATATAGAGATAGGGCATGGGGGGTACTCGTTACTGCTGCGACACTCGATACAAACCGCCAACCTCTCTGGGTTGTGCGGGGTAGGCTGGACATACCGTAACGGGTGAAATGAATAAATGCCAGTCAAATTATTCACAAAGACAATGGTGGTCCGTTGCATTCGGGTGACGCTTCCCACGGGCGCGGCAAGCTGTTATACTGTTCGGTAAGACCCCGAAAATGGGGCGCGATCCCGCATCTGGGGTCATCAACGAGGCAGATACTGGCGGTGTCATGACAGAGATGGTGTATGGGGCCGTTCCGCAAAGGGACGGCGAACCGATTCTCCCCAAATGGTGGCGGACAATCGACAAATGGGCCGTGTTCGGCGTGGCCCTCCTGTTTCTCGTGGGGCTCCTTCTGGGGCTGGCCGCGTCGCCGCCGCTGGCGGAGAAAAACGGGTTTCAGCCGTTCCACTATGTGCAACGACAGATGTTCTTTGGCGGGCTTGCCATGGTGGCGATGGTGCTCACCTCGATGATGGGGCCGGTGATGGTCCGCCGTCTGGCGGTGATCGGGTTCATCGGAGCACTCGTGGCGCTGATGCTCTTGCCGGTGCTCGGCACCGATTTCGGCAAAGGCGCGGTGCGCTGGTACAGCCTCGGCTTTGCCAGTATTCAACCGTCCGAATTTCTCAAGCCCGGTTTCGTCGTCGTTGCCGCCTGGATGATCGCCGCGAGCCGCGAGATCAACGGGCCTCCGGGGCTCTTGATGTCCTTCTGCCTCACCCTCGTGGTGGTGGGCTTTCTCGCCATGCAGCCCGATTTCGGGCAGGCGGCGCTGGTGCTCTTTGGCTGGGGCGTGATGTATTTCGTCGCCGGTGCGCCGATCTTCCTGCTGCTCGGCATGGCCGGGGGGGTGATCTTCGCCGGCATGATCGCCTATGCCAATTCCGAACATTTCGCCCGCCGCATCGACGGCTTTCTGAGCCCCGAGGTCGATCCCACGACCCAGCTCGGCTTTGCCACCAATGCGATCCGCGAAGGCGGGTTCTTCGGGGTGGGGGTCGGCGAAGGCACGGTCAAATGGTCGCTGCCTGACGCGCATACGGATTTCATCATCGCGGTGGCGGCCGAGGAATACGGGCTGGTGCTGGTGCTCGCGATTATCGCGCTCTACTGCATGATCGTGGTGCGCTCGCTGTTCCGGCTGATGCGCGAACGCGATCCGTTCATCCGCCTCGCAGGCACCGGGCTTGCCGCGATGTTCGGGGTGCAGGCGATGATCAACATGGGCGTCGCGGTGCGTCTTCTGCCCGCCAAGGGCATGACCCTGCCATTCGTGAGCTATGGTGGCTCGTCGCTCATCGCGGGCGGCATCGCGGTCGGCATGCTCTTTGCCTTTACCCGGTCGCGCCCGCAGGGCGAGATCCGCGACATCCTCCGGGGTCACGTGCGATGAGCGACCGCGCGCCTCTCTTGCTGATGGCCGCGGGCGGCACCGGCGGGCATATGTTCCCGGCCCAGTCGCTGGCCGAGCATATGCTGCGCCAAGGCTGGCGCGTCAAGCTCAGCACAGATGCCCGTGGCGCGCGCTATACCGGCGGCTTTCCCCATTCGATCGAGATCGAACAGATCAAATCCGCGACCTTCGCGCGCGGCGGGCTGCTGGCCAAGGCGATGGTGCCGTTCCGGATCGCGGGCGGTGTGATGGGCGCCAGCGCCGCGATGCTGCGCGACAAGCCCGATGTGGTGGTGGGCTTTGGCGGCTATCCGAGCATTCCGGCCCTGTCGGCGGCGCGGCTTCTCGGCGTGCCGGCCATGGTGCATGAACAAAACGGCGTGCTGGGCCGGGTCAACCGGGCCTTTGCCAAACGCGTGGCCAAGGTCGCCTGTGGCACCTGGCCCACCGAGATGCCCGAGGGCGTCGAGGCCGAACATGTCGGCAACCCGGTGCGCGCGGCGGTGCTCGAACGGGCCGGCGCCGCCTATATCCCGCCCGGCGACTACCCGATGTCGATCCTTGTCATCGGCGGCAGCCAGGGCGCGCGGATCATGTCCGACATCGTGCCGCCCGCCATCGCGGCGCTGCCCCCCGAGGTGCTGCGCAACATAAGGGTGAGCCATCAGGCCCGCGACGAGGATGGCGACCGGGTGGCGCAATTCTATGCAGAGCACGGCATCGACGCCGATGTGCAGCCCTTCTTTACCGATGTGCCGACCCGGATCAGCGAGGCGCAGCTCGTCATAAGCCGCGCCGGGGCCTCCTCGGTGGCCGATATTTCAGTGATCGGGCGGCCCTCGATCCTCGTGCCCTTTGCGGCAGCCACCGGCGATCATCAGACCGCCAATGCGCGCGGCCTCAAGGAGGCAGGCGCCACGATCCTCATCCCCGAAAGCAAGCTCAGCGTCGAGACAATGACCGCCGAGATTGCCCGCGTGCTGGACAATCCGCGCGGGGCGTTGCAAATGGCCGCCGCGGCGCTGTCTTGCGCCGTGCCCGATGCGACCGAACGGCTCGCCGCTCTTGTAGACACTCTGGCCCAAAAAGGGGACCGCGTATGAATGCCGCCACCAAACTGCCCGGGGACGTCGGTCCCATCCATTTCGTCGGGATCGGTGGCATCGGCATGTCGGGCATCGCGGAGGTGCTGATCAACCACGGCTACCAGGTGCAGGGCTCGGATCTCAAGGCGACGCCGATCACCGCGCGTCTGGCCGAAGCGGGCGCCACCATCTTCGAAGGCCAGCGGGCCGAGAATATCGAGGGGGCCGAGGTCGTGGTGATTTCGTCGGCGATCAAACCCGGCAACCCCGAGCTGGACGCCGCGCGGGCGCGCGGCCTGCCGGTGGTGCGCCGGGCCGAAATGCTGGCCGAGCTGATGCGCCTCAAATCCAACGTCGCCGTCGCCGGCACCCATGGCAAGACCACCACCACGACGATGGTGGCGGCGCTGCTCGATCATGGCAAGTTCGACCCGACGGTGATCAATGGCGGCATCATCCATGCCTATGGCAGCAACGCCCGCGTCGGTGCCGGTGAATGGATGGTGGTCGAGGCCGATGAGAGCGACGGCACGTTCAACCGTCTGCCCGCGACCATCGCCATCGTGACCAATATCGACCCCGAGCATATGGAGCATTGGGGCACCGAAGAGAACCTGCATCGCGGGTTCTACGAATTTGTCTCGAACATCCCGTTCTACGGGCTCGCCGTCTGCTGCACCGATGATGCGGATGTGCAGACGCTGGTGGGCAAGGTCACCGACCGCCGGGTTGTCACCTACGGGTTCAACGCCCAGGCCGATGTGCGCGGCATGAACCTGCGCTATGAGGCGGGGCAGGCGCATTTCGACATCGCCCTGCGCGGCGAAGGCGATGACAAGGTGATCAAGGATTGCGTGTTGCCGATGCCGGGCGACCATAACGTGTCGAACGCGCTCTCGGCGGTGGCGGTGGCGCGGCATCTGGGGATGAGATCCGCAGAAATCCGCGAGGCGCTGGCGAATTTCGGCGGGGTCAACCGCCGCTTTACCCGCGTGGGCGAGGTCGACGGCGTGGTGATCATCGACGATTACGGCCATCACCCGACCGAGATTGCCGCCGTGCTCAAGGCCGCGCGTCAGGCCACCGAAGGCCGGGTCATCGCCGTGCATCAGCCGCACCGCTATTCCCGGCTGAGCCATCATTTCGAAGAATTCTGCGCCTGTTTCAACGAGGCCGATGTCGTCGGCATCTCGGATGTCTATGCGGCGGGCGAAGATCCGATCCCCGGCGCTTCACGAGACGATCTCGTGGCCGGTCTCATCCGTCACGGTCATCGCCATGCGCGGGCGCTGCTCGACGAGGGCGATCTCACCCGGCTGGTGCGCGAACAGGCGGGGCCGGGCGATATGGTCGTCTGTCTCGGCGCCGGCACGATCAGCGGCTGGGCCAATGCGCTGCCCGACCGGCTTCGGGAGGCGGGCAAGTGAGCCTGTCGCTCATCCTCGCCTGTCTCTGGGCGCTGGCGGCCAATGTGCTCGCCATGCTGCCGTCGCGGGACAACCATTGGCGGCGGGCCTATGCGCTCATCGTGCTGGGCATTCCGCTGGTCGGCTATGTCACCTATGAAAACGGCCCCTGGGTCGGGCTTTTCGTGATGGCGGCGGGCATGTCGATGCTGCGCTGGCCGGTGATCTATCTGGGCCGGTGGCTGCGCAACCGGCTCGACCGCAGTCACATCTAGGATACGGGCAGACACTCCATGGGCGAAACGATCTGGCTCGGGGATGTGATGATCTGGGCAGGGCTGGCGCTGACCGCGTTCAGCCTCTCGGTCTGGTATTTCATCGCCGAGGCCGAGCATGAGGATTTCATCGGCTTGTTCTGGCGCTGGCTGCTGCTGTTGACGGCGGTGGCCGGGTTCAGCGCGGCGGTGTTTCTCGGCTTCTTGCCGAGCGAGGCGATCCTGCCGGTGCTGTTCTTGAGTTTCGCAGCGCTTCTGGGCGGTCTTCTGGGCATCGTGATCGGGCTCTTTCGGTCGCGCTGAGCGGCGAAAATCCGCACTGTCGCGATGCCGACGCAATACCGACAGGGTACCGATGGGCCGATCCATTCCATTTCCCGGCCGGCTGGGGTAGGGGAGAGGGGTGAGACAAGAGGATTTCTGCCGCCATGATGACATTGCCTGAGACAAGAGGAAAGCTGACCCAAGGCCGGGTTCTGGCCGATCTGACATGGCTCCGCGTCGGCGGCCCGGCGGATTGGTTCTACCAGCCCGCGGATGCCGAGGATCTGGCTGATTTCCTTGGAAAACTTGAGGCTTCTGTGCCAGTTTTCCCGATGGGGGTGGGCAGCAATCTCATCGTCCGTGATGGCGGTCTGCGGGCCGTGGTGATCCGTCTCGGCCGGGGCTTCAACGGCATCGAGATCGACGGCAATACGGTAATCGCCGGCGCCGCCGCGCTCGACGCGCATGTCGCCAAGAAAGCCGCCGACGCCGGCCTCGACCTCACCTTCCTCCGCACCATCCCCGGCTCCATCGGCGGCGCCGTCCGGATGAACGCAGGCTGCTATGGCACCTATACGGCGGACCATTTCATCTGGGCCGAAGTGGTGACCCGAACGGGCGAGATCATGCGGCTTGGCCCCGAGGATCTGCAGTTCCAATATCGCCAGACCGCCTGGCCCGAGGGCGCGGTGCTGATCCGGGCCGCGTTCGAGGCCTCGGAGGGCGTCCCGGAAGAACTTCATGCGCGGATGCAAGAGCAGCTTGCCAAGCGCGATGAAACCCAACCCACCAAGGACCGCACGGCGGGCAGCACCTTTCGCAACCCGGCCGGGTTCAGCAGCACCGGGCGCGCCGATGACAGCCATGATCTCAAGGCGTGGAAGGTCATCGACGATGCCGGAATGCGCGGCGCGATGCGCGGTGGCGCACAGATGAGCCCGAAACATTCCAACTTTCTCGTCAACACCGGCGAAGCCAGCGCCGATGATCTCGAATCACTTGGCGAAGAGGTGCGAAAAAGGGTTTTCCAAAACAGCGGAATAGAGTTAGAGTGGGAAATCATGAGGGTCGGCGAACCGGCCCCGGCGAAAGCCAAATTGGCAGATAAGTAATAACAGGGTCGAAAACGGCCCGGGACATTGAGGCACCAAGGTGGGTCACGCGAGCAGCAGCACCCCCAAAGTGGCGGTTATTAAGGGCGGCCCTTCGGCAGAGCGCGAAGTGTCGTTGTCCTCTGGACAGGAATGCGCCGTCGCATTGCGGGATGAAGGATTCGAGGTTGTCGAGGTCGATGCAGGCCCCGATCTCGTATCGCGTTTAACCGAGATCAAGCCCGACGTCGTCTTTAACGCGCTGCATGGCCGTTGGGGCGAAGATGGCTGTGTGCAGGGGCTGCTCGAATGGTTGCGCATTCCCTATAGCCATTCCGGCGTGCTGGCCTCGGCGCTGGCCATGGACAAGCAGAAATCCAAGGATGTGTATCGCCGCGCCGGGCTGCCGGTGGTGGAGAGCGTTCTTGCCCCGCGTGACGAGGTGCGGGCGCGCCATGTGATGGCCCCGCCCTATGTGGTGAAACCCAATAATGAAGGCTCTTCCGTCGGGGTCTATATCGTGCATGAGGCCGCCAACGCGCCGCCGCAGCTGTCGGATGACATGCCCGAGACGGTGATGGTCGAAACCTATGCGCCGGGGCGCGAGCTCACCACATCTGTGCTCGGCGATCGGGCGCTTGGGGTGACGGATATCATCACCGAGGGCTGGTATGATTATCACGCCAAATATTCGGTCGGCGGGTCGCGCCATGAGTTCCCCGCCAATCTGCCCAAAGAGATCACCGAGGCCTGTCTCGACTATGCGCAGCGCGCCCATGCGGCGCTTGGCTGTCGTGGGCTGAGCCGGACGGATTTCCGCTGGGACGAGGCGCGCGGTGTCGACGGGCTTATCGTGCTCGAGACCAACACCCAGCCGGGGATGACGCCGACCTCGCTCAGCCCGGAACAGGCGGCGGGGATCGGCATGAGCTTTGGCCAGCTCTGCCGCTGGATCGTGGAGGACGCGTCATGCGACCGCTAGGCCAACGTATGCAGAAGCTGCGCCATGATCCGGCGCCGTCGCGCTGGTCCTACCGGATGCAGCGGCTGATGCTGACGCCGATCTTTCGCAAGCTGCTGCGGGTGGGGTTGCCCTTTGCGCTGAGCTTTGGCGCGGCGAGCCTGTACCTCAACCAGCCTGAAGTGCGCGACAGTCTGATCACGCGGATTGCCGAGATCCGCGAGACCATCGAGGAGCGCCCGGAATTCATGGTCAACCTGTTGGCCGTGGAAGGCGCGAGCGACGAGGTCGCCAGCGAAATCCGCGAGATTTTCCCGGTGGCCTTGCCGGCAAGCTCGTTTGATTTCGATCTCGACGAGCTGCGCATCACCATCGAGGATCTGCCCGCCGTGGCGAGCGCCGCCGTGCGGCTGCGTCAGGGTGGGGTGCTCGAGCTTGCCATCACCGAGCGTCAGCCGGCAGCGCTGTTGCGGACGCGGGCGGGGCTTAGCGTGATTGACGTCGAAGGCGTGACCATCGCGCAGGCGCAGAGCCTCAGCGATTATCCCGAGCTGCCGCTGCTCACCGGCGAAGGGGCCGAGGCCAGCGTTGCCGAGGCGCAGGCGATCGAAGCCGCCGCCGGGCCGCTGGCGCCGCGTATCCTTGGCCTCGTCCGGATGGGCGCGCGGCGTTGGGACGTGGTGCTCGATGGCGAACAGCGCATCTTGCTGCCCGAGGCGGCCCCGGTGCGGGCGCTCGAGCGGGTGATCGTGCTCAACGAGACAAATGACATGCTCGAACGCGATATCGCGGTCGTGGACATGCGGCTGGCCGAACGGCCCGCCATTCGAATGAGGGAGCGTGCCGTCGAAGCCTGGTGGCAGGTGCGCAATTCCGTTGCAGGGGTGAAGGACCAATGATCGAGCTATATGAGACGCAACGCGCGATGCGGAACATGCGCAAGGCGGCCATGCAACGCGGTGTCGTGGCGGTGCTGGATGTCGGGACCTCCAAGATCGCCTGTCTTGTGCTGCGCTTTGATGGCAGTCCGCGCCTCGATGCCGAGGGGATCGGGTCGATGGCAGGGCAGGCCGGGTTCCGGGTGATCGGAGCGGCCACGACACGGTCGCGCGGGGTGCGTTTCGGCGAGATTTCCGCCATGCAGGAAACCGAGCGCGCCATTCGCACGGCGGTGCAGGCGGCGCAGAAGATGGCCAATATCCGGGTCGATCATATCATCGCCTGTTTCTCGGGCGCGGGTCCCCGTTCTTACGGGCTGGCGGGGTCGGTCGATCTCGAAGGCAATGTGGTGACGGAGCAGGATATCAGCCGCGTGCTGTCGGCCTGCGATGTGCCGGACTATGGCGATGGGCGCGAGGTGCTGCATGCGCAGCCGGTGAATTTTGCGCTCGACCATCGTTCGGGTCTTATTGATCCGCGCGGGCAGCTTGGCCAGACGCTGGCCACGGATATGCATATGCTCACGGTGGATGCGGCGGCGGTGCAGAACCTCGCCCATTGCGTGAAACGCTGTGATCTCGAATTGGCCGGGGTGGCCTCTTCGGCCTATATGGCCGGGGTGTCGTCACTCGTAGAGGATGAGCAGGAGCTTGGCGCGGCCTGTATCGATTTGGGCGGCGGAACGGCTGGAATTTCAATCTTCATTAAGAAACATATGATCTATGCGGATAGTGTTCGCATGGGCGGCGATCACGTGACGAGCGACATCTCGAAAGGGTTGTCGGTGCCGACGGCCACCGCCGAGCGGATCAAGACCTTCTATGGCGGGGTGGTGGCCACCGGCATGGATGATCGCGAGATGATTGAAATCGGCGGCGATACCGGCGATTACGAACATGACCGGCGCAGGGTCAGCCGGGCCGAGCTCATCGGCATCATGCGGCCCCGTGTCGAGGAAATCCTCGAAGAGGTGCGGGCACGGCTCGATGCGGCCGGGTTCGAACATCTGCCGAGCCAGCAGATCGTGCTCACCGGGGGCGGCAGCCAGATCCCCGGTCTCGACGGGTTGGCGAGCCGCATCTTGGGCCAGCAGGTGCGTCTTGGGCGGCCTCTGCGGGTGCATGGGCTGCCACAGGCGGCGACGGGCGCGGGCTTTGCCAGCGCGGTCGGATTGTGCCTCTTTGCGGCCAATCCGCAGGACGAATGGTGGGACTTTGACCTGCCGGTCGATCGCTACCCGGCACGGTCTCTCAAACGCGCGGTGAAATGGTTCAAAGACAATTGGTGACCGCTAGATGTCGTGTCATCGGCGAAATCCCGCGAGTTTGACAAAAAAACCTGCCACATTTTGTGTTTTTTAACGTTTTTTAGGTGACGCTAGGGCTGAGCCTCGTTAATATTATGGGTAACTAGGCAGAAAAACGGCCCGGCAGCGGGCGCAACATCAGGCGGACAGAGCGATGACATTGAATCTTACCGTGCCCGGTCATGAGGATCTGAAACCCCGGATTACCGTATTCGGTGTCGGCGGTGCTGGCGGCAACGCCGTCAACAACATGATCGAAAAACAGCTCGATGGCGTGGATTTCGTCGTCGCCAACACCGATGCGCAGGCGCTGAGCCAGGCGCGGGCGGAGAGCCGCATCCAGCTTGGGGTCAAGGTGACCGAAGGTCTGGGCGCGGGCGCCAAGGCGGCCATCGGGGCCGCCGCCGCCGAAGAGAGCATCGAACAGATCGTCGACCACCTGGCGGGCGCGCATATGTGCTTTATCACCGCCGGGATGGGCGGCGGCACCGGCACCGGCGCCGCGCCGATCATCGCGCAGGCCGCGCGTGAGCTTGGGGTTCTGACCGTCGGCGTCGTGACCAAGCCCTTCCAGTTCGAAGGCGCCAAACGGATGCGTCAGGCGGAAGATGGCGTCGAGAGCCTGCAAAAGGTCGTCGACACGCTGATCATCATTCCCAACCAGAACCTGTTCCGGCTGGCCAATGAAAAGACCACCTTCACCGAGGCCTTCTCGCTCGCCGATGATGTGCTCTATCAAGGCGTGAAAGGCGTGACCGATCTGATGGTGCGCCCCGGCCTGATCAACCTCGACTTTGCCGATGTGCGCGCCGTGATGGACGAGATGGGCAAAGCGATGATGGGCACCGGCGAGGACAGCGGCGAAGATCGCGCGATCCAGGCGGCGGAAAAGGCGATTGCCAACCCGCTTCTGGACGAGATCAGCCTCAAGGGCGCCAAGGGCGTTCTCATCAACATCACCGGCGGTCACGACCTCACCCTGTTCGAACTCGACGAAGCGGCCAATCGCATTCGCGAAGAGGTCGATGCCGATGCGAATATCATCGTGGGCTCGACCCTCGACACCTCGATGGAAGGCGCGATGCGCGTGAGCGTCGTGGCCACCGGGATCGATGCGCGTGACGTGCAGACCGACATCCCCGTGCCACGCCGCAAGCTGTCGGAGCCGCTGGCCACGACCACGTCGCTGGAAGCCCGCGAAGAGCCCGCGCCGGTCGAAGAGGCGCCGATCGCGGCATCGGCCAGCCATGCAGAGGCAGGCGAGGAGCGGTCGCTCTTTACCGGGTTCGAATCCGAGCGCGCCGCCGCCGAAGACCAGATGGAAGACATTTTCGAGACCGAGGCGGCCAGCGATGCCGTGCCGCCCCCGGCCTATCAGCCCGAGCCTGAATATGTCGAAGAGGCCGAAGCCGAGCTCGAAGCCTTTGTCGCGCCCAAGGCCCCCGCGCCGGGCACGCCGTCGCCCGAGGCACTGGCCCGTCTGCACGCCGCCGTTGGCCGGACCCCCGGTTCGGAACCGCGTCAGCCCGCGCCGCAGCCGCAAGCCCATCAGCCGGCTCAACGCCCGGCTCAGGCGGCCCCCGCCGCCGAGGAAAGCCATGGCGAACGCCCCCGTTTCGGGATCAATTCGCTGCTCAACCGGATGACCGGACATGGTGCAGAGGCCGAACAACCGGCCCGTGCGCCCCGTCAACAGCCCACGCTTCAGGCCCGTCAGGCCCAGCCCGCCGCGGTTGAGCCCGAGCCGGAGCAGGACGAGCAGATCGAAATCCCTGCCTTCCTGCGTCGTCAGGCAAACTGAGCCTTTTCAACGGGCTAAGTTCGGAAATTAAAGTGAAGAGGCCGCCTTTGGGTGGCCTTTTTCGCATCTGGGCGCGGGCTGTGGTTGTCTCGGCCTGGGCAAGTCGGCGAAAAGCCGCCGTCATTTCCCTGTTACATGTTTCACTTCGTTGCAAAGATTGAATTGAGGATCGGAGGGCGACGTTCTACATCCTATCCAATAATACAAAGAGGCGCAGAGGCCTCGGCCGCTGTTGAGGGCGTTTTGCAAACCACGATCAAACATGACATCACCTTCGAGGGCGTTGGGCTTCATTCCGGCGCGCCTGCTAAGTTGGTGATCCGTCCTGCAGGCGTCGATGCCGGGCTGATGTTCCGCCGCGTCGATTGCGCCGCCGGGACGACGGATATCCCCGCCCTCTGGGATCATGTGATCCAATCCCCGCTCTGCACCCGGCTGGTCAATGCCGCGGGCACCGAGGTGTCGACCGTCGAACATGTGATGGCGGCGCTGATGGGCTGTGGCGTGCAGAATGCCGTGCTCGAAGTGGATGGGCCCGAAGTGCCGATCCTCGATGGCAGTTCCATTCCTTTCGTGCGGGCGATCCTCAAAACCGGGTTCACCCGTCTCGATGCGCCGGTGCGCGCGCTCAAGGTTCTCAAGCCGGTCGAAGTGCGCCGGGGCGAGGCGGTGGCGCGTCTGTCGCCGCACAAGACCCTGCTGATCGACTTTGCCATTGATTTCGCCGATGCCGCCATCGGGGTGCAGCGCAAGCGGCTCAACATGGCGAATGGCAGTTTCGTGCGCGAGCTGAGCGACAGCCGCACCTTCTGCCGTAAGGCGGATATCGACGAGATGCTGGCCAATGGGCTGGCGCGTGGTGGCACGATGGACAATGCCGTTGTCGTCGATGGCGACAAGGTTCTGAGCCCCGGCGGGTTGCGCCATCAGGACGAGGCGGTGCGCCATAAGATGCTTGATGCGCTGGGCGATCTGGCGCTGGCGGGGGCGCCGATCCTGGGCCATTACGAGGGCTCGCGCGCGGGCCATGCGCTCACCAACGAGCTTTTGCGTGTGCTCTTTGCCACGCCGGGCGCGGTGGAATGGGTCACCTGCGACGCCGCGATGGAAGCCGAGCTTCCCGGGGCCGGGGTGCATTGGGGCGAAGTGCCTCAGGTCGCCTGAGACAGCTTTGACATCTTGCTGAATTCTATCACTAATCGAGTTGGCCGCGATCTGGTCCCCGTGTCACAGCACAGTGGGTGATTTAACGGTGGGAATTTTTCCCAAAGCCGTTTTGCCCCGTTAATTTCTGTGCTAGCACCGGGTTGGAGATTGGGGTAGGACTCCGTGAGAACATATTGAGGACAGGTCCAGCATGAAGGTCGGCACAAAGCGGGTGACATTGATCGGCGCGGTTCTGGTGGCCTCTTTGCTGGCAGGCTGCAACAGTATCCGCGGCCGCGTGGAACGTGGCGATCTCGATTACGAGAACTATACGGCGCAGCATATCTTTGAGCGTGGCGAATACGATCTGTCGCGGCGCAACTACGATCTCGCGGCGCAGAGCTTTGGCGAGATCGAGCGGCTTTATCCCTATTCGGAACTGACCAAGCGTGCCGTGATCATGCAGGCCTATTCCCATCATCTGGACAAGGATTACGAGGCCAGCCGCTCTGCCGCGCAGCGCTATATCGATTTCTATCCGACGGATGAAGACGCGGCCTATGCGCAATATCTTCTGGCGCTAAGCTATTACGATCAGATCGACGAAGTGGGCCGCGATCAAGGGCTGACCTTCTTGGCGCTGCAAGAGCTGCGCAAGGTGATCGAGATCTATCCCGACAGCGAATATGCGCGTTCGGCGATCCTCAAGTTCGATCTGGCCTTCGACCATCTGGCGTCGAAAGAGATGGAAGTGGGGCGCTATTACCTCAAGCGCGATCATTTCTCGGCGGCGATCAACCGGTTCCGGGTGGTTGTCGAGGATTTCCAGACCACGTCGCACACGCCCGAGGCGCTGCACCGTCTGGTCGAAGCCTACCTGTCGCTCGGTCTCGTGAACGAGGCGCAGACGGCGGCGGCGATCCTTGGCCATAACTTCCGGGCGACCGATTGGTATGAGGACAGCTATGCGCTGCTGACCCGGCGAGGGCTGCGGCCAGAGCCTGCGGGCGACAACTGGCTGCGTCAGGTCTATCGCCAGATGATCAAGGGCGAATGGCTCTGATCCATGGGTTCGAGAGTGGAAAGCGGGCCGTCCCGGTCCGCGAGGTGATCCGACATGCTGCGCCATCTCGACATTCGTGACATGCTTATCATTGACCGGCTGGAGCTCGAGTTCCGGCCCGGTCTCAATGTGCTGACCGGGGAAACCGGCGCGGGCAAGTCGATCCTGCTCGACTCGCTCGGGTTTGTGCTGGGCTGGCGTGGCCGGGCCGAGCTGGTCCGGCAGGGGGCAGAGCAGGGCGAGGTTCTGGCCGAGTTCGATCTGCCCGAGGGGCATGGCGCGCATAAGGTTCTCGAAGAGGCGGGGCTTCCGGGGGGTGAGAGCCTCATCCTGCGGCGGGTCAATAGCCGCGACGGGCGCAAGACTGCCTGGGTCAATGACCGGCGCTGTTCGGGCGAGGTGTTGCGGCAATTGTCGGAGACGCTGGTCGAGCTGCATGGGCAGCATGATGATCGGGGGTTGCTCAATCCGCGTGGTCACCGGGCGCTTCTTGATGCCTATGGCGGGCATGAGGCCAAGCTCGCCGAGCTGCGGGCGGCATGGCGGGCGTGGAGCGCAGCCGAGAAGGCAGTGACCGAGGCCCAGGCGGCACTGGCCGCGATGCGGGCCGAGGAGGAGTTTCTGCGCCATGCGGTGGGCGAGCTCGATGCGCTCGATCCGCAGCCGGGCGAGGATGAGATACTCGACACCAGCCGCCGATTGATGCAGGGCGCCGAAAAGATCCGCGATGATATTTCCCGTGCGGCGGCGGCGCTGGGCGGCGAGGGGGCCGAAGGCGCGGCGAGCGACGCGCTGCGCTGGCTCGAAGGGGTGTCGGACAAGGCCGAAGGCCGGCTCGATGAGCCGATGTCGGCGCTGGGCCGTGCTCTGGTCGAACTGGACGAGGCGGCGCGCGGCGTCGAGGCCTGTCTCGATGCGCTGGCTTTTGATCCGCGCGATCTCGAGGAATGCGAAGAGCGGCTGTTCGCGATTAGGGGGCTGGCGCGCAAGCATGGGGTCGGTCCCGACGAGTTGAACCAGTTTGCCGAAGAGCTGCGCGGGCGGCTTGCCGCGCTCGACCGGGGTGATGGCGAGCTGGCCGATCTGCGCAAGACGCGCGATGCGGCGCTGGCCGATTACACCGCCAAGGCCGAGGCGTTGAGCACGGCGCGCCGGGCAGCGGCGGCGCGGCTTGATGCGGCGGTGAGCGAAGAGCTCGCGCCCTTGCGGATGGAACGGGCGGTGTTCACCACCCGGATCACCGCTGCAGAGCCGGGGCCCGACGGGCATGACGAGGTCACGTTCGAGGTGGCGACCAACCCGGGCGCGCCCTCCGGGCCGCTGGCGCGGATTGCCTCGGGCGGCGAGCTGAGCCGGTTTTTGCTGGCGCTCAAGGTCTGTCTGGTGGGCGAGGCGTCGGGTCTGACGCTGATTTTTGACGAGATCGACCGAGGTGTTGGCGGCGCGACCGCCGATGCGGTGGGCCGTCGTCTGGCGTCGCTGGCGCAGTCGGGACAGGTTCTCGTGGTGACCCATTCGCCGCAGGTGGCGGCGCTTGGCGGGCATCACTGGCGGGTGGAAAAGGAAACGCGCGACGAGGAAACCCTGTCGCGCGTTGTGCCCCTGGGCGAGGCCGCCCGGATCGACGAGATCGCCCGTATGTTGTCGGGCGACCGCATCACCGATGAGGCACGGGCGGCCGCCCTGTCGCTTGTCGAGGCGCGTTAGGGGAAGTCGGGCGCGGAGTCTTTGACCGCCACTTTCGGCTCTTCCCCACGGGCCAGCATCAGCACGGTAAAGCCCAAGATGGCCGAGATGGCCGAGCCGGTGAGCACGCCGATCCGCACCTGGTTCATCAAGATCGGGTCGGCAAAGCTCAGCGCGCCGATAAAGAGCGACATGGTAAAGCCCACACCGGCGAGGCAGGCCACGCCATAGACATGGATCCAGCGCACACCATGGGGCAGCCGTGCGAGACCGGTCTTGACCGCCAGAAAGCTCAGCCCGAAGACGCCGGCCTGTTTTCCGATGACAAGGCCCAGCGCCACGCCGAGCGGCAGCGGAGCGAGCATCATCTGCGCGGTGATGCCTTCAAAGACCACGCCTGCATTGGCAAAGGCAAAGACCGGCACGATGAGATAGAGCACATAGGGCGCGAGACCGTGTTCCAGCGCGTGCAGGGGCGATTTACCCCACTTATCGGTGAGCGGAATGCAGAGCGCGGTCACCACACCGGCGAGCGTCGCATGCACCCCGGATTTGAGCACCAGCACCCACATCAGCGCGCCCAGAAGCAGGGCGGGGGCAACGCGGTGCGCGCCCTTCATGTTGAGCCAGATCAGCCCGGCCAGCGGCACCAGCGCGAAGAGCAGGTAATCGATCTTGAGCTCGGCCGTGTAGAAAAGCGCGATGATGATGATCGCCCCGAGGTCGTCGAGAATGGCGAGGGTCAGCAGAAAGACCTTGAGCGCCACGGGCGCACGACGGCCCACAAGCGCCAGAATGCCCAAGGCAAAGGCGATGTCGGTGGCCGCCGGGATGGCCCAGCCCGCCACTGTGGCCTCGCCCCAGTTGAGCGCCGCAAAGATCACCGCCGGAAGCGCCATGCCACCGAGGGCCGCGACGCCGGGCAGCACGATGTCGCGCGGGTTCTTGAGCTTGCCCTCGAGCATCTCGCGTTTGAGCTCGAGCCCGATCAGGAAGAAGAAGATCGCCATAAGCCCGTCGTTGATCCACAGGATCAACGGTTTGTTGAGGCCTTCGCCATTGACCGTCACCGACAGTTTGGCGCTCAGAAAGGCCTCGTAGCCCTGTTGAAATCCGGAATTTGCCGCCAGTAGCGCCGCAACCGTTGCCAGCATCAGCAGGATGCCGCCCGATGCCTCATGTGAAAAGAACCTGTCAATTGCGCGCAGGAGCATTGTTTTCCCTCGTCCCTTTGGTCATTTTTGGAGTTAATGTTTCTGAATATGGGTTTCGGCGGTGCATTTTACATGCGCCCGTATGCCGCAATCTGCAGAAAAGTGAGGGAAAGGTTGCCCATGTTGGAATTGGATCACATTGCGGTCGCGTGCGAAACGCTGGCCGCCGGGCAACGCGCGGTTGAGGAGGCCCTCGGCGTGGCCATGGTGCCGGGGGGGGCGCATGCGCGGTTTGGCACGCATAACATGCTCTTGGGGCTCGAAGACGGGCTTTACCTCGAAGTGATCGCGATCGATCCCGAGGGCGCGCCAGAGCAGAGCCCGCGCTGGTTCGATCTTGATCAGTTTTCAGGGCCGCCACGGCTTGGCAATTGGATCTGCCGGTCGAGCGATTTGACGGGCGATGCGGCGGCGCTGCCGGGGTCAGGCGCGCCTGTGGCGCTCAGCCGGGGTGATCTGCGGTGGCAGATGGCGGTGCCGGCGAGCGGTGTGCTGCCCTTCAACAACTGTCAGCCCGCCTTGATGGAATGGCAGGGCGACGCGCATCCGGCGCAGCGACTGCCCGCCAGTGGCGTGCGTCTTGTGGCGCTTGAGGTGCGGCATCCCGAGGCGGATGCCCTGGCGGCGCGTATGGCGCCTTATTTAGCAGATGCGCGGGTGCGCTATGATATTGGAGAACCGTCCTTGATTGCCACGTTTGACACGCCTCATGGGCGCCGGGAGCTGCGATGATCCGCCCCGCCACTGCCGCCGATGCCGAGGCGATCGCAGCGTTCTGGAACCCGCAGATCCGCGACACACTTGTGACCTTCAATTCCATCGAGAAAACCCCTGAGGACATCGCCCGCGACATCGCCGCGAAACAGGGGCAGGGGCATGGGTTTCTGGTGACTGAGATCGATGGCGCGACCTTGGGCTTTGCGAGCTATGGGCAGTTTCGCGGCGGCATCGGCTATGCGCAGTCGATGGAACATACGATCATCCTCGATCCACGGGCGCAGGGGCGCGGGGTCGGGCGCGGCCTGATGGCGGCACTGCTCGATCACGCGCGGGATGCGGGTGTGCATGTGATGATGGCCGGGGTCTGTGCCGAGAATGACGGCGGGCTGCGCTTTCACGAGGCGATGGGCTTTGCCGAGGTGGCACAGGTGCCGGAGGTGGGGTTCAAATACGGGCGCTACCTCGACCTTGTGTTGATGCAATACCGCCTCTAACCCCGCTGCCTGCGTCAATTTTGTGCGATTTCATCACCAAGCTGTGACGATTTCGCCATGCCAATTCCCGCGCGAACGGGCTATTATCCTTTCCATGTCCTTGTGGAGCCGCATATCCGAGGCGATTGCCGCACTGGCCTCAGGCGAAAGCCTGAGCGCCGTCTTTGACCGCCTGCGCACCCCGCCAGAGCGGAGCGTCGCCTTTACCATCGCGGTGATCGCGCTCTCGGCCAAGATGGCCAAGGCGGACGGGCTGGTGACACCCGATGAGGTCACGGCCTTTCGCGAAGTGTTCCATATCGCACCGCAGGATGAGCCCGGCGCGGCGCGGGTGTTCAACCTCGCGCGGCAGGACGTGGCCGGGTTCGAGGAATATGCCGCGCGCATTCAGGCGATGTTTCGCGACGATCGCGAGACGCTGTCGGTGCTGCTCGAAGGGCTGTTTCATATCGCTATGGCGGATGGGGTCTATCACCCGAATGAAGACCGCTTTCTCGAACGGGTGGCCGAGATCTTCGGCCTCGACGAGCGCGGCTTTCGCACCATGCGGTCACGGTTCGCGGGCGATGCGGCCTGTGATCCCTATGCGGTGCTGGGGGTGAGAGCGGATGCCCCGATGGACGAGATCCGCGGCGTCTGGCGGAAACTGGTGCGCGAGACCCATCCCGACCGGATGCTGGCGCGGGGCGTGCCTCAGGAGGCCATTCGGCTGGCCGAGAAACGCATGGCCGATATCAACCGCGCCTGGGAAGAGATCAGCGAGGATCGCGCCCATGCGCATAGCCACGTATAATATCGAGTGGTTCAATGCGCTTTTCGATGATGATGGGGAATTGATCGACGACGACGGCTGGTCGGCGCGGCACAATATCACCCGCAGTCAGCAGACCGAGGCGGTGGGGATCGTTCTCACCGCCCTCAAGGCCGATGCGATCATGATCGTTGAAGCGCCGGATCAGAACCGGCAGCGGTCGACGGTGCGGGCGCTCGAAGGATTTGCCTATCGGATGGGGCTCAGCGCGCGCAAGGCGGTGCTCGGGTTTGAAAACGAGACGCAGCAGGAAATTGCGCTGCTTTATGATCCCGACAAGCTCAGCGTGCGGCATGACCCGATTGGCGAGGAGACCGGCAAGCGCGGCTCGGCCGATGCGCCGCGGTTCGATGGGGCGTTTCGCATTGACCTCGATATCGACGCCAAGGAAGATATCGTCACCTTTTCCAAGCCGCCGATCGAGCTCGCCGTCGAGACGGCCACGGGCACGGCGTTTCGGATGATCGGCGTGCATCTCAAATCCAAGGCCCCGCATGGCGCGACCAACCGCGAGGCGGCGATGCGCATCGGCATTGCCAACCGGCGCAAGCAGCTGGCACAGGCGGTGTGGTTGCGGCAAAGGATCGACGGCCATCTGGCGGCGGGTGAGACGCTCATGGTGATGGGCGATATGAATGACGGGCCGGGGCTCGATGAATATGAGGATCTCTTTGGCCGGTCGTCGGTGGAAATCCTGCTCGGCGAAGGGGAGGGAGCGCTCTATGATCCGCATGCGCGGGCGGCGCTGACCCGCAAGCTCGGCGCGATCTATAGCACCTCACGGTTCTATCAGCCTGAGACCGGCCGTTATATGCAGGCGCTGCTTGATTACATCATGGTGACGCGGGGTCTGCGCGAGCGTGGGGCGGCCTGGCGCATCTGGCATCCGTTCGATGATCCCGATTGCTGGAACCTGCCAGAGCTGAGCCGCGCCCTGCTGACCGCTTCGGATCATTATCCGGTGACCATCGATCTCGATATCTGAGGCGTGGACGCCGCGTCTTGGGCGGGCGCTTGCCGAGTGCCGGGCAGGGGCCTCTTCCCTTGCGGCCAATCGCGCTTATATCTAGCCCATGCGTAGCCTAGCCCTCGTCACGATTGCCTGTCTTGCCGTCTCGCCTGTGTCCGCGCAGGAGGCGGAGGGAGAACCCGCGCCCGAAGAGGGGCTGTCGCTCATCGAGGAAGGCGCGCGGATGTTTCTCGAAGGGTTGGCCGAGGATATGGCCCCGGCGATGAAGGATCTCGCGGAGCTGGCCGAAAGCTGGCAGCCGCAGATGCGCGAGTTCGTCACGCAGATGGGGCCGGCGCTGTCGGAGCTTCTGGATAAGGTGGATGATATTTCCCGCTATCACGCGCCGGAAATGCTGCCCAATGGCGATATCATCATGCGCCGCAAAGCACCCGCAGAGGACGGGCCCGGCGAGGGTCTCCTGCCGCCGATGAAACCCGGCGAAGACATCGAGATTTAAACGGCGTCAGAGCAGGCGCAGCTCGGCGTTGAGCGTGCTGGCCAGCGATTGAAGCCGGGCCTGCGCCACCTCGCCAAAGAGGTCTACCGCCTCGGGCGCGACCTTGAACTCCAGCAGCTTTTTCTTGGGATACCAGCGCAATTGCCCGGGGTCCGCGTCTTCCTTGAGCCAGAGCATCGCGGCAAAGCGCATGGCCTTGCCCAGAACCTCGGCCTCGTGCCGGCGCTTTTCGTCGATGAGCGCGAGTAGCGGGCCGAAATGGGCATCGTCGAACTTGTTCGAATAGCGGTACATGAGCGCGAGCCCCAAAAACACCCGTTCCGAATGTTTGAGCCCGCCGAGATTGGCGCGGGTCGCGTTATCGAAACAAAGCTCGGCCCGGTAGTCGGGGTGGGCGCGCCAGCTCACGTCATGCAAAAGGCTCGCGGCCTTGATCAGGCGTTTGCGTTCGGGCTTGGCGCTTGGGAAGAGCGGCTCGATGAAATGATAGATGATCTTGCCAAAGCCCGGCACGCGCGCGTCTTTATGTTCGGCATAGCGGCAGGCCTCGATCAGCGGGTCGCGCTGTTTGAGCTTGGCGGGCATCTGCTCATAGAGCAGGCCCTCGCGGATGCCATAGCTTGATACGGCGATGTCGCGCGGGCGAAAGCTGCGCACGATTTCTAGCAGCACCTCGATGGCGGTGGGCACAAGGCCGATCCGGCTCGATGAAATGCCACAGTTGATCCGCAGATCGTCGAGATCCGATTTCTGGATATATTTCGCGGTTTCGCGCACCGATTTGGCGGTCATCCGGTATTCGTGCAGCACGTGGAGCGGATAGCCGCGCCGCTCCATGTCGATCCGGGCAATGGCACGCCACGAGCCGCCGACGAGAAAGAGCCGGTCTTTTTGTTCGCCCATCTGTTCGTGCAGGGCCGCGACCTTTTCCTTGATGTATTTGCGCCGGGCGCGTTGGCCGCCCTTGATGTCCTGCAATTTCAGCGGACCCAGGGGCGAGGTTTCGCGCCGGCCCACTTCGCCATCGTGGATTTCGGCCAGTTCCATGGAGGAGCCGCCGATGTCACAGACCAGCCCATAGGAGCCGGGCCAGCCCAGCAAGACGCCTTGTGCCGAGAGCCGCGCTTCTTCGCGCCCGTCGATCACCCAGATCTTGAGCCCGGTTTCGCGCAGCACCTCGTCGCAGAAATCGGGGCCGTCCTCGGCCTCGCGCACGGCGGCGGTGGCGACAATCGACAGCGGGCCGGTGTCCATGCCCTCGGCGAGCAGCTTGAACCGTTTGAGCGCGTTGAGCGCGCGGATGCGTCCCGTGGGGTTGAGCCGCCCGGTTTCCGACATGCCCGCGCCGAGCGCACACATGATCTTTTCGTTGAAGAAATAGGCCGGTGAGCGGGCCGCGCCGTCGAACACCACGAGCCGCACCGAGTTGGACCCGACATCAACCACACCGACCCGGCGCAGCGCCCGTGCAGAGGGCTTGTCGAACAGCGGGCGCCCGAAGGGGCCATCGGCGGCGTCATAGCTGATGTTCATTGCTTCCCCGGCTTGCAACGGCCCCCTTATGCGTCAGCGGTGCCGGGGGGTCAATCTTCTGTGTGGGTCAGTTTCGGCACATCCGACGCCCCAGCCGACCCTCTACCAGAGAGCGACGGGTTTTCCATGAAGAAACGGTGGCAGTTGAAAGCGAACTCGCCCTCGGTGGTTTCGGCGCGGGCAAAGCTTCCGTCCGGGGCCATGACCCAGCTCTGCGCCACATCGGCCATATTGGCGGCCATCACCTGGCTGACGATCTGGGCCTTGACGGTGGGGTTCTCGATCTCGACGAGGGTTTCCACCCGCCGGTTGAGGTTGCGGCCCATCCAGTCGGCCGAGCTGATATAGACGCGCGATTTCTTGTGCGGCAGGCCATGGCCATTGCCGAAACAGACGATGCGCGAGTGTTCGAGGAAACGCCCGACGATGGATTTCACCCGGATGTTCTCGCTCATGCCGGTGACGCCGGGGCGCAGCCCGCAGATGCCGCGCACGACGAGGCTGATTTTCACGCCAGCCTGGCTCGCCTCATAGAGCGCGTCGATCACATCGGGTTCGATCAGCGAGTTCATCTTGGCCCAGATTTCGGCGGGTTTCCCGGCCTCGGCATGGGCGATCTCGGCCTTGATCATCTCGAGCAGCCGGGGCTTGAGCGAGATCGGCGAGATGGCGAGGTTCTCGAGCTTTTCGGGCTGGGCATAGCCCGAGAGGTAGTTGAAGAGCTTGGTCGCGTCGCGGCCCAGCACCGTGTCGCAGGTGAAAAACGACAGGTCGGTATAGATGCGGGCGGTGATCGGGTGGTAATTGCCGGTGCCGTAATGGGTATAGGTCACCAGCTGATCGCCCTCGCGGCGGACCACGGTGCTGATCTTGGCGTGGGTCTTGAGGTTGAGGAACCCATAGACCACATGCGCGCCCGCACGTTCGAGACGGCGCGACTGACGGATGTTGGCGGCCTCGTCGAACCGCGCCTTGAGCTCGACCAGGGCGGTGACGGATTTGCCGTTTTCCGCGGCCTCGCAGAGCGCGCTCACGATGGGGCTGTCGTTCGAGGTGCGGTAGAGCGTCTGTTTGATCGCGACCACGTTCGGATCGCGCGCCGCCTGCGCGAGAAAGCGCACCACCATATCGAAGGTCTCGTAGGGGTGGTGGAGCAGCATGTCCTTTTGGCGGATCGCGGCGAACATGTCGCCGTCGTGGTCCTGCACCCGTTCCGGCACGCGCGGGGTGAAGGGCGGCCAGAGCAGGTCGGGGCGGTTGTCGAGCACCAGCTCCTTGAGATCGGCGAGGCCAAGAAGCCCGTTCACCGCGACCAGTTCATCGGCATTGACGTGCAGCTCGTTCATCACGAGCTTGCGCAGATCGTCGGGGGCGTCGGTGGAAATCTTGAGCCGCACCACCTCGCCACGGCGACGGCGTTTGAGCGCCACTTCGAATTCGCGCACCAGATCCTCGGCCTCTTCCTCGACCTCGAGATCGCTGTCGCGCAGCACCTGAAAGGCGCAGTGGCCGCTATAGGCATAGCCCGGGAAGAGGCTGTCGAGATGGACCAGCACCAGCTCTTCGAGCGGCAGGAAGCGCACCGCACCATTGCGCGGCGCGAGGGCGACAAAGCGGTCGATCTGCTGCGGGATCGGCAGCAGCGCCTTGAGCTCTTTCTTGTCGGCGCGGCGGCGCAATTGCAGGGCCAGCGAAAAGCCAAGGTTGGGAATGAAGGGGAAGGGATGCGCCGGATCGATGGCCAGCGGCGACAGCACCGGGAAGACCTGATTGAGAAAGACCTCGTCGAGATAGGCCTTGTCCTCGGCGTCGAGCATCGAGCTGTTGAGGATATGGATGTCCTCGGCTTCCATTTCCTTTTGCAGCGCCTCATAGGTCTGATGCTGTTCGTTCATCAGGTTGCGGGCGTCTTCGTCGATGAGCACCAACTGTTCGGCGGGCGTCAGCCCATCGGCGGCGGGGGTGGTGTTGCCAGCCTGGGCCAGTTCGCGCAGACCCGCGACGCGCACGTTGTAGAACTCGTCCAGGTTGGTGGCCGAGATCGACAGAAAGCGCAGCCGTTCCAGAAGCGGCACCTTGGGGTTGCGCGCCTCTTCGAGGACCCGCCAGTTGAAGCCGAGCCAGCTCAGTTCACGATTGAAGAAACGGCCGGGTCCGGAGAGGTCAAGCTCGGGAAGCTCCTGGGCGGGCGGAAACGGGGATTTGAGAAAGTCTGCGTAGGTCATGGCCGCCTTGTACCGCATGAATTGCAACGGGAAAGTGACGGAGTGTCAGACTAAATTTGCAGATTGTCCAGTGCAGTCGCGGCCAGCCGCCGATTGATCGGTTTGCCGGTATCGAGCGCCAGTTGATCCAGCGTTTCGACCAGATTTCGGGCAGCCGCAAAGGCGCGCGGCATGCGAGGCACGATATAGGGCAGGGTTTCAGGCGTGGGGCGCAGCTGACGGTCGGCAAAGAGCTTCATCAGCACCGCGGCAAGCAGCGCGTCGTCGGGGGGCTCGATCCGGACGCCGGGGGTGCCCTCCATGCGGCTGGCGAGGTCGGGCAGGTGGATGTCGCTGAGGGCGCTGTCGTCGCTGCTGGTGATCAGCAGTGAATTGCCCTCGGCCAGCACGAGGTTGTGCAGGTGAAAAAGCGCCCGTTCCTGCGCCCTTTCGCCGGTGATCTGCCACAGGTCTTCGACGGCCACCGGGCCGCTCGCCAATGTCGGGATGTCGGCCTCGGCCAAATCGCTGGCGGCGATGATCCGGGCGCCTGAGAGGCTTGCCCAGACATGGGCAAGATGGGTCTTGCCCGCGCCCGAGGGGCCGCGCAGCATGAGCTTGCGGGCAGGCCAGCTCTGCCAGGTTTCGATCATCGCCACGGCGGCGGCGTTCGAGGCGGAGACGAAGAAATCGTCACGCCCCATCGCCGGCACGGCGGGCAGGTCAAAGCTCAGCTGTTGCGACATCAGGCCTGATCCCGATCCGAGAGACCGCGATAGAGCAGGCTGCTGCGATATTGCTGGATCGCGAACCGCGCCAGTACGCCGATGGCGGCGGCGACGGGCACCGCGACGAGCATCCCGACAAAGCCGAAGAGCGCGCCAAAGACCGACAGCGCAAAGATGAGCCAGACCGGGTGCAGCCCGACCGAGCTGCCCACCAGTTTCGGGGTGAGCACATTGCCCTCGATCACCTGACCCAGGGCAAAGATGCCGGCGACCAGACCGATGGAGACCCAATCGCCCCAGAACTGAAAGAGCGCGAGCCCGATGGCCAGCGCGCCGCCGACCAGCGCCCCCACATAGGGGATGAAGGTGATCAGACCGGCGACGAACCCCACCACCAGACCGAATTGCAGCCCGACGAGCATCAGCGCCCCGGCGTAATAGGTGCCAAGGATCAGGCAGACCGTGCCCATGCCCCGGATAAAGGAGGCAAGCGTGCGGTCGATTTGCTTTGCGAGATGGCGCACGGTGGGGGCGTGGTCGCGGGGCAGCAGGTCATCGACCGCGGCGACCATCCGGTCCCAATCATAGAGCAGGTAGAAGGCCACCACCGGCACGATGACGAAGAGCAGCACCACGTTGATCAGCGACGAGACCGAGCCGATGGCGCTGTCGAGCAGCTGACCGCCCTTGGATTTGATCGTGTCGCCGACGACGGCAAGCGATTGGCGCAGGGTGCTGTCGCCGTCACCGACCTGGGGGAAATTGCGGCTGATGAACCCTTCGAGATCGCGGGCGAGCTGTGGCGCGATGTCAAAGAGCGCGACGGCCTGCTTGATCAGGGTCGGCACCACCAGAAGCGCCATGATGACAAAGAGAAGAAGCGCAAAGAGCGTGATCGTCGCCACCGCCATGGCGCGGGTCAGCCCGAGCTTTTCCAGACGGTCGGCCAGCGGGTCGAGGAAATAGGCGATGGCACCGCCCAGCACGAAGGGCAGGATCACGTCGCCCAGGAACCAAAGCACCACCAGAAAGACCAGTGTGACGGCCCCCCAGTATTTCATCTGTGTACGCACCGGCAAGGCCACGGGCTTCCCCTTTGAACCACTTGTGAAGTTGCCCAAAAATCGCCCATCGGGCCGGGGGTTGCAAGCGGGAAGGGGATGATAGCACCGCTTGCCTGTGAGCCGCGATTGCCCTAGACCTCGCGGGCACCAAGTTTTCGGATCCCTGAAAGGTCTCTCCATGCGTCTCAGCCGCTATTTCCTGCCCGTTTTGAAAGAAACGCCCTCGGAGGCGCAGATCGTCAGCCACCGCCTGATGTTGCGGGCCGGGATGATCAAACAGTCGAGCGCGGGGATCTATTCCTGGCTGCCGCTGGGCTATAAGGTGCTGCGCAATATCGAGACCATAGTCCATGAGGAACAGCAGCGCGTCGGCCATATCCCGATGCTGATGCCGACGCTGCAATCGGCCGATCTCTGGCGCGAGAGCGGGCGCTACGACGCCTATGGTCCCGAGATGCTGCGCATCCGTGACCGGCAGGATCGCGACATGCTCTTTGGGCCGACCAACGAGGAGATGATCACCGACATCTTCCGCAGCCATGTGTCGAGTTATAAGGACCTGCCGCTGACGCTCTATCATATCCAGTGGAAGTTCCGCGACGAGATCCGGCCGCGCTTTGGCGTGATGCGCGGGCGCGAATTCCTGATGAAGGACGGCTATAATTTCGACCTCACCAAGGAAGACGCGCTGCATGCCTATAACCGCCATCTGGTGAGCTATCTGCGCACCTATGAGCGGATGGGGCTGCAGGCGATCCCGATGCGGGCGGATTCCGGTCCCATCGGTGGCGATGACACCCATGAGTTCCTCGTGCTGGCCGAGACCGGCGAGAGCGAAGTGTTCTATGACAGCGAGATTACCGATCTGACCTTTGGCGAGCGCGAGATCGACCATGACAGCCATGAGGCCTGTCAGGCGGTGCTCGAAGAGTTCACCTCGCGCTATGCCCGCACCGATGAGACCCATGACGAGGCGCTGTTCAACCAGATCCCCGAAGAGCGCCGCCGCGTGGCGCGGGGCATTGAAGTCGGACAGATCTTCTATTTCGGCACCAAATATTCCGAGCCGATGGGCGCCACGGTGCAAGGCCCCGACGGCAAGCCGGTGCCGGTGCATATGGGCAGCCATGGTATCGGGGTGAGCCGCCTTCTGGGCGCGATCATCGAGGCGAGCCATGACGACAAGGGCATCATCTGGCCCGAGGCGGTGGCGCCGTTCCATGTCGGGATCGTCAACCTCAAACAGGGCGATGACGAGGCGGATGCGGCCTGTGACGCGCTCTATGCGCAGGTGGCGGCGCTTGGGCTCGAGCCGCTTTATGACGACCGCAACGAGCGGGCGGGCGGCAAGTTCGCGACGATGGATCTCATCGGTCTGCCGTGGCGGATCACGGTCGGTCCCCGCGGCCTCAAGAACGGTGTGGTCGAGCTCACAAGCCGCCGCACGGGCGAGAGCGAAGAGCTGTCGCCGGAGGCCGCGATTGCCAAGCTCAAGGAGCATTTTTCGGCGATTAACCTGCCGGGAAAGGGTGTGTGATAGGCTACGGCGATCAGGGTCTCTGATCGCGCGTTGGCTTGTCCTCTTGCCTTGCCCCGTGCGAGATTGGGGCGAGGCAGGTAAGAGGTGCGGCGCATGTTCATGCGGGCGATAGCAGTGGCGGGCGGTCTGGCCGGGGCGGCGGGACTGTCGCAGTTTCCGGAATTTTCACAGCAATATGTGCAGCGGCTCGGCGGTGCGGTGGATGAGCTGTCGCGGTTCATCGCCGCCTTCGATGCCGATGCGGCAAAGTTCGACCTGGACCGCGAGGCGGCGCTGGCCGATCTCGAACAGGGCGGGCGGATGGCCGCGGCGCGGGCCGAGAGCGTGCGGCGTACCGTGGCGCGGCATGCGCGGCTCAGCGAGGATCTGTCGGTGTTGCGTCAGGCGGGGCCGTTCACCCGCGCCTATGAGGCCGGGCGGCTTGGCGACAGGGAGATCGCGCGTGCCACCTGGGCGGATTTCCGACCGGCGCTGCCGCTGACATTTGAGGGCGGCATGTTCGGCGGGGCGGGGTTCCTTGGCGGTCTGTTGGCCATCGGCGGGATTGGCGCGGTGCTCAGGCTCTTTTGGGGCGTGCTTTTCGGGCGGAAAGCGGCTAGGCGGGGGAAGAAGGCTTGACCCTTGGCCCCCTGCGGCACAGGTTGCGCCGAAACCAAGACCGGAACCCGACACATGCCAGGCACACCCGCCCCCTTTGCCCCGTTTGAATGGATGATCGCCTGGCGCTATCTGCGCGCCAAACGCGCCGAGGGCGGCGTGAGCGTCATGACCTGGATCAGCCTCATCGGCATCACGCTGGCCGTGTTCGCGCTGATCGTGACGCTGGCGGTGCGCTCGGGGTTTCGGGCCGAGTTTGTGGATACGATACTTGGCAGCAACGCCCATGTGACCATCTATAGCGCGGGCGAGGTGGACGCGGTGACGGGCCGTATCGACCGGACCTTGCAGGACTATGAAGAGATGGCCGCAAGAGTGCGCGAGGTGCCGGGTGTGACACGGGTTGCGCCGCTGGTGCGGGGGCAGTTGCTGGCCAATGTGCAGAACCGCAATGCCGGGGTCGAAGTCTTTGGTATTACGAAAGAAAACCTGAAAACGATCCCGCGTATTGCGAACCCAGAGACGAGCCTTGGCGAGATCGAGGCATTCGATCAGGGCATCGCCATCGGGTCGGGCGTGGCGCGTGAATTGGGCGTGACGGTGGGCGACAAGGTCAAGATCATCCTGCCCGGCGGCGTCAAGACGGCCTTTGGGTCGAGCCCGCGGGTCAAGGCCTATGACGTGACTTATGTGTTCTCAGCGGGACGTTATGACATCGACCGCACCCGCGTCTATCTGCCCTTTGCCGAGGCGCAGGAGTTTTTCAACCGCGAAGGCGTGGCGGATGAGCTCGAGGTGATGGTGGCCGAGCCGGACCATGTTGACGCGATGACCGAGGCGCTGATCGCGGCGGCGGGAGAGCGGGCGCTGCTGTGGACCTGGCGCGATGCCTCGAAGAGCTTTCTCGACGCGCTCGATATCGAGGATCGGGTGATGTTCGTCATCCTGTCGATCCTCGTGCTGATTGCCGCGATGAACATCACCAGCGGCTTGATCATGCTGGTCAAGAACAAGGGGCGCGATATTGGCATTTTGCGCACCATGGGTCTTACCGAAGGCTCTGTGCTGCGCGTGTTTTTCATTTGTGGCGCGTTCACCGGTTTGATCGGGACGCTTTTTGGCGTGATCCTTGGCTGTCTTTTCGCAATCTACATCGATCCGATTTTCGCTTTGGTTAACGGCGCGACCGGGGGCGAGGCCTGGGACCCGGCGATCCGGGGGATTTATTACCTGCCGGCCAAGCTCGAGCTTTGGGATGTGCTGTCGGCGGTGGCGCTGTCGCTTGGGCTCAGCTTTATCGTCACGATCTTTCCGGCGCGCCGTGCGGCCCGGATGAACCCGGTGGAGGCCCTGCGCTATGAGTGATCCCGTGCTGCGCCTGACAGGCATTTCGAAAACCTACAACAAGGGCCGCGAGAACGAGGTGACGGTGCTGCGCGAGGCCGAGCTCAGCCTGCAGGCGGGCGAGATCGTGGCGCTGGTCGCGCCCTCGGGGGCGGGCAAGTCGACGCTCTTGCATATGGCGGGGCTGCTCGACACGCCGGATGCCGGGCGGGTCGAGATCGGCGGCGTCGATATGACCGGGCTGGGCGATCGGCGGCGCACCGTGGCGCGGCGGCGCGAGGTCGGGTTTGTCTATCAGTTCCACCATCTGCTGCCCGAGTTCAGCGCGTTGGAAAACGTGGTGCTGCCGCAGCTGGCCAATGGCGTGGCGCGGCGGGCGGCGGAGGCGCGGGCGCAGGAGCTTTTGGATCAGGTGGGCGTCGGCGAGCGGGCCGGGCATCGGCCCTCGGCCATGTCGGGCGGCGAGCAGCAGCGCGTCGCCTTTTGCCGGGCGCTGGCCAATGGGCCGCGCATCTTGCTGGCGGACGAGCCCACCGGCAACCTCGATCCCGCCACCTCGGACCGGGTGTTCGAGCGGCTGGTGACGCTGGTGCGCGAGACCGGGCTGTCGGCGCTGATCGCGACCCATAACCTCGAGCTGGCGGCGCGGATGGACCGGGTGCTGCGGCTTGATAATGGTACGGTTGTGGCGGGGTAACCCGCTGCAAAGACTAAACAAGGAAGAGTAGAATGCCCAAAGTTTCATTGGCCGAAATCGAACGTCTGTCGGCCCATGCGCTGATCAATCACGGCGCGGCACCCTGGGTTGCGGCGCATGTGGCGGATGCCATTGCCAAGGCGGAATCCGTCGGCAACAAGATCTGCGGGCTGTATTACCTTGAAAGCTATTGCACCCAGTTGAAGAGTGGCCGGGTCAAGGGCCATGCCGAGCCTGAGGTGAGCCGGCCGCGTCCCGGCACGGTGCGGGTCGATGCGCAGTTTGGCTTTGCCCAGCCGGCCTTTGCCAAGGGGCTGCCGCTGGCGATCTCGGCGGCGCAGGAGAACGGCGTGGCGATGCTGGCGGTGGGTCACGCGCATACCTGCACCTCGCTGGGCTATTTCACCGAGCAGATCGCCCGCGAGGGGATGATCGGCATGGGGATGACCAATGCCTCGCCCATCGTGGCGCCGCCGGGCGGCAAGCGCCGGGTGATCGGGACCAACCCGTTTGCATTTTCGGTGCCGGATGGGGCCGGGGGTGTGGCGATGCAGTTCGATCAGTCGACGACCACCGTGGCGCTGGGCAAGATCACCATGGCGAAAGCGGCGGGCGAGAGCATTCCAGAGGGCTGGGCGGTGGATGCCGAGGGGCGGCCGACCACCGATCCCGAGGCGGCGCTGGCCGGGTCGCTGGTGTCGACCGGCGGCTATAAGGGCTGGGGGCTTGGCCTTATGGTGGAACTGCTGGCGGCGGGGATGACCGGCGGTGTCGCGAGCCAGGATGTCAAACCTCTCAAGGCACCTGAAGGACCGCCGCATGATCTGGGGCAGTTTTACCTGATCATCGATCCCGGTACGTCGGATGATTTCGGCGCGCGTCTCGAACAGGTGGCGCGGGCCGTGGCGCAGGATGAGGGCGCGCGGATGCCGGGGCAGGGGAAGCGGAAAATGGACCCTGTGGAGATCGAAGAGCATGTGTGGAACCAGCTCAACCAGCTTGCGGGCTGAAATCCGCTCTAAGCCCTTGATATGTTGAGGTTAACCCGGTCATTTTGGCCGGGTTTTCCGTTTGTCGGTATCACGTCGGTATTCCGGCGGCAGGACGTCGGTATCGCAAATCGCCTTCGACGCGGTGTTGCGGCGCGGGGTTAACGCGCCGTGCGGCGGGGGGCGGTGTCGGCTCAGGCGCGTTGGGTGAGAAAGACGCCGGTGGCCATCAGCGCGATGCCTGCCGCGCGGTTGAGCGTCAGCGGCGAGATGCGCGCGCCGAAGAGGCCGAAATGGTCGATGGCGGCGGCGCTGATCAGCTGGCCCAGCAGCACGAAGAAGACCGCGTTGCCGACGCCGAAATGCGGCGCGACATAGGTGATCGAGAGCACGTAGAAGGCGACCAGCACACCGCCCAGCAGGAGATGCCGGGGCGCGGCGGCGAGTCCGGCGAGGGCGCGGGGGCTCGACACCGCGAGGCAGGTGACGAGCGCCACCAGAAAGGCCACCACGAAGAGCACGGTCGCGGCGGCGGCGGGCGAACCGAGCCGGGTGCCCAGCGCCGCGTTGAGCCCGGCCAGCAGCGGGATGCCGATCCCGGCGATGAGCATGGTGAGGGCGTAGAGGCTGGTGGGCTGCATGGGCTGTCCTTTCGACTGTCGGGCCAGAGTGGCATGGGGGTCCGGCCTGCGCCAGAGCGTAGAAACCCGTAGCGCTCGCGACGCGAGGGCCCGAGGGGGGCACCGTCACGGTGGGGCCGCAAGGCGTTAACCAATCTTTCCTAGACCATTGCCCTGACCGGGCCAGTCCCGGCTGGCGATATCAACGGGTCCCACAGCCGCGAGGCGCGGGACAGGCGGAAAGGGAAACGGATGAACAAGGCAATCACCGACGGCGTGGTCTTTATGCCCCCGGCCTTTGCAATGGGTCTGGATCAATGGTCGAGCGGCGATGGCACGCCGGGGTCGGACAGCTATCAGGGGGCGGGCAATGCCGCGCTGGTGGCGGCGGATCAGGATTTCGGCGGGGCGCTCGAGCTCACGAAGAGCCAGACCACGCAGAAGCTGCGCCATTTTGGCGAAACGCCGATCCTTCCGGGCTGTTATCTGCAGGTGCGGGCGCGGGTCAAAGCCGTGTCGGGCAATTTCCCGACGCTGCGGATTGCGGCCTGGGCCGGGGGTGCGGGCAATCAGCATGTGACCGGCGTGACCGAGACCGGGCCGGAAGTGACCCTAAGTTCCTATGGCGAGGTGGTGGAGATCAGCGCCATCGTCGGTGTCGGCCAGCGCAGCGGCGTCGATATGGCCTGGGGGCCGGGGGCAATCTACGGGCATTTCGGGCTGGATATGACCGGGCCGAATGGCGGTGTGGTGCGGATCGACGATATCGAGATCGAGGACATCACGGCGGCGTTTCGCGGCCAGTCCACCGATTGGGTGGATGTGCGCGATTATGGCGCGGTGGGCGATGGGACCACGGACAATCACGCGGCCTTTGAGGCGGCGGATGCGGCGGCGCAGGGGCGCGATGTGCTGGTGCCGGACGGGGTGTATCGGCTCGGCGATAGTGTGACGCTGCAATCGCGGGTGCGGTTTCAAGGCATTGTGACCATGGCCGCCGACAAGATCCTGTCGCTCAACGGGAGTTACGATCTGCCGAGCTATATTGATGCGTTCGGCGATGAGGAGCTGGGTTTTCGCAAGGCGTTTCAGGCGCTTTTGAACAATTCGGGGCATGAATCGCTCGATCTGTGCGGGCGGTTGATCACGCTCACCGAGCCGGTGGATATGCAGGCGGCGGTGGTCGACAAGGACAATTATTCGCAGCGCCGCTATATCAAGAACGGCCAGTTTTCGGCCCATGGCAATGGCAGCTGGGCGACCGAGGTGGTGACCTCGCAGGCGAGCTATAGTCTCAGCGACTCGCTCAAGCTCACCAATGTGACGAATGTGGCCAATATCCCGCTGGGCGCGGTGATCGAGGGCACTGGCGTCGGGCGCGAGGTCTATGTCGCCGAGGTCGATGTGGCGCAGCAGGAGGTCACGCTCAGCCAGCAGCTCTATGATGCGGAGGGCACGCAGGTCTTTACCTTTCGGCGGTTCAAATACCTGCTCGATTTCTCGGGCTTTGTGAAGCTCAGCAAGTTTTCCCTGTCGAATATCGAGTTCCAATGTTCCGGCGTGTGCAGCGGCGTGATGCTGCCCGGATCGGGGACCGGGTTTCATTTCCGCGATTGTTTCATCACGCGGCCCAAGGATCGCGGCATCACCAGCTATTCCAAGGGCGATCAGGGGATGATCATCGACCGCTGTCAGTTCCTGTCGGATGAGAGCGATATTCCGGCGCTCAACCGGGTGTCGATCGGGCTCAATGCCAATGCCAATGACGTCAAGCTGCGCGACAATCGGGCGTCCTATTTCCGGCATTTCGCGCTCTTGGCCGGGTCGAGCAATATCGTCACCAGCAACCATTGGTTTCAGGGCGATACGTCGAATGACGGCGGGCGGACGGCGGGGCTTATCCTCACCCGGACCAATTCGCGGTCGACGGTGACCTCGAACTATATCGACAATTGTTTTGTCGAATGGGTGAACGAGCATGACAGCGCGCCGGATTATGACAGCGAGTTTTCCTTCAGCGCGCTCAACCTGTCGGACAATGTGTTTCTGGCGGGCAATGTGGCGCCCTGGTTCACCTTTTTGGTGATCAAGCCGCATGGCGCGGGGCATTACCTCAACGGGTTGAACATCAACAACAATTCCTTCCGCATCATTGGCGGCAGCATCGCACAGGTCGAACATGTCGACACCAGCTTTGCCGATTTCGACTATAACCGGATGAAGGGGGTGAATTTCACCTCCAACACCTACAACAACATCGAAAAGCGCAGCGAGAGCCCGTTCAGCTATGAGTTCAGCCGGGCGGGGGTGTCAAATGACTGGTCGATCAGTCTGGCGGATCATCTGCCCTTCGAGGGCTGGGCGCAGGCGGTGGAATCGGTGGTGGCGATGGGGCCCTTGACCAATGGCGCCGGGCAGGAGGTGTTTGCCGCGCCTTATGTCCATGCCAAGCAAGGCGCGGCGCAAAACGAGATCCGGCTGCGCTGGCCCGAGCCGGTGCAGGGCACGGTGATCTTGCGGGCGCGGATGGATGACGTGCATTAGGTAAGTGTCTGGCGCGGCTCAGAAGTCGCGCCAGATGCCCAGTTTGATATTGTAGCGTTCCGCATCATGCAGCCCGGCACCCACTCCGAATTCGAGATGGTGGCCGGGCTTGCGCTGCCAGATGAGGCTCGGGGCGAGGCGGGCATAGGCGGGCTCGCCCGGGGTGACGCCGCTTTGCAATTGCACGATGAGCTTGGTGCGGGGGCTGGCGGTGAGGCCCAAGGTGAGATCGCTGGTGATGCGGGGGCGGTGGCCGGTGGTGAAGATGGCGCGGTTCTCCCAGGCGATCCAGCCGGTTTTCTCGCGCCAGACCCGGCCGCCCCGGCCCAGATGAAGCCCGGCGCGCAGGGCCTCGCGGTTGATCACCATGCCCGCGCCCAGCTCGGCCGAGATCCGCAGCCGATCGCCCAGAAGCCCCGCCATGAGCGGGGTTTTGGCAAAGGCGATGGCCTTGTATTCGCCGAGATCATTTTGCCCCAGATCGAGCCCGAGGGTGATCCGTTCGGTCAGCCCATAGTCGAGATAGAGCGTGTTGAAGCTCAGCGGGTCGGCATAGGTCTTGGCGTCGAAATAGGTGGTGGAAAAGGAGAGATGCCCGGTGCCCGGCGGGCGTGGCCACGGCCCGGCATGGGCCATGCCGCTCAGGCAGATCAGAATGAGGATCAGGCGGGCCATCGGGTTCCTCCGCGTCGGCCCAGCCTTGCCTAGAATGGTAAACGGCAGGTTAAATTGTCTGTCTTTGTCAAATGACGAGAGGGTGTTAGGCTAATCTCAAAAAGGAGGATGCCATGCCCAGGATTAGCCAAGGTGGTGGCCACCAGACCGTCATCACCACATTCGAGACCTCGCCGGGGTCCTGCCAGGATTTGCTGGAGGCGCTGACCGAGGCCTATGACGCCTTTATCTCGAAACAGCCGGGGTTCATCGCGGCGGGGCTGCATGTCAATGACGCCCAGACCCGGATCGCCAATTACTCGCAATGGAGCACGCGGGAGGATTTCCAGGCGATGCTGCGCAGCGACGAGATGCGGCGGCGCAATCGCGGGTTCAACACCCTGTGCAAAGGGTTCGAGCCGGTGATGTACGAGGTCTCGGCGACCTTCGGCGCGGATTAGAGCCCGAGACGGTCGCGCATCGCGTACCAGCTCATCGCGAGGACGAGCAGCGGCGAGCGTAGCGCACCGCCGCCCGGAAAGCGCGGGGTGGGCAGGCGCGCCATCGTGTCAAAGCCCGAAGCCTCGCCGCGCACCGCCTCGGCCATGAGCCGCCCGCAATGGGTGGCGCTGCCGACGCCATGGCCGGAATAGCCCGAGGCGGTGAGCATATTGGGCCCGATCCGCGCCAGATAGGGCAGGCGTTTCATAGTGATCGCCAGCGTGCCGCCCCAGGTGTAATCGACGCGCACATCGCGCAGATGGGGATAGATTTCCAGCATCGGCTTCATCACCGTGGCGCGGATGTCGCGCGGAAAGCGGTAGCCATAGCTTTCGCCGCCGCCGAACAAGAGCCGTTTGTCATGGCTGAGCCGGAAGTAATTCACCACGAATTTCGTATCGGCCACCGCCACGTCGCGGGTGAGCACGCGGGCGGCCTCGTCGCCGAGCGGCTCGGTGGCGAGGATGAAATTGTTGATCGGCATGACGCGGGCCGCCACCTGCCGGTTGAGCCCGCCGAGATAGCCGTTGCAAGCGAGGATCACATGATCGGCGGTGACCCGGCCCTGGGCGGTCTGCACGGTGGCGGGCTGGCCTTCGGCGATGTGATGCACCTCGGCGCGTTCATGGATGCGCACGCCCGCGTCACGGGCCGCGCGGGCAAGGCCCAGCGCATAGCGCAGCGGGTGCAGATGCGCCGCGCCCATGTCGAGAATGCCGCCGTGATAGGCGGGCGAGGGGCAGAGCGCGTGAAAGGCCTCGCGGTCGAGCGTCTCGATCTGGTCATAGCCGTAGCGGTCGCGCAGATGGCTGGCATAATCATGCTCGTCAGCCATCTCGGCCCGGGTGAAACAGGCATGTGCCACGCCCGGTTTCAGGTAGCAGTCGATATTGTGCCTTGAAATCAGCGATTTGACGAGGTCCTTGGCGTCTTCGGCCAGCTCCCAGCAGCGGGCGGCATCGGCGTCGCCCAGCATCTTTTCGAGCGTGTGCTGATCCTGCCGCTGGCCCGAGCCGAGCTGACCGCCGTTGCGGCCCGAGGCGCCAAAGCCCAGACGCTGGGCCTCGAGCAGCACCACGTCGAGCCCGGCCTCGGCCAGATGCAGCGCCGCCGACAGGCCGGTAAAGCCGCCGCCCACGACACAGACATCGGCGCGCTGTTCGCCCTTGAGAGGCGCGAAGGGCGGCAGGGTCTCGGCGGTGGCGGCGTACCAGCTCTGCGGGTATTCGCCCGGCCGGTCATTGGCGTGCAGCAGGTTCATCACAGCACCTAGACGTTGAGCAGCAGATGTTCCCGTTCCCAAGGCGAGATGACCTGCAGGAACTCGTCATATTCGGCGCGTTTCACGATGGCATAGACGCGGGCAAACTCGCGGCCCAGCACCTCGTGCAGATCGGTGGCCTCCTCGAAGAGATCGAGCGCCTCGCCTTGCACGCGCGGGATGTCCTCGTCGCCCTCATAGGCGTCGCCATGGAATTCGGCGGCGGGCTCGACCTTGTTCATCATGCCGAGAAGGCCGCAGGCGAGGCTGGCCGCGATGCCGAGATAGGGGTTGCAATCCATCCCGGCGAGGCGGTTTTCGATGCGCCGTGCCTTGGGGCCCGAGATCGGGATGCGCAGCCCCGTGGTGCGGTTGTCGCGCGCCCAGGCGAGGTTGATCGGGGCGGCGTGATCCTTGACGTAGCGGCGGTAGGAATTGACGTAAGGGGCGAGCACCGCGATGGCCGCGGGCAGGTGTTTCTGCATGCCGCCGAGGAAATGGCGGAAGGCATCGGTTTCTTCGCCCTCGGGGGTGGAAAAGATGTTCTCGCCGGTTTTCAGATCGAGGACGGATTGGTGGATATGCATGGCGCTGCCCGGCTCGTCGGCGATGGGTTTGGCCATGAAGGTCGCGAAACTGCCGTGGCGCAGCGCCGCCTCGCGGATCAGCCGCTTGAAGTAAAAGACCTCATCGGCCAGCGCCACGGGATCGCCGTGGTTGAGATTGATCTCGAGCTGGCCTGCGCCGCCCTCTTGGGTGATGCCGTCGATTTCAAAGCCTTGCGCCTCGGCGAAATCATAGATGTCGTCGATGACGGGGCCGAATTCGTCGACGGCGGTCATCGAATAGGATTGGCGCGCGGCGGCGGGACGGCCGGAGCGGCCCATCATCGGCTGAATTTCCTGTGCCGGGTCGATGTTGCGCGCGACGATGAAAAATTCCATCTCCGGGGCGACAACGGGTTCGAGACCCTGATCGCGATAGAGCTGCACCACCCGTTTGAGCACGTTGCGCGGCGAATAGGGGATCGGTGCGCCGGTCTTGTCAAAGGCGTCATGGATCACTTGCAGCGTCCAGTCCGCCGTCCAGGGCGCGGCGGTGGCGGTGCTCATATCCGGGCGCAAGAGCATGTCGCGCTCGATAAAGCCTTCGTCGCCGGCGGCCTCGGCCCAGCCCCCGGTGATGGTTTGGTAAAAGATCGAATCCGGCAGGTGAAAGTAATCCTGACGGGCGAATTTCGATGCGGGCACCGCCTTGCCGCGGGCAATGCCGGGCAGGTCGGAGACGATACATTCGACTTCGTCAAGCCGGCGGCCTTCGAGATAGGCATTCGCGGCTTCGGGCAGGGAGTCGGTCCATTGGGCCATCAGGCACCTCGTTTGAAAAACTGTTCCATCCGATCAGCGAAGCGGTCGCTGTCGGTCTTTTTGTCGAGCTGTGCGGTGGCGGATTGCAGCAGCTCTTCGGGGACGACGCCGGGACCGCGGGTGCGGATCAGCAGGTCGATCACCTCGGCGTTGAACTCGGGGTGGGGCTGGATCGTCAGGATACGGTCATCGTAGATCAGCGCTGCATTGGCGCAGAAATCATTATGGCCGATGACGCGGGCCCCTTCGGGCACTTCGGTCACCTGATCCTGATGCCAGGCGTTGAGATGGTGGGTTTCGCCCTCGATCTCATAGCTCTTGTGGCCGACGGACCAGCCGCCGGAGAATTTCTCGACCTTGCCGCCCATGGCCTGCGCGATGATCTGGTGACCAAAGCAAACGCCGATCATCGGGCGGCCATCGGCATGGACGGCGCGGATGAACTCTTCGAGCGGCGGGATCCAGTCGTGATCCTCATAGGCGCCATGTTTGGAGCCGGTGATCAGCCAGCCATCGGCGTCCTCGACCGTGTCGGGAAAGATCCCGTCGACCACGGCGAAGGTTTCAAAGTCAAAGCCCCGCGCGCCGAGCAGTTTCATGAACATCCGGTCGATATCACCCTGCGCCGAAATCATTTCGGGGGTGCCGTGGCCGGTTTGGAGGATGCCGATTTTCACTGGGTCACCTTAATTTGATCAAATTCCATCTGGCGGCGGGCCGGGAGGGCCCGTGCCGCGCATCGTAGCGCTCTTCGTCAGGCCGTGTCGAGATAGGTCTTCCAATGATCTTCGAGCGGCACGTCGGCGAGAATGTCGACCTCCTGGCGTTTGCAGCGCACGAGGCAGTCGCGCAGGAGCGGGCCGAAGATCTCGGCCATGATCGGATCGGCCTCGAAGCGGTCGATGGCCTCGGTCCAGCTCGCGGCGAGCTGCGGCAGGTCCTGCTCATAGGCGTTGCCCTCGATGGGCGGCGGCGGGGTCAGCCCGTTTTCGATGCCGTGGATCGCCGCGCCAAGGATGGCGGCGAGCACCAGATAGGGGTTGGTGTCGCCGCCCGCGACGCGGTTCTCGATGCGGCGGCTGCCGGGGCCGCCCATCGGGATGCGCAGCGCCGCGGTGCGGTTGTCCTGACCCCAGCAGATCGCGGTGGGGGCATGGGCGCCGGGCACCAGCCTTGCGTAGGAATTGGCGTGCGGCGCGAAGATCAGCGTCGAGCCCGCCATCGCGGCGAGGCAGCCGGCCAGCGCGGCATGGAGCCGTTCTTCGCCGCCGGGATGGGTTTCATCCATCATGTTCTGACCGCCGGCGCCCCAGATCGAGAAATGCACATGCATGCCATTGCCCGCGTCATCGCCAAAGGGTTTCGCCATGAACGTGGCTGCAAGCCCATGTTTTCGGGCCAAACCACGGATCAGCGCCTTGAAGAGCCAAGCGTCATCGGCGGCGCGCAAAGCGTCCTGATGATCGAGGGTGATTTCGAACTGGCCGACGCCCGCCTCGGAGGTCACGGTCTGGGCCGGGATGCCCATTTCCTCGGCCCCTTCATAGAGGTCGGTGAGGAAGGCATCAAAGGCGTCCATATGGCTCAGCGCGAGGACTTCGGGCATCTCGATGGGCTGGCCGTTTTGCGGGTTGCGGACGCAGGCGAGCTCGTCCCCGGTGTCGTCCACGAGGGTAAACTCGAGCTCGGTCGCAGCCTGCACGGACCAGCCGCGCGCCTCATAGCGGGTCAGCACCCGGCGCAGCGCGGCGCGGGGGTCGGCGCCGAAGGCGTCCTCGCGCGAGCGGCGCAGCTCCATCGGGTAGAGCGGTTGATCGCTGCCCAGCCAGGGCAGGGGCATCGGGCCGCGCCCGGTGGGCAGCAGCACGCCATCGGCATCGCCTGTTTCGAACACGAGAGGGCTGTCTTCGATATCGGCGCCGGTGACGTCGACATTGACCGCCGAGAGGGGCAGTTTGACCGCGCCCTTTGCAAGCTTGCTCTCATATTCGCCGGGGAGGCGTTTGCCACGCATCACCCCGTTAAGGTCGCAAAATGCGACGCGGATCGTATGCGGATCTTGGGACATCTGAAATTTTCCTGTTGGTCTTGGCGCGACCCTAAGCGGGGATTTGACGCAAGGCAACAGAATTTGATCAAATTATTTCGGTTGCGGTAACACGTCGGTATTACGACGGTATCGCGACAGTCTGGATTTTGCGTGAATGGCAGCTCTGGGGAGACGCCCGAAAGCCCCGATCACGCGCGGTGGTCGGGGCGATGAACATCGGGTTCCGGGGGCGTTTAGCGGATGAGGTTGGGTCTGATCCGCAGCTTGCGCCGGGCCTCTTGCGGCAGGTGCCGGTTGAGGCGGCGGTTGATCAGGCCAAAGATCGCGATCACCACCAGCGTCAGCAGGATGAAATAGCCGGCGAGGATCGGGTAGGCCACGAAGGGGTTGAAGGTCTTGTCGGCGAAGTAATTCGCGTAATAGAGCGCATCGCCGCGTTGCTGGCGGCTTGGGAAGCCCGAGAAGAAGACCAGCACCGTGGCGTGAAAGAGAAAGATCGCCTCATTGGTATAGGCGGGCCAGCCCAGCCGCAGCATGGTCGGCCAGATGATGCGGCGAAAACGCGGCCAGCCGGAAAAGCCATAGGCGTCGGCCGCCTCGACATCGCCCTTGGGGATCGAGCGCAGCGCGCCATAGAAAATCTCGGCGGAATAGGCGGCGGTGTTGAAGAAGAGCACCACCAGCGCCCCGAGCCAGGCCGAGGCGAAGGGGGTGAAGATCGGAAAGCTCTGCTTCAGCGAGAGGAAGAGGAAATAGGCGAAGAAGAACTGCACGAAGAGCGGCGAGCCCCGGAAGACGAAGATGAACCATTCCGCCGGTTTGCGGGCCCAGCGGCTGGGTGCCGCCTTGGCCACGGCGAGCAGGTTGGCGAGGAAGAACCCCGCGACCAGCGCCAGCGTGCCGAAATAGATGTTCCACAGCATGCCCGACCCGATCAGGGTGATCTGTTCGCACAGGGTAAACCCGTCGCGCGGCAAGAGCCGTTCGCCGATGCCGATGGAGCGCAGGCCGTAATCCTGGATGGTTTGCCAGCAGCTCATGCGTCGGCCTTTCTGAGAGCTTCGCCCCCGGTCGTGGCCTGACCATGGCTCAGCCGTTGCATCAGCCGTTCCAGGAAGATTTCCGAGATCCGGGTGAAGATCAGGTAGAAGACCAGCAGCCCGAGGAAATACCACATGCGCCAGTCGGGGTGCGGATAGTCGGAGAAGCGCGCGGTTTTCGCGCCGCCCAGTTCGCGGGCCCAATAGACGATGTCCTCGACCCCGAGCAGGAAGAGCAGCGGTGTTGCCTTGATCAGCACCATCCAGAGGTTGCCGAGCCCGGGCAGGGCATAGACCCACATCTGGGGCACGAGGATGCGCCAGAAGGTCTGGCGGGTGTTCATGCCATAGGCGGCGGCGGTTTCGAGCTGGGCCCGGGGCACGGCGCGCATCGCGCCAAAGAGCACATTGGCCACGAAAGCGCCAAAGACGATGGCAAAAGTGACCACGGCGAGCATGAACCCGTAGGATTCGTGGATCCATTGCGGCGCGGTGCCGGGCGGGATCTTGGCCGCGGAACAGACGACGAAATCATTGCCCTGTCGGACCGGTTCGGGCCAGTCGGGGCAGCGCGCCTTGTGCAGGAGCCATTCCAGCGCCTGATCCAGCGCGATGACGAAGAAGAGGAAAAAGGCCACATCGGGCACGCCGCGCACGATGGCGATATAGGATTTACCGACCCAGGAGAGCGGCGCAAAGCGGGCGCGGGCCGCCATCGCCCCGAGAAAGCCCACGCCCAGCGCCAGCGGCGCGGTGAGGGCCAAAAGCAGCAGCACCGTCGGCACGGCATAATAGAGCGACATATGCTTGCCCGTGGTCAGGTAGCACGACAGCCAGCTCAGGCCGGAGAGGGTCTCGGGATCGGTGCAATAGGAAAACATGGGACCACGCAGGAGAGGGGCGCGGCAGGGATCCGCCGCGCCCGAAGGTTAGATCAGAAGGTTTTCTGCTTTTCGCCGAACCATTTGGTCAGCAGCGTGTTCAGCGTGCCGTCTTCTTTCATCGAGGTGATGGCCGCATCGAATTTCTCGCGCAGCTCGCCATCGCTTTCGCGCAGGCCCATGCCGACACCGCCGCCGAGCGCGATCGGATCGCCGACGAAGGTCAGGTCGCTGCTCTCTTCGACGATCGGCTTGAGATAGGCGCCCTGGAAGAAGGCGGCGTCTGCTTCACCATTGCGCACGGCCGCGACCATTTCGTCGGGGGTGGCAAATTCGAGCAGGGTGGCACCGCTTTCGGCGACGTAGGAGGATTGGATCGTGCTCGTTTGCGAGGCGATCACGCCCATGATGTCGACATCATCGGTGAGGGCGACATAGAGCGATTCCTCTGGCGGGATGTAGTTCTGGGTGAAGTCGATGACTTCGTCACGTTCGTCGGTGATCGACATGCCCGCGATGATCGTGTCGTAGTTGCCGGACACCAGGTTGGGGATGATGCTGTCCCATTCGTTGGTGACCCATTCGCAGGTCAGCTCGGCGCGTTTGCACAGCTCGTCGCCCAGCTCGCGCTCGAACCCGTCGACTTCGCCGGCGTCGTTGATGAAGTTATACGGAGGGTAGGCACCTTCGGTGCCCATGCGCACGGTGTCCGCCAGCGCAAAGCCCGCGGTCAGCGCCAGAGCGGCGGTGGAAAGCAGGATGGTTTTCATGTGGTAGTCTCCCTAGATTACTTTTTTACTTGGGGTGGGCGGGTCAGGCAGCCATCGTCGAGCTGAGGAACTGCCGGAGCCGTTCGGAAGTGGGCGCGCCGAAAAGGGTTTCGGGCGGCCCTTGTTCTTCGATCAGACCTTCATGAAGGAAGACGACATGGCTGCTCACATCGGCGGCCATCTTCATGTCATGGGTCACGATCATCATGGTGCGGCCCTCGGCGGCGAGGTCGCGGATCACCTTGACCACCTCTTGTTCGAGCTCGGGGTCGAGGGCCGAGGTGGGTTCGTCAAAGAGCAGCGCTTCGGGTTCCATGGCGAGGGCGCGGGCGATGGCGGCGCGCTGTTGCTGGCCGCCCGAGAGCTGGGCCGGGTAGACGTCGCATTTGTCGCCGATGCCCACCTTGTCGAGATAGGCGCGGGCGCTTTTCTCGACCTCGGCGCGGTCGCGGCCGAGCACGGTCACCGGGGCCTCCATCACGTTTTGCAGGATGGTCATATGGGCCCAGAGGTTGAACTGCTGGAACACCATGGAGAAATTGGTGCGGATGCGCAGCACCTGTTTCGGATCGGCGGGGTGGCGGTTGAGACCGGTGCCTTTCCAGCGGACGGGTTCGCCCTTGAACAGGATCTCGCCTTGCTGGCTCTCTTCGAGCAGGTTGGCGCAGCGCAGGATGGTGGATTTGCCGGACCCGGACGAGCCGATCAGGGAAATGACGTCGCCCTTGCGGGCCATGATGTCCACGCCCTTGATCACTTCGAGCGTGCCATAGGCCTTGTGCAGGTTGCGGATTTCGATGACCGGAGGCGTTTCTGTCAAAACCGTTCCATTTCCTTGTGGCGTGAGTGTGACAGACAATAGGAATGAAAATTTGGCGCAATGCAACTTGCAAAAGGGGCGATTTGGGGCGTTGGCGGCCAAAGTGACGCCGGGTCACCCCGAAACGGCAGCGAGCCCCGGCGGCGGCGGTGTCGGCACCGCGCGATAGGCGGCGGGCGAGATGACGCAGATGCCGCGCAGGTGCAGCGCTGCGCGGTGATCGGGGCTGAGCGCGTCGATGGCGCGGCGGATCGCGTCGAATATGGCGGGGCCGTCGGCACCGGCGCGGGCGATATAGGGCAGGGCGGGGGTGGGCGCGGTGCGGGTCACTTCGCGCAAGCCAGAGGCGACCTCGGGTTCATGGCGCAGAAAGAGCGCCCAGCTCAGCGCGTCGATGGCGGCGAGATCGGCCTCGCCAGAGGCCACGGCATGGGCCGAGAGGGCGTGACCGCCGGTTTGCAGCACCGGGTTGAGGGGCAGGCCCGCCTCGGCAAAATGGCTCGCGGCGGCGGCCCAGCCGCTTTGCGACATGGCTTCGTTATAGGCGAACCGCGCCTCGCCCAGCGCCGCCAGATCGCGGCGATCCTCGGCGCGGGCGATGAGCACGCTGTTGTAATGGCCCGGGGGACAGCCGGGCAGGCCATAATCCGGCGTGCCGACCAGCGTCACCTTGTCATGGAGCCTGGCGCGATAGGGAAAGCCGCAGGTCTGGGCCAGCACCAGATCGGGGGATTGCCAGATCTCCCAGAGATCGCCGTCGCGGGTGAGCGTGGCGGGGGCACCCGCGCCGAGATTTTGCGAGATCAGCTGCCAATAGGCGTCATGGGCGTCCCGCAGCTCGGGACGGTCATACATCGGCAGGCTGGCGATCATCGCGCCGCTTCGGCGCGTTGCCGGGCGAGATTGCTGTCCATGTCGCTGATGCCCAGAAGGCTCGCCACAAGGCGCAGGAGCGCGTTTTCCTCGTCGTCGCGCACCCCATCTGCGAGCACCACGGACCACAGCGCCTCGATCACCGCGGCGCGGTCCTCATAGGCGACGCTGTCCTTGATGGCGCGGGTGAAGCGAACGGTGTCGGGGGCCTCGGCCTCGAGCGTTTCGGCGCGGGCGCGCAGATCCTCGGCGGCGGGGGCGGTGAGCCCGTAGCGGGTGACGAGAATGCGGTCGATGCGACGGCGCTCCTCGGGATCATATTGCCCATCGGTGCGGGCGACGCGGACCAGCAGGGCGGCGAGCGCCAGCCGGGCGTCTTCGGCCCCGAGGGGCGCGGGGGCGGGCGCGGTCAGGCGGTTGAGAAACTCAGCAAACATCGGTCAGGCCGAGACCCGGTCGCGGGCGGCGGCGCAATCGGCCTCGCTCAGCCCGAGGGCCACGCGCGAGCGGTCGATGATTTCGAGCTCTTCCACCGTGGCCGAGCCATCGGCGAGCATCACTTCGCAGAGCGCCTCATGGGCCTCGATCCGGTGCTGGAAATCGACGTGATCGCGGATGATCTGGGCGAATTCCTCGGTGGCGGGGGCGTTGGCCTCGATCTTTTCGCACAGCGCCCGGAGCTTGGCCGCCTCGATCGGCTTGAGCCCGAAGAACCGGCCCAAGAGGCGGTCGATGGCGCTGATTTCCTCGAATTTATAGTTGCGGTCGGATTTCGCGACGCGCACCATCAAAGCGCCCAAAGCGGTGCGTTCATCCGGCTTGGGGGCGGGTTCCTTGGCGCTGGGCGCGTGGAAGGAAAAGAGTTTTGACAACATGGGCTAAGTCTATGCCTGTGGCCTGATTCACACAAGAGCCGCGCCTGTGAATTCGCCTTAAAGAGGCCGATTTGCAGCGGGTTTTGCGGGGTGTGAGGCGGCCGCGCCACGGGCGGTTCTCGGGGTGTTTGACGCGAAAGGGGCAACCGCCGCGAGAGCGTCACATTTGCACCAAAGAAATCGCCATTTCCAAGGTCAGTTTCGGCGCAACAAAATACTGCTGCTGGAAGGGATTCGCATGGCTGCCACGACTTGGTCCGACGGGGATGTTGACCGACATCTGCAACTGGTGCGCCAATCCGAGCGCCCGGCGTTGGGCGCGATGGCGCGCGCATATGATTGGGACCAATATCCCGAGCCGGTGCTCGGCTGGGTCATGGCGCAGCAATCGGTGGACATGCAATCGGCGCTGGCGACGTTTTTCAACGGCGCGCCCGAGCGGTTCAACTATCTCCACAAGCGCGATGTGCCCGAGAAATTTCGCGGCGCCTGCCGGGTGCTCGACAATATCTGTCTGCGGATCAACAGCGGGTTCTACCTGATGGGCGAGGCCGAACCCGCGGCAGAGGTGACGCGGCTCGACGATATGCTGGCCGCGCGGTTGCGCAATTGGCTCAAGGCGCAGCGCGAGGATCGCCGCGAGGGCAGTCTCGGGCGCTGGGTGCTGGATGAGGCGATGATGGCGGCGGTTCTCGATCCGGAGGCGGCGGTGCCGCTCGGGCGGCGGCCCTTGACGCCGCGGGCGGTGGTCGCGCCATCCTCTGCACAGCAATCCGCACAACAGTCTGCGCGCCGGGATCGGGCGCGGCCTGCCACACGGGGGCAGGCACGTCTGCCAGAGCTGCTGCCGCCAGCGCGATGTGCGGTGCCGCATGCGGCGGCGCAGGGCGCGCCGGTCACAGAGCACGTCACAAAGGACGCCACGGGGGACGTCACGGGGGCAAAGGCGGCGCGGTTGGGGGCTGTGCTGGCGGGGGTGGCGCGGGTGCTGCATCCGCTGGCCTGCAAGATCCACGGGTTGCGTCAGAAGATCCGCGGCGGGCGCGGCTGAACAGCTACAGCGTCAAAGATTGCTGGGCGGGACCATCTTGCCGGGGTTCATGATTCCCAGCGGGTCGAGCGCCTGTTTGATCTGGCCCATCACGGCCCAGCCATGGCCGTGCTCGCGCTCCATATAGCGCAGCTTGCCCATGCCGATGCCATGTTCGCCGGTGGCGGTGCCGCCCTTGTCGAGCGCCCGTTCCACCAGCCGATGCGCCGCGTCATGGGCGCGGGCGCGGGCGGCGCTGTCGTCGGGATGCATGAGCAGGATGGCGTGGAAATTGCCGTCGCCGACATGGCCGAGGATCGGGCCGGTGACATCATGGGCGGCAAAGTCGCGCTGGGTTTCCTCGATGGTTTCGGCAAGCCGCGAGATCGGCACGCAAACATCCGTCACCATGGAGGTGGCGCCGGGCATGAGGCCCAGGATGGCATAGAAGGCGTTGTGGCGCATGGCCCAGAGGGCGCTTCGGTCTTCGGGTTTCGAGGCCCAGTCAAAGCCCGAGCCGCCGCGCGCCTCGGCCAGTTCGCCAAAGAGTTCCGAGGTTTCGCGCACCATCGTGTCAGAGCCGTGAAATTCGAGCAGCAGATGCGGTTTGACGGGGATATTGCTGCCGGCATAGGCGTTGACGGCGCGCACCGAGGCCTCGTCCAGAAGCTCGATCCGGGCCATGGCAAGCCCCATCTGGATCGCATCCATGGTGGTGCCGACCGCCGCCTCGACCGTGTCGAAGCCGCAGATCGCCGCCGAGATCGCCTCGGGCTGGCCATGCAGGCGGAGGGTGAGTTCGGTGATCAGGCCGAGCGTGCCCTCGGAACCCACGAAAAGCCCGGTGAGATCATAGCCGGCGCTCGTTTTCCGGGCGCGGCTGCCGGTGCGCATGATCTGGCCAGAGGCGGTGACCACTTCCAGCGCCAGCACATGGTCGCGCATCGTGCCGTAGCGCACCGAGGTGGTGCCGCTGGCGCGGGTCGAGGCCATGCCGCCGAGCGAGGCATTGGCACCGGGGTCGACCGGAAAGAAGAGCCCCGTGGCGCGTAGCTCGTGATTGAGCGCCTCGCGGGTGACGCCGGGCTGGACCCGCACATCCATATCGTCGGCGCGGATGTCGAGCACCTTGTTCATGCGGCTGAAATCGACGGTGACGCCACCCTTGAGCGCCAGCGCGTGACCTTCGAGCGAGGTGCCGGTGCCCCAGCCCACCACCGGGCAGCGATGGGCGTGACAGGTCCGCAGGATCTGCGCCACCTCTTCGGTGCTTTCGGGGTAGATCACCGCCTCGGGCGGGGCGTCGGGGAAATGGGTCTCGCTGCGCCCATGCAATTCCAGATCGGACTTGGACTGCGAGACACGTTGGCCTAGAGTTGTGATCAACTCATCGATAGCCGCTTGATTGTGCATACTGGACCCTTCACAGCCGTTTCGTTCCACGTTAGGCCAAACCGTGGCGGTGGGAAAGTGCAGGAAGGGGCCCCGAGATGAGTGAAATGCCGCAAGATCATCCGGTTGTCACCGCGCTGCGCACCCTTATGGGGGAAATCCGGCGGGGCTGGCTGGTGCTGCGCACCAGGGGGCCGAGCAAGCTGCAATTCTGGTTCATCGCGCTGTTGATCGGGATCGCGGCGGGGTTTGCGGCGCTGCTCTTTCGCAAGGGGATCGAGGCGCTTGAACGCCTTGCCTATGGCACCGAGGACACGGCGCGGCTGCATTCCTTTGTCTCGAGCCTCGATTGGTATTGGGTGATCGCGGTGCCGACGCTGGGCGGGCTGGTGGTCGGGCTGATCCTGCACCGGTTCACGCCGGACGCGCGGGCGCGGTCGGTGGCCGATGTGATCGAAGGCGCGGCGCTGCGCAATGGACGGGTCGAACGGCGGGCCGGGCTGGCCTCGGCGATCTCGTCGATGATCACGCTGGGCACGGGCGGCTCGTCCGGGCGCGAGGGGCCGGTGGTGCATCTGGCGGGGCTCATCGCGAGCTGGGTCAGCCACCGGATCAATGCCGATGGGATCACCGGGCGCGATCTCTTGGGCTGTGCGGTGGCGGCGGCGGTCTCGGCCTCGTTCAACGCGCCGATTGCCGGGGCGCTTTTCGCGCTCGAAGTGATCTTGCGCCATTTCGCGCTGCATGCTTTCGCGCCCATCGTCATCGCCTCGGTGGCGGGGACGGTGATCAACCGGCTCGAGTTTGGCGATGTGACGGAATTTGTCCTGCCCACCGCGACGGCGCTCGAATTCTATGTCGAGCTGCCGGCCTTCCTGCTGCTCGGGCTGGTCTGCGGGCTGGTGGCGACGGTGATGATGAAGGCGATCTTCTTCACCGACACTTTGGCGGAATACGCCCAGACGCGGAGCGGGCTGCCGCGCTGGCTGCGACCGACGGCGGCGGGGGCGATCCTTGGCGTCATCGCCATTGCCTTTCCGCATATCATCGGCGTGGGCTATGAGACGACCTCGGCGGCGCTCACCGGCAAGCTCTTGCTGCATGAGGCGGTGGTCTTTGCCATCCTCAAGGTGGCGGCTGTGGCGATCACGCTGGGCGGGCGGATGGGCGGCGGGGTGTTCTCGCCGTCGCTCATGCTCGGGGCGCTGACCGGGCTGGCCTTTGGGCTCATCGCCACGGCGGTCTTTCCCGAGGTCTCGGGCGCCCATACGCTCTATGCGCTGGCGGGGATGGGCGCGGTGGCGGCGGCGGTGCTCGGCGCGCCGATCTCGACCACGCTCATCGTCTTTGAGCTCACCGGCGACTGGCAGACGGGTCTGGCGGTGATGGTGGCGGTCTCAACCTCGACGGCGCTGGCCTCGCGCATGGTCAAACGCTCCTTCTTCCTGACCCAGCTCGAACGGCGCGGCGTGCATCTGGCGGCCGGCCCACATGCCTATCTGCTCAGCATCCAGAGTGTCGAGAGCCTGATGCGCGCCCCCGATCACCCGCGCAGTGCCCCAGAGGACGAATGCTGGAAGCTGATCGAAGACGGGGTCTATATCGACGCGGCCTCAACGCTCGAGACGGCGATGCCGATCTACGAGAGGGCCGGGGTCTATTTCATCCCGGTGGTGTCGCTGGGCGGCGAGGGCGCGGCGGTCGAGCTGCGCGGCGCGCTGTTCCAGGTGGATGCGCTCAAGGCCTATAACCGGGCGCTGGCGGCGATCTCGGAAGAAGAGCACAGCTGACAAAAAACGCGCCCCTCGGACAGGGGCGCGCCTATGGCTCTTTCTGGTGGTAAATACCCCTGCAAGAGGCAGGCCAAAGGCGGGGGCTTAGATTTCTTCCACCGTCAGGTAATCGCCGGGGGCAAAGGCCAGATGATCCTTGATCCGGGCGGCGGCCTCTGTCGGTGCCTCATAGCTCCAGGCCGCGTTGTCGAGCGTCTGGCTCTTGGTCACGATGGAGAAATAGCTCGCCTCGCCCTTGTGCGGGCAGGTGGTCTTGTGATCGGTGGCGTCGAGAAAGGCCATGGCGATGTCGCCGCGCGGGAAATAGATCACCGGCGGGTATTCGCCCTCGGTCAGTTCCAGCGCATTGGTGCTCTCGGCGAGCACCGCACCCCCGGCGCGCACCGTCCATGTGCCTGCGGCATTGCGTATCGTGATCTTGGTCATATCATCCCGTCCCTTTCATAGCAGAGCGGGCCACGAGGGCCCGCGTCAATTCCGTCTAGCCGGTCTTTGTGTCAGACCGGTTGCGTGCGTTGCGCCAACCATAGCCGGGCGGCTTCGCCAAGCCGAGGGCTAATTTTGTCGCGGCAGGCGGCGTGGTAGTCATTGAGCCAGTCGCGCTCGGGCTCGCTCAGCATTCCGGTCTCGATGAGCCTCGTGTCGATCGGCACGAAATTCAGCGTCTCGAAGGCCAGTTTGCCGGTCTGGTCGCCACCGGGCAGCGGCGTCGCCTCATGGACCACCAGCAGGTTCTCGATGCGGATGCCAAAGGCGCCCTCGCGGTAATAGCCCGGCTCGTTCGACAGGATCATGCCGGGGCGCAGCGGCACCTCGGAGACCCGCGAGAGCCGTTGCGGCCCTTCATGGACGCACAGATGCACGCCGACGCCATGGCCGGTGCCATGGGCATAGTCCTGATCGGCGAGCCACAGCGGATAGCGCGCCAGCACATCGAGATCGCGCCCGGCGAGACCGGCGGGCCAGCGCACCCGGCTCATGGCGATCATGCCTTGCAGCACGCGGGTGAAGGCGGCGCGTTCGTCCTCGCCCACCTCGCCCACCGGCAGGGTGCGGGTGATGTCGGTGGTGCCGTCGAGATATTGCCCGCCGCCGTCGAGCACCAGCAGATCGCCCGCCACAAGGGTGCGGTTGCTGCTCTCGCTCACCCGGTAATGGGCGAGTGCGCCATGCGGGCCGGAACCTGCGATGGTCTCAAAGCTGATGTCGAGCAGCGCGCCGGTGGCGCGGCGGCGGTTTTCCAATTCGCGCACCACGTCGATTTCGGTGATGGTGCCGGGGGCCTGGGCCTCGAACCAGGTCAGGAACTCGCAAAGCGCCGCGCCGTCGCGCAGATGCGCCTCGCGGGTTGCGTCGATTTCCGCCGGGGTCTTGCAGGCCTTGGGCAGGATGCAGGGATCGTCGCCCATCTGCACCGGCACGCCCGCCTGTTCCAATTCGCGCAGCACCTGCAGGGGCGCGGATTTCGCATCGACCCGCACCGTGCCGGTGAGCGAGCGCAGCGCCGGGCCGAAGGCGCTCGGCGGGCGGATCACCACCTCGTCGCCGAGATGGGCGCGCAGCGTATCGTCGAGCTTGGCCGCCTCGACGAAAAAGGTCACATGGCCGGTGGCGTGGAGGATGGCAAAGCCGTGGGGGATCGGGTTGCGGGGGATGTCGCTGCCGCGGATGTTCAACAGCCAGGCGATGGAATCGGGCAGGGTGATGACGGCGGCCTCTTGGCCGGCTGAGCTGAGTTCGGCGCCGAGGGTGGCGCGTTTCTGGCCATGGGTGAGACCGGCGAGCGCGTCCGGGTAGGCGCGGATCGCACCCAGCGGCGGCGCCGGGCGGTCCTCCCAGATCTGGTCGATGAGATTGTCATGGGGGACAAGGTCGATCCCGCTGCCGGTGAGGCCCTTGGTGATCTCGTCGATCTGGTCGGGGGTGTAGAGCCAGGGATCAAAGCCTATGCGGCCGCCTTCGGGCAGCGCCTCGCGGAGCCATGTGGCGGGCTTGGTCTCGGGCCAGTGCACCGGGGTGAAATGGTCGAGCGCCACCTGCGCCTTGACCTGCACCCGGTAGCGGCCATCGATGAAGACCCCGGCGCGATCGCGCAGCGCGATGCAGAACCCGGCCGAGCCGGTAAAGCCGGTGAGCCAGGCGAGACGTTCATCGCCGGGGGCCACGTATTCGCCCTGATGCGCGTCGGCGCGGGGCACGAGAAAGCCCGAGAGCCGCGCCTCTTGCAGCGCGTGGCGCAGGGCGGCCAGACGCGGCGGGCCTTGCTCGGGGCGGGCGGTCTCGGTGAAGGATTGATACATCGGGCGTTCCTCTTGGTGGGCGTGCCGGGGGGCTTGCGGGAAATTGGCCCAGCGCCGCCCCGAATGTCCAGAGGCGTGGCGGGAGATGGGGGGATTTCGAGGCCGTAATTTGTCTAATTGGCGGGGACGCGCAGCTATGTTACGTTACGTCAATTGCGGCTGGGGCACGTGTCGGGGAGATGAATTGCGCTAGGTCGTAAAGCCTCCCCAAGGAGGGTCATAGAGATGTTCTTACGATTGTCCGAGCGACTTTTGCTCTTGTCGGGTCTGCTCGCCCCGATGCCCGCACAGGCCTTTGTCGCCAGAATTTGCAATGCCGGAGATACCGAAATGGCGGTGGCGGTGGTGGCCAAGACCCAAGAGGGGCTGTGGCAGGCCGAAGGCTGGTTGCCGCGTGGGGTGGGCGAATGTGTCACCCGTGGCGAGGATTGGTCGACCGAGTTCTATTTTGCCTATCTTTACAAGGATGAGGAGGGGCGCTGGGGGCCGGGGCGGTTCAACGGGGTTGGCGGGCTGATGAAACAGTTCCACGTCTCGCAATTTGCCTTTTGCACCAGCCTCACCGAGCCCTTCTACCGGATCGCGTCGCAATCCGAGCTCACCGAATGTCCCGAGGGGCAGCGCCTGCAGCTCTTTCCGATCTACAGCTATGGCGAGGGCAAATTCACCTTTGAGCACGCGCTGCACCCGGATGCGGATGTTCTGCACCCCGATGGCGAAGGGGTGAGCGAGATCGGCGTGCTGGAGATGCCGGAGGCGGTGCAGTAGCGCGGGCGGCGTGGCGGGGGTGGCTCAGCTCACCCGCCGCATGCCCATCACCCGGGCGCGGGCGCGCGGGTCGCTGTCGAAGAGCGCGGCGAGCTGTTCGGTCATTGCGCCGGCGAGCTGATCCACATCGGTGATGGTCACGGCGCGGTCATAGTAGCGCGTCACGTCATGGCCGATGCCGATCGCCAGAAGTTCCACCTGTTTGCGTTTCTCGACCATCTCGATCACGTCGCGCAGGTGTTTTTCCAGATAGTTCGCGGGGTTGACCGACAGGGTGCTGTCATCGACCGGGGCGCCGTCAGAGATCACCATGAGGATCTTGCGGGCCTCGCGGCGGTTGACCATGCGCTTGTGCGCCCATTCGAGCGCCTCGCCGTCGATGTTTTCCTTGAGCAGGCCCTCTTTCATCATCAGGCCAAGGTTCTGCCGGGTGCGCCGCATCGGCGCGTCGGCGGATTTGTAGACGATGTGGCGCAGGTCGTTGAGACGGCCGGGCAGCTGCGGGCGGCCCTCGTTGAGCCATGCCTCGCGGTTCTGGCCGCCTTTCCAGGCGCGGGTGGTAAAGCCGAGGATCTCGACCTTGACCGCGCAACGTTCGAGGGTGCGGGCCAGAACATCGGCGCAGATCGCCGCGATAGAGATCGGCCGGCCACGCATCGAGCCGGAGTTATCAAGAAGCAGCGTCACCACCGTGTCGCGGAATTCGGTGTCTTTCTCGACCTTGAAGCTCAGCGGCGTCGTCGGGTTCGCCACCACGCGGGCGAGGCGGCCCGCGTCGAGAATACCCTCTTCGCGGTCGAACTCCCACGAGCGGCTCTGCTGCGCCTGCAGGCGGCGTTGCAGCTTGTTGGCGAGCCGGCTCACCGCGCCTTTGAGCGGTTCGAGCTGTTGATCGAGATAGGCGCGCAGCCGTTCGAGTTCTGCCGGTTCGGCGAGATCCTCGGCATGGACCTCTTCGTCAAAGCGGGTGGTGTAGACGGTATAGTCGGGGTCGGCCTCGCTGGCGGGGGGCGGCGGCGGGTCGAGCGGGGCTTCGCCCTCGGGCATCTCGGTCTCTTCGCCGGCCTCGTCCTCGGCCATTTCATCCATCGAGACCTGCGCCTGCGACTGGTCCTGGGTGTCGTCCTGCTGCTGTTCGGGATCGGCGTCGGCATCCTCGGGGCTGCTGTCGTCGTCGCCCTGGCTCTCGGGATCTTGCTCTTCGTCGGCGCTTTCCTCGGCCTCGTCCTGCTGATCCTCATCCTCGCTGTCGGGATCGTCGCCGAGCTGATCGCCATAGCCGAGATCGTCGATGATCTGGCGGGCAAACCGGGCAAAGGCGGATTGATCGGCGAGCATGTCTTGCAGGTTTTCGAGCGTGCCACCGGCTTCGGCCTCGATGAAACCGCGCCACAGCTCCATCACGTTCTGGGCGCCGGGGGGCAGATCGCGCCCGGTGGCCAGATGGCGGATGAGATAGCCCGCAGCGGTGGGCAGCGGCGCCTCGGAGGCCTCGGTGATCTGGTCAAAGCCCTGACGGCGGGCCTCGGCCTCGATCTTGACGTCGATATTGGAGGCGGTGCCGGGCATGGCGCGGGCGCCGACGGCCTCGCAGCGGGCGGTTTCCATCGCCTCATAGAGCTCGCGCGCCATCTGGCCCGGAGGGGCGTATTTGGCGTGGGTCTTGGCGTCGTGATACTTGTGCCGCAGGGCCAGCGCATCGGCGGTGCCGCGCGCCATCAGCACCTCGTCGCGGGTCATCCGGCGGCTGACCTGGGGCAGGCGCATGGCATCGCCCGAGACGCCCGCCGGATCGACCGAATAGGTCACCGTCAGGTCGCTGTCATCGGCCATGACCTTGGTCGCCTCGGCCAGCGCCTTTTTAAAGGGATCGGCGGGGTTGTCGTTCGGTTTTTTCATCTCGTCAATTTCCCCCGAAGTCGTGCCGTCGTCTCAGCCCTGCGCGGCCGCGCCGCCCTGGCTGTGCTCACAGGCAGGATTTAACCTGCCGGAACAGCGAGAATTCCTTGGCGTCCATATCCGTCGGAAACGGGGCCAGCGCATCGACACGCCAGGTGTCGGTCCATTCCTCATAGGCCTTGCCGCCTTCCCAGGCGGGGCGGAAGGTGCCGGTGAGCAGCGTCATGGTGACCGAATGCGCGTCCGAGCTGTGGACGATCCAGCAGGTGTCCTCATAGCCCTCGGGCACGGTATCGGTCACCTCGGCGCCTTCGCGCGCGGTGATCCGGCCACCGCCAGTTTCGTCATGGACGATCTCGCCGCCGGTCAGGCTGCGAAAGGGCACCGCGAAATCGCCGGGCATGAACGGGTTTTCCGCCTGTGCGGGCAGGGCCGCCGTCAGCGCAAAGACCGCAGCCATGAGCGGCGCCACGATGGGCGCCTCCCGACGGATCACGCGGAGCGCCCTCATGCGAGGCTCGTGCTTGCGGCGCTTTCGGGCAGTTCCTCGTCAAAGCAGCGCTGATAGAACTCGGCCACGGTCTGACGTTCGAGCTCGTCGCATTTGTTGAGGAAGGTGAGGCGGAACGCATAGCCCACATCGCGGAAGATATGGGTGTTCTGTGCCCAGGAGATCACCGTCCGGGGGCTCATCACCGTGCTCAGCTCGCCATTCATGAAGGCGGTGCGGGTGAGATCGGCGACGGTGACCATCTGGCTCACCTTCTGGCGGCCGTCGGCGGTGTTGAAGAGCGGGTTCTTGGCCAACACGATGGCGGTCTCGGCATCATGGCTCAGGTAGTTGAGCGTCGCCACGAGGCTCCACCGGTCCATCTGCGCCTGGTTGATCTGCTGGGTGCCGTGGTAGAGGCCCGTGGTGTCGCCGAGGCCGACGGTGTTGGCGGTGGCGAAGAGGCGGAAATTCGGGTTCGGCGTGATGATCTCGTTCTGGTCGAGCAGCGTCAGCTTGCCATCATGTTCGAGAACGCGCTGGATCACGAACATCACATCGGCGCGGCCGGCGTCATATTCGTCAAAGACGATGGCGACCGGGTTGCGCAGCGCCCAGGGCAGGATGCCTTCGTGGAATTCGGTGACCTGCTTGCCATCGCGCAGCTTGATCGCGTCCTTGCCGATGAGGTCGATCCGCGAGATGTGGCTGTCGAGGTTGACGCGCACGGCGGGCCAGTTGAGACGGGCCGCGACCTGTTCGATATGGGTCGATTTGCCGGTGCCGTGATAGCCCTGCACCATCACCCGGCGGTTGTGCGAGAAGCCTGCGAGAATGGCCAGCGTCGTGTCGGGATCGAATTTATAGGTGCTGTCGAGATCGGGCACGCGGTTGGTGCGTTCGGCAAAGCCTTTGACCACCATGTTTGTATCGATGCCAAAGACCTCGCGGACCGAAATCTCCTCGGTGGGCTTGGCATTCATGTCGATGGTTCCGTCAGCCATTGCATCGTCCTTCAATCACGCGGCGTCATTTTCGGCCATTTGGTGCAATATAAAGCGGGCAAGGGCAAGGGGAAGAATTTCTGGTCTTTTGCCCGCAGTGGTTTAGCTTGTGCCGGGAAGCGAGGATGGGCGATGACCGATCATACACATATAGAGGGATTGCTTGGCCGGGTGGCATTGGCCGACCGGACGGCCTTTGGCGAGCTCTATCGGCTGACCTCGGCGAAACTTTTTGCCGTGTGCCTGCGTGTGTTGAAAGATCGGGGCGAGGCGGAAGAGGTGCTTCAGGAGAGTTTCGTCAAGATCTGGCGCGGCGCGGGCCGCTATCAGAGCAACGGGCTCAGCCCGATGACCTGGCTGATCACGGTGGCGCGGAATGCGGCCATCGACCGGCTGCGGCGGCGTCAGAGCAGGCCCGAGCAAAGCGTCGACGTGACGCGGATTGTGTTTGCCGATCCGACGCCGGGGCCCGAAGCGCGGGTGATTGCCGGGTCGGAGACGGGGGTGATCATGGCCTGTTTCGGCGAGTTGGAGCCGAGCCGGGCCGAAGCGGTGCGCCGGGCCTATCTCGATGGCGAGAGCTATGATGATCTGGCCGGGCGGTTTGACGTGCCGCTCAACACGATGCGGACCTGGCTGCGGCGCAGCCTGTTGAAACTGAAGGAGTGCCTGTCGCGATGAGCGATCTGCCGCAAGACGAGGAAGACGACCGGGTCCTGGCCGCAGAATATGCGCTGGGATTGTTGTCGTCCGAGGCGGCGGCGGCGTTCGAGGCGCGCCTGCAGGGCGAGCCCGGGTTGCGGGCGCTCTATGCGAGCTGGGCCGAGGATTTCGCGCAGCTCAGTGACGAGCTCGAGCCGGTGGCGCCGCCGGCGCGGGTCGAGACGGCGTTGCGGGCCGAGCTCTTTGGGGCGGAGCGGCGCGCGCGTCCGGGGCTGCGCTGGCTCTGGGGCGGGGTGGCTGTGGCGGGGCTGGCCGCACTTGTCTATTTCGCCGGGGCGGACCGTGGCCCGCAGGGGCCGGGGGATCCGGCCTATGTGGCCGAGATGGTCGGCGGCGAGGGGGCCTTTGTGGTCACGGCGTCCTATGACGCAGGGCGCGGCGCGCTCACCCTCGATCACCGGTCGGGCGAGGTGCCTGAGGGTCGGGTGATGGAGCTGTGGCTCATCGAGGGTGAGAATGCGCCGGTGTCGCTTGGCGTGATGGACGGGGGCGGGCGGGCCGAGTTCACGCTCGCGGGCGAGTTGGCCGAGAAGCTGCGCGGCGCGACATTTGCCATCACGGATGAGCCGCCGGGCGGTGCGCCGGGTGGTGTGGCGACCGGATCGGTGCTGGCCATCGGGCAGGTGTCGGAAGTTTAAGTCTGGCGCAAGCCTCTGACCCGAAAGGGCTTTCGAGAAAAGTTCAAAAAAATGTCGGGCGCGGTGAAACTCTCACCGCGCCTTTTGCGTGGCTTGGGTCAGACCGGGCAGAAGATGCCCCGGCTCCCGAACGGGCGATGTCCCGGCGGGTCAATCGAACAGGAGAGACACTATGATGAAATCCACCCTGAGCCTTGCCGCCCTTTGCGCCAGCCTTGCCGCCAGCACCGCTTTTGCCGGTGAAAACCCGATGGTCGGCGGTGCCGCCATGTATGCCGACAAGAACATCGTCGAAAACGCCGTGAACTCGGCCGATCACACCACTCTCGTCGCCGCCGTCAAGGCCGCGGGCCTTGTCGAGACGCTGCAGGGCGAAGGCCCGTTCACCGTCTTTGCGCCGACCAATGACGCCTTTGCGGCGCTGCCCGAAGGCACGGTCGAGGGGCTGCTCAAGCCCGAGGCGAAAGATCAGCTGACCAAGGTGCTGACCTGCCATGTGGTCGGGGCCGATGCCATGTCGATGGCGATCAAAGGCATGATCGACGATGATGGCGGTTCGCATGTGGTGCCGACGCTGGGCGGCTGTGAGCTCAACGCCACCTATGATGGCGACAAGATCATGCTCGAAGACGAGAACGGCCGGGTGATCAATGTCACCATCGCCGATGTCGATCAGTCGAATGGCGTGATCCATGTGGTCGATAGCGTGATCCTGCCGAAGATGTAATCGGCCAGGGTTGAGCTGCTTCGGGCCGGGTCGTGGTTTGCGCCACGGCCCGGCAAACCCCATATTGGGGGCAAGAGGATCGGGAGGTCAGGTGATGCGACGACGTGAAATGATGCTGGGTGCGGGGCTGATGGCCTTGGTGCCGCTGCGGGCGGCGCGGGCCGCGACGACGGGGGCCGAGGGCGGGTTTGAGATCACCCGTAGCGAGGCCGAATGGCGCGCCATGCTCAGCGATCTGGAATATGCGGTGATGCGCGAGGAGGGCACCGAACGGGCCGGCTCCTCGCCGCTCGACAAGCTCTATGACGATGGGGTGTATCATTGCCGGGGCTGCGATCTGCCGCTCTATTCCAGCGCCCATAAATATGACAGCGGCACCGGCTGGCCGAGTTTCTGGCAGGCGCTGCCGGAGGCGATTGGCACCAAGAGCGACCGCAAGCTTTTCATGCTGCGCACCGAATGCCATTGCCGCCGCTGCGGCAGCCATCTGGGCCATATTTTCGATGACGGGCCAAAGCCCACGGGCGCGCGCCATTGTCTCAACGGGGTGAGCCTCGTCTTTCGCGCCGCGTGATGGGAGAGGCGGGACGTGAGGGGCCAGCCCCTCACACTCCCCGGGATATTTTAAGCCAAAAGAAGGGCTTGGGGCCGGGACTTCACTTGAAGTTCCGGCTTTGCTTGATCTGGTCCCAGGCCCAGACCACCTCTTGCAGCTGTTCTTCCTGGCTGCGGTCACCGCCGTTCATATCCGGGTGCAGCACCTTGATGAGCTTTTTGTAGCTCTTGCGGATGTCGGCCTTGGTCCAGCTGTCCTCGGCCTCGAGAATTTCCACGGCGCGGCGTTCGGTGGGCGGCAGACGGCGCTGTGCCCCGCCGGATTTGCCGGGGTTGCGGGTGGCATTGGCGCCGAGCACCTGATGCGGGTCTTCGATGCCCAGACGCGCCCAGGCCTTGGCCTCGGGGTCGGTGAAGGTGCGGGTCTCGCGTTCCCAGACCTTGTCCTTGGACATCTGGGCGTTCATCTCGGCCTCGGTGGTGCCGTTGAAGAAGTTCCATTTGAGATTGTATTCGCGGACATGGTCCTTGCAGAACCAGAAGAAATCATCCAGCACATCAGGGGCCTTGGGGGCGCGGAACTTGCCGGGCTCGTTGCAGCCTTCGTGATCGCAGATGCGCACGGAGGTTTCGGAGGCGCCGGACATGCCACGGCGGCCGCGGGGGTTTTTCTTCTTGGCGGACGACACGGACATGTCGAAACCGAAAGGATCGGATTTGGCCATGGGCATTCCCTTTTCGACTCGGAGCGGAGAGTTTAGGCTAAATGACGGTAAAGAGAAGAGGGCAGAGCGAAAAAATGACGAGAACGGAAGAGATCCGCCGAGCGTTGGAATCGGGCTTTGAGATAACCGATTTGGAGGTCATCGACGAGAGCGAAAGTCACCGGGGGCATGCCGGATATCAAGAGGGCGGCGAGAGCCATTTCCGAGTGCGGCTGCGCAGCCCGGATTTCGACGGGCTGAGCCGCATTGCCCGGCATCGGGCGGTGCATGGGGCGCTGGGCAAGGACCTTCTTGGGCGCATTCACGCGCTGGCGCTGGAACTCGATACCTAGTCGGATTTGCGCGGGGTCTCCGTCGGGTCGGATGTGTCTGGCGCGGCGGGAGGCTCGGCGGTGTCGGGTTTTTTTGCTTCAGGTTCTGAGTCAGCTTTGGTGGGTATCTCGCTGGTTTCAGGGGCTTTCTTGGTCTCTTCTTGTGCCTCATCTGCGGGCGCGTCCGCCTCTTCCATGGGCAGCGGCGCGGGCGCGGAGGCGCCGGGATCGAGCGGCCGTTGGAAGACCAGCAGCGGGCGGTAGACGGTGTGCGAAGAGGTCAGGCCCTGGCGTTCTTCGCTGGGCAGGATGTCGGCGCGGAGGTAGGTCCAGCCTTCGGCGCCAAGCTCGTTCATGGCGGTTTCGAGCGCATAGGCGAAGCGGGCCTCGGGGGATTTGAGGCCCTTGGCCTTGAGGCCTTTGCCGGGGGCCGGGATGACCTTGTATTCATAGCGGTGCATGGGCGTCGTCCTTTGAATTGGGCGGCGTGGGATCACGCGGATTTGCGGGGGATGCCGATGCGGCGGCCGACGCCGTCGGGGCGGGGCAGATCGGCATGGGCGCGCTGCATGGCAGAGACGCGGTCGAGGATGTCGGAGGGCATCGGCGCCACCTTGGGGCCGGTCAGATCGACATGCAGGGTCAGGCCTTCGCCAGTGGCGGAAATCCAGCCGTCCTCGTGGTAAAGCTCCTGGAAGGTGTGAAAGCGTTTCTCATCATAATCAATGAGATAGAAGGAAGACCTCAGCTTGTCCCCGAGCTTGACCTCGCGCAGGTAGCGCAGGTGAAATTCGCCCGAAAACGTCGTGTGATTGGTCCGGTTGAGATAGTCGGGACCGAAGCCGAATTGCTCGAACACCTCATCGGCGGCGCGGTCGAAGAGCACCGTGTAATAGCCCATGTTGAGGTGGTTGTTATAGTCGATCCAGCCCGGTTCAATCTCGTGCCAGGTGGACATGAAGGGCTTGGGCTCGGGCATGGAATTCCGCTGTCATTTGCTCTGCTCCCCTCAGGAAATAGGGCGTGGGGGGGCGGATTGCAAAGAGAAAGGCCGCTGGCGCTGTGGATCGTCGTTAACCTGTGTCCGGGCCGCGAAATGCGGCGTCGGCAGCACGTCGGTATTGCGTCGGTATCACGACAGTGCGGGTTTGGGCCGGGCGGCGGCCAGGGGGCTTGGGCGTTAACCCTTTGGTGGCAGGTCAGGCGGGGTGCGGTCCGGGGGGCGGACTGGGTTGCGAGTTGTGATGTTATACTATAACAGATTCGCGACGTGACCCAGGCCGCGCCGGCCGCCCAAACAGGAGTTTTACCAATGCGTGACAACCGACTGCCCGTGACCGTTTTGTCCGGATTTCTCGGGGCGGGGAAGACAACCCTGCTCAACCGGGTGCTCAACAACCGCGAGGGGCGCCGGGTGGCGGTCATCGTCAATGACATGTCGGAGGTCAATATCGACGCCGATCTGGTGCGCGCCGATACCGAGCTGTCGCGCACCGATGAGACGCTGGTCGAGATGTCGAACGGTTGCATCTGCTGCACGCTGCGCGACGATCTCTTGGTCGAGGTGCGCCGGCTCGCGGCAGAGGGGCGGTTTGATTACCTGCTCATCGAGTCGACGGGGATTTCCGAGCCGCTGCCGGTGGCGGCGACGTTTGAGTTTCGCGACGAGGCGGGGGACTGCCTGTCGGATGTGGCGCGGCTCGACACGATGGTGACGGTGGTGGATGCGGTGAACCTTTTGCGCGATTACGCCAGCCATGATTTCCTGCACGACCGGGGCGAGGTCATGGGCGAAGGCGATGAGCGGACGCTGGTGCATCTGCTCACCGATCAGATCGAGTTTGCCGATGTGATCGTGCTCAACAAGGTGAGCGATGCCGGGCCCGAGCGGGTCGATGCGGCGCGCAAGATCATTCGCAGCCTCAATGCCGATGCCAAGATCATCGAGACCGACCGGTCGGAGGTGGCGCCGGCTCTGGTGCTCGACACCGGGCTTTTTGACTTTGATCGGGCGCATGAGCATCCGCTCTGGGCCAAGGAGCTCTATGGCTTTGCCGACCATGTGCCGGAGACCGAGGAATACGGCGTCACGAGCTATGTGTACCGGGCGCGGCGGCCCTTTGTGCCAGCGGCGATCCACGGGGTGTTGAACGGTGATTTGCCGGGGGTGATCCGGGCCAAGGGGCATTTCTGGATCGCGACGCGGCCCGAATGGGTGGCCGAGTTTTCGCTGGCGGGAGCGCTGTCGTCGGTGGCGCCCTTGGGCCAGTGGTGGGCCAGCGTGCCCGAGGCGCGCCGCCCCGATCACGACAGCGCGCGGGCCTATATGCAGGCGCATTGGCAGGAGCCCTGGGGCGACCGGCGGCAGGAGATCGTGTTCATCGGCAGCGGCATCGACTGGCCCGCGCTGCGGGCGCGGCTCGATGCGGCCCTAGTGCCCGAGGAAGCGGCGCGCGGCCCCGAGGCGCTGGCCGCGCTCGCCGGGATGGCGGACCCGTTTCCCGGCTGGCGTCGGGTCGAGGCGGCGGAATAGGGGGGCGGTTGGCTCAGGGGCCGCATTCAATGAAAGTGGTGAACCCCTGAGCCTGCCGGGCCAGCATTTCGGGGCTGAGTGGGCTGTCGTCGAGGCTCAGCTTGGGCTCGACGCCGTTCTGGGACAAGAACAGCGTGGCGATTTCCCCGCGAATGGCAAAATTCACATTCTGCGGCAGGTCGCCCATCAGGTCAGCGACTTTGACTGCGTCGAGCTTGGCCACCACCACGCCGACCACCTCACCATCGGCGGCGAGCAAGGGACCGCCGGAATTGCCGCTTTGCACAGGGGCGGAGATTTGCATGGTGACCAGATCGCCGCCCATGCCCTTGAGAGAGGAGACCGTCCCACGGGTCACGTTTAGCCCGCCGAGAAGCCCCGCATAGGGGAAGCCCACCGCGGTCACATCCGAGTTGAGCTTGGCCGAGGCGGCGGAAAACGTGGCCACCGGTCGAGACGCGGCTTCGGGAGATTGCAACAGGGCGAGGTCATATTGCTCGGAACTGGCCAAGAGCATGGCAGGGCTGCCATCTACCGTGAAGCGGCGGCAGCCTTCGACGACATGGGCATTGGTGAGGATATGACCGGCGGCGGAGACGACAAAGCCGCTGCCAGAGGATGCGTTGCTGGCAGTGCTGTCGCCGCCTGCGGGGGGCGCGGCGGGAGGTGCCGATGGGCTTGAGGCGGAGGCGACAGCGTCGCCGGTGTCGTCGCTCTCCTCGTCCAGAAGCCTTGCCAGCGCCAGGAGCGAGCCTTCGAGCCGTCCATTGTCAGCCATCGTCAGAGGACCGGTTCTGCCCAAGGTAATGCTGCCCGCGACGGCGTTGAGGATGTTGGCATCCTTTGGACCTGCATAGAGCATGATCGTCGACCATGCCCCGTCGACGAAATCGGAGCGGGTATAGAGGGTCGAGCCATCGGCCTTGCGCGCGCTGGTCACGGCAAAATTGGTCTTGCGGACGGTGTATAGATCGCTCGAGGATTGATGCTGATCCCCGGTGTAGTCATGGATGCTCGACGCCGTCTTCTGGGGGAGCCTCCCGTAAGACATAGAGAGGCTGCTGCGGCTGTGCCGGAAATTCAGGAAATGGTCTGACGGGGGATCGATGGTGATCGTCGTGTAGGGCCAGATCAAGGATTGTCTGTTCTCAGGCAGGTAACGCATGTCCCAGCCGTCGCTATCCATGCGTTGTGCCAGAGAGAAGGCGAGCAGGGCTGCGTGGTAGTTGCTGGGGCTTTCATTGAATTCCCGGTAGGTCCATTTTCGCATGGCCGATTGGCTGTTCTTTCCCCAATCGCCATCCCAGAGGCCGAGGTAGCTGCCTTCAAAGGCGAGGGCGGCCTGAAGAAACCGCTTGTCTTCATAGACGAAGGGGCGGGCGTGAAACTCTTCAAGGAGCTGGGCGTAGGGCTGTGCGCCTGCAGCGGAGGTGAGTGAGAATACTGCGAATATGACTATCTTGAATATGCGGGCCACGGGAAATCCTGTCGTGTGCTAGCTATTGTGACAGAATGAGCGGAGGGCTGGGGTGGGTCAAGCCCCGTGCCGGAGGACGCCATCGAAAGAATTGGCCGGGCGCAGGTAGGGCGTGCCCCGGCACGGTGAGGCGTGGCTTGGGGGGCAGAAAGAAAACGGGCCGGGGGTGATCCCGGCCCGTGTTATGTCTGTTTGTCGTTACCTTGGCTTTAGAGGCCGAGCTTGGCGGCGACGATTTCGTTGACGGCTTTGGGGTTGGCCTTGCCGCCCGTGGCTTTCATCACCTGACCGACGAACCAGCCGGCGAGCTTGGGGTTCTGTTTGGCCTTTTCGACCTGGGCCGGGTTGTCGGCGATGATCTGATCGACGGCGGTCTCGATGGCGCCGGTGTCGGTCACCTGTTTCATGCCGCGTTCTTCGACGATCTGGGCCGGGTCGCCGCCTTCGGTGTAGACGATCTCGAAGAGATCCTTGGCGATCTTGCCGGAGATGGCGTCGGAGGCGATGAGATCGACGATGCCGCCGAGCTGGGCCGGGGTCACCGGGCAGTCGGTGATGTCGCGGTCGTCCTTCTTGAGGCGGCCGAAAAGCTCGTTGATGACCCAGTTTGCCACCAGCTTGCCGTCGCGGTCCTGGGCGGCCTCTTCGAAATAGGCGGCGTTGGCGACATCGGCGGTGAGCACGCTGGCGTCATATTCGCTCAGCCCGAAGGCGGTCACGAAACGTGCTTTTTTCTCGTCGGGGAGCTCGGGCAGGGAGGCCTTGATCTCGTCGACCCAAGCCTGTTCGATTTCGAGCGGCAGCAGGTCGGGATCGGGGAAGTAGCGGTAGTCATGGGCCTCTTCCTTGGAGCGCATCGAGCGGGTTTCGTTGCGGTCCGGGTCGTAGAGCCGGGTTTCCTGCACCACCGCGCCGCCTGCTTCGACGATGGCGATCTGACGGCGGGCTTCGACCTCGATCGCGGCCTGGATAAAGCGCATCGAGTTCATGTTCTTGATTTCGCAGCGGGTGCCGAGATGCGAGAAATCACCGGTTTCGCGGAACCTCTCGTAGGCGCCGGGCTGGCAGATGGAGACGTTCACATCGGCGCGCAGGTTGCCGTTTTGCATGTTGCCGTCGCAAGTGCCGAGGTAGCGCAGGATCTGGCGCAGCTTGCCGACATAGGCGGCGGCCTCTTCGGGGCCGCGGATGTCGGGGCGCGAGACGATCTCCATCAGGCAGACGCCGGTCCGGTTGAGATCGACGAAGGACATGTTGGGGTCCATGTCGTGGATCGATTTGCCCGCGTCCTGTTCCATATGGATGCGTTCGATGCGCACGAGGCGCGCGATGCCAGGCTCGAGATCGACGAGGATTTCGCCTTCGCCGACAATCGGATGGTAGAGCTGGCTGATCTGATAGCCTTGCGGCAGGTCGGGGTAGAAGTAGTTCTTGCGGTCGAAGGCGGATTTCAGGTTGATGTCCGCCTTGAGCCCGAGCCCGGTGCGCACGGTCTGTTCGACGCAGAATTCGTTGATCACCGGCAGCATGCCGGGCATGGCGGCGTCGACGAAGGCCACGTTCGAGTTCGGCTCGGCGCCGAATTGGGTGGAGGCGCCCGAGAAAAGCTTGGCCCGGCTGGCGACCTGGGCGTGGACTTCCATCCCGATCACCAGTTCCCAATCCTGTTTGGCCCCGGCGATCACCTTGGGCTTTGGCGTGTCATATGTGAGGTCAAGCATCGTCGCACCATGGCTGTTCAGAACGTGGGCGTTCTAGGACAGGGCGGGCGAGGGGGCAAGGCAGAATGGGCTTACATCGGGTCGAGCTGATACATGCCGGCGGTGGAAAAGGCGATCGAGCGGCCATTGGCGAGCTTGTCGGCGAAGACCGTGGCGATCATGCCAAGCGCCGCGTGACGGCCCGCGCGCACCAGCGAGCGGCGCGAGGGCAGTGCTGTGGCGAGGCCCGGACGGTGCAGCGCCTCGGTCCAGATCAGCGGGTGCAATTCCTGCAGATGGGTGGAGAGCACCCATTCGAAGAGCGCGCGCAGGGCGGTGCCCGTGGCGGGGTCTACCTTGGCGGCGTTGGTGGCGGCGCTGTCTGGCGTGGCACCGGGGGCACCGGGCGCGCCCTTGAGCGCGGCGGCGCAATAGGCGGCGAGGAGATTGGCGATATGCTGGTTCTTGCGGCGGGCGAGGATGTCGCGCATGCCATCGGCGAAAAACTCGGCGTCGAGCCGGATCAGCGCGTCGGGGTCAAGCGCCAGCGCGTCGAGATGGACCCAAGTGTAGCCGCCGGCGCCCCAGATCGACTGGGTGAGGGTGGCGGCGCGGCGGGCCTCGAGTTCGAGCTGTGCCAGCGAGCCGCCGCATTCGGGCAGCAGCGCCCGGCCCATGGCGCGGAGATGTTTCGGGCTGTTGGGATCGAGCCGGATCAGCGCCTCGTAATCATCGGCCACCTGACGCTGCGACGGGGTTTGCCCGGCGAGCAGGGCGCATTGCGCGGCGGCCAGCGACGGCGCGTCATGGGTGAGGCCGCAATGGGGGGCGAGAAGCTGGGCGGCGCGGGCGAAATGGTGATGGGTGCGGGCGGCGCGGTCGGTGATGTCGATCTGGGTGATGGCCTTTGGCAAGTTGCGCCAGGCGAGCCCGATGTCCATATGCGCGAGCGCCGTGACGAGGGCGGTGGGATAGTCGCCGGGCAGCTCTTGGGCGGCCTCTTCGAGCGCGTCGATGCCATGGCTCGGCGGCACCACCCCATCATAGAGCGCGTCCTCGGCGGCGGCGGTCACATCGCCGCGTGCGCCGTAAGCGAGCAGCATTGTGGCCATCTCACCGCCCGGTGTGGCGAGCCGGGTCTCGTCTGCTGCGCGGATTGCCGCCGAAAGCGCCGGCCAGTTTTCCTGACGGGCCATTTTCTGACCCCGGTCCTGAAACTGGGCACGGGCCATTTCCTCGTCCGAGACGGGCAGCGACGGGAGCAGGATGCGCTGTGCCATATGGTCAATTTCTTGTTGTGACAGTTGGGTTTGGCCGTCCCAATCCGCGCCGGAGGGCCGCCGCAGGAACTGGGCGGTCTGGGTGGCGAGGGCGCGTTTGATGAGGCGTGTCACAGGCATTCTGGCATCCGTTTATTATCGTTGGCTTGGCCCGAAAGTGACGGCGATTCTGGGCATAATAATGACCCGTCAAAGGTCATCGCGTGGAGCTTTCGGGGGTCAGATTGATTTTCCGGCGGCTTTGGGGAAGTCTTGCGGCGATGAAAGCCAGATTACGACATATTTGCCTTGCGATTCTGTGCAGCGGTTTGGGCGCCGGTTTTGGTGTGGCGACCCCCGTCGTGGCGGGCGAGGGCCTGTCGTCAGGGGCGGTCTTGATGCCGACCTCGGTGGCGTCAGCGGCCTCTGGCATGATCACAACGCCTGATGAACTGCCCGCCATGCCGCGCCCCGAATGGGCGATGTCGCGGCCTCAGGCGCGGCTCGAGACCTTGCCGCAGACCCGCTGGCAGGGGCGGCGCGGCTCGGACATGTGGACGCGCGCGGCGCTTGGGGCGCTCAAGACCCATGGCAAGCCGCTGGTCAACACGGTGCCGCGTGACATTGCCAATTGGTGCCCGGCCTATCCGATGGCGAGCGCCGCCGACCGGCGGGCGTTCTGGGTCGGGCTGATGTCGACCCTGGCCAAGCATGAGAGCACCTATCGTCCCGATGCGGTGGGCGGTGGCGGCAAATGGTACGGGCTGTTGCAGATTCTGCCCGCCACGGCGCGCGGTTATGGCTGTCAGGCGCGCAGCGGCGGGGCGCTCAAGAACGGGGCGCTCAACCTTGCCTGTGCGACGCGGATCATGGCGGTGACAGTGCCGCGCGATGGCGTTGTGTCGGCGGGGATGCGGGGCGTGGCCGCCGATTGGGGGCCGTTCCACAGCCGGGCCAAGCGCGAGGATATGAAGCGCTGGATGCGCAAGCAGCCCTATTGCGTCGGTCTGACCCAGCGGCCCAAGGCGCGGCCTGCGCATTTCGGCGCGCAGATTGCGGCGGCGGCGGCGGAGGAGGCTGCGAGCACGCGGCCCAATGCGCGGCCCAATCCACGGCCTGAGGATCTTGCCGCGGTTGTGAAAGTCGCGTCGGTCACGGGCGCCTCCGAGGATGAGATCGCCACCATCCCCGAAAAGGAAGCGGCAGGGCGCAACTGATCCCTGCCGTCCCCGGCCTCTACCCCTCTTAGGCTTCGAGAATGCGGGTGACCATTTCGGTCGTGTCGCGGCTCAGCCCGTCGAGATCCAGCAGATCCTCCAACGCATCGCGGGCCTTGTCCTGACGGGCGGCGTCGTAGCGCGTCCAGGTTTCAAAGGCGGTGCACATGCGGGCGGTGGTCTGCGGGTTGATCGGATCGAGCGTCTTGAGCCACTGAGCCAAGAGCGCATAGCCCGCGCCGCTCGCATGGTGAAAGCCTGCGTGGTTCTGCGCCAGCGCGCCCAGGGTGGCGCGGAAGCGGTTCGGGTTGCGCGGGGTGAAATCGGGATGTTCGGTGAGCGCCCGGGTGATGTCGGCGGCGCGGTCGGGCGCGGCGTGGAGCACCTGCAGCGAGAACCATTTGTCGATCACCAGACGGTCGTCCTTCCATTGATCATAGAAGGCGGCGAGCGCGGTCTCGCCCCGGCCGGCCTGCAGCAGGTTGGCCAGCGCGGCGAGCTGCTGGGTCATGTTGTCGGCGCGGTCGAACTGGGCCTGGGCCTGGGCACCGCCATCGAGCCGGGTGATCAGGCCGAGCGCCGCATTGGCGAGAGCGCGGGCGCCGGATTGTTCGGCATCGGGGGCGTAGGGGGCCTCGACCTGATATTGCGCGTAAAGGCGCGGCGCGAGGTCCTGCAGCTTGTGGGCGCGGGCCTGGCGCAGGGTCTCGAGCGCGTCCCAGATCGCCTGCGGGTCGGGGGAGTGCCCGGCTTCGTGCAGCGACTGGGCGAGGTCGTCCTGGCTCGGCAGGGCGAGGGCGAGGGCGCGGAAGGCGGGATCGAGACTGTCGTCGCGGGCCATGGTGAGCACCGCGTCGAGGTAGAGATCATCGGGGGCGGCGCCCTTGGTGATCATCGACAGAAGCCCGTCGCGGGCCAGGGCGCGTCCGGCCTCCCATTTGTTGAACGGGTCGGTGTCATGGGCGAGCAGGAAGGCGCGTTCGCTGTTGCTGCTCGGGCGGGTCAGGATCACCGGGGCGGAAAAGCCGCGCAGGATCGAGGGCGTCGGGCGGGACGGGATGCCGTCGAAGGTAAAGCTCTGCTCCGCCTCGGTCATCTCGAGCACTTGGGTGGGCAGGATTTCGTCGCCATTGGGGCCAAGCAGGCCAAGGGCGATGGGGATGACGCGCGGCGGTTTCTCGGGCTGGCCGGGGGTGGGGGGCGTTTCCTGCCGGAAGGTGAGCGTGTAGCGGTCGCCCTCATAATCCTCGGTGACATGCAGGCGCGGGGTGCCGGCATGTTCGTACCAGCGTTTGAACTGGCTCAGGTCGCGGCCGGTCACATCTTCGAACACCTTGAGCCAATCCTCGATCGTGGCGGCGTCGCCATCGTGGCGGCTGAAATAGAGATCGAGCGCGCGCGCATAAGCCTCGTCGCCGACGAGGGTTTTCAGCATGCCGATGAGCTCGGCGCCTTTTTCATAGACGGTGGCGGTGTAGAAATTGTTGATCTCGACAAAGGAGGCGGGGCGCACCGGGTGGGCGAGCGGGCCGTTGTCCTCGCGGAACTGCCGGGCGCGGAGCGCGATCACGTCCTCGATCCGTTTCACCGGGGCCGAGCGCATGTCGGAGGTGAACTGGGCGTCGCGGTAGACGGTGAGACCCTCTTTGAGGCAGAGCTGAAACCAGTCGCGGCAGGTGATCCGGTTGCCGGTCCAGTTGTGGAAATACTCATGCGCGATGATCGCTTCGATGCGTTCAAAGTTTGCGTCCGTCGAGGTTTCGGGACTGGCCAGAACGCAGCTTGAGTTGAAAATGTTCAAGCCTTTGTTTTCCATCGCGCCCATGTTGAAGTCATCCACGGCGACAATGTTGAAGATGTCCAAGTCGTATTCGCGGCCATAGACCTCTTCATCCCAGGCCATGGAGCGTTTCAGCGCCTCCATGCCGAAGGCGCATTTGCCTTCATCGCCGGGGCGCACCCAGATATTCAATTCTACCTCGCGGCCCGAGGCGGTGGTGAAACGGTCGGGGTGGTTGACGAGATTTCCCGCCACCAGCGCGAAGAGATAGGCGGGTTTGGGCCAGGGATCGTGCCATTCGGCCCAGCCATCGCCCGAGGCCACCGGGTTGCCATTGGAGAGCAGCACGCTTTCCTCGCCTTCGATGCGGACGGTGAAGATGCTCATCACATCGGGGCGGTCGGGGTAATAGGTGATCTTGCGAAAGCCCTGCGCCTCGCATTGGGTGCAATACATGCCGGAAGAGCGGTAGAGCCCTTCGAGCGCGGTGTTGGCCTCGGGGTTGATCTCGACCTCGGCCTCCCAGGTGAAGGGCGCGTCGGGCACGGTGCAGGTGAGCCCGGCCTCGTCCACCTCGGGGGTGACGGGATTGCCGTCGATCTTGGCCCAAAGCAGCACCAGCCCTTCGCCATCGAGACGCAGCGGCGCGGCGGTGGCGTCGGGGTTGGGGCGAAAGCGGATGCGGCTGATGACGCGGGTTTTTGCGGGCTCGAGCTGAAAGGTCAGATGCACCTCGTCCACGAGATGGGAAAAGGGGGTGTAATCCTTGAGATAGACCGGCGCGGGGCTTGCGTCTTTCATCCTGCTGTCCTTGGGCTTGGGAACTTCTGTTTCGGCGGGACGTTATGTGCCCGAGGGCAGGTGTGCAATGGGCCGCCTGCCGCCTTTGACCGATTGGAGGGAGCAGATGTCCGCACCGCAAACCAATATTCACGAACAGGAACGCCGTCACAAAGGGCCGCTGAGCGGGATGGCGCTGGCCTTTCTCTTTGGCGTGCTGATGATCGGCATTCTCGGGATCTGGCTTGTCGCCAATGGCAATGAGCCGCGTGACGCCTCGGGCGAGGAGGCCCCGGCCGGGGTGGTCCAGCAGCAAGAGGCCGATGAGACCCGCGCGCCGGAAGTGGCGCCGGCCGAGCCGGGCGTCGTGCCAGAGGCCACGCCGGGCGCCACCGAGGGCGCCGAGACGCAGACCGTGCCCGCGGGTGAGTAACATCGCCTCGGCAATGCCCAAGCCTTGATCAGGCCGGTGTCTCCGGCCTGATTTTGCGGCAGGATGTGCGGCGCTGCACAGGCGTCTTGCCTCTTGGCGACGTTTTCTTGACGCTTGCGCCGTAGTATGGATGCCTGTGAAGGTCAGGAGAATCGACAATCATGGCGCGTCCGGTCATTGGGATCATCGGGAATTTTCAGGAACTTGAGGATCGCTATCCCGTGCATGCGGTGGGGGTGATGAACACCACTGCCGTGGCCGAGGTGGCGGGCTGTATGCCGCTGGCGATTGCCGCCGATCCACGGTTCGTCACGGTCGAGGAATTGCTCGATGTCTGTGACGGGTTCTTGCTCACCGGCGGGCGGCCCAATGTCCATCCCAGCGAATATGGCGAGGATGAAACCCCGGCGCATGGCGCGTTTGATCGAGCGCGGGATGCGATCACCCTGCCGCTGGTGCGGGCCTGTGTCGAGCGCGGGCAGCCGGTTCTCGGCATTTGCCGGGGCTTTCAGGAGATGAACGTGGCGCTGGGGGGCAGCCTGCATCCCGAGATCCGCGAGCTTCCGGGGCGGGAAAACCACCGGATGCCGCCCGATGGCACGCTCGAAGAGAAATTCGCGCTGCGCCATGTGGTGCGGTTCAGCGAGGGCGGGCCGTTTCACGGGCTGCTCGGCGCGGTGGAGGTGATGACCAATACGCTGCATGGCCAAGGCATCGTGCGCCCGGGCAAGGGCGTGGTGATCGACGGGCATGCGCCCGATGGCACGCCCGAGGCGATCTATGTCGAGGGGGCCAAGGGCTTTGCGCTGGGGGTGCAGTGGCATCCGGAGTATAACGCCTGCACCGATCCGGTGTCGCGGCCCTTGTTCAGCGCCTTTGGCGATGCGGCGCGGGCCTGGGCGCAGGGCGAACGGGCGCGGAGCGCGGCCTAAGCCGAGGTTTCCAGCCCCAATTCGCGGCGGGCCTTGCGGGTCATCCGGTCGATCGCCATGCGATAGCTCGCCTCGATATGGTCGCGCAGTTCGGCATCCGAGAGACCGGGGCGGTCGAACTGCTGTATCCATTTCATGCCGCGCGAGGCGAGGTAGGGGGCCGGGCGCAGGCCGGGCTGATCGCGGAGCACCTCATAGGCGATGTCGCCGGTTTTGAAGGTGAAGGCGTCGCGCCCCTCGTTCCAGCCGCAGATGGCAAAGACCTTGCCGCCGACCTTCCAGACATCGGCATTGCCCCATTGCACCACATGCGAGGTGGCGGGCAGGGCGGCGCAGAAGGCGTTGAACTCGTCTCGGGTCATGGCGCCATGGTGCCGCCGCGCGTTGCAGGCCGCAAGGGCGGATATGGCAGGGCAGGAAGGCGTTGTGCCAAAAGGGCGAACCCGATAGGTTGGCCGGGTTTGCTATTGTGCGCCCGCGGGCTCCTTGTGTTTTTGCCGCATTTCACAGCCCTGAAGAGATCTTGACGCGTTTATGACTTTGCTGAGCCAGGATGAAATCGCTCTGCCGGTGGGGCTACCGGCCTTTCTTGACGCGATGATTGACGTGGTTGTGGTGATCGACGCGGCGGGGCGGGTGCAGCATGTGAACGCGGCCTGGCGGCGGTTTTGTGCAGAGAATGGCGGCGACACCGAGAGCCAGTATATCGGCACCAATTATTTCGAGATCTGTCAAAGCGGCATCACCGCGTCGGATGCGGCGGCGGGGGCGGTGGCGCGCGGGGTGCGCGAAACGCTCAAGAGCGGCACGCCCTACCGGTCGGAATACCCCTGTCACGCGCCGGGCAAGAAACGCTGGTTCGAGCTCTACAGTTTTCGCCTGATGGGCGAGGGCGGGCAGCCCTATGCGGTGATCCAGCATCGCGACATCACCACCCGCTATGTCAGCCAGAGCGACGCGCGCGAGGCGATAAGGGATGCGGAAATCCTCTCGGCGCTGGTGGCGTCGTCGCGCGATGCGATCCTCAGCCATGATCTCAGCGGGGCGATCCTGACCTGGAACCATGCGGCGGAAGAGCTGTTTGGGCTGGCGGCCGAAGAGGTGCTCGGCCAGTCGGTGCGGATGCTCTATCCGGAGGAATGGGAGCAGAGCATGGGGCGCTATCGCGACGATGTTCTGAGCGGTGAGCTCACTGATTTCGAGGCGGAGATGCGCGGGCGCGACGGGCGGCGGCTCGATCTTTGGGTCACGGCCTCGCCGATCCGGGGGCAGGATGGCGATGTGGTGGCGATCTCCAACATCCTGCGCGATGTGACCGAGATGCGGGCCGAGGAAGAGGCCCGCGAGGCGGAGGCGCGCGAGGTGATCCACCGCGCCAAGAACATGCTCACCGTGGTCAATGCGATCCATCGCCAGACCGCCCGCAAGGCGGCGAGCCTGGCGGAGTTTGCCGATATTTTCGGGGCGCGGCTGCAATCGCTGGTGACCTCGACCGATGTGCTGGTGCAGGGGCGCTGGCAGGCGGCGTCCTTGCGCAGTCTCGCGGTGTCGCAGCTGCGGCCTTTCGTGAGCGACCTGAGCCGGGTGCATCTGCTGGGGCCGGAGGTGTCCGTCGATGTGACGGCGGCGCAGGTTCTCGGCATGGCGCTGCATGAGCTGGCGACGAACGCGTCGAAATATGGCGGGCTGGCGCAGCCTGCGGGCGAGATCACCCTGAGCTGGGAGCTGGTGGCCGAGGAGGGCGGGACGCTCTTGCAGGTCAACTGGGCCGAGACCGGGATCGAGATCCCCGCGCCGCCGACATCGCACGGGTTTGGCACCGATGTGCTGACCAAGCTGGCGGCCTCGATGCTGGGGGCGGAACCGGTCTATGCGCTGGGGGCGGATCGGGTGAGCTGGCAGCTGGCGATTGCGCCGGAGTTCTACACGCTCGATTGAGAGGGGCCTGATTCTGCGGCGGCGGGCTGTGGCGGGAATGCTGCAACGCGGCGCGGTGCGGCATGGCCGGATCGCTGGGCCGGAGGCGCGTCTGAGGGGACGTTTTGACCGCTGCACCGCCGCATCTGGGGCAAATTCCGCGATGACCCACATGATTTAGGGAAATCAGGTTATCGTATCCATGCCGAAAATGTGAAATAACGACGCTTGTCAGGCCGAAACCGTCCGCTTTGGGAGGGGCAGGTCGGCCATCGGGCGCGGCGGAATTGTCGCAGTGCAGAAAAATGCGCTGGCGATTTTGTCGGGCGCGCAATAATATTGCGCGAACACCCGGTGGAGAGCGCAACAATCATATCGGCGGAACTGGTCCGTCAGGCGCCGGGTAGGGATGAAAAAAAGGGGGATCATGTCTTGAAGATCGGAACGCCCAAGGAAGTTTTGGACGGTGAGAACCGAGTGGCGATGACGCCGGACTCGGCGCTGCAGCTGCAGAAACTGGGCCATGAATGTGCCATTGAGGCCGGGGCCGGCGAGAAGGCCGGGTTTGCGGATGCGGATTACAAGGCGGCCGGGGTCGAGGTGATCAACACGGCCGCCGCGCTGTGGAAATCCTGCGACGTGGTGGCCAAGGTGCGGGTGCCCACCGAGGCCGAGCTCAAGCGGCTGCGCAAGGGGCAGACGCTGATCTCCTTCTTCAACCCCGGTGGCAATGAAGAACAGATGCAGGCCGCCGCCAAGAAGGGCGCGACGGTCGTCGCCATGGAGATGGTGCCGCGCATCAGCCGGGCGCAGAAGATGGACGCGCTGTCGTCCATGGCCAATATCGCGGGCTATCGCGCGGTGATCGAGGCGGGCAACAATTACGGCCGTTTCTTCACCGGGCAGATCACCGCAGCGGGCAAGGTGCCGCCGGCGAAAGTTCTGGTGGTGGGGGCCGGTGTCGCGGGTCTCGCGGCGATCGGGACCTCGACCTCGCTCGGTGCTGTGACCTATGCGTTCGACGTGCGGCCCGAAGTGGCGGAGCAGGTGGAATCGATGGGCGCCGAGTTCGTCTATCTCGATTTCGAAGAAGAGCAGGCCGACGGGTCGTCCTCGGGCGGCTATGCCTCGGTGTCGAGCCCCGAGTTCCGCGAGGCCCAGCTGGCCAAGTTCCGCGAGCTGGCGCCGGAGATGGACATCGTCATCACCACCGCGCTCATCCCGAACCGCGAAGCGCCGGAGCTGTGGACCGAGGATATGGTCAAGGCGATGAAGCCGGGCAGCGTGATCGTCGATCTGGCGGCGGAAAAGGGCGGCAATTGCAAGCTCACCGTCATGGATGAGAAGATCGTCACCGACAATGGCGTGACCATCATCGGCTATACCGATTTCCCGAGCCGCATGGCGTCGCAATCCTCGACGCTCTATGCCACGAACATCCGCCACATGCTCACCGATCTGACCCCTGAAAAGGACGGTGTGATCGTGCATGACATGGAGGATGACGTGATCCGCGGCGCCACCGTGACCCATGCGGGTGACGTGACCTTCCCGCCGCCGCCGCCGAAGATCCAGGCGATTGCGGCGCAGCCCAAGAAGGACGCGCCCAAGGAACTCACCCCGGAAGAAAAACGGGCCAAGGAAGTGGCGGCCTTCAAGGCGCAGACCAAGCAGCAGGTGACATTGCTGGCGGTCAGCGGCGGCTTGCTGCTGTTGGTGGGCACCGTTGCCCCGGCGAGTTTCATGCAACATTTCATCGTTTTCGTTCTGTCGGTCTTTGTCGGCTTCCAGGTGATCTGGAACGTCAGCCACAGCCTGCACACGCCGCTCATGGCGGTGACGAATGCGATCTCGTCGATCATCATCCTCGGCGCGTTGATGCAGATCGGATCGGGCAGTTTCCTGGTGATCCTCTTGGCGGCGCTCAGCGTCTTCATGGCGGGGATCAACATTTTCGGGGGCTTCCTCGTGACCCGGCGCATGCTCGCCATGTTCCAGAAATCGTAAGGAGTAGGGGATAATGGATTTCGGATTTACCACTGCGGCCTATGTTGTTGCCGCTGTCCTCTTCATCCTGTCGCTGGGCGGCTTGTCTGGCCAGGAAAGCGCCAAGCGCGCGGTCTGGTACGGGATCGTCGGCATGGGGCTCGCGATCTTTGCGACGCTGATCGGGCCGGGCTCTGGCCTGTGGCTGTTGTCGGTGCTGCTCATCGCGGGCGGCGGGATCATCGGCTATATGGTCGCGCAGCGCGTCCAGATGACCGAGATGCCGCAGCTTGTGGCGGCGATGCACAGTCTCGTCGGTCTGGCGGCGGTCTTTGTCGGCTTTAACGCCGATATCGAACTGGGCCGGGTTCTGGCGATGGAAGCCGCAGAAAAGAAGGACCTCACCGGCTTTGCCGCACTTCTGGCCAAGAAAGATGCGGTCGAGATCAACATCCTGCGGGTCGAAGTATTTCTCGGCGTCTTTATCGGCGCGGTGACCTTCACCGGTTCGGTTGTGGCCTTTGGCAAGCTGGCGGGCAAGCTCAGCTCGGCGGCGACCAAGCTTCCGGGTGGGCATCTGCTCAACGCCGGGGCGGCGATTGCGTCCTTCATCCTGCTGATCGTCTATCTCAACACGGGCGCGTTCTGGCCGCTGCTGGTGATGACGCTCTTGGCGTTCTTCATCGGTTATCACCTGATCATGGGCATCGGCGGCGCCGATATGCCGGTGGTGGTGTCGATGCTCAACAGCTACTCGGGCTGGGCGGCGGCGGCGATCGGCTTTAGCCTCGGCAATGATCTGTTGATCGTGGTCGGTGCGCTCGTCGGTTCGTCCGGTGCGATCCTAAGCTACATCATGTGCAAGGCGATGAACCGCTCCTTTGTCAGCGTCATCCTCGGCGGTTTCGGTGGCACCACCGGCCCGGCGATGGAGGTCGAGGGCGAGCAGGTGGCGATTGATGCCGATGGCGTGGCCACGGCACTCAAGGACGCCGACAGCGTGATCATCGTGCCGGGCTATGGCATGGCGGTGGCGCAGGCGCAGCAGGCGGTGAGCGAGCTCACCAGCAAGCTGCGGGCGGCGGGCAAATCGGTGCGCTTTGCGATCCACCCGGTCGCGGGCCGTCTGCCGGGGCATATGAACGTGCTGCTGGCCGAGGCCAAGGTGCCCTATGACATCGTGCTCGAGATGGATGAGATCAACGAGGACTTTCCGGAGACGGATGTGGTCATCGTGATCGGCTCGAACGACATCGTGAACCCGGCCGCACAGGAAGACCCGAACAGCCCCATCGCGGGGATGCCGGTTCTCGAAGTGTGGAAGGCGAAGCAGGTGTTCGTGTCGAAACGCGGTCAGGGTACTGGGTATTCCGGTATCGAAAACCCGCTCTTCTACAAGGAGAACACCCGCATGTTCTATGGCGATGCCAAGGACAGCGTGTCGAGCCTGCTGACCCGTCTCTGATCGGGACTGTGAGACAAAAGAAAACGCCCCGGTGTCTGCCGGGGCGTTTTGCGTTTTCGGGGGCTGTCAGGCGGCGCGCAGCGGCGCGGGCCTTGCGGGGGCCGGGCGCAGCGCCCATTGGCCGAGCCAGACCGAGCCGAGCACGGTGGCGGCGCCGATGGTCTGTTGCGGGCTGAGGGTCTGGCCCGCGATGGCCCAGCCGAGCAGCACCGCCGAGAGCGGCGAGACAAAGCCCAGCACCGAGAGCGACGCCGGGCCGAGCCGGGCCAGCCCGCGAAACCAGATCGCATAGGTCAGCACCGCGCCCGCCAGCCCGAGCCACAGCAGGCCAAGAAGAGCGCCGCGGTCGAGCGCGGGCAGCGGCGGCTCCAGCCAGAGCGCCAGCGGCAGCAGCAGGAGCCCGCCGGCGGCGAGCTGCCAGGCGGTGAAGGTGAGGGCTGAGACCGGCGGCGTCCAGCGGCGGCTCAGCACCATGCCGAGCGCCATGCTGGCCGCACCGCCGAGCCCGGCGGCAATCCCCACCGGATCGAGCTGTGCCTCGGGCGACAGCACCAGCAGGCCGACGCCGCCGATCCCGGCGAGGGCGGCGAGGATCGCGACGGGCGGCGTGGCGCTGCCCAGCAGCGCGCGTGACAGGAAGAGCACAAAGAGCGGCTGCACCGCGCCGAGCGTCGCCGCCACCCCGCCGGGCAGGCGATAGGCCGCAAGGAAGAGAAATCCCCAGAAGAGGGTGAAGTTCAGGGCGCCCAACAGGAAGATCCGCCCGAGCCAGCGGCGCGGCGGCATTTGCCGCAGCAGCAAGATGAGCAGCAGCCCGGCGGGCAGGGCGCGCAGCATCGCCATGCCGAGCGGATGGCCCGGCGGCAGAAGTTCGGTGGTGACGATATAGGTGCTGCCCCAGATGGCGGGGGCGAGCGCGGTGAGGGCGAGATCGGTTTGACGGGTCATGAGATGTCCTGACGCGGGGGAGAGAAGAAATCTTGACGTCAAGATATGTGATAATCTCTTGACGTCAAGATAACCCGCGCACAGGGTATGTGCATGGATCACGTGGACAAGATCATCGCGCAATGGGCGCGGGAGCGGCCCGATCTCGACACCGGGCCGATGGCGATCATCGGCCGGATGTCGCGGCTGGTGCTCGAGATGAGTGCAGAGATGCAAAAGACCTTTCGCGCGCATGGGCTCAATGCGGCGGGGTTCGATCTCTTGGCGACGTTGCGGCGGGCCGGGGCGCCCTATCGGTTGTCACCCGGCGATCTCATTGCGAGCAGCATGGTGACCTCGGGGACGATGACCAACCGGATCGATCAGCTGGTCAAGGCGGGGCTGGTCGAGCGGATCGCGCAGGAGGGCGATCGGCGGTCGGTTCTGGTTGGGCTGACGGCAGAGGGGCTGGCGCGGATCGAGGGCATGCTCGAGGCGCATGTGGCGACGCAGGCGCGGCTCTTGGCGGGGCTCGATGCGGCGGAGCGGGCGCAGCTCGACGGGCTGTTGCGGCAGATGCAAGCGGCGCAGAGCCCCCCGGCGTAACGCACGCCGGGAGGGTGTTTTTCGGGGCAGGGTGTCAGGCGGCGAAGCGCTCGGCGAGGCTGGCGACGCGGGCGCCAAAGGCGCGGGCGCTGTCGAGATCGCCGTTGCGCGGGCCTTGGTCCGGGCTGGAATCGCTGGGCGAGATGGCGGTGACACCGACCGAGCCGCCGCCCCAGTTGATGTCCGAAGGCGTGCTGGCCAGCGTGTTGGAGGGCGCCTGACCGAGGCTCACCCAGATCTGGCCATGCTGCGAGGCGAGCGTGTTGAAATAGGCCAGGGTCGAGCCCTTGTCGCCATTGGTGCTGGCCGAGTTGGTAAAGCCACCGGCGAGCTTGTCCTGCCAGTCGCGGGCGAACCAGCGTTTCGAGCTGTCATCGGCGAAGCGTTTGAACTGCCAGGCCGGGCCGCCCATGTAGGTGGGGCTGCCATAGAGGATGGCATCGGCCTGATCGAGCGCCTCCCAGGCGTCGTCGGGCAGGGTGCCGTTTTCGGAGAGTTTCCAGAGCCGGGCGGAATTGCCCGCGCCATCGGCCACCGCTTGTGCGAGCCGGTCGGTATGTCCATATCCAGAGAAGTAGACGATTTCGATATTTGCCATGTTGGCCTCCATTCTGATGCCCCGCGGGGCGTGTGTTCCTTGTGTGAGAGGGGAGGTAAGGGCTTTACTTACAAAACGTAAGTGGGTACCTTTTGGTAACTAAGGAAAAAATGTCATGAACGACATGATGGATCAAGAAATTAAGGGCCGCGCGGCGTCGAAAAATTTGGCGCATACCCCCGGCCAATGCCCGATGGACCCGCTTTTGCGGGCGGTGAGCGGGCGCTGGACGCTCTATATCCTGTGGCTCTTGCGCAGCGAGGGGCCGCAGCGGTTTGGCGCGCTCAAGACGCAGATCCCGGGGATTTCGGCCAAGATGCTCACCGAGCGGCTGCGCGGTCTCGAGGCGGCGGGGCTGATCACCCGCGAGGTGGTGCCGACGATCCCGCCTCAGGTGACCTATGCGATGAGCTGCCGAGGGGCCGAGCTGCACCGGGCGCTCGACGGGTTGCATCAGGTGGCGGAGAAATGGCAGGGCGAGGGCTGGACGCTGGAGGCGGGCGCTACCGAGTGACCCGCGCCTGATCGCTGCACTGCGGCATACAATGGTATGCGGCCAAGCCCTTGCGATGTCACAGGAATTCCTTTTCATCGGGGCGAATCATCCCTAGTGTGTGGCGAACCAACGGGGATCCCAGACATGCCGCCCATCGCCGACCATCCGCTGCGCTATAGCCTTGCCAACGAGCTTCACGCGCGGCCCTTTCCGGCCATGTCGGTGCCGGCCACGGGGCTCTTTCTGGCGATCAAGCGCGAAGAGGGGGCAGCGGCCCGCGACCGGGATCAGGATCTGGCGCATCTGGTGGCGCTTCTCGATCGCCATGGCGCACCGCATCCACAGCCCGGGGCCACGCATTATTCCGGCAAGATCGGCCGCCATACGCTGCGCTGGGAAAGCCATACCGAGTTTGTGACCTACACGGTCTTTGCCGAAGGCGCGGGCCAGCGGCCGTTCGATCCGGCCGAGGCCTCGGTCCTGCCGGAGGATTGGCTGGCCGAGGCGCCCGGGGTGCGGATCACCTCGGCGCTGATCCGGGTGGTGCCTTGGAAGGACAAGGAAAACGCCCGTGCGGCCATCGCCGATCACTTCGTGGCCGAGAGCGTGGCGGTGGCGCGGGTGCTTGATAATGCGGCGGTGATCGCGTCGGATTTTCGCATAGACGAGGCCGGGCATCAGCGCATTCTGGTGATTGCCGCGCCCTCGATCGGGCCCAATCGGGTGGGCCGCATCGTCACCAGGCTCTGCGAGATCGAGACCTATAAGTCGATGTCGATGCTCGGCTTTTCGCGGGTGCGGTCGCTCGAGCCGCGGATGGGCGAAATTGACGCACGGCTCAGCCGGATGATCGAAGAGATGACCGGCGGCGGCTCGAGCTCGGAAGAGACGTTGCGGGTGCTTCTCGACATTTCCGCCGAGCTCGAGGCGATGGTGGCGCGGGCTTCGTTCCGCTTTGGCGCGACGGCGGCCTATGAGCGGATCGTGACGCAACGGATCAACGTGTTGCGCGAAGAGCGGTTCGAGGGGCGGCAGACCTTTACCGAGTTCATGATGCGGCGCTATCAGCCGGCGATGCGCACGGTGGAATCGACGCAGGCGCGGCTCGCGGCGATGGCGGATCGGGCGCGGCGCGCGGGCGAGCTTTTGCGGACACGGGTCGAGGTCGAGCGCAGCGCGCAGAACCAATCGCTGCTCGAGAGCATGGATCAGCGCGCCGATATGCAGCTCAAGCTGCAGAAGACCGTTGAGGGGCTCAGCGTTGTGGCGATCAGCTATTACGCGGTGTCGCTGGCGGGCTATCTTCTCTATCCGCTGGCGGCGGGGCTGGGGATGAGCAAAGGGGTGCTGACGGCGCTGGTGACCTTGCCGATCATTCTGGCGGTCTGGCTCATCATCCGGCGCATTCGCGGCGCGGTGCATTAGCGGGGCAGGCGGATCTCGTCGGCGATGCGGTCGCGCAGCCCGTCGCCCAGATAGCTCACCGCGAGCACGGTGAGTGAGATCATCGCGCCGGGCCAGAGGGCGCGGCCGGGCCGGTCGCTCAGATAGGGCAGGCCTTCGGTGAACATGCGGCCCCAGCTCGGCATATCGGCGGGAAATCCGAGGCCGAGATAGCTCAGCGCGCTTTCCAGCAGAATGGCATTGGCGATGCCCAAGGTGGCCGAGACGAGGATCGCCGAGGCGCAATGGGGCAGGATATGCCGGGTGACGAGCGCGCCGGTGCTGGCGCCTGCGACACGGGCGGCGATGATGAAGTCGCGCCGCATCAGCGTCTGGGTCAGCCCGCGCACCACCCGCGCCGTCATCATCCAGGAGGTGAACCCGATGCCCAGCACCACCAGCAGGAAGAGGCCGACATCATGGCCAAACGCGCCGCTCAGCCGGTCGCGGAAGAGCATCACCGCCACCAAGAGGATCGGCAGCAAGGGCAGCGACAGAAAGAGATCGGTGAGCCGCATCAAGAGCCCGTCGAGACGCGGGAAGAGCCCTGCCGCGAGGCCAATGGCGCAGCCCAAGAGGAGCGATAGCGCCATGGCCGCGCCGCCCACCGCCAGCGTCAGCCGCCCGCCCTCGAAGAGCCGCGCCAGCAGGTCACGGCCAAGCTGATCGGTGCCGAGGGGATGGGCGAGCGAAGGGGCGGCGTTGCGCTGGCCGAAATCCACCGCGTCGGCGGCATGGGGCCAGAGCAGCGGCCCGAGCAGCACCAGCAGCAGGATGAGCCCGAGCGTGGCGCGGGCGGCGCGGGCCGGGGCACGGCGCGGGCGGGGGCTGCGGCGTCTATCCATGGCGCAGCTTTGGGTCGAGCCAGGCGTTGAGCAGATCGGCCAGAAGGTTGCAGAGCACGATCAGCACCGCCAGCAGGAAGGTGATGGTGAGCACCACGGGCCAATCGCTCGCCTTCAGGGCGGTGATGAGCAGGTGACCGACGCCATTCACCCGGAAAATTTGCTCGGTGATGATCGCGCCGCCAAAGACCTGTGGCAGGCCAAGCGCCGCCACGCTCACCACCGGGCCGAGAGCGCGGGGCAGGGCGTGGAGCAAGATCACCCGTGGCTCTGACAGGCCCCGTGCGCGGGCCGAGAGCACATAGGGCGCGCGCAGCTCGTCACGCATCGCGGCCCGCATGTAGCGGCTCAAAAGTGCCGTGGTCTGCAGGCTGAGCACCATGACCGGCAGGGTCATCTGCCAGAGCTGATAGCGCAGGCTCGGCCAATCCTCGACCCGGTGCAACCCGTCATAGGAGAGCGGCAGCCAGCCCAGCGTGGTGGTGAAAAGCAGGATCAGCACCGCCCCGGTGAAAAACGGCGGCAGCGCATAGCCCAGCACCGAAATGCCCCCCGTCAGGTGATCAAAGAGCGCATACTGCCGCAGCGCCGCGATGATCCCCAGCGGCACCGCAAGGAGCAGCCCCACGACATAGGCCGCGCCCACCACCCAGAGCGTCTGGGGCAGGCGTTCGCCGATGATCTGCATCACCGGGGCGCGGTTTTGCCAGCTGATCAGGCGCGGCATGTCCTCGGCCCAGCCGGTGCCAAAGAGCGCGTTCACCGCCTGCGCCGGTTCGATCCAGAACATCTGTTGCAGCCAGAGGCCAAAGCGGTCGGGCGCGGGGCGGTCGATGCCGAGGGCCGCGCGCATCTCGGCCTCGACCTCGGGCGAGACGCCCAAGGGCAGCTGGGCCAAGGGATCGCCCGGGGCCAGATCGATCAGGGCAAAGAGCGCGAGCGCGATGACGAGCAGCGTCGGGATCGCCCAGCCGAGCCGGCGGAGGGTGAAGGTCAACAAACTGGCACCTGGCTGGTCCCTCTGTGGTCTCGCACGCCGTGCAGCCTAGCGCGAAACCGGGCTCTTGTGCCAGTCGGCGATGTTCCAGAACTCGCTGTCCCAGCTGTTCATCACCACGCCCTTGAGATCATGCAGATGGGCCGAGACCCGGCCCCGGTCGACCAGCGGAATGACCGCGTAATCCTGCACCAAGAGATCGTTGAGCTGCCGGATGAGCGCGGCGCGCGCCGCGAGCCCGGCGGTCTGGGCCAGCGTTGCCAGAAGCGCGTCGAACTCGGCATGACACCAGCGGCCGGTGTTGCTGCCTTGCCATTGGTTTTCGGGGCGCGGGATAGAGCTACAGGTCCAGCCAGCGAGATAGGCCTCGGGGTCGGTGCCGGTAAAGCTCGCCGCGTACATCTGAATATCGGCAAAGAATTTCTGCATCGTGTCGGGGCTGCCGGTGTCGCCGCCAAAGAACACCGAGGCATCGATATGGCGCAGCTCGGTGTCGATGCCGATCTCGCCCCACCAATGTTTGAGCGCCATCTGGAAATCCTGCCGCACGGCGTTGGTGGTGGTCTGGAACAACAGGCGCAGCGGCGTGCCGTCCTTGTCGCGGATGCCGTCGCCATCGCTGTCCGTCCAGCCCGCCTCGTCAAGCCGGGCGCGCGCCGCGTCGAGATCCTGCGCCGGGCAGGGCGCGAGCGGCTCTTCGGTCGCCAGCATCGTCGGCGGCAGGATGTTGCAGGTCACCCGTCCGGTGTCGCCATAGCCCAGATCGACCAGCGCGGCGCGGTCGATGGCAAGGCTCAGCGCCTCGCGCACGAGGCGGTCCGACAGGATCGGGTGTTGCTGAAGAAAGGTTGCCCGCGCCTCGCCCAGCGCCGGGTCGGGGTCGGAGAAATTTACCACCAGCCGTTCGACCACCGCGCCAAAGGCCACCACCGGCGTGCCGTGCCCCGCCGCCGCCATGGCGCTCAGCAGATCGGGCGGCAGTTGCAGGTTCCAGGCATAGTCGAACGCCCCCGCCTCGAGCACCGCGCGGGCGGCCTCGGTCGGGGTGCCGCCGCCCTTGAGCGAAATCTCGGCAAAGGCCGGTTTTGCGGGGTCGCGATAGGCGGGGTTGGCCTCGAAGAGCACGGTGTCATTGCTGCGGAATTCGGCGACGCGATAGGGCCCGGTGCCGATCGGGGCAAAGTTCTGCGCGCTACAGCCCGCCGCTTCGGGGCCGAGACACTCGGCGAATTGCGCGGCCTGCAGGATCGGGGCCTGGGCGCCGACAAAGGGCTGATAGGGATAGGGTTTGGGGGTGGAAAAGCGGATCTCGACCCTGCGCGCATCGGGGGCGGTCACCTCGGCCACATCGTCGAACATATCGGCCTGGGCACAGCCGGTGCCGGGGGCGGTGCAATAGCGCCAGGTAAAGGCCACATCCTCGGCGGTGAAGGCACTGCCATCGGACCAGGTGATACCCTCGCGCAGGGTCCAGGTGATGCGGGTGAGATCCTCGCTCACCCCGCCATTGTCGAGCGTCGGGATCTCGGTGGCGAGCCAGGGCACCATCGCGCCCGTCGCATCATGACGCGCCAGCGGTTCGAGCACGATGCTCGCCGCCTCGGTGTCCTTGGCGCCGCTCGAGAGATAGGGGTTGAGCGTCGAGGGGGCCTGCCAATAGATCATCTCGAGCCGGCCATCGCGGCCGCGTTCGCCCGTGTCTTGCGATTGGGCCATGAGCGGCGTGGTGAGACAGCCAAGCGTCAGGGCCACGGATGCGAGACGCCGGCGCGCCGAGGGGGCGCTTGCGGGGGGGATGGAAAGGTTCATATGCGTCTCCGCGCCGTTCTGTCCGGGCCGTCGCCGGGCGACATGACGAGTGGGGTTGAATGTCTGGGCCACGGAAAAGCCCCGTGGCGTGGGGCGCTCGGGCCCCCGGGGAACAAGCTTTGATATTTTCTTCTGGAAATCAACCGCTAAACTGCAAGTTGATGTCGCAGCCCCGAAAGAAGGACGCCCCGTGCCGCAGAACTCATCCGTCCCGGCCCGTCTGGCGCTCTGCGGCCTCGGCGTCTCTGCCCCGGATGGGACGGAGATTCTGAAAGGCATCGATCTGACCATTGGGGCGGGCGAGGTGCTCTGCCTGCTGGGGCCATCAGGCGCAGGGAAATCGGTGCTGGGCCGGGTGGTGCTGCGGCTCGATCTGCTCGATGGCAATCGGATCACTGCGGGGCGCGTGTGGCTCGATGGGCGCGATCTCACGGCTCTCCCTCCGGCAGAGCTTCGGCAGTTGCGTGGCGGGCTGGCGGGCATGGTGTTTCAGGATGCGGCGGCGGCGCTGACCCCGGGGCGGCGCATCGGCGCACAGCTCATCGAGAGCCTGCGTTTGCAGCCGGGGATGCGGCGGGGCGAGGCACGGGCGCAGGCCCATGAGTGGCTGCGCCGGGTCGAGCTTGGCCCGGAGGTGATGCAGGCTTATCCGCATGAGCTCTCGGGTGGCATGGCGCAGCGGGTGATGCTGGCGCTGGCGCTGGCGCGGGGGCCTAAGCTCTTGATCGCGGATGAGGCGACGACCGCGCTCGATCCGGTGACGCAGGCGGGCATTCTCGATCTCATTGACCGGTTGCGCCGCGAAGAGGGGCTGGCGGTGCTGCTCATCACCCATGACGCGGGCGTGGCGCGGCGCTTGGCCGACCGGGTGGCACGGATCGAGGCGGGGCGGATCGTGGGTGAGGGGCCGGTGGCGGAGAAGCTCGGGTCCGCGCCTGTGCGGCCTCAGGCAGGGCGCGCGCCTGAGACGGCGCCGTGGCTGCGGGCGGAGGGGCTCTGCCTCGACTATCCCGCGCGGGGCGGCGGCCGAAAGGCGGCGCTGCGCGATGTCGCGCTCGATCTGCGGCGTGGCGAATGTCTGGCGCTGATCGGCCCGTCGGGGGCGGGCAAGACGAGCCTCGCGCGGGCGCTTTTGGGGATCGAGAGGCTCTCGGGGGGCCAAGTGCAGGTGGAGGACCGGATGCTGGTGGGGGCGGGGCAGAGCCTGTCGCGGGCCGACCGGGCGCGGTTTCAGATGATCTTTCAGGACCCGCTGCAAAGCTTTGACGCGCGCCGCAGCCTTGGCGCGCAGATCGCTGACAGCCTGTGCAATTTCGGCGTGACGCGGCCAGAGGCCGAGGAAAGGGCGACGGCTCTATCTGCGCGGCTGGGGCTCGATGCCGCTCTGCTGACGCGGCGGCCCGGCGCAGTTTCGGGCGGGCAGCGGCAGCGGGCGGCCATGGCCCGCGCCCTCATCCTCGCGCCCGATCTGCTCATCGCCGACGAGGCGCTGAGCGCGCTCGACCCGGTGCTGCGGGCCGAGATGGTGGCGCTCTTGCAGGCCGAACAGGCGGCGCGGGGCATGGCGCTGCTGCTCATCAGTCATGATATGGCGCTGGTGGCGGAACTGGCCCATCGCGTGGCCGTGGTGGCCGGCGGCGAGATCGTCGAAGAGGGCCCCGCGGCAGAGGTGCTGCGCGCGCCGCGCCATGCGGTGACCCGGGCGCTTCTGGCCGAGGCGGGAGGCATGGCAGACGCCTGAGAGGGCACGGCTGTTCAGCCGGGGGCAATCGGGGCTAAGCTGCGCGACGAATCCCCCCCCTTGGCCCAAGGACCTCCCATGCCCGTCAAACCCTTCTTCACCGCGCATCACGCCGAAATCACCGACTGGCGACGCGACATTCACGCCCATCCCGAGCTTCTCTTCGACACCCATCGCACTGCGGCTCTGGTGGCGGAAAAGCTGCGCGAGTTCGGCTGTGACGAGGTGGTCGAAGGCATCGGGCGCACCGGCGTTGTCGGCGTGATCCGGGGGCAGGGCGCTCAGCCCGGCAATGACGCGCGCACCATCGGGCTGCGCGCCGATATGGATGCGCTGCCGATCCCCGAGGCGACCGGCGTGCCCTATGCGAGCAAGACCCCCGGCGTCATGCATGCCTGTGGCCATGACGGGCATACGGCGATGCTGCTGGGGGCTGCGAAATACCTCTGCGAAACGCGCGATTTCTCCGGCACTTGCGTGGTGATCTTTCAGCCCGCCGAAGAGGGCGGCGGCGGCGGGCGCGAGATGTGCGAAGACGGGCTGATGGAGCGGTTCGGCATCGAAGAGGTCTATGGCATGCACAATTGGCCCGGCGTGCCCGAGGGGACATTCGCCATCCGGCCCGGCAATTTCTTTGCCGCCACCGACCTCATCGAGATCGAGATCCTGGGCCGTGGTGGCCATGCGGCGAAACCGCATGACACGATCGACCCGGTGGTGATCTCGAGCCAGCTCATCATGGCGCTGCAGACGGTGGCCGCGCGCAATGCCGATCCGACCGAACAGCTCGTGGTCTCGGTCACTTCGGTCGCCACCTCTTCCAACGCGTTCAACGTGATCCCCGACAGCGTGACCCTGCGCGGCACGGTGCGCACCATGTCGCCCGCATTGCGCGACCTCGCCGAGAGCCGGATCACCGCGCTGGCACAATCCACGGCGCAGGGGTTCGGGGCCGAGGCGCGGGTGCGCTATGAGCGGAACTATCCGGTGATGGTCAACCATCCCGCCGAGACCGATCATGCGGCAGGCGCCGCGCGGGCGATCAGCGGCCAATGCGACACCGCGCCTCTGGTGATGGGCGGCGAGGATTTCGCCTTCATGCTCGAAGAGCGGCCCGGCGCCTATATCCTCGTCGGCAATGGCGACACGGCCATGGTTCATAACGCGGAATATGATTTCAACGATGCGGTGATTCCCGCCGGCTGTAGCTGGTGGGCGGAGCTGGTGGAGCAGCGGCTGCCGCGGCAGGGCTGATCCCGGGCGGTCGCCTCAGGCGCTGAGGCGGCTGCGCTTTTCTTCATACATGCGGTGATCGGCGCGGGTGAGCAGCCCGGTCACCGTACAGCCATCCCGCGGAAAGGCCGCCATGCCAAGGCTCGCGCCCAGCGCGATCTTGTCGGCTTGGCCGCCCTTGGGCAGGGTGAAAGGCGCATCAAAGCAGCGCAGCACCTGCCTTTGCCCACGCTTGAGCGCGAAATCATCGGTGGCGCTGCGCAGCAGGATGACGAATTCGTCACCGCCAAGCCGCCCGGTGAGATCGCGTTCGATCATCGTCGCATTGAGCCGCCGCCCGAGCTGTTGCATCACCGCATCCCCGGCGAGATGGCCATGGGTGTCATTGACCTGCTTGAACCCGTCGATGTCGAGCAGCAAGAGCGCAAAGCTCCGCCCGAGCCGGTTTCCGGCCATGATCGCGCTGTCGATCTGTTCCGAGATCGACGCCCGGTTCAAGAGCCCGGTGAGCGGATCGCGAAAGGCGCGGCGGTGCAGCTCGTTCAGGGTCTGGTCGCTGACCATCGGTTCGCGGACATGGACCTCGAACACCGGCGGGCGTCCCTCCACCTGCGGCATGAGCAGCACGAGCTGTTCGGCCCAGACCAGCCCGCGTTCAGGATGTCGAAACCGTTTGAGCAGGCTGAACTTGCCCGCGCCGCGCGCCTGCAGCAACTCGAGCTGGGCGCATTCGCGCAGATGGTCGGTCGTGTGGGTGATCTCATCGATGCCCTTGCCGATGAGCGCCTCGACACTATAGCCGAGAAAATGCGCCAGCTGCGCCGACACCGATTGGAAACGCCCGTCGGGCGCCACTTGGGCGATGCCACCCGAAGGCGGTCGAGACAGGGTTTCGTCAAAGGTCTTTGGCATGGGTTTCCTCAGGCTAGAGCCGGCAAATTCGGAGGAACACATTAACAAATGATTAAATGTGGCGGAGTTCCGTAAGTCCCCTTTCAAAACGTGCGGATTATCGCCTAACCCTTCATAAATCTCCGTATGTACACATATGGATTAACACCCAAAGACAGGGCATCGGTCAAGCACTCACATCATCCATGTCGGATTGACCGCTGATCCGGCGGCGCACGTGGCTCCAGCTGAGGCCAATGCCGAGCACCAAGGACAGGATGCCGAGCCCGAGCCAGATCCGCGCCGCGCCTTCCTCGAGCCGCAACAGCCCGAGATCATAGAGCACCCAGACCAGCGCCCCGGCAATCGCCAGCACCAGGAGCATGCCGAAAGCTCCGATCGAGCGCAGCGTGGCGCGCAGATAGATGATGTAGCCCACCAGAAGCAGCAGCCCGCCCAGCACCACCATCGGCAGTTCCGCGTTCAGATTGTCGCGCGCCCAGCCGACATAGCTATAGCCCGTTGGATTGAACGTCGCCGCCAGAAGCGCAAAGGCCAGAAACCAGCGTAGAAAAAAGCCTGCCATGCGAGAGCTCTCCGTCTTGGGTCGGGCTGAATCGGAGTTGAGAGTGGGACAGGCGGCAGATCATGTCCAGCCTTTTGCCCGGCGCGCAGATGGCCCTTCTGGCGTGGCGGCGCCCGTGCTTGGACAGTTTGCCACGGCTTTCTCTGAATTAGCGGTTCCACTGGCCCCCTTGGCCCGGTATAGGGGAGCCGGTTTTACTAAATGGATGTCCGGAAAGGATCACCATGGCAAATGTTGTCGTCGTGGGCGCCCAATGGGGTGACGAGGGAAAAGGCAAGATCGTCGATTGGCTCAGCGAGCGGGCCGATGTGATCGCCCGGTTTCAGGGCGGGCATAACGCCGGCCATACGCTTGTCATCGACGGCAAGGTCTACAAGCTCAACGCGCTGCCCTCGGGTGTGGTGCGCGGCGGCAAGCTGTCGGTCATTGGCAATGGCGTGGTGCTCGACCCGTGGCATCTCGTGGCCGAGATCGCCAAGATCCGCGAGCAGGGCGTCGAGATCACGCCCGAGACGCTGATGATCGCCGAGAACACGCCGCTCATCCTGCCGATCCATGGCGAGCTTGACCGCGCCCGTGAAGAAGCGGCCAGCAAGGGCACCAAGATCGGCACCACCGGTCGCGGCATCGGCCCGGCCTATGAGGACAAGGTCGGCCGTCGTGCGGTGCGCGTCGCCGATCTCGCCGATGACGCCACGCTCGAGGCGCGGGTCGACCGCGCGCTGCAGCACCATGACCCGCTGCGCCGCGGCCTCGGCATCGAGCCGGTGGACCGCGACGGGCTTATCGCGCAGCTCAAGGAGATCGCCAAAGAGATCCTGCCCTATGCCGCACCGGTGTGGAAAGTGCTCAACGAGCGCAAGAAAAAGGGCGAGCGTATCCTCTTTGAAGGGGCGCAGGGCGCGCTGCTCGACATTGATTTCGGCACCTATCCCTTTGTCACCTCGTCCAATGTGATCGCCGGTCAGGCCGCCACAGGCGTCGGCGTCGGCCCCGGCTCGATCGATTACGTGCTCGGCATCGTCAAGGCCTATACCACCCGCGTGGGCGAAGGCCCGTTCCCGACCGAGCTCGACGATGAGGATGGCAACCGTCTCGGCACCCGTGGCCACGAGTTCGGCACCGTCACCGGGCGCAAGCGCCGCTGTGGCTGGTTCGATGCGGCCCTGGTGCGTCAGACCTGCGCCACCTCGGGTGTCACCGGCATCTCGCTGACCAAGCTCGACGTGCTCGACGGGTTCGAGACGCTCAAGATCTGCGTCGGCTATGATCTCGACGGCAAGCGGCTCGACTATCTGCCGACCGCCGCCGAAGAGCAGGCGCGCTGCCAGCCGATCTATGAGGAAATGCCGGGCTGGAGCGAATCGACCGAAGGCGCGCGCAGCTGGGCCGATCTGCCCGCCAATGCGATCAAATATGTGCGCCGCGTCGAAGAGCTCATCGAATGTCCGGTGGCGCTTCTGTCGACCAGCCCCGAGCGCGAGGACACGATCCTCGTCACCGATCCCTTCGCGGATTGATCCGATGGGGAAGGCACCCGGTCTGAGTTACAAGGCGCGGCGGCGCTGGGCCTTGGTCATCCTGCTGATCGGGCTGCCGCTCTATATCGTGCTGGCGGTGACGCTCACCGACTGGCTGCGCGGGCGCTACCCGGTGTTGCCGGCGCTGACCGAGCTGGTGGTCTTTGTGGCGCTCGGCATTGTCTGGGCGCTGCCGTTCAAATTCATCTTCAAAGGGGTCGGTCAGGCCGACCCCGATGCGGGCCCCGAAGACTGATCGCTTGCCGGGGCAGGCGGGCTGTGCTTCGCTGTCGCCCATGGCAGAGGATGATGACCGACCCGGTGCACCGCCCTGTTTTCAGCATGAGCTGATCGGCGGTCACCCGGTCGACCCAGAGACATGGCGCGATGTCGCCCGGTTTCGCCGGGCCGAACGCACGCGGCTCTATGCGGCGCGCACGGCGCTGGGGGTCGCGGGGCTACGGACGCAATCGGCGCGGATCATGGCGGGGCTTGGTGAGATGCTCGGCCCGCTTGCCGGGCGGCGCATCGCGGTCTTCTGGCCGATCCGGGCCGAGCCCGATCTGCGCGACTGGATGGCCGAGGCCGACCGGGCCGGGGCCGAGATGCTCTTGCCCGTGGTGGTGGAAAAAGACGCCGCCCTGATCTTTCGCCGCTGGCGGCCCGGTGTGGCCATGACGCGCGGTCAGTGGAACATCCCGGTGCCCGAGACAGGCGCGCCGATCACGCCCGATCTCGTCATAGCACCGCTGCTGGGGCTCGACGGGGCGGGCTATCGGCTCGGCAATGGCGGCGGCTATTACGACCGGACCTTGGCCGGGCTCGCGGCCGACGTGGTCGGCGTGGGGTTTTCCGATTGCCGGATCAAGACGATCTTTCCGCAGCCTTGGGACATTCCGATGCAGCGGGCAATGCTCGGCTCGGGCGAGCGGCTCGAGTTTCCGAAATCCTGAAAGGATTTCGTCCCGTTTCCCTTTGAGGGAAACGGCGTCAGCCTTTGGCGCGCGCCGCCATGACATCGCGGCCAAGGGTGAGCGTATAGGCCTCGAGCTCGACCAGCGCCTGATCCGCCCCGCCCGCATCATGCGCCTCGAGCGCATCGGCAATCCGCGTGTGTAGCCCGACAATGGCCTCGCGCGACCGGGCGGTGAAGGTGATCATGTTCATCAAGGGCTGCATCGCCTCGACCGCCCCGGCGAGCTGATAGCTCAGCACCGGGTTGCCCGCGCCATCGACCAGCGCCCGGTGAAAGGTCACATCCGAGGCGCAGAAGCTTTCATCCGAGAGGCCGGGCTGGGCCTGGCGGTGGATTTCGGCGCGCATCGTGGCGAGGTGATCGGGGCTGCGCCGTTCGGCCGAGAGCGGCGCACAGGCCCGCTCCAGCGCATAGCGCGCCTCGCAGGCCACATCGAAACTCACCTCATTCATCGACAGCAGCAGCGTCGAGGTGGTGACCTGCTGACCATAGGCCTCTTCATAGCGCAGCCGGTTGACGAAGGCGCCGCCGGTGGCGCCGCGCTGGGTCCGAATGAGCGATTGCGCCGCCAGCCGTTTGAGCGCCTCGCGCACCGTCGGCCGCGACACCTGAAACTGATCCGAGAGCTCGGCCTCTGAGGGCAGCCGTTCGTCGACGATCATATCCCCCGATACGATGGCATCGCGAATGGCATTGGCGATCTGAGCCGAGAGGTCGATTTTCTTGTCCGGATCAATTTTCATTTGTGCCGTCCGCAATTGTCTGACATTTTGAGTGCCGAGGTGAGTCTAGGACATACGCGATGCACGGAATTCTGACCATACCCCTGCGCAACCTGGCTTGGCTGGGCTTTTTCGCGGCGATCCTCGCGGCGTGGTATGCGATGTATGCGATGGCGATGCAGATGGATCTCGACCTGCTGGGCCGCCCCGGCGCGATGGGCGAACGGATGCGCCAGATGGACCCGCGCATGCCGATGTATATGCCGATGGCGAACTTCGGCCCGCTCTTTGCCATGTGGGCGATCATGATGGCGGCGATGATGCTGCCGACCTTGGTGCCGACCTTGCGCAGCTATGAGGATCTGATCGCCTCGGCCAATGGCAGCCGCGCCGGGTTTCTCGGCGTCTTGGCGGGGTATTTCCTCATCTGGGTGGGCTTTGCCGGGCTGATCACCGGGGCGCAGCTGGCGCTTCTCTATGGTGGGGTGATCGACATGCTGGGCATCGCGCGGGCGCCCTGGATTGGCGCGCTCTTGCTGATCGGGGCGGGGCTCTACCAATTCACCCGGCTCAAGGAAATCTGCCACGGCGTTTGCCACAGCCCGATGATGTATTTCCTCGGCCATTGGCGCGCCGGCGGGCTCGGCGGGCTGCGCATGGGGCTCGGGCTTGGTGCCTATTGCGTGGGCTGCTGCTGGCCCCTGATGGTGCTGGGCTTTGCCGGTGGGGTGATGAACCTCGCCTGGATGGGGCTCGCCACGATCTACATGATTTTGGAGAAACTGCCTCAGATCGGTCACGCGGTGGCGCGGCCATTTGGGGTGTTGCTGATACTTGGCGGGCTGGTCTGGCTGGTCGCGCCGCATGTCCTGGGAGGATAAAGGATGAGTGAGACGAAAACCGCACCGGAATGGGCGATCAAGGGTGAGTTGTTCCTCAATTGTAGCTGCGAAGTCTTCTGCCCCTGCGTGGTGAGCCTTGGCCAGCACCCGCCCACCGAGGGCCATTGCCACGCCTGGATGGCCATTGCCATCGACGAAGGCAGCTTTGACGGCGAAGACCTGTCGAACCTCAATGTCGGCATTCTCGCCGATATCCCGGGCCGCATGGGCGAGGGCAATTGGAAGGTCGCGCTCTATGTCGACGAACGCGCCAGCGACGCGGCGTTCGACGCGATCTGCGCCATCTTCTCGGGCAAGGCGGGCGGCACCACCGGGCTCTTTACCATGCTCGTGTCGGAAATCATCGGCGTCGAACGGCTGCCGGTGGCGATCCAGCGCGAGGGCAAGACCCGCGCCATCCAGATCGGCCGCAAGATCCAGGGCGAGATCGAGATGATCGACGGCGCCAGCCCCGATCAGCCGGTGACCATCACCAATTCGCAATATTGGATGGGCCCCGACATCATCGCCGCCAAGGGCAAGAAGAGCCGGGTGCGCGATTATGGCCGCGTCTGGGATTTCGGCGGCAAATCCGCGGAAATCTGCCCCATCGACTGGTCCGGCCCCACCGCCCGCTAGGGCCGGGGTCTTGGCAGGAGCGTTGCCCCAATGACCGTCTCTCCGGAGTTTTGCCAGCTGATGGCGCGCTACAACCTCTGGCAAAACCAGAACCTTGTGGCGGCGGCCGAGGCGCTGTCGCCCGCAGCCCGGGCCGAAGAGCGCGGCGCGTTCTTTGGCTCGATCGCGGGGACGTTTTCGCATCTGCTCTGGGCCGATCTGGCCTGGATGTCGCGCTTTGAGGCGGGCGAGGCCCCGGCCTGCGGCGTCACCGGCAGTGCCGCGCTCTTTGCCGATTGGGAGGCGTTCAAAGCCCAGCGCGCCGAGACGGATGCGCGCATTCTGGCTTGGGCGCATGCGCTTGGGGTGGCGGAACTTGCCAGCGATCTCGCTTGGTATTCCGGCACTCTGGGGCGCGATGTGACACGGGCTCTGGGCCTATGCGTCGCGCATTTCTTCAACCACCAAACCCATCACCGGGGGCAAATCCACGCCATGCTGACGGCGGCGGGGGCGCGCCCCGGGGATACCGATCTCTTTGTCATGCCAGAGGATGTTGGCCGATGAGCCCAGCCATGATTTCCCAGACCCGCCGCCTGCGCCGCACGCCCTTTTCCGATGGGGTCGAGGCGCAAGGCGTCAGCGCCTATACCGTCTACAACCGGATGCTGCTGCCGACCGTGTTCGAGAGCGTCGAGGCGGATTACCACCATCTCAAGAAACATGTGCAGGTCTGGGACGTGGCCTGCGAACGTCAGGTCGAGCTGCGCGGCCCCGATGCCTCGCGGCTGATGCAGATGCTGACCCCGCGCGATCTGCGCGGCATGGGCGTTGGCCAATGCTACTACGTGCCGATCGTCGATGAGACGGGCGGCATGCTCAACGATCCGGTGGCGGTCAAGCTGTCCGAGGATCGGTGGTGGATCTCCATCGCCGACAGCGATCTGCTGCTCTGGGTCAAGGGCGTGGCCAATGGCTATCGGCTCGATGTGCTGGTGGATGAGCCAGACGTGTCGCCCTTGGGCATACAGGGGCCGAAATCGGACGAGTTGATGGCGCGGGTCTTTGGCGATGCGGTGCGCGACATCCGCTTCTTCCGCTATGGGGTCTTTGATTTCGAAGGCCGCGACATGGTCATCGCGCGTTCGGGCTATTCCAAACAGGGCGGGTTCGAGATCTATGTCGAGGGCGGTGACATCGGCATGCCGCTCTGGGACGCGCTGTTCAAGGCGGGCGAGGATCTGCAGGTCCGCGCTGGCTGTCCCAACGGGATCGAGCGGATTGAGGGCGGTCTGCTCAGCTATGGCAATGACATGACCGATGACAACACGCCCCATGAATGCGGGCTGGGCAAGTTCTGCAACACCCATACCGCCATCGGCTGTATCGGCCGGGATGCGCTGTTGCGGGTGGCCAAGGAAGGCCCGGTGCAGCAGATCCGCCCCATCGCTATCGCCGGCGATCCGGTGCCGGGCTGTGACCGGGTCTGGCCGCTCTATGCCGGGGACAAGCGGGTCGGTCAGGTGACCTCGGCCGCCTGGTCGCCCGATTTCAACACCAACGTGGCCATCGGCATGGTGCGGATGACCCATTGGGACGCGGGCACCGAGCTGCGGGTCGATATCAAGGGCGAAGAGCGCGCCGCTGTGGTGCAGGAAAAATTCTGGCTCTGACAGGGGCGGTCGGGGGCGCGGCCCCCGCGGCTCCAAGACACACAGTCAGGGCATTCACATAAGATGGAGGAGAGAGACATGTTCAAGGCATTGGTCGTCAACAAGGACGAAGAGAGCGGCAAGACATCCGCTTCGGTGGAAGAGATCGATCTGGCGCAGCTGCCGCAGGGCGAGGTGACTGTGGCGGTGGAATATTCCACCGTGAACTACAAGGACGGGCTCTGCATCGGGCCGGGCGGCGGGCTGGTGCGCAACTACCCGCATGTGCCGGGGATCGATTTCTCGGGCACCGTCGAGGAGAGCTCGGACGACCGGTACAAGCCCGGCGACAAGGTGGTGCTCACCGGCTGGCGTGTGGGCGAGGCGCATTGGGGCGGCTATGCGCAAAAGGCGCGGGTGCGCGCCGATTGGCTGGTGCCGCTGCCCGAGGGGCTCGATGCGCGGCAAGCGATGGCGGTGGGCACCGCCGGTCTCACCGCGATGCTCGCGGTGCAGGCGCTCGAGGATCAGGGGCTCAAATCCGGGCCGGTGCTGGTCACCGGTGCTGCGGGCGGCGTCGGGTCCGTGGCGACCGCGATCCTCGCCAATCTCGGGCATAAGGTGGCGGCGGTCACCGGCCGCGCCGAACAGGCCGATTACCTGCGCGATCTCGGGGCCAGCGACATCCTCGGTCGTGAAGAGTTCGAAGAGGTGACGCGCAAGCCGCTCGAAGGCGAACGCTGGGGCGGCTGCGTCGATGCGGTGGCGGGCGCCATGCTGGGCCGGGTGCTCAAGCAGATGGAATATGGCAGCTCGGTCGCGGCCATCGGTCTCGCGGGGGGCGCGGCGATCGAAGGCGCGCTCATCACGCCCTTCATCCTGCGCGGCGTGAACCTTCTCGGCATCGACAGCGTGATGCAGCCCTATGACAACCGCGTGCGCGCCTGGGAGCGCATCGCCCGCGATCTGCCGATGGACAAGCTCGAGGCGATGGTGCAGCCCGCGACGCTCTCGGATCTGCCGGGGCTTGGCCGCGACATCCTCAAGGGTCAGGTCAAGGGCCGCGTGGTGGTCGACGTCAACGCCTGATCGGGGCAGGGGCCACAGCGGGCCCACAGCGGGCCGCAAGGTTCGACAGAGACAGGGGAGGGGCGTGCCAGCGGGCGCGCCCCTTTCGCATGCGGTGGATGGGACGGCATGGGAGGTCTGGGATCTCATGGGACAGCTGGGACGCCATGGGACGGCGTGGGTCAGGCCAGAGCAGGGCAGAGAGCGCCAGAGCAGGGCACAGGGCACGGATCGGCGCAGATCAGCAGGGAAATCATGGGCGGCACGGGAATTCATGGGCCGATGAGCGGCAATTTGCGAATCACTTGGGGCGATTTGGCAGGAAATCGCGGGTTCCCCGGGTGATTTGCCGGGTTTTCTCGGGCTGACAGGGCTGCTAGAGCGGGCTCTGCGGCCTTGATTCACTGAGATTCTCCGAAATCCCGGGAATATATGGGAAAAAAATTGGGCGCTGCGACTTGTCTATATCTTGTGTGTGGTCAAGTCACTTTCCGCTAGGTTGTGTGCGAAATCTCCCAAAACGGCCACATCATCTTGTTTTTTAAGGGCCTCCAGAACAACATCCTGTGGTGATTTCCCGTAAAAACTTGTTGATCTCCATGAATTCCCATGGCATCCCTATAGACACGATGAGGACGGGATCAAGGGGCAGCAAGACCCCAACCAAAACTCCCAAGTCAGGTTTCATACAGGCGCCCGCTTCATCAGAAACGAAGAGATCCGGCGCGCGGGCGAGCAGACATCCCCCCAGGTGGCGCGCGCAGCTGGACACCCCGCTAAGCGGGACGAGGGCGACGGGTAGGGCAGTGGCAGCAGCTCTATCCGTCGTTTCGTTTCCGGGAGGCAACACGCAAGGGACAGGACAAAGTGGCCCGCAGGTTCAGAGGCGAAAGCCATCACAAGGTAGATACGAAGGGCAGGGTCTCGATCCCGGCCTCGTTTCGCCGTGTGCTGGAAGCGTCCGATCCGAACTGGCGCGATGGCGACACGCCCGAGCTGGTCATCGTCTATGGCGATCACCGCCGCAATTACCTCGAATGCTATACGATCGAAGCCATCGAAGAGGTGGATGCCAAGATCGACGCCCTGCCGCGTGGCTCGATGGAGCGCAAGATGCTCCAACGCCTCTTTCACGGTCAGAGCTTTCCCACCACGGTCGATGAAACCGGTCGTCTTGTGCTGCCTGCCAAGCTGCGGCAAAAGATCGATCTCGACAACGAGGCCTTCTTTATCGCCGCCGGTGACACGTTCCAGATCTGGAAGCCCGAAACCTACGAGGCGGAAGAGCTGGCCCGGACCGAGGAATGGCTCGACGAGCTGCCCGATGACTTCGATCCGCTGATTTTCCTGGACAACGCTGCAAAGGAGTGAGGGATGTCACCTGCTGCCACACCCCCCTCTGACCGCGACCCCCATATTCCCGTTTTGATCGAACCGCTGATTGCCGAGGTGGCCCCGGTCACTGGCACCTGGCTCGACGGGACGCTCGGGGCGGGCGGTTATACCCGCTATCTTCTCGCCGCCGGGGCCGACAAGGTCATCGGTGTCGACCGCGATCCGCTGGCCCATGATCTCGCCGCCCAATGGGGCGCAGAGTATGGCGACCGGCTCGAGCTGGTGCGCGGCGTGTTCTCCAAGATGGACGATTACGCCACCGATCTCGACGGGGTGGTGCTCGATCTCGGTGTGTCGTCGATGCAGCTCGATCAGCCGATGCGCGGCTTTTCCTTCCAGAAGGACGGCCCGCTGGACATGCGGATGAGCCAGGAGGGCGAGACCGCCGCCCATATCGTCAACAGCGCCGACGAGGGCGATCTGGCCGATATCCTCTTTCTCTATGGCGAGGAACGCGCCAGTCGCCGCATCGCCCGCGCCATCGTCCGCGCCCGCGAAGAGGCGGCCATCGTGACCACGTTGCAACTCTCTGAAATCGTTGAAAAATGCCTGCCGCGCCCCAAGCCCGGTCAGGCCCATCCCGCGACCCGCTCGTTTCAGGCGCTGCGCATCGCGGTGAATGATGAATATGGCGAATTGGCCGAGGGTCTGGCGGCGGCGGAACGCGCGCTCAAACCCGGTGGCAAGCTCGCCGTGGTGACCTTTCACTCCATCGAGGACCGCATGGTCAAACGGTTTATCCAGTCGCGGCTCGGCGGCGCCGGGCGGGGCAGCCGCCACGCCCCCGAGACCATTGAGGTCGCCCCGCAATTCACCCAAGTGAGCCGCAAGGCCACCTCGGCCAGCGAAGCCGAGATCGACCGCAATCCGCGCGCCCGCTCGGCGCGGCTCCGGGTCGCCACGCGCACCGATGCGCCGCCCGCGCCGCTCGACCGCCGCGCCATCGGGATGCCACAGCTCGGAGGGCGCCGCTGATGCGCAGCTTCTTCTATATCCTCAGCGCCTTGATCGTCGTCGGGTTGGCCTTCTGGGCCTATCGCGAGAATTACGAGACCCAGGCCGCGCAGGACCGGGCCGAACGGCTCGAAACGCAGATTGCCGGCACCCGCCAGCGGCTGCGCGTGCTCAAGGCGGAATGGGCCTATCTCAACCGTCCCGACCGGCTCCGCGATCTGGCCGAGCTGAATTACGAACGTCTTGGCCTCTTGCCGCTGCAGCCGCATCAGTTCGGCCGCGTCGATCAGGTGGCCTACCCGCCGGTCGCAGGCGCGCTCGAAGGCCTGCCGATTGATCTGAGCAATTCCGTGGATGTGTCCGCACAGGAGAGCGTAGAATGATCCGCACCCCGCTTCGGCCTCTGGCCCGTATCCTCAAGGCCCGCCATCAGGGCGAAAACCCCGACGCCATCGAACGCGAGAACATCCGCCTGCGCCACGAAGAGATGCGCGACCGCGACCGCCGCCGCGCCGAGGGGCGGCTTTTGGTCATGGGGGCCATGTTCTTTTGCGCCTTCATCGTGATCGGCGGGCGGATGGCGGTTCTGGCCCAGTCCGAACCGGCCGAGCCGCGTGCCAGCGCCGCGGGTGCCTCGATCCTCGCCCAGCGCGCCGATATCGTCGACCGCAAGGGCCGCATCCTTGCGACCAATTTCGATACCCACAGCCTCTATGCCCAGCCGCAGCAGATGATCGAACCGGAACGCGCCGTGCGCGAGCTGGTCAAGATCTTCCCCGATCTCGATCAGGACCGGCTGATGCGCGACTTCACTGGCAAGCGCAAGTTCCTGTGGATCAAGAAGAAAATCAGCCCCGAACAGCGCCAGGCCGTGCATGACATTGGCGAGCCGGGCCTGCTCTTTGGACCGCGCGAAATGCGCCTCTACCCCAATGGCAAGCTGGCCGCCCATGTGCTCGGCGGTGCGAGCTTTGGCCGCGAGGGCGTCCATGCCGCCGAGGTGATTGGCGTGGCGGGGATCGAGCGTTTCTACGACGACCGTCTGCGCGATCCGGCGCAGGGGCATGAGCCGCTCAAGCTCTCCATCGATCTCACCATCCAATCCGCCATCGAACAGGTGCTCCACGGCGGCATGCGCCTGATGAACGCCAAGGGCGCGGCGGCGGTGCTGATGGATGTCCACACCGGCGAAGTGATCTCCATCGCCTCGCTGCCCGATTTCGACCCGAACGACCGGCCGCGCCCGGCGGTCTCTGGCGATGCCAGCGACAGCCCGCTGTTCAACCGCGCGGTGCAGGGCGTCTACGAGCTCGGCTCGACCTTCAAGATCTTCACCGTGGCACAGGCCATGGACCTCGGGCTCATCAACCCCGAGACGATGATCGACACCAAGGGCCCGCTGCGCCAGGACGGGTTCAGCATCCGCGATTTTCGCAATTACGGCTCTTCGCTGAGCGCCACGACGGTGATCGTCAAATCCTCCAACATCGGCACCGCCCGCATCGCCCAGATGATCGGCGCCTCGCGTCAGCAGGAGTTCCTCAAATCGCTCGGCTTCTTCGAGCCGACGCCGTTCGAGATCATCGAGGCGGCGGGCGGCAAACCGCTGCTGCCCGCCCGCTGGAACGAGCTGTCGACCATGACCATCTCCTATGGGCACGGCCTCTCGTCGAGCCCGCTGCACCTCGCCGCAGGCTATGCGGCGATTGCCAATGGCGGCACCTATGTGAAACCCACGCTCCTGCACAAACCGCGTGTCGAGCCGGGCCACCGGGTCATGTCCGAAAAATCCGCCCGCGCCGCGCGTGACATGCTGCGCAAAGTGGTCAGCGAAGGCACCGCCAGCATGGGCGAAGTGCCGGGCTACGCGGTGGGCGGCAAGACCGGCACCGCCGATAAACCCAAGCCCACCGGCGGCTATTACGACGACAAGGTGATCGCGACCTTCGCCACGATCTTCCCGGCGCATGACCCGAAATATGTGCTGGTGGTGACGCTGGACGAGCCGGTGGAAACCTCCGGCAAGGAACCGCGCCGCACTGCTGGCTGGACCGCCGTGCCGGTCGCCGCCGAAATCATCGGCCGCGTGGCGCCGCTTCTGGGCCTCAGACCCGAGATTGAACCCGCCCCATTGGCTGATATAACGCTCACATCGAACTGAGCGGCCAGTGGAGGGCGGGAACGCCATGCGTAAATCTTTGACCGAGTTGGGGCTGACCGCCCAAGGCGGTGCCCAGGCCCTTGTCACCGGCCTGTCGGTGGACAGCCGACAGACCCGCGAGGGCCATCTCTTTGCCGCTTTGCCGGGCACCAATGTGCATGGTGCGCGCTTTATCGCCACCGCGCTCGAGCGCGGCGCGGCGGCCGTGCTCACCGATGCCGAGGGCGCGGCGCTGGCCCGCGATCTGCTCGACGGGGCGGCGGTGGCGCTGGTGGTGGCGGAAGACCCGCGCCAGACGCTCTCTTATGCCGCTGCGCTCTGGTATGGCGGCCAGCCCGAATGCATGATCGCCGTCACCGGCACCAATGGCAAAACCTCGGTGGCGAGCTTTACCCGGCAGATCTGGGCCGAGCTGGGCTTTGAGGCGGTCAATCTCGGCACCACCGGGGTCGAGGGCGCCTATCAGGTGCCGCTCGCCCATACCACGCCCGAACCGATCACCCTGCACCGCGTCCTGGCCGAATGTCAGGCGGCTGGTGTTACCCATGCCGCGATGGAAGCGTCGAGCCACGGGCTCGCCCAGCGCCGTCTCGACGGGGTACAGCTCGCCGCGGCGGGCTTTACCAATTTCACCCAGGATCACCTCGATTACCACGCGAGCTTTGACGAATATTTCGACGCCAAGGCCGGGCTCTTTGCCCGCGTCCTGCCCGAGGATGGCACGGCGGTGATCAATATCGACGATCCGCGCGGTGCCGAGATGGCCGAGATCGCCCGCCACCGGGGGCAGGGCATCCTCTGCGTCGGACGCAAGGACGAGGCCGATCTCATCCTGCGCGCCCAGCGGTTCGAGACCACCGGTCAGACCATGCGCTTTGACTGGGAAGGCCGCCCCTATCAGACCACCGTGCCGCTCATCGGCGGGTTTCAGGGCGAGAACCTGCTGCTTGCCGCCGGTCTCGCCATTGCCACCGGGGCCGATCCGTCGCGCGTCTTTGACACCTTGCCGCAGATGCGCACGGTGCGGGGCCGGATGGAACTGGCCGCGACCCGCGAAAACGGCGCGGCGGTCTTTGTCGATTACGCCCATACCCCCGATGCGGTCGGCACCGCGATCCGCGCCCTGCGCCCGCATGTGATGGGCCGTCTCATCGCCATCGTCGGCGCCGGTGGCGACCGCGACGCGGGCAAACGCCCGCTGATGGGCCGCGCGGCGGGCGAACATGCCGATCAGGTCATCGTCACCGATGACAACCCGCGCAGCGAAGATCCGGCGCTGATCCGCGCCGCCGTGCTCGAAGGCTGTCCCGAGGCGCTCGAAATGGGCGACCGGGCCGAGGCGATTCTGCGCGGCGTCGACATGCTGGGGCCGGGGGATGCGCTGCTGATCCTCGGCAAGGGCCATGAGACCGGGCAGACCGTCGGCGACGATGTGCTGCCTTTCGACGATTGCGAACAGGCGAGCGTCGCCGTGGCCGCCCTTGACGGGAGGCTCGCATGAGCGCGCTTTGGACCGCCCGCGAGGCGGCCGAGGCCACCGGCGGCACAGCGCAAGGCGACTGGCAGGTCTCCGGCGTCTCCATCGACACCCGGACTTTGGCCGAAGGCGATCTCTTCGTGGCGCTCAAGGCCGCCCGCGATGGCCATGATTTCGTGGCGCAAGCCTTGGGCAAAGGGGCAGGGGCCGCGCTGGTGAGCCATATCCCCGAGGGCGTCGCCGCCGATGCGCCGCTGTTGATCGTCGAGGATGTGCTGGCCGCACTCGAGGCCTTGGGCCGCGCCGCCCGCGCCCGCAGCGAGGCGCGCGTCGTCGCCGTCACCGGCTCGGTCGGCAAGACCTCGACCAAGGAAATGCTGCGCACGGTGCTGGCGCGTCAGGGCCGCACCCATGCCGCCGAGGCAAGCTATAACAACCATTGGGGCGTGCCGCTGACACTGGCCCGGATGCCGCGCGACACCCAGTTTGCGGTGATCGAAATCGGCATGAACCACCCCGGCGAGATTGCGCCCTTGGCGCGTCTGGCGCGGCCGCATGTGGCGATGGTCACCACCGTCGCCGCCGCCCATCTCGAAGCCTTCGAGAATATCGAGGGCATCGCCCGCGAAAAGGCCGCGATTTTCGAGGGGCTGGAGCCGGGCGGCATCGCCGTGGTCAATGCCGATCTCGACACCACCCCCATTCTCGAAGAGGCCGCGACCCGCGCCGGGGCCAGCATCCGCCGCTTTGGCACCAAGGCGCGCGACTATCATCTCGATACGGTGCAGATCACCGGCGATCGCACGGTGATCCGCGCCGAGATCCAGGGCGAGACGGCGCTGTTCAAACTTGACTGCGCGGGCCGGCATTTCGCGATGAACGGGCTCGGGGCGCTGGCCGCCGTGGCGGCGCTCGGCGGCGACGCGGGCCGCGCCGCCCCCGATCTGGCGCTCTGGCAGCCGCCCGCCGGGCGCGGCACCCGCGAAGATGTGATGATGGACGAGGCCCGGCAGGGCTGGGTGCTCGATCTCATTGATGATGCGTTCAACGCCAACCCGACCTCGCTCGAGGCGGCGCTCGAAGTGCTCGCTGCCGCCACGCCGCGCGACAATGTCGGGCGCATCGCCCGCGGGCGGCGCATCGCCATTCTGGGCGACATGCTCGAACTTGGCCCCAATGAGATCGCGGTGCATACCGACATCGCCACCTGGCCGCTGATTGCCCAGCTCGACACGGTGCATTGCGTCGGCCCCCGGATGCGCCACCTCTGGCAGGCGCTTCCCCGCGCACAGCGGGGCACCTGGGCCGATATGGCCGAGGAAATGGTTGCAGAACTCCCCGATCTGGTGGATGCGGGCGACGTGGTTCTGGTCAAGGGTTCCAAGGGCAGCCGAGTGAGCCTTGTGGCCGAGAGCCTGCGCAATATCGGGCGTCGTCGACGTCCCAATAATAACGAGGACGATTGAACAATGCTCTATTGGCTGACTGCCCTGTCTGACGGTGGCGATCTCTTTAACCTGTTTCGCTACATCACATTCCGGGCCGGTGGGGCCTTTCTCACGGCGCTGTTCTTCGGCTTCCTCTTCGGCCCGCCGCTGATCAACGTGCTGCGCCGCCGTCAGGGCAAGGGCCAGCCGATCCGCGAAGACGGCCCCGAGACCCATTTCGCCAAGGCCGGCACACCGACCATGGGCGGGCTGTTGATCGTCGGCGCGATGCTAACCGCGACGCTGCTCTGGGCGCGGCTCGACAACCCCTATGTCTGGGTGGTGATGATGGTCACGCTGGGCTTTGGTCTCATCGGCTTTGCCGACGACTACGCCAAGGTCTCCAAGGGCAACCACAAGGGCGTGCCGGGCAAGGTGCGCCTCGCCATCGGCTTCTTTATCTCGGCCGTTGCCGCCTATGTGGCGACGCTCTTTCACCCCGAGGCGCTGCAGCATCAGCTGGCGCTGCCGGTGTTCAAGGATGTGCTGCTCAATCTCGGCTGGTTCTTCATCCCCTTTGCGATGATCGTGATCGTCGGCTCGGCCAATGCGGTGAACCTCACCGATGGGCTCGACGGGCTGGCCATCATGCCGGTGATGATCGCCTCGGTATCGCTCGGCGTCATCGCCTATGCGGTGGGGCGGGTCGACTTTACCGAATATCTCGATGTGCATTACGTGCCGGGCACTGGCGAAATCCTGATCTTTGTCGCGGGGCTCGTGGGCGGCGGCTTGGGCTTTTTGTGGTATAACGCCCCGCCCGCCGCGGTCTTTATGGGCGACACCGGCAGCCTTGCGCTCGGTGGCGCGCTCGGTGCCATCGCGGTGGTGACCAAGCACGAGATCGTGCTCGCCATCATCGGCGGCCTCTTCGTGGTCGAGGCGCTCTCGGTGATCATTCAGGTGCTCTATTTCAAACGCACCGGCAAGCGGGTGTTTCTCATGGCCCCGATCCATCACCATTACGAGAAAAAAGGCTGGTCCGAGCCGCAGATCGTGATCCGCTTCTGGATCGTGGCGCTGATCCTCGCGCTGATCGGTCTGGCGACGCTCAAGGTCCGGTAATCCGCCCGCCCAGATCGGCGTCCAAGGGCGCGATTCAATCAGGCGCGTGGGCGACATCGCCCACCGCCGTCTTACCGACGCAATACCGACAGGTTACCGACAGGGCGATTTCGGCCCGGATTTGTCCATACTGGACCTTCCGCCCCGCCCGCTGTAGCGATAGATCATCAAGGAATAGAGGTGGCCAATGATACCAGTCATCGGGGTGGAAGAGCAGCGGATCGCAGTCCTCGGGCTGGGCCGTTCAGGCCTCTCGGCGGCCCGCGCCCTGCGCGAGGGCGGCGCTCATCCGATCTGCTGGGACGACAATGAGGCGGCCCGCGACATCGCCGCAGGCGAAGGGTTCAAAGTGAGCGACCTGTCCCGCCAAGGCGCCTTTGACGACATCGCGCTCTTGGTCACCAGCCCCGGCATCCCGCATCTCTATCCCGAACCCAACCGCGTCATCGCCGCCGCCCTCGCGGCGGGCGTGCCGGTGGACAATGACATCGGGCTCTTCTTCCGCTCCTTCGCGGCGCAGGGATTTGATGAGTTCGACACGCCGCCGCGCGTGGTGGCGGTCACCGGCTCGAACGGCAAATCGACCACTTCGGCGCTCATCCACCATGTGCTGAGCGAAGCCGGGCGCGCCTCACAGCTTGCGGGCAATATCGGGCGCGGCGTGCTCGATATCGACCCGCCCGAGGATGGCGGCGTGGTGGTGCTGGAACTGTCGAGCTACCAGACCGAACTCGCCCGCGCGCTCACCCCCGATGTGGCGGTCTTCACCAATCTGAGCCCCGATCATCTCGACCGGCATGGCGGGATGGGCGGCTATTTCGCGGCCAAGCGGCGGCTCTTTTCCGAGGGCGGCCCCGATCGCGCGGTGATCGGCGTCGACGAGGCCGAGGGCCGGTTTCTCGCCAACCAGCTCTCTGTCGGGCCGAGCGACGACCGGGTGATCCGCATCTCGTCCGGCACCAAGCTCACCGGTCCCGGCTGGCAGGTCTTTGCCCGCAAGGGGTTCCTGAGCGAATACCGGAAGGGACGACAGGCCGGATCTATAGACCTGCGCGAGATCAAGGGCTTGCCCGGTGCCCATAACCATCAAAACGCTTGCGCCGCCTATGCCGCCTGCCGCGCTCTCGGCCTCGCGCCCCGGGTGATCGAGGCCGGATTTGCGAGCTTTGGCGGCTTGCCGCATCGCAGCCAGCTCATCGCCGAACAGAATGGCGTGAGCTTTGTCAATGACAGCAAGGCCACCAATGTCGACAGCGCCGCGCGCGCCCTCATGGCCTATGGCCGCATTCGCTGGATCTGCGGCGGCTTGCAAAAAGAGGGCGGTCTTGCGGGCCTCGCGCCGGGGCTGGCCAATGTGGTCAAGGCCTATGTGATTGGCCGCGAGGCGGCGGCGTTCGCGCTCGATCTGGGCGAGACCGAGACCGAGATCTGCACCACGATGGAGCGCGCCGTGGCCCGCGCCATGGAAGAGGCGGAACCGGGCGATTGCGTGCTGCTGGCCCCAGCGGCGGCGAGCTTTGACCAATACGACAATTTCGAGCAGCGCGGCGATGATTTCACCGCCCGGGTGCGCGCCAACCTCGGCTGATACCCCTCAACCTTGCAGCAGCCCAGTACCAGCCCCGCAGAGGGGCTGTGCAACTCTGCACTGGCATCTGGGGCGCGGCTCTTGTATCGGAGGGCCCGACACCACCAGAGGCTGCCCCATGTCCGATACCGTCCCCTTCGAGAAACCCGGCCCCGTCGAGGCAGGGCTTCGCGACGCCATCGCCACGACCGAAGAGATCATCGAAGAGGCCCGTGCCGGCCGGATGTATATTCTCGTCGATCACGAGGACCGCGAGAACGAAGGCGATCTGGTGATCCCCGCCGAACATGCCGACGCCGCCGCGATCAATTTCATGGCGACCCATGGCCGCGGGCTGATCTGCCTGCCGATGACCGCCGAACGCGTTGAAACGCTGGGCCTGCCGATGATGGCGGTGAACAATTCCTCGCGCCACGAGACCGCCTTCACCGTCTCCATCGAGGCCCGCGAAGGGGTGAGCACCGGCATTTCCGCCGCTGACCGCGCCCTCACCATCGCCACCGCGATCAATGAACAGAAATCCGCCGCCGATATCGCCACGCCGGGCCATGTCTTTCCGCTGCGCGCGCGCAAGGGCGGGGTGCTGGTCCGCGCCGGTCACACCGAGGCGGCGGTCGATATTTCGCGTCTGGCGGGGCTGCATCCCTCGGGGGTGATCTGCGAGATCATGAAGGACGATGGCACCATGGCCCGTCTGCCCGATCTGGTGGAATTCGCGCAGAAACACGAGATGAAGATCGGCACGATCTCCGATCTCATCGCCTACCGTCACAAACATGACAACCTGATCCATGAGGTGCGCCGCGAAAAGGTGACCTCGTCGCATGGCGGCGCCTGGGACATGGCGATCTATGCCGATCAGATCACCGGCACCGAACATGTGGTGCTGAGCAAGGGCGACATCACCGATGGCGCACCGGTGCTGGCCCGGACCCATGCGCTCGACGCGCTCGAGGATGTGCTGGGTATCGGGCTCGAGGCGACGGGCAGCGGCCCCACCGGCAAACTGCCCCGCGCGATGGAGATCATCGCCGCCGAGGGGCGCGGTGCCGTGTTCCTCTTCCGCCAGCCCCGGCCGCGTCTCGCCTCCGAGATGGAGGATGACGACACGCCGCGCACCATCAAACACACCGGGCTCGGCGCACAGATCATGTCCTATATGGGCCTGCATGAGCTGATCCTGCTCACCGACAGCCCCGACACGCGCTATCTCGGGCTCGATGCCTACGGGATTTCCATTGTCGGCACCCGCCCGATCAGCGGTGCCAAAGCGGAGACGAACTAATGGCTGCCAGCGAATATTCCTTGCCCCGTGCCGAATTTGACAAGCCGGTGAAACTGCTCATCGTGGTGGCGCCGTTCTACCGCGACATCGCCGATCAGATGATCGCCGGGGCGACGGCCGAGATCGAAGCCTCGGGCGGCAGCTATGAGATTGCCGAAGTGCCCGGCGCGCTCGAAATTCCCACCGCCATCGGTATTGCCGAACGGCTGTCGAATTTCGACGGTTACGTGGCGCTGGGCTGTGTGATCCGCGGCGAGACGACCCATTACGACACGGTCTGCAATGACAGCTCGCGGGCGATCACCTTGCTCGGCCTGCAGGGGCTCTGCATCGGCAATGGCATCCTCACGGTCGAGAATATGGCCCAGGCCGAAGCCCGCGCCAATCCGGAAAAGATGAATAAAGGGGCAGGGGCCGCCGCTGCGGCCTTGCATCTCGTGGCGTTGACGCGCAAATGGGGCGCTCCGCGCAAGGGCGTGGGCTTTGCCCCGGCGGCAGAGGAATACAAACTCGCAGGCGACCCCAAGGACACCCCGACAGCATGAGCGACAGACCCAATATCTCCGGCAACCAACAGCGCAAAATGCGCTCGGCCGCGCGTCTCTATGCGGTGCAGGCACTTTTCCAAATGGAACATTCCTCGCTCTCCGTCGACGAGGTCCGCCGCGAATTCCTAGAATTCCGCTTCGGCGCCGAATTCGATGACGGGATCGACATGCAGGAAGGCGATGCCGAGCATTTTGCCGATGTCATCGAAGGCGCGGTGCAGTGGCAGGCCAAGATCGACCAGATGACCGACCGGGCGCTGGTGGCGAAATGGCCGATCGACCGGATCGACCCGACGCTGCGGGCGCTGTTCCGGGCGGCGGGCGCCGAGCTGATGCAAGAGGGCACACCGCCCAAGGTGGTGATCGTCGAATATGTCGACATCGCCAAGAGCTTCTTCCCCGAGGGGCGCGAGCCGAAATTCGTCAATGCCGTGCTCGATTTCATGGCGCGCGAGGCGAGGCCCGAGGCGTTCTGAGCCGGGTTACCCCCTCTGATGACATAGAAAAAGCGCGCAAGGTTTGACCTGCGCGCTTTTTTTTTGGGCAGTTGTCAGGGGCCGCGCGACCCGGCTTTGCATTAATTGCGCAAGACAGGGGAAAGACCTGCGGAAAATGGCTCATCCGGCTTGAGACCCGGAAACGATGCGCTATAGTTTTTATCTGAAATGGGGGGAATCGTTCATGCCAGAACCGCTGCGCGCCTACAAAACCACGATCCTGATCGGCTTTGCCGCTGCGGGGGTGTTTTTGGCCATGGCGCTGTGGTTCGATGTGGCCGGTCTCCGGGGCGCGATCCAGCAGTCCGACATTGGCTGGCTGGCGCTTGTGCCGCTGTGGCTCGGCAATGGCGCGGTGTTCTCGGGACTGCAAGCCGCGATCAGCGCGGGCGGCACCGATGACGATGATGACGAGCCGCGTGGCGGCCATCGCCACCCCCGGATGGACCAAGAGATGATCGCCATCCGCGTGCGCGCTGATCAGTCCCGCAAGCCCGGCCTGCGCCGCTAATCCCACCGCTTTCACCAGAGGCTGAAACGCAAAAGACCCCCGCGAGGGGGTCTCTTCATGTTTGCGGTAATGTGGCGGGCCCGCACGCGACCGTTTGGTTATCTCATTCCCGAGGACCTGTATATACAGGTGGGCGCCGGGTAACCGAACCAGGGCTCGGACAGAGCCAGCTCCCTCGGAATTGCTTAAGGCCACCGGAATGCAACCGTTCACGAGAAGGGCAGCACCCGCCACAGCCCTACTTAGGGTGCTCGAGGGGCCACGACAAGGGTGCTAATTTGTGTCGGCGATAAATCCGTAGTCGCGCAGCTCTTCGGGCAAGAGCACATAGATTTCGTCCGGCGGCGTGGTGAGCGCATGCTGCATGACCCGCAGATCGATCCCCATCTCGACGAGATAACCCACGACCTCGCCCTGACCGGTCTGAATATCCTCGACGGCAAAGGCCGCGGGCAGGATGGTGCTCTCGCCGAAATAATGTTGATGCACACCCACTTGGGCCGTGTCGTCAATGTCGCGGGTGGCGCCCGCGGCAAGCACGTAAGGGCAGGCGGAATAGCAGAACTCACCGGCGAGCATCTGCGTGGTGAGGCCCGCCTCTCGGATATGCCGCCCAAGCGCCAGCGCCTCCTGCACCACCCCGCCGGGGGATTGCAGCACAAGGCGCTCTGCCGCCGGTGTGAGCGACGCCAGCCGCTCGATCATCCGCGCCGCGTCGCCCGGGGCAATCTCGCCCTCGAGCCGATAGGTCGTCCCCTCGATCTGGTCTAGCGTCAGTCGCGCTGGAATATCGCCGGGCGGGCGCGCCGGCTGGGTCCCCGGGCGGTCGCGGTCAGGGCGAAAGACCCGGCGTTGATCGCCGGGGCGCACCGGATCGCTGAGCGGCGGCGCCTCCGGGCCAAATCCCGGAAAGGCACCGATCTGCACATCGCCCAGCACCAGCAGCCCGCCCAGCCCCAGCTGCAAGACCAGAACCCCAGTCAGGATCCGCGCCACCAGCGGTGGGCTCGTCACCTCGGGCTCTTGCGTGGCCTCTGTCTCTAGATCGGGCGGTGCACTCATCCCGTCGATCCCGAAAACGGTTTGACCTCGGCGCTCGGGGTCTCTTTGGCGCTCTCGGCCTCGGGCGGCTTGCGCGTCTCGGGCAGGTGCTCGGCATCAAAGGCGAGATCCACATCCCGCGCGGCCCGCAAGGCGGCACGCAGCTCCGACAGGGTCATCGTGTCCTCGACCGAGGCCCCGTCGCGGCCCTGCCGGATCGCCGATTGCGTGATCGCGAGAATAAAGACGAGCACCGCCGGCAGCAGGTCGATGGCGATGGCCCCGGCCCAGGAGGGGATGAAATTGCGCGCATAGAGGATCACCGCATCGGCGGAGGACACCGGCGTATAGGTCACCTCGGGCGCGGCGGGCAGGGCGCTCACCTCCTGCGCCGCACGTTCAAGCGTGGCGGCCCGCTGGCCCAGAACCTCGAGCACCGATTTGATCGTCGCGGCCTGATCATTGCGGCCCTCGGCGCTGCGGCTGTCGAGCTCGGGCAGCACCACCGAGGCCGCGAGATCCTGCGCCGCGCGTTCGACCAGCGGCGCGACCGTCAGTTGCCGCATCTGGGTGATCAGCCCCTGCAGCCGCACGGCGGCCTCGGAAAACTCGACCGACCGGGCCTCGACCGGGCCTTGCTCGACGGTGAGCGCGCGCATCCGGCTCAGGATCGCGTTGCCCTCGGAAAAGGCGTCATTGACGCGCGGGGTCTGGCTGGCAATCTGCGCCTCGAGCGCCGACAGCTCGGCGGCTTTTTGCCGGAGCACCCGGAACACCGCGCCACGCCCGGCCAGCCCCGACAGATCGCCGGTGGCCTCCTGTTCGCTCAGATCCTCGAAACTCTGGCGCACCCGCGCCACATCGCGTTCCAGCGCCTGACCGGTCAGGGCAACCTCATGGGCCCGCTCAAGGCTGGTTTGATAATCCTGCACGGTCTTGGCCAGATGCTGTTCCACCGCCGCCGATCCCGCCAGCGCCGCCGCGTTGAGCCAGCTCGACATGGCAATGATCGCCACCGAGCCAAGCCCCATCGCCCCGAGCAACGCCACCCGCGCTTGCGCTGTGCGCACCGCCGGGAAGAGCCGCAGAAGATAGGACCAAAAGACGAAAATACCGACCGAAACCGCCACGGAATAGGCGATGGCGGCGAAAACCGACATCGCGCCATTGTCATCGAGAAGCGACGACACCCCGAGATAGGTATAGATGCCGGAGGCCACGGAGAGCACGCCGAGCGCCGTGCCGGAAAACGTGCCGAGCCAGGTGACATGGCCCTCAAGCTCGCGCGCCATGCGCAGATCGCGCCCGCCGCTTCTGTCGGGATCGGGGGTGGGTCTGGTCATCGGGAAAGGGCCTTTCTCATGGCAATGAAACGCGGTGATAAATGGTCGGATCCGCATGGCGTTAAGGATTTCGCAGCGGCCCCAACCACCATAGGCAGGATTTCGGACCTGTCAAAGCGGCGCGACGCAGGGGCAGGGGTTGAAAATGTTCCCGCTTCGTTCATATTGGGGTCATGTCTGATCGCGATGCCATCCTTGCCTCTGTTCCCGTGCTGCAACCCGGTCAGGCCCTGGCCCGGGGGGTCTGCCGCCATCTGCGCGGCCATGGCTTCGCCTCGGTCGAAGAATTCGTGCCCGAGCGGGGCAAGCGCGTCGATGTCATGGCGCTCGGCCCAAAGGGCGAGATATGGGTGATCGAGTGCAAATCAAGCCGCGTCGATTTTCAGACCGACCGGAAATGGGATGGCTATCTCGAATGGTGCGACCGCTATTTCTGGGCGGTGGACGAGGCTTTTCCCACCGATCTGCTGCCCGAGGGCACCGGGCTTATCATTGCGGACGCCTATAATGCCGAGATCCTGCGCATGGCGCCCGAGCATAAACTGCCCGGCGCGCGGCGCAGCGCGCTCACACGCAAATTCGCCCGCCATGCCGCCCAGCGGCTTCAGGCGTTGCGCGATCCGAGGATCTGATCGGGTTTAGCCCGCGGCAGCGGCGGCCTTGGCGGCGGCGAGGATCTCACCGGCGATTTCTTCGGCCTCTTCGGGCGAGAAATCCATCGGGATCTCAATGTCATCCGCCGCGATGAACAGGCGGACCATGCCGGCGTCGGTCGGGCCGATCTGCAGGTTGGCTTCGATGTCGCGTTCTGTATTGATGCCCATGGGTCTCTCCGCACTTGTGCCGCGTGAGGTAAACTTTTGCCCAAGGTTTGACAAGCGGCAAGCGCAGTTTGTCCGATGCGGCCGGGGCGAGGGCCAGACCGGGCCTGCGGAAATTTCCCGACAGAAGATGAGAATTTCCCGCGCAAGACCTCTTGCATTCGCGCAACGGGCCAGCTAAATCGCCCCCCAGTGCCGCCTTAGCTCAGTTGGTTAGAGCGCTAGATTGTGGATCTAGAGGTCCCCCGTTCAAGCCGGGGAGGCGGTACCACTTCTCCCCCTGTCGATCAGCCCTGATATGATGCCCTTCTGGGCCTCACTCGCGCGTGGCGGGGACGTCGATCTCCTGCAGGATGTCTTGGCCTGTTTCATCGAGGATCAGGATGTGCCCCGCCTGTGTTACAACGGCGATCCAGCCGTCGCCGCGCGTGATGGCCGAGGCGGTTTCGCCCGCGGGCAGGGCAAGCTCGGTGGGAAATCCGGGGCTGGGCGCGGCGCGGTCCTCGCCAAGGGACGAGAACCTGATGACAAACAGGGCGATGATCACTAGAAGGCCCACTATCGTCACAACCGTCAGCACTGTCACCAACAGGCGCAGATATTTCAAAGTCGCCGGATCGACCGGCTGAGGAGTGTCGTCCATGGCATCCACGCAAGTTGTCTTTACAATCGCGGCCAATCCGCCGCCGCGCCTTGATAAGGCGCTTTCGCGCGATGTGCCAGAGGAGGCCCATCTGTCGCGCACCCGGCTTGCACGTCTGGTGGAAGAGGGGGCGGTCTCGGTCAACGGGGCCGAGGCGCGCGATGTGAAATCGCGGGTGGCCGAGGGCGACGAGGTGGTGATCACCGTGCCCGTGGCCGAAGAAAGCGACATCCTGCCCGAGAACATCCCGCTCGACATCGTCTATGAGGACGCGGATCTGCTGGTGGTGAACAAGCCCGCGGGCATGGTCGTCCATCCCGCGCCGGGCACGCCGCGCGGCACGCTGGTCAATGCGCTCCTGCACCATTGCGGCGGCGATCTGTCGGGGGTGGGGGGCGTGCGTCGCCCCGGCATCGTGCACCGGATCGACAAGGACACAAGCGGGCTTTTGGTGGTGGCCAAGAGCGATCAGGCGCATCACGGGCTTGCCGCGCAGTTCGAGGCCCATAGTGCCGAGCGGGTCTATCAGGCCATCGTCTATGGCGTGCCCGATGCGGCCGATCCGCGTCTCGGCGGGTTGCGCGGCGTCGGGTTCGAGCCGGGCAATGTGCTGCGCATCACCACACAGCTCGCCCGCCACCGCACCGATCGCCAAAAACAGGCGGTGCTGTTTGACGGCGGCAAACATGCGGTGACGCGGGCCCAGGTGACCGAACGGCTGGGCGATCCGGCCTCGGTCGCGCTCATTGAATGCCGTCTCGAAACCGGGCGCACCCATCAGATCCGCGTCCATCTCGCCTATGCCGGGCATGGCCTCTTGGGCGATCCGGTCTATGGCGGGCGGCGCGGATTGCCGAAACGCGGGTTTTCCGCCGAGGCGGCCGAGACGCTGGCCACGTTCAACCGTCAGGCGCTTCACGCGGGCCATCTCGGGGTGATCCACCCGGCCAGCGGGGAACCTCTGCGCTTTGACGCGCGTTTGCCTGAGGATATGGCGGGGCTCTTGGCCGCGCTGCGGGGCTGAGCCCGGATTGACATCATTCGCACGTCTGCGTGAGGCAAGACGGCAAAGCTCGCCAAACGGCGGGGCGCGGTTCATATTGTCTTCAGCTTTCGCGCTTAAGTGGCTTGAACCGGCCCAAGGGCGACCCTATCTGAATGTTAACTCCCTTAACTTAAGGGGCAAAGAGGGGACAGAAACATGAGCAATTATGCAAATCTGCCGGCACCGACGCCGGAAGGCGGGCTCAACCGCTATCTGCAGGAAATCCGCAAATTCCCGCTCCTTGAGCCGGAAGAAGAATATATGCTGGCCAAGGCCTGGGTCGAAAAACAGGACACCGAGGCGGCGCATCGGATGGTCACAAGCCACCTGCGGCTCGCGGCCAAGATCGCCATGGGCTATCGCGGCTACGGCCTGCCGCAGGCCGAAGTCATTTCCGAGGCCAATGTCGGCCTGATGCAGGCGGTGAAACGCTTTGACCCGGAAAAAGGCTTCCGCCTCGCCACCTATGCGATGTGGTGGATCCGCGCCAGCATTCAGGAATACATCCTGCGCAGCTGGTCGATGGTCAAACTCGGCACCACCAGCGCCCAGAAGAAGCTTTTCTTCAACCTGCGCAAGGCCAAGGCCCGCATCGGCGCGCTCGAAGAGGGCGACATGCATCCCGACAACGTCAAGCGGATCGCCACCGATCTCGGCGTGACCGAGGATGAGGTGATCTCGATGAACCGGCGCATGTCGGGCGGCGATGCCTCGCTCAATGCCACCGTCGGCTCGGAAGGCGAGGGCACGATGCAATGGCAGGATTGGCTCGAGGATGAGGATGCCGATCAGGCGGGCGATTATGAGAAGCGCAACGAGATGGAAACCCGTCTCGAACTGCTGACCGAGGCGATGGATGTGCTCAACGACCGCGAAAAGGACATCCTGTCGCAACGCCGCCTCAATGACGAGACGGTGACGCTCGAGGATCTCAGCACCGAATATGGGGTGAGCCGCGAACGCATCCGTCAGATCGAGGTCCGCGCCTTCGAGAAGCTGCAAAAACGCATGCGCAGCCTCGCGCAGGAGCGGGGGATGTTAACCCCGGCCTGATCGTCGCCTTGACCGGATCGGCAGACTACGCCAAGACTATAGTCCCGTCCCCCAGCCCGGGGGACGGGATTTTTCTTGGGGGATTACCGGGTGCGTCTGACACTTGTTTTGGCATGTCTGAGTATCGGCCTCGCTGGCTGTGGCGAGCGTCCGGTCGCGCGGGTCGCCCCGCCGAGCCCGGCGGCGCAACAGCAGCAGATCTATGTCGCGACACAGCGCAATCTGCGCGAGCCGGGCAACAGCTTTGGCGAGAAACGCCCGACCAAGCTCAATTTCGTCGGCATGACGGTGAGCGTGCCGCCGACCCATAAGATTGGCCAGATCGAATGGCCCGATGACACGCCCGACGCCAACACCGATTTCGTGATCACCGAGAGCCGCCATTTCGCCAGCGGCGCGGCAATGCGCAACGACCTGCTGCGCCGTCGCAAGCCGGGCGAAAGCGAAACCGTGCTCTTCGTGCATGGCTATAACAACACGCTCTCGGATGCGCTCTACCGCTTTGCCCAGATCAAGAATGATTTCGGCGTCACCGCGCCCGCGGCGCTCTATTCCTGGCCCTCGGCGGGCGATCCGCGCGGCTATGCCTATGACCGCGATTCCGTGCTCTTTGCCCGCGACGACATGGAGGAAACCCTGCGCCTGTTGAGCCAGGGCAATGACAAGGTTTTCATCCTTGCGCATTCCATGGGCGCGCATCTGACGATGGAAGTTCTGCGACAGGCGGCACTGCGCGGCGACAAGCGGCTCTTGTCGCGGATCAGCGGCGTCGCCCTCATGTCGCCCGACATCGACCCCGATCTTTTCCGCAAACAGGCCGAGGCGATCGGCACGCTGCCGCAGCCCTTCGTGATCTTCACCTCGCGCGAGGACCGTGCGCTGGGCCTGATCAGCTTTATCACCGGGCGCAAGGCGCGTCTGGGGCGGCTCGACAGTGCCGAACAGGTCAAGGGGCTCAATGTCTCGCTTCTGGATTTCACCGAGCTTGGCGGCGAGGGCAGCGATCCTCTCAAGCATTCGGTGGCGGTCACCTCGCCACTGGCGGTGGGCGTCGTGCGCGGCATGATCGAACAGGCCGGGGCTGGCGGCGGACGGTTCGGGGATTATATGGTGCTCAAGGCAACGCCCTAAGGGTTTAAATCCCCGTGGCGGTCGCCGGTGAGACCCGTGATGATCAGGAGATGAGCGATGGCCGGTGTATGGTCCCGCGATGGCGCGGTCAGCGAACAGATCGAAGCCTCCATTTCAGATGAGCTCGCCCGGCTCAAGGCGCGCAAACAGCCGCAGGGCGAGAGCCTGACCCATTGCGCCGAATGCGAAGAAGAGATCCCTCTGGCCCGCCGTGAGGCCATTCCGGGCGTCAAGCTCTGCATCGATTGCGCCAGCGACCGGCAGGCTCAGGCCACCCCGCGCGGCGGCATCAACCGGCGCGGCTCGAAAGACAGCCAGCTCAAGTAACCTGTCTGGTTGACGTGATCTGAGGTCGGGTGA
>NZ_CH724156.1:0-8825 GCF_000152625.1 Roseovarius nubinhibens ISM | reverse complement strand
CAAAGAGCTCGAGCTCGATGCCGGCAATCTCCTGCTCCTCTATCGAAACGATCTGCCCGACGCCATGCGCCGGGTAGACGACATAATCGTTGGGGCGAAACTCGGATTTCTTCGATTTACTCATTCAGCTTTCCTCGCATGGCTCCGACTGTCTTGGACACACAAGCCACATCCCGGACATCCTGCCCGGACCGTGAAGAGCTATGTCGCAAAGAAACCACCCCCGTGAGCGAAGCGGGCGGGTGGGTTTATGTCAGGCGTCTGTCTACATTTGTGACGATATCATAACACAAAATTAGCCCCTTCGGAAGCGGGGCCGGTACAGATGGCAAATTACCATATTTGCATCAGGGATTTACGCCAAATATAGGCGCCAATTCCCGCGCTACAAGCCGAGGGAAACGAATCACCCCCCGCGCCCGTGCTCAACCGACGATCAGCCGCCAATCCGCCGAAGCGGGCTCAGCCGCCCTCGCCGGCCTTCTCGGAGAAGTATTTGGCGAGCTTGCCCTCTTCGCCGTCGCGCTCTTCGGCTTCGGGAAGCTGGTCCTTCTTGGTGATGATCACCGGCCACATCTCGGAGTATTTGCGGTTGAACTCGACCCATTCCTCCATATCCGGCTCGGTATCGGGGCGGATCGCGTCGGCGGGGCATTCCGGCTCGCAGACGCCGCAATCGATGCATTCATCGGGATGAATGACCAGCATGTTCTCGCCTTCATAGAAGCAGTCCACGGGGCAAACTTCCACGCAATCGGTGTATTTGCAGGCAATACAGTTATCAGTGACGATATAGGTCATGACACCTTCCACGCTTGATCAGTTCAGCCCATCTAAATCAGCCGTCCGGATCAATCAAGCGCCCTGCCCCTTTTTGGGACAGCCCGCGCTGCTGACCTCATGTCGCGGGACAGTGTTCCACGACGGGCCGGGATCAGGGAATTTCTTCGTATAATTGCTGGGCTTCGCTGGCCGGACCGCGCCGCGTGCCCAGGCCCAGCACCCGCAACACCCGGACGCCGCCGGGCAGCGTCACGGTGAGCACATCGCCCGACCGCACCGCCTGGGCCGGTTTGTTGATCTTGCGGGAATTGAGCCGGACCTTGCCGCCCTCGACCATCTGGGCGGCCAGCCCGCGCGTCTTGAACAGACGCGCGTGCCAGAGCCATTTGTCCAGTCGCAGCTTTGGCGGAGCAGTGTCCTGCGACACCGATGCCCCGATCCGTCAGCTCTTGTCGCGCAGGCCCATCAGGGCCGCCGCGAAAGGGTTGTCCGGGTCGATCTTGCCGGATTTCTCGGGCTTGGCCGAGAATTTGCGCGGGCCTTTGTTTTCAGGCTTGCCACCCGGCTTGCGCGGGCCACGACCCTTGCCACGGGCCTCGCCATCCTTGCCACGGGCCTGTTGACCGCCTTGGCGCTGGCCTTGGCCTTGACCTTGACGCTGGCCTTGGCCCTGGCGCTGACCCTGACGGGCGTTCTGACGGTTGCCACGGCCGACCCAGGTGAAGGTGTAGAAGACCTCGATTTCCGGCTCTTTGGCAGCGCCATCGTCAGTGGCCGCCGCGTCGCCTGCGGCCTCTTGCGTGTCCTTGATCGCCTCGACCTCGCCTTCGACCGGGGTCACCGGGCTGGCATCGGCCGGGATGGCCTCAACCGGCTCTGCCGTGGCCTCAGGGGCCTCTGTGGCCTCTGTTGCGGCCTCAGGGGCGTCTTTGGTCTCTGCGGCGGCCTCAGGGGCCTGTGCGGCCTCTGCGGCGCTCTGAGCGGCATCGGCGGCGGCGCGGGCCTTGTCCCGCTCGCCCCGCTCAGCGCGATAGCCCAGACCCTGCATCAGATCGGCGAATTGTTCGAGCGTCATGCCGGTGATCGACAGCATGTCGGGCGTGGCTTCAAACCCGCCCCGGCTGTCGGCACCGCGCAGCATGTCGGCCAGCCGTTCGAGCATGTCGATGCGGATCGCCCGTTCCCCTGCGGCGCGATAGCCGGCCATGGTGAAATAGCCCTGCGGCACGGGGACCGAGCGCGCGGGAACCGTCACCAGACCCGGCGGCGGCGATTCGGGGAATTCGTCGAGGTCCTGTTGCAGCGACCAGAGCACCAGACGCAGACGCGTCGGCGCGGGTTTGAGCAGCAGCGGCATGAAAATGGTGAACTGGCCAAAGCGGATGCCATGTTTGCGCAGCATGCCGCGCGCTTCTTGATCGAGGGATTTCACATCCTCGGCCACATCGCCGCGCGGCAACACGCCGAGCGCTTCGACCATCTGAAAGCCGAAACCGCGCGCCATGCCGGTCAGGGTCTCGTCATTCTGCAGGGCCAGCAGCGGCTCGAACAGCGTGGCGATCTTGCGGTCGATGAAATGCTGCAACCGGCGTTGCACCTTCTGCGCCACGTCGTCGCCCGCCTCGTCATCGACGAAGGCCTTGACCGTGGGTTTCAACGGGTCGGCGCCTTTGACAAGCTTGCCCACCGCGTCGGAGCCCCACATCAGGCCGCCCTGTTCGGTAAAGTCGATCTCGGTATCGGGGGCGTTGTAGAAACGATCCGCCTTGAGGTGAAAATGCGGCGCCAGCGCCTGTAGGCTGGCCTGATCCAGCGCCTTTGCCTCGGGGCCGCTTGCCGCCTTGTCACGGATAAAACGGAACCCTTCCAGACGGCCTGCGAATTCGCCTTCGACCGTCACTTCACCACTATCATTCACTTCGGCCACAACGGCCTCCTTCTGCTTGAGCCGGCGCAACAGCACTGAGGTGCGCCGGTCCACAAATCTTTGCGTCAGGGCCCCGTGCAGGGCATCCGACAGGCGATCTTCTACCGCGCGGGTGACATCGCGCCAATGCGTTTCGTCATCCACCCAGCCGTTTCGCTGCGCAACATAAGTCCAGGTACGGATAAAGGCGAGACGTTTCGACAATGTGTCGATATCTCCGTCACTTCGGTCCAGCCTTTTCACCTGGCGGGCCAGCCAATCATCCGGAATCCGACCCAATGACGTCAGATCCGTAAAGATTGTTTCCAAAAGCGAGACATGCTCGGCGGGGCTGATGCCGCGAAAATCGGGGATACGGCACACATCCCAGAGCAGTTTGACCCGTGTCGCATCGCCGAGACGGTCGCGAATGGCGGGGATTTGCGACAGGCTGCGAAGCGACTGTAAATCGTCGGTATCGCGACTGCGCCCCAAACGCGGCGTGGCGGGTTTCTGCTCAAGCGCGGCGAGAAGCGCGTCGACCGTGCCGAATCGCAGATCCGAGTTGCGCCATTCGAGCCGCGAGATCGGCGCGAAGCGATGGTTGGTGATCGCCTCGACCACCTCGTCGGACATCTCGGGCGCCTCGCCGGTGACGCCAAAGGTGCCATGGCGCATGCCGCGCCCGGCGCGCCCGGCAATCTGCGCCAGCTCATTCGGCGCGAGCATCCGCATCCGCCGCCCGTCGAACTTGGTCAGCGACGAAAACGCCACGTGATCCACATCGAGATTGAGCCCCATGCCGATGGCATCGGTCGCCACGAGGTAATCGACATCGCCGTTTTGATAGAGCTCGACCTGCGCGTTGCGGGTGCGCGGGCTGAGCGCGCCCATGACCACCGCCGCCCCGCCCTTTTGACGGCGCAAAAGCTCGGCAATGGCATAGACGTTATCGACCGAAAAGCCGACGATGGCGCTGCGCCCGGGCATTTTCGCGAGCTTCTTGGGCCCGGTATAGGCGAGCTGTGACAGGCGTTCGCGGGTCAGAAAGCTCACCCCCGGCACCAGTTCCGCAATCACCCCGCGCATGGTGGCGGCGCCGAGAAACTGCGTCTCTTTCTGGCCGCGCATATGCAAGAGCCGGTCGGTGAAGACATGACCGCGTTCGGGATCGGCGCAGAGCTGGATTTCATCCACCGCGACGAAATCGGCGCCAAGGCCTTGCGGCATCGCCTCGACCGTGCAGACCCAGTATTTGGTGCGCGGCGGCACGATCCGTTCCTCGCCGGTGACCAGCGCCACCACCGAAGGCCCGCGCAGCGCCACGATCTTTTCATAGACCTCGCGCGCCAGAAGACGCAGCGGCAGGCCGATCACCCCGGTCGGATAGCCCAGCATACGCTCGATGGCGTAATGGGTCTTGCCGGTATTGGTGGGGCCAAGTACCGCATAGGTTCTGGATGGCTCTGCCATCGCCGCCTCCTGCTCGTCAGAGGGAATTTCGGGCCGCGATCAGAGTCGCGTGCCGCCCGTGACATGCCCCAGCCGATCCCGCGCTGCAAGAATGTCGGGATCATGGGGGTGAAGTTTACTGGCTTCCATATAGGCGCGGCTGGCCAGTTCGTCCTGCCCCATTTCCTCCAAGAGCGATCCAAGGCTGAAAAGTGCGGTGAAATGGCGCGGCTCGAGCGTCAGCGCATGTTCGAGATCGGCCAGAGCCGGGCCAAGCAACCCCATCCGCGCCCGCGTCACCGCCCGCAGATGCCAGCCCTCGGAAAACTCCGGCGCATGGTCAGTGAGCGCAGTGAAATGGCCGTCTGCCGCCGCCAGATCGTCTAGGTCGAGCGCCGCCCGACCGCGTCGCAACAGCAGATCCATCGCGGGCGAGCCGGATTTCGACAGCTCGAGCGCAATGTCGGCGGCAATCCGCGCAGCCTCCGCCGGCTCCGCCTGCGACAGCTCTGCGTATAGCGTATCGAGCCTGGTCTCCGCCCCGTTGCCGGTCAGGCCCGTGTCCTGACTGATCGCGGGTAAGGAAAACATGACTGTCACGGCAAATGCCGCAACGGTATTCTTGAGATCATAAGTTAGACGGCTCATAACTCGGACCAGTTTAACGTCTGCCGCCGGAAATCCTAGCCCCGGCGACCCCTCTGGAGGAGAGAATCGTGAGCGAAGTGATCACTGCGGCCGTGGCCGCCCTGAACGAGAAAATGAACGGCCAGAGCTTTGACGGTTCGGCGAAATTCGTGATCGAAGGCGAAGGCGCCGTGATCATCGACGAGGCCGGCGCCCGCGCCGCCGATGACGAGGCCGATGTCACCCTCACCGCCGATGCCGACACGTTCCAGTCGATCATGTCCGGCGATCTCGACCCGACGGCGGCCTTCATGACCGGCAAGCTGGCGGTTGATGGCGATATGGGCATGGCAATGAAGCTCGGCTCGGTTCTGGCCTGAGCCACGCGATGGAGACCGCCCCGTTCTTTGCCGAGATTGCCGACGCGCCCGAAGGCGGGCGCGCCCATTGGCTCGTGGCGGAAGACGGGGTGCGGATCCGGATCGGACATTGGGTGCCTGCCGATGCGGCGGGCACCGTGCTGCTCTTTCCCGGGCGCACCGAATATATCGAGAAATACGGCCGCGCCGCCCGCGATTTCGCCACCCGAGGCTTTGCCATGGCGGCGGTGGATTGGCGCGGTCAGGGGCTGGCCGACCGGCTTGCCGGGGATGTGCTCTCGGGCCATGTGGATTTCTTTGGCGATTATCAGCGTGACGTGCGCGCGGTGATGGCGGCGGCCGAGGCGCTCGACCTGCCGCGCCCGTGGTATGTGCTCGGCCATTCGATGGGCGGCTGTATCGCGCTGCGCGCGGTGCAGGATGGCCTGCCCGTGGCGGGGGCGATTTTCTCTGCGCCGATGTGGGGCATCCGCATGGCACAGGCGCTGCGGCCGCTGGCCTGGTCGCTTGGCTGGGGCAGTCGGCGGCTCAGGCTCGACCATGTCTATGCGCCGGGCACCCAGCCCGAGCCCTATGTGCTCAGCGAGCCCTTTGAGAGCAACAAGCTCACCCGCGACCGCGACATGTATCAATACATGATCGACCAGACCCGCGCCCAGCCCGAGCTTGGCCTGGGCGGGCCGAGCCTGCGCTGGCTGCATGAGGCGCTCATTGAATGTCGCGCCCTGATGCGGATGGCGCCGCCGAAACTGCCGGGGCTGACGCTTCTTGGCACGGCCGAGGATATTGTCGACCCGACCGATATTCACCGGATGATGGCGCGCTGGGCCAAGGCGTCTGATCGCGGCCATCTGGCGCTGCTCGATGGCGCGCGCCACGAGGTGATGATGGATGATGCCGAGACCCGCCGGACGGTCTTTGACATGATCGCCCGGTTCATGCAGGCCCCCGAGGCCTTTGACCTCGACCGGCCTGCGGCCTGAACCACCGGCGGACCTGGCGGGTCAGCTATCGGCCACCACCTCCTGACGCTGACGGCCAAGCCCGGCAATCTCGAGCTCCATCACATCGCCCGGTTTGAGGTATTTCGGCGGTTTGAACCCCATCCCCACCCCCGGCGGCGTGCCGGTGGCGATCACATCGCCCGGATGCAATGTCATCATCTGGCTCAGATAGGAAATCACCTCGGCCACGCCAAAGATCATCGAGCGCGTGTTGCCGGTCTGCATCCGCGTGCCGTTGAGATCGAGCGACATGTCGAGATCCTGCACATCGCCCAAGGCGTCAGGCGTCACCAGCCAGGGGCCAATGGGGCCGAATGTGTCGCAGCTCTTGCCTTTGGTCCATTGGCCGCCGCGCTCGGTCTGAAAGGCGCGTTCCGAGACATCATTGACGATGGTGTAGCCCGCCACATAGGACAGGGCCTCGGCCTCGCTCACATATTTGGCGCGGCGTCCGATCACAACGCCAAGCTCGACCTCCCAGTCGGATTTCTCCGAGCCGCGCGGCAGCGAGACCGTGTCATTGGGCCCGCAGATGGCCGAGGTCGCCTTCATGAAGACGATGGGTTCCGAGGGCGGCTGCATCCCCGCCTCGGCGGCATGATCGGAAAAGTTGAGCCCGATGCACACCAGCTTGCCAATGTCTGCCACCGGCACGCCCAGGCGCGGCGTGCCCTCGACCAGCGGCAGCGCCTCGGGGTTCACCTTGGGCAATTGCCCCAGCACCTCGCCCGAAAGATCCGGCACCACCCCCGACAGGTCGCGCAGCCGCCCCTCGGCGTCGAGCATCGCGGGCCGTTCTTCTCCTGCTGCTCCGTATCTGGCAAATCGCATCTTGCTCCCCCTCGCATGGTTCGATGTTGCCCCGACCCTACCCGGCCCGGCCTGATTGGCAAGCCGCTATCCGCCCGCCGCCCTTGCCGCGCCGGGTGGGGCGGCATATGTCTGGGCGCAACACGCAACAGAAAGGCCTGTCATGATCTCCTTCCCCCGCCCTGTTCGAGACGCCAACGCCCAAGGGGGCGCCGACAATCTTGGTCATCTGCCAGAGTGGGACCTGAGCGATCTCTACAAGGGCGAGGACGCACCGGAGCTGATCCGCGATCTTGACTGGCTCGAGAGCGCCTGCGCCGAGTTCGCCCGCGATTACGAAGGCAAGCTCGACACGCTCGACGCCGCGGGGCTGCTCGAGTGCATCGTGCGCGACGAGAAGATCTCGAACATCGCCGGGCGCATCATGTCCTTCGCCAGCCTGCGCTACTATCAGCTCACCACCGATCCGGCGCGCACCAAGTTCCTGTCGGATTGTCAGGAAAAGATCACTGCCTACACCACGCCGCTGGTCTTCTTCACCCTCGAGCTCAACCGCATTTCCGAGGACAAGCTCACCGCGATGTATGCCGAGAACGCCGATCTGGCGCGCTACAAACCCTCGCTCAACCGCATCCGCGCAATGAAGCCGCATCAGCTCTCGGATGAGATGGAAAAGTTCCTCCATGACATGGGCGTGGTTGGCGATGCCTGGGAACGGCTCTTTGACGAAACCATCGCCGGCCTCTCCTTTGAGGTGGCGGGCGAGACGCTGACCATCGAGGGCACGCTCAACCTGCTCACCGAACAGGACCGCGACACGCGCGAAGCCGCGACCCGCGAACTGGCCCGCGTCTTTGGCGAGAATATCCGCATCTTTTCGCGGGTGCACAACACCGCCGCCAAGGAAAAGGAAGTGATGGACCGCTGGCGCAACATGCCGAGCGCCCAGGCCGGGCGGCATCTGTCGAACGATGTCGAGGCCGAAGTGGTCGAAGCGCTGCGCGATGCGGTCGTCGCCGCCTACCCGCGGCTCAGCCACCGCTATTATGAGCTCAAGCGCAAATGGCTCGGTCTCGACCGGATGCAGGTCTGGGACCGCAATGCGCCGCTGCCGATGGAGCTTCAGAAAACCGTCGATTGGGACAGCGCCCGCGACATCGTGATGGAGGCCTATAACGCCTTTGATCCGCGCATGGGCGAGCTGGCCGAGCCCTTCTTTTCAAAGGGTTGGATCGATGCGGGCGTCAAGCCGGGCAAAGCCCCCGGCGCCTTTGCCCATCCCACCGTCACCACCGTCCACCCCTATGTGATGCTGAACTATCTCGGCAAGCCGCGCGACGTGATGACCCTCGCCCATGAACTCGGCCACGGCGTCCATCAACGCCTTGCCGCGGATCAGGGCGAATGGCTGAGCTCGACACCGCTGACCCTTGCCGAAACCGCCAGCGTCTTTGGCGAGATGCTCACCTTCCGCAAGATGCTCGACAAGGCCGCAAGCCCGCAGGAACGCAAGGTGCTGCTCGCCGGCAAGGTCGAGGATATGATCAACACCGTGGTGCGCCAGATCGCCTTCTACGATTTCGAATGCAAGCTCCACGCCGCCCGCCGCGAGGGCGAGCTCACCCCCGAAGACATCGGCGCGCTGTGGATGTCGGTACAAGGCGAGAGCCTCGGCCCGGCCTTCGACTTCATGGAAGGCTATGACACGTTCTGGGCCTATATCCCGCATTTCGTGCACTCGCCCTTCTATGTCTACGCCTATGCCTTTGGCGACGGGCTGGTGAACGCGCTTTACGCGGTCTACGAGGAAAACCCCGACGGCTTCCAAGACAAGTATTTCGACATGCTGCGCGCTGGCGGGTC
>NZ_CH724157.1:19993-96653 GCF_000152625.1 Roseovarius nubinhibens ISM | reverse complement strand
CATCCGAGGGCGTCAGGTAAGCTTCACGCCCGCGTTGCCCTGCAGGCGCGGCGGGTGTTCTCGCCGTAGATTTCATCGAGGGCGGTGATGGTTTGAGTGACCACGGCAAGGTGACCTCGATAAGTGCGCAGGGTCTCGATGCTTTCGACCACGATGGGCATTTTTCCGAGACGGTTGAACTCGTCGAGCATGATCATCACGGGCCACGGCTCGTCGGGCCCGGGATCTTTTTCCTGCATGGCGGAAAGGAGGTCGGAGAAAAACAGCCGGATCAGCGGCGCGAGCGGCTTCACCATTAGCGGCTGGACCACGAGATAGACCGAGAAGGGCTTTTTGCGGATCGTCCGGAAATCAAAATCCGACACCGCCGTCGCCTCATCAATCGCCGGGTTCTGCCATTGGTCGAGCCCCGAGGTCATCAGAAGCGAGACATAAGAGGTCAGCGTATCGTTGTTGGTCGAGGCCAGCCGCGTGAAGATCAGCTTGGCGGCCCTGTTCTCCACCTCATGACCCCGCGCGAAATACTCTTTCTGCTTGTTCCCGCCCGAGGCCGCGATGCGGTAGATCTCGCCCAAGGTCGGGCGCTTGCGCTGGAAGGCCAAAAGCCCCGCCGCCACAAAGAGATCGATCCCGCCCTTGAGCAGCCCCTGCACCCGGTCATTGTCGCTCTGCAGGAAGAGCGTCGCCAGGAGCTGCAATTCCATTTGCTGGCGCGCGGGATCCTTCAGCTCGGCGATGCGCAGCAGAGGATTGTAGCGATGCGTGCGCTTGTCCTCCCAATCGGTGGGGGCAAAGCGATAGACCTTGTCGCCTTGTGCCGCGCGGTGGCGGGCCGTGGCCTCGAAACACTCGCCCTTCACATCGAGCGTCACGGCAGAGCCTTGCCAGGTCAGCAGGTTCGGAATGACGAAGCCCGTGGTCTTGCCGCGGCCCGTGGGCGCCACGATCAGTGCGTGAGGGAAGACTTTCGAGCAGATGTATTTTGCTCGGGACTTCGGAGTGCCGAGTTTGCCCAGGATGAACCCGGTCCCGGGTGCGCCGAAGAACCCGTTGGCCTTCATCTCACGCGCGCTCTGCCAATGGGTCTGACCAAACCGTGTCAGCGCGGACCCTGAGAGGGCGAGGCTCAGCATCATGCCGGCGGCGGCGAAGCTGCCGATGATCAGGTGGATGAGTTGGGCATCCTCCGGGCGGCGATTGAGGATCGCAAGATAGTTCTGCGCGATATAAGCGAAGTCGATCTCGGCCCCGAAGCCAAGGTCCTGGTATGTCAGCACCGCCGAGGCAATGGTATAGCCAATGGCCCCGGTCACCAGCGTAACGAGAAGCACACCGGTCGCGATCCGCGCCTTTCCCATGGAGGCGCTCAATGGACCTGTCCCCGCTCGGTCTCGCCATCCACCTCAGTGGCGCGGTGTTTTTCGTATTCGGCGTCGGCGAGATCATCGACCACCTGACGCAGGGCCTCGGTATTGGCGGTCGCGGCATCGGATTGCAGGTAGACCTTGGCGACATAGAGCCGATCGAGGCGATCCTCGAGGACCTTGTCCAGCGCATCGGCATCGCCAGATGTGAGCCGCTCAAGTTGACGGTCATCAAGCTCCCGCGCGATCTCGGTTCGGAAGGCGTCCCGCTCCGCCTCGGTCTCGAAGGGCGCGGACAACTGCCCCGCCCGTTCATGATCAAGGACACGTGCAATCTCCTCTGGGACACGGCCGGTACGGTCTGTCTGCGGCGCCGTTTCACCGCGGGCTGCGAGGAGTGCGTCGCGCGCACCAACCCCAAGCCCCTCGCGCAACTCGTTGTCGCGGCGAACCTGATTGATGGCCTCCGTGTCCCGGATCTCGACGACGGCCGCGTAGGTCGCGCCGAGCCCACGGGCCAGATGGGACGGCATGTCCGGATAGCGCGCGCGCAAGTCATCCGCGACAGCATCTGCAACGGGCCTGCGGACGTCGCGTGCCTCCATGATCCGGTCGACCTCGCGGGTTATCTCGCTGGCGCGGGCCGCATCGGTGATGGTCTCCCTGTAGGGTTCAGACCGGTCGATCACATCGCCAGGGCGTGCGAGCAGGTCCGGATGTGCTTCGAGATATGCGCGCTGCTCCGTCTCGATCCGGCGCTCCGCCTTTGAGACAACCTCCCAGTCCCGGTCCTCGATCTGCTGCGCGGTCAGGCCGTCTGCGCGCATTTCTTGACGGATTGTCCCTTCCATCATCCGGACCGCGTCATCGTGATAGTGGAAACGCTCACTGACCGCTTCAGCTTCCACGACACCATCCCGACGCAGCACGTTCTCACGTTCCAAAAGCGTGCCAAGGTTGACATGGACATCGTTGAGAATGTCGCGCGCCTGGTCCAGATCAGCGCGGCGTTCGAGGTTCAGATCGCGCGCCTCGGCCACCTTGGAGAGATCATCGGCGATCCATTGATGCTCGAGCGCTGCATTGGAGGCCCCGGTCTCGATCCGCGCCACCACTTCCGATGTGCTGATACCCGTGCCCCGCAGAGCAGCATCGATCCGTGAGCGCAGGCGCGGCTCAGTGAGGCGCTCCAACTGGTTCTCCTGGATGTTCGCCTTGGAATAGACCCCGCCTTCCGAAGGAGCCTCTGACAGCGTGGATGATCGCAAACCGAGAGGCTGCATGTGCTGGACCTGCGTCTGGATCTCGATGAGGCGTTTTTCCAGCACAGGACGTTCCGCGTCAGGCTTCTCGGCGATCATGCCCTGCACCCGCGCAAGCTTCTCCGCATAGAGGCTTCTCAGATCCTCGAAACTCTGATCCTCGGCCATATAGACATCTCCTGTTCGATCCACCTGCCCGCCCCGCGCCAGCACCTCGCCCGCGCGAAAGAGGGCTGCGGCAATATCCTCGCGGGCCTCGCGCGAAGCCTCCGCAGCAAGCGAGTGGTAGACAGTTCTGGTATTGGCGATCTCCGCCAGCGTCCGCGTCAGGTCGGAGCCCACGCGTTCGCGCTCGCGGGGCGCGCGCCCCTCTTCTTTCGCGGCGTAGATCTCGCTGGTCCGGGCTGGGTAATGTACAACCCCGCGATCCACCCGCCGCGTGGCCTCCAGCCGCACACCGTACTTCTCCGCCTCCTCGACCATGGCGAGGCGGAAGTCGTCATAGTTGAAGCGATGGTTGCGCCCGAGGAAAAAGAACTCGCCTTCCTGCGAGCGGCGATTCAACACCAGATGCGCATGCGGGTGATCGCGGTCTTCATGCACCGCGATGATGTAGTCGAAATGCCCCGCGTCACTCTGGAAGAACCGCTCGGCCACATCCGTCGCGATGTCGCGCACATCCTCGCCGCGCGTGCCGATGGGAAAGGACATGAGCATATGGGTTGTCTGCCCTAGCTTCGGCTTGAAGCCCGCATCCCACCGCTTGGCAAAGCGCTCGGTCAGATCCTTGATGTCACGCGCCTCGAGCTTCGTCTTGCCATCCAGGAACCCGCTACTGTCCACGATATGGGTGGACTTGGTGGTGAGGTACTCGAGCTGGTTCATCAGCTGCGATTTGGTATGCGTGCCCCCGCCCCGGATCGCCTTGAAGACCGCCGGCCGGTGCCCGGCTGCCGCGCGCACAAGCTGGCTCTGCTTGGCGACATGCAGCCCCTGCATCGAGCCCCGGATCCGGCTCCAGCCGTCCCGAAAGACCTCGCCGGTGACCGCGTCAACCGCATCATTCAGCCGCATGGGCAAACTCCCTCAGCGCGGCCGTGGCCTCCAGCTGCATCGCGTCCCGACGGCGGCGTAGAAGCAAATCGATCTCGTCAGCGGAATCGAGGATGAACCGCGCCAAGCCCCGCATCTGCGCGAGGCGCAGTTCGGAGAACTCGGCACGCGTGCCACCGTCAGCCCCCTGCCCCATCCGGTTGGCCCGCGTCATTTGCTTGGCGATCTGCGCGACCCCATTGCCAACCTCGTGCAGCGAGGCGCGGTAGCGCGCCATCTCGACCGCCATCTGCGCGTCCGGAACGAACACCCCGCCTGCCGCCTGAATGAGCCGCCGCAGTCCCTCGGCCCGGCTCTCGATCCCGGCCTTCGCCAACACCGCGTCGAGCGCCTCAAGCTCCGCAGCCGTGACCTTCACACTGACCGCCGAGACCGGGATCGCGGCATCCGTCTGGCGCTCCGCATCGGCTTTCAGGACGTAGCGCACAGCCCGCGATGTGACCTCGAAACGCTCAGCCAGCTCAGACGTCGACACACCCTCCGCGGCCTCGCGGACGATCTGCATCTTCTCGATCTCTGTCAGGCGTTTTGTTCGGGACATGCGGAAGAAAGACCCCCTATTTCCTGCCACCTTCCACCAAGGCTGCCCCCACCTTACGATAATATACCATGCTGTCAATTATATACTTACGTTGCATTCAGTCTCAGGCAGCCTTGGTGTCCGCTTCACGCCGCGGCCCGCAGGGACGCGGGCCTGCCCCCTCGCCAACAAGAACCCCACCTGTCCATTGGGTCCCCTTCCCCAGCACCGCCCGAGGGTCTGGCCGAACACCCATGTGTTCGGACGGAACCGCGGGCGGGCGCAAACCCCTCCGACAGGGCGGACAGGCAGGGTCAAGGAGGGCCAGATTTGGCTTGCCAAATCTCTGCCGCAAAAACCGGGAGGCCCTGGCCGATAGGTTTTTGTGGATGGCCCCCTTGAGGCTGACTGGCCGGTCTGTCGCGGCATGATCATTCCGGCCTGCGATCGTCCTTTGAGGGCGCGGCTATCGGCACCAAGAGGAGGTCGCTGTAGGCGATCACACGCGCCGGTGACGGCATCCCTGGAACGGGGATCAGGCCGCCCCAAGATCGTCTCGGGGCGGCCCATCCTCGTGAGAGGATTTAGTCCTGGGGATCTTTCGCGCTCGGTGGGAACATCACCAGCTCCGAGACCGCGACGGGAAAGTCGAGCTTGAGGCTGAAGAACTCCGATCCGTCCCCGTTGCGGGTGTTGCGGAACATCGCACCCACGCGCTGAAAACGGGTGCGCTCCTGGCCATCGGTGTCGGTGAACTTGACGGGGACGGTGGCGACGTAGTGGTTGGTCATTTGGGTTACTCCTTGTTGCGATGGGGATCACCCAGCACGGGGCAAGAGGCCCGGTCGCAAGCGCAAATGCGGAGGGTCCGCGGCTCCGCCGTGGAAGCCGTATTTGTGCTTGCCGAAGCGTGAGCTGAGGGCACGATTGGGCCGACCCCGTGCGATCCACATCTATGAGCAAAAAGGAGTGATCCGGATGACCCTTGCCATCACGCAGCCGCCACCATCCGCGTCCGCGTCCCGCCAAGCCTGGCCGAGAAGCTGACGGAGCCCGCCCGCGTGGATGCGATGTTTCGAAACACCACCCGAGGGTTGTGCAGGTCTTCAGCCTCATGTGCGACGTCTCGACCCCTCGCATCTTGCGCTGCTGACGATGTGCTAGGTGCGCACCATCCCGCTGCCCGAACCGATGCGGATGGGCCGAACTCTGACGTGCTGGGTAGAGGGATGACGGTGCTGGACGCCGTGAGATGCAGATCAAGTGTGACCGATCGCACGCGCCATGAGATATGACGAAAGGACCGCCCGAAGACGACCCCGTTATGGCCATCACGCGCCCAAGTTGTCGAGCATCCCCCTGGTATCAGGCATTCGCTTCAGCGAGTTTTCAATATGCTCCCGCCAGCGCGGCCCAACCTCCATTGCGGTGGCATAGGCCCGAGCCAGATCATCGGGCCGGTCCTCGGCCATCGCTTCGACAAGGAAAGCCGCCTGCTCGCGGTCCTTCGCGGATTTCAGGCTCCCTGCCCCATCGCGGCGCCGGTCGGCAATGATCAGTTTGTGGACTGCATAACGCTCCGGGCGGGGCACCTGCACCAGAACGCCGGATCTATAGATCGCCGCCGCGTGGATCGGCTCAGCGATCAGGAAGTTGAGATAGTTCAATCCTTGGGCGTTCACGCCCAATGCTGGCAGATCACGGATGGTCTCATCTCCGAACGCCGGCGTGAGAAACTCGACCAACTGGCCACTGCCGCCTTGCGCCCATCGCCAGGTCCGGCCTTGGTCAAGAGCCGGTAAGGGTTCAAATTTGAGCGCCGAGAAGGTCTCGGCCAGACCCGGGTCAACCTGATCCTGCAACGCAACACTGAGCTTCTCGAACTGCGCGATGTCGATGTCGCCAGTATTGGCCATACCGCCAATTGGCAGACGGATACCAAGCTCACCTTCATAGAGGCGAAATGCATTGGTTCCGACGATGGTGCCACCCAAGCGAAAGGTACCGGCTGCAGCCATGGCCGACAGGATGGACCCGGTGGCCCGGTCGGTGGGCGTCATGCCTTCCGCACGCAAGAGCCGAACAAGCCGCGACCGTTCCGCCTGCCGATCCTTGGCCGTTGCGCGCAGCTCTTCGATCCGGTCGATGCGCGCGCGCGTCTCGTCGCTGTCTTCGCCGATATAGATGAACCGCATCTCCGTCCCGACACGGCGCGCGGCATACCAATAGGCCTTATCCCCACGCTCCTTGAGCGTGGGCTTGCCTTCGACACCGGACAAGGCGTCGTCCTTCAGAAGACGCACCAGGTCGGTATAGGCGCTCATCGCGATGCTGCTGAGTGGGGTCATGCCTATCATTTCCAAGTTTTGCTTGGCACACATATACCTATCAAAACAAGAAAATGCTAGGCAAAGCAATTTGGGCCCCGCCACACGCATGAGAAACAACGAAAAGGCCGCCCGAAGGCGACCCTCGCAACTCACGTCTCCGCAGTCTTCTTCGCCGGGTCAGCAACCCGCATAACTGTCAGGCCTTTTGCTTCCGCCTTCTGCCCGAGGTTCAGCGCGACCCCGTTGCCGCCGAAGAGTACAACCCCCGTCGCCGCGAACTTGTCGTCCAGCATCTCGTCGTTGCACTTGAACGGTGCCGCCCGACCGTGTGCAGACCAGCGCGGGTCGAAGCGCGCCTGCGCGACACCTCGCGCGCGCGCCCACCGGGCTGCGATCATCTCGGCCCCGTGCTTGCCACCCTTGTGGCAGAGGAAGATCTCCTGGTTGCGGTTCTGCTTGATCCGCTCGCGAACCTTGTCGAGCGTGTTGAAGATCACATCGACATCGGTCCAGTCGGTGGCGCCCGAGACGATCAGGGGCACCCCCTCGACTTTCGATTTCTCGGCAGTCTCGCGGTCGTGCTGCTCCAGGAGCTGCCGCGCCTCGAAGACCGCCCCGGTCTCCTGCGCCCGGACGCTTGCGCGCGATCCGGCTGCCGGGATGAAGGCGTGGCCCGTCTCGATCTCGTAGCATTCCGCTGCGGCCTCGCTCATCACCTCGATTGCGCCGACGATCTCGCGCAGCTGCAGAAAGCGGGCCTGCGCCTCTTCGAGCGCGGTCTCGGCGATCTCCGATCCGTCGTGGGATTTTGCCAGCGCGCCGATCTTGTCGGCGGTGCGATCGACCTCCTTGCCGAGTGCCACCTTGCGGCGCTGCAGGATCGTCGCGAGCCCATGGGCCAGCGGTTCGATTTCCGCTTCGAGGCCGGTCCCGCGCAGCTGCCCGAGCAAAGCCTCGAAGCTCTCGCGGATGATGTGGTCGGTCAGGATGTGATCCTCGGGGATCGGCAGCTGCGCGTCCTTCTCGGTCAGTCCGAAAAGTTCGATGGTCTCATAGGTGTTAGCGGTGTCGTAAGCCATGTCTGGTCTCCAGTATTCGGTTGTGGAGCCACCACGTGAGTGTGGGGGCATGGCCGAATGCCTGGTTTCCAAATCTGCCCGGGTCAGGGACGGCGCAGCCGCCGGCTTGCCGGGCGCAAAAGTTTTCCGAGCGCAGCACCCGACACAGGCCCGCGCTCACGCACGGGACCGCCCAACGCCACAGACCCCGCCCTCGCCGAAAAGTTTTGCGATCCTTGACGCGGGCTGATTTGGGGGCCATCCGGAGGATATGCTTCCACGCTCATGTGTGTGTGTATTGACGGTAGGTTTGCCCGACCCGAGCAGGCAAACGGCCCGACCGGACGCGGGAGACGGATGAAGCGGAGGGATCGTTTTGCCCCGCAAAACAGACCAGAGCGCAATCCGGCGGAGCGGCCAGGGAGGAACGTGCTCGCGAGGCGGGCAAACCGGGATGCCGGGTACGACGCCGCGGTGAGGCCGCATGGCCGAATGCGCGACGGACCGAAGGGCCGTTCTCCCCTGCGACACGCGAAGCCGAGCTGGGGAGGCCGCAAGGCTCAGACCAAGATTGATGTAGGGGCGACGCCGCTGCAAATTCCACAGATTGCTTTTCCACGCATTCGATCTGAGGGTGGGAAGCCGACGAGAGGCAGGACAGAATTCATGTTCCTATTTCAATATCTTGGGAAACCGGCACGGTGCCGAAAATGATCGAGTTGATATCTGTGTGCAAGGTCACGTCTTCTCTTGCGGTCTTGACTGACACCACCAACGCATATCGTGTCTTTTGCTGACGTGTGGCAGTATCCGCGCGGTTCTTCCACCAACCACCGACCGGCTTTATGCAGAGAATATTTCGCGCCAAGAGCCACGCGGCTGGCCCTTTCCATTCGTTACAGTGCAGCGATCCGGACGGCGTGCCATCAGGAAAGCGCCAATTGTCGGTGTCCGATTGCGTGGGGGGCTTGCGTCGTGGGTCTGCTCGCTCTTCGACATTCACCCTCTTTTTGAATTCATCAGTGCTTTCCATCCGGCGTTTCAAGTCGAACCGCAAGCCGAACGACTGATACCGATATGGATCGAGCGACGCCAACGCTCCCGGGTTTGGATCAACAAAGTATGACAAGGTGATCTTCAGTCTGACCTCCTCATCCCCTAGCGCTTCAAATGCCTGTCGCGGCCAGGGCAAGTCGTAGTAGTGGCAGTCTTTGAAACCCGAGACGCCATAGGGTTGGATTTCGGACTGCGCCACCAGAGCGAGATGGTTCTCAGCTGAAGCAATTGCCCGCTCATACGTGGGTACGCCGTATCCGAAGTGCCGCAACAGCTTTGCAGCGTCGGTTTTCCCTAAGGGGTCTAGCGCAAATCGCATCTTTTCTGTCCACTCGGCACCGTGGACCATTAAGGCACGGATAGTCTCCGGCCAGTATTCAGGCTTGGCCGCCATCAAGCGGCACGCCAGTCGCGCAGCTTCGGCTGTTGCCGCGCTTGTAGCACGAAACGGTACCAACGGACGCCGGTCAACTTCGGGACCAGAGGTTGCGACCGAAAGAGAGGTTGTATCGACAACGGTGGTTCGGGAAGCATCCACAGCGCGGTTTCCAGCTTCCATGACAATGTCGGGTTTTATCGGCCTATTGCGCCCTGTCGTCCATAGCGTCGAAGTCCTCGTGAAAGGGCTAAGGTCGCCCGCTTCGGCAAGCGGCGAATGGTCGGCCAATTCAGGTTCGGCAATGTGGATTTTGTCAGTGTAGCCACCGACGGTTACGACATTCCAAGCTTGTGCCGGGTCCTCAATCGGATAAGTGTCCGAGGGTTGCACCTCGTCAAACATGATCGGGTTGGGTGCATTACCTGCGGAAACAACAATAAGGCGTCTGGGTGCCCTTTTGTCGTCCATTGTGACGCCCGCCGCTTCTTGATCAAGCGCCGCGCTCCATGTTGAAGGCTGTGTCCCTGAGATGTCTTCATTGGTAACCGCCATGCAGAAAACGCGGCCGCGTTCTGGTCGCCCGATTTCCGCAAGGCTGACGGCAGACTTCGTGATCGGACCGTAGAAGCGCTCTTCGGGCTTTCCCATTCCCGGAGGCGGAAGGATTTTTACACTCTCTAGTCTATGGGCCAGTTTAACCTGGTTTTTATCAGCTAGCTTCGGCACGAGGTCGCCATGCAGAGCGATCCCAGCCATTTGAGTCCCATGGCCAGGACGCGGACCAGTATCGTCTACCCCCCATTCCGGACGAATACTGTATAGGTCAGCGGGTGAAAGAGCTGGTTCAATCAAACTATGCGCACGATTGACGCCACTGTCCAAAAGGCAAATCGCTGGAACCTCTGCACCGGGCCATTCGATCCGGCCCGCAAGATCGTCGGTCCATTCAAACTGTTCATCAGGATTTAGGTCATCAATGAAGAAATGCGGAGTATCCGTGGCTCGTCGAAGTTCTGTGATTGAAAACCGCGCAAATAGCATCAACTCGATGGTAGCGCGCGCGGCAAGAACGGGAACAACCACGTGTTCTGGAAACACCAAACGCTGTTCCTTCGGAGCGCATCGTGCATCGAGCTTTTCAGCCAAAGCATCGAGAGCATTCTCTGCCGACTTGATGCACCACACCTCCCACCAGATCGTATCGTTGGGGTCTTGCGGCAGCGCTTCCAGATCATCTGTCCAGAAGGTTTCGAGACGGGCCTTTCGGATGGCCTCAATCGGTTCAACGAATGACTTGTATGGCGGGTTTTGACCTTTTTCAGTCAGTTCGCCCGACTGGTAGTCGGCCAGAATGCTTTCAAGTACCGGCTTTGCGTCTTCAGGAACAAACAGGCCAACGATCCGAGTATCGGCAGCTCCCAGCTTTGCAGAAGCCGGTTTCAGATGGCTTTTCTTCCTCTCCAGACTATCCGGGCTGGCGTTCGGTCTAAGCTCGACTTCCAAATAGACACCAGCAGCGGGAGATACCCGTTCATCGCGCGGACGATCTTGCTCAAAGTCGTTTGCTGCCTGCGAGAACTGCCCTCGGAGCATTGCGCCATGCTTCTGGCGGTCCCGAGGAGGAGGGCTTCCGGGAAAACGCTCATTGGTGGACTTGAAGTCCGCGCGCTCCCGTCTGCTTTCGATGTTGATATGCGGTAAGGAGTACTTGGATGCCATCTACTACTTGTTCACTGCCGAAGGTCGAAACGCCTCTCGCATTTCTCGCCTGTCATTCAGCCTGCGCAGCAGATCGTCCGATGTCACGTTCTTCCGCTCAGCCAAGATTGCGCTTTTCACCGCGTCTTCTGTTGCGCGGGCAATCTCAGACTGGCTCAACCCTTGGGCCGATGCAAGAATGCTCTTCCACTTCAGGTTGGGGAATTTCATTGGCCGCAGATTGAACTTGATGATCGTGCGGATTTCTTCGTCAGTGGGCGGACAGAATTCCATAACCAGATCGAACCGGCGCAACAGAGCCGGGTCGAGCAGGTCTGGATAATTCGTTGCGCCAATGATCACGCTGTCCGTGGAATTCGGCTCTTCCATGAATTGCAGGAAAGAGTTCAACACGCGGCGCATCTCGGCAACGTCATTCGTCGCGCCTCGATTTCCTCCGACAGCATCGAATTCGTCAAAGAGATATACCCCCCGGTGACGGGCGGTTTCGTCAAAAACGAGCCTCAACTTGGCGGCAGTCTCACCCATGAAGCGCGTGATCAGGCTTTCTAGGCGGATTACGAACAACGGCAACCGCAACTCACCAGCCAAGGCTTCCGCCGACATCGTCTTGCCCGAACCCGGTGGTCCGACGAAGAGAACACGCCGGTTGGGCGTCTTGCCATGTTCGCGGAGCCAGTCACGCTTGTGCTGTTGCAAGACAACGTCATCCAGCCGCGCACGCAACGAGGCGTTCATGACGACGCTTTCAAGATCGAAGCGCGGCGGGCGCATCTCGATCAAGTCGGCAAGATCACCACGCGGGGACGCGAAAGGCACGGCGACGGTTTGGCCCGACGCCGCCTTCTCCCGCGCCTTGTCTACAGCGGCCCTCAGGTCTTCTGCGAGTGTACGACGCCCTTGCCGGGCCTCTGCGGCGGCAACCTGCAACGCAATTGAATAGAAATGCTCGTCGTCACCGTCCGCCTTGCTCTGGAGCATAGCCAGTATCTGCTTTGCGTTGGACATGCTCCAGACCCTTGGTGCTTGCGACGATTTCCTTTTTCCCAACGGGTTAGTCTGTCGGACCGTCTCGATTTTGTGCGAAGATCGCAAATCCTCGCTGATTTGTCGACGGGAATTCGGCACCCCAAGCAAAAACGCGACAGTGTGAGCGTAACGCCTCTGGCGAAAAAAGTCAGCTAAGACGTTCCGCAACGCAGCATGACGGTCAATGATGAAGGTCCGGTTGGGGCCGACCACGTCTGGCGTACGGCTTCAGTCCAGATCGACGCCGCCGAGGCGCGGCGCATGTACATGCGTTCGGATTAGGAACGCAGCGCCCGCGCCCGCGATGGCGCCGAAGAGATGCGCCTCCCACGAGACGCTGGGTTGGCCTGGAAAAACGCCCCAGAGAAGGGAGCCATAGAGGACACCGACCACCAGTGCCGCGCCCAGCGTGATCGGGGAGCGATCCACGAGGCCGCGCGCGACGAGGAAGCCATACCAGCCGAAGACGAGCCCTGACGCGCCGATATGGATGGCCGAGCTTCCGAACAGCCAGACAAGACCGCCGCCGAGGCCGATCACCACGGCGTTCACCGCCAGCAAGGCCCGCGTGGTCGTAGCCACCAGCAGCCCACCCATCACCAGGAGCGGCGGCGTATTGGCCATCAGGTGCGCGAAGCTTCCATGCAGGAGGGGCATGGCGATGACACCATCCAATCCGCTGACATGCCGGGGGATCAGGCCGAAGGCCGGGTTCAAACCGTAACCGAAGATCCAATTGACGACCTGGACCGCCCAGAGCAGCGCTACAAAGGCGACAAGCGCCGCGGTGCGCCCAAAGAAGACGCGCATGTGATCCCGGTTCATCATGTTGGCGACAGTAGACGTCACCACAGCGCCTTCAATGGTTTTCGCGCGCAGCACAGGGTGCCACCTCCGGGAAAGGGGGGCGCGGCGGCCAACCTCGGTAGGGCTCAAGCCAAGAGAATGGCTCCGATCTTAAACGGTGTTCCCAGGCCGCCGCGGCATGATTTCACGCTCGGGGCGCTTCAACGCTTCGGCATATTTGCGGGCATTGTCGTCAATCGTGCCGTGCCAAAGTTTGGAGACGAACGCGCGGGCGTCTTGGACTGTCATGTCTTTCAGCGAAGAGGACAGCGCCATGAATAGCTCATCCTCGCTGATCGCAGCGGCACGGTGCATGGCGTCCGCGTAAAATGATGGATCGTTCAGAACCTGCTCGCTCAGGGGCATCCGCGCGAGGTTCTCTTCCGGGATCGCCATGAAGATCGTGTCCTGGAGGTCGGTCAGATACGCACGCCGCGATGTGGACACCGGCTTTCCCGCCGCCTTGGCCTCCAGATATGCCTGCCTTGTCCTGTCGAGCTTTGCCATTGCATGGGTCATGATGACATCACGCTGTCGTTCAGGCAGCGCAAATCCAGTGCAACGCTCGATATGAGCAAGAAGCTCTTCAACCTCTGCGTCTACATCAAAGCTCTCGAACCACGGAGCTTTTCCCAGTCTCGCTACCATGTGCCCACCCTCGACCATTCAATAATATATTATCGTATATCATATTCAGCAGATCGCAAGCAGATGTGTGCGTCGTGCAGCCAGACATGGAAAAAGGGGAACCGTGGTCCCACGGCTCCCCTTTGGGCTCAGATCGTCTCCCCCTCGCTCGCCGATTAGGCGACCAAGGAGAGCCCCACGCTCGCGTCCTGCGCCTGATCGCCGCTGTCGATGAACGGGATGATCGAGAAGGTCTGGCCGCCGCGCTGCTCTTCGTTCTGGACGGCGTTGACGCGCAGGTCGCCATCGGGCGTGTTGATCATAAGCGACAGGTAGTCATTGCCCGTGCGGCTGCTTTTGGCCATCCAGGCCGAGCCAACGCGGATCGGCGTGCCCCGGGGCGAGCTGACCTCGATCCGATAGTCGGGGTGGGTCTCCTCGGTCTTGTAGCCGTTCTCAATCAGCATGAACTCCAGATCGAACATCATGTTGGCGATGTAGCCGGTGAAGGCGTTGTCAGCGTTCATCGCGGTGAGCTCGCCCGAGATCGAGCCGGATTTCATCAGGCCGTTCGAGACCAGCGGGATGATCTCGAATTCGCCGCTCTGGGCCGCGCGCGCCTCTTTCGTCTGCACCGCGTTGACCCGGAACGGACCCAAGCCGACATCGATCTGCATCGAGATGTAGGGGTTGCCGCTGGTATTGCCGGTCTCGTTCCAGGCCGTGCCGATGCGCACCTTGCGGCCTGATTTGTTGACTGCCGTCACGTCAAAATCCGGGCTGCGCGCGGACATCTTGGCCCGCGCCTCCAACTGGATGGCGATGTCAAAGCGCGTCGAGTGGATCATGCCGGTGTACTCGGCGGCTGCGGTCTCGACATTGCGGGTGAGGGTTCCTGCGAACATGGGATGGTTCCTTTTGGATTGGCCGGTGCCTGACGTTTTTGCCAACGCATCCGGGATTGCTTTCTCGACCCCTTGAGGGATCACAAATCAGAAAGCCTGCTTTCCTTTCAGCCCCGCCCACGGGTCAGAGCTGCCGTCCGAGTGGGAATGCCCCCGCGCCTCCGGGTGCTACGCCCCTCCCCTGCCCGTCTGGTCTTGATTGGCTGCCCGGATTTTCCGCATCGTCCTTCGATCGCGCGACGAAGAACTCCGCCTCTTTGCCGTTCAACCGGTGCCCGCTTCGGTCGGTCAGGCCGATGCAGCTGCCGTTCGGCAGAAAGCTGATCAGGTACTGACCGAGCCGGTCCTTGTGGACAACGTAGCCGGTATTGGCCCAATGCACGGTCTGCCCGGCATCGACCGCGGCTTTGATTTCATCGAGTGTCATGTGACCCTCCTCAAGTAGAATGGTGGGTAAACGACGCAAGAAGCCCGATCTTCCAACCGGGCTTCCGTGCGGCATTCAATTGGCAAAAAGCCGGGTCCTGTCAGGCACTCTGCGCCACTTGCATCGCGCGCGCCGCCATCCAATCCTTCAGGCCAAGAACCGTTCGTCCGGAGGCGACCTCGGAGGCCCAGGCAACCCTTGGATCGCCGCAGGGCTCGGAGCCGACATGCCGGTCGATATGGCCATTGGCCATCCATGGCTCGGGCTGGATCCGTCGCAGCCAGTCCGCCATGCTCGGGATGCGGCCCTGGCAGTCTTCGCGGACATGCTGTTCGCCGATCCAGCGCACGGGGATGTCCCGACCAGCGCTATTGGTCAGGGTCAAGCCGAAGACACGTTCGGCCTCAAACAGGCCTTGGGCATGATGACGCATGGCTCGGTGCGTAAAGAGCGCGAGGTGCTCTTTCGAGGCGTCAAACCAATCGTGCACGGCCTGATAGTCAGACGGCACCCCGCCGAATTTCCGGGCAGAGCTTTCAGCATGATGAAGCGGATGGGCCATCTCAAAGCCCCTCGTCATAGCTGTGCGAGCATTCGACATAGCGGTCGGCGTGATCGAGGGTGATGCTGTCTGCTGCAATGTCCCAGGTCATCGTGCCGTAGCCGCCCTCGTTGTTCTCGAACCCCGGGTGATGGTGATAGGCGAGCGACCAGGCGAAATCACCGACCTCTGTCGCAAGCGCCTCCGACAGTTTGACCTCCGCGGGCTGCACCGTCACATCCTCGACATTGCCAGAATCGCCATAGCCTTCGTATTCGGCAGTAACCTCGTTGATGCCAAGCGCACGCAATTGCGCAAGCAGCTCCGTTCGGGTTGCTTTCAGGGTGGTTTCGCGCTCGGCGCGCCACTGAGCCGCCATTGCGGCATAGTCGATCTGGGGATTGGTCATGGGTCTGTCCTCTTGTCAGAAGTTAGGGGGCCAGGCGTCGCATTGGTCAGCGCGCGCCCGGAAAGCGCAGACCGGCCAAACCCCGATCCGCGACGCCCGACCCAAAGCCCGCTTTGACTTTTCAGGCGGCTTGTTCTGCCGTGATAGCAGGCCCCTGCCCCACGATCCGGGCCAGAATGCTGCCCGTGTCGATCCCGTCCCCATGCGGCAGGAACACCCGCAACTGGAAGGCAATGATCTCTGTGAAGCAGCCGAGGGCCTTGAGGCTGTCGATCATGCCCCGATCCGCACCGCCAAGCTCGAGACGCATCTCGCCTGCGACACGGCGACGGGTCAGGGTGAGACCCCGGCCGAGATCGACCGCCGCTGTGGTGCCGAGCGCGGCGGTCAACATCTCCTGCGGCGTTTGCGGGTTGGAGACGAGGAAGCGTGCGCGGAGGGCCGCTGCCCCTTCTTCGCTCAGCGTGCGCCCGATCATCGCGGTCGCCCCGTCGGGCGTGACGCGGTAAATGCGCTCATTGGTGGTCGGTATGTCCTTCCAGATTGGCAACAGCAGCCCGGTCAGCAGGTAGAGCTTGGTCGTGGTGGTTTTGGGAAGGGCAGCAGCCTCTTCACCCCAGAGCCGCGCAAACTCAGGCCTGTCGATCTCTTCCCAAGTCGAGGACTCAAACCGCGTCTCCTCCAGATAGCTCGACCCGTTAGGCCGCACCGCCTTGCGCATCAGCGTGACCATGTCCTCGTCATACATCTGCATGGGCCGCGCCGAGATGAGCGCCGCGCGACCGGAGGCGCGATTCACCATCGGCAGCTTGTCCGGATTGCGCGATATGGCCTCTTCGGCGTCAAGGACATGCACTGGGTCCGTCACCTCAAGTCCGATGATCCGCGTCACCGCGCCGGATTTCGGGCAGGTCCAGAGATCCTCTGTGGAGACCTGCTCGATCTTTTCGCCGCGCAGGGTTTCGACGCCGAGATCTTGCGTGCCCGCCGCGCGCGCCCGCTCAGACTGATCGGCAATCCGCCTCATGAACTCGGCAAAGAGCGCGTTCTGCATGTGGATGGGAAGGGCAAGCACCCGATTCAGAAACCGCTGGATCGGGGGAAGCTCCTCAAGGAGCACCCCGTCCTTGTCGATCAGCCGCAGGGCCGTCCAGTCGGTGAAGCTCTCGTAGCTCATCGCCTCGGCGCGCCCGGCGGCAAGATCGGCGAAATACCCACGCAGCGCGGCCCGTGCGATCGGGCTTTCGAGATTGTCCTCCTCGCGGAACATGCCCTGCGAGCCGGTCTCGCGCTGACCCTTGGTCAAGGCCCCCAACTGGTCGAGGCGCTTGGCTATAGTCGAGGTGAAACGCTTTTCGCCATGCACATCCGAGGTGCAGACCCGGAAGAAAGGCGCGCTGACCTGGGCAGAGCGATGCGTGCGGCCGAGCCCCTGGATGGCCGCATCGGCGCGCCAGCCGGGCTCCAGCAGGTAGTGCCGCCGCCGTTTCTGGTTCTTCGCCGTTTGCGCCGCATGATAGGACCGGCCCGTACCGCCCGCATCGGAGAAGATAAGGATATCCTTCTCACCGTCCATGAAGGCTTGGGTTTCGGATGAATTGCTGCTGGCGACGCGCTTTTCGATGAAGAGATGACCATCCACGGCCTTGAGGGGCCGGATGGACCGCCCAGTGACTTCTGCCACGGCGTCGTCACCAAAGGCCCAGAGGATCTGATCGAGCGCCGAAGGGATCGGGGCGAGCGTCATCAACTCCATCATGGCCGCATCGCGCAGGGCGAGCGCCTCGCGCGAGACGACGAGCGCGCCGGTCTCATCCCGTAAAGGTTCCGCCACCATATTGCCGTCGATCTCGACCAGCTTTTGCGCGTGGATCGGGAAGGCCTGTTCGAGGTAGCCCAGAACATAGTCGCGCGGCGTCAGGGCGCCCTCGACGAGCTCGTCGTCGGAATCCATCGTCTCAAGCCGGCGTTTCAACAGGCTCTCGCCCGTCGAGACCACCTGGATGACGCAGGCGTTGCCCGCCGCGAGGTCATGCTCGATGGCGCGGATGATGGTCGGGGCTTTCATGCCCATCAGGAGATGGTTGAAGAAGCGCTGCTTCGTGCTCTCGAAGCGGGACTTGGCCGAGGCGCGTGCGGCCGAGGCATTGGTCTCGCCCGAGGCGTCGTTGACGCCGGTCGCCGTCAGCGCGGCTTCGAGATTGTGGTGGATCGTCCGAAACGCACCCGCGTATGCATCGTAGATCTTGATCTGGGCCGGGGTGAGCGCGTGTTCGAGCACGTCATACTCCACGCCGTCGAAGCTGAGGGCGCGGGCCGTGTAGAGCCCGAGCGTCTTGAGATCGCGGGCCACCACCTCCATGGCGGCGACACCGCCGGCTTCCATCGCAGAAACGAAGCTCTCGCGGCTTGGGAAGGGGTATTCGGGGCCCTGCCCCCAGAGCCCCAGCCGCGCGGCATAGGCCAGGTTGTGCACGCTCGTGGCACCCGTGGCCGAGATGTAGAAGACGCGAGCGCGGGGTGCTGCCAGTTGCAGCCGCAGGCCAGCAAGTCCCTGCTGCGAGGGTTTGACCCCCCTGCCCTGCTCGGACCCGGCCGCGTTCTGCATGGCATGGGCCTCATCAAAGGCCAGCACGCCTTCGAACTCTTCGCCCATCCAGTCGAGGATCTGGCTCAGTCGCGTGGTGCCGCATTTGCCCGCGGACCGCAGCGTGGCGTAGGTGACGAAGAGAATACCGTCACCCATAGGGACGGGCTGGTCCGGTTTCCATTTGGAGAGCGGCTGGATGTCGGCTGGCGAGCCGCCGAGATCGGTCCAGTCGCGGATGGCGTCCTCGATGAGCGTGGCGGATTTGGAGACCCAGATCGCCTTCCTGCGCCCGGAAAGCCAGTTGACAAGGATGAGCCCTGCGCATTCGCGTCCCTTGCCGCAACCGGTGCCGTCGCCGAGAAAGTAACCAAGGCGATAGGCCCGTGCATCCGGGTCATCATCGACGCGCGTCAGCTTGGTCTGGTCGTCATCGATGGTAAACCGACCGGGCAGGTCGCGCCCATGGGCGTCATGCGCCATGATGATGGTTTCCAGCTGCGCCTCGGAGAGATGTCCCCCCTCGATCAGCCTGGCGGGCAGGCGCAATTCCGCATTGGCCGTGCCTGAGGGCGCCGGCGGGGCCACAGAGGCCATGGCGATGCTCTCGACCAACGGCGTTGGATGTTCCTGCGCGCCAGCGATCTCGATCCGCTGCGGGCGGTAGCGCGCATAAATGTCCGAGACGGGTGTGTTGTCGCGCGGGGCCTCAAGGCTTGTGAAAGTGAGCGGTATGGCGGCGTTGGTCTGAGCGTTGGACGCAGCAACTCTGGCAACTGGGCGCTTGCGTGTAACAGGTACTGGACCGACCGATCTCGCATGAGGGTTTGTCGCCGCCCGTTGGGCGGGGCGCGTCTCTGGCCGGTTTGCGGCCACGGTGTCGACAAAAGGAAGGGCTTCCTCCAGATCTTGAACCGCGGCGCGGATGAGTTCGCCGTCGTCCTGCACCTTGTCAAAGACCATCAGCTGGGTTTCGACCGAGGTGCCGAGCTTGCGATAGACCTGTCCCCGCATCGTCAGCGAAAGTCGCAGCGTCAGGATTCCACAGGCGCGGGACCAATGCGCGGCATCACGCTCCGGGCTGAAACCCGGCGGCATGATCGCCACCAGCCGCCCACCGGCTGCCAGGCGCTTCGCGGCCGCAATGAGATGTTTGGCAGCGATGTGCTTGTCTCGCGAGCGATCGACCGAGGAGGCGAAGGGTGGGTTCATCACGACGACGTCGGGCAGAACCGGCGTGTGCAGCAGATCGTCGATATGCTCCCCGTCATGACCCGTCACCTCGCCGCCGTAGACCGCGCGCAGGAGGCTCTGGCGAAAGGGATCGATCTCGTTGAGCAGAAGTGTGGCACCAGCCCGCGCCGCGAACGCAGCGAGAGCGCCGGTGCCCGCCGAGGGCTCCAGCACGGTCTCGCCCTTGCGGATCGCTGCAGCGCGCACCGTCAGGGCCGCAAACGGCAGTGGCGTGGAAAACTGCTGCAGCCGGATTTGCTGCTCTGACCGCCGCGTTTCCGTCAGCAGCCGTGAGGCCACGAGCTTTGCGGTAGCGATATCACCGGCTGCGTTGCCCCCACGCAGCAGCACCTGGATGGCCGCGGCCTGCATCAGGTCGTAAGCCATCCGCCAGCTCCACGCGCCGCTGGCATCACTGCCGTTGAACGTCTCGCGCATAATGCGCGCGAGCGCTGAGCTGCGCAGGGGTTGGTCGACGATCTCCGCGCCGATTTGCGCGAGGGCAGAGGTGAGGTCAGGGTGGGAGATTGAGAGAGCCGGGTTTGCCGGTTTGGGCTGGGTCATGGGGAGTTCCTTTGGATCAGGGTCTGAGTTCCAAAGGACAAAAAGCCCGCTTTCGCTTTTCAGGGTGACGGGATCAGACCGCGCTGACCTCCAAGACTTGGTCAGGACTTGGGTTCGACCTGCCGCTTCGCATCAATCAAAGCCTGCGCGGCCTGCATTACCTGAACCTGTGAAGTTCCACCGCGTGCATCCTCAAGCGCGGCCTGCACCTGCGCGCGAAACCACGCGTCATACGAATTGACATCAGCCGCCACGGAAATGCTCCTCGAGACCGAGGTGCGGCTGTTCCTTACCCGTTGGGTCCATTGCGCTTTCTCCGACTATGCTATGGGTCGATGCTACTTCACCCACAGTCGTGCCGTAAACGGGAAGGCCGTAAGGTTCACAGCTATCCGGGCCACTCACCGATCAGGTACCGCGTCCAGGGACGCCTCGAACCGCTTGTCCGCCACCGCAGCTTCTTTCAAGAGCGCGTCGAAATTGTCAGGTGGGTTGCCATCTTCCAGCATCCCTTTGAAGGTCGCATAGGCATCCGTCTTGCTACCATAGGCGCGCAGAGTCTTGTCGTCGTTCACCCAGGCCACCACGATGACCTTCGCATCGCTGTTGAACCGGTAGAACAACCGATACTGCTGGAAGAATTTCGCCCGGAACCAGTGCTTGCGGTGATCCCCGAGCGTGCCGCCTTGCCGGAAGGCGGCGGCACCCGGATCTGCCGGTATGGCCTCGGTGACCAGCTTGAAGATGGCGGCCAGCCGTTTCGTGGAATTTTTCTTGCGCCAGGTCTTAGGATCACGTGCTTTACGCGCCTCGACCTCTTCAATCAGCCCTTCGAGCTGGTCCAGAAAGAGCGGATGCGCATAAATCGACCATCCGTTTACGACAAGGGGCGCCCCTGCGGGCACGCTATCGCCGCTCATTCATCCTCGGGCGATAGCGGCGCATCGAGATCGACGTCAACGTCTCCGACAAGTGCTGCAAGACGGCCATGCAAAGCCCCATCGAACGCCCGAATGCGATCCGGATGCGCCTTGATATCGGCCTCGACAAAATCGAGAAAGGCGCCGAGCGCGGGATCGTCCTCGTCGCTGCGCACGGGCTCGATATAGACCCTGCCACTCGGCTCGGTACAGTAACGAATCTGGTCGCCCTTACCCAGCTTTAGCTGTTTGCGCACACCCGCCGGCACGGTCGTCTGATACCGGTCCGTGAGTTTCGAGACGTCTTCTGCGAGCGCTGTCATGGCAGTGTCCTGAAAGAAAAGGGGCTTTGCTGCCCGTGATAGGTAATGCATTTGCATTGTCCTGTCAAGATAAGCCGCAGGATCTGCTGTCGCCGGGCTGGTCGATGAGCTGTCCAGCGCAGCACCTATTCTCGCCCCGCGAGATACTCCGCCAGCACCGGGCTGGCAGCACCTTTTGCGGAGCTGAGCAGCTCCGAGCCCGCAAGCGAGGCCTTCGACAGGCGTACGAGCCAACCGGTTTCCTCGATGCGGTAGCAGCGGCGTTTTTGCCGCCCACGCCTGTAGTGCGTCGCGGTGACGATCTGGCAGGTGCTGCCATCGGTGAGCGTCACGGGTGCTGCGAGCCTGATCTTGTCGCCTTCCTCGTAGTCAGGGATCGAAGCCCAGTCCCGGCAGCGCTGGCGCCAGTCCTGGGCGTAGCTGTCCGGGTCTTTCAGGTCCGAGAGGAGCTCAAACAGCCCAAGGGGAGCACGAGACTCGTTCGGGCCAGCGCTTTCCTCCATGTCCTTGTAGCCCCAGCAGCCGTCATCGTATCGGGTGAGGAAGACAGCCCCGAAAGAGATGGAGCCATCCGCATCGGTCACATAGGTCGTGTCCTCGACCGGCGAGCCATCGATACTTGTGACCCTTGCCGCCGCATACCAGGTGGAGCCGACCTTGCAGGCCTTGACCAGTTCGGTTTTGCGCGTGTCGCCATGAAAGGTGCAGAGCCGGGTGATCTCCGCTTTCTCATCCGCGTAGGTCTGGACGCGACGATCGGTATAGAAGAGCCAACCCATCACGCCGCCCTCCGGTCATCGATTTCCATCAGCGCATCGAGCGGCACGCGGTAGGGCTGCATCGCGTCGAAATCCTCGCAATTGCCGCAGTTCTGCACGATCGCGAAGGTGTCGCAGGCATCCTTGAGGATGACCCGGAAGGTGCCGCCGAGGCCCGAGGGCACTTCGTAGGTCCCGCCGATGAGATAATCCGAGGCCCGGCGCACGAAGACGCGGATGCTGTGGCCATCGGTGGCGAGCCGGATGGCCCCTCGCCCCCGGTCGATGAGCACCTGCACGTCATCCAGGATGTCGGTGTAGAACTGGCCGGTCAGATCGCGAAACGCCATGCGGCGCTGCGCCATCCAGTCGGTGTCTCGAAACGGGTTCATGCCATCGGCGAAGGCGAAGGAGGGATCGGCCTGCTCGGTGGTGACGATGCGGGTGGTCGTGCCATCGATGCCGTTCGAGCGCAGATGCACCCCGTTGCCCACGATGAGGATCAGGGCGGGACCGCCCACGGGTCCGTTCCATTTGGGCAGGAAGGTCTTGCAGGCGCGCGCATGTGCGATTTGCGCCGCAACGGCGGAGGCAGAGAACTTGAGAATAGCCATGGGGATGTCTTTCTGTTGGGTGTGGGAGGGTCAACCCGCGCGGGTGGCATGGCCCACGCGCGGGTCGCGTGATGGCTCAGGCCGCTTGGGCGACCTCGCTGTCAGGCTCCGGGGTTGCCTCACTGGGCTCCGCCTCATCGCAGGCGACACCGGCGGTCTGCATCATCGGCGGGCACCAGGCAGCCACGGCAGCGCGCTGCGCGTCCGTGAGTGTGGCGAAGGGCTCTGCGAAGAGCTTGTCACAAAAGGCGACGATCTCCTTCTTGCTCGACGAGGCCAGCGTCACCGCCTCCTGGGCCAGACCCAGATCCTCGCCGAGGATCTTCAGGAGCCAGGCCTTCTTGAAGCGGTTGAAGAGCGCCGCGTTCGGCGTCCAATGCGCGCGGATATCGGGCATGATCTCGATCTCGAACGCATGCATCAGGCTGTCGCGCCGAGGATCCCGCACGAAGCAGGACTGCGTGGTGCTGGCCGTGGCATAGGCCACGAGCTTGGCCTTCTCGCCGGCCTTCAGCGCGCGAAACGCCGCAAACTGATCGGCGGGCGCGCGGGCGTCATCGAGCCAGGACAAATCGAGCGCATCATGCGCCGCCGCCACCTGCTCGAGCGAGGTCTCGTCGATCTCGTCCATCTTGGCATGGCTGCGGTATTCCTTGCGGGCATCGATCTTGATCGCCTGCGTGACACTCATGCCGCTGGCCAGAACGTCACTGACCAGCTTGAAGAGCGTCAGATCCAGCGTGGCCTCGGGATGCAGCGCCATCGCGGCCCCCAGTGCCATGGCCCGCTCGGTCTTGAGATCCTCGGCCAGCGAGGCCGGGTAGCTGATCTCGCCAGCGTCGGGGGCCTCCTCTCCGGTGGTGTTGGTCGAGGAACTGGGCGCGCCCTCTTCTTTCACGATGTCCTCCGGGCGGACGAGGCCCACATGGAGCGTGATCTGCCCGTTCGACCAAGACGCAATCACGCCTGCACGGGCGAGGTCCTCGGCGCTGTAGGCCTCCTGCAGATCGCGGGCTTCCTCTTCCAGAGCGTCCACCCGGTCGTAGAGCGCATTATAAGCGTCGTCTTCGAGCCCCTCATCCTCCATCTCGAGCTGCAGTTTCTCAAGCTCGGCGGTGATCTCGTCGATGCGCTTCTGGGCCGCCTCATCTGGCTCGATCGGGCCGGGATAGACGCGGCCATAGTCGGCCATGGCCGCGTAATCATAGCGGACCATCGCATCGGCCCAGGCAAAGCCCAGCCTCATACGGGCCTCTTCGGCGGCGGCCCCAAGCTTCTCGAGCAGGATGGTCTCGACCAGCGCGGCGTCTTCCAGCACGGAATGCTCTTCCAGCAGATCGGCCGCAACCGCGCCGCCGCGGGCCTCATAGTCTTCACGCACAAAAGCCCCGATATCGTCACTTACCTGCACGCCGCGAGTCTTGAGCGCCTGTCGGACGGTATAGGCTTGCAGATAGCCGCCGTCTTTCGTGAGCGCCTCGAAGACCTCGCGTTGCGCCTCCTGACTAGGGTGCTCGGCAAAGGCTTTCATCGTGTCGAGCGTGATCGTCTTGGCCCGGGCCGCGGCGCGGATATCGGGGTGGATCAGACCGTAGCGCAACCGGCCTTTCACGGCCGCCACCGTGATGCCGAATGTCTTGGCGATCGTCTCGGGCGTCTGGCCATCGATCTCCATCATCCGGGCGAAGGCCTCGAACTCGTCGATGGCGTTCATCGGCGCCTGGGTGATGTTCTCGGCGAGCGACAGCGCCGTGGTCACGTCACAGTCCTCCGGCACAAGGCGGCAGTCTACCTTGGTCTTCGCGGTGAACCCCTTGGCGGCATTGTCTGCGACCAGCTCGCTCAGCGCGGCATGGCGACGGCCACCGGCGAGCACGGCATATTTCCCGTCGAGCTTCTGGACGAGGAGCGGCTGGAGCAGGCCCAGCACTGCGATGCTGGCTTTCAGATGTGCGATGTTCTCGGGATCATAGGTTTCTGGCGAGTTGCTGCGCACATTGGCGGGGTGAGCTGTCAGATCGCCGATAGCGACAGAGACGGGTTTGAAACTTGCGGTCATGGGATGTCCTTTTCGATGGGTATGGTGCGGCCCGCGCTCGTGCGTGACCAATCCCCGGCTTCGGGGATCACCACGACAAAAGGCCCACTCTCCCTTTGAAGGGTCAGTGGGCCTTCATCGGCTGCGATGTCAGGAGGAGGCGTCCCCTGCCCTTCTACCAGTCGCGCGCCAGCATGATGGTCAGCACGCGCGTGGTGGTCGTGGGGTTGTCCGGGGTCTCGGCCCCGTAGCGAAAGTCGGAATCCGCTTCATAGAGATCGATTTTCCAGAACACGGTCTCGCCCCGGATCTCGACCGCCCCGAAATCATGCCATCCCTCAGGGTCGTTTTCGGGTTCGAAAGTGGCAAACTCCCCGGCGGCTTTCACCGCCTCGGCCATGAAACCGTCGCCGGCCTCCATGAGCGAGCGGGTGACATGCATGCGGCCCTGAATGGGCTGCGCGGGCGGCACACCGAGACATGCGAGCTTGCGAAACGCGTCGTTCTGCGCCGCGATCACACTCGGATCTGGGCAGTCTGGCTGGGCTTGAACAGTCATGGACATGGGGATCTCCTTTGAGAAGTTGAAACACCCTTCCCAAAGCCCGCTTTTCCTTTTCCGCTTGGCGGATGAATCGAGGCCGAAGGCGCCCTACCCGAACAGCCCTTTGGGTCTGTAATTCGGGTTGGGGATGGTTTCGATCCAGCCGCCCTGGTCCGTGAAGCTCTCGAGCGCTGCCGAGAGCGGATAAGCGCCCTCGGACGGGCTCCACCAATAAGCCCCGCGTTTGAAGGTGATGATCTTGCGGCGGCCACCTTCGAAGCAGGCCACCCGCAGCGTCTTGGGTTCCTGACCTGACATGTGGGTTTCCGTTCTCCGTGTGTTCAGGCGGCCTCGGCACTGCGCCCTGCCCTACCCGCCTCTGATCTGGCGATCAGATAGTCGCAGGCGCGCTGCGCATCGGCGGCATGGCGGAAGATCGCAGTCTTGTCCGAACGCAAAACGCGCAACCAGTTGTGGAGATAGGCTGCGTTCAACTCGAGCGTATGCGCCGTGAAGCCAAGTTCCTGCCCCAAAAACACCGACGTCAACTCCGCCACGATTTCCTCGCGCGCGTAAGAGGTATTGCCGAACTTCGAGAGCCCGAAATCGCGGTTCAGTCGATGCCGGGCTTTTGTGGCATGGGCCAGCTCGTGCGCCCAGACCCCGTAAAAATTCTGCGGGTTCTCAAACTGCGTGATCGACGGCATGAAGACCTTATCCACGGGCGGCAGGTAGTAGGCTTCCGTCCCCGTGAAGACGGTTGTGATGTCGATGGCATCGAAAAACGCCTGCATGTGCGGGATGGGCTCGGAAGGCGGATGTTCAGGCACTGGCTCCGGGTCCGGATAGAAGCTATCAGGCAAGCCCTCGATCTGGCAGGCATTGAACACGCGGTAGGATTTCTGGAAGCGAAAGACGCGGGTTTCCTCGGAGCGATCATCGCCATCGCTGCGGTCGTCCTCGCCGCCCGCGTCTTTCCGGCTTTGGCCGTAATATACGACTACAGAGGATTTCTCTCCCTTGCGAACCTTTGCGTCCAACGCATTGGCCTGCGGCAACGTCATCCAGAAGGGAGAGCTGTGGCCCGCCATCACGGTGCGCATGGTCAGCAGGAAATTGTTCACGCCCTGGTAGGGCTCACCCCCCACGCGCAGAGGACGCGAGCTGCCACCTGCCGTCCAGGGTTTGCGCCACGGCAAAACGCCGCGCTCGATGATGCGGATGATTTCGTTTGTGATGGCCTCGGAGGCATCGAATTTGGGCGTGCGTGATCGGGCCATGGCTGACCTCCTTTCGAGTGTTGGTGAGAGAGAATGGTGATCAGGTTGACTGGCGGGGGCGCGGATCGTTGGCGATCCTGGCACCGAGAGCTTCGACCATGTCGATGTAGGTGTTCAGCGAGACGCACTTGCCAGCACCCGAATGCTCAGGGTCGAGCGATCCGTCCCGCGTCACCCGCGGCAGGTTGGCGAAGGCGATAACATCCGTGACGGGTCGGATATCGATGAACGGGGTCCCTCGTGCGACCGCAAGAGCGGCCAGGGGGAAGCGCTCGATAGGCGCGAGAGTCGACACGGTGGTCCAACCGAGATGGAGGAATGTCCCACCCTCCCCGCAGATCACATGCGCGTTTGGCAATGACGCCGCCTGTCTGAGATGGCCGAGATCACGCAGGACAGTCTCACGCTCGAGCCGTTGTGCCTGCCCCGTCTGGCCGGTTCGGCGTAGTTCCTTGTGTCGCCACCACGAGGCAGCGGTGGCGCGCAATACGCGCAAGACACCTGTTTGCATGGGAATGCCCTTCATCAGGAACGGCAGACCGGAACCCGGCCCGGACGCATCTGAGGGACCCCAAAGGCCCTCATTCGTCAGTCACAAAAACCGAAGGACACTTTCTCTTTTTCCGGCCCTTTTGGGCACACAACAAAACCGAAAAGCCCGGCACATCTGCCGAAGCCATTGATTTCATGCAGCAATTCAAGATCGGCAACGCATATCGGCAGAACCCTGCCCTTAATCAAGTAAAATGTCGAAATTTCAATTACTTAGAAAGCGCAGAAGATCGGCAAAAGGCTAGAAACGCCCGCCAGGATCGAACCCTGCTTCTTCGAGGAGCATATTCCTACAGAACTGGCAGACCTTTCGGTCGACATCCAGAGGGAAGCCACCGGGCTGGGACTTGGGTTGCATCCTGACAGCGCAGCCGAACTTGAGGAAGAAACCCGCCCTCTCGCCCTTGAGGCCCGGGCGCAGGTCATCGTTCAACGGGCCATCGATGAGATGCATCGCATAGGCACCCTGCCCCGCCCCACATCTGTGGAATTCCTGACTTGGGTCCATAAGAGCTTCTACGACGAGATGCCGGATGAGTTTCGGGTCATCGAACATCCCGACGGCACACAGAAGCCCATCGCTCCGGGACGCATGCGCCAGGATGACGATCGGGAAGCCGCAGTCGGGCGCCACCTACCTCCATCATCGTCGTGCGTTGCGGCGTTCATGGATCACTTTGACAAACGGTTTCAAATTGCGGCGCGGTCTTCGAGCGGACGGATCATCGCGATCGCGTCTGCACATCACCGGTTGAACTACATCCACCCTTTCCCGGATGGCAACGGTCGTGTCAGCAGACTGATGTCTCATGCCATGGCCCTTATCACGTGGGCTGGCCCGCAGGTTAACCGATCGGGGCGAGTACAAACGGATGACGAATCTGGCTGACAGTTCACGCCGCGGAGGCCGCGACGGACGGGGAATTTTTCAAAGGCGGCACTGAAGACGTTCAATGAATGACTCCTAAAGGTGACGCTCGACCAGATCACCCTCTCAGCAAGATTGTTCGATCTCTGTGGATTGGACCAAAGGTATCGACGTCTTGTTGCTGATACCATCGATGACAAGCGCGCTCCGGAGCTGATCTCGGCGGTTCTCCGGCATGGCTCATTGGAACGAGGAGACGCGCAGATTATGCTCAAGACGTCCGAGCGAACGGCACGCAATTCGCTCCGCAAACTCACCGCCGCCGGTTAACTGACCTCCGCGTCTCCGAAAACGCCGCTGGGGTTAGCGTTTCCACTGGACTATCGAGAGAGGCTCTTTCTAAACCTTTTTTGGTGATGGTGACCTTCCCGTGTGACTGGTAACTGCAGCACCCTGTTTCGGGCCAAGTCCGCAAGCGCAGCCTCTTTCCGTGTTGGAAATAAGTTCACAGCTGTGAACCATCCCGAGCTATCCTTCTTGTCAGCCAAGTTCACAGCTGTGAACTCATCATGCAGCATCCCGCCGCATCAAGGCCATGATCATCGGGCCACAGGAGAATTCCCCAATCGCCGCCTTTGAAGATAGGGTTCTCAAGTAGCCTCCAGGTGATCGGATATCTGCAAAGCGTTCAAGCATTGCAACAACGACAACAGACGCCTCTTCGGGCCCCATATAGCGTTTTGCCTCGTCCCAGGCGGAAGGCGAAATACCCATCATGGGTCTGACCACGTCAGCCACCCGGACCAAATCGTGCCAATGGCGCACAGGCTGCTCGGAATACGCTTTGAATTCCTGACAAGAGGCGAGGACCAAACCAAGCGGTATGTTCGGCATCAGTTGGTCGTCAGTAGTCGAGGTTGAGTTAGCCTCATCGTCAGAACACAGAGGGCTATCGGCGACTTCTCGGTTTTCACGCACAGCGTCTCCGCCCCGCGCTTTTTCTAAGCGAGGTTCAAGATCATAAGAGTCTTTATTTGAATTCTGATAGTGCTGCTCAAAAGTAGCGTCATTGGTGCTCATATCTTCTGCTTCACGGCCATCTAGAAGGTTTCGGGCGTGGTCCAAAGCCACCCCCAAAGCGTCTTCGATGCGCCTAAGGTCTTCCATTTCTAGTTTTCTACGAAGATCTCGAGCCGTTAGGGCCGCAAGATCAGAGAATTGGTCCCAGACGCCCTGATCCGGACGAAGTGCGCGCCCGTACTCGGCCAGCCCCGCTAGGTCACGCCGCATGAGGCTCACAGTGGCACGTAGGCGCTTGTAACGCTCCTCAGCGGCCCGGACGGCCTCGGCGGCCTCACAGACCTCCTGGAAGCGTCGAACAAGCGGAGAGAGGTCGAACCCGAACGCAACCTTTTCGTCGCCGTAGCGGCGGGCATAGCGCTTCCCATTGGGGCTATCGCGCCGGACGACAAAGCCAGTCTGGACAAGGTTGGAAAGGTGGCGCCGCATCGTCGAGCAGGGCATGCCGTTCAGGCGCTCGCAAATCGCCTTGTTGGACGGATGTACAATCAACTCGCAGTCATTGCCTCCGAGAATCGTCGCTTGGTGAAAGCTGACCAGTGCCTGAAGCACCGTCAAATCCCGATCGGACAAGCCGAATGCGACTCGAGCGGTAGCTAGCTCCCTCAGGACCTCCCACTTGTTGGCGCCGGCTGGGGGCAGGCCTTCCTGCGCCGCTGCCTGATGTTTTAGAATGGCAGCATCTATCGTTCGCCGAAACGGCGTTACGGGCGTGTAGTCCATTTTATCATTCACGAAGACAAAAATTTCCCGGCCCGCGAATCACTTTGGACTTGCGGAAAATGACTCCGGACACTACCTTGAAGGTGCTAGAAACAAGTTAGGGTCTCGTGGAGTGGTCGCTTTGCGGGACCTTTTCTTTTGCCTTTTCGTGCCTCCTTCTTTGATTTCTGCTCTTCCTCAGTCTTCCGACCGCTGCTTCCAGCGATCGTGAAGGTCTTCAATCATGTCATGCACTTGCGTCTCAACCCAATCGGCGAAGTCTCCGCTTGCCAGCTCGATCGACAGGCCCTTGGCAGTGCGTTTGACCGTGCCGCCGCGCTTGCCACCGATCTTCAGCGGGACACTGGAGGACGGAGCAGGGGAGGGAGCCTTCTCAGGTTTGAGTGCCTTCGCTACGGCTTTAGCCACCGCTTCAAACGCCTGGACGGATGGGTCATCAGTGGATACGGAATCATCCACAACTGTAGACTCGACACCCTTTCCACGCGCCTCCTCTGCAATCTGACTGAGGCGCTCGCGATCGAGGCCGTTCTCGTCGATGGCGCGGCCCAGAGCGTCCCAGCGAGGCCGACCTATGCCGTGGGCTGGCCCAATGGCGCGAACTAAATCTGAGCCGACGATGTCTACGATGGCGATGGCCATGGAGACCGCAGATTTCGTGACGGTCAAGATTTCTGCCACCTGTGATTGTGTTCCGAAGCCGGATGCCACGAGATCCTTGGCGAAAAGCGCCTTCTCAATGTAGGACAGATCACGTCGACCCATATTTTCGGAAATCTGCGCGCGCAAAGCACTGTCATCATCCAGATTGGCGACGAGAGCGCGGATCTTGGTCACCTTGTCGGACTGGCGTATCGCCTCCAACCGCCTACGTCCGTAGACCAGCAGGTAGCGGTCGGGGTCATCGGGGGCACGGCGCACAAGGATCGGAACGGTTTGACCGTTCGCCTCGATCGCATCGCGCAGGTCCAGAACATCCGCCGGGTCGAGGCGATCCTCCATGCGGTCATCCACGATGTTCGTCGGATCCAGCTCCCAAACGTGATGACCATCGACAGCATCGCGCGCGGATCGTAGCGCGCGGTTAGAGCTCATCATTGGCGTGACGGCGCTGGACTGCGGGGCAGGGGAGGGGGCTCCGGCCGACGCGAGACTGTCGAGCATGGACATCCGTTTCTTCTTGCTGCTGCTCATAGGCGCCCCCAAGTCTTCTGGATCAGGTCGGCGATCTCGTCATTCAGCGTGTTCAAGCTCTCGAGTGCGCGATCATAGGTGGAACGGGTGAACGCGCTGCGTTCCACCTCGTAGAGCGTCTGCTTGGTCAGGCCTGCATCGGAGATGGCTGTAGACTTCAACATGGGCGAATTCAGCACGGCTTCGCCGTACATTGTTCGCAGGAAAGCCACGATGCGGTTCTGCGGCGCATCCTGCGGCTCGTAGCGGGTCAAAACATAGCGCATCCAGTCATGAGACATGTCGGCGCCGCTCTCAGCGATCACGTCCATGAGGTCGGCTGTCATGCGGAGGAATTGCGACATGGACATCACATCAAGCATTTCCGGGTGGATCGTCACCAAAACGCCCGTGGCCGCGGACAGTGCGGACATGGTCAGAAATCCTAGCTGCGGTGGGCAATCAATGACGACCACGTCGTAGTCCTCGTCGACCTGGGCCAACGCCTCTTTCACGCGGAAGAAGAAAAGTCCTGCATTGCCCTGAGCCAGCGCGCGCGGGGTATCGTGCTCGAACTCCATCAGTTCGAGGTTTCCGGGAATCAGGTCCAGATTGGGGATATAGGTCTTGCGAATGACCGACCGGATCGGCTCTGGGTCCTCATAGCGGATCGCATCGTAGAGAGTGCCGCCATCTTCGAGGTCCAATTCCGGCTGAACGCCGTGCAGCGCGGTGAAGGAAGCTTGTGGGTCGAGATCAATGCCCAGCACACGATATCCGCGCAGGGCAAGCCGTTGAGCGAGATGGGCAGAGGTTGTTGTTTTTCCCGAACCGCCCTTGAAATTCATCACGCCGATGACCTGAAGATGATCACCTTCTCGTCGTCCGGGAACGTAATCACCCGGCTTGCGAGCGGTTTTTTCAAGGAGCACACGCAGCGCCTGGATGTCCTGCGCCGAGTAAAGACGACGGTTGCCGGCGGTCAGCTCGGGAGAAGGCCCTTTGCCATCTAGATTGAGTTTGCGAAGATAGGAATCGTTGACGCCGAGCAGCGCCGCAGCCTCACCAGAGGTGAATTTGCGCATGGTCTTCTCGGCATCGGGTGGAAACAGGCTCTCACGTTGCGAATGCAACTGGTTCGCCAGCCATTCCGAATGCTGGCGGATCACCGCGTTGAGATCCTCATGCTCAAAGGTATTATCCATCTGCCCTCTCGCTTCCGAGACATCGCGTCTTTGGCGTGTTCACGGAAATTGACGTTTTTCGCCTCGCTTCCGTGACTATTGGCGCAAGAGTCGGATTCGCGCAAGGTTTTTCCACATCTAGTGGGCGAGTCCTCACCGAACACAAGGTTGTTTGGTGTCCTACTGCATGGTGTAACGTACCGCATCTCACTAAAAGGGACAGGGCAGAACTCTTTTCAGAGGTGTCCAAAATGGCTTTTGAACGCACCAAGGCTTGCCTTTTGGTAGTTTTGGATATACATACGTGGATGTTTATCCATGCCTGAGAGGACAAGATGCAAGTTGCCAAATGGGGAAACTCCCTTGCCGTCCGGCTACCCGCGGATCTTGTGCGGGAACTCGGCTTAAAGGAAGGCGATCAGGTCGACCTGGTAAAGGACGATGGAACCATTCTTGTGAGACGCCAACCTCGCGCTGATGAAGTCCTACAGGGGCTAAGGCGTTTTCGCGGAAAACTGCCCAAGGACGCGCGTCTAAGCCGCGACGCCGCGCATGAGCGCTGAATTCGCAGATACGAATGTTGTGCTCTACCTGCTCGACGATGGTCCAAAGGCTGAGAGGGCAGAGGAAATTCTGGGGCAGGGACCCCGGATCAGCGTCCAAGTCCTGAACGAAGCGATGGTAAATTGCCGGCGGAAAGCTGGTCTCAGTTGGGAAGATACCGGAGCGTTTCTTGAGGGTATTAAGTCCTTATGCCCTGTCGAGGACCTCACGATTCAAACCCATCAAGTGGGTCGCGCGTTGGCGGAGAAATACCAGTTATCGGTCTATGACGCGATGATCGTGTCTGCCGCGCTGCTCGCTGGGTGCACGACGTTATGGACTGAGGACATGCACGACGGATTGCTAGTCGAAGATCGGCTGCGCGTCGTCAATCCATTTGCCTGACCAGCAACCCAAGTCGCTCCGCCCGTTCCAACAGCATTCTGACTGAGGAAGGCTGCCAGCTGGTGCGACCGCGAGGGGTGCGCTCACGCATGGATTCCAGTTGGTAGCAGATTGCCTGCAAGGTGATCTCGGGGTCAGCACCTTTGATTGCCGCGACAATCGCGGGCAGGCGATCGTCGGTTTCGCGACGTCCAGCGCGTCCAAGCACTTCAGCGGGCAGAAAGCCGTCGCGCACATATGCTTTCACGGCGCGGAGCAGGCGGCTTTGGGTCCAATGGCGATCTGGGGGCAGGGGGCCATTGATAATCCGCAGGACGTCTTCCCAAGCCATATCGGGGCGCAAGCGGCGCACATGGGGCACCCAATCTTGCGCGGTCTCGTTCAGGCGCTCCATGTAGCCGTCCTGTCGCGCCAGCCGCACCTTGCGCAGCGCGGCGGGATCCTTGGCGCTTAGCCCAGGATTGCCACCAACGCGACCTTTGGCGCGCGCAGAGGCCAGCCCGGCCTTGGTGCGCTCGCGGATCAGGGCGCGTTCGAATTCGGCAGCAGCGCCCAAAACCTGCAACGTAAACTTGCCTTGCGGCGATGCAGTGTCGATCGGGTCTTGGAGGGAGCGGAAGAAGGCTCCTTTGCCCTCCAGCCGCTCAATCACCTCCAGCAAGTGCGACAAAGACCGCGCAAGCCGGTCGATCCGTACGACAACCAGCGTGTCGCCGCTCTGGACGCGCTCGAGCACCCGCGCAAGCACCGGACGCGCGCGATTGCCGCCAGACGCGTGTTCTTCGAAGATTTCGACGCATCCTGCGGCTTGTAGGGCCTCAGACTGGGGCAGGGGGGTCTGTTCCTCTGTGGAAACGCGGGCATAGCCAATCAGGGGCATGAAAACGGGCCTTTTGCAATTTAAGATATCGCTAATAAACGACCGTTTGTCAACAAATGCAAGTAGGTGCTCTCTCTCGTCGTGCTCGTCCAAAAACCTTTGGTTTCCTTGCGCTGAAAGCGATCTGAGAGGTTTCACCTGCAGTCGCGCGCGCGTACTATATTAAGGGCGCAGGCAGCGGCCACAAAAACGCTTGGGCAATGTGCAAAAAATCAGTATTTTGCACACATGATGACGCAAGCCTCTTCTTTGACTGATGATTACGACGACCCCCTTATCACCATCGAGGAGGATGAAGAGGCTCACGAAGACGATCTCTGGTTTCTACCTAGGTCACTTGAAGAAGAACCGGATGATTTGCCTACAGGGCCACGGGCGGAACCGCCCGACACTGCTGTCGTCGAAGACTGGGCAAAAGCAGAAGGCGTTCACGCTGCGCGACTGGCAAGAGTGGCTGGACGCCTGGGAGCTCTGGATGACCGGCTGCTGCGTGGCCCGGAAGGCTGGCGGCATCGCCTCGCTCTTATCGAGGCAGCGGATCTCAGCTGGTTCGCAGGGGATCGGGTGAGTTCTGATCGTCTGGCGCTCTGGATATCGATGCGGCTGTCAGGTGCACAGGATGACCCAAATGCACTGGCAAGCGTTGGATGGGCTGTTCGGCGCCTAACAGGCGGTCCTGGACCGAAAGCTGACTTGGCCGCCTTCCTGGATCGCCGCGATCCCGAGAACATTGAAGACAGCGCTGAGCGTTTCGAGGATCGCGCGGGTGGGTGGCTGGACGTCATGGCAGCCGCAAAGGGTCTCCACCCGATCACGCGGGCGTGCATGGGGTATCACCTGTGGAGCTTGGCGGGCCTCGGACGCCACGGCGACCAGATCGAAGCTGCCGTCACCGCGTCTAGGATCGCGACCAGCGATGGAAGCGGTGCCATCTTCGCGCCGCTCGCTATGGCTGGGGCCGGGGGGCTGCGCGTTTCGGGCTTGCCACCCGAACGCTTGGCCCGCTGGTTGGATGGGATGAACAGCGCAATTCTAACGGCGATGCGAACACTTGATGATATTGAAGTGTGGATCGGGCGGGCAGAAAACGTCATGGCGCAATTATCTGGCCGCACGCCGGTTGCCTTGCGAAAGGTTTTCACGGAATGGCCCTTGGTCTCCGCCCCGATGGCTGAGGCCATGACCGGAGCCAGCCGCGCCGCCGTTCAGCGCAATCTCGCATGGATGGAGGCAAGCGGTTTGATCCGCGAGGTGACGGGCCACGGGAGGTATCGCATGTGGAAAGCTGACCTAGTATAGGTCATTTGTCGAGGCTGACACAGGCTTGACCTGGCACGCTTTAGTGCCGCCCCAGATGATCGTTTAAGCCACTTTCCGTTCGAATGCGACAGGGCTTTTCCAGCCCAAAGCGTTCGTTCGCCATTCGTCTCACGTTTTTGTGACAATTGATCGCTTGAAGCTCCAGTGGGTGAAGGTTGTAAACAGACGGAGGCACAACCGAAGGATTGATCATGAAGCTAATTAAGGACTCATCTATCTCACGTCGCGGAGCGCTGCTCGGTGCGGCCGCAAGTGGGGTGTTCCTAGGAGCAGGCGTTGCAACCGCGCAAACCACAGCACCACTTGGTACACCACCAGTGCGCCGCAATATTTCATCCTTCAGCACCTCAAACTGGCGGGATCACTTCGATAATCTAAACCACGGTGCAATCCTGTGCGACATTGATTCCCGAGCGGTGCAATATTGGTCAGAGGATGAAAGTGTCTATAAGCTGTATCCGTCGAGCGTTCCGGAATCCGAAGAACTGACAAAACGCGGATACACTAGCGTTATCAAGAAAGTGGAAGGACCAAGCTGGCGCCCCACGCCTTCGATGAAGATCCGCAATCCGGATTGGCCAGACTATTTTCCACCCGGTCCAGACAACCCCTTGGGCACACACGCCCTCTACCTTTCATGGCAATATTACCGCGTCCACGGAACGGGCGACACGCGGAAAATTGGCCGCCAATCGTCGAACGGATGCATCGGCCTTTACAACGAACATATCAAAGAACTGTTCGCTTTGGCTGAGGTAGGAACACAAGTGAAATTGTTCTGATCGCGCACCCAGCATGACTTGTTGAAGTCTTTTCTCGTGTACCGGCGTTCATTCAACGTTCACCGTTCGAAAGCCACAGCTTCATGAATCGAAGAAAATTCCTCCTTGCCGCCGGGGCTGTTGGCACTTTGGCCAGTCAGCCAGTTTCAGCCCATGTAGTGCTGCCAAAGTATGATTTACCGCCGGAGTATTTACCTCAAGTAGTGAGCATTCCAGAGGGCTCCGCTCCATACGAAATCCATGTTGTTCCAAGCCAGTTTGCCCTGTTCTGGACCCAACCCGATAACACTGCAATTCGCTACGCTGTCGGGATCGGTCGCCCGGGCCTTTACGAGGCAGGCGAATTCTATGTGGGGGCAAAGAAGGAATGGCCCAGCTGGACACCGACCCCGGGCATGTTGCGTCGTGAACCGAAGAAGTATGGACCGTTTCGGAATGGAATGCCTGGCGGTCTGAGCAACCCTCTAGGTGCGCGGGCCCTCTACCTTTTTCAACCGGGACGCGGGGATACCTTTTTACGTGTGCATGGCACAAATGACCCAAGCACTATTGGCAGTGCCGTTTCAAACGGATGCGCCAGATTGGTGAACGATCAGATTGTCCAGTTGTATGATATGGTTCCGCTGGACACGCGTGTGATCCTGTACCCCGCAACTTTCTAGGAAGTATTTAAGATGTTATCAGCGCGACGCGACCTTTCAAAAATTGTTCTTGCAACAGTCTTCACTGCATTTTCTTTCACTACTGTGGCCGCACAAGAACTCAATGAGGCAGATATTAAGCGTCTGGCGCTTGAAGCGATCTTGGAAAAACCCGAAATCTTGATCGAAGCGCTCTCAATCCTACAAGAACGTGAAAATGCAGCACTTGCTGAAGCGCAGTCTACAGCTTTAACTGAATTGCGCGACGACTTCGAACAGAACGCTCCCATCTTCGGAAATCTGGGTGGTAGCGTCACGCTAGTCGAATTTTTTGACTATAACTGTGGATATTGCCGCCGCGCAGCACCTGAAGTCAAAGCCGTGCTGGAGACAAGCAAGGATGTCCGCATTATTTATCGTGAATTTCCGATCCTAGGGCCCGGTTCCGAAATTGCGGCGCGCGCGTCACTTGCCGCGAGAAACCAAGGTAAATATCAGCAGTTTCACGAGGCAATGATGGCATTGAACGGGCAAGCCGTTGAAGCAAGCGTTATGAAAGTTGCAGGCGATGTGGGGCTCGATCTCGAAGTTTTGAAAACAGACATGCAATCAGACCTAGTGAACGATCACATTGCTGGCTCTCTGCGTCTGGCAGAAGCTTTGGGTATAACTGGAACGCCGACGTTCGTATTGGGTGATGAAATAATCCCCGGTGTGATCGAGCGCGGCACCTTTCTTGAAAAGATTGCAGCCCTCGTCCCCGAGTGAAACGGACGACGATTGTGAAATCGCACCTTAAAGTCCTTGACCTTCCGCCTGCTGGACCCTCTATCTCTGAAGTTGTCCGGAGCAAGAGGTCTCAATATCGAAAACGAAAAATCATTCACGTACGGCACTCAAAAGATGAGTTGTTCATCTTGTGTTGGCCGTGTGGAAAAGGCTTTGAGCGCGGTATTGGGTGTCTCTGAGACGCACGTAAATCTGGTGTCGCGTAGCCCTTAACTGTGAGATGAGAAATCCAACAAGATCAACGGCTGTCCTTTGCCCCTGAATATGAGATTTTGCTTTTTGCTCCGATATTCTTGCCCTTAATCCTGAGACAGAGTTCACAGACTTGTGCGGCAGATATCGATGGAGAATGATGGCGACGACTCTGTTGCCGATGGTGATGAGGAAGCGCGCGGGGCGGCCGTTTTGCGTCCGCTTGTTCAGGTATATCTCAAAAGAACTGGCACCAATTGGGCGGCCTTGGGTCACGCTGGCGATTGACGTCGCAACGCCGATATGGAAATAGCATGCCTGACCGCGATGCGGCACCTCGACGATATCCAGGCATGGTCAGCGCGGGCGGAAACCATGATGGCCCCGCTTTCTGGCAAGACACCACCAGCATTGCGCGCGGTGCTGACCGAATGGCCCGTCGTCTCCGCTCCAATGGCCGAGACCCTGACCGGTGCCAGCCGGGGCGCCGTCCAGCGCAACCTTGCTTGGATGGAAGCACAAGGTCTAATCTGCGAGGTGACCGGAAAGGAATGTTTCCGCATGTGGCGGGCGATGCCATGAAACACCTCTAAAGAAGCACTCGTTTTGGTGTGTAGCATCTGTTGATAGTTCAACGGAGGCCCAGAATCGTGACAGAACAAAAATATCAGACAGTCGATTTCGACGGCGGCTCAGCAATAGTGGTCAGATGGATTTGCAGTGTTTTCACCTATCTGTGATATCTAGGTGGATCCTCTAGTCGCTCTAGCCTCAAATTCTTCATTTCGAAATCACGAAAGAATAAGTCTCTTGGGCGCACAAACTGGGGCACGAAAATTGCGATTTCCCCGTGGACAAAACGGGGTCAGTTTATGGTGCTGGGCGACCGCCCCATGAGGCCGAAACAGCCGATCACCGCTCAGATCTTGATCAATGCCGCCGTCGCATACATGAAGGCGATGCCGCCCAGAAACCCGACCAGTACGGCTGGTGACATCAGCGCCGCCTGCCTGTCGGCGTTTTGACGTACAAGGTAGGCGCTGACCTCGACCATGACTTGCAGAATGGCACCGGCTCCGACAGCGAGCGCCAGTGCCGACCATTGCGGCGCATAGGCGAGGCTGCCCGCCCACATTCCGAGGATGGCCGGGCCACCGGCGAGCAGGGTAAGGGCGGCAAACGTCCAAAGCGTTGGCCGGGCACGAAGCATCGGGGCGGCGATGCCGATGCCCTCGGTGACATTGTGCAAGGCAAAGCCTAGGACGAGGAAAGTGCCAAGCCCGGCCGACCCGGCAGCGAATGCGCCGCCGATTGCCAGCCCTTCGCCGAAGTTGTGAAGCCCGATCCCGAGGGCAATGTAGAACGCAAGCGCGATGCCTTCCGGATTGCCGCGCCAGCGCCCGATAGCCATCAATAGAAGAAAGCTTGTAAGCGCCGCCAGCCAGACCATGGCAGAACCTTGGAATATCGCGGCCGCTTCTGCCGATAGCTCCAGTGCCTCGGATATGGTGTCGATCAGCAGGAAGGCCAGCAACCCGACCGTCAGCGCCAGCAGAAAGTTCATCCCCCTTCGCCCGACGCCCTTCATGGCCGGATAGAACATCAGGCCAAGCGCTACCGGCAAAAGGCCGACGATCGCCCCGATCACCGCCTGGAGCCGAAGTTGCCCCCAGGTGGGGCTTGGCGTCGAAACAGCAACCGCGATCTCGTGCCCAAAGGTCGCGCCTGTGTTCGTCAGCAGGTTGACATGGTGGGCCTCGCCAATAACCCACGGATAGGGAATACGCAGCCAGACCGCGTCGCCTCGGGCAATCGGCCCCGCCGGTTCCTGCGTGAAGGTCCAGTAGGCATCGTCGACTGCGACCTGCGCGACCACCATCGGCTCCGATCCGCCGGCGCGCGCCCTGAGCGATATCCCCGACCCATCGAGGATCGTCCGTTCGACGGTCAGCGCCTCGACCGGGGGGGCGCCGTTGTTGAAGCCGCGCAAGGGATCGAGCGAGGCGATCCAGACAAAGGCGCCCAGCATGACGGCCAGCGGCACGAGGACGAGAAGCAGACGGGTCATTGGCGGGCGGCTGCGTTGAATATGATCGGTCATGCTCCGGCCTCCCGCACGTCGAAAAAGCCCATCCAGCCAAGTTCGGTGAACTCGGCCTGGTGCGCATGGAACATATACATCCCGTCCTCGTGATCGGCGAAGCTGAACTCGAGGATGCCGCGCTGCGCCTGACACTGCATGATCACATCGACCGTGCGCAGGGTCGGCGTGAGCTGGGTGCCGGTGTCGTAATAGTCGAAGAAATTCCCATGCAGGTGGAACGAGTTGATCGGATCGAACTCGGTCGCATTCATGAGGTAGATACGTACCGGGCGCGACTTGTCGATCCGGATCGGCGCGTTCATGTAAGCTTGGCCGACCGTGTTTACGGCATAGACCTCGTTCTCACCATCGAAATTGGTGTCAAAGCCGTTCATCACCATCGCCAGTTCCTGCCATTCGGCGTTTTCCGGGCTGCCCAGCACACGCGACGCCGCAACGGCCGCAAATTCGGGGTGGCGCGCCGGATCCGGATCGACCACGAAAAGGCCGTACATGCCCTTGTGCATGTGCCGTTTCAGTGGCAGGGCATGGCAATGGTAGAGGTGGCAGCCGAAGGGCTTGGCATCGAATTCGTAAACGAACTCCTCGCCCGGATCGATCAGCCCGGCGCCTTGAACGCCGTCCATCCGCGCCGAGTGAATGCCGTGAAAATGCATGGAATGCGGGTGTGACCCGAGGTTGCGAAAGACGATCCTCAGTCGTTCGCCCTCCTTCGCTCGCAGGGCGGGGCCTGGCACGCGGCCGTTGAACGTCCAGGCGGGAAAGAAAACGCCGGGAGCGATCTCGATCTCCACGTCGATGGCGTCCACCTCGAACGTTCGCAACGTGCGCCCATCCGGCAGGACTTCGGTGCGACCGGTCTCCCAGTCGGTCAGCATGGCCGTCGGGTCGAACCCGTTCCGGGCGTGGTCGACCTGGCCGACCATCGTCATGTTGCCATGCGCCATGCCACTGTCATGGGCCGAATACGGATCGACCGCCCCGCCGGGCATAGCATGCCCCGCCATCGGGTCGGGCGTTGCCTGGGATTGCGCGCGGCTCGCGGCCACGGCCGCTCCGCCGGCAGCCACCAGACCGCCGACCAACAACGCGCGTCGCGACGCCGATACTGGCTCCGTGACCATCGCAGGTGGCGCTGTGGGCCGAGATGTCTCCACGGCGGACGACACATCGCGCCCTCGCTTGCTGGTATCGACAGGCATGGACGTTGTCCCCTCAGATGACACGCAGGCCAAAGTCCCGGCGCAAAAAGTTAGCTTCGGCTAATAATCATCGCTTAGGCTTTACGAGTCAATCCCGATCGTGCGAGGGTGACGGCATGACGGATGATGAGAACCTTGATTCAACCGAGGCAGAGGCACGTGCGGTCGAATCCCGCGCCGAGGCCTTCATCGGTGTGCGCGAAGCGCGGCGCAGCGAAGTGGCGGAAGATTATGTCGAACTGATCGCCGAACTCATCCACGAGAACGGCGAGGCCCGGCCGGTCGATATCGCGACACGGATGGGCGTGACTGCGCCGACGGTCGCAAAAACACTTGGCCGTCTGGCGCGGGACGGCTTGATCACCCGTGCGAAGTATCGCTCGGTCTTCCTGACCGAGGAAGGCCGGGCGCTCGCCAAGGAATGCAGGCACCGCCACGAGATCGTCTTGCGGTTTCTCCTGAGCCTCGGGCTCGACCCCGAGACGGCTGAACGCGATGCCGAAGGCATCGAGCACCATGTCAGCGAACGGACGCTTGCGCTGTTCGCGGCGTTTTCCCAGCGGTCATAGTCGGGTGGTTGCCGTTGAAGTAAGCGGGTTGACCTTAGACTTTAACTTACCAATCGAGGGGTCCTCGATGCAATGTTCTACAAATAGGCTGATAGGCGGTGTTAACCATTCTCCGGACGGACTTATTCCAAAGCTTCTGTGACGGGGATGCCAAGGGCGGTGTAGCTGTTGACGACTGCTAAGCGGAACTGAAGCTTCGCACCATGGCGGCCAAAGTCCGACGCGATGAGCGGCTGACCAAGCAGTTTCACACATTGCATCTTCGTCTCGGCGCGGCTTCGGCGGGGATATCCGCTCCATTGTCGCCAGAGCGCACAGCCCAGATACTGCGATGCCCGTATGGCCTAATTACGAGCCGCCGCTACAGCTATGATCTCCATCCAAGCTTTGCGTTCTTACGGGGTGAAATAACGGAATGAGAGCCGGAGCCAGAGATGGCATCGTAGTATTTGCGAGTGGCGTAAGTTCCGTGTGCCGTGACGCTCCCGATCTCATGGTCGCGATATCGAAGCCGCTGTGCCTAAATTTCCAGACAATCTGCGATTTCACGAAGTGTCGCTGCGCAACTTCGGACCAGGTATCGTGCGAGCAGTTTTCTCCTCCCAAGCAAACTGGAAACTGCCAGGATCGCATGTTTGCTCACGAAAATTTGCCCTTGAACCTCTAGCCACTAGAAGTCCTATCTATTCAATGAGAACACATACCGTTCTTGCCATCAATCGCCGGCGGGAACCGAAAGGGTACAAAATGCTGACAAGACGACACTTCATTCAGACAACAACGGCGCTTTTTTCGGTGACCGGTCCCGGTATGGCTTTTGCCGACACTTGGCCCACCGAGGCTCAGAAGGCTGAATGGGACGCACAGGTGACGCCTCAGGATTATGTTGCCGAGACTTCCAACCCATGGGGATTGCACCCGCGGTTCCTACCGCAACGTGTGGTCGCGAAGGCCGGTCTCGTGCCGGGAGATATCCATGTCGACGCGGTCGCACGATATCTCTACCACATTGAAGAGGGTGGAACCGCGATGCGCTACGGCGTGGCCATCGCGCGGGGGAACCTCTATGAGCCGGGTGTCTATATCATCAAGCGCAAGGTCAGGTGGCCGCACTGGCAACCGACACAGAGCATGATCAATCGCGACCCCGAACTTTATGCTGACATTGCCGATGGCATGGAACCCGGACCGGAAAACGCGCTTGGTTCAAGGGCGCTGTATCTCTACGTCGGGGATCGCGATACCCTTCTGCGCATCCATGGCACTCCGAGCCCACGGAGTATCGGTGGCCGCGCAAGTTCGGGCTGCGTACGGATGGTTATGGCCCATATCAATGACCTTTACCTGAACGTCGAAACCGGCTCTACGGCCTATCTTTACTCGGCAGAGGACAGCGTCACTGCCCGCAGCTAAGCCAAGCAGCGGTCGGCAAACGTAGCTAAGTTTCGCGAGGGGTGCAGATACGATTGCCGTTCGCCGTGCGCAGCGGCAGCAAGGTCGTTTCGACGGGGCCGCTGTGTTCGTACCAATAGCAGCCGTCTTCCGGCACCAAGCGCGCGGTCGCAACATTCTGATCCGGGGCAGCCATCGCAATCACGGCTTCGGGAACGTTGCCCGGCTGGTCTGCCGCGTCGCCCGGTCCAGTCGGCTGGACTGCGCACCCGGCCGTAAGCGACAGCGCCACTGCGACCATCATTTTTTGCTTCAGCATCAAAACCCGCATCAAGCTTCCTTTCATGTCTGTTTTTCTTTGCAGCGGCTGTTCATGCCTCAAGGCGTGATGGAGCCGGTCACCGCATCCTCTAGCAATAAATCAAACTGAATTACCACCGTATTTTGCTCTTGAAGCTCTAGCTACTGTAGGGGCTATGTCATGGTAAAGCACCCGAATCCAGAGGTCCATTCATGCCGTCCGACACCCATCGTCACGACCACGATCACGCCGAAGATGCCCAGACAAGCGGCGGCAGCTGCTGCGGGAGCGCCGGAACGTGCGGCGACACCGTTCCGGCGACCCCCGCGCCAGCGGGCGGGCGCAGTTTTCAGGTGTCCGGCCTCGATTGCGCCGAGGAGGTAGCAATCCTGAACAAGGTGGTCGGCCCGAAGATCGGCGGGGCCGAACATCTTGCGTTCGACGTGATCAATGGACGGATGACTATTCTCGACAGCGCCAAGAGTGTATCGAACGGCGAAATTGCAGAACTGGTCGCAAGCACCGGCATGACCGCCAAGCCTTGGGATGCCGAAAACGCGTCGGTCGACCAGGCGGCCCATCTTGCACGCCAGCGGCTGTTTACGGCGCTCAGCGGCGGCTTCTGGGCCGCGGGATTTCTGTGGCACATCATCGAGACCGGCATGGGGGGGGCACTCGGCCTCTTCGCAGGGCACGGCGAAGCGCCGATGCCACTGGTCGAGGCAGGGTTATTCGCGGTTGCGATCCTGTTCGGTGTTTGGCTCGTGGCGCCCAAGGCATGGTCGTCCGCACGGCGGCTGTCGCCCGACATGAACCTGCTCATGGTCATCGCAGTCGCGGGTGCAATTAGCCTCGGCGAATTTTTCGAGGCGGCGACGGTTGCGTTCTTCTTCTCGCTCTCGCTTTTCCTCGAAAGCTGGAGCGTCGGGCGTGCGAGGAATGCGGTTTCAGCTCTGCTGGACCTGGCGCCGCCGACGGCAAGAATTCTTTATGATGACGGTTCGGAAGCGGACGTACCGGCTTCCGCGGTTGCTATCAACGCACGTTTCGTCGTGCGCGGCGGAGACCGCATCCCATTGGATGGTGAGGTTGTCGATGGGGCAGGGGCCGTCGATCAGGCGCCAATCACCGGAGAGAGTGCGCTGGTCCCAAAGGAACGGGGCGACGAAGTCTATGCCGGTACGATCAACGGCGAAGGCACACTGACGGTGCGCGCCACGAAGGCCGCCTCGGACACCGTATTGGCCAAGATCATCCGCATGGTCGGTGACGCCCATGCCCGCCGCGCGCCGGTGGAGCAGTGGGTGGCGAAATTCGCCCGCATCTATACGCCTATCGTCATGGCTCTCGCCATTGCAATTGCCCTGCTGCCGCCGCTCATTTTCGGGGGGGCCTGGGATTATTGGTTCTACAATGCACTCGTGCTGCTGGTGATCGCTTGCCCATGCGCTCTGGTCATCTCGACACCGGTCTCCATCGTCGCTGCACTCACCGCCTCAGCGCGGGCCGGGGTGCTGATCAAGGGCGGTGCATATGTTGAGGCACCGGGCAAGACCACTGCACTGGCCATGGACAAGACCGGCACGATCACCATGGGCGAGCCCGAGGTGGCGGCGGTGCATCCGCTGGGCAAAGCATCGGCGCAAGATCTGATGACCCTCGCCGCTGGGCTGGAGGCACGTTCCTCGCATCCCTTGGCGCGCGCCATTCTTGCGCGGGCAGAAGCCGACGGCATCAAGGTATCCGCCGCGGAAGATACCCGAACCGTTCCGGGCAGGGGACTTGAAGGACGCACAGACGGCCGGTCGATCTGGCTGGGGTCGGACCGGTTTGCCGAGGAGAAGGGTTTCGGCGACGCCATTCCGAAGGATTTGCGCGACCGCATCGAAGGGGCTGGCAGCACCCTTGTTGCCGTGGGCGACGACACCGGTGTCACCGGCATCTTGGAATTGCGCGACCGTATCCGCCCGGATGCCAAAGGCATCGTGGCGCAGCTTCACGCGCAGGGTGTGAAGACCATCGTCATGCTGACCGGTGATAACGAGCGGACAGCGCGCGCTGTTGCAGCCGAGGTCGGCATCGACGAGGTCCGTGCCGAGCTTCTGCCCGAAGACAAGGTGACTGCCATCGAAGAACTGGTCGAAACGCATGACATGGTGGCCATGATCGGCGACGGGGTCAACGACGCCCCGGCCATGGCGCGCGCGCATTACGCCATCGCAATGGGTGCCGTTGGTTCGGACGCGGCAATCGAGACGGCGGATATAGCCCTGATGACCGACGATCTCGGCAAGGTGCCTTGGCTGATCGGTCATTCGCGCCGGACAATGTCGATTATCCATCAGAACATCGGTATTTCCTTGGCGACCAAGGGCGTTTTCGTCGTCGCTACTGCGTTCGGAGTGGCATCGATGTGGGGCGCTATTGCAGCCGATGTAGGAGTGTCATTGCTGGTGGTGGCCAACGCCCTGCGCCTGCTGAACAGCCAAGAGGCCAAGGCACCGCCGTCCGGCGGTGAGCAGGTTGGCGAAGGCTTGGCCAAAGGGGCGCTGGCACATGGTCATTGAACTGGGAGAACCCGGAAAGGAGCCGAGACGAGACATGAGCGTGAAGGGCAGGATGATGTGTCCGGTTTGCGAGGTGCCCTTGAGCATGACCGACCGCCAGGGGATCGAGATCGACTTCTGTCCCGATTGCCGGGGTGTCTGGCTAGACCGGGGCGAACTGGACAAGATCATCGAGCGTTCGGCACCCGATGTGGCGCCTCAGCGGGTGCCTGAGCCGCGCGGCTACGACGATGATCGCGGCTACCGGCGCGGAAAGCACGGCGGCGGCGACGGCAAGCACGGCTATCGCCGCAAATCCTGGCTTCACGAGTTGTTCGATTAAGGCTTGCCGTGGCCTCCCTGCCGGTCGCCCTCAAGGCGCTGCGGTAGGCCCGCAAGGCATTCAGCGGTGAGCAGGTTGGTCCAGAGATGGCAAAGGCCGCGCTTGCCCACGGACATTGATCACGCAGCATTTGCAAGGTAACGTAATGTCCATATCAGACCTCACGAAAGAGGCATCGAGCAGTGAAAACCATCCGATTTCCCCGCCGCGCCGTCCTGTTGGGCGGGTTGGCAGCGTTTTTGTCTGGCTGTGCCAGCAAGTTCCGCAGCTATGGCGGACCCGAGGTGACCCGTGTTCGGCTTTACAAGGGGCAGCGTTTGCTTGTTCTGGACGGAGCCGATCGCGTATTGCAAACCTATCCGGTCGGGCTGGGTTTCGCTCCTGAGGGTCACAAGCAATTCGAGGGAGACGGCCGGACCCCTGAGGGCGCTTACGTAGTCGATAAGCGCAACCCCGAAAGTACGTATCATCTTTCGGTTGGCATCTCCTATCCGAATGAGGCCGACATCGCCTTTGCTGAAGCGCAGGGCCTTTCCCCCGGCGGCGACATCTTCATCCATGGTGGTCCACGCCCAGGCATCGACCCAACGGACGTCCGCGACTGGACAGCTGGCTGCATCGCGGTCACAGATCGGCAGATCGAGGACATCTATGCAATGGTGAAAGACGGAACACCGATCGACATCTACGCCTGATGGGAGGAGATGATCTTCCGTCAGATCAGGCAAATCGTCGGCACAGGGCCACGTTGATCGCTTCGATGGCGATCACGGCCAAAGTGACGCTCGCCGCCGTGGGCCAGCGCAAGCACCCGGTACGCGTAAGGACACTACAATATGTGTCCAGCCGTGGCAGTGGCGAAACAGGCGGGCCCTAGCGGGGAAGAATACGTCTGGTATCATGTCGAATTCAATCTATCCGAGGGCATAGACGATGGTCACGACGGTAATCATGACAACCATGAACATGGCGAATGCGCCAAGGGCGAGGGTACGGCCCATGTCCCGGTTCGGCTTCTCTACTTTCAGACGCAGTTCCTCCGCGGTTTCCGGAAACTCGAGCGCCGCCGCATTCGATTGGCGCATCAGGTCGTAGCGGGACGTCCAGCGCCGTTCCTCCGCTGCGTTCCAGCCGTTCAGCACCAGGATGATTGCCACGATGAGAACCATCGACGACGGGACCCAGATTACGTAACCGCCGATTGTCTCGTCAGCCAGGGCGCGAAGTCGACCACCGCTCGCTGCGATGATTTCTGATCCATAGAGGGGCACCTCCTTGAGCGTTGTCAGGGAGCCCAGAAAGATGTTGGAAACGATCACCACGAACCCTGACATCAGTCGAGCACCGCGCCGCGCTCCTTCAGGCGGATCACGCGGATCGAACAGCATAGCAAAGTACCAAAGCCCCGCCAGCACCATAGACAGATGTGCCAGCGCTTCCATCGCCGCAATACGTTGTGTAAGGGCGTAGATCATCGGGATCTGCCAGACGAAAAGCGCGCCAATCAACAGGGAGGTGGCAGATGCAGGAAGCGCCAAGAATCGCGGGATGCGCGCACGCCCAATCGCGGCAAGGCGTCGGCGCCATTCCCTTTTCAATCCGGCTTGAAGGCCAAGCCAGGGCTGAGAAACCGCGATAAGAAGCGGTCCTACCAGTCGCAGAAGAAGATGCTCGACCTGATGTACAGAAAACAGACTGTGCCCCAATGGCGGGAGCGGCCCATTCGTCGCGACGAGGACGACCGCGAGGCCGACAAAGAAGACGGTTCGACGCCAGCCAGAAACCCTTCCGAGACAGCGAACGTGTATTTTGAGCCCACGCAAAAACAGCCATGCTGTAAGGCCGACAACAATGAGCGACACCGGTGACAGCGCATCGCCGAAAGGGTCGTAAAGAAAGAAGAGGTTCGTGATCATTCGCTCTGGCCCTCGCTCATCCGAGGACTGTCCGAGGTAGCCGGTGTGAGTCGCGAGATCCCGGAAGCGCCGCCACGGGCCAGTGACAGATCGGTCGACATGGCCAGGTATTCGCCTCGTATCCAGGAGGGAAAGAGATTGTCGTAGAATCGAGATAGCGGATGTCCCGACTGTCCGGTGGGCGAGATGTAGTATGATCCCGCTGCTTCCGATATCGACATGACCGCCTGAAAATTGCTTCCGGCACTCACAAGGAATGGACGGTCTTCTTCGACACCAAATGATGTCAAGAATAGCGTATACGGATCGCCTGAAATCGGCGCTTGAAGGGACAGCAGGTCGGTCAGCAACCCACGTGAACTGATTGGCGACCACTGCATGTCCAATCTATGCTCCTCCCCCCAGGTCCACGTCGAGGGATCGCGCCCATATCGATCGACCAGCCAGCCAAGGGCATCATCCAGGGCCACGCGAACCTGCTCCTCACATGTCTCGCGAGGTGAGGATAGGCGGATGTCGCACCAGATCGCGCTACCGCGACGATCGCTGAGTACCGCATAAAGAAAGTTTGGGTTCGGACGGGTCCAGAGTTGCTCCGCTGTCGGAAACTCGTCCTTCAAAATGCGCTGCTGCAAAGCCCGGACCCAGGTCCAGAACAGCAGAGGTTCCGGTGAATAGCGATCCATTTCGCCATTCCACGAGGCAAGCCTGTCCAGAAGCTCACGACGAAGGCTGTCCGCATCGGTGCCTTCGATGCTGTCTCTGGACTGCACGAACCAAAGCTCTTTCGCCATCAGGGGCAGGAGGGTTCGCGCCACGGAACTTACGGTGTCCCTTTGAACACCGATGGCGCCTTCCGTCGAGAAGATCGATTGCCGCGCTTCAAGCTCCGCCAGTCGAATGTCGCGAAAAGACGACGCCCGTACGGCCTCCGCTCTTGGCCATCGGGCAACGGTCTCTCGGTCAATGGCCAATGCCTCCATGCCCTTCGGCAACATGTCTGCGGCAACTCCGATGGCATCGATCGCGTCGGCCGAACGCGCGAACAGCTCCAGCATCGTCAGGAAACCTGCCGCCCGCACGGGTGACGGCCCCCTTGGTGCCTCCTCGTCTGGCACGGGAAATGACCGGAAGGCCCAGGCGACGCGCGCATTGCGACCGACAATAACGAAAGGTACGCCCGGTATTGTGGCCCCTATGGCCGGCCCTGTCGAAAATTGAAGATCTGCGAGATACCATTCCGAGGGAAGCGACAGGGAACCGCTGATATCGGCGGCTAGAATTGGCGTTCCGGTCGCTGTTCGGTCGCCGTCGATCGCCCATGCATCAAGGCGCTGCTCCGGATCAGTCGCAAACAGTTCGGGCACTCTCAGGCGATCCGCCGGTATAATGGCACCTGATATACTCGGCATTCCTTCCCGTGCGCTTCCCGGTCGCAGGCCATTCAGGAAAGACCGGGCAATCCTCAGGCTATCGCCGGGTGTCCAGGCCGCGATCGACCGTTCGTCTGCGATCAGCAGCTCCGGAGAGCCTCGGCCACGCCCGCCTTCCGACACTAGCTCCAGCCACGCATTAACGCCGGCGGCATAGGATGCGAGCGCGTCTGAGACCGCTGGCTCAAGGTCCAAGATCTCATCCGATGGCCACGAAGCTTCCGCTTTTCGCCTTGCCCTTAACAGTTGACCGAGCCTGTCTTGGGCGTGAACGAAGCCGGTCGCGAAGTAAACATCCGCAGCGGAAGCTGCGGAGATGTGCGGGACTGCCGAAGAATCTCGCAGAATGTCGACCGGTCCGCCTAAGCCTGCGACCGTGAAGTCCTCGTCGTAATCGGGAACGGATGCGCTCAGCAGAAAATAGACCAACCCGGAACCAACCGATACCGTGATGCAGATTGCCAGAAACCCGTACAGCAATATGTTGAAAAGCCGTCTCATGTCGGTGCTGTTTCGAAACCCTTCTTAAAAAAAGATGCGCAAGAGGACCACCGATATGAAATAGGTGAGAAGACCGAAGGCGATCGCCGAACTCGCCGCATACTGGAGGATATCCAGCCGGTTTCCTTTTCGGCGTCGCGCCAGATATCCACCCCAGATCGCACCCGCGACAATGCCCGCGATTACCAGCATGACTTTTTCTCCGTTCTTGTTCTCTTGTTGCACCGGTGTGTGCCGACCAGACCTGCAGCCAGTCCCACGGCCCAAGTAGTGAAGATGAGAGCCAGCAGCGCCCAGTCGCCGAAGCGCGCATAGAGCGTTGACGGATGAGCAGAGGGCAGAGCCGCATCTATGACACCGGTTTCTCCGTTGCCGAGCCGCGCGACGAGGTCACCGTTTGCGTCGATGATCGCGGAGATCCCTGTGTTTGCGGCCCGGACGATGGGAAGCCCTTCCTCGACAGCGCGCATGCGTGCGGAGGCGAGATGCTGCTCCGGTCCAATGCTGGTTCCGAACCAAGCATCGTTGGTCGCATTGAAAATCCAGTCCGGCCGGAACAGGTCGTCGACCACATGCCCTGGGAAGATGATCTCATAGCAGATCGCCACGGCGACCAGCGGCACACCCGGAAGCGCAAGCGTTCGCGGGCCCGGTCCGGGCGTAAAATCGCCCAGACCCGCCGTGAGCCGCTCGATGGGCAACCAGCCGCGGAATGGCACATATTCGCCGAAGGGTACGAGATGGTGTTTCGCGTATCCGGTCAGGATTTTGCCGGTATCGCCAAAAGCCTGGACCGTGTTGAAATATCGGGTGCCATCCTCGCTCGGTACACGGTCCGGCACTCCGGTGAGCAGCACGCTGCCTTCCGGTAGCGCAGTGGCAATCCGGGCCCGCGCCCTCTTATCCTCATCGAGGAAACCCGGAAAGGCGGTTTCCGGCCAGAGAAGAACGTCGAAATTGCCGGGGCGGGAAGAAAGTTCGAGATAGCGCGCGAAGGTCGCCTCGCGGTTCTCGGGCGCCCATTTCTCTTCTTGTGGAATGTTGCCCTGGACGATGCGCAGGTCGACACCGGGTGGCTGTTGTGCATCCGACTGGAGGCGAAGCGTGCCGACAGCCCACATCGTCGCGATGCCCGCCAGTGCCATGAGCGAAACGGTCAATCGTTGCCGCCCGGACGTCATGACAGCCGCGCCGGGAAGTGCCGCGACGAACACGCTGAGAAAGCTTAACCCATAGCTTCCGACCCAGGCGGCGGTCTGGCGAAGGGCGGCGTAGTCTACAAGTGCGTAACCGGCCAAGTTCCACGGAAACCCTGTCAGAACGTGACCACGCAACCACTCTGCCACGGTCCAGGAGGTCGCGAACGCGAGGCAGGCCAAGAGACTGCCCATGGTTCCGCGCCGCGCGATTTCGGCGAAGAGCGCTGCGGCAATGGCCGGGAAAATCGCGAGACCTGCGGACAATCCCCCGACGGCCGGGATTGCCATCGCCCCAAACCGCTCGGCCTCGACGTAGAAACTCTCTGCAATCCACGAAATCCCGAAACCGAACTGGCCGAGACCAAATGCCCAGCCGACGAGGAAAGCACGCCCGAAGGAGAGATCGCGAAGACCGACAAACAACGCGGAATAGGCAACGGGAACAAGAAGGAGAAGCGAGAAAGGCGGGAAAGTCAGAACCGTCAGCGCACCGGCGGCGAAACCAAGCGTCATCCGCGAAAGCAGAGGTTTGCGCAGAGCGATGCGGTTCAGAATTTCCATCTTCACGACTTGATCGGACGCCGCGCGCTGATCCATGGCGCGGCGAGCAAGAGCCCCACGCCACTGACGACAAATACATCGGCCATGTTGAAGGCAGGCCAATGTGTTGTGCCAATGTAGAAATCGAGAAAGTCTGTCACAGCCCGATACCGCACACGGTCGATGACATTGCCCAGGGCTCCGCCAATGATCGCGCCATAGGCAAGTGTTTCGACCGCATTTTCGGCGCGAATCAGCATAACCCCCAGCCAAACACAGATGGCAAGAGCGAGAGCGATGAGGCTCCACAACGGCGCGCCGCCCAGCATCCCGAAAGTCACGCCATCATTACGATAAAAGACGAGGTTGAATCCCGGAAACACGGAAATCCCGGCGCTTAAAGTGACGGCATTCGCAACGACAATGGCTTTGGTGATCTGATCGATCGCGAACGCAGCAAGCGCTGCAAAGACGCCGATCATCGGAGATACTTTGTATGATGACATTGCCTCATCCCAACCAGACATCAAGGAACAGCATCAGAACGAGCCCGACTGCGAGTCCGAGCGTTGCCCTGTTCTTATGGCCGCTGCGATGCGTTTCGGGGATAATCTCGTGGCTGATGACGTAGAGCATTGCGCCCGCGGCAAAGGCCAGTCCCCATGGAAGCAGCGGTTCCGACAGTGTGATGATGCCGGCCCCGAGCAGACCGCCAATCGGCTCGACCATGCCCGTTAGCGCCGCAATGCCCCAGGCGCGCAGCTTCGGATATCCCTCGCCCAGCAGAGATACAGCGACGGCCAATCCTTCGGGCGCATTCTGAAGCCCGATGCCGACAGCAAGCGGCAGACCGCCCTCCATACCTCCGGATCCGAAGCCGACCCCGACCGCGAGGCCTTCGGGGAAGTTGTGGATCGTGATCGCGATGATGAACAGCCAGACCCGCCGCAAAGACGCCGCTTCGGGCCCTTCGCGTCCCGTCTTGAAATGCTCGTGCGGCAGCTTTTCGTTCATCAGGGCGACAGCGCCCATGCCCAGAAGGATCGAGACGCATACGATGGCCGCAGGCATCGCGCCGTTTTCGAACATCGGCTCTGCCGCATCCAGTGCCGGGATAATCAGCGAAAAGAAGGAAGCGGCCAGCATGACACCGGCAGCGAAGCCGAGCGACAGATCGCGCGTGGCCCGGGACGGGATGCGCCCAAACAGCACGGGAGCTGCTCCGACTGCCGTGAGCGAACCGGCGGCGAGACTTCCGAGAAAGCCGAGCATTATCGGAGACAGATTTTCCATGGGCGGGCCAGATTATCCTTCGGCGTAGCTCGAAAAGACTTCCGTCGACCCGTCCTTGCGGATGAGGAAGACATCATAGGCCTCGCGGTCGTCTTCTGGCCCCATGCCGGGCGAGCCATAGGGCATCCCCGGAACGGCGAGGCCGACGGCGTCCGGGCGCTCCTCGAGAATGCGGCGGATGTCAGCGGCCGGGACATGGCCTTCGATCACGTAGCCATCAATGAGCGCGGTGTGGCAGGAGACCATGCGCTGCGGCACGCCGTTGTCGAGCTTGAAGCGAACCAGCGACCCACCGAACATGTTCTCGCCCGTCGGCGCAAACCCGTTTTCTTCGAGATGGTTCATCCAAGACAGGCAACAGCCGCAACCGTTCGTCTTGCGGACGTCGATCGCCGTTGCCTCTGCGAGGGCCTTTGCCGCTGGTAACAGGGCGAGGGTGATTGCCAGAGCTTGGGTCATGCGTTTCATGGGTCAGAGCCTTTCGGTTGTCGTTTCGGCAATCTCGCTGCCGAGGTTTTGATTCAGAAGCGCGCGCGCCTCGGCCAGACGCGAGAGCGCGGCGGTATCATCCGCTTCGCTCTCAGCTGCTTCGGCGAGCCGGTCGTCAGCGAGGGGGTCAGTCGGGCGCCCATCCACGAGGACTTCGTAGTGTAGGTTCGGACCTGTCGCCGTGCCAGTCGCGCCGACGCGGCCGATCACATCTCCCGCCGCAACGCGTTGGCCTTGTGCCAGGCCATCCGGCACGGCGCTCAGATGCGCATAGCGCGTCATGGTGTCGGAGCCGTGGGCGATTTCGACCACTCGACCATAGCCGCCTCGCCAGCCGATGAAACTGACCCGCCCCGGTGCCGTCGATTGAACCGGTGTCCCACGTGCCGCTGCGAAATCGACGCCGGTGTGCATCCGGACGTTGCCAAAGACCGGATGCGTGCGGCGTCCGAACACCGAGCTGAGGCGCGCACCCTCGACCGGCTGTGCGAAGACGCGCAGCACCTCGCCATCGACGTAGATCGTCGCCTGACCGCTGCCGTCGTCCGGCCATACGATCTCGTAAAGCGAACCGCCGATCTCCAATGCGGCAAAGGCAAGATCGGGTTGTCCGATCCTGTCCTCGCCCACACGCGCCTCGCGCCAAAGAAGCCTTAGTGTCTCGCCACCGGCCAACTCGCGGCGGAAATCCACGGTCCCACCCAGCATCTGCGCAAGGTCCACGGAAAAACGGGCGGGTATGCCGGCTTCGTCGAGTGCCGCGAAGATAGAGCTGTCGATCACGGCTTCGCCGGCAAGGGTTACGATCTCCGGATCCGGAGCCACTACCTGCGTAGACAACTGCTCGCCGAAAACCACCTCGATCCGAACCCCGTCCTCGACGGCGAGTGAGACGGTGCGGGGGCTGCCGTCCACGGTCGAAGCGACAGTGACCGAGTGCCCCGGCCGCAGCCGTCGCAGATCGTATTCCGCGCCAAGCGCGAGGGCAACTTCGGCTCTGTCAGGTGCCGCAAGTCCAGCTTCGGACAGCAAGAAATCGAGCGTCTCGCCAGGTGCAATGTCGCGCGACCACGTCGACAGCGGTGGCTCGATCGCCCTTACCGGCCTGTCGGCAAACGCGACCTGCAGAAGGGGCAGGGGGCCGAGGTCGGGTGCATCCTCTGCCCATGCCGTCGCGGGCAGCGTCACCAGGATGTCAACGTTTCTAGGGGCTTCAGGACCTTGGGGCATCCAGCTACCTGCCTGGGCAAGTTCCGGCGGCACGGGTTCTTTCGACATGAAATCAGAGATGGCGATAGCCGCTCCCGAAACCGTCCCCGCAATTGCGACACCCGCCGCCAAAGTTCTGAGCCTCATGTCGCCCCCTCCATTTCTTCTGCCAGCGCGCGGCGAATTTTCGGCACCGCGTATTCTCTGGCTTCGTGATAGTCGATCATGGTGACGAACCGCCCAGAGGCTGCGAACAGGAAGACGCTCGCGGTGTGGTTCATCGTGTAATCGCCGCTCTCCGTCGGTACTTGCTCGTAGGTGGCGCGGAAGCCGTCCGCGACGCGCGCTATCTGCTCCTCCGGCCCCGTCCAGCCGCGGATCGCCGGATGAAAGTAGCTGACATATTCGGCCATCGCCGCGACGGTATCGCGCTCAGGATCGACCGTGATGAAAACCACGTTCATCTTGTCGGCCTCGTCTCCCAGATCGTCGAGCCATCCCGAAATGTCCGAGAGCGTGGTCGGGCAGACATCGGGACAGTAGGTGAAGCCGAAGAACGCCATCGTCGGTCGCCCGATCAGGGTTTCCCGCCCGACCGCGTTGCCCTCATGATCCGTCAGACGAAAATCCATCTCGGTCAGGGCCACAGGCCGCTGCCCGACAGGTTCGGGTCCACCGGGTCCATCGACCTGCCACCAACCGACGAAGAGCATCAGGGCGACCGCCCCGACACCAGCCGCCCCGTACCCCAGGATCGCCCGTCGCCGCATCAGTCCTCAGGCCCCCGCGCGGCGATTCCGAGGATCGGCACCTCGACCGTCACTTCGCCTCCGTCGTCGAAAAGCAGGGTCAGCGGAAAGGTGTCCCCTTCCGTCATCAGTTCTTGCAGCCGCATCAGCATTGCGTGCAGGCCCCCCGGTTCGAGCGCGACGCTCTCGCCCGGGGCGATCGCGATCTCCCCCGCCGGGCTCATGGAACTCACACCTTCGGCATTTGTCTTCGTCTCGTGAATTTCGGGCATCATCGCGAGCGGTGTTGTAAGACCGATCAGCGTCACCGGCTCGTCGCCAGTGTTGCGGATCGTCATGTAGGCGGCCCCGGGACGGTTCATCCCGATGGAGGCGCGGGACCACGCGTTCACGACGACAACATCCTCGGGTCCGGCCAGCGCGGGCACCGAGAGCCCTCCAAGGGCAAAAAGCGCCGCCAGTGTGCTGGTCAAAATATACTTTCTCATCGTTCTGATCCTGCCCTTTCCATTCAGCTTTGCACTGCAGCGACTTCGGCGGCCACTAGGCGACGCAATTCTGCCTCTCCGAATGGATCGAGCGGCGTGCCGTTCACGAAGAATGTGGGCGTCTGGCGAATTCCCACGGTCTCGACGTCGGCACGATCCTGGTTCAGAATTGCTACGACATCCGGTGCCAGCATTTGCGTGCGCGCGGCGTCTGCATCGAGCCCGGCCGTGGCGGCGATCTGAAGGATTAGGCCGGGCTCCGGGGCACCGTGCGCCGCCCATCTCGGCTGTTCCCGCAGAACGGCCTCGAGCACCGGCACGTAAACGTCCTGCATACGCGCCGTCTCGAGCACGCGGATCGCTTCCTCGGATGCCGCGCCGTGGAAGGGCGTGTAGCGGATCACGACGCGGACAGCATCCCCATGCTCGGCCATGATGTCCTTCACGATGGGATGAAAGGCGCGACAGGCCTCGCAGGCCGGATCGAAGAATTCGACGATCGTGACGGGCGCTTCCGCAGGCCCGAGGATGGGCGAGTAGGGGCGGATCATCGCGTCCGCGAGTTCCGGCGCAACGGGCTCGGCTTCGGCCAACGGGCCGGGGCGGGTTGCAAACCAGGTCGCTCCGCCGAAACCGGCGACGCCGAGGGCGAGAACGGACAGGATCAGGCCGCGTCGGTTCATGTTCGTGTGTCCTTCAATGAAAGGGCCGACAGCGCTCCGATCAGCGCGAAGGCGGCGAGCGCCATCAGCGGGATCGGGATGCCGAAGACCAGTTGGTTGTCATCGGTGCAAGAGGGGCCGGTGGCCGTGCAGGGCTGGATGCGTTCGGGAACAAGACCGACGTACAGCCCCATGTGCCAGAGGGCGACTGCGCCGCCGCCAAGCGCCAATGCGATGCCGTAGCGCCCCACACGGCCGTCCCGCCACCAAAGGCCGAGCCCGAGGACAATGGCCAAGGGGAACATGAAGGCGCGCTGGAACCAGCACAGCACACAGGGCGTCTGCCCCAGCACCTCGCCGATGAAAAGCACGGCAAGTGAGGCGACGAGCGCGATGATCCACGCCAGCCCGAGGGCTGTTTCTCCGGATATGCGGTTCATGTCGGTCAGATCCTCTCTTCCAGATCGGCGAGGATCTCTTCGGCGGAGGTGCCGTAGGGCCAGGAGTCGGCGAAGCCCGCGTCGGGATCGAAGAGGAACAAATGCGACGTGTGGCCCATCGTGTAACCATCCGGCGCTGCGGCCTCTTCGACGCGCTCAAAGAAGATTGGAAACGTCTCGGACGTGGCGGCGATCTGTTCCGGCGTGCCCGTCAGCCCGATGATGCCCGCATCGAACAGCGGGACGTATTCGGCGAGTGCGGCGGGCGTGTCCCGTTCGGGATCGATGGTGATGAAAATCGGCTGGACCTTGGCGGCATCGTCGCCCAGACCGTCCATCACTGCCGCGACCTCAGACAGTGTCGTCGGGCAGACGTCGGGGCAGTTGGTAAAGCCGAAAAAAACCAGCATCCAGCGCCCTGCAAAGCCCTCCTCGGTTTGAACCATACCCTGGTGGTCCGTCAGTTCGAACTCAGCGAAAAAAGGCGGCTCGGCGTCAGTTCGGGCGCTATCGGCACGATAATCGGACCAGAGCAAAAGCCATACGAAGGCAAGCGCTGCCACGCCTGCCAAAACCCAAAGAAACTTCTGTGCTGATGTAAGGGACAATCCTGTTCGCCTGCTTTTGATTCTTATTGCATGTGCGGATACATCCTCTAGCAGCTAGAGGTTCAAGCGCGAAATCATGGTATAGCTTGAACTCACGCGTCTGTGAATCCGACACTTGTTTATTCCGACGGCAAAACCTACACAGACTGTATCTTTTTCATGGAGGCTAAAATGCTCACGATCGGTACTCTGTCAAAGAAGACTGGCACAAAAGTGCAGACCATCCGGTACTACGAACAGATCGGACTCATGCCCGAACCTGGCAGAACCGAAGGCGGACAGAGGCGCTACGACAATGCACAGCTCGATCGACTGTCCTTCATCCGCCACTCGCGACAACTCGGTTTCTCGCTCGATGCGATCCGCGAGCTGCTCGACCTCAGCGACCATCCCAACCGGTCCTGCCACGAGGCCGATGCCATCGCGCGTCGCCAGCTCAAACAGGTGGACCAGCGCATGGCGCGCCTGAAGGCGCTGCGCACCGAACTGAAACGCATGGTTCACGAATGCAGCGGCGGGCGGACGGGAGACTGCAAGGTGCTTGAGGTGTTGCGGGACCATTCGGAATGCCTGACCGAGCACGAGGAAATCGGGGCCTGAAGGAATTCAGCCAACATTCCGGCTGGAACGCAGATCAGCCGCAGAAGTTAATGTGTCGTACAACACAGGCTGGAACCACAAAATGGCTGCTAGACAAAATTCAATGGAGAGACGGACGCTTTGGATCGTTCTGGCGCTCAATATCGGTTTGGCCGTGGCCTTTTTCGCAACAGGCGCCTTCGGCGACTCAAGTGCCCTGATCGCCAACGGGCTCGATAACCTCTCCGACAGCTTCGTCTACGCGATCAGCCTTTTCGCTTTGTCCCGATCCGACAAATGGAAACGCGGGGCGGCGAACGTTTCCGGCGGGCTGCTGATCCTGTTCGCCGCTGGTATCCTCTACGATGCATGGCGCCGCTACATCGGCGGGTCAGATCCGCTCGGGACGATCATGATCGCCATGGCCCTGTTTGCGGCGGCGATCAACGCAGTCTGCGTCTGGCTGCTCGCTAAACTCAAAAATCCGGACGTCAACATCCGCGCGGCCAACACCTTCAGTTACAACGATTTCGCCGCGAACCTCGGAATCGTCTTGGCTGGCGGCCTCGTCGCCTGGCTGGGAACCAACTGGCCGGACCTCGTCGTCGGCGTGATTGTCGCCGGGATCGCGGCCTGGGGCGGTATCGATATTCTACGCGACGCCCACGGCGAACACCACAAAGCGGTTCACACGGGCAAATAGTTGCGGGAGATTCTTTCTAAAGTAAGGGTTGAAGCTATAGTGACTATAGCAATTAGGTTTGTTCCAAGACGATTCGAGGAGCGACTCCGTTGCAGATGACCGACCCTTTACTTGCACCCACCAAACTACTGGATTTTGAGGCCGCGCCTCTTGCGCATCTAATTGAGACCCGCGGCTGGCGCGGCTTATCCGAATACGATCGGACCGGAGCTGCCTATGATTTCGTTCGGAATGAAATCGCGTTCGGATACAATCGAGCCGACGACATCCCCGCCTCGGATGTGCTTTCCGACGGCTATGGGCAGTGCAATACCAAAGGGACGCTCTTGATGGCGCTGCTGCGTGGTGTTGGCATTCGTTGCCGGTTGCATGGCTTCACGATCCACAAAGGCTTGCAGCGCGGTGTTGTCCCTGAGCTGGTGTATCCGCTTGCTCCGCAGGAAATTCTCCACTCATGGGTCGAGATCGAATTTCAAGGTGCCTGGATCAACCTTGAAGGCTTCATCCTGGATGACGCTTTCCTCGATGTCCTGCAAACGTCATTCTCGAACACAGAAAGTCTCTGCGGTTATGGCGCGGGCACGGATTGCCTTGGCGCGCCTCCCGTCGCCTGGAACGGAGAAGATACCTACATTCAGAAAACCGGCATTGTGCAAGATTTTGGCGTGTACGATACGCCGGACGCCTTCTATTTGTCCCATGAGCAATCCTTTGGATGGCTGCGTGGCGCCCTTTACCGTCATATAATACGCCACTGGATGAATGCGCGCGTACGTGGTTTCCGCAGCGGCCGCCTGAAGACTGACCGACGCGCGACACACGCGCACGCGGAGCCTGCCAATGCCACATGACCACGGGCACGCGCATATCGATCCGAATTCTGGGGACCGGCGGGTTGCCATCGCCATCTGGGCAAACGGGCTACTTACCGTTGCGCAAGTCGTCGGGGGCATATTCTCGGGCAGTCTGGCACTGATCGCCGATGCGCTGCACAACTTTTCCGATATGGCCTCGCTTGTCATTGCCTTCGCCGCACGCAAGATCGCGCGCCGCCCGGCCGATGAGCGCATGACCTTCGGCTATGGCCGGGTCGAAATCGTCGCAGCCCTGATCAACTACACCACCCTCATCGTGATCGGCTTCTATCTGATCTACGAAGGTGGCATGCGCATGATTGATCCACCCGAAGTCATGGGGTGGACCGTCGTCATTCTCGGTGGAATCGCGCTTGTGGTCGACACGCTGACCGCAATGCTGACCTACTCGATGCAGAAGGGGAGCGTGAACATCCGTGCGCTTTTTCTCCACAACCTTTCGGATGCGTTGGCTTCAGTGGCCGTGATAGTCGGCGGGACGCTCATTATACTCTATGAAATGCGTTGGGTTGATCCGGCCATCACCATCGGCATCGCGCTCTACATCCTGTATCTGTCCTTCACCGAAATAGGCGGCCCAATCCGAACCCTGATGCTCGGGAGCCCGCCGGACATCGACAACGAGGCCGTCGTCGAAGCGATGCGGAAAGTCGAAGGCGTCGCCGACGTCCACCACGTCCATCTCTGGCAAATGCAAGAGCACGAGGCTGCGCTCGACTGCCATGTCGTCGTGGCAACCGAGGGCTGGTCGAAGATCGAAGAGATCAAGAGCGCGATCAAGAAGCGGCTGAAGGAAGAGTTCGGCATCAGCCATTCCAGTCTCGAATTTGAGCATGAGGATCGCGCTCATCAGAACGCCGATCTCTACGGCCACGGCAACGCAAGTGAAAAGGAGAAGACCAATGTTCAAGGAAACGCTGACCGAGCATGATGATGTCATCGGGCTCGTCTGCGAAGGCAAGTTGACAGAGGCAGACTTCAAGAAAATGCACGCGCTGCTTCATGAACGTCTTGGAACAACCGATAATCCGGGTCTGGTTCTCGACCTTACAAGTTTCGAGGGCTACGAAGAGCCTTCGGCGATCCTGGAAGTTCTGAAGATCGACACTACACGTGAACGATTTCTGTCGCATAGCGGTTGTCGGAGAACGCAGATGGATGGAATGGGGCGCACGGGTGGTCAACCTACTGACGGGCTCCGAGATGCAGTGGTTCGAATCCAGCGATACCGAGTCCGCACTTGCGTGGGCGCGTGACGGGTAGCCAACGATTCTGCAAGAAAAGGACTAACTGAATTGGATATGGAATAATGCTTCTGGCGAATCCGGACCTACTACGTAGCGACTTTAACCGGGTACTGTGCGCCGATGTGCGATTCGAGTGAAATGACATCCGCCTCAAGATCGTGAGGCTACAGGGACATCACGTCCAAGTTACAGAATATCGCTTGACCTCCCCTTACTGGAAGGTTGTAAAAACTGTTTATGTTCCGCGTTTTTCGCCTTGTTTTGATTCTCATGCTGACCTTCGGTGCAGTGACTGCGCCGGATGTGTCGTCGGCCAGGATGTCGGTCACGGCTATGGCGCAGATGGACCCCTCCGAGAGCGCGGATGGCCGTTGCGGCGGGTGCTATCCCACCGGATTTGCTGAGGGCACTGCCTGTGAAGGTGGGTGTCCTGTTCCTTGCGGCTCCAGCGGTACTTCTGGCCTCCTTGTCAATATGCCGTCAGCGCGGCTCACGAGGCCTTTTGGTACTGCCGTCCTGGGTGCCGAACCTCTGATCTCACTCGGCACGAATCCGTCGCTTGATCCATTCCCTCCCAAACTGCCTGTCTGAACCTGAAACCGGCCTCGCCTGCTGCGAGGCCTGATTGTTGCCTTGGCCGAAGCTGGCTGAGTGCGACCCTTTCAGATCAAGGCAGTTGCGATGATTCTCCACAGACCGACTTCACGAAGGCGCGTGCTTCGCACAGGTGCCGCATTCACAGCCCTATCCGCTCTGTCACCTGCACGAATGGCGATGGCCGATCCAACTGGGGACCCATTCGTCCTACGCGCGGCATCCGGACAGGCCGCCCTGCGCCCGTCACCATACGGCCCGACTAATGTCTGGAGCTATAACGGGTCCGTCCCCGGTCCTGAAATCAGGGTCCGGCAGGGCGACCGATTGCTGGTTTTGGCTCAGAATGGGTTAGATGAAGGGACCACAATCCACTGGCATGGCATCCGCACGCCCAATGCGATGGACGGAGTGCCGTTCCTCACGCAGGACCCGATCCCGGTTAATGGCAATTTCCTGTACGAATTCGATGCACTGGATGCGGGCACGTTCTGGTATCACCCGCACCAGCGCAGTTCGGAACAGGTCGGACGTGGACTCTACGGGCCGCTGATCGTCGAGGAGGTGGACCCGATCCGCGTGGATCGTGACCTGACCTGGATGCTGGACGACTGGCGCATGACGCGGGCGGGGCAGTTGTCGGATGACTTCGGCAACCGCCATGACGCGATGCACGGCGGTCGTATTGGCAATTCCGTGACCATCGACGGTGAGATCCCCGAACGGATCTCGGTGCAATCCGGTGAGCGCATCCGCTTGCGGCTAATCAACGCGGCGAACGCGCGGATATTCGGGCTGGATTTTGGAGATTTTGAACCAGTCGTGGTCGCGCTGGACGGTCAACCCGTGACGCCCCATGCCCCTGACGGCGGGGTCGTGGTGATCGGCCCGGCGATGCGTGTCGATCTGGCAATCGAAATGACCGGCAAACCCGGAGAGGCCGTCACGGTCACCGATGTCTTTTACGAAGGCCTCGAATACCGTCTGGTCGATCTCGTCTACGGGCCTGACAGGCTGCGGGACAGTGTGCCGGATTGGTCGATGGACCTGCCGCCCAACCCGCTGGCCGAACCGGACATGGCGTCGGCCGCGCGGCACCAGATCGTCTTCAATGGCGGAATGATGGGGCAGATGATGATGGGTGGCGACATGGGGTCGATGATGGATCAGATGCGCGAGGGCAACATGTGGTTCATCAACGGCGAAGCCGCGACGGGGCATATGATGGATCCCTTGCTCGTCCTGCCGCAGGGCACGTCGCACGTGTTCGAGATGGATAATCGCACCGCTTGGCACCATCCGATCCATTTTCATGGGCATTCGTTCCGTGTGATCGCGCGCAACGGGCAACCGACACAATATCGGGAGTGGCAGGACACCGTCCTGATGGCACCCGAAGAACGGGTCGAGATCGCCTTCGTGGCGGACAACCCCGGCGACTGGATGTTCCACTGCCACATCCTGGAACACCAGGCGGCGGGCATGATGGGCGTCATCCGCGTCGATCCCGGCACGACCAAAACCTGAAATCTCACAAACCAATGACCACGAAAAGGAACGAACCGATGGAAAAGATACTTGGATTTGCCAGCCTCGGCACAGCTGGAGTCGCCGCCGTCCTTGCGATGAGCCTGCATGCAGCCCCAGCCTCAGCGCAGGAGGCCACGCTCTACAAGAACCCGCAATGCGGATGCTGCGAAAGCTACGCGGATTATCTGCGCGAGAACGGTTTCACGGTGGAGGTGAAGCCGACCCACGATCTGGCGCAGATCAGCCGCGATGCGGGCATCCCGGATGACTTCCAAGGCTGCCATACAGGCTTTTTGGACGATTACGTCATCAGCGGCCACGTGCCGATTGATGTCGTCAACAGGCTGCTGGAAGAGCGCCCGGAAATTGCCGGCGTGACTCTTCCCGGCATGCCATTGGGGTCGCCGGGTATGGGCGGCGCGAAACAGGAGCCCTTCAAGATTTACACCGTCGAGGAAGGTGTGAGCCCGACCGTATATTCGGTCGAATGATCAATCGCGCGGTCTGGTGCGAACCCGTGCCAGACCGGTTTCAAGGGAAAACAAAGGATGGAATGCATGATGATGGACGGTGGAATGATGGGCGGCGGCATGATGATTGCGATGGGCCTCGTCTGGTTGCTGATCGTGGGTGTGCTGGTGCTCGCGGCGATCGCCTTGGTCAAATACATCCGCTCGGACAGCGGAAAATAGAAATGTGCCAGAATGCGGATTGAGGGTGCCAGCAGCGGCGATAGCCTGTTGTCGATGGGGTTGGTCTGGGCGCTTTGCGTCCTGCTCGTCCTGTCGTCGCTCGCGGCACTAATCGTCCTCTGTAGGTGGCTCGTAACAAGAAGGCGGAAACTTAGTGAAAAACACGATTAGGCTCTCGGCTGTCCTGCTCGCCACGACGGTTTTGCCCGTAGCGGCGCAGAGCGACGTGCTCATGGGCGAGCGCCTTTATCAAGAGAATTGTGCCAGTTGCCATGGGGCAAACCTGGAGGGGCAATCAGATTGGCGCACACGATTGCCGAACGGCAGGTTGCCTGCCCCGCCGCACGACGCCTCCGGCCATACCTGGCATCACCCCGACCGCGTATTGCTCGACATCGTGAAACGCGGACCGGCGGCGATTGTCGGGAACGGGTACGAAAGCGACATGCCCGGATATGAGGATGTGCTGACAGACGATGAGATCACGGCGATCATTGACTACATCAAGAGCACATGGCCCAACCGGATCCGCGCGTCGCAGGAAAGCCGATCCCTTGCCGATGAGCAGGCGCAGCCATGACGGAAGAGGTCGAGGGAAATGCCGACCCTGTGTCGCGACGCAGTATCTCCGGGTTCGTGCTGGTTCCGCTGATAGCTTTTGCCCTCATGGTCCTGTTCGGTTGGGGGCTTTTCAGGGGTGGCGACGACTTGCCGTCGGCACTTCTCGGCAAACCCGTGCCCGACTTCGCGCTGCCCCCGGTGCTCGGCCGAGAAGAAGGTCTTTCGACGCAGGACCTGATCGGACACGTGTCACTGGTGAACGTCTTCGCCTCGTGGTGTGTGCCCTGCCGTGCCGAACACCCGTTGTTCATGGAGTTGAGTGCAACCGGTGAGGTGCCGCTCTACGGAATCAACTACAAGGACCCGCCCGATCAGGCGCGCGCCTGGCTCGACGAGTTGGGTGATCCCTACGCGCGCATCGGGGCCGACATCAACGGACGCGCCGGTATCGAATGGGGCGTCTATGGCGTGCCCGAAACCTACGTCATCGCCGATGGCACCATCGCCTACCGCCATGTCGGTCCGATCACGCGAGCGATCCTGCAGGATACGCTGCTGCCGATCGTCCGTGACCTCAAAACCCAATCCGCCAAGGAGACAACGCCATGAAAATTCTGAAACCGGTGCTAATCGCCTGGGCACTGTCCGTCGGCGCGGCGTTTGCCGGGCCGCAGGGGTTTGCACTGCATGACACCCCGCAGCCTGTCGCCAATGTGCGCTACGAGAAAGAAGACGGCAACCGGGGAGACATGGAAGATTTTCGCGGCAAGGTGATCCTCGTGAATGTCTGGGCAACCTGGTGCGTCCCCTGCCGCGAAGAGATGCCGACGCTGGATGCGCTTCAGGCGGAACTTGGCGGCGACGACTTCGAAGTGGTCGCCCTTTCCATCGACCGGGCCGGATCACAAGTGGTTCGGCGCTTCTACGACGAAATCGGTGTTACCAACCTCAATATGTATGTCGATCAGACCATGCTCTCGATGACCGCGCTGCGCACCGTTGGCCTGCCGACGACAATCCTGATCGACGCGCAGGGGCGGGAGCTCGGGCGACTGGTCGGACCAGCCGAGTGGGACGACCCCGAAATGGTGTCCTTTCTGCGCGGATTTATCGAATGAGTTCCCCAGAAGACGTTCCCTCACCCTTGACCTTCCAGTTACTGGAATGACTATCTCACTAACATCGAAAGGATTTTTCGGATGACCGACATATCACCTTCCAGCATTGCGGGTGCCACCGACATTGAAAGCGCAGGCAACTGGCCCCGGTGGCTGACGCGCAGACGATTGCTGTTCGTCGGTGCGGCAACCGTGATGGGGGGCGGCATGGCCCTGAACTGGGGATGGCTCACCGCGATCGGGCTCGCGCCCGTTCTGGTCTCGCTGGCCCCCTGTGCCGCGATGTGCGGCCTGGGTCTGTGCATGAAGGGCGGGTCTGGAAAGGGCTGCTCCAAATCGCCGGACGGGGCGTCTCCCGACTGAGTTCTTTCGATAACCACACGATCAACCCAAGGAGAAAACCATGAGAAAAACACTTACAACTTTCGTCGTTGCGATGGCCCTTACCGCAAGTGCATTTGCCGCCAGCGCCCAGGAACAGACCACCCTGGAAACGGGCGAAATGATGCAGAATGATGATGCCATGCAAAGCGGCATGATGGACGGCGACATGGCGGGCATGATGAAGATGATGGCCGAAATGAAGCCCATGATGGAAGCCTGCACCGAGATGATGGCGTCCATGACCGAGAAAATGGACGGTGGCATGATGCCGTCGGAAAAATCGGACGGCTAGAGTTGCTAATGATGCCTGTTGGTCCACGGATCGGCAGGCATTTATTGTAAGGATATAAGAATTGACAGCACTGACACGGCGCGCCGCCTTGGCGACCATCGCGGCCACGATCTCCTCGCCGGCCTTCGCCAATCATCCGGGGCAAAACCTGGATGCGCGCATGTTCGAGATGGAGCCATACTTCCAGGCTATCGATGCAGCGCAGGCTCCGGGTTTCGAGTTGCAGGATTCCGAGGGGAATCCTGTGCGCCTGTCGGATTTCAGCGACAAGGTCGTCATCCTTCATTTCATCTACGCCGACTGCCCGGATATCTGCCCGCTCCATACGGACAAGATCGCGGCGATTCAGGCCTCGATCAACGACGGTCCGATGAAGGATCTTGTGCAGTTCATCTCGATCACCACCGATCCGGTGAATGACACGCCGGACGTGCTGCGCGATTACGCGGACCGGCATGGGCTCGATCCGAGCAACTGGGTCATTCTGACCAAACGATCCGATCAGGCCAATGACGCGACGCGCCTTCTGGCGCGGGAATATGGGCTGGAGTTCACGATGACCGCCGACAGCGACATGATGATGCACGGAGCGGTCACCCATGTCGTGGACATCGGCGGGCGGTTCGCTGCAAAATTCCATGGCATGGACTTCAAGAACGTGAACCTGATCCTCTATGTCAGCGAGTTGATCAACAACGCCCAGCATCGACGCCGGGAGCCCAGCTGGTGGGACCGGCTGACAGGTGTGTTTCAATGAGTGTCGTCGCGACTGGCGTCAGGCTGTCCTCGACAGACGGAGTTTCCCTGACAGCTCTGCGTCGGTATTTTGCGGTGATCATCCCGGCCAACTTGATCTGGGAGTTCGCGCATATGCCGCTCTACACGATCTGGAACGAGGGCACTTGGGGTGAGATTGTCTTCGCAGCCGTCCATTGCACGGGTGGCGATATCCTGATCGCCATGAGCGCGCTGATGCTTGCCCTCATGCTGTCGGGCCGGGGCTGGCCCCTGGTCGCCTCGACGCGGCGGTCTGTGACCGTCCTGACGGTGGTGTTCGGGCTCGGATACACGCTGTTCAGCGAATGGCTCAACATCGTGATCCGCGCGGCCTGGGCCTATTCGGACCTGATGCCGATCATTCCGATCCTCGATGCGGGCCTGTCACCTGTGTTGCAATGGATCGTGATACCGCTGGTCGCGTTCTGGTGGGTCTGGCGGCCTTTCAACAACGATCGTGATGTATGATGGATATTTCCGGCATCGGCATCTTCGCGGCCTTCCTGGCGGGTGCCATTTCGTTCCTGTCGCCCTGTGTCCTGCCACTGGTGCCTGGCTACGTCTCGTACATCGCAGGGCAACCAGATTTGCGCACGACGCGGTCGGTCGGCTTGCGGGCGCGCGCCGGGGCGCTCGGGTTGAGTGCCTGCTTTGTCCTGGGCTTTTCGACGGTCTTCGTCGCCCTCGGGGCCGGGGCCAGCGCGCTCGGATCCCTGCTGCTGACATGGCGCACCGAGCTGAACTATCTCGGCGGCGCGATCATCATTCTGTTCGGACTGGTCATGCTGGGTGTCTTTCGTCTCAATGCGTTCTCGCGCGATACCCGTTTCAATCTCGACATTCCCGGCGGTCGCCCGTTTGGGGCCTACGTGCTGGGACTGGCCTTCGCCTTTGGCTGGACACCTTGCATCGGTCCGATCCTCGGCGCAATCCTGACGCTCAGTTCGACCTCCGGCGGCATGTCGGACGGCATCTGGCTGCTGTCGATCTATTCCGCTGGACTGGGGGTGCCTTTCCTGCTGGCCGCGCTCTTCACCGACGCCATCGCCGCGCGGGTAAGGCAGATCGGCAAAGCCGGTCGCTGGCTCTACAAGGGCGCGGGTGTTGCCATGATCATCATGGGAGTTGCCATCATGACCGGGCAATTGTCACGGTTTGCCTATTGGCTGCTGGGGACGTTTCCCTTTCTCGCGACGATCGGGTGACGAATCTCGAACCAGCTCTAGGTGTGATGGCTGCAGTGTAGGGATTATCGCCGCCAAAGCCTTGTCCACCCGCCCGACGCAAGAGGCGCAGGACATGTTCTGCAGGGAAAGTCGAAGGGTATGCGAATCCGACATGGGTGACTCCTGATCCTGGTCCTCCGAGAGATAAGGGTTCCATTAGCTGGAAGGTCAACAGATGCATCGAGGAATTTTTTCGGGCATTGACCTTCCCATAGGGGGACGGCCTAGATGGCAGCAGTAAGAAGGAGATCGTGATGATCAGGTTCAGCGTGCCGGACATGAACTGCGGACATTGCACCGCGTCGATAGAGAAGGCCATTGTGACGATAGACCCACACGCGACCGTCACCTGTGACCTGACTGCGCGTTCCGTCGAGGTAGATAGCGCATTGGATGAAAGCGCTCTGAAGGCAGCGATTCACGATGCGGGCTACGGATCGCAAAGACTGAGTTAGTCCCGGCACTTCCAGTCATTACTGAAGTACTCACTACCATTTTCGCGTCTTCTGTCTGACTGGTGAACGTTGCTATGTATCTATTGCGCAACAGTTTTGAGCGCTCGCAGCGAGAATTCGCCTGCCTCGCTAGAATGTGCCAAACCTTCCCGCGCTGTAAGCGTTGACTAATTTGTCAAAACGTCCAAGTTTCCGTTCATGAGAATGCGTGTCGCCACTTCGGTATGGGTGAAATTCCTCACTTGCTTCGCTTTTGCGTTGGCATTGGTTCTGTCTCCACCTTCTGCGGCACACGCGGCCTCGGGAATGCATGATGGTCAGCATTCTGGATCGATCAGCGCCCTTCTCAGCGAACCGACAGTTGGTCAGGGAACTGATATCCACGCCGACCACATGAAACACCCGGCGACAGTTGACGTGGATGACATATCCTCCGACATTGGTGAAACAGAGCATCAATCAACTCAGTGTTGTAACGGAATATGCATTTCTGTCGTCATTCCAGACACAGACTTGGTATTCCCGGATCCTATTGCTGCGAAAGAATATATGATCCTGAGCGGTCAGACGCATTCCGTCGAAACATCAGGGTTTCTGCGGCCCCCTCGATTCCTGATCTGAAACGGCGCCCAATCCGGGTGTGAGCCTTGCGCAGACTCTGCGTGAGACATCGTTCATCAATCAGGTTACCTTCATGAAAATTCATCTACTTATGGGGGCTTCGGCCCTCGGGCTTGGCGCATGCGCCTATGAGCCTACCCCTTTGCCCTCCGTTGCGACACAACAGGCTGTCGTCAACGCGACCGTTTCGTCTCCGATCAGCTATCAAGATCCATTGGCTGGCTACACCTATCGTGGTCCGACGGGTCCCCGTGATTGGCGTTCCGTCAATCAAGAGCAGACGGAGGGCAACTGATGCGGCTATCGAAATTTCCTCTGCTATTCGGCTTTCCGCTAATTTTGGGTGCCTGCGCAACCGCTGTACCGGGCATCTACACGGAACCGAAAGCCGGCTTCGCTAACATTTCCAGCCAAGTCACACCGGCCATCGGCAAACGGACGGTCTTCGCCGAAACCCAGGCCGAAAACGAGGCTTTGAAAAAGCAGGTGCATGCGATGGTGCATCGCAAGACCATTTCGGCGGACACCGCCGTTCAGGTCGCGCTCCTGAACAATAAAGGTCTGCAAGCGTCTTACGCCAATGTTGGCCTGTCGGCCGCTGAGGCCTGGCAGCAATCGACGCCGGAAAACCCGATCGTATCAATTGGTGTTTTGGGAATCGGTGCGCCTGAGCTCGGTGCCTACAGAGCGATCGAAGGGCTGATCCGGTCGAACGTCCTCGATGCCACCACGCGCAAACAGCGCATGGCCATTGCTGATGCAAGCTTCCGGCAGGCTCAGCTCAATGCCGTGAACGACACACTTGCGCTGGCCAATCAGACGCGAAAGGCATGGGTCGATGCAGTCGCCGCCTTCGAGGCAGTGAGCTATCTGCGGCGCGCGAAAGCGACCTCTGACGCCGGCTCTGAACTGGCGATGAGGTTGGGCGAGACCGGCGCACTCAACAAAGCTGGGCAGGCCCGCGAACAGGCATTCAATGCCGAACTGGCGGGGCAACTTGCACAGGCACGATTGAACGCCACTCGGTCCAAGGAGGCTTTGACCAGGTTGATGGGTCTCTGGGGCACCGAAGTCGATTACTATGTGCCAGATGCCCTTCCTGCACTGCCGCGTTCTGTCGGCCGTGTGACCGACATCGAGGCCAAGGCGCTCCGAAACCGGGTGGATCTGCGTGTTGCCAAACTTGGCCTGGAAGCGCAGGCCAAGGCGTTTGGGCTGACCGATCAGACCCGCATTGTCAGCGATCTTGAGTTCATTGCCGGGTTCGAGGCGGAGCGGGAAATTGAGGACGGAGAAACGGAAACCGTGACCACCCCTCAGGTGGAAGTGGAGTTCGCGATCCCGATCTATGACACCGGCAAGGCCCGGATGCGCAAGGCGGAATTGTCTTATCTACAAGCGGCCAACGTGCTCGCAGAGAAGGCCGTGAACGTCCGGTCCGAAGCGCGCGGTGCTGAGACTTCCTATCATGCCGCATATAAAATCGCGCGCCACTACCGCGACGTTCTGGTGCCGCTACGCACGACCGTCGAAGAAGAGGGTTTGCTGTCTTACAACGGCATGATCACCAACACTTTCGAGCTGCTGACTGACGTGCGCGAGAAACTTGGCGCATCCCTGGAAGCGGCAAATGCAAAACGCGAATTCTACATGGCACAGGCCGATCTGACCGCCGCGATCTATGGCGGCGGCGAAGGCGGCGGTGGTGCTGGTGGAGAAGGCGCAACGCTTGCCGCCGGTGGCGGTGCAGGACACTGAAAGGAACTGACATGTTGAACAGACGTCAATTACTCGGAGCCGGCGCGGCAGGCGCAACGCTGGTCTCTTCAAAAGCCTGGGGTCAAACCCTGAACATGGGCCTACCCGAAGCCGCGCAGATGGACAGTGCGGCAACGGCGATTACGGCGCGTCCGTCGTCGGGGCCGGACTACACACCTGTGGTCACGCTGAACGGGTGGACCCTGCCGCACCGGATGAACAACGGGGTCAAGGAATTTCACCTCGTCGCCGAACCGGTAGAGCGCGAACTTGCCGACGGCATGATCGCGCATTTGTGGGGTTACAACGGCCAGTCCACCGGCCCAACGATCGAAGCAGTCGAAGGCGACCGGGTCCGCATCTACGTCACCAACAAGCTGCCGGAAGGCACGACAGTGCACTGGCACGGGCTCATCCTGCCTTCGGGCATGGATGGGGTCTCCGGGTTGAGTCATCCCAGCATCCCGCCAGGCAAAACGTTCATCTACGAGTTCGACTTGGTGAAATCAGGAACCTTCATGTATCACCCCCATGGCGACGAAATGGCGCAGATGGCGATGGGGATGATGGGCATGTTCGTGGTCCACCCCAAGGATCCCACGTTCATGCCGGTGGATCGCGATTTTCTGATCATGCTGAATGCCTTTGACATCGATCCCGGCACATATGTGCCGCGCATCATGACGATGACGGACTTCAACCTGTGGACGTGGAACAGTCGGATCTTCCCCGACATCGATCCGCTGGTCGTGAACAAGGGCGACAAGGTGCGAGTACGCGTCGGCAACCTCACGATGACAAACCACCCGATCCACATGCACGGCTATGACTTCAAGGTCACCTGCACGGATGGTGGCTGGGTGCCGTCAGAAGCGCAATGGCCGGAGGTCAGCATCGACATCCCCGTGGGCGGGATGCGCGCCTATGAGTTCGTCGCAGACCATCTGGGTGACTGGGCGATTCACTGCCACAAGTCGCACCACACGATGAATGCCATGGGTCACGATGTGCCGACGTTCATCGGGGTCAACAAGAAGCCGCTGACCCAGAAGATCCGTCAGTTCCAGCCGGAATACATGCCCATGGGCATGTCCGGCATGGGGGACATGGCGAAAATGGAAATGCCGCTGCCTGACAACACGATCCCGATGATGACGGGTTGGGGGCCCTACGGCCCCATCGAGATGGGCGGCATGTTTTCGGTCGTAAAGGTGCGGGACGGCATCGACGCGGACGATTACTCCGATCCCGGCTGGTACGAAAATCCTCCGGGCGAGATGGCCTACGAATGGACTGGCGAATTGCCCGAGTTTGCCTCGAACAACAGTCCCAAGACCATTCTCACACCAAAACCAAACTCGAAGGGCTGAACGGCCCTTCGTCGACTCCAACCAAACCAAACCTACAGGAAAACCAAATGAAAAAACTTCTTCTGAGCACCTCTCTCGTCCTTTTCGCTTCAACGGGGGCTTTCGCTGACGTTGGTCATGCCAAAATGGCCATCGGTATGCCCGGCCATACGGCAAAAGTCGACCGGACGATTGATGTAACCCTGCTTGAAAACGACGAAGGCGAAATGCTGATCGAGAGTGAGGAGATGACCATCAAGCAGGGTGAAACCATACGCTTCAACATCACGAACAAGGGTGAGCTGGAACACGAGTTTGTTCTCGACACGCTGGAAAATAACGCCGAGCACAAGATCGAAATGGCCAAGATGGACATGGAACACGACGACCCGAACCGTATCCGTCTTGATCCGGGTGCCACGGGCGAGGTCGTCTGGACGTTCGCGAATGCTGGTACGTTCGAAGCCGCGTGCCTAATCCCGGGTCACTACGAATCCGGCATGCACCGTGCGGTCTCGGTGGGGGACCAGATGGCTCAGGCTGACGTGGAATACACGAGCGGGACCATAAAGAAGATCGACGCCAAGGCCGGCAAGGTCACAATCATCCACGGCCCTCTGGTCAACCTCGATATGCCCGCGATGACGATGGTATTCCGCGCGGACGAAGCGATAATGGCCAAGATGGCAGAAGGTCAGGACATCGAGTTTGTTGCCGACCGGGTCAAGGGCAAGCTTACTGTCACGCAGATGAAGTGAAGACTGACCTTGGGGCCGAGGCGTACATGCCCGGCCCCAACGCTTTGAGGCAATTAAATCAAGCGCTACGGAGGTAGCCGAGCATTATGAATTTCCTGATAACCTGCACATGCGCCCTTGCGCTCGTCTTTCCGGCTTTCTCAGTGAACGCTTCCAGTGGCAAAGGTCAGCAACCTCATGCAGCAATACATGTTTTGCTGAAATAGAAGTATCGTCCAGCTTCACGTTCAATACGCGGATCGTCTAAAGCCTCAATCGCCGTAGTCTGAGCGCGTTCGCGATGACCGAGACCGACGAGAGGCTCATTGCGGCGGCGGCGAACATGGGCGACATCAACAGCCCGAATACCGGGTAGAGCACGCCCGCAGCTAAGGGCACACCGAGCGTGTTGTAGGCAAAGGCCCAGAACAGGTTCTGGCGTATGTTACCGATCGTCGCCACGGCCAGCGTCCGTGCCTTGACGATACCGTTCAGATCGCCGCTCAAGAGAGTGATGCCCGCGCTTTCAACCGCCACGTCCGCACCCGTGCCCATGGCCAGGCCGACGTCCGCTGCGGCCAGAGCCGGTGCATCGTTGACACCATCGCCGGCCATGGCGACCTTTTTGCCATTCGCGTGCAGCTCGTCCACCAGCGCCTTCTTGTCTTCCGGCAGAACTCCAGCCCGGACCTCGTCGATGCCGAGGAGCTGCGCCACGGCCCTTGCAGTGCGTTCGTTATCCCCGTAGCCATGATTATCCGCAGCCGCCTCGTGCAGTTCCTTGATGACCTCGGCCGTCGTTCCTTGATCGGGTCGGCGACGGCGACGATGCCGGACAGTTTTCCTTCTATGGCCACGAACATGGCCGTCTTGCCTTCGCTGCGCAGAACGTCTGCCGCCTCCTCTGCTGCGGAGGTGTCGAGGGACATGTCGCGCATCATCGCGGTGTTACCAAGCGCGACGGCGTGGCCCGAGACGGTTCCGCTCACACCCTTGCCGGTCACGGCTTCGAAGTTCTCGGCATTGCCGACTTTGATACCTCTCTCTTTCGCGCCTTCGACGATGGCCTCTGCCAGCGGGTGCTCAGAGCCTTTTTCCAAGGCAGCCGCGAGGCTCAGAATGGTTTCTTCGGTCTCGTCGCCCAGAGCGTTCACATCGGTCAGCTTCGGCTTGCCTTCGGTCAGGGTGCCGGTCTTATCGACGATCAGCGTATCGACCTTGGCCATGCGTTCCAGCGCTTCGGCATCCTTGATCAGGACACCCGCCTGTGCACCGCGCCCTGCAGCCGTCGTGATCGAGATCGGCGTCGCAAGGCCCAATGCACAGGGGCAGGCGATGATCAGCACTGACACCGCCGAGGCGATGGCAAAGACGAGCGCAGGTTCGGGCCCGAAGCCTAGCCAAGCGGCGAAGGAAAGGATGGCGACCACGACAACGGTCGGCACGAAATAGGAAGAAACCTTGTCCGCAAGCCCCTGGATCGGTGCGCGGGATCGCCGCGCGTTCGCGACCATCTCGACGATCTGGCTCAGCATCGTGTCGGCACCTACACGAGCGGCTTCTATGACAAGGGAGCCGTTCTTATTGATTGTGCCGCCGGTGACCGTATCGCCCGGACCTTTTTCGACCGGCAACGGCTCGCCAGTGATCATGCTCTCGTCGATTGATGACGTGCCGTCGACGACCTTGGCATCGACGGGGACCGCGTCGCCGGGGCGCACCCGCAACCGGTCGCCCTCCACAATGTTTTCCAGCGGCGCGTCATATTCCGTGCCGTCGGGCAGGATGCGCCGCGCCGTTTTCGGGGCCAGATCGAGCAGTGCCCGGATGGCATCGCCGGTCCGTTCCCGCGCCCGCAATTCCAAAACCTGTCCGACGAAAATCAGAGTGATGATAACGACGGCGGCTTCAAAATAGGTGCCGACTCCCGCGCCCATCCGGTAAGCCTCCGGAAACACGCCCGGAAGGAATGTGGCGACCAGCGAATAGATGTAGGCCGCGCCGACACCAATCGCGATCAGCGTCCACATGTTGGGCGAGCGGTTCACGATCGACGCCCATCCCCGCACGAAAAACGGCTTCGCTGCCCACAACACGATAGGCGTCGCCAGCAGGAACTCGATGTATGTCGCCAGCCGATGTCCGATCAAGTCCCGGACCGGCAAACCGACCAGCTCTCCCATAGTCAGGATAACCAGAGGAACGGCTGCGGCGGCACTGATCCACATCCGGCGGGTAAAGTCGGTCAGTTCTTCGCTGGGTTCATCCGACGGCACCATCGGTTCAAGCGCCATGCCGCAGATCGGACAGGCGCCGGGCTCGTCACGAACTATCTCGGGGTGCATTGGGCAGGTGTACTGAGTTCCGGCTTTCGGGGTCATGCTGTGATCCGATGCCGTACCTGAGGCATAGTAGATCGGATCGGCCTCGAACCTGGTCTGGCACTTATCGGAGCAGAAGTAGAAGGTTTCACCGTCATAATCCGCCTGACGGGCCTGCGGAGACATAGTGACGGACATGCCGCAAACTGGATCCTTGGCCTGATCGGATGACCGCTCTCGCGGGTGCGGTTCTGTTACCTGTATCATGCTCTTGCCCTCCAAAATGATGCCAATTCCTAAGATGGGGCTTCCAGCAACTGGAAGGTCAAGCTTGGATTGCTGATTAGCGAAGGAAAGCTGATTGATACTGCCAATATATTACATAATAAATCTTACCGGCCCAAAACCTGTAGCCGCAAAGCAGTAATGTCACCCATCGGCAAAGCAGAAGTGTCACTCTCGCCTGCAATGAGAACAGGCAGAGAGATCGGGCATGGGATGGGTGATGATGAGCGAGCGCGAGTTGAACCGCGTGGAGGTTTTGGCACAGGTCGATGACGGCCGGCTGACGGTTGAGAATGCGGCGAACCTGCTGGATCTGACACGGCGGCAGGTATTCCGGCTGCTGAAGCGATACCGCCAGGACGGCGCATCCGCGATCCGTCACAAGGCGCGCGGCAAGCCTCCGAACAACCGGATCCACAAAGCGAAGCGCGACTATGCCTTGGCGTTGATAAAAGAAAACTATGTGGATTTCGGGCCGACGCTGGCCGCGGAAAAGCTGGCGGAACATCACGGGTTCAAGGTGTCCCGTGAGACGCTGCGCAAATGGATGATTGAAGACGGCATCTGGCTGTCGCGCAAACAGCGCCGGACGTTCCACCAGCCGCGTCTGCGCCGGGAATGCTATGGCGAGCTGATCCAGATCGACGGCTCCGATCACCGCTGGTTCGAGGATCGGGGCGGTCCCTGCACCCTGCTCGTGTTCATCGACGATGCCACCAGCACGTTGATGGAACTGCGGTTTGTCAAATCCGAGAGCACCTTCAGCTACTTCGAAGCGCTTGAGAGCTACCTGCATACCCATGGGCGGCCGGTTGCATTTTACAGTGACAAGCACTCGGTGTTTCGCGTGGCCAAGAAGACGCCAAGGGCGGCGCGCGGATCACTCAGTTCGGGCGCGCTTTGAGTGAGCTGAATATCGAGATTTTGTGCGCCAACTCAAGCAGGCGAAGGTCGCGTGAACGCGCAACCGCACGCTTCAGGACCGGCTTGTCAA
>NZ_CH724157.1:7308-19661 GCF_000152625.1 Roseovarius nubinhibens ISM | reverse complement strand
GAGGAAAGCGAGATCACACGCGGCCTGGTCGGCAAATATGTAGACAATACGCCTTCGTGGATGGCCGGTTTGAGGCGCGCTGGAAAGGCCGCTCCCTGCCCTACAAAATCTTCGACATGGATCAGCGCGTGACCCATGCGGCTATCACCGGCAACAAACGCCTGAGCGCTGTCCTCGAGCACATCAAAGAGATGCAGGAGGCCGCCCCGCCCAAGCCCAAGGTGCGGACGAACTCAGAGAAGATGGGTTATAAGCCGAATGGCCGGAGACCAAGCCGGCCGTCAGGGTCGCGGGCCAAGAAGAAGATTGTGCACGCGGCCGAATAGGCCCAAGAATGAAGGCATGACTGCCGACGACGACCCAGAAATCATCTTCTCCGATTACACGCAATCCGTCGTCATCGACGGGCATCATTTCGATGTTGAGATCTACCGGACCAGCATCAATCCCGGCTGGATCCTGTCCGTGGAGAACCAGTTCGGCACGTTGACGGTTTCCGATAACCCGCCCTTCTTCGGTGATGGCCTCGCCTGGCGCGCCTTTGAAGAGATCCTGCGCGAAGAAGGCATCAAAGCATTCTACAATAAGAAAGAACGGCGAAAGCTCGGTCTATGACCTGAGCCCCGCAAGGCTTTTCAGCCCTTCGATATGTGGGGTCTACGGGCTGCTAAGCCTTGCTCACGTCACGCCTCTTGGTGACGTTTCTGTTTTGCGCAGCCGGTGACATTTCTGAATGGTGTTTACAAAACCTTAGTGTTGCGATAGTATATTATCGTAGATATGCTGAGCCTAGTCACAGAGAGCCCTCAGCATGCGTCATCTATTTAAGAAGCTCCTCCCGTCGGTCGCAGTCGCTTTGACTGTGACAAGTTCTTTGCTGCCGATGCCCGCTCGCGCGCAGACATACCCGATCGATTGCGCGATCCTCTTGTGCTTGTCTGGCGGCTGGCCTGCTTCCGTTCCTTGCGCCCGAGCACGCGCCGAATTCATCCGACGAATTACGCCTTGGCCGGTGGAGCCTCCGCTTCAAATCTGGCGCTGCCCTATGGGCGCTTCCTTTGAGACCGCTCCAGCACCAAACAGTTCAGACCGCATCTTTGAAGCGTTCTTCCAGTACAACAGCACTGGTCTGCGACAATCCTTTCCAGCGCGCGATACCGCTGACCCAATTGCGGCCGCTTGGCGCACCTCAGAAACCCCAGACTACCTTGTTCCCGCCGAGCAGGCCCTCGGGCTCGTTCGAGATCGCGCGGACATCGATATCAGCGGACCTGAGTTCAACTTCGTGCGGTCCATTCGCGTCTTTGATGTCCGGTATGCGCGACAGCACGAATCCGGACGCGACGGCGACTGCAACCGTAGTGCCACCGTGGTCCTCGGCACATATGGAACGCAAGGTGACTTCGCCTGGCAGAGGTCCTCCATAACCGCCCTACCAGCCGCCCATGCCGGTCTCGAACGATGGGGCCAGAATTGCCCCGGTATCTATCATCGATCCGTTTTCGTCGACTGGCGTGACTACGAGGGCAACTACGGCTTTGAACAGGTGAACTACTGAACTGACGCAAAATGGCTCGGACTGTAAGATTGGTTTCGCGGACATGTGCAGTGCCACCTCGCGCGCCTAGTCGTCGCAGTGCAGTTTGGCATTTCGGCAAACGCCGCAGGGTAGCCCTCCTCACCCGCCCTCGTCTCTTCCGATCCGCATGAGCGCATCGAAGTCGATTTCTTGCTTCTGTTCGTCACTTATATCCGGCTGGATTTTCGATACCGGCTGGGGTCCATGGACGTCCCACATCACCGCGTGCGCGCCTGTAGTCCAGCTATAAACCCAACCAACAACGCTGCGCCCGTCGGTCCCGATCAGATTGGCAATCGCGACGCCTTCACCATTATCATCGTCCACTGTTTACTGACTTCCTGCTCTTTGGCGCTGCAATCGCGGCATCGTGTTCCCAGGCTTCGCCTGCACAGCATGACGCAATTGGTGGATGTTGGCTAACTGCTCTTCCTTGAGGTAGCGGATTTCACGAAGGGATATCCAAAGCGGTACGCCCCAAATTTGCACTTTTCTCAAATTCTATGGTCGGGCTCCGTGGCGACTTCAACGATCGCGAGAACCTCGTAGGGGTCAAAGCCGATGGCGCGGGCGAGGACGACCAGTTCGACGACGTCGACTCGGCGCTGGCCGCTTTCAAGGCGGGCAATGAGGGATTGGTGGCATCTGAGCTTAGTCGCCAATTCAGCCTGTCCAAGGCCTGCCTTGATTCGGGCGTCGACCAACGCCTGGCAGAGTGCCACCTGTCCCGTGCTTCTGATTGTCTTTGCCACGCGTCACATACCTTTTGTGACGTCGCTAGCGGATGAAATCTATTATCTAAAAAGTAGATATATGAGGGTGTTATCGGCGTCTGGTTTTCATGGGCTACAAGTCTGATGCTCCCGAGGTTGCCCATCAATCCCCTGCCAATTGCAGAAACCGGGCATAGTCCTCGCTGACTTCGCGCGCTTCCTCGAAAGCGCGGGCGCGTTCGCTGTCGAGGCAACGGAAGTAGCTCTGGATATTCTGGATGTAGTCTTCGAAATCGCTACGGATGATGTCCGCATAGTCTCGCGCTGCCTGCGAATCGCTTGGCAGGAAAGGACGGGCCGGGGCGAAGCAGGATTCCGCCAAAACCGGCCCGGGAACGCAGATTAGAAGGACTATAGCTTGCAATGGGAGCAGGCATGTCAACCTTGGGTTTCTCAAACCTGTTATCTCCTTGATCGCAGACACTGGCCGTGACTAGTGTTTGCGTGACCAAACTACAGCTAAAGCACGATATTACATCTTGCGGTTGATAATATACTATCGTAACTCTGGGCTTCAAGTAGGAATGCCCAGGGTTGCGCCATTGGAGAAAGCGTGAGCCGGGCCATGAACTGGGACATCGAAGCACCAAATGTGGTTACGGAAGCCAGGTTCCGCGAGCTCGTGGAAAGCGGCTATAGCGCAGAAATCCTGTGCCAGGAGTCGGCACATAAGAAAGGCCCCAGCTATTACGGGGTCTGGATCATGCGCGTTGTCTCTGATGATGGGGTGGAAAAGCTCCTCGTCACCGCCCGCACGCGGACGACCTACAACGATATCAAGATCCGCGAGTTCAAGACGATCTCCGGCGTGGTGTCTTTCTTCATTGGCCTTGGCTTTGCGCATGTCGACCTGCCGCTTGAGGCGGGTACAAGCCGCACGCATAAACTCGCCCCGCCAGAAAAAGCCCCGTCAGACTTGGGCACTGGCAGCTAACCTCGTCTGTCTCTGGCTGGTCGCCGCGCCAGCCTCAGCGCAAATGGTCCTGGTCATGGAGAGCGACGGCTCTCTGACCCCATCCCGGTCTCAGAGCAGTTTTGCCCGGAACTACAACGACGGCGTTGGTCAGGGATCGGCGTCCGATGGTTTGGCCATTCTTGGTGACACTGAAGCAGCGCTCGAGCCTGACGCACTGAGGTTTGCAGCACTCGCCCAGCCAGCACCCCTGCCCCGCGCAGACGTTCTCTCGGGCATCGAGGCAACAGCCCTGCGTTATGCCGGCCATCCCGGTTTGCGCCGCGCAGGACTGTCCGTCACGGATTGGCTGAGCCTCTACCGCGCCAATATCGAAGTGGAGAGCGCCTACCGGCAGGATGCAATCTCAACTGCGGGCGCTATCGGTCTCGGCCAGTTGATGCCAGCGACTGCACGCGACCTTGGCGTCGACCCGCGTGATCCGCTGCAGAATCTCGATGGCTCCGCCCGATACCTTGCGACAATGCTGGAGACGTTCGGCCATCCGCGTCTTGCCCTGGCAGCCTACAATGCCGGCCCGGATGCTGTGCGCCAGTATGGCGGCATTCCCCCCTACCGAGAAACCCAGAACCACGTGGCCCGCGTCATGGCCGTCGTGGCCCGATTGGAAGGATCAAATTCATGAGACCGATTTCAAACCTCTTTGTCGCCTCGCTGGCGCTATTCCTGCTGATTGCCGAGCCCGCCCTCGCCCAGAGCATCGACCTCTCCCCGATCCAAAGCTTGTTGCAGGGCATTGTCGATGCGCTGACCGGCCCTCTAGGTGTGGTCATCGCCACACTCGCGGTCCTCGGCGTTTTCTTGAGCTGGTTCTTCAACATCATCGATCTGCGCCAGGCGCTTTGGGTGCTTGTCGGGATCGCCGGTGTTGCCGCTGCCCCCACCATCGTTGCCGCGGTCTTTGCCGGTGGCTGAGCGCGCGCCTCTCTTTCTGGGCCTCGTGCGCCCGCCCAAGCTTCTGGGCCTGCCCATCATGTACGCTATGGTCTGGCTCTTTGGCTCGGTGCTCTTGTTCGTCTGGGTCCAGCACATCGCAGTGCTGGGTGTCGCCGCCCTGCTCTATCCGGTGCTTTGGAAGGCCGCGGATTGGGACCCGCGTTTCATCGACGTGATGATGACGGCGCTGCAGGAAACGCCACCCACGCGCAACCGGTCCATCCACGACGGGGACAGCTATGCCCCGTGATAAAGCCCGTGATGCGGCGCTCGACCTCCGCACGATGACGCCGGACTGGTATGCGCGCGAGACCCGCCTCGCGCATATGCTGCCCTATGTGAGCCTCGTCGACGACCAGACCGTGCGGACCCGGGTGAACGAACTCTTCCGCTGCATCCGGCTCGAGGGGATCAACAGCTACACGACGGACGATGCCTATCTCGACAAGGTGACGGCGCTTTTTGCCCGCATCGTCGCGCAGCTGGGGCCGGAGTTCAGCTATTACGTCCACAAGGTCTCCAAGGCCATCAAACCTGATCTCGACCCCATCCGTGAGGACAGCTTCGCGGGCGAGGTGGACCGGCGCTGGAGCGCGAAACTCGAGACCAGCGGGCTCCGCGACAAAACACTGACGCTCACCGTCATTCACCGCCCGCCTCCGAAAAGCCTCCTGCCGTTCCTGAGCCGCAGCGCGCCGGACCGACTGAAAGAGGAGACCCGCAAACGCCTGCAGCGCCTAGGTGAGGCCGTGAACGTCTTCCTCTCGGGGCTTACCGAGCTCAAGCCGCGCCTGCTGTCAGCCGGATCGGGAGAGTTGGTGGGATTTTTGGGCGCGCTCAACACGGGCACCGAGCTGCCGCTCTACCCGGCCAACACCTACGGCTTTCTGTCCTTCAACGTCGCCAATACCCGCGTGACGTTTCACGGCGACCATTTCGAGCTTTCCGAGGGCGTCGTGGGCCACCGCTACGGCAAGAGCTTCACCATCGGAGAATACTCGGAAGGCACCTCCTGCACCATGTTCGACATGCTGAACCTGCCGGTCGACATGATCGTGACGCACTCCTTCACGCCGATCAATTCGAACCTCATGGCGGGCCGCATCAAGCGGCAAAAGCGCCAGATGCAGGCCAGCCAGGACGCAGCCCTCTCGCTCCTGGAAGCCCTCGACATCGCCGCCGATGATCTCGAGGCCAAGCGCCAAAGCTTCGGCGAGCATCACATGGTCGTGACGCTCTTTTGCGACACGCTCGAAGAACTGCAAACCCTCAGCGCCGAGATCGTGAACGCCGCCGCAACCGAAGGCGTGAAGATGATTGGCGAGCGGGTCGCGGCCAAGGCGCATTACCTCAGCAAGCATCCCGGAAACCAACCCAAGCGCGTCCGCGCCAGCGCCGTCACCAACCGCAACTTCGCGGATTTTGCGGCCTTCCACCGGACACAGCTCGGCAAACCTGCAGCACTTACCCCCTGGGGCCGGGTCGTCACATATTTGCCCACGCCGGAGCAGAGCGCCTACCGGTTTTCCTATCACGAGCAGGGATCGCCCGACAAAGAACCGACCAGCGGCCATACCCTGATCATGGGGCGGCCCGGGTCCGGCAAATCGGTGCTGTCGGCCTTTCTGATGACCCAGGCCCGTCGCGCAGGGGCGCGTATCTTCGTCTTCGATTACCGTCTTGGCATGGAGATGGCGGTGCGCGCCAATGGCGGGCGCTACGCCTCCCTGAAAGCCGGCCAGCCCACGGGTCTCAACCCGCTCTGGACAGAGACCGATGCGCGCGGCACCGCCTGGCTCTCGGATTGGCTCACAACCCTGCTCTACCGCGCCGACAAGCCCCTGACCCCGGCGCAGACCAACCGCATCCAGGAGGTCGTGCGCCAGAATGCCCAGGCCACCAATCCGGCCCTGCGGAACTGGCGGGATTTCGCATCGCTGTTTGTGTCCACCGATGATGGCGGCGATCTGCACCAGCGCCTGCTCGAGTGGACCGAAGACGGCCGCTACGGCTGGATCTTCGGGCAGAGCCTCGAGGACACGTTCTCGCTCAAGGGCGATGTCGTGGGCTTCGATCTGACCGGCATTCTCGACAGCGAGGCCGACAAGGAACGGATGGCGGTCCTGTCCTATCTTTTCCGCCGGGTCGAGCGCGAGATCGAGGACCGCCGCCGCACCATCATCGTGATCGACGAGGCCTGGAAGGCGCTCGACAACGCATATTTCGCCGAACGGTTGTCGAACTGGCTCGTGACTGCGCGCAAGCAGAACACCGTCGCGGTGATGATGACGCAATATGCCAGCCAGCTTGAGCGCACCCGGACCGGCAAGACCATTGTCGAAGCCGTTCCGACGCAGATCCTGCTGCCCAATATCCGCGCCAATGCCTCGGACTACGCGATGCTGAACCTCACGGAGAAGGAGCTCGACGTCCTTCTCAACACGGGCAGCAACAGCCGCCTCGCACTGATCCGCGACGATCAGGGCTCAATCGTCGTCGATGCCGATCTGAGCGCCCTTGGGCCCAATCTCACGATCCTTGGCGGCATGGAAAAGGGCGAAGCGCTTGTCGGCACCGATTACCGCGACCGCCCAGATTTTTGGAGGCTTTCATGATCCGTATTCTTATCGCTTTGGCTGCGCTCGGCGCGCTGGCCTCCTGCACCCAGTATCGGGAGCCGCAGGCCAATTGCTTTTCCTTTCTCGCCTCGACGGCAGCGACAGCCCAGGATTGCCACTTCGCACCGCTCGGCGCGCCGGAGGGCGACGTTGAAGTCTAGCCTGCCTCATATCCTCGCGTTTTGCCTGCTGCCCGGTCTCGCCTTGTCTCAAGGCGTGCCGACCAATGACAGTGGGCTGACAGCGCGTGACATCGTCGAGACCGGCGATCGCGAGGCAGACTTGGCTGTTCAGGCCCACAAGCTTGCAGTGCGCGAACTCATCGCCGAGATCGAACGGGAGCAGCTGGAAACCCTCCGACGCATCCTCGATGCCCAGACCAGCTTCGGCGGTCAGGGCCTGCCCGCGATGGTCTTGGGGCTTGAGGACGGTAACGGCGATCCAGACCGCTCGGTCGAAGCGGTCTATGGAAGTGCCGAGATCGACCCCAATCCCGGCGGCGCGCAAATGTTCGGGGATGCGGCAGAAAACATCGAGCAGCTCATCATCCGCGTGGCCCAGGAGACCAGCGGCTTTGCGGGTGTTGGCCGCGCAGGGCTCTCGCCCGTCCAGTGGCGCGCGTTGCTGCAAGCGCTGATCTGGCAGGAAAGCCGGTTTACGATTGGGGCACGGTCTCCCGTCGGCGCCTATGGTCTCACCCAGATCATGCCTGGGACGGCCAGCGATCTGGGCATCAACCCGGAATACTATGACAGCCCCTACCTTCAGGTGCATGGCGGCGCGCGCTATCTCGCGACCCAGCTCAATACCTTCGATGGCAATATCATCAACGCACTGGCGGCTTATAATGCCGGACCCGGTCGCGTGTTCGAATATGGTGGGGTGCCGCCCTTTGCCGAAACCCAGCACTACGTTCAGGTCATCCCCGAACGCTACAATCTCTACCTGAGCCGCATCGGCGGGATCGAAGCGCTCGGCACCATAGACCCCGCACTTCTGGCGAATGCCAACCTCTCGATCACGGGGCACGGCGCGGCGGTCTATGGCAACAACTCGCCTGTCGCGATCCGTCAGGCCGCGCTGCGTATTGCGGATATCGTCGAAAGGATTTCCGAAACCGAGGACGTGCAGGAGAGCGTCGCGCTCAACACTTATGCCCGCGCCGAACTCGTGCGCCTCGTCGCTGCACGCATCCGGCTTCAGGCGGCACACACCCGCGTCCTCTCTGCCGAGGAGCTGGCCCAGGCCAGCGCCCGCATGGCCGAAGGCGCGTTCATGGAATTCACGATCAGGGAGATTGAATGATGGGACATCTGCTCTTGAGGACAGCTTTGGCCACGACACTTGGCGTTGGCTTGCAGTTCAGCGCCCTACCCCCTGCCGCAGCACAAGGTGTACCGGTCGTCGACACCCAGAACATCGCGCAAAACATCCAGCAGTTGCGGCAGATGATCGAAGACGAGATCCTGCAAAACGAGCAGCTGACGCAGCTCCGCGAACAGCTTGCCACACTCACGGATCAACTCGCGGAGCTGCAAAGAACCTATGAAGCGTTGACCCGCCTTGCCGAGCTTCCAGAAATCATCCGGACGGAAATGGAAGACGAGTTGAACGGTCTGCTCGACCAAGAGTTCGGGGACATCCTCGCCACGATTGACGCGATCAAGACTGGGGATTTCTCGGGCCTATCCGGTTCTGGCGCAGGCGAGATCGAAACCCAGATGGACCGGGTGCTGGCCGATCTCGGCTTCGATGAAGACACGCTCTCGGAAATGGCCACCAGCGGCAATCCCGGGGCCAACCGTGTGGCCACGCAGGCAACAACCGGCGCACTCGTCTCAGCCGCCGCCCAGAACAGCTATGAAGATGCCGGCCAGTCGCTCGAGCGGGTAGACCGCCTTGTCGGGCTCATCGACGACATGGAAGAGCTCAAGCAAAGCGTCGATCTCAACACGCGCGTGACAGCTGAATTGGCCATCGCCCTCGTGGCAATGTGGCAGCTGGAAGCGATTCAAACGGTGGGCGATGGCACGGGCGGCGTGATCGATGCCGCCACCATCGCCGAAGAGCAGCGCTTCATGGATTTCACCTTGCCAGACCTCCGGGCAGACTGATCGTGGGGGCATGACGGGTGGCGACTGAACAAGAAATCATCGAGGAAGAACTGGTCTATGGTGCCCTGCGCCGTGAACGGCTTTGGCAGCGTCTTGGCCTGATAGGCCTTGTCTTCGGCATCATCGGCTGTCTGAGCGCGGCAGCTGTCTCGATCCTCGATGTCGATCCGCCCCCCGTCGTTGTCCCCTATGATCCCGCCACCGGCTTTGCACTCCCCGAGGCCTCGGTGGGCGCTTCCTCGGTCACCGCCAACCAGGCGATCATCGAGGCGGAGGTCTTCCGCTATGTGACCGATCGTGAGGTCTACAATCAGCTCGACAACGATTTGCGCATCCGCAGCGTCCTGCGCCGCTCGGATGGGGCCGCCGAGAGCGGGCTGCGCCAGATCTGGAACAGCGCCAACGAGAATTACCCGCCGACGGTCTATGGCCCCAATGCTCGGCTCGACGTGGAAATCCTCAGCATCAACCGGATCGGAACCAACCGCGCGACGGTCCGCCTGCGCAAGCGCCTGACGTCCATTAACGGCATCCAGACCGGCCTCTTCACTGCGACGCTTCTCTTCGAGTTCCGCCCGGAGACCCGCCGCTCCATCGATGAGGTCTGGACCAATCCATTCGGCTTCACCGTCCTCGAATATTCCATCCGCTCCGACAGATTGGAGAACTGACGTTGTTGTTTATGAGATCGCTTATTTTTGTCATTGCCCTGTTGCCCGGCCTCGCCTCTGCCGAAGCCATCCCGCGTGGCGGTCCCAACGACAGCCGAGTGCGCTTGGCCACCTACCAGGAGGGTCAGGTCTACCGTCTCAGCGTTTCGCTCACCCATGTGACCACCATCGAGTTCGGCGAGGGCGAAAGCATCCGCTCGATCATCGCGGGCGACACCGAGGGCTTCGAGATCGACGGCGTCCCGGGCGGTCAGGCCTTCGCGATCAAGCCTGTGGCGCGCGGGGTGCATACCAATGTGACAGTCTATACGAACCGCCGGAGCTACTACTTCAACGTCGAGGAGGTCCGCAGCCCGACCTTCTACGTGGTGCAGTTCCGCTATCCGGAGGACGATGCGCGCCCGACCCGGGCCATCGCCGCCCAAGCGCCGAACTACAATTATGGCGCCAGCGCGCGGACCGAGTTCACGCCAACGCGCATCTGGGATGACGGGACGTTCACGTATTTCGCCTTTCCAAGAAACGCGCCTGTGCCCGCGATCTTCCGCTACGCGGGCGGCCGTGAACGCACGGTCAACACGCAAACCCCTGAAGACGGCGTGATCCGCGTCAGCGGCGTGAACCGTCAATGGGTCCTGCGACTTGGCGAAGAGGTGGTCTGCATCGAGGCGATCCCGCCCGCGGAGGCCGCCTCATGAGCGATACCGGGAACATCGAGCTGGAAAAACGCCTCGCCGCCCTTGAGAAAGGCAGTGCCCGCGCGCCCACAGCGGCGGTGCAGCGCCGGTCGCCCCTTCTCGCGCTGATCGTGGTCATCGTCATCGGCGCGGGTGGTGCCCTGCTTTATCTCCTCTCACAGCCCGACGAAGAGGAAGCATTGCCGACGGCCACCCCGGATGTTTTTCAAAGCGAGGGGGACGGCTTTGGTGCCATCGAGACCTTGCCCCCGCCCGAGCCCGAGGTTGTGTTCGTCGGACCAGACCCCGTCGAGCCCAACGCGGAGCTTCTGGCGCAGATCACCGCCCTGCAGGCCCAGATCGAGGAATTGCGCAACGCCCCCGAACCGGTCGTCGAGGAAGACACCGCCGCCGCAGAGGCGATCGACGCGCTGACCGCTCAGATCGCGGCGCTGCAAGCCGCCTCGGAAGCCGCACAGCAACGATTCCAGGACGAACTGACGGCGCGGGATCGCAGCCTTGAGCAACTCCGCATGGATCTGGAACTGGCCCAACTCGAAGCCAGCCGGCCCCAACCCGCCCCAGCGGGCCCCACGGAAGATGAGCTGCTCGCACGCGAGCAAGAGCGACTGCGCCGCGAAGAAGAAGCCCGGCGCATGGCCGAGCTGGAGCGCCGCGCCGCGGAGGAACGCGCCTTCCAGGAGCGGCGCACCACCTCGCCCACCATCGCTTTTGGCGGTGCCTCCGGAGCGAATGAAACGGCTCTGACCGAACGCACTTTTGGCGAGGTGACGGATTTCGTGCTGAACGGTGCGTTGCCCTCCGCCGTGACGCAGGCCGAGGTGATCGCCAATCCCTCCAACACCATCATCCAGGGCACCATGATCCAGGCCGTCATGGAAACCGCCCTCGACAGCTCCCTGCCCGGTCAGACCCGTGCCGTGGTGTCCGAGGATGTCTACAGCGTCGATGGCGCGCGCCTCTTGATCCCCCGCGGATCCCGTCTCATCGGGCGCTACCGCGCCGGCGTCGATATCGCGCAGCGCCGCGTGACCATCGCCTGGGACCGGATCATCCTGCCCGACAACCAGACCGTCCAGATCAGCTCCTTCGGGGGCGATGAACTGGGTCGCTCCGGCGTCACGGGTTTCGTGGACACACGCTTCGCCGAGCGTTTCGGGTCGGCCGCCCTGATCTCGCTGATTTCGGCTGCGCCAAGTGCCGCCGCCTCCGAGGTCCAGGACGAGACTGCCGCCGACGTTCTCGAAGACGTTGGCGATGATCTGGCCGATGCGACGGACAGCGTCATCGGCGACTATCTCTCAATCGGCCCCGTCATCTATGTCGACCAGGGCGCCCGCGTCACGGTCATGGTCGACCGCGATCTGGAGATATTCTGAGCCCATGTCGCTGAGCTATCTCGAAACCTCGCTCGACCGGATCGACGCCGCCGCCCGCGACGATGTCATCGAGATCTGCATCAATCCCGACGGGACCTGTTGGGGCGAATTCCAGGGGGATCACTTCATGCGCGCGCTGGACCAGAGGCTGACGGGCGTTCAGGTCAGGGACCTGGGCAATCAGATCGCCTCCTCGGCCAATACAACGATGAGCAAGGACCGCCCGATCGTCTCGGTCTCGATCACCTACAAGGGTCGCCCGATCCGCGCACAGGTCATCACCCCGCCGGCCGTGCTCTCGGCCATGTCGATCAACCTGCGGTTCTTCTCAAGCCTGCCACTCGAGGGCATTGCGCTCGATTTCCTCTACGGAAAAGAGCGCAAGCTCGAAGACCTGCGCGTCGAAAAAAAGCGCGCCTTGCGCGCAGTGGTGGCCGCGGGTTTGATCGATGATGCGCTGGCCTTCTGCGTCGAGAACAAACTCAACATGATCGTCTCGGGTGGCACCTCCACCGGCAAGACCGTCGCCGCGCGCAAGATCCTCTCTCACGTACCGGCCGAGGAACGCATCGTCACCATTGAGGAAGCCTCCGAGCTTCTGCCGACCCAGCC
>NZ_CH724157.1:0-6942 GCF_000152625.1 Roseovarius nubinhibens ISM | reverse complement strand
CGGCACAGACGGGCGAGTTGCCGTTTCCAGAGCCTGGGGGAGGGGGGCCGCAGGGTGAACTGCCGCTGAGTATGCGCGCCATGCCGATGACTCCGCCTTCAAACGGACCAGGTGGGTCTGACGCCGTTGTGGAGACCGCACACCAAGATGCTGGCAGCCAAACGTCAAAGCAAACCGACGTCGCTCCAAAAAAGACCGCGCCTGTCGTTCAAACCGTTATCGCCGAGGAACAGCGCCAGATGGAGATGGATTTTGGAAGCCAGGTCGCCGATGCAGAGGCAGCGAGCGTAGCTGATGAGGCGCAGATGCGCTCTGCAGTCGATGGCTTGGACGACATGGAAGCGATGCTGCGAGAGGAGGATGGTGAAAGGCTGGTTGCGCGATAGGGTGGCGGGCATGGCGACCTGCGCGTAGCTTCCGTAACGCTGAATGTCACAAACGATGCTTTTTGACGCCGAAAAAAGGGGCTGGTTTGCATGACCGTTCGATCTTTCGCTCGGAACGTCGTGGGCAGGGTCCAGCCATCTCCACCTTGTTCAGATTATGCCCCGAGACGGCGCAGCCGCTTGTCGATCTCGGCGGGGGGTAGGAAGACCGCCTCATCCGCCCGCCAGATTTGCAGGGCGGAGACAAGAAGCCCGACATCGCAGGCTTCGGCGGCGTGCAGCTCGTCGATGATCCAGAGGACGCCATGAACGCGCACCGCGCGAGCGGTGGCGACCTTGCGTAGAAGGTTGTCGCCGGTCAGGAGGATGCCGTTTTCCTGGCAGGTTGTCGTCACGAGGGCGAAGCAATCATTGGCCGACAGGCGGCTATGTTCCCGCTTTAGAGCGAAAACCCGCGCGACTTCTTCCCCCGGCAGATCGTAGGTGGCGAGGCCACCGTCTTCGAGCATCCGCCATTCCTGCGCTGTGAAATCGAGCAGCTCCTCCTCACGGATGGGCAGGGGCACGATGAAGCGATAGGGCAGCCGCAGCAGGACGTGCAGCAACTCTCCCTTCTTCAAGTCGATCAGACAGGACGCATCATTGACGACAACACAGGTCACTGGTCACGAGGCCCCCTGATGTCGCGTTCGACAACGCTCAAGGGGAGCCCGAGCATCTGCGCCGCCCGCACGGGGGAAATCATCTCCTCGCCGAGCGCGCGCCAGACGAGGCGCTCGAAGCGCTGCGGCTTCTCGAAGGCCGCAAAGCCCTCGCCTGGACCGATAGGCTCCGGCTCCTCGCGCCGCCAGCTTCGCGCATAGGTCTTGAACGCATATTCCACAGCGCTCTTCGACAGGATGCCCACCTGGCCGAGCCGCACGAGCATCGCGGCGGCGGAGACGCCATAGGTGCGCTTGAGCCGCATGATCTCTATCCAGGTCATGCCGTGACGGTTTCGGCCAGCTTCCTCTTCCAGATGCTCACGCGGAATGAGGAACGCCCCCGCGAAGCGGTGCATCGAGGGCTCCTTTTTCAGTGCGGCATTGCCGGTTTCGGTGATGATCCGGTGCGCGAGTTCGTGGGCGAGGTTGAAGCGCTTGCGTTCGACATTGGTGTGCCGCGAGACGACGATTACCTCAGTCGGTGCGCCCTCCGCCCGTTCGACATGACAGGCCAGCCCGTTGATGCGTTCCGGGAGATCGGCCTCGATGACCTTGAGTCCCTTGTCTTCGAGCAGGGCGGTCATACTCGGGATCGGGTCGATCCCAAGCTGCCACTCGCGCCGCACGTCCCGCGCCTTGGCGTCGATGGCCTCTTCATCGGCCACCATGTCCACGCGCAGCGCGGCGAAGGGGTCTTCAGCGGGGTGCATATCGAGGATGTCCTCGATGGCGAGATAGTCTTCGAGCTTCTCGATGACGATGGATTCCGCCATCGCGCGATCCTGCGCCGAGGCGGTCGAGTTCTTTCGCCACTCGACGCTTTCCAGAGCTTCGACCTGACCGCCGAGCAGGAAGTCCAGTGACACGCCGAGCGCCTTGCCGAGGCCGACCAGCACTGACGAGGACGGCATCATCTTGTCCGCCTCGTATTTGCTGATGGCCTGCGCTGACACGCTTGGGGTTACGCGCTCCGCGAGCGCTTGCATGGATAGACCCGCCCGCTTGCGGGCAAGCCTGAGTCTTTGTCCGAACATGATCCTCTCCCGGCGGGTATTGTTGTGGTTGATAAACGCCGTTTCTTCCTGTATATTTAAACATAAGGTTGTCGCATCGTCAATCGAAATCGACACGTGAGGCTTGAAATGTCTAAGAAAAATCAGCATGTTGTGCCGCATGAAAGCGGTTGGGCAGTGAAGGGGGCGGGTAACTCCCGCGCGTCTTCCGTCCACGGCACGCAGCGCGAGGCCATCACAGCCGCGCGGGAATCCGCCATTCGTCAGGGCAGCGAGATGCTGATCCACGGCGAGAACGGTCGCATCCGCGAGCGCAACACCTATGGCAAGGACCCGTATCCGCCGAAAGGCTGAAGGGCATAAGCGGAATGGATGTCAGGATGAGCAACGGTGGGAACAACAGGCAGATACGTCGCATCCTCTCCATCGACGGGGGCGGGATTAAGGGCACGATGCCCGCTGCATTCCTCGCGGGGCTCGAGGAGGATCTGGGCCAGCCCATTGGGCGCTATTTCGATCTCATCGCGGGCACATCGACGGGTGGCATCATCGCACTCGGCCTTGGCCTCGGCCGCACGGCAAAGGAACTGCTCGAGCTTTACGAGCGTCGCGGGCCTGTCATCTTCGGTCAGGACAATGCGGATGATGAACCGCTGGGGAGGATACGGCAGGCATGGCGCACCCTCACCGCCACAGGTCGGCACGTAGTCGGTCCAAAGCACGATGCGGCAATTCTTGCTCGTGAACTCAAGGCCGTTCTCAACAACGATCTGATCGGGCAATCACAGACCCGGTTGGTGATCCCGGCGTGGGATGCCGATCTCCGCAGCCCTTATATCTACAAGACCGCGCATCACACACGCCTGCAAACCGATTATCGCAAGACTGCGCTTGATGCCGCCCTGGCTACGGCAGCGGCACCTACGTATTTCAAGCGACATCGCACTGCTGATGATATTGGCCTGACCGATGGCGGGACATGGGCCAACAATCCCACAGCCATTGCTGTCGTCGAAGCCATCACTCTTCTGGGGTGGCATCCGTCAGACCTGCGCATTCTGAGCCTGGGGTGTCTGGACGAAGTCTACATGCTGCCCGAAAGTCCAGGGTTTGCCGGACTCGGCCTCAAAGTCCTCAACCTTTACGCGGATGGGCAATCACATGGCGCCCTCGGCATGGCAAAACTTCTGACGGGACACCCTTACGATGGGGATCGCATCTACCGCATTTCGCCGTCTGTCCCGAGCGGGTTTTTTACCTTGGATGACACCACGAAGATCGGCCGCCTCAAGGGCCTCGGTATGTCAGAAGCCCGAAAAGCAAAGCCCCACCTGACCCCGATCTTTTTCACCCAGCCTGCCGATACCTTCGTGCCGGTCTATCAACTCAAGGAGAAAGCGGCATGAATCAGATGTTGCGACAGCCGCTGACCGACAGTGATATTCGGCGGCGCACGCAGATATTCACCATCCTGGACGAGATAGGCGAGGATCTGGACCTCACCGAAACCCAGTTTGATCGTGCGCGCCAGAGCTATGGTGCCGTCGGAGACTGGCTGTCCGGTTCAACTGATCCCCTACTCGTCAGTGTTCTGGTCTATCTCCAAGGGTCCAGTGCGCTTGGAACGGCCGTGAAGCCAATCGGGCGGCGGGAATTCGATGTCGATCTGATCTGCTTTTGTGCAGGTATCGCGTCCGGCATCTCACCAGCGACCCTGAAGGCGGCGGTTGGAAACCGGCTCAAGGAACACGCCACCTATGTGCGCCTTCTCGAAGAAAAAAAGCGTTGTTGGCGTCTCAACTATGCGGGGGACTTCCACCTCGACCTATCCCCGACGATAGCAAACCCGGTCTGCGGCAACCGGGGCGAATTGGTGCCCGACCGGGCTCTGAAGGAATGGCATCCGACAAACCCGCGGGCCTACAAGACCCTGTTCGATGAGCGCGCCGCACTCCGGCCTACCTTTGTGGGCAAGTTTATCGCCATGCAGCGGGACGAGGCGACGGTGGAGCCGTTCCCCGTCCGAGAAGCAGTGAAAGGCATCCTGCGCCGCATCGTGCAATTGCTCAAACGGCACCGCGACGTTTTTTATCAGAACAACACGCAAGACGTGGCCCCGATTTCCGTTATCATTACCACCCTTGCGATGCAGTCCTATGCCTATTGCGTGCGCAACCACGTCTTCCATGACGAAATGGATCTGTTGGTCGAAACGATCCGGATGATGCCGCACTTCATCGACCGCCCCATTCTGGACGGACGGCGGGGCTATGCCATCCTGAACGAGACAACCAACGGGGAAAACTTCGCCGACAATTGGAACAAGGATGAACGCCGGGCACCAGCATTCTATGCGTGGCACGCACAAGCTCTGTCCGACTTTGAAGTCCTTCGCGATGCTGTTGGTCAGGACCGTGTGTCATTGAACATGGAGCGTTCGTTTGGTTCCGGTGTCACCGGACGGGTTCTCGGCAACCGCGTCAATGCGGTGTCGGATGGTCGCAAATCGGGTCTGCTTTCTGTCGCACCTGTGGTCGGGCTGACGACATCGAAGGTCGCAGCATCAACGACCGTGCCCACAAATACGTTCTTCGGTGATTGATGATAGGACGAGGCGGGCAATACGACCTGACCCTGTCGCAGCAGCTGCTGTTCCTGAAGGCAAGCCCGGCTATCAGTGGTGTGGGGCAGGTCCGCGCAAACAAATTGACATGGCAAGAGCCTATACAACCGACCGCCTTGGCGCGCTCCTACCTTGCCACGATCACGCTTCAGCCGGGTCAAACGCCCGGTGTTCAGATAGACGACCCGGATCTGGAGTTGCTGGCGGCAGGGCGTCCTTTTCCTCACGTCTACAGAGATCCGCTGCGCCTTTGTCTTTATCTTCCAGGTGCCAGGGAATGGGACGCGCGGAAGCGGATCGACCAAACCATCATTCCGTGGACTTACCTTTGGCTCTATTATTTCGAAGATTGGCTTTGGTCAGACGACTGGAAAGGTGAAGGGCAACACCCCGGCGAAGAGCCTGAGCCAGTTGGCAATCGGGCGATGCGCAGGGCCGTGGCACGGTGCTAAAATTGTCGATTCCGCTTGTGGCAGAAACGGTCGTGTTTGGCCACGTGCCTTGTGTCGCGAGGGATCAACCGTTTAGCAATGACAAAAACCCGCGGCGAAACCTTTGCAGTTTTGGCAAGTTTTTGGCACCTGGCTGTCACCGCCTGCCCAACCTACCAAGTCTCGAAAGCTGTGCCAGCATTCGGGCGCCTGTTCCGGTTGCGTCACCCGGACGAGCCGCAGTTGGCCCTCCAGCAGTATTTGGCCGGCTCGGCAAGGCTTGCACGCCGAAGAATTGTCGCGCTCGAAGGGCTGCGTATTCAGCCCCAGTTGCGCCACCGATGGCATAGCGATTGTAAACTTGTTGGCTACCTGCAAGCCCTCTGGCGAAGGCATAGCTTCCCCCGAACCCGGCTGAGAGTGCTGGCATCATGATGTTTCCGGAAATCGCCCGAACCAAGAAAGGCGTTGCTATGATGAAACCCTTTGCCATCAGCACCATCATGAAAAATGGGATAAGGGCCCCTATGTTCGAGGCTCCCTCCGGGTCGCCAAGTTCGGCAAGAAGCGCCCGAGAGACCCCCGTGATCGTCGCGAACACTCCGGCGACGACGATCGGATACATCGCGAATGAAATGAGCGCGGATAACCAGCGCGCGAAATAATCCTTGGTCACCTCGAACAGGGTCAAGAAGATCATCACTGGCGCAATGCCAATTAGCAGAGCGATCATGAGCCGGGACGCCACAACAATGAACGCCGCCAACCCGCCAAGAATCGAGAGCAGCAGAACCCCAAGTGTGTCAAGCAAGGCACCCGCCATCCAGTTCAGCTCAGATCCCGCAGCATTCAGATAGTCCCCGAGCGCTGCAATCAGTTCGTCAAATTCCTCTGCAAAGGTACCGGACGGACCAGGTGATCCGCCGCCGACAGAAGCCACAAGTGCCCCGGCAATGCTGTCAATTCCGTTCAGTATTGCTGAGGCAAGCGCATTGAACTGGACCCAGTTGGCCGCGAAGACCCCTATAAGTCCGACCTTCACGGCCAGCCAAAAGGCAGTTCGGCCGTCCATGGCGCGATATTGGTAGATCATGTTGATGAAGACCAGAATGACAACTAGTGTTGTGCCCAGAACCAGCAACGTGCCGACCGTTGCTGCGACCGCACCAAACTGAGTTTCGGCAGCGGTATCTAGATACCCTTCGGACGTTTCCACGAAGTAGGTGACGACACTCATGGATTGCTACCAGTTGCCAGCTGCTACGCAGATTGGCATGGCGGCGCGGCGCAGTTCATTTGCCTGTCGTCGGTATTCGGACGTCGCTTCGACAACGTCCCAGTATTTAGATGAAGCATAGCGCTCTGTGTAGAAGCGTACGGCGTCCTCCCAAGTTGGATACCGTGTGGGACAGTCGCAGTTTTGCGAGTCTACGACGCGCTCCATGCTTTGAGCCCGATATATCTGTTGGATCAAAAGGCGCTTATAGGATTCGCGCACATTGATGTTCTGCATCCACTTCGGCTCAGGTGGCTGGTCTGGGCAAACATTTGGGTGGTTGTCGAGCGTCGGGATCAGGTTCCGCTCGGCTACGCCAGCAGTTGTGCCAAAGATCAAGAGCAGGCCAGCGACTGCAATAGCCCGTGTCATTCCGATGCCGCCTTCATTGTACCAGTCTCACGCTTCAAGAAAGTGGTGTAGCCGTAGTCGCCGGCTTCGGCGGTGATAACCTCCCACCCTTCCGCGCCGCGCTCATTCAAAGCACGTCGCACCTCGTCGTAGTCCTC